>NZ_JBKBET010000020.1:563292-1107813 GCF_048910785.1 Nocardia nepalensis | reverse complement strand
ATCAGGCGGGTACGGCTGCGCCGTCGAGCTGGGCGTGTAGGGCTGTGCAGTTGGACCAGGCGGGTAGGGCTGTGCGGTCGGGCCAGGCGGGTACGGCTGCGCCGTCGAGCTGGGCGCGTAGGGCTGTGCCGTCGGGCTAGGCGGGTGCTGTGCAGTTGGATTGGCCGCGTAGGGCTGCGCCGTCGGATCAGGCGGGTACGGCTGCGCCGCAGGGCTTGCCGGGTAAGGCTGCGATACCGGATTCGGCGGGAACCCAGGCGGGTGCGGCGGCGGTGCCGCGTGCTGCTGCGCAGGCGCGGTGTGTGGTGCGTAAGGCTGCTCCGGCACTGGCGGCGAAGCGTATTGCTGTGCGGGCGGCGAAAACGGTGGCGTGCTCGGCTGCGGCGGGTTGAACGACGGCGAACTCGGCTGCGGCGCCGCACCCGCCTGCCCCCCACCCGCATCGTCGACCGAAATCCCGAAATCGGTAGCCAGCCCGGCCAACCCGGTCGCATATCCCTGCCCGACCGCCCGGAACTTCCACGCCCCCTGCCGTCGATACAACTCCCCGAGCACGAACGCGGTCTCCGAACTGGCTCCGGTGCTGTCGAACCGCGCCGCCTCCGCCCCGCTCACCGCATCCAGCACCCGCACATACAGACCACGGAACTGCCCGAAGGTCCCGCCATCCGCGGAAGCCGCTATGACGATCGTGTCGATCTGCGATTCGACCTGCGCCAGATTCACCGCCAACGTGTCGATTACGGTCGGCCCCTGGCGTTTACCTTCGTGCCGCACCGCGCCGGACGGATGATCGGGCTGGTTGTAGAAGACGAAGTCGTTGTCCGAGCGCACTTTTCCGGAGACGAGTAACAGTGCGGAGGCATCCGCATCCGGAACCCCTGGACCTGACTGCCACCCCAGCTCGACGCGGACTGAAGACATCGGCACCGCGACATTGGCGCCCTTCATCATCGACACATCTGCCAAGGTATACGACCCGAGCGCGCCCTGTCTCGGTCAGTGCGCGGGCGTTCGGGTCAGCGAGTGGGCGGTGCGATCTGCCAATGTTGTTGCAGCGCACCAGCGATTTCCGGCAGCACCGTCACGGGTACGCGCTTGTGCCGCAGCATCGCTCGAATCTCGTTGACCTGCTCGCGTTTGCGCATGTCGTACGCGCCGGAGACGGGCCGCCGCACCGGCGGGATGGACAGCAGTACGAGTTCGCCGTGGCGCTCGTCGCCGCCGATCAGATCCAGTGCGATCGACCAACGGGCCCGCTCGTCGAGGGTGAACCGTCCGGCCACCACCCGGTCCCATTCGATACTGGATTCCCGCCACGGGGTGCGCCGATAGATCGCCCCGTCGGTGAGCACGACGACATCCCGGCCGAACAGCGCGACCAACAGGGCGATCCCCGCGACCGCACCGGCCAGCAATCCGGTGAAGACCCGATTGAGCCCGAATCCGGCCACGATGGCACCGCAGACCACCACCGTGGCCGCGATCCCGAGCATCCCGTACAGCATTGCCCGCCGGGTCGGAACCACGCCCGCGCGCACCATCGTCATCTCGACCTCCTGCTCAACGCATCCCCAACCTAGCCGGTCCGGATGACCGGTGGCTTCCCGATACGGGCAGGTCGGTGCATCACGCCTCCAGCGCGACCGCGGCTTCCCCGGTGTAGACGAGGAACTGCAGACTCTCCTGGAAATAGAGCTGTACCGATTGCGCGTCGTGGGCGAGGTAGCCGATCGAGAGGTCCTGGCCCAGCTGCAGGTCGAAGTCGCCGCCGCGCGTGGTCAGCACGAACGCGCCGTCGATGGCCGGGGCCCAGATGATCTCGCCCTCCGGAATGAGGCGTTCGATATGAGTGCGGATCGGGTGGCCGTGATCGGAGGTCTCGCTGACCGCGGTGTACAGATCCGCGCTCAACAGCACGGAGTACGGGCCGTCGACGCCCGCCAACCGCAGCGCGCTCAGGGCCTGGGCGACCGACTCCGGCACCAGCCGCGGATCGCTGGGCAGCTTGATCGGGGCATTGGACGAACTCGCCCGGATACCGGTGATATTCGCGGCCTGATAGCCCTCGAAAATGGCCCGGTCCTCGGCGAAGGCGATCCGGCGCGCGGCCTCCTTCACCGCATCCAGATCCGTGTCCTTGGCGCCGCGCTCGACATCGTCGAGTTCCTCGCGCGAGAGCGTGAACGGCACCCGCAGCTCGACCAGCGGCGCGACCACGCGCTGGCGGGCCTGCACGCCCTCATCCGGTGCGGCGATCGCGGTGGTGCGGCCGAGTCCGACCGCGGAGTAGTCGGTGCCGTGCGGTCCGGACAGGTCGACCACCCGGCGGCCGGCGATATGCCGTTTGAAGGTGCGCGTCGCCTCTTGCTCGATCGCCGTCCAAGCCTCTGAGGTGATCGGCGCGAGTTCGCGATGGAGGTTGTTCATGACTGCATGCTCCTTTTCAACGTGCCGATACCGAGACCGCCGTCAGTGCCAACGCCGTTGGGCGACAAAGATTCCGCGAGCGTTTGCGCGGCCACCTCGGGCGCTTCGGGCAGATCGTCGAAGAAATCCGCCGGCGGCGCGAAGAACAGGGTGCCGGTCACCGCGACGGAGAAGTCCAGGATGCGGTCGTAGGCGGCTTCCTCGGTGCCGAGGAACATGCGGGAGAGCATGGTCTCGGTGACGCTCGGTGTGGCCGCGTAGGCGACGTAGTACGTGCCGAATTCGCCGTCCTTGATGCTGCCGAAGGGCATATTGGCGCGCAGGATCTGCCGCTCGGTGCCGTCGGCCTCGGTGATCGTGTTCACCGCGACATGCGAATTCGCGGGCTTGTCCGCATCGGAGAGTTCGAAATCGTCGAGCTTGGTACGCCCGATCACCCGCTCCTGCTCCTCGACCGACAGCGCCCGCCATTCCGCCATGGTGTGCAGGTACTTCTGCACGATGACGTAACTCCCGCCCGCGAAGTCCGGATCCTCCTCGCCGACCACCGCGGCGCTGACCGCCGCCGAACCCTCCGGATTCTCGGTGCCGTCCACGAAGCCGAGCAGATCGCGCATCTCGAAATAGCGGAACCCGACGGTCTGGTCGACGATGGTGACCGCGCCGTCGAGCCGGTCACCAATCGTCATCGCCAATTCGAAACAGGCGTCCTGGGTTTCGGCCTTGATGTGAAAGAGCAGATCGCCCGGGGTGCTGGGTGCGCTGTGCACCTCGCCGACGAATTCGGGGAATTCATGCAATTCGGCGGGCCGCGGCCCGCCGAAGAGACGATCCCATGCGGTCGAGCCGATCGACGCGACGCACATCAGCCCGGCGCCGGGCACCCGAAATCCGATCGAACGACGCAACCCGGGGAGATCGGCGAGCAGGTCCCGCACCGCCGCTTCACCACCCTCGTCGATCGTGGCGACGAGGAAGATCGCGGCCGGTGTGAGCGGTTCCAAGATCGACTGCGGCTCACCCATGGGCTCCACCCTAGAGCCCGGCACCGACATACCGGCCACGCGGTGCTGGCCTGTCGGCTACTACTTGGCGACTGTCAGCAGGAATGCGACATCGTCGACGGCCTTGACGCTGTGCCGCGCCTTGGGCACGACCAGCAGGTCCCCGGCCGACCCCTTCCATTCGTTGGTGCCGCTGATCAAGGTCAGTGTGCCGCTGAGCACCAGCAGGGTGGCCTCGCCCGCATTATCGTGTTCGGCCAGGCTCTGCCCCGCCGAAAGACCGACCACGGTCTGCCGCAGTGCATTGGCATGACCGCCGTAGATGGTTTGCGAACTGCGCCCGCTCGTGGCGGTGGCGGCCAACTTGAGCTGTTGGCGCGCGACCGCAGTCAGCGATTTCTTGTCCATGGACCGCCTTTCGCAGATGCAATCAGCCGAATCAGGGCTGGTGACACGGGCTGATATCCAGGAGTATGCCCGACCGGCGGGTGACGTGTGTCCGGTTTGACCGCCGTACCGGTCTGCGGCGTGTTCGCTGCCGTTCGGTGATCGAACTGTGTTCGGCGGTCCCGAATGCGCAGTGCCGGGGGTTTGCCAACGGTCGGATTATTCGCGGGTGTAGCGCCGAATGCGGAAGCGCAGGCCGGACTTCGACTCGCGCCACGGGTCGGTATCGTCGGCGTGCCACTCGGGGCCGATGGCCGGTGCGTAGGCATCGCCGTCGACGTGTGTGTCCACCTCGGTGACCAGCAGGTCCGTCGCGAAATCCATGGCGGCCCGGTAGATTTCGCCGCCGCCGATGATCCAGACGTCATCCGGTGCGCTCGCGGCCAGTGCGTCGGAGAGCGAGCCGGCGCGTTCGGCGCCCGCCGCCGACCAGTCGGGTCGGCGGGTCACCACGATATTGCGGCGGCCGTCCAGCGGGCGGAATCTGGGCGGCAGGGAATCCCAGGTGCGACGGCCCATGATCACCGGATGACCCAAGGTGACGGCCTTGAAATTCGCCATATCCTCGGGCACACGCCAGGGGATGGTGTTCTCGAAGCCGATCACGCCGTCGGGGGTCTGCGCCCAGATCAGTCCGATGGTGCGCTCGCGCCCGCCCGTCGCCCGACCGCCACCGATCACCGAATCGGTACGTGATGCCGCATTCATACCGCGACCGGCGCCTTGATCGCCGGGTGGTGCTGGTAGCCGATCACATCCACGTCCTCGTAGGTGTAATCGAACAGTGTCGGCGCGGGCCGCAGACTCAGTGTCGGGAACGGATACGGCTCGCGGGTCAGTTGCTCGGTGACCTGCTCGACGTGGTTGTCGTAGATATGGCAGTCGCCGCCGGTCCAGATGAAATCACCGGGTTCCAGCTCGGTCTGCTGCGCCACCATATGGGTGAGCAGCGCGTAGCTGGCGATATTGAACGGCACGCCGAGGAACAGGTCCGCGCTGCGCTGGTAGAGCTGGCAGGACAACCTGCCCTCGGCCACATAGAACTGGAAGAAGGCGTGGCACGGCGCCAGTGCCATCTTGTCGAGTTCGGCCACATTCCAGGCCGAGACGATGATGCGCCGGGAATCCGGATTGGTGCGCAGGGTGTGCAGGACCTCGGAGATCTGGTCGATATGGGAGCCGTCCGGCGTCGGCCAGGACCGCCATTGCACGCCGTAGACCGGGCCGAGTTCGCCATTGCGGTCCGCCCATTCGTCCCAGATGGAGACGCCGTGCTCATGCAACCAGGCCACATTGGAATCGCCGCGCAGGAACCACAGCAACTCGTAGACGATCGACTTCAGATGCACCTTTTTGGTGGTGATCAGTGGGAAGCCCTTGGAAAGGTCGTAGCGCAGCTGATGTCCGAAGACGCTGCGCGTGCCGGTACCCGTGCGATCCGACTTCGCCGTGCCCGACTCCAGGACCAATCGGAGCAGGTCCTCATACTGGGTATCCGCATTGTTGGCCACGCCTGGCGAGCTTACCCACCCCTGCGCCTGGCAAGCTCGGGCCATGCGCAAGCTCTACGTGATCGGCATCGGTGCGGGCGATCCGGACCAGGTGACGGTGCAGGCGATCAAGGCCATGCGGCAGGTCGAGGTGTTCTTCGTCATCGGAAAGGGTGCCGAGAAACAGGAACTGGTCGACGTGCGCACGGCGATCCTCACCGAACACCTCGATCACCCCTATCGCATCGTGGAGATCGCCGACCCGCCGCGCGACCGCGCGCCCGCCGATTATCAGGGGGTCGTCGAGGATTGGCACGACCGCCGCTCGGCATTGTTGGAGGATGCCTTCGCCCAGGTCGACGGTGTCGGCGGCATCCTCGTCTGGGGCGATCCGTCGCTGTACGACAGCACCCTGCGCATCATCGAACGCGTGCTGGATCGCGGTGCGCAGAGCTTCGACTACGAGGTGATTGCGGGCATCACCAGCGTGCAGGCACTGGCCGCGCGGCATCGGATGGTGTTGCATCGCATCGGCGAGCCGGTCCACGTCACCACCGGGCGTCGCCTGCGCGAAGAAGGGCTCGATGGCTCGACCGTGGTGATGCTCGACGGTGACTGTTCGTTCACGCAGGTGCCCGGCGACGATGTGCACATCTGGTGGGGCGCGTATCTGGGGATGCCCGACGAGACGCTGATCGAGGGGCGGCTGCGCGAGGTCGAGAAGGAGATCGTCGAGCGCCGCACGCGATTACGTGCCGAAAAGGGCTGGATCATGGACGTCTACCTGTTGCGTCCAGCCGACCAGCCGCCTTCACCGTGACGAGGACCGGCGAGGTCTGCAACGAGTGGATGGCTTCGAGCGCGCCGAGGCGGTGGGTGAGGTAGTGGTGCAGTGCCTCGGGATCGGGGCACATCGCTTGTGCGACCAGGTTTGTCGGGCCGGTGGTGGCGGCGACGAAGGCCAGTTCGTGGTGCTCGGCGAGCGCGGTCGCGACACGGTCGAGGTGCGATGGCGCGACCGACATCCACAGCAGCGCTTGGGTAGTGGCGCCGAAGTGGGCGTCATCGAGTTCGACATCGAAGAAGATCGCTCGGGCCGCCTGTAGATCCGTGAGCCGTCGCGTGACCGTGGCTTGGGACCAGCCGGTCGCGGTGGCGAGTTGGGCCAGTGTGGCTCGGCCGTCTTGTTGCAGGGCGGCCAGTAATGCGGCGTCGGTGGCGGCGAGGCTGCGGCCGGCTGCGTGGCCGGATCTATTCGGCTGCAATTGGTTTCGCTGGTTTTCGTCCAGTGCGGTGGTATGGCCGCGCCATGCGGTCGGGCCGCCGAGGTAGGTGTGCAGGACGTAGTGGGCCGAGACGGCCGTGATGCCCGCGGCGCGGGGAAGGTCCTGCAGCAGGATCGAGCGGGAGGCGGCGGCATCGCGCGGAATATTCACTACCAGCAGGATTTCCGTGCCGCCCGAGGTGAGTTTGACCCAGGAGGTGTCCGGGCGGCGGGCGAGGGAATTCGCGAGGTTCTGGCCGGTGGCCGTGGTGGTGGTGAGGCGGACGAGCCATTGGGTGTGCCCGGCGTGGCCCGGATCGGCGAGGCCGACCACGCGCAGTCCGGCGCTGGCGCGCAGGCGTTGGTAGCGGCGGGCGACGGTTTGCGTCGAGACGTTCAGGGCCGCCGCGATCTTGTTGAACGGGGCGCGCCCGTCGATGTGCAGGGCGTGGATCAGGCCGCGGTCGACGTCATCGAGCATGGAAATATCTTTCACTTCCCCACTGGATATGGAAACTATCCGCTGATCCGTGCCGGTTGATGGTCTGTTCTGCCGCGTCTGCGGAAGGTGGACGACACGGGCTCATCTGGCCCGATCGACGAAGGAGAAATTCGATGATTCTGGTGACCGGAGCGACCGGGACCGTGGGCCGCGAGTTGGTCGGCAAATTGCTCGAGTTGGGTGTCCCGGTGCGGGCGACCACGCGGCGACCCGAGACCGCCGGACTGCCCGAAAGTGTCGAGGTGGTGCGCGCGGACCTGGGTGATCCGGACAGCCTCGGGCCTGCGATGCGCGGTGTCGATCGGGTATTCCTGCTCTCCAGCGGCCCCGAAATCCCATCCCACGACGCGAATCTCGCGCAGGCGGCAGCCCGCGCCGGAGTCGGCCACCTCGTCAAGCTGTCATCCGGCCGCACCGGCGACGACACCGCGACCGATCCGATCCCCACCTGGCATCGCGCCGGTGAACAGGCGGTCCGGGACAGCGGAATCGCGTGGACGATTATTCGCCCCTTGGGATTCATGGCAAACGCACTGCACTGGGCCAGCTCCATTCGCGATCACGGCGCGGTCTACGCCCCCTTCGGCCAGGGAAGAATCGCAGTGGTCGACCCGCACGATATCGCCGCGGTCGCCGCGACCGCACTAACCACCGAAGGCCACGAGGGCGAGATCTACACCCTGAGCGGCCCCGAACCCTTATCACCCGGCGAACAGACCGCCATCCTCGCCGACGTCCTCGACCGCCCCCTGCACTACGTCGAGGTCGACCCCGCCACCGCCCGACAGTCGATCATCGACCACGGCATCCCGGACGCCATGGCCGACGCAATCATGGCCCTCCGCGCCACCGCCCTGGAAGCGTTCACCTCAGTCGTCCACCCCACCGTCGAACGGATCACCGGAACCCCACCCCGCCCCTTCCGCGACTGGGCCACCCACCACCGCGCCCACTTCGCGCCCCCCAGGTAGGTGATCAAGATCAGGTGGAATCTATGGCGGCATCGCGCGAGAAGGGTCCGCCACCAGTTCCACCTGATCTTGATTCGCATGTGTGCGTGAAGAGGGCCGGTGTCGGTGGGGCCGGGTAGCGTGGGGGTCGTGCCTGAGCTACCGGAAGTGGAGGCGTTGGCGCAGTTTCTGCGGGAGCATGCGGTTGGCGCCGTGGTGGGGCGTGTCGACGTGGCGGCGCTGAGTGCGGTCAAGACGTTCGATCCGCCGGTGACGGCGCTGTCCGGGCGTGATGTGACCGGCGCGGGCCGGTGGGGCAAGTTTCTCGGGATGGAATGCGATGAATTGTGGTTGATCACGCATCTATCGCGCGGCGGCTGGTTGCGGTGGATCGATGAGCCCAGTCAGACGCCACCCAAGCCGGGCGGTAAGAGTCCCCTCGCGCTGCGGGTGCACTTCTTCACCCCGGAGGGTATGACACCCGCATTCGACCTGACCGAGGCGGGCACCAAGAAACGGCTCGCGGTGTACATCGTCGACGATCCGAAAAAAGTGCCCGGCATCGCGCGCCTCGGCCCGGACGCCCTCGAGGTGACCGAGGAGCAGTTCGGCGAAATCCTGCACGGCGCATCGCAACGCATCAAGACCGCGATCGTGGATCAGACATTGATCGCGGGCATCGGCAATGCCTACTCCGACGAAATCCTGCACACGGCCAGGATCTCACCCTTCGCCAACACCAAAACCATGTCGGCGGAAACCATCTCGATCCTCTACGAGGCCATGCGTTCGGTGCTGACCGACGCGGTCCAGCGATCCGTCGGCCAGGACGCCGCCCGCCTCAAGGGCGAAAAGCGTTCCGGTATGCGGGTACATGCCCGCACCGGCCTGCCGTGCCCGGTGTGTGGCGACACCGTTCGCGAGGTTTCCTACGCCGAGCGCTCGTTCCAGTACTGCCCGACCTGCCAGACCGGCGGGAAGGTACTCGCCGACCGCCGCATGTCGCGACTGCTGAAGTAGGTTAGATCAACGTCGGCACCCGGATTCCTTGCCAGGCAATACGCTTGGCCTGATCTGGATCATTCTCCAGCCGGGTGATCTCATCGATGATCAGCGTGGTGCGCCGGTCTTCGGTATAGGCGGGCCACGAGGGGAGTGGTCGCCCGGTCCGCGCGAATGCGAGCCAATTGTCCTGGAACTGCCGCGTCACCGACAGCAGGCCACGCCGCCCGCCGACTGCGGTGAAGGCCCGGCCGATCGGCGAATTGGCGGCACCGAAGACCGGGATCAGCTCCGTGGCATGGGTCGCGCCAACCCCCGCGAGACGCAGTGCGCGCGGAGCGAAGTCGTAACGGTAGGCATAGGTCGGTGCGTAGCGGCTGTGACCCGCCGCCACGGTGACCGACGGCCGCCAGAACACATAGTCACCACCGGCACGAACGGCGACCTTCGCATCCGGATATCCGGGATAGGCCGCGATGACTCGGGATTCGAGTTCCGCACCACCGTCTCGGGTCAGCAGGGCATGCAGGCGTCCCGGGGTGGTCGGCAGCTCATCGCCGAACTTCGCGAACAATGTGCCCTCGTCGCGATTGGTGCCGATGATGAGCGGAACCTGGTGTGCGGCACCGCTGGTGATCGCATCGATCGGGGACTGTCGCAGATATTCGCCATCCACGACCGGCGCGATCGGGAAGAGTCCGGGGCGCTCCCGCAGCACCTTATCGCTGGTCTTGTCGACCGCGCGCCGAATGTCATTGGCACCGGCGGTGATCAGTGCCTTGGCCGCGTTATCGGGCGTGGCGCCGAGCGCGTCGATACATCGGCGGGCGAAAGCGCGACCGTCCTCGGCGCTCATACCCCAATCAGCGGGCGGGCTCTGTGCGATCCCGCGATGGAACAGCCCCTTCGCCGCGGGCGTGGCCAGCAGCGCGAGCACCGCATGTGCGCCAGCCGATTCACCGAAGATGGTGACATTGCCCGGATCTCCGCCGAACGCGGCGATATTGCGCTGCACCCACTCCAATGCCGCGACCTGATCGCGCAGCCCCAGATTCGCGTCGAAAGGCCGCTCGGGCGTGCTGAATTCACCGAAATCGACATAGCCGAACGCGCCGAGTCGGTAGTTCAGCGACACGACTATCACATCGCCGCCGACCACCAGCCGCGCACCGGAATACAGACCGAGCGCCGAGGTACCGATCAGATACCCGCCGCCGTGGATGAACACCAGCACCGGACGGGGTGTGGACGATGGTTCGATCGGCGCGACGACATTCAGTGTCAGGGCGTCTTCACTTGTCGGCTGGTAGCGCCGGGGACCGATCCGCGCACCGGTGCGATGTTGCATCGCGGCGAACCCGAAGGCGGTCGCCTCGCGGACACCGGTCCACGGCACCACCGGCTGCGGCGCTCGAAATCGCAGGTCGCCCACCGGTGCGGCGGCATAGGGCAGGGAACGCCAGCGCAGCACGCGGCGGCCGCGGTAACCGCGGACAACTCCGTCGGCGGTCGTGATATCGGACATCTTTCCGATGGTAACTACGAGCGGCGGGCCTCCAACAGACGCAACCAGAGCTCACTCACCGTCGGGTAGGCCGGCACTGCGTGCCACAATGTGTCAAGCGGCACCCTGCCGACCACCGCGACGGTCGCCGCATGGAGCAGCTCACCGACCTCCGGACCGACGAAAGTCGCTCCGAGCAGTGTGTCGGTCGCGGTATCGATGACGATCTTCGCCCGCCCCGAGTAGTCATCGCGAGCGAGCGCCGATCCGGCGACCGCGATATCGAGCTCCACGGTTTCGACCGCATAGCCCGCTTTACGCGCCGCCTCCTCGGTGCGCCCGACCGAGGCCACCTCCGGTGCGGTGAACACCACCTGCGGCACCTGCCCATGATCGGACGTCGCGGCGTAGCGCGCACCCGACAGCGCGCGCCCCTCGGCCCTGGCCGCGATGACATCACCGCACACCCTGGCCTGGTATTTGCCCATATGGGTCAGCTCGGCACGATGATTCACATCCCCGACCGCGTACAGCCAGTCGCCGTCGATGCCGCGGACCGTCAGCCGGTCGTCCACCTCGACATAGCCGTCCGCGAGCCCGACCGCGCCCACGCCGAGTTCCGCCGTGGCCGGTCCGCGCCCCGCGGCGACCACGATCTCGTCGGCCTCGATCTGGCCCGCACCAACCTGAATGGTGACGGTCCCGCCGTGGATCCACCCCTCGCCGGTGTCCTTCGCCTCGGCGCGTTCCACCCGCGTGGGTTGCGTGCCGAATCGAATCCGCACACCGGCATCGGACAGCGCCGCGGCCACCCGTTCCCCTGCGAATGGTTCGGACTTGCCGAGCAGTGCGTGACCGCGCACCAGCATGGTGATCTCGTCGGCCCCGAGCGCGGCGAGCCAGGTGGCCGCCTCGCAGGCGACCACACCGCCGCCGATGATCACCACTCGGCGTGGCACCTCGTGCAGATTGGTGGCATCACGGGAAGTCCACGGCAGCGCATCGCGCAGGCCGGGGACATCGGGAACCGCCGCCTTGGTCCCGGTTGCCAGCACCACCGCGTGCCGGGCGCGCAGCACTCGTCCGTCGACCTCGACCAGTCGCTCGCCCGCGAGCCGCCCGGTCCCGCGGACCACATCGATGCCGTTGTTCGCGGCCCAGTCGACCTGCGGGCCGTCATCGTGCTTGTGCGTGAAGGCATCACGTCGCTTCAGCACCGCGTCGACATCGAGTCCGCTCGCGGAGATCCCGGCCATGGCCTTCGCGCCGGACAACACGTGCGCGGGTCGCAGCAGCGCCTTGCTCGGCATACACGCCCAATACGAACATTCACCGCCGATCAGTTCCCGCTCCACGATCGCGGCGGTGCGCTCACTACCCGCGATGGCGTAGGCCGCGGCGTTTTCGCCAGCAGGCCCACCGCCGATCACGATGACGTCGTAGTCGGCAGCGGAATCCGTGGTCACTGCAGGTAGCCCTCGACCTGGCGGGCCGTATTCTCCTGCGCGTCCTCGGGCGCGACACCGGCCTCGATCCGCGCCCTGCGCTGCCGCAGCAGATCCCAGGCCTGATCGAGCATCACTTCGAGTTCGGCGAGCTGCTGCCGCTCGGTCACCGGATCGACCGCACCGGCCGTCGCCCTTGACCGCAAAGCATGCTCGCGGTCGACCAAATTCTTGATGCGCGCCAGGATGTCCTGTTCGGTCATGGGGACCATGCTACGACCGCGCCGGCGATCCGAACGGTTGGTGCGATCCGGCATCGGCCGCCGGCACATCGATACCTTGCTGCAGCGCGGCCACGATGCTGTCCAGGATTTCGTACAGCGCCGCGATCGAATGGTCGGCGCCGAGCATCCAGCTGTCGAGGCCGACGCCGAAGGCGGCGAAACAGGTGGCGGCCACGAGTTGGGGGCGTAAATCGGAGTCGGGCAGGCCGGACCGCTCGGCGAGTAGCTGGGCGAGGGCATGTCTGCGGCCCATGGCCCCGGTGAAATTCTCCTGGCGCAGTTCGGGATTGGTGACCAGCAGGTGACGGGCGCGGCGGGCGGTATCGGCCTGATGGCGGCGCAGCGCCGCCTCGGATTCGTCGAGCAGTAGCTGCTGGATCGCCGAACGCGTTGCGGTGAGCGCGGATTCGGTGACCGGTCGGCGCTCGAGTGCCGAAAGCAGTTGTGTCATCAGATCTTCCTCGTGCGCGAACACCACGGCCATCTTGGAGGGGAAGTGACGGTGGAAGGTGCGCCGCGAAACCTGCACGGCATCGGCGATCTGCTGCACGGTGGTCTGCTCGAAACCCTGCCGCTCGAACAGGCACAGCGCGGTCTCGATCAGCTCCCGGCGCACTCGGGCCTTTTCCTTCTCGCGCAGACCGCTCTGCTCCATCGAGCCTCCCGAAGATATCTGTCTCAAAGTGACACTTTCGAGCTTAGTCTGGTTAAAGTGTCTCATTGAGACAGCAACTCCCAGCGAGAGGAAGTGTCGATGCGTCGCACACTGATCACCCTGGCCACAGCGGCCATCCTGGCCGGCCCCTTGGTCGCGACCGTCCAGGCGGATCCGGCCGGACCGGCGCCGGGAACGGTGGTGCGCGACGAGGCGCTGCCATCGGACCTGTGGCTCGCGGGCGCCGGATCCGCGCGGCGACTCACCTACTGGACCCGCGACTCCGACGACCACCCCGCCCAATCGACCGGCGCGATCTTCCTGCCAGCGGGTACACCGCCGCCTGGCGGCTGGCCGGTGCTGTCATGGGAACACGGGACCGTCGGCGTCGGCGACGATTGTGCCCCGTCGACGGCGGGCCGCTCCGAACGCGACAAGAACTATCTGGCCACCTGGCTGCGGCAGGGCTATGCCGTCGTGGCCACCGATTACATCGGCCTGGGCACACCCGGAGTGCATGCCTATCTCGATGGTCGCGCCGAGGCGCATGCCGCGATCGATATGGTGCGCGCCGCCCGCGCCGTCGACGACTCGCTTTCGTCGAAATGGGTGGCCATCGGTCAGTCCCAGGGCGGCGGGGCGGCGGTGTTCACCGCGTCGCTGGCCACGAAATATGGTCCGGAGCTCGACTACCGCGGTGCGGTCGCCACCGGACCCGCTTCGAATATCGTCGACGCGTCCGCGTTGGTCGGCCCGGCGACACCGACGATCCAGTCGTCGCACCTGACCGCCTACGCGACATATGTGATGAACGGGTTGAAGGCGGCCCGCCCGGACTTCGACCTGGACGGCTACCTCACCCCCGTCGGCAAGGAATTGGTCGACGCGGCCAAGACGCTGTGCTTCACACCCCTGGCCCAGCGCGCCGAGGGCGTCACCCTGAATCAGCTGTTCTCCCGGCCACTTTCGGAGGGTGACTTCGCCGCGACCGCACATCCGATAATGGATGTGCCGATGAGCGGATACGACCGCCCGCTGTTCATCGGCCAGGGCACCAATGACACCGATGTGCCCGCGCCGTTGACCGCGAAGCTGGTCGCCGACCTGCAGGCCAATGGCGTCCGGCCCGAGGTCCACATCTATCCCGGCCTGGATCACAGCGCGACCGTCGCGGGTTCGCTACCGGACAGCGTGCCGTTCGTCGCCCGACTGTTCGGCTGAACCTGAGACCGCAGGCATTCTCCGGCAATCGGAATGGCGGTGGTCAGCTCGTTCCAGCTCAGTGCGGTGTAGCCGAGTGCGATTCCGAACGTGTGCGGACCAGCTGCCGTGGCGAGTGGATGTTGTTGTGCCGCAAGGTGGTGGCGCGACAGCCCGTCGAGCTCCACACCGCGCGCACGACCCATGGCCACGGCACGCTGTTCGGCCTCGGCCGAATCCAGGGGCACCACCACGTGGGAACCGGCATCGTCGCCGATTATTTCGAGTCCGCGGCGGCGTAGTTCGTTTACGACCAGGGCTCGGCGCGGGGGCACCGCGCGGCGCAGTCGGCGCAGGTGTCGCGCGAGATCGCCGTGGCGGGCGAATTCGACGAGCACTTGTTGGCCGGCGGGGCTCGGGCCCGTGCCGGTTCGTTCGCGGTGCGCGACAACGGCTTCGGTGATATCCGGGGCGGCGACGAGCCAGCCGATGCCCAAGGTCGGCGAGAGGATCTTGCTCGTAGTGCCGAGATGGACGACGACGTCCGGGGCCATTGCGGCCAGCAGCGGCAAAGGGGCGGTGTCGTAGCGCAATTCGCCGTCGTAGTCGTCCTCGATTATGAGTACGCCCGCACGCCTGGCGAATTCGACGAGTTGTACGCGACGTGCCGCCTGCATGCGGGTGCCGAGTGGAAATTGATGTGCCGGAGTGCAATACACGGCCTTGATGCCGTCCGGCAGTCGGTCGACTCGCAGACCATCGGCATCGATCGGCACCGGGACCACCCGGACACCCGCCGCGAGGAATGCGCCCGCTGCGCGCCCGTAGCCGGGATCCTCCATGGCGACGGTGTCGCCGGGGTGCAGTAGTGCGGCCGCGAATTCGCCTACGGCGGAACTGGTTCCGGCCGTCGCGAGCACCACGGTCTTGCTGCCCGCGCCGAGACCGCGGTGGCGCAGCAGGTGTTCGGCGACCGCCGCGCGGTAGTCCGGTTCGCCGCCGCGGTCCTTGCGGATGATGGGGGAGTGGTCGGCGGCCGCGCGCCAGGCGCGTCGCCATGCCGCCTGATCGATCGCTTCGATGCACGGTGCGCCCGGGCCGAGGTCGAGCAGTTCCGGCGGGTGCTCGGCAGTAGCGCGCTGGCTCGGTCGGGCGGGCGCTTCGGTGGGGGCGGTCGTCAGGTAGGTGCCCGAACCGCGGCGGCTCGCGATCCAGCCCTCCGCATGCAATTGGTCGTAGGCCGCGGCGACCACCGTGCGGCTCACGCCGAGGCGCTGGGCAAGCGAGCGCGAGGAGGGCAGCCGGTCATCCGCGCGCAGCAGGCCGGAGCTCGCCGCGGCCCGCAGACCCTGCGCGACTTGCACTGATAATGGCTGGTCAGCGTCGCGGTCGAGAATCAGCGGAAGTTCGTCCAGCATCGCCCACCTCCCGGAATTGGACTGTTCGAATTTTCATGAATTGGCTATTTCAGAATGCCACTTCCACGTCCACGCTAGAAGGTATGACGAAGTCGATCAGCACTCGGCCGCCGCTTTCGCCGACCCCGCGCACCACCCTGACCCGCTCCAAGGAGCGCGGCCGGACCGACCGAGCCGAACTCGACGCTGTTCTCGACGCCGGACTGGTCTGCCACCTCGGCGTGCTGCTCGACGGCAGCCCGGTGGTGCTCCCGACCGTATACGGCCGCGACGGCGACACGCTCTACCTGCACGGCTCGACCGGCGCCGGAAACCTGCGCGCGGCGCTGACCGGTGACATCTCCATCGCCGTCACCCTGGTCGACGGCATCGTCTACGCCCGCTCGGCCATGCACTTCTCGGCCAACTTCCGCTCAGCGGTGGTGCGCGGCCGTGCCGTCGAACTCACCGACGATGATGCGCGCATGCACGCGCTGCGAGTGATCGTCGAACACTCCGCACCGGGGTCCTGGGATCGGGTGCGATCGCCCAACAAGAAGGAATTGGCCGCCACAATGGTGCTCGCCCTCGACCTGACCGAGGCCTCGGTCAAGGTCCGGACCGGCGGTCCGAAGGACGATGCCGCGGACATCGAAACCGGCGGCGTGTGGGCAGGAGTTCTGCCCATGCGCCAGACCTGGGACGCCCCGATCTCCTCAGATGATCTGGAACCCGGCATCGAGGTGCCGCAGGATGTACTCGATCGACTCGACATCGCCGCGGTCACCACATCGTGATCGCTCCGATCACACCGGGGCACGCACGGTGCGACTCGCAGCGGTAGCTCACATACCGGGGTATTCCGCGTGGATGTCGCCGTCGAACAGTCTCCAGAAGAAGGCGTTCATCTTCGCGGCGGCAGGTGCGTGCCGGGTCATGATCGCGGCGACCACCGGTGGCACGTCATCTGGGATGCGTCCGGCGGCGCACTGGAGTACGTACTCGTTACGGGCGCGATACCGTCCAGCGGGTACCCCGCAGACATCGGTCACCAGCCAGTTGACCAGTCGCATGGCGGCGTAGCCAGCGTCGTAAGTGGCGTGTTGTTCAGTGAAGTCGCGCTCAGCGGCTGAAAGGTCGAACTTCGGCGATGTGGCCAGCCCGAAGTCGCTGAGATAGATCCGCTCCATGTCGGTGCGCATGTTGCCGAGGTGCCCGTCCATGTGCAGCAACTCCCGATCCCGCAGAAACGTCACGATCTCTGAAAGCTGCCGCTCGACGGTGGCGGCCTTACCGGCTGGGTTCTCTCGCAGCCAGTCCGCTATCGGGTGTGGGATGTATTCGCAGAACAGCACCAGGCTGCACTGTGCGGCGGCGAGCGCTTCGAGGCGGGCCCGCACGGCCGGGCTGCCGCCCTGGGCGGTGACCACGGTGTCGATTTCGGCGTGTTCGGCTGCGACCGGCGGCCGGCCGGGTAGCACCCGCCAGTGGTAGAGGATCGGGAACGATTGTGTCTCGCCGGCCAGCACGGCGTCGGTGACGATGATGTTGGCGGCCAGCTCTCGCCAGGCGTTGAAACTTGGGCCGCCGATACCGTACTGGCAAAACATCGGCAGGTCGAACAGGTTCGCTGTGGAGCCCGAGTTCGCGACCTCCCGGTCGGTCAGTGGGATCCGCTTGGTGAACACCGGCACGCTGTCGACGTCGATAAGCGCCGCACCACCACCCACACCCACGCTTATGACTCGACCGGTGCCTACTAGCTCGGCTAGCTCGAAATCGCTGCAGGACGCCAGGAATGCCGAGATTCTTTGGTGGCGGGCAGTTCTGGCCGCTGTCATCGCACGATTGTGTCACCGGCCGGGCTCGCCACCTGACTCTACGAGAGCACCGCCATCAGCTGCTGCGAGTCACAACGCTCGGCGAGCAGCCGGAGTGGGAAGCGCAGCAATCTATCTGGACGGGGCACTCGCTGAGAATGCGGACGGTGTTTCACCACATGGTGATTGGTAGGCAGAGGGCGGTGGTGGTTTTGTGGAGCAGGGTGCGGAGGGTTTCGGGGGTGGCGAGGCGGTCGGGGTCGAGGCTGACGATCGCGAGGGTGTAGGTGTCGGCGATGCGGCAGAGGTAGCCCGATAGGCGGGTGCGGGGAAGGTGGTCCGCGGTGAGGCCGGGGTGGATGGCGCGGGCGGCGACGCCGGTGCAGCGGTGCGGGCCCAGGGTGCGCAGGGAGTCGGGGAGGGTTCCGATGTTGGAGCACAGGATGTCTCGCTCACCCGCGCCCTTGGACAGTGCGTAGGCCCAGCGGTCCGGAATCACCTGCAGCAGTTCCTCCGGCATCCCGCCGGGGCTGGACATGCGGCGCTCGTAGGCTATTCGGGATTTCTCGCGGATCGTCGCCGCAGTATCCCCGCGATCGATACTGATCTCGGTCATCGCGAGATCGTTATCGACGCGCGGCTCCTCGCGGGTATCGATCGGAAGACTGGCATCGATGGTCTTCCCGGGAAATCCACTGGCCCACAGCATCTTCGCGATCAACGCGATGAAAAGGCTATTGGCCGTGCCACCCTGCGCCGCAGCAGCCGACTCCCAGTCGGCCGCCGAACATTGCACTATCACGCTGTGCGTCGGCACGGCCTCCCGCAAGGTGTGTTCGCGGACCGATACCGCGCGGGCGGGGCGTTCCGGGATCCCACGACGCAGCGCGCGAAAAGTGCCGCGCACGACGATCGACCACTGCCGCCACGCATCGGACCAATCCGATTCCGGAGCGCGGACCTCGGCGTTGGTAGTCGCCATCGCTTCGCGCGCACTCGACCTGACCCGCGCGCTTCCAGCCGTTGGCGCGATACTCGGGTGATCTGGTTCTGGCGCAGTGGATTTCGCGATCGAATCCGCGCTCCGCGCCGTCGATGCGGTCGAGCTCGTGCCACCAAGCGCTTCGTCCACCGCGAGCACGAGCGCCCTGCCGTCGGCGAGCGCATGCGAACAGGTCAGCGACACAATCGATCCGCCATCGTCCAACGCGGCGGCGGCTAATCGCCAGCCCGGACCGTATTCGGGATCGAGGTCCGCGCCCTGCTGATCGGCCCACGTGAGCAGATCCTCGTGAGCGATCGCGCCTTCGGTGAGCGCGAGTGGATACGCGCGGCTGTTCGGTCGCCAACTGCGGCGCGCGCCCGGTACCCGCGCCCGAATCACCCTGCGCCCCAAGGGACCACCCCGCAGCGCCGTGTGCACCCGCCACAGCAACTCCGGGTCGACGCGATCAGCGGTGCGCCACAGCCCCTGTAGCGCGATCGGGGTGCCGAGCCCGCGATGGGTGCGCAGGAAGATCTCGTCGACGACGCTCAGCCGACCCGTCACCGTCGGGCTCGCCCCTCAGCTGCGCGCGCCGTGGCGACCCGCACCGGCCGCGAATCGCTGGGCACCATCCAGAGCCCCGTCGGCGAGGGCGCTCAAACCGTGCCGATATTCGTTGCGCAGGGCCGTCTCCTCGTCCATGCCGTCCTGTTCCAGCAGCGACATCCGGTCCGAGCGCAGGCAGGTCTGCGGCAGTGCGGCGAGTTCGGCGGCGAGTTGTTCGGCGGCGCTTCGTGATTCGCCATACGGCACCACGCGATTCACCAGCCCGATCTGCAGTGCCTCCGTCGCTGAGACGGCACGGCCGGTGAGTACCAGGTCCATGGCACGCCCCGTCCCGATAATGCGGGGCAACCGAATGGTGCCGCCGTCGATCAGCGGCACACCCCAGCGGCGGCAGAATACGCCGAAAGTGCTGTCCTGCTCGGCAACTCGCATATCGCACCACAGCGCCAGCTCGAGCCCGCCCGCGACCGCATATCCGGAGACCGCGGCGATCACCGGCTTGGACAGCCGCATTCGGGTCGGTCCCATCGGACCGTCGCCGTCCTCGGTGACGTGATTGGAGCGCTCGGTGCCCAGCGCCTTCAGGTCCGCGCCCGCGCAGAAGGTGCCGCCATCGCCCCACAGCACGGCGACCGCGGCGGTCGGGTCGGCATCGAATTCGCGGAAGGCGTCGGCGAGGGCCGCGGCGGTCGGGCCGTCGACGGCGTTGCGTGCCTCGGGACGATGCAGGATCACGGTGGTCACGGGTCCGTTGCGTTCGATTCGCACACTCACGAGCTTGACCATACGCCGTCATACTTGCCCTTGTGTCAAGAAATGAATTTGTGGTTCACTTCTTGTATGGCCTACCGCAGAACCCCCGCTGTCCAGGCCCGCCTGGATGCCCAGGCGGGGCTGATCGTGCAGGCCGCGACCAAGGTCTTGTCCCGCGAGGGCTATGCCGGGCTGTCCATGGCGGCGGTGGCCGCCGAGGCCGGATTGGCCACCGGAACGGTCTACAAGAACTTCAGCGGCAAGGCCGACCTGGTGAGCGCGGTATTCCGGAAGGTGGTCGCGCACGAGGTGACGGCGGTGGCGACCGCCGCCGCATCCGGAACCGCCGTCGAGCGGGTGACCGCGGCGGTGGAGACCTTCGCCGGCCGGGCCTTGAAGAATCCGAGACTCGCCTACGTCCTACTCGTCGAACCCGTCGATACCGTGGTCGACACCGAGCGCCTGCACTTCCGCCGCGCCTTCGCCGAGGCCTTCGAATCCGCTGTGGCGGACGGGGTTTCGCGGGGCGAGCTGCCCGCGCAGGATGCCAGGACCAGCGCGGCCGCGCTCGTCGGCGCCATCGGCGAGGTGCTGGTCGGCCCGCTGGCCGACGCACCGCACAGCGAATCCGTTGTGCCAGAACTCATCAGTTTCGCGTTACGCGCGCTGGGTGTGCGCGATGAATCCCGCTCAGGAGTGTCCGATGCCGACGCATGAAGTCTTCAACCAGGTTCCGAATATCGTGCCCTTCGATGTCTCGAAGAACCCGGCCCTGCTCGAGGGACTGCACCGGGAAGGCGCGGGCTGGGCCGAGGCGGAAGTGCGCGAACTCGGCACGCTCGCAGGCGGATTCGAGGCGCAGGAGTGGGGCCGCCTGGCCAACGAATACCCGCCCGTTCTGCACACCCACGACCGCTACGGCAATCGCATCGATGAGGTCGAGTTCCACCCGTACTGGCACGAACTCATGAAAGTCGCTGTGGCGCACGGCCTGCACGGCTCGCCGTGGCTCGATGACCGGCCGGGCACCCACGTCGCCCGGGCTGCCAAGTTCTACACCTGGGGCGTGGCCGACGCCGGACATATGTGCCCGATCTCGATGACCTACGCCGTGGTCCCCGCGCTGCGCCACAATAAGGAACTCGCCGCCAAGTACGAACCGCTACTCGGTTCCCGCACATACGATTTCGGCCTGCGCGAACCGTCCACCAAGGCCGGTTTGATCGCGGGCATGTCGATGACCGAGAAGCAGGGCGGCTCCGACGTCCGCGCCAACACCACCACCGCGACACCGCAACCCGATGGCAGCTACCGCATCGTCGGCCACAAGTGGTTCACCTCGGCGCCCATGTCGGACATGTTCCTCACACTGGCCCAGGCCCCCGGCGGCCTGTCCTGTTTCCTGCTGCCGCGCGTACTCCCGGACGACACCCGCAATCCCATTCGGATCCAACGGCTCAAGGACAAGCTGGGCAATAAGTCCAATGCCTCCTCGGAGATCGAATACGAGAACGCCACCGGCTGGCTGGTCGGCGCGGAGGGCGCCGGCGTCAAGACCATCATCGAAATGGTCAATATGACCCGCCTGGACTGCGTCATCGGCTCCGCGACCGGTATGCGCGTCGGCGCCGTCTATGCCGCCCACCACGCGCGCTACCGAGAAGCGTTCGGGGCCAAGCTGATCGACCAACCGGCAATGCGCAATGTATTGGCCGACCTGGTCATCGAATCCGATGCCGCGACGACTGTCATGATGCGTCTGGCGGGTGCCACCGATCGCGCGAGCACCGACCCCGCCGAGGCCGCGCTGCGTCGAATTGCCTTGGCGGTCACCAAGTATTGGGTCTGCAAGCGCGCCCCCTCGCATGCGGCCGAAGCCCTGGAATGCTTCGGCGGCAACGGTTATGCCGAGGAATCCGGCATGCCGCGCCTCTATCGCGAGGCCCCGCTCATGTCCATCTGGGAAGGCTCCGGCAATGTGGCGGCGCTGGATGCCCTGCGCGCCATGGGCCGCCAACCCGAAACCGTGGAGGCCTTCTTCAACGAAGTCTCCCTCGCCACCGGCGCCGACCCCCGCCTCGACGACGCCATCGCCCGCCTCGGCAAGGAACTCTCCGACCTCGACGAAATCGAATACCGAGCCCGCCGCGTCGTCGAACTCATGGCCCTCGTCCTCCAGGGCGCGCAACTGGTCCGCCACGGCCACCCCGCCATAGCCGACGCCTTCTGCGCCACCCGCCTCGGCGACGACTGGGGCATCGCCTTCGGCACCCTCCCCACCGGCGTCGACACCACCGCCATCATCGACCGCGCCCTGGTCTAACCGGCCGCTCCAGCACCCCGCCGAGCGTAGTCATATGGCGGCACGTGCGACGACCATTCGACTACGCCCGACGGAGCTTCTCGGCCCCGAGGCTTCGGCCAGCTTTCGGCGTCAGCGGGCGAGGGCGTCGGGCTGGCCGCGCCATTGCCGGGGCGACAGACCATGGTTGCGCCGGAACAAGCGGGTGAAGTATCCGGCATCGGGAACGCCGACGCGGCGGGCGATCTCGCCGACCTGCAGATCGGTATCGGCCAGCAGTCGGCGGGCCTCGGTCATCCGTCGTTCGGTGATCCACGCCTGCACGGTGCGCCCGGTGCGGCGGCGCACCACGGTCGTCAGATGTCCCGGCGTCATGCCCACCGCGTCCGCCACATCACGCAGGGACAAAGGTGCTGTGTGCCGCTGGTCGATGACGTCGAACACCTCGGCGAGCAGCGGTTCACCGCTGCGCCGCAGATCACCGACCACATCGGCCGCCATTCGCGCGAGATCTATGAGCAGCAGCGTCAGGTGTGCCGTCGTCGCCTCGCGGTACCCCTTCTGCCGCTGCGTCAGTTCGGTGTCGATCGCCGCGATCGAGCTGTCCCACGACGGTCTTCGCGAAGCAGGTACGGCCAACTGCAGCACTCCGCCCGAATGTTGGTGCAAGAAGGGAAATAACAGCGGATGCGCGCGCCAAGCTGGCCATGGCGTCCGTCCGGCATCGCCGAGCGCCGCGGGATCGAAGAACACTCCCACGGCGCCGTCGAACTCACCCATCGTGGCGGACTTGATCACCTGGCCCGCTGCGACCACGTACACCACGCCGGCAGGCGGGACATACAGCAGCACCGGAAATTCGTGAATATGCGGACTGCCCGCGCCGGGGGTGTGCTGTGCGTCGAATCGCAGCAGTGATACCGGCGGTGTGACCTGGTCGGTCCGATAGTCGTACACCGGAACGCCGTGGCGGTGCCTGATCACGCGGGTGGCCTCGGTCATGACACCGAAAATAGTCCTAATTCTGCCGACAATCACCTAATTCTGCTGCTGTATCTGCGGGCACCATGGGATTCATGACCAAAGATCATCCACATTCCGTTGTCCACGCGATGGGTAATCGGCACGACTACCTGCCCGCGGCCGGCCGTGACGCGCTGCTGCCCGGCTACGATCTGCTCACCCGACTGCTCGGCATGTACAAACTCCACGAAACACTTGTCGCGCAGGCCGAACTCGCACCTGGTCATCGCGTCCTGGAAATCGGTTGCGGCACCGGAAATCTCACGATTCGTGCCAAACGCACCCAGCCCGCCGCGGAGGTTATCGGCTCCGATCCCGATCCGCTGGCACTCGCACGTGCCGAGCGAAAGGCGCACGGCCTGAACGGAATCCGTTTCGAACGTGCCTATGCTCAGGACCTGCCCTATCCGGACGGGGAATTCGACAGGTTGCTGTCGGCGATGATGCTGCACCATCTCGACACCGACATCAAAACCGCCGCACTGGCCGAGGCCCTGCGCGTGCTGCGCCCCGGCGGCAGCCTGCACATTGTCGACGTCGGTGGCGAGATAACCCCGGACGACGGCCTGATGGGACGGTTCATGATGCACAACCACCACGCCGCCGACAACCTCGGCGACGGCATCCCCCGACTTCTGCGCACTGTCGGCTTCGACTGCGACGTGGTCGCCTCGCAGCGCCACCGTCGCCTGGGCCGCGTCACCTTCTATCGCGGGACCCGCCCGGTCTAACCGCCGACGTGCCGCAGCACCCGCTCGACGAGCGCGGTATCGCAGTGCTCGATCACCTCGGTGAGCCGACCGTCCGCGACCCGGAAGATGAAGCAGTAGGTCTGCTCGTACGGCTCACCATCGGTGGTCATGCCATGGCCGCGCACCTGGGCCACGACGCGGTCGTCTTCGGCGATGATGAAGTCGGCCGCGCTGCGGTATTCGGTGAACTGGGCCATCAGGGGCCGCAGGAGTTCGTTCAGCACAACGGTTTTCGGTTCCCAAGTGCGCGACCACGACCAGTTTCCCGGGAAGATCCAGCGGAAGTCATCGGCCATGGCCTCGGCCATCGCCCGGGTATTGCCTCGGGACATCTGGTCGAAGATCTGCTCGACCAGTTTCCTGTTCTCGGTTGCACTCATGCCTGCGACGCTAGGTAGCGTGCAGGCATGCGACAAGCGAGAGTCTTGCATGGTTGATATGAGTAAATCGCATGGGTGAGTTCACCATCGTCGGATTGCGAGTGGTCCGGGAGGCCGCGAGGTGCGGGTCGTTCTCGACCGCCGCGGAGAACCTGGGCTATACCCAGTCGGCGGTGTCCCGGCAGATCGCACTCATGGAACAGGCCGCGGGCCGCGCATTGTTCGAGCGGCACGCGCGTGGCGTGCAGACGACGGAGGCCGGACGGATCGTCCTGCGCCATGCCGAGACGGTGCTGGGCGGTCTCGGGTCCGCACGGCAGGAACTCGACGACCTCGCCGCGCGCGCGCCCGCCACACTCCGTGTCGGCGCCTTCTCGACCGCCATGGCGGCTCTGGTGCCAAGGGCCATTGCCGCCACCGCACCCCGACTCGCGCGCGTACCACTGCGGGAAGGGACCAGTCCACGACTGCTGTCCGCGCTCGCGCGGGCACGGCTCGACCTCGCGGTAGTGACCGAGACCCGGAACCTGCCCGCGGACACCGAGATCGAGCCACTACTGGAGGACCCACTGCTCATCGCGCTCCCGTCGGACCACGCGCTGGCGAACCGAGTGAGCGTCAGTCCGGCGCAGTTGCGCGGTGCGCGCTGGATCGCGGGCAGCACCGAGCTGAGCAGCACCCTGCTCGGCGCGTGGACCGACGCCACCTGGGAGCCGGAGATCGCATTCGTCGCACGCGATTGGTTCGCCAAACTCGGACTTGTCGCAGCTGGAATGGGTATCACCGTGATCCCCGGAATCGCGGTACCGGTGCTACCGCCGGGCATCGCACTGGTCCGCATCGACCATCCCGCCGCAGTTCGAACCACATCCGTCGTCTACCGCCGCGAGCGCCCGGAGGCCCGGCCCGACCCGAGCGAGCCGGACGACCGGAATGACCGGCGCACCCGACAATCCCCGCGCGATGGCGAGGTCCAGGACAGCCCGGACACCGAGCCGAGACAGATCTTCATCGAGGCCCTACGCGACGCCGCCGCCGACCTCGCAGCCGAGGTTCGGCAGCGACTTCGATAGCCGACTTACATAGCCACACGCGCAAATTCACGGCGGACGGACCCAGCCTGAGTAGGGTAATTTCGATGACACGGACTTCCGTCGAAATGCCGTTGCGCTCGCTCGTCGAGCACCTGCGGATCCGGGCGGCGGGATGCACCCGGCGGTACGTGCTCGGCATCACGGGGCCGCCGGGCGCGGGTAAATCCACGCTGTCCAAGGCCATTCGCGACGAACTGAACAATCGCGCCGGTCGGGCGAGCGCCGAGATCGCGCCGATGGACGGCTTCCACCTACCCAACGCCGTCCTGCGCGCGTCGGACGACCTGGAGCGCAAGGGTGAACCGCACACCTTCGACGTCGCCGCCTTCCTGGAGGCCCTGCGCCGCCTGCGCGATACCCCGATCGGCGAGCCGGTGCCGTGGCCGACCTTCGACCGAGTCATCGAGGAACCGACTCCGGCCGGTGTCATTTTCGATCGGCACGAGATCGCCATCACCGAGGGCAATTACCTGCTGCTCGACCATGGCGCCTGGTCGGGCGTGCGCGACCTGCTCGACGAGGTCTGGTACCTGGACGTGGAACGCGATGTGATCGAACAGCGCCTGCTGCGCCGCCACATCCGCGGTGGCCGCACCCCGGACGCCGCGAAAATCAAGGTGCACGACAGCGATCTACGCAATGCCGAACTGATCGCTGGCACCCGCGACCGCGCCGACCTGGTGCTGCGCCAGCGCGGCGGCCGCTACTACGCCGCCGAGGGCTGATACGCGCGGTCGCGACTCGGCGTCGCCGAATCCCGCTGGGGGTGACATGATCTCGCTCGACGAATTCGTGTCGAAGTATCTGGGAGCAAGCGGATGTGGGAGTACGAATACAGCGCCGAGACCGCGGTCGCACCGGAGGCGCTGTGGCGGTGCTGGTCGGACATGGAGGCCTGGCCGGAATGGAACGACGGCCTGGACGAGATCGAGATAGACGGACCGTTCGAGGTCGGCACCGAGTTCACGATGACGCTGCCCGGCGGCGATACGGTGCGAATGCGTCTGGTGGAGATCGAACCCGGCGAGCTGTTCACCGATGAAATGGACGGCGGCGACTTCACCGTCATCACCGAACACCGCCTGGAGCCCGTGGGCGAGGGGTGGACTCGCGTCGTCTACCGGACCGAGATCGTCGGCGACGCCGCCGATACCATCGGCCCCGAGATCGGCCCGGATATCACCGCCGACTTCCCGGATGTCGTTGCCGCCCTGATCAAGACGGCGCAGGCGCTGGGCTGAGGCGGCCGGTCCGCTCAGCGGTTTTCGCGGTACCAGCCGATCAGGGCGTCGGTGGACGAGTCGCCTTGGGTCTGCGGCTCGTCCGGAGACGCCAGCAAGGGGGCCAGGGCGAGCGCCTGCTGCTTACCCAGCTCGACGCCCCACTGGTCGAAGCTATCGATGCCCCAGATGGTGCCCTCTACGAACACCTGGTGTTCGTAGAGCGCGATCAACTGGCCGACGACCGACGGGGTCAGCTCCGGCGCGAGAATGGTCGTGCTCGGCCGATTCCCCGGCATCACCTTGTGCGGCACCACCTTCGGGTCGGTGCCCTCGGCCGCGATCTCCTCGGCGGTCTTGCCGAACGCCAGCACCTTGGTCTGCGCGAACAGATTGCTCATCAGGATGTCGTGCATGCTGCCGGTGCCGTCGCGGGTCGGCAGATCATCGATGGGACGGGCGAATCCGATGAAATCGGCGGGGATCAGCCGGGTGCCCTGGTGCAGCAGCTGGTAGAACGCGTGCTGGCCGTTGGTTCCCGGTTCGCCCCAGAAGATTTCGCCGGTCGAGGTGGTCACCGGCTTGCCGTCGGCGCGCACCGATTTGCCGTTGGACTCCATGGTCAGCTGCTGCAGATAGGCCGGAAAGCGCGCCAGATCGTTCGAGTAGGGCAGCACCGCACGCGATTCCGCGCCGAAGAAGTTCGAGTACCAGACGCCGAGCAGACCGAGCAGCACCGGCCCGTTCTCGGCCAGCGGCGCGGTCGCGAAATGCCGGTCGACGGCATGCATGCCCGCCAGGAACTCGGCGAAACGCTCCTTGCCGATGGTCGCCATCACCGATAGGCCAATGGCCGAATCCACCGAGTAGCGGCCACCGACCCAGTCCCAGAAGCCGAACATGTTCGCGGTGTCGATGCCGAATTCGGCGACGCGTTCGGCGTTCGTCGAGACCGCGACGAAATGCTTGGCGACGGCGTCCTCGCCGAGCGCGGCGACGAGCCAGCGCCGGGCGGCGGTGGCATTGGTCAGCGTCTCCAGCGTCGAGAACGTCTTGGAGGCAACGATGAACAGCGTCGTCGCCGAGTCGAGTCCGTCGAGCTTCGCGAGCAGATCGGCCGGGTCGACATTCGAGACGAATCGGGCGGCGATCCCGGCATCCGCGTAGTGCCGCAGTGCGCGGTGCACCATGTCCGGACCCAGGTCAGAGCCCCCGATGCCGATATTCACCACGGTCTTGATGCGTTCGCCGGTGGCGCCGCGCCATGCGCCCGAGCGCAACGCGTCGGTGAATTCCCCCATCCGCCGCAGCACATCGCGCACCTCGGGGCCCGCGTCGGCGCCGTCCACGGTGACCGACTCGCCCTCGGGCAGCCGCAGCGCGATATGTTCGACCGCGCGGTCCTCCGAGGTATTGATGTGGTCGCCGCGGAACATCGCGTCGCGCCGCTCGGCCACACCGGCCTCATCCGCCAATTCCACCAACAGATGCAGGGTTTCCCGCGTGACGCGGTGCTTGCTGTAGTCGATGTGCAGGTCGGCGACCTCCACGATCAGCTCGCGGCCGCGGTCGGGATCCTCGGCGAAGAACTCGCGCAGGTGTCGTCCGGCGACGGCGCTGTGGTGCTCGTGCAGTTTCCGCCAGGCCGCCGATGCGGTGATGTCGCTGCTCACGTTCGCCGAGGTTACAAGCACTCGATCGGGAGTGCAGGCAGGGACCGCCAAACTTTCGCCGGTGTTGTCCTGAGTCGCGGGTGACCACCGAGGTCGCGGCATAGGCTGGGGTCCATGGTGTCCGAACGTGAAGTACTCCAATCCGTACCGACGCAGCTGTGGATCGGCGGTCCCGTCGACGCCACCGGGGGCGGCACCTTCGCGGTGCACAATCCGGCCGACGGTCAGGTGCTGACCCGGGTCGCCGACGCCACGCCGGAAGACGCGGTCCGCGCACTGGACGCGGCCGTCGCGGTGCAGGCCGAGTGGGCGGCGACGTCGTCACGCGAGCGCGGCGAGATCCTGCGCCGGGTATTCGAGCAGTTGACCGCCCGTGCCGAGGAATTCGCGCTGCTGATGACCCTGGAGATGGGCAAGGCGCTGCCGGAGAGCCGCAACGAGGTGCGCTACGGCGCCGAATTCTTCCGCTGGTTCAGCGAGGAGGCGGTGCGCGCGCACGGGCGTTACCTGCACGCGCCGTCCGGCACCGGCCGGATCATGGTGCACAAGCAGCCGGTCGGGCCGTGTCTGGCCATCACACCGTGGAACTTCCCGCTGGCCATGGGAACCCGCAAGATCGGACCCGCGCTGGCCGCCGGCTGCACGATGATCGTCAAGCCCGCCTCGGCGACGCCGTTGACCATGCTGGCGCTGGCCGAGTTGTGCAGCGAGGCGGGTCTGCCGGACGGGGTGCTGTCGGTGATCACCTCCAGCCATTCCGGTGCGGTGACGCAGCCGCTGCTGGACGATCCGCGCCTGCGCAAGCTCACCTTCACCGGATCCACCGAGGTCGGCAAGAAGCTGGTGCAGAAGTCGGCGAACGGACTGTTGCGCACCTCGATGGAACTCGGCGGCAACGCGCCGTTCGTGGTCTTCGACGATGCCGATATCGACGCCGCCGTACAGGGCGCGATGCTGGCAAAACTGCGCAATGGCGGTGAGGCGTGCACCGCGGCCAACCGCTTCCACGTGCAGAACGGGGTGCTGGCGGAGTTCACCACCAAACTCATCGAGGCGATGTCGAGCAGCGTGACGATGGGACCCGGCACCGATCCGGACACCACCCTCGGCCCGCTGATCAACGAGGAGCAGCTCAACACCGTCAGCGAACTGGTCGACGACGCGGTCGCGGTCGGCGCGCAGGTCCGCCTCGGCGGCAAGGCGCCCGGCGGTCCGGGCTGGTTCTATCCCGCGACCATCCTCAGCGACGTGCCCGCGAACGCCCGGATCCTGCGTGAGGAGGTCTTCGGCCCAGTCGCCCCGATCGTCGGCTTCGAGACCGAAGCCGAGGGCCTGGCCGCCGCGAACAACACCGAATTCGGCCTCGTCAGCTACGTCTACACCCGCGATCTGGACCGCGCCCTGCGCATCGCCGAGGGCCTGGAATCCGGCATGGTTGGCGTCAATCGCGGCGTAATCTCCGATCCGGCAGCCCCTTTCGGTGGCGTCAAGGCGTCGGGCTTCGGCCGCGAGGGCGGCATCGAGGGCATCGAGGAGTACTTGTCCACCAAGTACATCGCCCTCACCTGACCCGGACATGAAACGACCGCCCCGGGGCGAAACACCCGGGGCGGTCATGGGGGAGGCGACGGTCTGGTGTCCGCCGCGTGGTCTTGTGCGGCCGCGGGGCAGCGGCCCGAGACTAGTGGCCGAGTCGGCCGCGACCGAGGCGCAGCAGCAGCATGGCGAGGGTGTGGCCCTCCTGGCCGAGTTCGCTGAAGCGCTCGAGCACCTTCATCTCACGACTGTGTACGAGGCGGGGGCCGCCGGAGGCCATGCGGGTGCGACCGATGATCCGGGAGATCTCGGTGCGACGCTTGATAGCGGCGAGGATTTCCGCGTCGAGCTGGTCGATCTCCTTGCGGAGCTTGTCGATCTCGGCCTCGGGCAAGGTCGAGTCGGACCCGGTCGTCGTGGCAGGGGTGCTCATCATTCATCTCCTCGTGTCAGAACATGGATCGACTGGTGAGCCGAGCTCGTTACCGATCGGTTCTTTCACCGTGCAAAACAAACCTAGCGGGCCTTGCAATCTTCCCCCAGGCGGCGCGCTCAGGGACAAAGTCCGCGATCACGATATCCGGCCGTTAGCCGAATCGGATACATCGCGGTAGCGCATGTCATGTGGGCCAGTGTGCCACGGGTCCGAAGCAATGCAAAACACTTCCTTTTGTGAATCTGCTGAGAGGGCGGGCGCGTTAGCGGTCCTCGTGCTGACCCGGGCCAGTTCATCGACTGTTCGCCGGAGGGCCACCGGTTGGACATCGAGGGCGACCGGGACTTCATCTCTGTCGGTGCCCGCCGGTAGCGTGGATGGACGATGGACATCACGGTGGCTCCCAAGACGCAGGCCGGGCGGACTCGGCACCAGGACTCAGCCCAGAACCCGCAGGTCGACGCTGCTCGCACCGAGGAGATGGGCGACCCTGCCGTGCCGACCGTGACGGCGTTGTCGGAACAGACCGACGACACGCCACGGCGAGTCGTCGAGGACAAGCACCGTGTCGAACAAGAGCAGCGCCGCGCCGAACGCGAGCAGCGCCGCGCGGAGGAGGCCGAGCGACTGCTCGATGGCCTCAACCCGCAGCAGTGCGCGGCGGTCGTGCACACCGGAGCGCCGCTGCTGATCGTCGCGGGCGCGGGTTCGGGCAAGACCGCGGTGCTGACCCGCCGCATCGCCTATTTGCTCGCCGCACGCGGGGTGACGCCGGGGCAGGTGCTGGCCATCACCTTCACCAATAAGGCCGCCGCCGAAATGCGCGAGCGGGTCATCGGCCTGGTCGGCCCGCGCGCGAACAACATGTGGGTCTCGACCTTCCACTCCAGCTGCGTCCGCATCCTGCGCATGCAGGCGGCGCTGCTGCCCGGCCTGAATTCGAATTTCTCCATCTACGACGCCGACGATTCCCGGCGGTTGCTCACCATGATCAGCCGCGACTTCGATATCGACGTCAAGAAATATTCGGCGCGATTGCTGGCCACCGCCATCTCGAATCTGAAGAACGAGCTGATCGGCCCCGAACAGGCCACCGCCGACGCCGAAACCGACGACACCGAACTGCCCGGACTCGTCGCCCGCGTGTACACCGAATACCAACGCCGGTTGCGTTCGGCGAACGCGCTCGACTTCGACGATCTGATCGGCGAAACGGTGGCGCTGCTACAGCAGCACCCGCAGGTCGCCGAGTACTACCGGCGCCGGTTCCGGCATGTGCTGGTCGATGAGTACCAGGACACCAACCACGCCCAGTACATCCTGGTCCGCGAGCTGGTCGGCCATCACACGCAGGACAAGTCCGAAGACGCGGTGCCGCCGAGCGAACTGTGTGTGGTGGGTGATGCGGACCAGTCCATCTACGCCTTCCGCGGCGCGACCATCCGCAATATCGAGGAGTTCGAACGCGACTTCCCGGATGCCGAAACCATTCTGCTGGAGCAGAATTACCGCTCCACCCAGCACATCCTCTCCGCCGCCAACGCGGTGATCTCGCGCAATGAGAATCGTCGTGACAAGCGGCTGTGGACCGATTCCGGCGAGGGCGATCTGATCACCGGCTATGTCGCCGACAACGAGCACGACGAGGCCTCGTTCGTGGCCCGAGAGATCGACCGCCTGGTGGACGCGGGCGATGCCAACTACAGCGATGTCGCGGTGTTCTACCGCACCAACAACAACTCCCGCGCGCTGGAGGAAATCTTCATTCGAATGGGGCTGCCGTACAAGGTGGTCGGCGGCGTGCGCTTCTACGAGCGCAAAGAGGTGCGCGATATCGTCGCGTACCTGCGCGTGCTCGACAATCCCGATGACACGGTGAGCCTGCGCCGCATCCTCAACACCCCCCGCCGGGGCATCGGCGACCGAGCCGAGGCCTGTGTCGCGGTGCATGCCGAACAGCGCGGGATCGGTTTCGCCGAGGCACTGCGCGATGCCGCCGACGGCAAAGTGGCGCTGCTGAATACCCGTTCGCAGCGCGCGATCGCCGGATTCCTCGACCTGCTCGAGGAGGTCAGGGCCGCCGGTGCGCAGGCCGATCAGGACTTTCCGGACCTCGGCAATATGGTCGATGCGGTGCTCGACCGCACCGGCTACCGGGCCGAGCTGGAGGGCTCCGACGATCCGCAGGACGGCGCGCGGCTCGACAATCTGAACGAATTGGTCAGCGTCGCACGGGAATTCAGCTCCGAGGCATATAACAACGCGGAGGCGGCCCGGCAGGAGGGGCTGGTGCCCGAGGTGGCCGAGGGTGAACCCGACCCCGGTTCGCTGGCCGCCTTCCTGGAACGGGTCTCGCTGGTTGCCGATAGCGACCAGCTGCCCGACGAGGGCACCGGCGTGGTCACGATGATGACGCTGCACACCGCCAAGGGCCTGGAATTCCCGGTTGTCTTCGTCACCGGCTGGGAGGACGGCCAGTTCCCGCATATGCGCGCACTCGGTGACCCGACCGAACTGGCCGAGGAACGCCGCCTCGCCTACGTCGGCATCACCCGGGCCAGACAGCGACTCTATGTCAGCCGCGCGGTGGTCCGCTCCGGCTGGGGTCAGCCGGTCTCGAATCCGGAATCACGCTTCCTGCAAGAGATTCCGTCCCACCTCATCGACTGGAAGCGGTTGGAGCCCAAGGGGTCGCCATTGACGCGCGGCATCCGCCGCCGCGGCGACGACGACGGCCTGGAGCACGACTGGACCCGCGACGGCTGGGCCCAGCAGCGCCCAGGCGTCAGCGGTGGCCCTCGCCGCCCTGCCCCCGGTGGCGCAAACCGCAATAATGCCAATCTCGTACTGGCCGTTGGCGATCGAGTCAGCGATGACAAATACGGCCTCGGCCGCGTAGTAGCCGCCGAAGGCTTCGGTCCGTTGGCCACCGTCACCATCGACTTCGGCACCGCAGGCAAAATCCGCCTCATCCCCCAGTACAGCCGCACCCTGGTCAAGCTCTGACCTGCGCACACTCCTGGCCAATTCGAGTTTGCGCCGTACCGATTCGGGTCTTACAGGTCGGCTATGGCGATGGCGGGTTCGGTGAGGCTGCCGAAGTAGAGGCGGCCCTGGTGGTGGCGGACGCCGGTGAGCATGTGGAAGCCGGGGATTCGGCCGCGGTAGGAGCGGACGATGTCGCCGGTATCGTTCAGTGCGATGACACCCATTGTCGCTGACGGGCCTGGTTGTAGTTGTGGTGGGAGGGAAAGGGTCAGGGTTCGCAGTGGTGCGGGAAATCGCTGGATGATCCCGAGTGCGGCGACTTTTCGACTCGGAATGGCCAGCCAGATCAGGCCGTCGCTATCGGTGGAGAGATTGTCCGGATATCCCCACAGGTTGTCCGCGAATACTTCCGCGGTGCCTGCGGCGGCACCGGTGAGCCATATTCGATGCAGTCGGCAGGTTCCGCTTTCGCCGACCACGACGTAGCTTTCGTCGCGGGCGAGGGTGACCCCGCCCGCGAATTCGAGTCCGCCGAGCACCTCGGTGAGCGTGCCATCGGGATCGCGGCGCAGCAGTCGGCCGCTGGCCGTGCGTTCGACGAGGTCGCGACGGTATTCGGGAACCGGGAAGACCTGTGAGGAATCGCTGAAATAGATTGTGCCGTCGGCGGCTACCGCGCAGTTGTCGACGGCGAGCATCGGCTTGCCGAACGCTGATTCGGCGAGCGGACGCACCGCACCGGTCGAGATGGTGATGGCCAGCAGTCCGCGGGCGGAGGCGGTGGCGATGAGTTCGTCGTCACCGTGTAGCTCCAGACCCAGGGTGCGATCCGGTGTGCGGGCGATGGTTTCGATCGTGCGGCCGTCATCGGTGATGCGCAGGATGCGTCCGTCGGCCAGGCCGGTGTAGATGCGGCCCGCGGAGTCGACGACGATATCCTCCGGCCCGCTGCCATTGATCGGAATAGTCCGCGGTGCGGCGAATTCCATTCCGAGCGCCTTCGCTTTCGACAATGTCATCCTCGGCCCCGCTGTTCGGCGACACTGCGGAAGAAGCTCGTTATCCCCAACCATACGAGCAGCCGCGACGATAGCGCGGGGAACAGTTCCCCGAGTGCCAGCAGTGGCCGCATCGGCCTCGAATTGACCAGGATCTCGGGTCGGCCGGTCAGCACGGCGTCGAGTACGGCATCGGCGCACGCCGTCGCCGTCGCGGTGCCGAAGGTACGTGGCGCGCGCAGGCCCGCACGCTGCATCCGGACATACATTCCGTCGCTCGCCTCGGTAATGAAGCTGGGACACACCACGCTGAAAGAGACCGGGCGACTGTGGAATTCGGCCCGCAGTGAGCGCGCGAGCCCGACCAGTCCGGCCTTGCTCGCGGCGTAGGCCGCCCCGTAGGGGTTCGGTCCCTTACCGGACAGCGAGGAGACGAGAACGATACGCCCGCTGCCCCGTTCGAGCATGCCGGGCAGCGCGCTGCGCACCACGAGCATCGGCGCGAGCAGGTTGACGCCGATGGTCGCCTCGAGTTCGGCGCGGACGTGTGTGGCGTAGCCGGCGTAGATCTCGATGCCCGCATTGCTGACCACCACGTCCAGTGGCCCGAGCGCTTCTTCGGCCCTGGGGACCAGCCCCTCGGCCTCCTCGGCTCGGCTCAGGTCGGCGACCACGATTTCCGCGCGAGATCCGGATCGGCCGAGTTCGTCGCGCAGCGTCGTCAATGCGGCGCGATCACGTCCCGACAGCACCAGGCTCGCGCCTTGGCGCGCGAGCGTAACGGCGATCTGCCTGCCCAGCCCACCCGCGGCGCCGGTGAGCAGAATATTCTTGCCCTGCAATGTGATTCGATCGTTGGATGCAGCGCTCATCGGACTGCCTCCGAGTTGTCGGCGTGCTGCGGATCGACAGTGGCGAGCCAGGCGAGGACCGTGCGGGTGACGAGTGCGAGGTTGCCGATCTGACAGTGACTGCTCGCCGATTCGGCCGCGGTGAACAGCCGGGTGGTCACCGAGCGCGCGCTGGTCAGTGCGCGGGCTTGCCGGTGCAGTTGGCGCACGGGCACATAGTGATCGTCGGCGCCCGCCAGCAGCAATACGTCGGCGGTGACTGCGGCGGAGATGCGGCGCGTTGTGGTGCTGCGTGCCGCGGCGAGGAAGTCGTAGGGGTCACTCGCTCCGGTCACGTGCAATCCCTGGGCGAGCCCCCACTGCGCGATCGGCCGCCGGGCCCGCACCCTGGCGAGCGCGTTGACTACCCGCCGGGCCCGCAACGTCAGCAGCAGACGGAGCAAAGGTGTTGTGCCGTGGCCGATTTGGCGTCCGACGACCTCGAGTTCGTCGTCCAGGATGTCGTAGGCGATGACGCGGTGAATTCTGGGCTCGAAGGCCGCGGCGCGAATGACAAGGCCGCCGCCGAGTGAGATGCCGATGGCGGTGACGTCATCGAGTCCGTAGTGGTCGAGTACCGCGCTGACGGGCTGCTCCCATTCCGAAATAGACGGCAGGCCACCGTCTTCCAGCGTGCTGCCCTGTCCGGGCCCTTCGAATGCGATGACCCGATATCCATGTCGCACGATGCCGGTGAGGATCGGCAGGAACTCCTCGATATAGCTGTCGTAGCCACCGAAGACGATGATGTCGCCCAGCGCGGGCCGATCCGGCCGCAGGTCGTAGCAGGACATGCCACCCCCGTTGTACGGAATCCGTTCGGGCACAATGGCATAGCTCTCGCGCATGGCGGTGAGGAAACGCATGCGGGCCGGTGTCTTGCGGTGATCCTGCGGCGACATGAAGAACTCCGCGGCTCGGTCGTAGTAGGCGGCGGCCAGCGGCCTGTTCTGGCCACGGGCTCGCGCGGCCAAGGCCAGAAAGGCGTCGATCCACTGCGGATAGGAGTGGGCCGCGTGAGCGGTGGCCATGATTTCGTCGTAGCTGTCCGGGCCGATCCAGTTGAACCATCGATTGCATTGGAAGTTGATGCTCGTGTCGGGATGGAATCGGTGGTATCCGACCGGAGGCGAATAGTCCGCTCCCACCGGTTCGGTCGGCTCGGGGGATATCGAAGGTGCGGCCATGCTCATGTCGGCTCCATCGGCGCAGGGGTATCTGCGTCAACGGTAGAAGCGCGAGTCGCTGTAACGCAAGGGTTACTGCGTTACAACGTCCCTGAGTTAGGTGGTCATCTGCTTTTTGTCCTCCATTTCGTGCGATCAACCTTGCGATCGTGCGGACTAGTCGGCGGTTCGGCGCAGCGTGGACGCACCCGCGAATACCGCCCCGATGGCGAAGAGGGCGACGACGATGACCGAATGCCACATCGTCCAAGTGGTGCCGGGGTGCACGCTGACCTCCTGCAACGCATCCACCGCATACGGCAACGGCAGCCCGTTGCTGATCGTGTGCAGCCAACCGGGCATGCGGTTTCGTGGCACGAGCAGGCCGCATACGAACAGCTGGGGAATCAGCACGATCGGCGTGAACTGCACGGCTTGGAACTCACTGCGGGCGAACGCGCTGAAAAACAGCCCCAGCGTGACGCCCAGTATCGCGTCCAGGATCGCGATCGCGAACACCAGCAGCGGACTGCCCTGGGTGTGCAGGTGCAGCAGCTCGAACGCGACCACCGTCACCACCGTGGCCTGGGCCATCGCGGCCAGCGAGAACGCGGTGCTGTAGCCGGCGAGCAATTGCAGTTTGGTCAACGGGGTGGTGAAGATCCGTTCGAGGGTGCCATTGGCGCGTTCGCGGCGCATACAGATCGCGGTAATGGCGAACATGACCGCGCACGGCAGCACTCCGAGCTGGATGACGGCGAGTCGATCGAATGGCCTTCGCCCGTCCAAACCCCTTGGCTGCAACGACAATACGTAATACAGCAGTATGGTGAGCACCGCGGGTACCGCGACGATCATGAATACCGAGCGTCGATCGCGACGCAGCTGGCCGAGGATGCGGACCACGGTGGCCGAGTAGATTCTCATAGCTCCGCCAACAGGTGTGGCTGGGTGGTGCGTTGGATCAGAGAGAGGAAGGCCTCCTCCAGATCGGTGGTGTGCGTGTCGGCGCGCAGTTGATCGGGGGTCGAGTGCGCGAGCACCGCGCCCTCACGCAGCAGTATCAGGTCATCACAACGGGCGGCCTCGTCCATGACGTGGCTCGAAACCAGGATGGTGGTGCCGCGCTCGGCGAGTTCGCTGAAATGCGACCACATCTCGATCCGCAGCACCGGATCGAGGCCGACCGTTGGTTCGTCCAGGATGAGCAGATCCGGGGAGGCCACCAACGCGCAGGCCAGTGATACCCGGCCGCGTTGGCCACCGGAGAGCGTGCCCGCCAACTGGCGGGCCTGCCCCGTGAGACCGACCGCGGCGATCGCCTCGTCCGCGGCCGCGCGTTCGACGCCGTAGAGCGCGGCGAAGTAGCGGACGTTCTCGATGGTCGTGATGTCGGGATAGATACTGGGGCTCTGCGTGACATAGCCGACGCGTTTGCGCAGCGCGCGGGAACCGGCCCGCAGGCCGAATACCCGTACTGATCCGGCGGCGATCGGCTGGGTGCCGACGATGGTGCGCAGCAGGGTGGTCTTACCGCACCCCGACGGACCGAGTAGGCCCGTCACGATGCCCGGTGTCACGGCGAGCGTGATCGAGTCGAGCACGGTGTGTCCGCCTCGATTGACGCGCAGCGCAGTAATGTCGATCGCCGGAGAACGCGAAGCATGCGTGGTCGTCATGGTTTTGCGTTCCCTTCCGGCGCGAGCGTGGTGACCAGTTCAGCGGCCGCGCGACGGCGCGGTTTGCCCGAGGGCGTCTTCGGCAGGGTGCGCGGAGCGACGACGAAGACCTGGCGTGGGCTGTAGCCGACCTCTCTGCGCACGGTCCTGGCGATCTGAGCCTGTAGTTGCCCGGCCCGCTGCGGGTCGTCGGCGTGCATGGATTCGGCGATGACCGTGAAGCTTTCGCGGACCTCGCCCGCATCGATGCGGACGGCGACGGCATTGCCCGCCCGAACACCGTCGACCGTGCAGACGACGCGTTCGATATCGGTGGGATAGAGGTTCTTACCGCCGATGATGATCACATCCTTGACGCGTCCACAGACGTACAGTTCGTCCGCTTCATCGCGATAGCCGAGGTCACCGGTGTCGAGCCAGCCGTCGGCATCCTGTGCGGGCACCCGGCCGTCGACGGTGACATAGCCGCGGGTCACCATCGGACCGCGGACCTGGATCCGCCCGATGTGCCGGGCGGGCAGCGCCATCCCGTCGGCATCGGTGATCCGGACTCGCATACTCCGCACCGGTCGCCCGCACGAGACGATCGACCGGGTCGAACCGTCGGTGCCGGGCACCGCGCGGCCGTGCGTCTCCAGGTCCTCGCGCGCCACCACATCCACACCGGGAGCCTGCCGGGGCGAGTCGAAGGAGGTGCACAGGGTGGTCTCGGCCATGCCGTAGGCGGGGACCACCGCTTCCGGAGCGAGCCCGAAACGGCTGCCCGCGATCGTCATTCGCTGTATGTCACGGGAGTCGATGGGTTCGGCGCCATTGAGCGCGACCCGTAGTGAGGACAGATCGAAGGCGCCCTCCGGAGCGGATTCCAGACAGCGGGCCAATAACGCGTAGGAAAAGTTGGGCCCGGCCGTCACGGTCCCGCCGTAGGTGCTGATCATCTCCGGCCACAGCGCGGGGCGGCGCATGAACCGGTCCGGCGTGGTGGCGATCAGTTGCGCGCCGATCTGCATCGGAATCGTGAGGAATCCGATCATGCCCATGTCGTGTGACAGCGGCAGCCAACTGACCACCACATCGCGCTCGGGAACGCACTCGGCGGCGGTGACAAGCGCGGTGGTGTTCGCGGCCAGATTGGCATGGGTGATCTCGACGGCCTTGGGGGTGCCGGTGGATCCGGAGGTCAGCTGAAGCAGTGCGATGTCCTGCTCGCCGACATCGAACGGCGCGACGGGTGAGCCGTCGCGGAGTGTCTCGATGGCGATCACCGGCAGTTCACCGTCGCGCAGCCGCGCGGCCGCGCGGTCGAACGGCGCTCCGACGACCACTGTTTCGGCATCGATCATGGTGAGGGCGGTCGCGATATCGGCGAACCATTTGTTCAGGTCGGTGCGCGCGGTCGGTTGGTGCAGCATCGTCAGCGCCGCCCCGCGCATCCAGATCGCTTGTGCGAGTGGGGCAACGTCGGCGGGATCGGCCGCGAGCACCCCGACTGTCGTCCCCGGGCCGACACCCGCGCTTGCCAGCGCGCCGGCCATACACCGCGCCTGGCGGTGGATTTCTTGCCAGGTTGCGCTGCGGGAGCGATTGTCGCCCACCGTGATCAGGCCGCGGCTGGCGTCGGCCGCGTGATACATCGCCTCGGTGAACTCACTCATCGGTGGTCCACCAATCGGTCGTCGTGAGCCGCCGGACCGGTCCACGGGACGCCGTCGAGCCGCGCGCGGACGAAGGCGACCGCGTCATCGACCGTGTTGATCTCGAGGTCCTCATCGCCGAGTGCGGTGATGCCGAGTTCGTCCTCGCAGGCCAGGATCAGCTCGACCGTGCCCAATGAGTCCAGGCCCAGGTCATCGAGCGCCTTATCGCCCGCGACCTCCTCGAACGGCTGGTGGGTGTAGTCGGCGATCAACGTGCGCACCGCCACTTCCACATCGATCTCGGCCGCGCCGCCGGCCGGTCGGTCCAGCGCCGAGTCGAGGAAGGAGAGCAATTCGGTGGTCAGCAGTGCCGGTTGTTCGATCATCGGCGAATGTCCGGAGCGTGGGATCGCGACGAACCGGGCCTTCGGGAACGAGGCGGCGGCCTCGGCCCATGCCTGCGGTGGACTGATCTCGTCCTCGGCGCCCCAGGCGAGCAGGGTCGGGCAGGTGATCAGGCTGAACATATCGCGTGCGTCGTAGTCGCGGGTGTTGCGCAGCGCACGCACCACTCCCAGCTTGTGCCGGTTCTCCTTGACCACCTCGAAGAAGCGATCGATGAGTTCCTCGGTGACCAGTGACTTGTCGTAGAACAGCTGTGCCGCTTGCTGATGGGCCAGACTCTTGGTCAACGAGCGCATCGAGGACACCACTCGCGGGCGGGTGTTCTCCCCGAGGCCGGGCGAACCCGAAAGCACAAGGGCGCGTACGGCTTCGGGCCGTTGGTAGGCGAGCTTCAGTGCGACGAGACTGCCGAGGGAGTTACCCGCGACCACCGTCGATTCGGTGAAGATATCCGCCATGACGTCGCCGAACGCGGTCGTGAGTTCATCCGGATCGGCGACCCGCGGGTGTACGCCGAGCGGTGCGGAGGGCAGCGCAACGCGGTAGCCCGCGCGCGACAGTTCGACCGCGACCGGTTCCCAGATCCAACCGCCGCCGAGCATGCCGGGTACCAGGAAGATGGGCGGCAGCTCCTTGGTGCCGGGGTAGAGGTCGATACTGACGTCGTTCACGATGATCTGCTCGGGCATGGATTCCTCCTCGAGATGTGGGTGGTGCCCGTAAGGGTCATCGGCGTCGTTGGACGAGGACCGAATAGGGGTCGGGGGCCCGAAGCACGAACTTGTGCGTGGGCTTCGGCTCGCCGTCGTCAGTGGCAGCGAAGGTGTATCGGCGTCCAAGGGTGGACAGAATCAGGTGGGCTTCGGCCAGGGCGTAACCCGAACCGATGCAGAATCTGGGCCCGCCACCGAACGGGATGTAGGCGTAGCGGTGCCCTGGCCGATGCCCGCCAGGCCGGAACCGGCCGGGGTCGAAACGATCGGCATCCGCCCAAAAACCCGGATGCCGGTGCAGCAGAAACGGACTGATCGTGATGCTGGCGCCCGCCGGGATGGTCAGCTCGCCGACGCGGTCGGCGGCGATGGCACGGCGGCCGATCACCCAGGCGGACGGATACAGCCGCAGCGTCTCGTCGAAGATCGCCTTGGTGAACTTCTTCTCGTCACCTGCGTCCAGTTCGCGCTGCCACTCGCGATACGTGGATACGTTGCGGCCCAACAGAATCCATGCCCAAGTGAGTGAGTTCGCGGTGGTTTCGTAACCAGCGAGCAGCAGTGTGACGATCTGGTGTGCCACCGCGTCACCGGGATGACCGGGATCCGCCAGCACTGCCTCGAGGGCGGGGCCTCGGCTGTCGTCATCGATCCGCGCGACGGCGCGCCGAACCGCGTCGAACAATGCTTCGCGCGGATCATGCTGTACCGCTGGACATTCGGTGGGCAACAGGGAGGCCGATGCGTCGAGCAGCGCGCCGATATCCGTGCAATGCGCCATGAATTGCGCGTGGTCCAGGCCGAAGAGCGCTCGGGTGGTGATGCCGAGTGTCACCTGGCCCATCTCGGCGGTCAGGTTCACCGGCGCTCCGGTCTCGGCCGCGTGATCCATTCGCTCGATCGCCGCCGCCAGACATTCGTGCGCCGCGTCGAGCACCCGAGGGGTTTCCTTGAATGCCGGATTCACCACCGTGCGCTGGTGGCGCCATCGCTCGCCGTCGGCGGTCAAGATCCCATCGGCCACCCTGGTCTTGAAAAACCGGTTCGGACCAGTGTCTTTGGTGTAGTTGTCCCGATTGGTGCCGAGCACATGCTTGGCGTAGTCGGGGTGGTTGAGCAACACATTTCGCTCGCCACCCGCGGTGAAGGACACCGCGTCGCGGCCGCTGCTGGCCAGTCGCAGCAGGCGCCATGCGCGGTCGCCGACCGCTGTGGGCGATGTGTTCGTGCGAGTCGATCCGTCGAGAGACGTCATAGCGAGATCCCCTGCCAAAACTCGTATCGAGCTGCCAAATCTCGTTTCCAAGACCGCTACTGCGCGGTAACTTGCGATATGACGATAGGAGCGATCTGGCGCCTAACGCAATAGCCATGCGATCGTCGTCACACTCTTGCTCGTCATCGGGGTTGTGAAGCATCAAGTGTGCGATGCTGTCCAGATTGTGACAATATCTGAATAGTCTTGTAGGACTAGGTATTACGGTCACAGATCGACCGCAAGGGGGCGGTCCTCTTGATAACGGCAAAGGCGCTGACGGTCCAGTGTTGGACTAACGACCGTTTAGTTTCTATTGCGAGGGGTCTTGCATTACATAGCCTCGAGGCAACGCGAGAAATACTGTATTGTTCTCTGTCATGACGGTGGACGTGGGCTACGGCAGCCCTCGAGGTCGGCATCGGCGCGGTGCGGCGGTGCGCCAAGCCATCCTCGGCGCGGCGGTGGGCGTTTTGGCTGAGCTCGGGCCCGCGCGATTCACCATCCCGGAAGTCGCCCGTCGCGCGGGAGTACACGAGTCGTCGGTCTACCGAAAGTGGCGTACCCGAGAGGATCTCGCGGTCGAGGCGCTACTCGGTCACCTCGCCGTCGAGCTGCCGATTCCGGACAGCGGATCGCTGCGCAGCGACCTGACGATCTTCCTCGGCGATCTCGGCGCCTACCTGCAGACTCCGCTCGCCCGTGCCTTCATGTCGATGTCCCTGGTCGCGGTCGAGGATCCCGAACTCGATCGAGCGCGGGAGCGCTTCTGGCGGACCAGACAGGAGAATGGCTCGGTGATGGTCGAGCGGGCGCAGAAACGAGGTGAGGTGCGTGGCGACGTCGACCCGCTGATCGCGATAGAAACCGTGCTCGGCCCCGTCCACGCCCGCGTCATGCTCACCCGCCGCCCCATCGACGCCGCCTTCACCAACGGCCTCATAGACGTAGCGCTCGCCGGACTCTCACCTCGCGACTGATCGCTGCCGGGACTACCTTTCTGCCACTCGCGGGACCGCCCCACTCCGCGCTGCACCGAGTTCTTCGCCCGCGCACAGGCGTTCGACGCCGATGTAGACGCAGTCAGTGCCGACATCCCGACGCCGCCATTCCCACCGCAGGTCTTCGAACCCGTACTCGACCTGCTGGCGCGACTCGCAGTAGTCCGGCACGGCCAGCTAGCGGTCCTGCGCGCGGAGCCGAGCAGAACGCGCACCCAGAACAATCGCGGCTTTCTGATCGGTCTGCGATTCAGTGGGGCAGGAGGTTGGTGAGGGCGTCGTCGAGGGTGGGGTAGCGGAAGGTGAAACCTGCTTCGCGCAGGACTGTACTGGTGGCGTGGCGGCCGGTTAGGCCGAGGGCTGGGTCGGAGCGGAGTAGGACTGCGCCGATTGCGAGGAGGGCGGCGGGGGTTGGTGGGGCCGGTGGGCGGTGCAGATGTTTGCGCAGGGCGGCCATCAGGTCGCGGTTGCGGACCGGGGAGTCGGTGGCGGCCACCAGGATTCCGTTGGGGAGGGTGAGGTTCGGGTCGAGGCCGAGGGCGGCGCGGACGATGGCGAGCCAGTCTTCGATGTGGATCCAGCTGAACCATTGTTCGCCGCTGCCGACGCGCCCGCCCAGGCCCGCTTTGGTCAGTTGGGCAAGGCGTTTCAGTGCGGGGGCTCGGGGGTCGAGGACGATCGAGGTGCGCAGGATGGTCGAGTGGGTGGCGTTGGCGGCGTCGAACGCGCGCTCCCACGGCTCGGCCACGCCGGTCATCTGGGGCAGACCGATGGGCAGCGGAGTCGTTTCGGTGCAACGGATTTCGCCCGCATCCGACCAGATCGCCGTGGTGCTGGCCTGGATCCAGTAGTCGATCGGTGCTTCCAGAGTGGCGGCTGCGGCGACGAGCGCGTGCGTCGAATCCACTCGGCTGCTTCGCAATTCATCGATATTGCGCTGCGTCGGGCGGACATCGACCAGCTTGCCCGCCAGGTTGATGAGGGCGGTCCGACCCGAATTCTTCAGCGCGCCAACCCATTCACCGACAGTCTTGCCATCCCATTCGATCTGAGTGAACGGCAGTTGCGGATCGCGTCGCCGGGTCAGGATGGTCACCCGCTGCCCGCGGCAGGTCAGGTCGGCAGCAATCTGCTTGCCCAATGCGCCAGTGCCACCGGCGATTACGACATTCAACGCGGTTTGCGCCGGAGTGATCCCGGCCAGTTGGGCCAGCCGCGCGAAGCCGACCCGACCGTCCTGCTGCAGCAGCGACCCGACCACCGCGCCGGCGACCGCCGCCGACGCACCGGTGAACGTCAGCCGCTGCGTCACCTCGGTCCCGCCATCTTGCGGCGTCAGCGTCCACGACATCCGCATGCGTCCGGCAGGCTCGGGCTGCTCGATGGTCAGCGCACGCTGCGGCTCCACCGCGGTGATGACGAACGGCGGCGCGGTCCGACGATGCATACCCCCGAAAATTCGCCCCCGAGGCACATAGTCACCGGAGGTCCCCACGGCCACCGGCCCATGCAACCGCACCGATGCCACCGCCGAATTCCACTCCGGCCACCGCATCGGATCCCCCAGCACCCGCCATACATCTTCCGCTGGCAGTGCAATGAATTGCGTGTACTTCGTCGTACTCCCCATACCCAAAAGCTATCCCGCCCGCGCCACGTCGGGAAGCGTGCCATTGATCACCCCCGCTGCGGGCCTCGGGGCTGCCGGTGGGATCAGTCGCGTTCGGTGCCCAGGCTGATGCCTCGGGTGGCCAGCCAGGGGAGGGGGTCGGTGCGGTCGGTGCCGTTGAGCCAGACCTCGAAATGGCAATGCGGGCCGGTGGATTCGCCGCGATTGCCGACCGTCGCGATCTCGTCACCCGCGAGGACGTGCTGGCCGACCGAGACCAGGGCGGTGTTGATATGGCCGTACACGGTGATGGTGCCGTCGTCGCCGCGCACCCGGACCCACATCCCGAATCCTTCGGCGGGACCCGCATCGATGACGGTGCCGTCCTCGACCGCGTAGATCGGCGTGCCGATGGGTGCGGCGACGTCGACACCGCCGTGCAGCACACCCCAGCGCTGGCCGAATCCGGACGTGAAAGTGCCCGAGGTGAATTTGGTGAAGAGCGGCCGCAGTTTCGCTTCCGCTTCCGCCGCCAGATCCTCGGCGAACTTACTGCCATTCTGCAACATATCGCCGTACTGCCCGAGGTTCGTCGGCGTCGCGATATCGAGAAGTTCCGGAGCCGCGGGAAGATCGGCGCTCACCGGCTCCGCTGCCCGCTGCTGCCCGACGGCCTGGAATTCGGCTGTGTCCGGCGCCCTCTCAGCGGTCACCAGATTCTGCCCCACGGCGACAATCGCCCCCACCGCAACCGCGATAACCGCCGCCCGCCCCCTCAGCCCGCTCGGCGGTGCGGGCACCCGATGCGCACCACCCCGCCGCTTCCCCCGCACCGGTCGATCCGAGCCGGCCCAAGGCTCCGCGCGCTCCACCGCGTCGCCTTCCCAGGCATTACCGGAACCCCAAGAGCCGCGAATGTTCCCAGAGCCCGTGTCCCATGCGTCGTAGCTATCTCCGGCACCGCCGTACCGCCACGGGTCGCCGCTGCTCCAGGGCTCATCGGCCCGTGCGTCACTGATGCTTCGGGCCTCGGTGCGCCGTGTGTTGCGAGGGCTGGGAGAGTTGGTGTGCCAAGCGTCGCTGATGCTGCGTGGGTCGGTGCCCCACGCGTAGTGGGTGTTTTCGGAGCCGGTGTCCCATGCGTAGTGGGTGTTTTCCGAGTCGGTGTCCCAGGCGTCGCGCGTGTTTCCGGAGTGGGTGCCCCAGGCCTCGTGTGTGACTCCGGAGTCCCAGGCGTCGTGGGCGTCTGCGGAGTCGGTACCCCAGGCGTGGTCGACGCTGACAGTGTCGGTGCCCCAGGCGGCGTTGGCGCTGACAGAGTCGGTGCTCCATGCATTGCCGGTGCTTCCGGAATCGCTACTGCGCCACGCGGCGTAATGGTTCTGGACCGCGTAGTGGTTGTAATCCCGGTCCGCGGCATCATCGCGGCCGTCAACGGCCATGCCAGCTGTCGTAGCCCTGGCTCGCGCCGAGGCCCTGGAAATAGTCCGGTCCGCCGTCGTAAGCGATATGCCTGTCGTAGTTCTCGACACTGTTGTCGAACGGCGAAACCGCCTGCGGCCAAGGCTCTCCCACTCGCCAGAATTCGGCATTGCCGTTGGAGATTTGCTGAAAATTATCTTGATAATGCTGAACGGGTGTGCCGCGTCCCTCGGAACCGCCCGGATGGCCCTGCCTCATCGCTGCTACCGCTCCACACCGCCGCGACGGCCGAAATATCGTGAACACGAAGAAAGTTCGAAAGTTGCTGGTCTTCGGATGTTGAGCCATGCGCTCGGGATGTTCACAACGCGCATTCAGGTTTTCATCCTCCGGTCACAGTCACTGATGGGGCCATCGGTCCATCGACGGTAACGAATCGGTTGCAGCCCTGTGTTCGGGTGTCCGATGAATCCTGTTGCCCCGAAACGGCTTTGGCTCCGCCTGGGGTGTAGGGCGCAAAACGGGCGGCACACCGCGGTGTGCCGCCCGTACGAAAACTCATGTCGCGCTGAATTTCTAGTCGCGCTGCGGACCCAAGCTGATGCCCCGAGTCGCCAGCCAGGGCAACGGGTCCACCTTGTCGACGCCGTTCAACCACACCTCGAAATGGCAGTGTGGGCCGGTGGAGAAGCCGCGGTTGCCGATGGTGGCGATCTGGTCGCCCGCCAGGACGCGCTGTCCCTGCGACACGGTGGCGGTGTCGATGTGTCCGTAGATGGTGACGGTGCCGTCGTCGTGCAGCAGTCGAACCCACATGCCGAAGCCGGAGGCCGGGCCTGCTTCGATCACCGTGGCATCGGCTACGGCGTAGATGGGGGTGCCGATCGGGCCCGCGATATCGACGCCGAGGTGCTGCACACCCCAGCGGGCGCCGAAGCCGGAGGTGAAATTGCCCGCGGCGAACTTGGTGAACAGCGGGCGGAGCTTCGAGGCCTCCTGCGCCGCCATATCATCGGCGAACTTCTGGCCCTTTTGCAGCATGTCGCCGAACTGGCCGAGGTTGGTCGGGGCCGAGACATTGAGCACCTGCGGCGAATCCGGCGCGGCGTTGGGGTCGGCGACGCTGACCGACTGCGCGGCGATCTCGTGGATCTGGCCCCCGGCCTCGTAATCGACGGCGTGCGACGGCTGTTCGGGTGAGGCGAAGGCGGCCTGTCCGGCGGCGACCACCGCACCCGCGGCGACGGCCACGACCGCGGCGCGGCCCTTGAGCGAAGCGGGCGGTGCGGGCATCCGGTGCGCGCCGCCACTGCCGCGGTCACGGCGGGCCGGGAAGACGGTGGGAACGGCCGGATATTCCGAATCCTCGGAATCCCAAGCGGAGTCGTCGCCGTCCCAGGATCCGTCGGCGTCCCAGGACCCGCCCGCCTCCGGCGTCCAGGACGCCTCGGAGTCGGGGGTCCAGGAATCGTCACTCTCGGATGTCCAGGAATCTTCGGACGCCCAAGCGCCACCATCGGACCAGGAATCACCCTGCGCCCAGGATTGCGACTGCGCCCACGAATCGGACTGCGGCTGCGAATCGGACTGCGCCCAAGAATCGTTCGCACCCCAGGAATCGTCGTGTTCATACCCGGCCGCGGCAGGTGCGGCGTACCGATGCCCCTCGGCCGCGGATCCCCGCGAGCCGAACGGATCTACCGCCGCACTGGAATGCCTACTGAAGCTCTCATCGTCATCGGAACGATAACGATGTCCGGAGTGAGCGCGATTATCGGAAGCGAGGGTAGAGCGATGGTTCATCGGTGGTGCCACATCATCGAGCGAGAGATCACGGTGTCGAATCGCCTACCCAGAGGCGCTATGGAACGGCTCTCCGTCTGCGGAGTGCTCTGCTGCGTCAAGCTTGCCGTCCTCCTAGTCGTGACCGTGTTGTGACATCGACCTCAATAACGGTAACGAAACGATTGCGGGGTCCGCAAGCGCTGCGTGCGATCAATCCAAACATGTGAGATTGATCACGGTAACGCACCGGAATATCTCACTGTGATCGGGGGACGCAGGTGAGGCTGAACGACGACGAACCGTAGTAGAAGGCCATCGGTCAACCGGTTCGGCGGCTCTACCTGGCGCGCCGTCAGCAACCTACTGGCGAGTAGCCTTGGCCAGGCGTTTTGCCGCCCTGGGCGGCGGCCCGTGACCTGCGCCACTTAGGATGAACGTGGCCGTTTGGCCCTCCATGTGACTGGTTAAAGTCCGACCCGACCCGCTTCCGACGTCGGGCCGCCAACAAAGACGTTGTCATCACAACGCAGACGAGACGGTGAGTACATGGATCTCTTCGAATATCAGGCGAAGGAGCTCTTCGTTAAGCACGGAGTGCCTTCGTCCGAGGGCCGCGTCACGGACACGGCCGAGGACGCCCGCGCGATCGCGGCGGAAATCGGCAAGCCGGTGATGATCAAGGCCCAGGTCAAGGCCGGTGGCCGCGGTAAGGCCGGTGGTGTCAAGTTCGCCGCCACCCCGGACGACGCGTTCACGCACGCGCAGAACATCATCGGCCTCGACATCAAGGGCCATATCACCAAGAAGATCCTTGTCGCCGAGGCCAAGGACATCGCGGAGGAGTACTACATCTCCTTCCTGCTGGACCGCTCCAACCGCACCTACCTGGCCATGTGCTCGGTGGAAGGCGGTATGGAGATCGAAGAGGTCGCCGCGACCAAGCCCGAGCGTCTCGCCAAGGTGCCCGTCGACGCCGTCAAGGGTGTCGATCTCGCGTTCGCCCGCTCGATCGCCGAGCAGGGCCATCTGCCCGCCGACGTGCTCGACGCCGCGGCCGTCACCATCCAGAAGCTCTGGGAGGTGTTCATCGGCGAGGACGCCACCCTGGTGGAGGTCAACCCGCTGGTCCGCACCCCCGAAAACGAGATCCTCGCGCTCGACGGCAAGGTGACCCTCGACGAGAACGCCGAGTTCCGGCAGCCGGGTCACGCGGCCTTCGCGGACAAGGACGCGACCGACCCCTTGGAGCTCAAGGCCAAGGAGAACGACCTCAACTACGTCAAGCTCGACGGTGAGGTCGGCATCATCGGCAATGGCGCCGGTCTGGTCATGTCCACCCTGGACGTCGTCGCGTACGCGGGCGAGAACCACGGCGGCGTCAAGCCCGCCAACTTCCTCGACATCGGCGGCGGCGCCTCGGCCGAGGTCATGGCGGCCGGTCTGGACGTCATCCTGGGCGACGCGCAGGTCAAGAGCGTATTCGTGAACGTCTTCGGTGGTATCACCGCGTGTGACGCGGTGGCCAACGGCATCGTGAAGGCACTGGAGATCCTCGGAGCCGAGGCGAACAAGCCGCTGGTCGTCCGTCTCGACGGCAACAAGGTCGACGAGGGCCGCAAGATTCTCGTCGATGCCGCGCACCCGCTGATCACGCTCGCGCAGACAATGGACGAAGGCGCCGACAAGGCCGCCGAACTGGCAGCGGCCAAGTAAGGAAACCGGAAATGTCTATCTTCCTCAACAAGGATTCCAAGGTCATCGTCCAGGGCATCACCGGCGGTGAGGGCACCAAGCACACCGCGCTGATGCTGAAGGCCGGCACCCAGGTCGTGGGCGGTGTCAACGCGCGCAAGGCGGGCACCACCGTCGCGCACACCGACAAGGACGGCAACGCGATCGAGCTGCCGGTCTTCGGCACCGTCGAAGAGGCCATCAAGGCGACCGGCGCCGACGTCTCCATCGCGTTCGTGCCGCCGAAGTTCTCCAAGGACGCCATCATCGAGGCCATCGACGCGGAGATCCCGCTGCTCGTGGTCATCACCGAGGGCATTCCGGTGCAGGACACCGCCTACGCGTGGGCCTACAACGTGGAGAAGGGCAACAAGACCCGGATCATCGGCCCGAACTGCCCCGGCATCATCACCCCCGGCGAGTCGCTGGTCGGCATCACCCCGGCCAACATCACCGGCAAGGGCCCGGTCGGCCTGGTGTCGAAGTCCGGCACCCTGACCTACCAGATGATGTACGAGCTGCGTGACTTCGGCTTCTCCACCGCCATCGGCATCGGCGGCGACCCGGTCATCGGCACCACCCACATCGACGCCATCGAGGCGTTCGAGAAGGATCCCGAGACCAAGCTGATCGTGATGATCGGCGAGATCGGCGGCGACGCCGAGGAGCGGGCCGCGGCCTACATCAAGGCCAACGTCACCAAGCCGGTGGTCGGCTACGTCGCGGGCTTCACCGCCCCCGAGGGCAAGACCATGGGCCACGCGGGCGCCATCGTCTCCGGTTCGGCCGGTACCGCCCAGGCGAAGAAGGACGCGCTCGAGGCCGCGGGTGTGAAGGTCGGCAAGACGCCGTCCGAGACCGCCGCGCTGGCGCGCGAGATCCTGGAAAAGGCAAGCGTCACCGCCTGATCCGCTGATTCGCACGAAGGCCGCCTTCCGGTTCGCCGAAGGCGGCCTTCGTCGTTCTATCAGAGGAAGTGGACCACCGAGGCGATGCCGAAGGCGAGGCTGTAGATCGCGAACGGCAGCAGTGAATTCGACTTGAAATAGCGCTCCAGGAAGCGAACCGCCAGGTAGGCGGCGCCGCCCGCGACCATCGATCCGACCAGGACCTGACCGAGGATGCCCTCGCCCTGCGGACCGGCGAGCGTCGGCAGCTTCAGCAGGCCAGCGGCCAGGATGACCGGGGTGGCCAGCAGGAAGGCGAACTTCGCGGCGTCCTCGTGGTCGAGGCCGCGCAGCAGGCCGCCGACCATGGTCATGCCGGAACGGCTGATGCCGGCGAACAGCGCGCCGGTCTGCGCGGCGCCGATGATCAACACGTCCTGGACCGATAGATCGCCGAGGCCGGTCTCCTCTTCGGCCGTCGCCACGAAGTATCCCTCTTCGATGGCTTTGGCCCGCGCCTCGGTCTCGGCGAAGCGGCGGCCGTAGTCGGCCAGCGTCGGCTGGCTGCGGCGGCGCAGCACCTCGCCGGTGATCAACACGACTCCGTTGAGCGTCAGAAACAGGCCTGCCGCAAGGGGTTTCGCGAACAACGTGCGCAATGGATGTTCCAGCAGCAGCCCCAGAACGCCGACCGGCACGGTCGCGAGGACCACCAGCCAGGCCAGGCGTTGGGTCGAGGTCTCGATCCGCCGGGTGTGCAGAGTGGTGAGGAAGCCGGTGACGATATCGACCCAGTCGTGCCAATAGAACACCAGCAGCGCGATCGCCGTCGCGACATGCAGGCCGACCACGAAGGCCAGATACGGTGTGCCGGAGTCGGAATCGCCCTGGGTCACCAGATCGCTCCAGGACCCACCCAGCCAAGCGGGCACCAAAACGGAATGACCCAGGCTGGAAATCGGGAACAGTTCGGTTATGCCTTGAAGTGCGCCGATCACAACGGCTTGGGTATACGTGAGCATCGCCTGACAGCTTGGCACGCTGAACCCGTGGCGGCCCGCCCAGAATCAGACCTGTGTCCGTTTTGAAATGGTTGTCGGAGTTGCGGTTTCAGTCTCGCCGACGCGGGCCTACCAGGGCATCGAGATCGATGACGAGCGGAAACGGTGCTTCTTGGCGCACGAGGCCGGTGGACCTGGGGGTAATCCGATATTCGCCCGCGTCCACGTCCAAGGTGTAGACCGTCAGGCCGACCGATTCCGGGTCGACGATGTCGATCACCCAGTAGTGCTCGATGCCGTTGGCGGCATACTCGCCCGCCTTGATCGAATAGTCACGAACCGCCGATTCGTCGGACGAGGCGATTTCGATGGCCAGGGCGATCTGCTCGGGCCGGATTCGTATCTGTTCATCGATGTCGGGCGGGGCGACGACGACGTCGGGAACCCTACGGGGTGAAGGACCTTTGGGCAGCTCCGCCTCGACCTCCGAGAATGCTTCCCATTCCGGGGGCAATTGTGGGTCGAGCTGTATGAGCAGTCGCTTAATGGCGCGGCTGTGTGGTGGCGCAGGGCGAGCGTTCACGAGCAAGAGTCCGTTCTCGATCTCGTAACGATGGCTGGTGTCGACCGGCAGAGCGTCGAATTCTTGCACGCTGATCGGCTGCCCGTGCGGGATCGGCAACATGTGCGCTGTCATGGTCCGCCTCCGTGCTGGATCGCCCTTGTATTCGGTTCAGTTCACATCATTGACTGTACTGAACTGAAGGCGATTGCCTGTGCCGCCGAGGGGCATCGAAGGGGTTTCGGCCCGGAACGCCCGACGCTGGCCGAAACGCGTTCCCATCTGAGGTGGTAGCGCAGAATTGTTATCGGCGGGCACAGATTCGCAGAGGACCAGCGTAGACGGTGTTTTTCGGTCGCCTGGCCAGTTTGTTAAGGGTGACCTGGGTCAGCGAGTGCAGTAGCGTCAGAAGGGATCCAAGCCGTCAAGACTACGTACGACTCGACCTAGGAGACGACGACCATGTCATACCCGACCGGGGGCTCCGGGTACAACGCACCCGCGACGCCACCCGCACCTTCCAGCACCGGCCAGTCGGCTGGCACCGGCACCGGGTCCACCGCAAAGGGCCTGCCGTATTTCCTGGTGGTCGGCGTCGCCGCGCTCGGTGTGATCAATTTCCTGCTCGGCTTCGTTCCGTTCTTCGGCGGGGATTCGCAGTCCCGGCGTAGCGACGGTGTCACACTCAGCCTCTTCCAGTACTTCGGCGGAGGCGGGCTGCTGGCGATCCTGCTGCTCGGCGGCCTGCTCGCCGGACTTTCCTTGCTGCCCAAGCAGAATTGGACCGGCGCCGCGGCCGCGGCATCGGCGGCTGGCTTCCTCGGCACACTGTTCCTGGCCTTCACCACGACCGAAGATCTTCTGAAGGTCGAGCTGAAGTGGGGCGCCTACCTGCTGCTCTTCCTGGCCTTCGTGCAGACCGCCGTCGCGGTGGTCGCGGTGCTCTTCGAATCCGGCATCCTGACCCCGCCCGCGCCCAAGCCCGCAACGCCACAGGGCCCGCCGAGCGGTTTCGGCGCCGGCGGTTACGGCCAGCAGGGCGCATTCGGCCAGAGTCAGCCCGCCGCCTTCGGCCAGAGCCCGAGCCCCTACGGCCAGAGCCAGCCGGGTCAGCCGTCCTACGGCCAGCCGGGATACGGCAGCCAGACCGGCCCGCAGTACCAGTCGCAGCAGCCCTACGGTCAGAGCCAGCCGAGCCAGCCGTCCTACGGTCAGAGCCAGCAGCCGTCCTACGGTCAGCAGCCCTCCTATGGTCAGCAGCCCGGATACGGTGCGGCACAGCAGGGTTCGCCCTACGGTGCCACGCCCGCCGCGCAGCCGCGCCCGGATGAGAGTGCCACCCAGCACTTCGGCACCCAGCAGCAGCCCGGACAGCAGTACGGCGCACCGGGTTTCGGCCAGGGCCAGCCGGGGCAGCAGAACCAGCCCTTCGGCGGTGAGACCGGTTCGGACCCGTCCTCGGACGCCACCCACGCGTTCCGTCCGTCGGAGGACAACAAGTAGTTTCCGGCTCTCCCGGCGCGCCGCACACCGGGTCGGCGCGCCTGACCCGCTCGCGCCGGGAGAGCTGCCACGCTGAATTTCTATGAGCTCCCCGAGATCCTCTCTTGTTCGCCGGACCACCGAGTCCCGCGGCGCGCCGGAATCCTCGGTGCGGAGCGACCGATCGACGCCACCGCGCGGTTCCCACGCCGACGGTCTCGACGAGGCCGGGTTTCTGTCGCTGACCCCGGAGCGCGCCCGCGTGCTGCTCCTGGTCGCCGCCCGCCCGACGACCTATGCGCTCGTCGCCATCACCGTCCTGATGCTGGCCGCCCTGCTTTCCTCGGGGAGCAGCATGACGGGTACCTCGGGTGCGATCGCGGCGGGTTGGCTTGTGGCACACCAGGTTCCGCTGGTGATCGGCAAGACCTCGCTCGGCCTGCTTCCGCTGCTGCCGACCGGACTGCTGGTCTGGCTGTCCGGCCGCGATTGTGCCCAGGCGGTCGAGCCGGAGAGTTCGCGCGCCGAGCTCGGCTGGATCGTCGGTGCGGCGCTGGCCGGTCCGCTGCTGGTCACGGCCGTCTGTCTGGCGGTCGCCGAGGACGCGTCCGGCGTGGTCGCGCTGCAGCCGCCGAATACCCTGGCCGCCTTCGTCTGGGTCGGCGGCCTGCATTTGGTCGCCGCGGCGGGCGGCATCGCGAGCCGCAACCGGCGCAGGCTTTTCACGCTGCTGCGCCTGCCCGACTGGGCGATCGCGGGCACCTTCGGCGCTGGCCGGTCGGTGCTGCGCCTGCTGGCCTGCGCCACCGCGGTCGTCATCGTGTCCTTCTTCGCGCACTGGTCGCGTATCGGCGATACCTATCAGACCGCGGGCAATGCGGTGGGCGCGATCGGCTTGACCCTGCTCGCGCTGGCATACCTGCCGAATGTGGTGCTCGCGGCGGTCGGTGTGGTCGTCGGCTCCGGCGCGCAGTTCGGGGATGCCTCGATCGGCGTGTTCTCGGTTGTCGGCGGGCCGATTCCGGCCGTTCCGGTCATGGCGGCGGTGCCCACCGGACCCGCCGAGGGCTGGTGGCCGGTGCTGCTGCTGATCCCGGCGGCGGTGGGTGTGCTCGGCGGACTGGATATCGGACGGACCTCGAATGACCGAGCCGCCGCGCCGTGGGCGACCTTGACCTCGGCCGGGGTGGCCACTGTCGTGCTGGTGCTGCTGGGCGCGGTCGCGGGTGGTGACCTCGGCACGTTCGGACATATGGGATTGGACCTGCCGATCTTCGCGGCGGTGACCTTCGGCTGGTTGGCCGTCGCCGGTTATGTCGGCCTGATGTTCGCGCGCTGGTTCGTCGTCCCCATCGGCGCACCGGTCATTGATTACGACGACGACTATTTCGAAGACGACCACTACGACGACGATCATGACGACGACTACGACGATGGCTACCACGCGAGCGATCACTACGACGAATACGACTACGACGACGAATACGACTATGACAACGACAACTACGACGACCCCGATCTCGACGTAGAACTCGACGGCGAACTGGTCGAGGAGCAGGACGCCATCGCCACCTCCCGCGCCGCGGGCAGCTATACCATCCCCGACATCATCGATGCCGAAGTGGTCGAGGCGGACCTGCCGGAAAGTGACCCGGTGGACGGTCGTTAGGCTCTACTCGGCGGTGTCGCACCGCATCCCCCTTCGACCGATACGCAGGAGTAGACCGCTGAGTTTGCCCACCCCGCCGACTCCGTCGGCTGCCGTCCCCCGGCGCTTGCCCACCCCGCCGGCTGCTGCCCCCCAGGCGTCCCCGAATGCCCCATGGGTGCCCGGCCAGGCCCCGGCCACCGTCGTCGTGCTGGCCTCCGGCACCGGGTCATTGCTGCACGCCCTCATCGAGGCCGCGGCCGCGCCGGACTATCCGGCGACCGTCGTCGCCGTCGGGGTCGACCGGGTCTGCCAGGCCACCGAACACGCGGCCGCCGCGGGGATTCCGGCCTTCCGGATGGCAGTGAAAGACTTTCCCGATCGCGCCGCCTGGGATGTCGCGCTGACCGATGCGGTCGCCGCCTACGAACCCGATCTGGTGGTCTCGGCCGGATTCATGAAGATTCTCGGCCCGGTCTTCCTGGCCCGCTACGGCGGCCGGATCATCAATACCCACCCCGCGCTGCTGCCCGCATTCCCCGGCGCGCACGGGGTCCGCGACGCGCTCGCCTACGGGGTGAAGGTCACCGGTTCGACCGTGCACCTGGTCGATTCCGGCATCGACACCGGACCCATCCTCGCGCAGGAAGCGGTGCCGGTACTGAACGGCGATGACGAGGACACCCTGCACGAGCGCATCAAGGTTGTCGAGCGACGGTTGCTGGCGGAGGTTGTCGCCGCCGTCGCCACCAGAGGCATTGTCTCCGACGGACGAAAGGCAGTAATTCCAGATGAGCGGGTACTTCGGTGAGTGAGCGTAAGGGGATTTCCAGGGCGCTGATCAGCGTCTACGACAAGACGGGGCTCATCGAGCTCGCGACCGGGCTGCACGGCGCCGGGATCGAGCTGGTGTCGACCGGTTCGACGGCGGGCAAGATCGCCGACGCGGGCATTCCGGTGACCAAGGTCGAGGATCTGACCGGATTCCCGGAGACCCTGGACGGCCGGGTCAAGACCCTGCACCCGCGGGTGCACGCGGGCATCCTCGCCGACACCCGCAAGGCCGAACACGTCGACCAGCTGGTCGAACTCGGTGTCGAGGCCTTCCAACTCGTCGTGGTGAATCTGTACCCGTTCGCCCAGACCGTGGCCAGCGGCGCGAGCAACGACGAATGCGTCGAGCAGATCGACATCGGCGGCCCGTCCATGGTGCGCGCCGCCGCCAAGAACCACCCGTCGGTCGCGGTGGTCGTCGACAGCGGCGACTACGACGACGTGCTCGCCGCCGTGCGGTCGGGCGGTTTCACCCTTGCCGAGCGGACCGCGTTGGCGGCCAAGGCATTCCAGCACACCGCAAGCTATGACGTCGCGGTCGCGAGCTGGATGACCAGCGTGCTCGCCCCCGCCACCGAGTCGAATGAGGCTGCCGCACAGCAGTTCCCGAGCTGGATCGGCGGCAGCTGGGATCGCGCCTCGGTGCTGCGCTACGGCGAGAACCCGCATCAGGCCGCCGCGCTCTACACCCAGAACGACGGCACCCAGGGGCTGGCACAGGCAAAGCAGTTGCACGGCAAGGAAATGTCGTACAACAACTACACCGATGCCGATGCCGCCTGGCGCGCCGCCTACGACCACGCGGCGCCAGCGGTCGCGATCATCAAGCACGCCAACCCCTGTGGCATCGCGATCGGCGCGGATATCGCCGAGGCGCACCGCAAGGCGCACGCATGCGATCCGGTCAGCGCCTACGGCGGCGTGATCGCGGCCAACGGTGAGGTCACCGTGGAGATGGCCGAACAGGTCGCCGAGATCTTCACCGAGGTGATCGTCGCACCGTCTTATGCCGACGGCGCCGTCGAGGTACTGCAGCGCAAGAAGAACGTGCGCATCCTGGTCGCCGAGCCGCCGCGCCGCGGTGGGGCGGAACTGCGCCCGATCAGCGGCGGCGCGCTGCTGCAGCTGCGCGACATCCTCGACGCACCGGGCGACAACCCGGAGAACTGGACCCTGGTCGCGGGCGAGGCGGCGGACCCGGAAACCCTCGCCGACCTCGAATTCGCTTGGCGCGCCTGCCGTGCCGTGAAGTCCAACGCGATCCTGCTCGCCCACGATGGCGCCTCGGTCGGCGTCGGCATGGGCCAGGTCAACCGGGTCGACGCGGTCGGTCTCGCGGTGCAGCGCGCCGGTGACCGCGCCAAGGGTTCGGTCGCCGCATCGGACGCGTTCTTCCCATTCTCCGACGGCCCGCAGCAGCTCATCCAGGCCGGAATCCGGGCGATCGTGCAGCCCGGCGGTTCGGTCCGCGACCAGGACACCATCGACCTGGCCCGGGAAGCGGGAGTCACCCTGTACCTCACTGGTTCTCGCCACTTCGCTCACTAACTCACCCACATAGGTCGGGCGCCACCCGCTCCCGCCGAGCACCCGCCGACGGTAGTCAAATGGTGGCTGTCGACGGCGCCTACGGTCGATGGTCCTCACCCCGCCTGCGATGCGGCGGGGTGAGGCGGTGCGGCGCGTCCGGTTTCATAGAGTGGCCGCATGTCGAATCGTGCGGTGGTGGCTTCTGGGGTGGTCGCCTTGCTGGTTACGGGGGCCGTTCTGGGTGGTGGGGCGTCGCCGGTTCGGGCCGAGCGGTTCGCACCGCCGACGGTTCCGTCGGTGCAGCGCTGGGTGGCCGGTGGGACCGGATTTACGCTCGGCGCGCATGCACGAGTGGTGTACGAAGGAGACGGGCTGCGTGACGCCGCCGTCGATCTCGCCAACGGCTTGCGCACTCTTACCGGCAATGATGTTGTGGCACAGTCCGGTTCGTCCGGCGGCCCCGGCGACATCGTGCTGCGAAACGGTCCGCTCGACAATGCTCCGAACACTGCGGAGGCGTACCGGATAGCAGTGGGCGACACCCTCGACCTACAGGGCACCGATACGGCGGGAACCTTCTACGCCACCAGGTCCGTACTACAGATGTTGCACGCAGGCCCCACGATTCCCGGCGGCACCGTGACGGATTGGCCCGACTACCGCGAACGCTCCCTCATGCTCGACGTCGGCCGCGAATACATGCCGGTGGATATGTTGCGCGAACAAATCCGCCGCATGGCCCAGCTCAAAATGAACCTGCTGCACCTGCACTTCTCCGATACTTTCGGCTTCCGTCTCGAGAGCGCACGGCATCCGGAAATCACTGCTTCGGAACATTATTCGAGACAAGACATCCGCGATCTGATCGACTACGCCGCCCGCTATCAGGTCGAGATCGTGCCCGAGGTGGATTTCCCGGGCCATATGAACGGGATCCTCGCCGCACATCCCGAGCTGAAGCTGCGCAGCGCGAGCGGGACCGTCTCCGACGCCGCCATCGATATCGCGAACCCCCGCAGCTACGACCTGATGCGCGACATCCTGGAGGAGTTCCTTCCGCAATTCCCGGGCCGCTATTGGCATCTCGGCGCGGACGAGTTCCTGCTCCAAGGCGCCCGCGTGGTGTCCTTCGACGAATACCCGCAACTGGGCGAATACGCCCGCGCCACCTACGGACCGCAGGCCCAGCCGGTCGATGCCTACCTCGGCCTGATCAACTGGGGCGCCGATATCGTGCGCGCACACGGCAAACGCCCGCGCATCTGGAACGACGGACTGCACACCGGCGAAGGCACGATCATCCCCGACCGCGATATCGTCGTCGACTTCTGGAGCCGGGCGGGCATCCCGCAATTGCCGCTTCCGTTCTTCGGAATCGCCCGCACCGCACCGGATCTCATCGACGCCGGCCATCAGGTGAAAAACGCCGCCTTCACGCCCACGTACTACGTGACCGGCGGACCGGCCAGCATCGGAAACGTCCCGCCCGCGCTGGCCTACGAGCTCTGGGACCCAACGCTTTTCGTGGACGGTATCCGACTGACTTCGCGACAGAACGCGAGCAGCCTGGGCTCCGGCTTATACGTCTGGTGCGACGACCCGACCGCGCGGACACCCGCACAGATCGCCGCATCGATCACGATGCCCCTGCGCGTAATGGCGCAAAAGACCTGGGGTCCAGCCGAATCCGGCAGCTATCCCGAATTCGCCGCCTTATCGGACGCGATCGCCGAACCCGTGCCGGGTTAGGCCGCGCTGAGCACCTGTCGGTTCCCCAAGGGCGCCTTCAGTGGCACTTCGAGGGTCCCGAATACCGCGATCATCGTGCACATCCGCCCGACCGCGTCGGCGCGGGTCCCGGAGCGCAACTCGACGGTGACCGTCGAATCCGTCTCTTGCACACTCGCATCCACCCCGTAGCACTCGGGCGATCCGATCTCGAAGTTGACGGCGATCCGATCGTCGGCCACCCGCGACCACGAGGTGAACGGAATCGGATGCGCGCCGACAATGGTCGGATCGGCGACGAACATCCGGCCCGCGTCGGCTGGCTTCCCTTCGGTCGGCGTGGTCTTCGCCGAACTGGTCGTCGTCTTGTCTTGCGCGCCACCATTATCGGAGCCACCGCACCCGGTGACGGCAAGGCCGACGAACAAAGCGACGGCGACTGCGGCGGGCCGAACTCCCGACATCCGATACATACCGACCACCCTAGTAGACGCGCCGACACGCCGAGAAGAACGTACTCAGCAACCCGTGAGAACCACCGCGTAGGTTGTGCGACAAGATGATAGAGCGATAAAGCCCACACAGTGAACTTTTGGCTAAGCCTGCGCGTAATACCTCCGCCCTGGCCGCTCGCACAGTACATTCGGGGCCGATACGCGCCAATATGGGTTCGCGGCGCGTGTCGAGTCAGATGCTTGGCACAGTGAAATTCGAAAGGAACAACGTGGGCGACACGCTGCGCGTAGGTGAAGAACTCGGGCTCGGCCAGTCTCTGGTGGGCGGTGCGTACACCCTGACCCTGCAGGCCGATGGCAACCTGGTGTTGTCGGAACCGGGTGGAAATGTCGTGTGGTCCACACTGACTCATGATCAGGGTGTCGAGCGGGCCGTCCTGCAGGAGGACGGCAACTTCGTGCTCTACAAGGGTGCGGACGCGGCCTGGGCCACCGAGACCAATGGCCGGGAGGCGGACCGGCTGACCGTGCAGGCCGACCGCAATGTGGTGCTGTATGGCAAGGACGGCAGCGCGCTGTGGGCGTCGGACACCAACACCGACACCCCGCTGCCCGCCCCGGAGCCGGAGCCGATCGCCGAGCCGGTCGCCGCGCCCGCCGAAGAGGTACCGCCCCCGCCGCCCGCTGTGCAGACCTACACGGTCGAGCCGGGCGATACCCTGTGGGCCATCGCCGAGCGCTTCTACGGCGACGGCAACCGTTACCAGGAGATCGCGAATGCCAGCGGCATCGACAACCCGGACTTGATCAACCCCGGCCAGGTCCTGACCATCCCGTAGGGATCACCGAATGACCAGGGCCCCCGAAGCATCGCTGCGGGGGCCCTTCTTCGTCGGTCGGTGTCTACCGGCTGGTGAACGGCAACAGTGCCATTTCGCGGGCGTTCTTCACCGCGACGGCGACCTGGCGCTGCTGCTGCGGGGTGAGACCGGTGACCCGGCGGCTGCGGATCTTGCCGCGGTCGGAGATGAAGGTGCGCAGCAGATTGATGTCCTTGTAGTCGACCGTCTCGACGCCCGCCGCAATCAGCGGGTTCTTCTTCGGGCGACGGGCCTGCTCGGCGCGAACCTTCTTCGAGGGTGCTCGCTTGACTGCCATATGACGGGTTTCCTTCTCGAGATCAGTGGTTGTCTACCAGCTCGATTTGTGCAAACCGGGGAGTTCACCCCGATGGGCCATCTCGCGCACACGTACGCGGGAGAGTCCGAACTTTCGGAGATGACCGCGCGGTCGTCCGTCCGCGGCGTCCCGATTGCGCAATCGTACCGGACTGGCATTACGGGGCAGCCGCTGTAGCGCCGACTGTGCCGAGGCGCGGTCCTCCTCGGACGTAGTCGGCCTGCGGATCAGCTCTTTGAGCTCCGCGCGACGCGTCGCGTAACGGGCGACGACCTCCTTGCGCTGCTCATTGCGGGCGATCTTCGACTTCTTGGCCATCAGCGCTCCTCGCGGAAGTCGACGTGCCTGCGCAGCACCGGATCGTATTTGCGCAGCACCATGCGGTCCGGATCGTTGCGCCGGTTCTTCCTGGTGACGTACGTATATCCCGTTCCCGCAGTGGATTTCAGCTTGATGATCGGCCGGATCTCGGTCGATTTCGAGGCCATGGCGCTCCCGTCAGATCTTGTCGCCGCGTCCACGGCTGTGCTTGTCGGACCGCTTCGCTTCGCTCCCGCGGCTGTGCTTGTCGGACCGCTTCGCTTCGCTCCCGCGGCTGGGTTTCTTGGACCGCTTCGCTTCGCTCTCGCGGCTGGGTTTCTTGGACCGCTTCGCTTCGCTCTCGCGGATGTGGGCGACTACCGCCTCGATCCCGTCCCGGTCGATGGTCTTGATGCCCTTGGCGGAGACGGTCAGCGTGATGCGCCGGTCCTCGCTGGGCAGGTAGTAGGTCTTGCGCTGGATATTGGGATTCCAGCGTCGGCTCGTCCGCTTGTGCGAGTGCGATACGGACTTGCCGAATCCCGGCTTGCGCCCGGTGACCTGGCAGTGGGCCGACATGGGCTTCCTCCGTTCGGGGATGGCAGCCGGCGGAGCCGGCGGGGTGGGTCGAGTAGTTGACAATCATTTTCGACAACGGCCGTTCGACAATGTACCGTTAGACAACAGCAAATGAAAATCGTTATCGAAAGGAGCCTGCGGTGGATCCCGCGCTACCCCCACCCGGGCGGCAGTCCGATCGGCGAACGCCCGTCGTGGTGATCGCCGGATCCTCCGGACCGGCCGCGGCGGGTGTAGACCGACTGGCCGCGGCGTTGCGCGAGGCGCCCGGCACCGCCACCATTCGCCACAACCTGAGCGGGCTGCGCGAGGGCATCGTGCACCGCACGGTGCGCATCGGCGAGCAGGTGACCTCGACCGTGCTCGAGCTCGCACACGGCTGCGTCTCCTGCACCCTGCGCATCGATCTGCTGCCGCTGCTGTGCGTGCTCGCCGCGCGCGATTCGGTGAATCGCATTGTGCTGGAGTTGGATCCGGCGTTCGAGGCGGAGTCGGTGAGTCAGGCGATCGACAATATCGTGGTCACCGGCGTGGTCGGTCGCGTCGACGGTCCGGCCGGTCGCGATGTGCGGGTCGAAGCCGTGCTCACCTGTGTGGACGCACCGAGCTGGTTGGCCGACGCCACCAGCGCGGACACGCTCGCCGAGCGCGGTTCGGCGACTGCCGACGACGACCGGACGGTGGCCCAGGTGGCGGTCGGTCAGGTCGACTTCGCGGATGCCGTTGTCGCACTGGGCAATACCGGTGACGCCATCGATCAGGCGCGACTCGGCGCGATACTGTCGCGGCTGGTGCCGGGGGCGCCCGTGGCCTGGGTCGACGATATCGATCTCTTCGCCGCGGCCGATGTCGAGGAACTGCTCGCGCGCATCCCGGCCGACTCTCGGCGCGGTCGCATCTTCGACGCACACGCACCGCTGCTGCGCGGCCAACCGCCGCTGGGCGCCGAATATGGTGTGGCCCTCATCGAATTCGCCGCGAGCCGCCCGTTCCATCCGGCTCGCCTGCACGAAGCCCTCGATGTGCTCTTCGACGGCGTCGTGACCGCGCGCGGACGGATGTGGCTGGCCACCCAGCCGAACGAGGTGGTGTGGCTGGAGTCCGCGGGCGGCGGATTGCGCGTCGGCGGCGCGGGGCCGTGGCTGGCCGCCATGAGCTCGAGCGAGCTGGCACAGGCCGATCCCACGCGCCGGGCCATGGCCGCGCTGCGCTGGGACGAACAGTTCGGCGATCGAGACATCTCGCTGGTGATCCTGGCCCACGACGCGGACCCCGCCGAGATCCGTCGGGCCCTGCACTGGGCGCTGGTCGAGGACGACGAACTGCGCCTGGTGGAACGCGCACCCGAGCGGGTCGCGCAGTGGGAAGACCCCTTCGGCGAATGGCACGCCGACCCCTGTGAACCCACTGGCCTGCCGATCGACGGACAGGCGAAAAGCCCGAGAGGAGAAGCGAAGTGAAAGCTGGAATACATCCGGACTACCACCCGGTGGTGTTCGAGGATTCGAGCACCGGAAAGCGGTTTCTGACCAGGTCCACCGCGACCAGCACCCGCACCGTCGAGTGGGAGGACGGCAACGCCTACCCGATGCTGGTCGTGGACGTGACCTCCGATTCGCATCCGTTCTGGACCGGCGCGCACCGCGTGCTGGACACCCAAGGCCGGGTGGAGAAGTTCGAGCGCAAATACGGCAAGCGGACACGGACAACGTCGCGGCCCGGACGAGGGGAGGGCTGATATGGCGGTGCCCAAGCGCCGGATGTCCCGGTCGAATACCCGCAGCCGCCGCTCGCAGTGGAAGGCGACCCCGCCGGACCTGGTGCCGGTCAGTGTCGGTGGTGTCGTGCACAAGGTGCCGCGTCGTTTGGTGCAGGCGGTGCGGCGCGGGCTCATCGATCCGGAACGGATTCGATAGCGCGCTCGAACGGACGGCGGCCCGGCAGAAATATCTGCCGGGCCGTCGCGCACTGCTGGCAATCTGATAGCTAACGATGTGATCCGCACCACATGGTGATCTTTCGGTGGCTCCGATTGCGTCCGGGTAGCTCACAGGTCAATTACGTACTGAGAGTTGGTTTTTCGTGTCCGTAAAAGTCCTGTCGCAGTGATGATTTCGTGCTGTCGTGCCGGTACCCTCATCCGGGAGGGCGGGTTCTCGAGATCCGGTTCGCCGGAACTCCGAGAACCCGCTCATCGCCAAACTTCCGGCCTCTCTGCCGATTTCTCCGCCTCCCGGCTTCCGGGCAAACCCGGCAATTCCGGCAATAACGACTCCAAGCGGGCCAGCTGCTCGCCGACGAAGTCGGCCGGACCCTCGATCAGCGAGAACGGCCACGGCCAGTGTCGCCCGCCCAACCGCTTGATCGCCTCGACCAGATCCGCGGTCGTGGCCTCGAGTTCGCTGACCTCCGTACGCAATTCGCCGACTTGCGTGCGCAGATCCGCCGATTCGGCCTCCAACTCCTGGATCCGCTGCAGCGCCGCCGCCACCCCGTCGACCAGGGTGCGGTTGTGGCCCTGCGCATCGGCGCCCAGCTGCGGCCAGCCGGACAGGCCGGGGCCACGCAGCTGGATCTGGATATCGCGCAGTACGGCGTCTTGTTCCGGCGTCACGTCCGGTTCCTCCTGTACAACGTCCCACTGGCCGAAATCTATTGTCTCGGCCTCGTTTACATCGCACAGCACGCCGCCGACGACCACCTGCCGCGATGTCTGATGGATATTGCGCCTGGCCTCGACATTGGCGCCGGACCAGGCATCGCTCTGCCACGACCATGCCGCGGCGCCGGCATCCAGCGCCCGGCTGATCGACCAGAACCCCCCGTAGATACCGACATTCGCGGCACCGAGCACGGAGGCCGCGCCCGCGAGATAGGCATTCATAGCGAGCTGGTCCTGCGGCGTCGAATCGAAATCCGCGGAGAAGTAGATCGGCCGATCCGACCGCCCGCCACAGCGCAGCACCTGTGCCAAACCCGCACGGGCGTCGACGATTCCGGCACCATAGCCGTCCAGCATTCTGGTCGCGGTGGTTTCCCAGTTGGACACGATGGAGATGCCGTGCGCGCCTAGATCATCGGCCTCGACGGGAGTCAGCTGCTTGCCGGGCAGCGTCGGACCGCCGACGGAGAGGTAGCGCACCACGAAGTCGAATCCGGCCGCTCGGATCGCCGCGGCGCCGGGACGTCCCGCGGCATAGTCCAGACCGAAACGCATATCTCCCACTGTAGGTGGGACGTCGGACTGAAATCGGCGGCATTGCCGAACCCGCCCAATCTGTCGTCGGCCGGTGGTTGACTGGGGCCATGGAGGTGCCCATTCACTGAGAAACGGAGATGACCGATGCCCACACGCAACGAGGCATGGCCCGAGGGAACACCGGCCTGGATCGACTGTCAGGTCGACGACCCGGCGAAGGCCGCGCAGTTCTACCAGGAGTTGTTCGGCTGGGAGATCCAGGACGGCGGCCCGGACGCGGGCGGCTACCTGATGGCGATGAAAGCCGGTGCGGCAGTGGCCGGAATCGGCCCGAAACCCGATTCGATGGCGGATATGCCATCGGTCTGGACCACCTATTTCGCGGTCGCCGACGCCGACGCCACCGCGGCGAAGGTGCTGGCCGCGGGCGGCCAGTTGATCATGCCCACCTTCGACGTGATGGAGTTCGGCCGGATGTTCGTCGCGACCGATCCGGTCGGCGCGGTCTTCGCGGTCTGGCAGGCCGAGCAACACAACGGCGCCGCCGTGTACAACGAACACGGCGCCTACGGCTGGAACGAACTGCACACCCGCGATATCGAGGCGGCCAAGAAGTTCTATGCCGACGTATTCGGCTTCCACTACACCGAATTCGACTTCGGCGACGCGGAGTACCAGGTGTTCACTCCGCCGACCAGGACCGAGGGCGTCGGTGGCATCGCCGACGAGTCCGGCAAACCGGCGGACGGCATGCCGTCCTACTGGCTGGTGTGGTTCCAGCACAACGACGTGGACGCCGCGGTGGCCGTGACACCGGAACTGGGCGGCAAAGTACTACAGGCGATTTCGGATTCACCCGCCGGGCGCTCGGCCGTCATCGCCGGTCCGCAGGGCGAGGCGATCGGCATCATCGACCCGAGCAAGACCGTCGGCGAGATGCCAGCGCCCAAGGCCTGACAAAGGCAGGACAGGCTCGAGTCGGCTCAGCGCACCGACTGGAGCTCGGATCGGCGCGCGGCCTCGATCACCGCGGCGGTCTCGCGCCGGTCGGGCGCGATGAGCACCGCGGTGATCGGCACCGTCAGTGCCAGCGACCCGATCACGAACATCGGAAAGACGAATTCGAACAGCGTGAGTCCGTCCGGCGTCTTCGCGGCCGAATCAACGGCAGGATCGATGGCAGCGATGCCGGCGTAGTACGTGCCCGCCACACCGACGCCGAACAACAGCACCGTCGCCGCGCGCGCGAGCGGGAAGGGCAGCGCTTGGAACGACCACAGCGTCCCCACCCCGGTCACCAGCGCGACGACGACCGCGACGGCCGCAAGCCACGGGGAGATGTCGATCGAACCCTGAATGCGGATGGACCCGAACCCGAAGTAGAGCGTCAAGGCGAAGCCGAGGCCCATCACCAGCCCGCCCGGGATCAGCCGGGCCAGCTGCAGGCGGCGGCCGATGACGATCAGGGCGGCGAATACCGCGACGAACGCCGTCACCATGGCCGCGATCATCCGGCCGCCGTCGAAACGCACCGCGGTGCCAGGTATATCCAGGCCGAGCAGCGCCACCGAGGTGGCCAGCCAGACCCCGACGCCGCCGAGCGACACCGCGGCCGAAGTCACCCACACCAACCGGAACCGGGACGAGCGCGCGGCGTGCAGCACACAGGCCAGCCCGACCACGGCGCCGAGCACCGAGACACCGAACGAGAGCGCGGAGACCCAGTACCCCATGGAGAACTGGTCCACCGCGGCGCCGCCGTTCGCCGCAGCGAACAACCGGACGTCATGCATGTCGTGCGGTTCCTTCCAATTCGAGCGCCTTCAGTTGGGCGATCGCATATTCGGTGACGGCCGCCAGCGCCTGGCGGACTTCCATGGCATTGCGCGCGTCGATATCCACGATGGGTACCCCTTCGCGCACCGAAAGCGCTTCGCGCAGTTCGGCGATCGGGAAGCGGGGCGCGTCCGGGAAGCGGTTGACCGCGATCAGGAACGGCAGCTTGCGCGCCTCGAAGAAGTCGACCGCGGCGAAGCTGTCCTCGAGCCGCCGGGTGTCGATGAGCACCACCGCGCCGATGGCGCCGCGGATCAGGTCGTCCCACATGAACCAGAACCGGCGCTGCCCCGGCGTGCCGAACAGGTAGAGCACCAGGTTGCCAGGCAGGATGATGCGGCCGAAATCCATGGCGACCGTGGTGGTTTCCTTATCCGGGGTATCGGCGAGATCGTCGATACCGTCGGAGAAGCGGGTCACCATGGCCTCGGTGCGTAGCGGGACGATCTCCGATACCGCGCCGACAAAGGTCGTCTTGCCGGCGCCGAAGCCACCGGCGACGACGATTTTGGTCGAGGCGACGCGGGTGTCGGCGTCACCAGGCCCGGGGTTGCCGGGTTGTCCGTAGTTCCCAGCAGTCTTATAGGGCACGGAGTCCACGCAAAGTCCTCTCCATAAGGGAACGGCGCTCGTCGAAGCTTGCCTCTTCGGTCAGGGTCGAATGCACGCGCAGGGCGCCGTCGACGACGAGGTCGCCGACCATGACCCGGACCATGCCCAGCGGTCGATCCAGGTGGGCGGCGATCTCGGCGACCGAGAGCCGGTGCGTGCCCAGCCGCAGGATCTCAGTGCGCAGATCGCCCGCTGGCCAATCGAGATGCGCAGTGTACGACAGCGTTTCGATAACCGCTTCGAGCGGTAGGTCGACCGCGGGTTCGGTGCGCCCAGAGGTCAGGGCATACGGTCTGACACGGGTTGTCGGCCGGTTGGGCCCTTGGCCGAGTGGACTCGACATCGTTGGATCAGACGGCTGTCCGGGCGGTGGCCGTGACCACCGTGCCCACACGATCGACGAGCAGGGCCATTTCGTAGCCGATGCGGCCGATATCGTGCGACTTATTGGCGAGCACGGCCAGATGCGATCCGTTGCCGACGCTCATCACCAATAGGTAGCCGCGCTGCATCTCCACGATCGACTGCATCACCTTGCCGCCGTCGAACAGCGAAGCCGCGCCGGTGGCCAGGCTCGCCAGCCCGGCGGTGACCGCGGAAAGCTGTTCGGCCCGGTCGGCGGGTAGGTGCGGGCTGGTCGCCTGCAGCAGGCCGTCCGCCGTCACCAGCACCGCATGCGACACCCCGGGGACATCCTTGGTGAAGCGGGCAACCAGCCAGTTCAGATTCTCGTCCGTGGTGCTTTTGGGGTCGGTCATACAAGCCCTCCGTCGTTGTACTGCGCTTCGGCCCGCCCGCTGCGGACCCCACTGAGATGCCTGGTCAGGTTGTTCCGGATCTCCTCCGGATCACGTACGCCGGGTTCTTCCGCCGGTGCGAGGCCACCGGGCACCAGCTGCGCTCCCGGTCGTCGGATCGGCAGTCCGCCGACGGTGCGTGCCTCGGCAGTCGGATGGCTGGCCTGTTCGGCGGCCGTCCAGCCCTCGTCGGCGGGTGAACTCCATGCGGACGGCGATGGCGCCGCCGCCGCGGGCTCGACCAGCCACTCTGAGACCATCCGCTGATAGATCGGGGTGGGCGTTTCGCCCTGGACCGGTTGTAGTCGGGTCGAGGTGGTCGTGCTGGATTCGGCCGGTACGGGCTGTAGTCGAGTCGAGGTCGCCGTCGCGGGTTCCGGTGCGGCGGCGGGCCTTCGGGTCGGCAGCGAAGGCCGCACGGCCTGCGGCGTGATGGGCTGCGGACCGGTGAGGTGCGCCCCGGCGGACTGCGAATCAGCGAGCTGCGATTCGGCGGGCTCGCGGGAGACGGTCGGCGTCGGTCCGGTCGTGGCGGGTTCGTCGGGTTGTTCGGCCCACAGGTCGGTGACGGCGCCGAGGGGCACCTGCGGTTCCACGTCGATCACCGAATTCGACCCGGTGGCAGGCTCGTTCGTCGAGTTCGGCGACCCGAACGGGGTGAGGCGCGGCCGGTCGCCATCGCCCCGGCCGTTGGCCGGACGCTCTGCGAATACATCGACCGAGGTTTCGGTGTGGTCGTCCCCGGGTACCGATACGTCGGGTGTGTCCGCAACGCGCATGGCCGGGCGACGTTGCGGCAGACCGGAACTGGTGACGGCGAACCGCGACGGCTCGCGCTGCGGCAGGCTCGGCACCGGCACCAGCGTGCGCGGTGGCTGTTGCTGCTGCGGCGCGGGCAGTGCGGCCATGATCGGCGCCTCGATGGCCCGCTGGTTCGGATTGGTCGCGTCGAGCGGCGGGGCGACCAGCGCGCCGGGCAGGTGCACGCTGGCGGTGATGCCGGGCTGCTGCGCCATGGTCGAGGTGCGGCGCAGGCTCACCGTGATGGTGTGCCGCTTGGCTAGTCGGCCGACGACGAAAAGACCCATGCGGCGGGCGGTTTCGACGGTGACCTCACCACCGGAGGCGAGCCGGTCGTTGGTGAGCTGCAGATCCTCGAGCGACATGCCGAGGCCGCGGTCGGTGATCTCGATCAGGTAGCCGCCGTCGACCGCGCGCGCCACCATCACCGCGACCGGTGTGGTCGGCGGGGAGTAGCGCAGCGCGTTATCGATGAGCTCGGCGAGCAGATGCTCGATGTCGACCGCGGGTTCACCGGCGACGATGCCGTCGGGCACCGCGCCGATCTCGACGCGCTGGTAGTCCTCCACCTGGGAGACCGCACTCCAGAGCATGTCCGACAGCGGCACCGGATGCAGCTGGCCGCGGCGCAGCGCGGTACCGGCGAGCACCAGCAGGTTGTCGCCGTTGCGGCGCATGCGGGTGGCGAGGTGGTCCAGGCGGAACAGGCTCTGCAGCCGCTCGGCGTTGTCCTCGTCGTGTTCCAGATCCTCGATCAGCGCCAGCTGCTGCTCGACGAGGGACTGGCTACGACGGGAAAGGGTTTCGAACATATTCCCGATCTGCAGTCGCAGTCGGGCCTGATCGGCGGCGAGATTGAGCGCCTGCTCGTGGATTTCGTCGACGGCGCGGGCGAGCTGGCCGACCTCGTCGGTGGTGTGCACGCCGACCGGGGTGATCTCCGGGGTGGCGCCACCGCTGCGCACCACGGCGAGTTCGTCGGGCAGCTTGACGTGCGCGACCTCGAGTGCGTCGCGGCGCAGCCTGCGCACCGGGACGACCAGGGTGCGCGCGACGGCGAGGGCCAGGGCCAGACCGGCGAGCAGCATGCCGATGACGATCGTGGTTTCGCGCAGCGCGCCGGTCTGCGCCTCGGTGGTCCGATTCGCCAGCGCCCGGTCGATGGTGTCGGCGAGGGAGTTGGTGGTCTTCTCGTAGGTGTCCGCGCTCACTTGCAGCGAATCCAGCACGGCCGGATTCGATGTCGGGTCACCCGCGTTCTGGCTGAACGCGCCGAGGCGAATGCCGACGGCGTCGAGCAGTGGACGCATATTGGTCGCATTTTCCGGGAGGATGACGCCGTAGGTATTGACCATGGTCATCTCGGCGCCCGCCGAGGTGAGCACCTTCGCGCGCACGCTCGGATTGCGGCCCGCGTCGGGGGAGCCGATCATCATGCGCTGCTGGGTCAGCACGCGCCGCGCATTCTGCAGCGCGCCGATCTGCAGGAAGTACCGCTGGATGACGAGGTCCTCGACCGAGGGGGAGAGGGCGAACGCGTTGCCGATTCGGACCGCGATCTCGTCGGCCTGTTCACCGACCATCACCGGCGATCCATTGCGCAGACTATTGCGCATGGTGGTGCCGGTGGCGACCGCCGAGGCCAATTCGGAGGTGACCCGGGTACTCACCTTCGTGGTGTGCATTCCGGCCTCGAGATCGGCGAGCGCTTGGTCGAATTTGGTCAGCGCCGCGTCGGTCGCGGGGTCGGCGGTGTTACCCCAGGAGGAGGTTGCCGCGACCGCGAGTTGTTCGGTGGCCGTACCGAACTTGACGATCGGGCGAATGATGATGACCTGTTCGGTCGCCGCATCCAACTGTGACATGGTGCGCAGTTCGTTGTTGATGCGCAGGACGGCGAAGACGGTGGCCAGCAGCACGGGCAGCACCAGCACGATGCCAACCTTGCGAGTGACCGACCAGTTGGACAGACTGAATTGCCAGGACCGCGGTGCAGCTTCCATCCGCTTCCGTTGCCTCCGCTTCACGAGCTTGCACGAGTGCCCCCGGATGGCGCGTGGCTGTTCGGTTTTGATTCAACCCGCTGAGAACCAACTAGAGGTCTTCTTTTTACCGCAGGGAACATACCGCGCAGAGTGACCAACGGCAATCTGGGGCACCCACTCTGTAATTCGCTCGAATATGGCTACTCAGAACGGGTTTCAGCGTCCAAAAAGGTTGCGTTTTGGATCGAGATCTGTACGTGATCACAAACCTGCTGGTCACTCGACCAGTCCCTAGTGGGTGTGCTGACGGCGTGTCGGGCGCCGCCCTCTCAGTCGGCTCTCAGTCGATGCGGTCAAACTGGTGACATGCGCATTCTGGTAGTCGACGACGATCGTGCCGTCCGGGAATCGCTGCGCCGGTCACTGACCTTCAACGGCTACTCCGTCGATCTCGCGGTCGACGGAGTGGACGCGCTGGAGAAGGCAACCACGCAGCGACCGGACGCACTCGTACTCGACGTGATGATGCCGCGGATGGATGGGCTCGAAGTTTGCCGGCGGTTGCGTAGTACCGGAGACGATCTGCCGATTCTGGTTTTGACGGCGCGAGATTCGGTTTCGGAACGGGTAGCCGGACTCGATGCCGGTGCCGATGATTATTTGCCGAAACCATTCGCACTGGAGGAATTGCTGGCGCGATTGCGCGCGTTGTTGCGCCGCAGGGCCGCCGATCCCGGCGAGGTTTCCGAGACCATGACGTTCGCCGATCTGTCGCTGGATCCGGTAACCCGCGAGGTGACCAGAGCCGACCGCTCGATCAGCCTCACCCGCACCGAGTTCTCACTGTTGGAAATGCTGATGGCCAATCCGCGCCGGGTGCTGACCCGCAGTCGCATCCTCGAGGAGGTCTGGGGCTACGACTTCCCGACCTCCGGCAACGCGCTCGAGGTCTACATCGGCTACCTGCGCCGCAAGACCGAAGCCGAGGGCGAGGTCCGGCTCATCCACACCGTGCGCGGCGTCGGCTACGTACTCCGCGAGACACCCCCGTAGGCGGGTCATGGCACGCACGATCCCGAAGCGACCGGTGGTCGCCACGCTCGGTCAACTCCCGCCGGATCCGGCGGAGATGCGCCCGCCCATGCCCCTGACCAGATCGGTCTCGCTGCGCTGGCGGGTGACACTGCTCGCCGCGTCGGTGGTGGCCGTCGCCGTCGCGGTGGTTTCCATTGCGGCATACGCGATGGTGGCGCGCTCGTTATACGACGATGTCGATTCGCAGTTGAAGGCGCGCGCGGCAACGATGATCGATAACAACTTCGACAGCCTGGGGTTCCAGTCGATCGTGATCGCCGGCCTGTACTCCAATGATGTGGGCGTGGCACTGATATACGGCAACCACAAGCCGTATATGCCACCGCAGCAAACGATCCCGCCGGTGGGCACCCAGGAGCTCGCGGTCGCGGACGGTGAGTTGCCCTCGTCCCTGCGCACCGTGAGCAACCAGCGGGTGCTCGCCATGCCGACCCATTCCGGTGCGACGCTGATCGTTTCGCAGCGATTGCAACCGACCCGCGAGGTGTTGGACCGGCTGGCCTGGTTGCTATTCGTCGTCGGCGGTTGTGGCGTCGTCTTGGCTGCGGGCGCCGGTACCGCGGTCGGTCGCACCGGCCTGCGCCCGATCGGACGGCTGACCGCGGCGACCGAGCGAGTCGCGCGCACGGACGACTTAACGCCGATTCCGGTTACCGGCGATGATGAACTCGCAAGGCTTACCGAGAGTTTCAACACAATGTTGCGCGCACTCGCCGAATCGCGGGATCGCCAACGCAGGTTGGTCGCGGACGCGGGACATGAATTGCGAACGCCGCTGACATCTTTGCGCACCAATATGGAACTGCTGATCGCCTCCAGTCGTCCTGGCGCGCCGCAGATTCCGGAACAGGATATGGCCGAACTGCGCTCGGATGTCATGGCCCAGATCGAGGAGCTGTCCACCTTGGTCGGCGATCTGGTCGACCTGGCCCGCGAGGACGCACCCGAAACCGTCTACGACCGAGTCGATCTCGGCGAGGTGGCCGAGCGGGCGCTGGAGCGCGCCCGGCGCCGCCGTGGTTCGATCGAATTCGTCGCGGAGCTGCGCCCGTGGTTCGTCTACGGGCACGAGGCGGGCTTGGAGCGCGCGATTCTCAATGTCCTGGACAACGCCGCCAAATGGAGTCCGGCCGGTGCCCAGGTGACGGTGACCATGCGCGAGACCGGGCGCGGGCTGCTGGAACTGGCCGTCGACGATGCCGGTCCCGGCATTCCGTCCAACGAGCGTGAGCTGGTCTTCGAGCGGTTCTATCGGACCACGGCCTCGCGGTCGATGCCCGGTTCCGGACTCGGACTCGCCATCGTCAAACAGGTGGTGACCAAGCACGGCGGCACCATCACGATCGATACGTCACCGCGCGGCGGCGCATTGATCCGTATCGTGTTGCCGGGTGAAGGTGATGGCGGGCCCGTACCGGGTACGCCCGCCGATATCTCGGAAAACTGATAGCACGGTCTCAGTCCGCTCTCAGTCGTCGACGCCAAGCTGGTCGAGGACCTAAGGAGATACGAGAAACATGACCGAGGATTCGAAGGCCGGTTTGCCGCCGCAGCCGGATAACAGCAATGCCGCCGGCCCGCATCCGACCCAAGACATCCCGGCAGTGCAACCGGGCCAGCCGGATCAGACGTACACGCACTCCGGATACGTGCCCCAGGAACCACCGCAGCATCCCTCGATTTGGCAGCAGCGTATGTCGCACAACCCGACCCAGCCCTTTCCCGGCCCCGAAGCGGGCCCGGAATTCACCCAGCCGTCCTATGCCCCGCCCGCCCCACCCGGCGGGCCGTATCCGGGCGCCGCACTCGGCGCGCAACCGTACCCGGAACCCGCACGCCGCCCGGTCCGCACCGGCCTCGTTGTCGGCGCGGTAGCGCTCGCACTCGTCAGCGGTGGTGTCGGCGGTGTGGTCGGCTCGCTGGCCACCCGCACCGATGACGGCCGCGCCACCGTGACCAACGCCCTGGACGCGCCGAAGCCCAACGTCAGCAATGTCACCAACGCGCCAGCCGGTTCCACCCAGGCAGTGGCGCAGAAGGTATTGCCGAGCGTGGTGATGATCAAGGTCGCCAGCAATCGCGCCCAGGGCGAGGGCTCCGGTGTGGTGCTGTCCTCGGACGGGCTGATCCTCACCAATAACCATGTCGCCTCCGGCGGTGGCGCCAACGCCAAGATGGAGGTCGCCTTCTCCGACGGCAGCACCGCGCCCGCCACGCTGGTCGGCGCCGATCCGGTCTCCGATCTGGCCGTCATCAAGGTCCAGGGCAAGGACGGATTGACCCCGATCGAGCTGGGCACCTCCGCGAATCTCGCGGTCGGCCAGCCGGTCATCGCGGTCGGCTCGCCGCTTGGGCTGGCGGGCACGGTGACCACCGGCATCGTCTCCGCGCTCAACCGCCCGGTCTCCACCAACGGTGAGGGCACACCGAGCCAGGTGCAGCCGGTCATCGACGCGATCCAAACCGACGCCGCGATCAACCCGGGCAATTCCGGTGGCGCACTGGTCGACGGCAACGGCAAGCTCATCGGCATCAACACCGCCATCGCCAGCCTCGGCGGCAGCGAGGCGACCGGTCAGCAGAGCGGTTCGATCGGCCTCGGCTTCGCCATTCCGGTCGACCAGGCCCGCCGGGTCGCCGACGAACTGATCAAGACCGGCCACGCCACCTACGCCCAGATCGGCATCAAACTGCGCCCGCAGGACAGCGTCGCCCGGGTGCTCGAGGCGACCCCGGACGGCCCGGCCGCCAAGGCGGGCATCCCGGCCGGATCCATCATCACCAAGGTGGACAGCCGGACCATCGACTCCGGCGACGCCCTCATCGCCGCGGTCCGCTCGCACCAACCAGGAGACAAGGTGAAGATCACCTACACCGATGAACAGGGCAATAACCCCAAGACGGTCGAGGTGACCCTGTCCGGCGCGGCCGCGGACGGTGGCCGGTGATGCGGGTACTGCCCGGCGGATTGTCGGCGCGACCGGGAGCCGACGCCCACCTCGTCGGTCTGGACGCTACGGTTACCACTATGGAAATCGATGCTCCTGTGGCGGGGCGTGCTCTGGTGGTGGTCGTCGACGATCGAACGGCGCATGGAGGTGTGGACTCGCTCGGGCCCCTGGTCACCGAGCTGCTCACCGAGGCGGGTTTCCTCGTGGACGCTTCGGTGTCCGTACAGGCCGATGAGGTGGAGATCCGCAATGCGCTGAACACCGCCGTGATCGGCGGCGTCGATCTGGTCATCTCCGTCGGCGGCACCGGCATGTCCCCGCGCGATGTCACGCCGGAGGCCACCTCGCAGGTGCTGGACCGGGAACTGACCGGAATCAGCGAGGCGCTGCGCTCCTCGGGCCGGGTCGCCGGCTCGCTCGACGCCGGTCTCTCGCGCGGTCTGGCGGGTATCTCCGGCAGCACGTTGGTGGTGAACCTGCCGGGCAGCCGGTCCGCGGTCCGCGACGGGATGGCAACCCTGGGTCCGCTCGCCAGCCGAGTGATCGGCGAATTGTCCGGATTGGACGAATAATCACCGCCACCAACTCCTCTGACGACCCTCGCCCGGCGCAGCGCCGGGCGAGGGATGCCGCGCGTCTGGCACGAATCTTCGGTGACGTTCTCCCGGAGACGACCGGTGACGAGCGTGGTGCGGATGCCGATACCGGATCGTTATCCGACGACTGGCTCCGCTCGCAAGTCCCGCCACATCACGGCTGATTGTTCATCTACGGTCTAGCCACGTATCACCGTTCGATGTCGCGGCGTCGTCCATTGCGAATCCCTCACTCTGAAATTTGCCTCGACTTTAAGTACGGCCCTGTCTCGTAGTTGCCCTCGGCATTGATGTGACTGGTGTCATCTTTTGGACCGCTTCGACTGGAACCTCTTTCTCGTTTATGCACGTCAAGCAATATAAACATCTGAGATAGTGTGATCTAGATCACATTGATCTTTACAGAAACTTACGTTGCCAGACCGTTACTGACGGTTTAATCTCGCCACGAGCCACCCACGCCGCTGGACCTCGCGGGCCCGGGTACGGCACGTACGTTTGCCGACTCGGCGGAACCTGGCTCGGTTCCGATGCCAGCTCCGCACGTTGCGCCGAAATAACAGCCGGTTACACATCGGCAACAAACGGGGCACAAACTGAGCTGGGCCTGAGAGGACCACCGTCCAGCCTCGATGGTCGAGGCTGACTGTTAGAACCTGATGAGGGGAAGTATGAGCGAGAACCGCACCCTGCGCCGCGGTGCCCGGATCGCGGGCGTCGGCGCTGCCGCGGCCGTGGCCCTGGGCCTGCTTTCGACCGGTGCTGCCAATGCCGATACCTTCGTGCCGTTGCCGGACGGTCAGAAGGTTGGACCCGACGTGACCCTCACCCGCAATGGTGAACACGCCCTGATCTCGCCGTCGCTGGCGGCCAACGGTGCCGGCCGTGTGGTCTGGGTCTCGGGCAACGCCATCGCCGATGTGTCCGTCACGCCGGAAGGCACGGTCGGCCCGAACAACGGCGCCTCCGGCGCCCCGGGTACCAACAACTCCTCGACCCACGGCGCATCGCAGCTGAGCACCGGCTACATCGTCGGCTGCCAGGTCAGCATCGCCAGCGACGCCATCTCCGCCGGTATCTCCGGTGGCATCAACCTCTCGGGCGGTTCGCTCGGTGGTTCGATCGGCCTCAACCTCGGCCCCGGCGAGGTCAAGTTCGTTCAGATCGACTACAAGGACATCCTGAAGCCCGGTGTCTACTCGGTCGAGTATCAGGATGCCGAGATCGAGATCCAGGGCTGCGCGGGCTACGCCCAGGCGCGTTCCTACACCGTCGTCGAGATCATCGGTGACCACTACTCGAAGACCACCCTCTACGGGCAGCCGTTCAGCATCGGCTGATGTCGGTCGAATCCAACGAACACTCTTCTCGCACAAGCGAATCAACCCTCGAGGGATAAAAGCATGATCAACCGTAAGAACGTGGCACGGGTGGCCGGTGTCGGCGCCGCTGCCACCGTCGCCCTTGGCCTGTTCTCCACCGGCGCCGCCAACGCCGATACCTTCGTTCCGCTGCCGGGTGGCTCGATCACCAAGACGCTGTCCGACGGAACCGTCGTCACCATCAGCCTGACCGGCGAATCCGCCAACATCAACCCGTCCATGGGCTCCACCCCGCTGCACCGCAACGCGTGGGTGTCGGGTAGCGCTCAGGTTTCGGTGTCCGGTGACGGCGGCGGCTCGATCTTCCCGGGCTACACCGTCGGCTGCCAGGTGAACATCGCCGGTGGTGGCGCCACCGGTGGCGTCGAAGGTACCGCCGACTGGAGCGACGGGCAGAGCATCAAGCCGGGCATCGGCGCGACCAGTGGTGGCAACCTCACCCTCGGCCCCGGCCAGTCGCAGTCGTTCTACGTGCTCGATCTCGAGCAGGCCGACGACTTCGGCAATGAGGCGCACAAGAAGCGCAACAAGTTCAAGAACGGCAGCGGCTCGGTCACCTGGGCCGACGAGACCATCGGTCTGTCCGGCTGCGCCGGTTACGCCCAGGCTCGTGCCTTCGTCAGCGTCGAGGTGGAGACCGATAACGTCATCACCTGGACCACCCTGTGGGGCCAGCCGTTCAGCCTCGGCTGATCGGCAGGGGCATCGCACCCTGAAATACGCAAACGGGCTCGCCGCATTCGCGGCGGGCCCGTTTCGTTGTGAAACCCCTTGGTGCCCACCAGAATTCGCAGATCGTAGCGGATCGAACGGTAACATGTGCGAAATCTCACAGGAATTCGGTGGAAACCACTAACATTGGGCGCACCCAAGATCGTCCACCGACGAGATTGCGGGCAATCCGCTTGATGGCCAAGGTATTTCCATCGCGCGGTATCCGCATGAAAGGGTCTTCGACCTCGGTACCCCGAGGTCGTCCGCTAGAACCTGATGAGGGGAAGTATGAGCAAGAACCGCATCAGCGGTCTGCGTCGAGGTGTCCGCATCGCGGGCGCCGGTGTCGCCGCCGCTGTGGGAATGGGCCTGCTTTCGACCGGCGCCGCGAACGCCGATGTCTTTGTGCCGTTGCCGGACGGCCAGAAGCTGGGCCCGGGTGTGACCGTCAGCCGGACGGGTGAGCACGCCTTGATTTCGCCATCCTTGGCCGCGAATGGTGCGGGCCGAGTCGTGTGGGTCTCGGGCAACGCGATCGCCGATGTGTCCGTCACGCCCGAGGGCACTGTCGGTCCGAGTAACGGCGCTTCCGGAGCGCCGGGTACCAATAACTCCTCGACGCACGGCGCTTCGCAGCTGAGCACCGGCTATATCGTCGGATGTCAGGTGAGCATCGCCGATAACGCGATCTCGGCGGGCGTTTCCGGTGGCATCAACCTCTCGGGCGGTTCGCTCGGTGGTTCGATCGGCCTCAATCTCGGCCCGGGCGAGGTCAAGTTCGTTCAGATCGATTACAAGGACATCCTGAAGCCGGGTGTCTACTCGGTCGAGTACCAGGATGCGGAGATCCAGATCCAGGGCTGCGCGGGTTATGCCCAGGCGCGTTCCTACACCGTTGTCGAGATCATCGGCAACAACTACTCCAAGGTCACCCTTTACGGAGCGCCGTTCAGCATCGGCTGACCGCGGTGGGATCTGTCAAATCTCTACTCGCCGAATCGAACTCATCGAACTCAATCCGCTAGGGGTAGTAACCATCATGATCGATCGTAAATATCTGGCACGTGCGGCCGGGCTCGGCGGCGCCGCCGCCATGGCACTCGGCCTGCTGTCCACCGGTGCGGCCAATGCCGACACCTTCATTCCGCTGCCGGGCGGACAAATCGTCAAGACGCTGTCCGACGGCACGGTTCTCACGATCCGGCTGGTCGGCGAATCGGCCAATATCAGTCCGTCCATGGGCGCGACGCCGGTGCACCGCAATGCCTGGGTGTCCGGTAGTGCGCAGGTCGAGGTGACCGATGGCTGGAACGGTGCGATCTTCCCGGGCTATGTCGTTGCCTGCCAGGTGAATATCGACGGCGGCGGCGCGGAAGGCGGCGTCACCGGCGGTCTCGACTGGAGCGACGGTCAGAACGTCAAGCCGAAGGTCGGCGCCACCAGCGGTGCCAACCTGAGTCTCGGTCCCGGACAGGCGAAGTCGTTCTACGTGCTCGATCTCGAGCAGGCCGACGACTTCGGCAACGAGGCGCACAAGAAGCGCAATAAGTTCAAGAACGGCAGCGGTTCGGTCACCTGGTCCGACGAGACGATCGGCCTGAGCGGCTGCGGTGGCTATGCGCAGGCGCGCGCGTTCGTCAGCGTCGAGGTGGAGACCGACAATGTCATCACCTGGACGACGTTGTGGGGCCAGCCGTTCAGCCTAGGCTGAGCATTTCTGCTCCGATAAGTGAACGGGCCCGTCGCGGTGCGGCGGGCCCGTTTGCGTTGTGGCGCAAGCGAATTACCGTAAGTGATTGCGGCAGCGGCGAATTCGGTTTGCGTTTCGAGCGCAGGGGAATTCGGTCAGAACTCGTGTCGTCCACCCGCGCTGCGCTGGCTGTCGGCGAGCAGGTCGCGGATCTCGACCAGCACCTCGGAATCGGTGAGGGTGGTGTCCTTGGCGCTGAACCGCTTCTTCACGCGCAGTGCGGGCAGCACCAGCACGAAGTACAGCACTGTGGCGATGAGCACGAAGTTGACGACCGCGGTGATGATCGGACCGACCTGCACGAAGGTCGCCGGCTTATCGGCAACCAACCGGAAACCGAGGCCGAACTCATCCGGCTTGCCGAAGACGGCGAGTATCGGATTGACGATGCCATTGGTGACCGCGGTGATGATCGCGACGAACGCGGTACCGATCACCACGGCTACTGCCAGGTCGACGACGTTTCCGCGGAGTAGGAATTCCTTGAAACCCTTGAGCATTGCCGATATCTCCTCTTCGGGTGGGAGCTGACTCGTTGTGCTCGGCGGTTCGGGATGCCGTATCGACCGATGCTAGTTGATCTTGATGGCAAATGCTCGGCAACAATCGTCAATGAAAGACGACGGTTAGGGCGGTGCGTAGCGAAGCGGCGGCCACCACGGTGGCGTGTTCGGCATCCATCGCGACCAGCACGACTCGCTCGGGCGCGCCGCGCCGGTCACCCGGGCCGGACACCAGGACGACCGCGGCATCGAGTGCGAGCAGCCGGGCGGGCCGGGTGCTCTGACCGCTCTGCTCCTCCGCCGCCACGACGTCCACCCGGTCGCCCGCGCGCAGGATCTCCGCGACCGCGGTATCGGCCAGCCGGATGGGCACGATGCGGGCATCATGGGCGCCGGTGGCGGCCGCCGCCAGCCGGGGCCCGACGACGCGCAGATCGGTGAACACCTCGCCGGTGCGCATGGCGCCGGTCAGCGTGGCGCCGACCAGGATGGCGATATCGTCGACCGCGCCGGCGGGCAGCGTGGCGGATTCGTGCGGTGTCGAGCGCAGATCGGCGGCCTCGAGCAGGTGACCAGGCGACAGATCGCGTCCGGCGACCACGACGTCGGTGCGTTCGCTACCTGGATCGCCGCGCAGGAAGAGGATGACCGCGAGTGCGGTGAGTGCCGCCGCGAGTAGGCGCCGGGCGAGCAGACCGTCCGCCCACGGCGGTCGGTTCCCGATCGCGAAGCGCAGGGAGTCGCCACGGCCGAGTTCGGCGAAGAATCGGGTCTTGCCCAGCGGGAGGGGAGCCATGTCCGGAGCCTATGGCCACAATCACAGCGACTCGCCCGAGAAAAGCGGCGTCTGTGGATAACAACAGCCCTGGGGATAACTCCCCTGGGGGATGGCAGGCCGGCGGAGCCGGCCGGGGTGGGTAAGTACAGGGCTGCTTTTACCAGGTGAAACTCAGCTGGCGACGGCCGTGCTAGCGGCGGGGGAGCTGCTGGACGATCCGGAATCCGAACTCGACGCGGAGCTGCTGGAGCCGCTGTCCGACTTGGCGGGCTCGCTCGCCGTCGACGCGCCGCCGCGGCTGTCGGTGCGGTAGAAACCGCTGCCCTTGAACACGATGCCGACCGAGTTGAACAGCTTGCGCAGCTTCCCGGAGCACTCCGCGCAGACGCTCAGCGCCTCATCGGTAAAGGACTGAACGATGTCGAAGCGGTTGTCACACTGGGTGCACGCATATGAATAAGTTGGCACTGGATCCTCCGCAGGGTTCGTCAATCTGGCACTCTACAGCCGACAGTGCCAACACCGCCAATCGGCATTTCATTCCGCATCCCGATCGCCGCCCAAACGTTGCAGGCCGCCGTGCGGTGTGAGGGCCCAGCCCATGCGCAGATCGTGCGGTTCCTCGGGCAGCCGATCGAGCAGTTCGTCGTCGCGAACGACCGCGATCAACCGCGCCGACGCCCGGGCCGCGCCAAGGGTCCGGTCGTAATACCCGGCGCCCCGGCCGAGCCGGACGCCGCGGCGGTCCACCGCCAGCGCCGGGACCAGGATCAGCTCCGCCAGCGTGATCGCGTCGGCCAGTACCTCGCCCGCCGGCTCCAGCAGCCCGAACCTGGCGCGCCGCAAGGCATTCGCGCCGGTGAATTCGGCCCATCGCAGCGGTCCCGGCGGTCCGGTGACCGGCAGCAGCACCCGCGCACCGGCCGCGCGCAAAGCCGCCAGCAGGTCCAGCGACCCGGGTTCCCCGCGGACCGGGACGTACGCGCACACCCATTCGGGGAGGTCCAGCGCGGCGGCATTGTGGGCCAGCTCACGTGCTTCGGCTTCATGCTCGGCGCCGGACATCGCGGCCCGTCGAGCCTTAATTTCCGTCCGCCAGGCATGTTTGTCACGCTCGACGGGCATCTCCACAGTGATCACCTTAAGCTCACCGGGACCCGAGTCGGCGTTACGGCCGCTTCGGGCCGGTGATGGATGGATAGGGTAGGTGCATGACAGCAAAGGCAGGACAATCCGCGAATGGCGCGGTCGTGGCGTGTTTCCGCACGGCCGTCGTGCCTGCGGCCGGACTCGGGACGCGGTTCCTGCCCGCGACCAAGACGGTGCCCAAGGAGCTGCTGCCGGTGGTGGACACTCCCGGTATCGAGCTGGTCGCGACGGAGGCCGCCGATTCCGGTGCCGAGCGGCTGGTCATCGTGACCTCGCCGGGTAAGGACGGCGTGGTCGCGCACTTCGTCGAGGATCTGGTGCTGGAGAGCACGCTCGCCGAGCGCGGCAAGTTCCATCTGCTGGAGAAGGTGCGCAAGGCGCCCGCGCTGCTGGATGTCACCTCGGTGGTCCAGGAGGAGCCGCTCGGCCTCGGGCACGCCGTCGCACAGGCCGAGAGCGTCCTCGATGACGACGAGGACGCCATCGCGGTGCTGCTGCCCGACGATCTGGTGTTGCCGTGCGGGGTGCTCGATGTGATGAGCCGGGTCCGGCGCAAGCGCGGCGGAACTGTGCTGTGCGCCATCGACGTTCCCAAGGACGAGGTCAGCGCCTACGGTGTCTTCGACGTCGCGCCGGTGCCCGATGCGGTGAACCCGAATGTGCTGCGGGTCAACGGAATGGTGGAGAAGCCGGCACTGGCCGAGGCGCCGTCGACCTACGCGGCCGCGGGTCGATACCTGTTGGACCGCGCCATCTTCGACGCGCTGCGCCGCATCGAACCCGGCGCGGGCGGCGAGCTACAGCTCACCGACGCGATCGCACTGCTCATCGAGGAGGGCCATCCGGTCCATGTGGTGGTCCACCGTGGGTCGCGCCACGATTTGGGCAACCCGGGCGGCTATCTTCGTGCTGCGGTCGATTTCGCTTTGGAACGAGAGGAATACGGCCCCGCCCTGCGGGAGTGGCTGCAGCATCGACTCAGTTCGGACTGGGACCCTCAGCTGACGACCTACGACTGATAGGGGCGGGCGTCGGGTTTCGCCGATAGTGGACCGTCGGGTACGAATGATGGTTCACAACGGTGTGAGCGACGGGCTCGGAGGCGGTAGCTTGCGTAACCACGTAGAGCCCCGGGAAGCACCGCGGATCGGGCAGAGCCGTCGCGTGCGGGTTCGGTTGCGCGGTCGCGGAATCGGATCGGTGCGAAGAGATCAGGAAGGGCTGGATGCGCTCGGTTGAGGATCAGCAGATCAAGGTGACAGCTGCGGCGGTCGCGCCCCGGCCGGTCCGGGTCGCGATCTCCGAGGCCCAGGGCCTGCTGTGTGCCGAGGATGTCGTCACCGAGCGGCCGCTGCCCGGATTCGATCAGGCCGCCATCGACGGCTATGCGGTACGCAGTGTCGATGTCGCCGCCGCCGGTACCGATATCCGCAACGAGGACGACGAACTGGTCGATCTGACGCTGCCGGTGGTCGGCGAGGTGGTCGCCGGTTCCAAACAGCCGATCCGCCTGCAGCCGCGCCAGACCGTGCGGGTCGACACCGGTGCGCCGCTGCCGACGCTGGCGGATGCCGTGCTGCCCTTGGATTTCACCGATGGTGGCCGGGCCAGGATCAAGGTGTACGAACCGGTGCGATCCGGCGACTATGTCCGGCGCATCGGCGACGATGTGCAGCCCGGCGATGTCGCGGTGCGCGCGGGCACCATCATCGGCCCGGCGCAGGTGGGTCTGCTGGCCGCGGTCGGTCAGGACAAGGTGCTGGTACATCCGCGGCCGCGGTTATCGGTGATCTCGGTGGGCGGCGAGCTGATCGATATCGATCGCACACCGGGACCCGGACAGGTCTACGACGTGAACTCCTACGCGCTGGCCGCCGCCGCGCGCGACGCGGGCGCCGATGTGAACCGGGTCGGCATCGTGAGTTCGGATCCGCGGCGGCTGCGTGATGTGGTCGAGGGACAGCTGGTTCGCTCCGAGGTCGTGGTGATCGCGGGCGCCATCGGCGGATGGGCCTCGGAGCAGGTGCGCGAGGCGCTCGAGGGCCTCGGCGAACTCGAAATCGCCCGGGTGGCCATGCATCCCGGCTCAGTACAGGGTTTCGGCCGACTCGGGCGCGACGAGGTGCCGACGTTCCTACTGCCGTCGAATCCCGTTGGCGCACTGGTGGTTTTCGAGGTCATGGTGCGTCCGCTGATTCGAATAGCGTTGGGGCGCAGACATCCGATGCGCCGGATCATCCGGGCCAGGACGATCACGCCGATCAGCTCGATGGCCGGGCGCAAGGGCTATCTGCGCGCGCAACTCATGCGCGATGAGGCCACCGGCGACTACCTCGTGCAGCCGCTCGGCGGCGGCACGGGCGGCTCGTCGCATCTGCTCGCCACGCTGGCCGAGGCGAACAGTCTGATCGTGATCGACCCGGACGACACCGAGATCAGAACCGGTGACGAGGTCCGCGTCGCATTTCTCGCACAGCGCGGCTGAGGCGTGGAGACGATGAACGTGTTCCGGGTCACGCAGCATCCCGGATGGCCCGCGCACCTGGGGCCGGTGCGCGTCGCGGCGGGGCAGGTGACATTGCGTCCGGTGCGGTTGCGCGACGCGGCGACCTGGAGTCGGATCCGATTGCGCGACAGGGCACATCTGGAGCCGTGGGAGCCGACCGGGCGCGGCGCATGGGAGACGCGCAACCACGCGTCGAATTGGCCGTCGCTGTGGTCGAGTCTGAAGGCCGAGGCCAGGCGCGGGGCGATGATTCCGCTCGTGATCGAGGTCGATGGCGCGTTCAGCGGGCAGTTGACCGTCGGCAATATCGTGCGCGGCGCACTGCGTTCGGCCTGGATCGGCTATTGGGTGGCCAAGGATCTAGGCGGTCAGGGCGTGGCGACGGCGGCGCTGGCACTCGGGTTGGATCACTGTTTCGGGCCCGTCGGATTGCACCGGGTGGAGGCGACGGTGCGTCCGGAAAACCTGGCCAGCCAAGCGGTTCTGCGCAATGTCGGTTTCCGCGAGGAGGGGTTGCTGAAGCGATACCTCGACGTGGATGGGGCCTGGCGCGATCACCTGTTGGTCGGCATCACCGTCGAGGAGGTGGCGGGCACCGTCGTCGACCGGCTGGTGCGCGACGGCAGGGCCACACTACCGAATTCCGGATAGCTGCACGTTCGTACCGTTTCCGACGCGCCCGGCTGCGTGGACGCGCGGCAATAATGGTGGAAGTGTGACAGGTGTGGCGTATGTGCACGGCGCGCCTGACCGAACTTGGTGCGACACGGAATTAACCTACGGACGTCGGGGGTGCGTCCTGCGCCACCGGCAGCGACCGTAGCGATTGCTTGCGCGTCGCTCGAAAGGATCAGCCTGTGAGGCGCTCGGTGCCAGTGCCGAATACGCCTTGCGGCGACCGGACGTCCGTCCGTCCGAGGCGTTTTGCGGCGAGCGAACGCACCGCGACGGGGCGCGGTACGACCCGGTCGAACGGACGATGCGGCGGGGACGGAGGTGCTGAGGCGAAATGCCGAATTCGATCCTATGGATTGGTCTGGTCGTGCTCTGGGTATTCGTGCTGTTCCCGATCCTCGCCGACCGCCACCCCAGGATCCGGCAGACAACCGACGCGGCGCTGGCGACCCGCGTATTGCACCGCGGAGGTTCCAAGCGGCGCACGAAGAGTGGACCGGCCGCCGGTCACGACAGCGATCCGGATTACCGGCCGACCCGAGTGCAGAGAAAGCTTTCCCACAGCGATGATGCGGAGGACCGGATGACCACACCGGCCGACGAGCAGGTCACCGAGGACGACAATCCCGCGGACGACCCGTCCGAAATCAGGTCCGCGGCATCCGATTCCGAAATCGACGATCGGGACGGCGAAGTCGACGAGCTCGATCGGGCCGATGACGAATTCGATGATGCGGATGGCGAATTCGACGACGATGCTGGTGAACCCGTCGATATCGATTCCGATGATGACGAGATAGCAACGGCCCGAACGCCTGCGAAGCAACGGGCGACGGCCGATGATGACCTGGTGGCGGCAGAGCACACCGAAACGACCGGTGCCCGGATCCCCCCGGCCCGGACGGCGTCGCCCGCTCGTGTCGGCGAATCCGACTCGGACGACCCGGATTTCGTGCCCACTCGGCGCGGCCGCGGCGGCTTCGATCCGGAGGCCGACGCCATCGCGCGTGCGGCCCGCTACACCTTCCGTCAGCGCGCGGTACTCGGCCTGATACTGGCCGCCCTCACCTTCGGTGGGCTCGCCGTGGCGCTGGGGCCACTGTTCTGGTGGGGCTGCGGCGGCTCGAGTATCGTCCTGGTGACCTACCTGGCGTACCTGCGCAAGCAGGTGCGGATGGAAGAGGAGATCCGCCGCCGTCGCCTCGCCCGCCTGGCCCGCAGCCGTGGCGAACAGGTCGAGGACGAACGCCGAGCCGAGCAGCGCGCCCAACAGCGCGTCATGGACCGCGATACCGCCCGCGCCCTACGCCGCCGCTCCGCCCTCATCGAGGCCGATGACGAAGACCCGATGTTCCAACACCTGGAAACCTTCGACGCCGCCACCGCCCGCGCCCTGCGCCGCGGTCACGGCGGCGATCTGCGCCGAGCCGCAGGCGCTTGACCATCCGGTTGGGCCGATCCGGACATCGCATCCACTAGCGTCGCCCGCCCCTACATCTGCCCAGCTCAACCACACGATTCGGAGTCTGCCCACCCCGCCTGATACAGTGTCACAGCGCGGTTCCCCGGAGCCGCACGGGGCTATAGCGCAGTTGGTAGCGCGTCTCGTTCGCATCGAGAAGGTCAGGGGTTCGATTCCCCTTAGCTCCACTCACTGAAGAAGCCGTAGGTCATCAACCTGCGGCTTCTTTGTTGTATGGCATTGTGTGAACACATTGCGGTGGTTGTGTGTTGTTTGTAGCCGGGCCGAGCATTCGGCACACAGCTCAGATCCTCGGACTAATTCCGCGTCTCGGCACCCAGCCGCGTTCACCGATTAGCGGCCAGCACTGCCGCGAGGCCTTCTTGCAGGTCCTTGACGAAATACTCGGGAACCTCGAGCGACGGGAAATGTCCCCCGATTTCGGGCGACCTCCATCGGACGATCTGTCGGTACCGCTGCTGTGCCCAGGGCCGCGGACACTTATCGATGTCTCTGGGATACATAGTGATTGCGGACGGGACGTCGACCCGAAGTTCGGGGTCGAGCGAGTTGTGGCTTTCGTAGTAGATGCGGGCCGCCGATGCGCCGGTCCGCGTCAGCCAATACAGGGTGACGTCGTCGAGAATGCGGTCTCTGGAAATCGTCTCGAACGGGCTGTCTTCGGTATCGCTCCACTCGGCGAACTTGTCGAGGATCCAGGCAAGAAGCCCGACCGGTGAGTCGACGAGCGAGTAGCCGATGGTCTGCGGTCGGGTCGCCTGTTGCTTCGCGTACGCCGCGCGGTGGCGCGTCGGCGATCCGCCCCAGAAATCGCGGGTTTCCTCGGTCCACTTGCGCTCGACCGCCGTCAGCCCGTCCGTTGTCAACCCGGGCGGTCCCTCCGCGAACGTTGTGTGGATGCCGAGAACGTGCGCCGGGAACCTGGCGCCGAGAACTGTGGTGATATTGCCGCCCCAGTCGCCGCCGTGGGCTGCGAACTTGCTGTAGCCGAGCCTTCCCATCAGTTCCACCCATGCGGCCGCGATCTTTTCGGTTCCCCACCCGGTGGTGGTCGGCTTGTCGCTGTAACCAAAGCCTGGCAGCGATGGAACCACGACGTGGAATGCTGGCGCGTCTGCATCTTTCGGATCTGCCAGCTCGTCTACTACATCGATGAACTCGGCAATGCTGCCTGGCCAGCCGTGCGTCAAGATCAGGGGAGTGGCATCTGCGCGCGCGGATCGACGGTGCAGGAAGTGGATTCCCAGACCATCAATGGTCGTGTGGAACTGACCGATTCGGTTGAGGCGCTCTTCGAACGACCGCCAGTTGTACCCGGTGCGCCAGTAGTTCACGACATCGACGAGGTCGGCGAGGGGAACACCCTGTTCCCATCGGCGAGGGTCGGGCGCGGCGCGATAGACCGTCTCGGCCTCCGGTAGCCGCGCTGCGGCCAGTCGCGCGCGCAGATCCTCGAGGTCGGCATCAGTTGCGTGGGCTTCAAATGCTTGCACGTCGACGGAGTCGGGCGTGAAAACCGGATTGAGGTGGCCGAGTGCGGGCATGAGACCTCCTGGTCATCGCGGAACCGGCTACGGCCTATCGTGAACCGGCTAAGACGGTTCTAACATGCCTCTGTGCAAGCCCGCAACCAGCTAAGGTGGTTCCATGCCTGCTGGGTTCCCTGACTTTCGCCTCGGTAACGTGCTAGCGACCAGCTTCACAGCGACTCTGACGGAGCGTCGTGGCGACCCTGTGGAGCGCATTCCCACGCCGCAGCGACTCGTCGACTGGCTGGCAGTGAACGGCCTGTCCGTGGACTCCTGCACCACCGCCCAGCTCGAACTCGCACGGGAACTGAGGGAATCTATTCACGCCGCCGCAACAGCGGCCGCGATTCAAGACGCTCTCCCTGCGTCTGCTGTCCAAGTCATCAACGACTGCAGCATTCAGGGGCGGGCCGCGCCTATCCTGACGCCCGAGGGCAATCGTCAATGGCGACTCAGCTCGACTTCCTGCGTAGAAGATGCCCTAGGCGTAATCGCCGCCGACGCAATCAGCATCATCGCAGGCGAACGAGACGGAAAATTGGCCTTGTGCGCATCGCCAACCTGCCGGGCCGCCTTCTTCGACACCAGCCAAAGTCGCACCCGCAAATGGTGTGACATGAACACGTGCGGGAATCGTCAGAAGAAGGCGCGCTTCAATGCCAACCAGCGCAAGAACACCAGAAGCTGACTAATGCCGCATACCGAGCGAACAACCCAGCCGACCCTTGGCGGATTTCAGCTTCTGCGACCCCCAAAAGTACTGGCACGAACCGATTTGCGGCACTTCTGCTTGACTGAGTGGCGATGAGCGACACTGAGATCGTGCTAGCGGCAACCGGCGTCAGATACGGGTCAGAGTTCGACGAAGCGGCCTTTTTCGAGTGGCTGGACAAGATTCCTGCCGTGCGGTCATACAAAGGTGAGCTGCGAACGCTCTACATCAACGTCGATGCCGCGGCCGATGACGAATCCGTATACGAACTCGTATCCCTGTTCCATCGATACCACGTCGACATGTCGCAGTTGCGGGTGTTCGACACGGAGCGGATCGGCGAATGGTTTCGTAAGCCCAACAGTTACTGGTATCAGTCCGTCTTCGGCACGTCGAGCTAGTCGCCTGGAACGTGAATGAAACGCTCCGACGTGGGGCCCTTCTGCGCTGTGGCGGGCTGGCGCTTCGAGCCATTCCCGCCTGCGACGCGTAAGACGCGAAGCCTCTTGGTGACGACCGACCTGGCTGTCAACCGGCAGGACGCCGGTCAGCTGCCATAGTTGAACCTGAGTGGCGGCCGTCGCCTCATCATCACGCCCCGTCTTGCGTTATCCAGCACCGCTTCGAGGTTGGCCGGGGACGGCGCAGACCGCCCTCCGCGGCCCGGCAGGGGTGGTGCTCGCGGTGCACCAGCAGCTTGTGCGGATTATTCGTAGTCACCGCCCGGTGACCGCGGCCGCCGCAATGGCCGAGAGTCGTTCGAATTGATCTGCGGACAGCCGTATGTGAGCCGCGGCGAGGTTTTCGTCGAGGTGAGTCGGGGAGGTGGTGCCCGGGATGGGCAGGATCGTCGGTGACCGGTGCAGCAGCCACGCCAGCGATACCTGGACCGGGGTCACGGCGAGTTCGGCGGCGATGTCCGCCAGCACGCCGGTGGCCGCGGCGTGGGCGCCCGCCGCGACGGGGAACCATGGGAGGAACGCGATGCCGTGGGCGGCGCTGTATTCCACGACGTCCTCGGCCGCACGGTGGGTGACGTTGTAGAGGTTCTGCACGCTGGCGATGGGGGTGATCTCCGTGGCTGCGCGGATCTGGTCGACGCTGACCTCGGACAGGCCGACATAGCGGGCCTTACCCTCGGAGACGAGCTGGCTGAGCGCGCCGATCTGGTCCGCGAGCGGGAAGGCCGGGTCGATACGGTGCAGTTGCAGCAGATCGATGTGGTCCAGCCGCAACCGGCGCAAACATAGTTCCGTCTGTTGGCGCAGATAGGCCGGGTGCCCCAGCGGTATCCACTCCGTGGGAGTCGGATGCACGGCACCGACCTTGGTCGCGATGACGACATCGTCGCGGTAGGGCGCCAGGGCGTCGGCAATCAGCTCCTCGGTCTCGCCGAGCGCGTAGGCATCGGCGGTGTCGATGAGGTTCACCCCCGATTCGACCGCACGGCGCAGGATCGCGAGCGCGGCCTGCCGGTCGGCGGGCGCTCGCCAGACGTGGAACACCGATGCGTCGAATCCGGGTTCTTGCGCGGCCAAGCGCATTGTGCCATAACCGATTCGGCTGACAGTGAGCTCGCCGCCGAGCTGGAAGGTGGTTGTCATGGTTGCGACGCTAGGGACCCCCGAGCATGCGTCGCGAGCGTCGACTGACGTAATCGCCGACGCTCGCAACATCGTTGCGGGCGCTGTTACTTCCAGGCCCAGATTTTGCCGACGGCCTTTCCGCTGGCATCGGTTTCCCATTCGAAAGCGCCTGCGACGCCGCGCAGATCGGCGAACTCGGGTGAGTCGGTTTCGTAAACGATGGAGCCGCGCCAGCTGACCGCGCCGTTTTCGGTGAACTGGCCCACGCCGAGGCCCTGCCAGCTCGCATGGGCACCGCTCGGGCCCATCATCACGCCCTGGCCCTCGCCGTGGAGCGTGCCGTCGGGTTGAAGCCGGGCGGTGTAGGTCCCGGTGTCGTTGACGGTGACGCCGAGAAGTTGACCAGTGGTCTGGAAAGAAGTCTCCATCGCCGGGGCAGTTCCGTTTTCGCCGCGCAGCACGCGCTGGACCGTGATCTGACCTTGTTCTTCTCCGATTAGGTCACCGAGCATGATCGAACTCCTCCCTTGAACTCCTCTCGTGGACTCTCCACGCTTCAGCCTCACCCCGTGCTCGGCGTGCTGTCAACGCCCGTCCGATCCTCGTCGGTAGTGCAGTCCAGCTCGACCAAATCGGCCTAACCGCGATCAGGACATGCTGGCTGACTGTGCTGCCCGCCTCCTCGGGCCGCGACGGCGGCGCGCTGCTCTTCGGCCGGGCGCACAAACACCTCGCCTCGGGCGGATCCGCGTTGCCTTGCCGAGGTGTCCGTGCCAGCCTGTTTCAAAGGGCAATCCCGCTGCGAGTCGTCTGTACCGCGGCGTAGGCATCCGAGGAAGGCGCCGTGAGGTATCGAGCCGGGCTCGCGGGGGAGACGACGCTGCGAGTCACCGTCGAGTTCATCGATACGGGGTGGCGGTCGCTCGGCATCAGTTGGTCACCCGTCGCATCCGGCGCTCACAAGAAGCTCGAGTACGCGCGGATCTTCCTGGTGCCGCTGGGAGGTAAATCGCAGCGGGTGTACCTGGCCATCGTGGACGGACGGCCGTCGACGTCGGTGCGGTTGCCCGAGGCGCTGGCCGACGGCGAATACGCCATAGAGGTCGACGCCTACGGCAGTGCGAGCTGGGGGGATGGTCGGCTGGACGCGCGCGGACGCAGTGACTCGTTCGTGATCGGTCTTCCGGCGTCGGGCGAATTACCCTGTGGCACCGGAGAGTAGCGCTCGATTCGCGCCGCGACGATTGTCGTCGACCGGGATCGAATGGTCGGATATCGACTCGACTGGCGGGTGGCGAGGTGATGCGGGCGGTGCACAGCATGGTGGCGGCGATGGTCGGCCTCACGTAACGGTATCGCCGATGGCTCCGATCTTGCAGCACGACAAACCATTTGGTGTTTTCTTCAGTGAAGAGGAGTAGAACTTGAAGCGTCTTCGGGTAGCCCGCGTGAGCTCCTGTGCTGCCGCATTCGCGGCGCTGGCCGCCTCCACGGTCTCGATGGCGTCGCTCGCGGCGGCCGACGAGCCGTTCCTGACGGTGTCCGGGAACGTCCACTGTGTCGACAACGCGTACACCCTCACGGTCCCGCGCGAGAAGATCCAAACGGGCACTACGTCCTATTACTTCATGGACGGCGCCACCCTGAGCGCTGCCACTCAGATCGGGAATGAGCAGCCTCTGCAGCCCGGCCAGGACGCCACCGCCACCTGGACACCCACGACCAGCGGCACACACAAACTCTGGATGCGCGGCATCTCGAGCGGCTCCGCCATAATCATCGGCCCGACATCGGTCGATGTGGTCGACCAGGCGCCCGACGGCGCCAGCTGCGGCACGGAAGGCACCGGCGCCGCCGGAATCGGCGGACTGCTCAGCAGCCTCTCGGCCCACTGACATCTCCCGACCTGTCAACCAGGTCGATAACCGGGCACCAACCCGCGACCAGAGCATCCGGTGCTCCTGGTCGCGGGTTGCCATCACGAGACCGAATTCGGCCACGGAGTGCAGCCACGCGGCAACGAGCCCCTCGCAGGGCCGGCCCAGCCCAACAAGGCAGGTGCCGCGGCGGCACTCAGAAGCAGTAAGGGAACTTGCAAGTCGACGGATCATTCGGACCGAAGATCACCGCGATCAGCCCATTGATAACGGTGTCCGCAACCCCCGATCCGGTGCTGATCGCGACCTCCTGCGCGGCAGCAGGCTTGTCGGCGACAGAAACCGCGACATCGGCCGACGCCGTCGCGGGTGCGCTGACCAGCACACCGGCCGTAACCGCCAAGAGGACCTTCCGAATCATATTGCTGCCTTTCGCTTTTCGATTGATTGCAAAATGCAGCATATCCAGGACGGCGAGGGACAAAACCCCGTCAGCGGTGAGCGCGGCGGCGATAACCGGACTGGAACGCCTGCTCACCAGGCGGTTCGTCACCAGGGGCAGCAGCGCGACGCTCGCGGCGGATGCTCGGCGGTGCCGGGGAGATGACGGCACCGCCGCGCGGTTATACCAATTCGGGGACGCGTAGGTGGGCGAGTGCCAGTTCGAACTCGCACACGTCGACTACCTCGACACCCATTTGCTTGGTGATCTTCTCCCGCATGGCGGTCGCCTGCTCGCGGTTGCGTTCCATCGCGTCGGCGTTGTCGAAGGTGACAGACGAAACGCCGCGCCCGGAAGTCCGGTCGATCAGCAGACTCGCGCTGCAGAAACCCTCGAGCCCTTCCATCGCCTGCAGGGATTGGGACTTGTAGGTCTCGATCATCGAGTCGAGCCGAGCCGGGTCCGTCTTGGTCCAGGCCACGCGGGCGCAGGCGCCCTCCTTCGAGCGGTGGTCACGGTGCAACACGGCGATCTCCCAGTGCTCGACCTGTGCGCCGCCGCCGAACGTCTCCGCGGCACGGTCCCGAATCGAGCGAACGCGGTCCTCGCTGTCGCGCATCGCGTCTTCGGATTCCCATGCGGTCGTGGCGATGCACCGGCCGGACTGCCGGTCGACCAGCAGCGACAGCCCGATACAGCCGGGTAGGCCTTGCACCGCGGGCATTACTTCGTCGCGAACGTGCGCAATCCCGGCATCGATATTGGAGGGTTGCGCCTGAATATTGGTAGAACGTGCGTACACGATCCACCCCCTCGGTTGCTCAGGGCAGCGCCCCGGTGGCGCCACCGGTACGTTCACACTGCTCCGCCTCGGCCGTGATGGCAATAGCGGGTTGCGACTCGGCACACTCTGCGCAACGTTCGCCGCACACGGGCGCTAACGAATGAGACGCCTTCGTAAATTGGGTGCGTGATCTGCGTACGACAACCGGACCTCAGTCCCAACGGACGGCCCCCGCCCCTTGATCGTGGCCGCACAGCCCTGGTCGTATCCCGGGTATGCGCCTCGTGCTGGCGCGAGGGCGGGTGTGCGATCAGCCTATGGTGACGGTGCGGCGATCGGGAACGATTGCGGCGGTGCGGGATTCGGTGTCGGGGATGGTCGAGGAGATGCGTGACGCCGGGTTCGCCGTTGTACGGTTGAAGCTCGAGGTGGTGCCATGGGCCGAGGGTGTACCCGAAACTGGCACCGCGGCAGCGGAACTGGGGGAGGGGTATTACTTCGAGCATCACGTCAAGCTGGTGCTCGATGCCGAGGAAGAGCTTGCGCGACTGTCCGCGATAGCCGCAGGGCACCAGGCGCATCTGTCGGCGAATGCGCGGCGGGCGCGCAAGCTGCTCGGGCGCACCGAATGCTCGCTGAACCAGGCCGCGGACCTGGTGACGGAAATGCGGCGCGGACTGGCGCGAATGCCGGACGACTATCGCGGGCTCGGCGATCCGCATCGGATCGCGACGGCTCTGGCTCCTTACGTCTGATCGCGTCCATCGATGTGACCTCGCGTCCGCGCGGTCACCGACGCACCGCCGGAATGCCCGCCCAGGAGCACTTTTCGCCGCCGCACGGTACGCACGGCCGAACTCATCGGCGCAGTCCGTAGGAGTTGGCAATGAGTTTTTCGATGAGGGTGCGCGGCAGGAGGCGGCGCAGCGCGAACATGGCGGGTGCGTTGCTGCCGACCGCGTAGAGCGGTTGTGGCCGTTGCGCCTCGACCGCGGTGACGATGGTGGCGGCAACGCGTTCTGGCGCAATGCCTTTGGCCTGCTGCTCATCGAGTTTGCTCATGAAGCGGGTGAAATCCGCTGTGTGCGGGGAATCTTCGGTGATGTACTTGGTACGCCGCTCACGCAGCCCGGTATCGATCTGACCGGGTTCGACGGTGGTGATCCACACCCCGAACGGGGACTCCTCGAACCGGGCCGCGGTGGCGAAGCCGCGGACGGCCGCCTTGGTCGCGACGTAGGAGGATCGGTACGGCATCGGAAAGCTGGCGAGCATGGAACCGACCATGACCACCCGCCCGTAACCACGGCTGCGCATACCGGGAAGCACCGCCTGGGTGAGTGCGACCGGCCCGAGCACATTGAGCTGGAACAGCCGCTCGACCGCAGCGGCGGGTAGTTCGGCCAGGGGTCCGGCCTGGCTCTCGCCGGCATTGTTGATCAACACCTCGACACCGTCGAGCCCGTCGACGAATCGCCGGATCGAATCGGGAGCGGTCAGATCGAGCGCGCGATACTCGACATCGGCCACTCGATCGGCCGCCGTGATCGAATCCGGGTTGCGGCTCGTCCCGATCACCTGGAATCCGCGCGCGACCAGTGCTGCGGCCGTTGCCTTTCCGATGCCGGACGAAGCGCCGGTGACAACTGCGAGTCGGTTCATGGTAGTTCTCCCTGTCATTCACGCTCGATGCTGCGACCCTCGCGCCGCCGTCGATGACCCGACGATGATGTTCTGCGGATCATCCAGACCTGGGCGCGCAAAAGCCGCAGTGACGAAGACTATTTCGTGGTCTGCGCCAATTCGATCAGACGGGCGCGAACGATATCGGGCCGCTCGTCGGCGACGAAATGTCCACAGCCGCTGACGGGTTCGAAGGTGTAGTCGTCGGCGCGGGCGGTTTCGGCGGCGGCAAGAGAAGGGTGCACGGCGACGTCGTCGACGCCGAAGACCGCGCGGATCGGGATGGTGGCGCGGCGGCGTTCCGGATTGCGTGCGGCATTGGGGATTTCGCGCAGCCAGAACGTTCGGTAGGTGTCGGTGGCGGCGCGGGCGCAGACCGGATCGCGGAAGCGGTCGGCGAAGATTCGCACCACCTCGGGGCCGACCGCGCTGTGGTCGGTGGTCGCGGCGCCGATGACCCGCTCGAGGAACTTGGTGCGCTGTTGCAACGGCACACCCACGGTAGCGATCAATGGCTGATAGGTGAGGAAACGCCAGAGGTGTCGCAATACCGTCGATACCGGAACCCACGGATGTGCCATGTTCAGTACGAGATAGCCATCGAACCGCTCGGGTTCGCGCAGCATCATGCGATATCCGACGTAACCGCCCCAATCGTGTCCGACGAGCAGCACCCGGTCCAGGCCCAGCACATCGAAGAGTGCGAGCAGATCGGAGGCGACGTCGTCCTTCGCCCACCGATGCGGCGCCGGGCCCGACCAACCGTAGCCGGGCAGATCGGGCGCGATGATCCGGAGTCCCTCGGGCGGGTCGGCGAGCAGGTCCCGATAGGCGTAATGGTGCTGCGGCCAGCCGTGCAGCACCACGACCGGCCGACCATCCACCGGTCCGGCCTCGGTGACGTGGAATCGGACATCGCGGGCGGTGACGAACGATCGGCGCACGCCGGCAATGGCTGGCGGTTCGGAGACAGCGGTACCGTCGGTAACGGGCATATGGACACCATAGTTCGCCACGCGCCTGCCGAACCACCTTCCGTGGGCGGATCCGAACCCCGTCCGTGGGTGGATGGCCAGGGATGCTGGACCACGATCAATCTGACGATCACACTGGAGGTTGTGTTCCAGCGGATCGTGGTGGGATACGACGACTCGCCCGGCGCCCGCGAGGCTCTTCGAATGGCGCTCGAGTTGGCCGCCGCGCACAAGTCCGCGCTCACCGTCGTCGCCGTGGAGGAGCATCGGCCGCTATACGCGCCGGTGATCGGTGAGATCGAGGAGGAGCGCTCGGTCGAGGAGGTGACCAGCCGTCGCTGGCTTGCCGCGGCCGCCGCAACCGCCGCCGAACGCGGCATCGCCATCAAAGCCGAGATCCGGGCAGGTCACCCCGCGCATGAACTCGCCGTCGCCGCCACCCATCATGAGGCGGACCTGCTGGTCCTGGGCCGCAGCGGCCATTCGGCGATCTGGGGTCGTTTCATCGGTGCCACCGCTGAGAAGGCCGCCCGCCACGCCGACTGCTCGGTTCTCATCGCCCAGGATGGGCCCGCACAATCCTGATGCGGCGCGATAATCATTGATGGCAGTTGGCACGAGCGGAGGCATATCGCATGTCCCAGTTCAGTTCCTGGTCGGCGCGCCTGACCGCGACCACCGCACCCGCCTCGGTTGTCCTCATCCGCCTATACGTCGGCGTGGTCTTCCTATCCGAAGGCATCCAGAAATTCGTCTACCCCGACGCGCTGGGTACCGGCCGATTCGACAAGGTCGGTATTCCGGCCCCGGGATTCATCGCACCGCTGGACGGCATCTTCGAAATCGTCTGCGGCGCACTGATTCTCGCCGGGCTCCTGACGCGCCTCGCGGCCGTCCCGATGATCGTCGACATGATCGGCGCGCTGCTGATCACCAAACTGCCGATCCTGTGGGGCGATGCGGCACTCTTCCCTGGCAAATCCGGATGGTGGACCTTTCTGCACGAATCCCGCACCGACCTCGCCCAACTGTGCGGAAGCGCATTCCTGCTCATCGTCGGCGCGGGGGCATTCTCCTTGGACGCCAGGCTCGTTCGTGCCACGGACTGATCGCCGGACCACGAACTCGGCCGCCATTCGCCGAGGATAGGTGGTGCTCATCGGTGCGCCGCCGCGTGTTCGCGGATGCCGCCGAGACGGCCGGTTCGACCCGGTAGCACGCCTACACGCCGGCCGCGAACGGTAGATTGCCGCCATGGCATTGCCCCCGGAATTGCTCGATATCGCCGAGCGCGTGAACAACTGGGGGCGGTGGGGCGGCGATGACGAGATCGGAACGCTCAATCTCATTACCGACGAGGTCGTCCGGGATGCGGCGGCGACGGTGCGCACCGGGCGTCGGGTCCCGCTCGCGGTTCCGTTGCAGCAGAACGGGATACAGACCGGATTGATACCCGGACGGGTCAATCCGTTGCATTCGATGATCGCGCTGAACTGGGAGATGTTCGGGCCCGGACTGGTCGCAACCAGCGACGATGTGGTGACGATGGGACTGCAGGCCGCCACCCATTGGGATGCGCTGACCCATGTCTCGCACTCCGGGCGGATCTACAACGGGCGTCCGGCCGACACCATCACCGTGCACGGCGGCGCCGCCTTCAGCGGGATCGATAAGGCCCGGCATATCGTCTCGCGCGGTGTGCTGCTCGATATCGCGGCCGCCCACGGCGTCGATCGCCTCCCCGGCGACCACGCGGTAAGGCCCGAGGACCTGCTGGCCGCCGAGGAATTCGCTCGCGTGCGGGTCCGCGCCGGGGACGTGGTGCTGGTGCGAACCGGCCAGATGCGGCTGTATCTGGCGGGCGACAAACAAGGGTATGCCGTTCCCGCACCGGGACTTTCGGTCCGCTGTCCGGAATGGTTCCACGCCCGCGATGTCGCGGCCGTGGCGAACGACACCCTGACATTCGAGATCTTCCCGCCGGAAATCGAGCACGGGTGGCTGGCGGTGCACGCGCTGCACCTGGTCGAGATGGGCATGCTGCAGGGGCAGAACTGGAATCTCGAGGAGTTGTCGCGGACCTGCGCCGAAGAAGGGCGCTACGAGTTCCTGCTCAGCGCTATGCCGGAGCCGTTTGCCGGTGCCACCGGAACGCCCGTCGCGCCGGTCGCGATTTTCTGACCGAGTCCGACACGCCGTACCTGCTCAGCGGTAAACCAGGTGAACCGGGCCCCACCCGCAGGGTAGGAATGCCTCATGCCGTCTGACTTCGCCCCGGGTTTGTTCGCCGGACAGGACCTCGCAGCGCGCGTCGAGCACGTCGAACGGACGCTGATCGAGGACGGCGCTCGCGCGGCCGCGCGTCGGGACCCGCGGGAGCGAGTGCTGCTGCAACCCATCGGCAGTGGCCTCGCGGTGTGGGCGGGCGCGGGTTCACCGCTGGACAAGGTGGTCGGCGTCGGCATGGGAAGTGCGTTCGACGACGTAGAGCTGGAAGCGGTCGAACAGGCCTTCGCCGAGCGGGAGGCGCCGGTCCAGTTCGAGGTATCGACCCTCGCCGACCCCGCCGTCGTCGAATGTCTGACCCGCCGGGGCTATGTGCTGCTCGGATTCGAGAACGTACTCGGCTTGCGGCTCGACCCGGACCGGCAGGCGCGGCTGGCCGACGGCGTGCAGATTCGCGATGTCGGGCACGAGGAATTCGAGACCTGGGTGAATGTCGTCGTCGACGGCTTCGCCACGCCGGACACGCAGGGCGTCGCCTCGCACGAGGATTTCCCGCGCGAGGCGATCGAGCGCGCCGAGCGGGACCTCACCGCGACAACTGGTTTCGTCGGTTCGCTGGCCTGGATCGATGGCGTGCCCGCCGGGGGTGCGAGCCTGCGCCTCAGCGACGGCGTGGCCCAACTATGCGGCGCGGCAACCCTTCCCGAATTCCGCCGACGCGGTGTGCAGGGCTCGCTGCTCTCGATGCGCCTGGCCGCCGCCGCGGCCGCGGGCTGTGACCTCGCGGTCGTGACGACCCTGCCCGGTTCGAAATCACAGCAGAACGTTCAGAAGCTCGGCTTCCAACTGCTCTATCCCCGCGCCATCCTCGTCCGCTAGTACCGCCCGAAGGCGAGCGCGACATTGTGCCCGCCGAAACCGAACGAATTATTGATCGCGTACTCGATCTCCTGTTGACGCGCCTCACCGTGCACGACGTCGAGATCGATCTCGGGATCGAGGTTTTCCAGGTTCAGGGTCGGCGGGACGACACCGTCGCGGATGCTGAGCACGGTCAGGATCGATTCCAGCGCACCGACCGCGCCGATCGAATGTCCCAGTGCGGACTTCGGCGCGTATACCGAAGCATGGTTACCCACGGCCTTGTTGATCGCGTTCGCTTCGGCGGTGTCGCCGACCGGGGTCGCGGTGGCGTGCGCGTTGATGTGGGTGATGTCCTTCGGCGTCAGACCGGCGGTCTGCATCGCACGGGTCATCGCGCGGGCGGCACCATCGCCATCGGGCGCCGGAGCGACCAAATGGTAACCGTCGGAAGTGATTCCGGCGCCGAGCAGGCGCGCGTGGATGGTCGCCCCGCGTGCCTTCGCATGTTCCTCGGATTCGAGGACCATCAGCGCACCGGCCTCACCGAAGACGAAACCGTCGCGATCCTTGTCGAACGGACGCGAGGCACCCTTCGGGTCGTCGTTGCGGGTGCTCATCGCGCGCATCATGGTGAACGCGGCGATCGGCAGCACATCGATATAGCCCTCGACGCCGCCGGTGACGACCATATCGGCGTCACCCATCGCGATCATGCGCCACGCGTTGACGATTGCCTCGGAACCGGACGAGCACGCCGAGACCGGGGTGATCACGCCGGCCCTGGCCTTCAACTCGAGACCGACGACGGCCGAGGGTCCGTTGGGCATGATCATCTGCACGGCCAGCGGCGAAATCTTGCGGTAGCCACCATTCTTCAGCTTGTTGTTCGCGTCGGTGATCGCATCCGCGCCACCGAGCCCGGTACCGATCGCCACACCCAGTCGCTCGGGATCGACCTCCGGGCTGCCCGCATTGCGCCATACCTCGCGGCCCAGCACGGTCGCGAGCTGTTCGACATAGGCCATGCGGCGCTGCTCGACCCGGGTCAGCAGGGTCTCGGGCCGAACCTTCAGATGACCGCCGATGCGGACCGGCAGGTCGTACTCCTCGATGAACGGATCCTCCAGCACCTCGATTCCGCTCTCCCCGTTGAGGAGTCCCTTCCACGTGGCGTCGACGTCACCGGCGATCGAGGTGGTCGCCGCGAGGCTCGTCACGACGACATTCGGGAATCGCCCGTCGGCGGCAAAGAGATTGCGCACGAGTGTCACTCCTGGTTTTCTTCCGGTAACTCGGGTTTCGGTGTCCTGACGAGTGCCTTATGCGAAGCGAACAGGCGTACGACGGGCTGCGGCGGCCGGACATCGTTGTCGAGCGGCATCGTCACAGGCGTCTTCCGGTGCTCGGTAATGTGCCGAAACGCATTGCTGAGCAGGCATTTTCGCCGGACATCGTTTCCGGACGAGCTTACCGGCGCGGCTCGGGCGCGGTATGCCCGTCGTTACGAACCTTCGGCCCGGCTCTTGTGGGAACCCTCCAAAGTTGCTGGAACGGCGCGCATCCGCGGCGGGATCGGGCGTAGTCTGCTGGTCCGCTGACCGGTTCTCCCTCGCCGATTCGGTCGCCAATACTCGTGTGATGTGCAATCTTGTTATTGCACAACGGCATTGAATGGGCTGCTGGCCCGGCGATTTCGGAAGGTCGCCCGAGCGGCACCGGCAAAGGGGTGTGGCGAGATCATGGTGTCGTCGAACGCGGAGTCCGGCGGCAATACGGCCGCGCTTCGCACCGGAACGCGCCGTAGCCGGAACCGGTCGGCTGCCCCGCTATGGCCGGGCATGATCCCGCCCGGACCGTCGCCACGCGTACTGCCCGCGCGCCATCCCCAGCGCCGGAAACGACGCCCGCCGCGTCGGCCCTGGCTGGTCGGTAGCGCCGCATTCTTCGGGACGTTGGCCGCGGTGGCGCTGGTATTGGTGTACACGGCCGAGGCGAGCAATACCCGTCAGGCGACGGCCACGATCACCGATCCGGTGCTCGGCGGCGGCCCGAACTGCGAGCCGACGCGCACCGAACAACTGGTGCGCGGCAATGGCACCGGTTCGACCGCATCGGGTCCGGATGTGATCCTCGCCTTCCAATACGCCTACTACGTAAGCCGATCCGGCTCGGATGCCCGGGCACTGACCAGCCCGGAAGCGGGAGTGTCCGCGGTCCAGTTGATCGATGCCGGGATCAAATCCATTCCGCTCGGCACCCAGCACTGCGTGCTGATCACCTCGATGCTCGACGGACGGTTCGATGTCGTGATCACCGAGATCCGGCCCGATTCGACGGTGCGCACCTATCGGCAGTTCGTGAGTGTCGCACCTCGCGAGGGCATCACCGTCATCACCAAGATCTCGCCGCCGTCCTGAGCCCCAGCGCCGCGGCGCGCTGATCGTCGCGCGGCTGGCTTGCACCGCTACGCGGCGCGTTGCGCCGAGTACGGCTGGCGCTTCGACCGCCTCGAGATCACCCCGGTGGCACTGACCGAAGCCATCGACCGGGCCCTGTAGGTCCGGTCGGCGCGCCGCCGAGTCCTGAGCGAAGGATCAGCTCCGGCTGCCGGGTAGGCCCGCGGCGGTTGCGGCGGCGGCCAAGACCGATTCGAGCATTTCGGAGGTGAGTCGGCCAGTGAAGGTGTTCTGCTGGCTGACGTGGTAGCAGCCGAAAAGGTGCAGTGGCGCACGGTCGTCGGCGGCCGGCGGCAATACGACGTGGGCTCCGTGTCCGAACTTGGGACGCGGGCGCGGCACGGTCCAACCAGCCGAAGCGAGCACCGGTAGCAGCGCCTGCCAGCCGAACGCACCGAGTACCACCACCGCCCGCAATGTCGGTGCGAGCAGAACCGATTCGGTTTTCAGCCAGTGACTGCAGCGATCCCGCTCGTCGGGTGTCGGCTTATTGTCCGGCGGTGCGCAGTGCACCGGCGCGGTGACCCGCGCGCCGATGAGCCGCAGTCCGTCGTCGCGGTGTACCGCGGTCGGTTGATTGGTCAGCCCGACATTGTACATGGCGGCGTAGAGGAAATCCCCACTGCGGTCGCCGGTGAACATCCGGCCGGTCCGGTTGCCGCCGTGCGCGGCCGGGGCGAGACCGACGACCAGCAGCCGAGCGTCATCCGGGCCGTAGCCGGGAACCGCCCGGCCCCAGTAGGTCTCGTCGCGGTAGGCGGCGCGCTTCTCCCTGGCCGCCCGTTCTCGCCAGGCGACCAGCCGCGGGCAGGCGAAGCAGTCCGCTACCGCGGCGTCGAGTTCGGCGATGGTCTCGCACACGATGGCATTCGATCACATAGCGGGCGGGTCATTTCGGCGACAGCGTGCCGTTGAGGTGGTCATAGGCGACGTGCGCATGCAACCGCACGCCGGTGACGAGCTGCCCGTCATCGGCATAGAAGAGCGGATTGTGGTTCATCGCCATACCCCGGCCACCCGGAACGGGTACGGGCATGCCGGTTTTCGGGTCGAGCTCGGAATCCTGCACGCCGAGCGTCACATAGAGACCACCGTATTTGTTGACGAATTCGGAGACGTCGTCATACCCGAGCGTCGGGATCGTCGGGGTGACCTTATCCGCCCCCGCGACGCGCCGGAACGTCGGCAGCCCCGCTTCGATCCACTCCTCGCTGTTGCGCACGGCGGGCACGTCCTGGAGGTATTCGACTGTCGCCGAACAGTTGTAGGCCTGCGCCGAATACACGGCGAGGGTGTCGAGGCGCTTCTGGATATCGGCCATATCGGTCTCGACGGCACAGCGGATGGTGCCCCACAGCGTCACGGTCTGGCCGATGACATTGAACCGGCCCACATCCTCCACGTGGCCGATGCTGACGGTGACCGGGTCGAACGCGCTGATCTGCCGGTAGAGCTGGCCGATGCCGGTGATGACGGCGCCGGCCGCGGGCATCGGATCGACACCCATCCACGGTGTCGACCCGTGCACCTGATGCCCGGTAATGGTGATCTTGACCAGGCAGGAGGCGCCGAACTGGTTGCCGATCCGATATCCGATGTAGCCCTTGGGATAGGGCGTGACGTGGAAGCCGAATGCCATGGTCGGAGCCGGATCATCAAGCGCACCCTCGGCGAGCATTTGCTTTGCGCCGCCCTTTTCGTTCACCGGCGGCCCCTCCTCGGCGGGTTGGAAGACGAACAGCACGGTGCCAGGCAGCTGGTCGCGGACACCGGTCAGTACCGAGGCCGCGCCCATCAGCATCGCGGTGTGACAGTCGTGGCCGCAGGCGTGCGAGACCGGGAACGGTCCGCCGGGGTATTTGTCATCCACGACCTTCGACGCGAAATCGACACCACACAGGTCGGGCACGGGCAGCGCGTCGATATCGGCGCGCAGCGCGATCGTCCGGTCGCCGCCCCGGTCGCCGCGCAGCACCCCGACGATGCCGTATCCGGCGATGCCGGTGCGCACCTCGTCCAGGTGCAGCGAGCGCAGATGGTCGGCGATGAGCGCGGCGGTGTTCGACTCGCGGTTGGACAGCTCGGGATGCTGGTGCAGATGGTGTCGCCACTGGATGACCTGATCGGTCACTTCCGCCGCGCGCCTGTCCAATTCGTCGTAGATCGCGCCTGCGTTCATCTGAACTCCGTTCGTCGGTTCGTCGATGCCACGATCAGCGATAGGCGAGACGATCAAGTCCACTATGCATCGATAGCCATCTGTTTGCGTACAGGTCGCATGACCAGTTCGACGGGCCGGTGAGTAGTGGGTAACGACCCGGACATGTGAGCCGGACCACGGTGGCGAGTTGATAGCATGGCCTTTCTGACCGACCGGATGCGGGCAACGCCCCCGGGTTCACCTCGAAAGAGCCTTTCCATGCAGTTTGAAATCGTCGAGCGAGACGAAACGTGGGTGGCCGGGTTGCCGGTGCGCAGCCCGAAACGTGCGCTCGGGGAACTGCGTGACCACGATCTGGAGGCCGCTTGGGCAGCGGTACTGCATCAGGAACTCGGCGGCCCGCTGGCCAGCGCATACACCGACTACTCCGGTGAACTCGGCACCTACAACACTCAGATCGTCGGCTACGAGTGCGTGTCCTTCGACGATGTCACCCGCGGTCATCTGGTGGCGCGGCTGCCGCGCGGCACCTATGCCCGCTTCTCCTCGGTCGGTAACTTCCCGCAGGTGATGACCGACTTGTGGACGCAGATCGCCTACGCCGAGGAACACAACTACATCAAACGCACCTACACCGGCGATTTCGAGTGTTATCCACATGCGTACAAGATCGAACTCTATCTGGCGGTCGATGCGCGATGACCTATGCGATCGTGGTGCGCCGCGAGGCCATCTACGGCGGTCTGGTGGTGCCGCGGGTACGTCCGAGCTTCAAGGTCAGCAATAGCGACCTGATCGAATTCCTCAAGGATCGGCTGCGCGACCGCGCGGGCGCCGACCAGCCGATGTACACGGTGTACGTGCCGGATCCGGCCGGGAATTACAACGCCGTTGTTTGTTTCGAGTATTCGGATCCGAGTGCGGTTCCGGTGGGCGATGTACTGGTCAAGGTGCCCAAGGGTGTCTACGCTCGGTTCGAACCGAACGGGGACTACCACGATCCGGTCGAGGATGTGTGGGCCCAGGTCGACGATGCGACGGCCTCCGCCGAGATCACCCGGGCCTACCGGGAGGAGATCGAGATCTGGCGCGGGCCGGACTCGGTCGAGTTGTTCATCTCCATCCTGGTTTAGATTTGCTAATTGTTAACTGCGTGAGTACCGACTGGTCTCTCTCTTTTATTCGATGGCTTGTTCGAGCGTGCTGACCTGCGGTAATTTCGAGTTCAACAATTAGTTTTCGGAAGATTAACCAGACGGCTGGTCAATTCTTGTCCGATGACGGATACTGCCCTAGGCAAACTCACCCGATCGGCGAGTCGTCTGGCGAGTCGGCCAGACCGGCTCGGTGACCGCGCGGATGTGCGGTAGCAAACGGAGTAGGAACACCATGACTGTCGAAACAATCGCAGTCGGCCCCGGGGGCACGCGCGATGCCGAGGTGTTGCGGTTTCGCGACATGCATTCCGGTTATGTCTTTCATGTCGCTACTCCGCAGGCTCATCCCGATCTGTGGCGCCGTTATCTGCGCGGTGCGCTGCAGGTTTACCGGCACTACGGCGTTGATCACGCTTTGGAATACGACAGCGTTGTCGATGGCCGTTCGACATCGCTGTTCTTCGCCGCGGTCGACCCGACCGGCGCGGTCGTCGCGGGATTGCGGGCGCAGGGTCCCTACGGTGTCGCCGACGAGGTGCACGCCCTCGGCGCGTGGGCCGGTCGACCCGGTTCCGCCGAGTTGCGCGCGATGGTTGCCGACCGGATACCGGAGGGGGTGGTCGAGGTGAAGGCGGTCTGGGTCGCACGGGCGGCCGAACAGCGCGCCGCGCTCGCCGCCGCGATATCGCGCTGTGTCGTGCACGCCGCGCGGCTGCTCGACGCCCGGTTCGCCTTCGTCACCACTGCCACGCGCAATATCGGTCTGTACCGTTCCAGCGGTGGTTATGTCGCCGATCGGATACCGTCGGTGCCCTATCCGGACGACCGCTATCGGACCATCCCGATGTGGTGGGACGCTCGGACATATCGGTCATTAGCCGCCAAATTGCAGAGTTCATTGATCGCGCTGGAGCATGCCGCGCTCGATGCTTGGCTGTCGCCACTCGGTCGAGCTCCCTCGGGTAGACCAGGGATCGGAGGACTGGCGCAGGCATGAACGGTGACCTCCCCGCGGACCATCGCCCGCTGATTCTCGACGAGACAACAGCAGACGACGCGCACGTCCTCGTGCAATTGCGGAAATCGCCGCAGGTCCGCATTCACGACCTCCGTGATGTGCTGCGCGCCGAGCTCGCCAAGGTGCGTCGGCCGCCACCGGATCTGGGCGGCCCTGAGACAGACCGATGGGTCTATTACCCGTGGCGGCGCACGCTTGTCGGGCTGCCCGGCGAAGAGACGTACCGGGCCATTCGATTGGACCGCAATCAGAACAAGCTCACCCGCGTCGAACAGCAACGTTGCGCCGGTCTCGCGGTCGGGGTGGTCGGGCAGAGCGTCGGCCACGCGGTCGCCTACGCGCTGGCCCTCGAGGGCACCTGCGGCCTGCTGCGCCTGGCCGATTTCGACGATATCGAGCTGTCGAATCTGAATCGGGTGCCCGGCGGGATCTTCGATATCGGGGTGAACAAGTCGATCGTGACCGCGCGCCGGATCGCCGAACTTGATCCCTATCTGCCGGTCGAGGTGCACACCGCGGGCATCGGCGAGGACACCATCGACGAGTTCATGTCCGGGTTGTCGGTCGTCGTCGAGGAATGCGATTCGCTCGATATCAAATTCGCGGTCCGGGAAGCCGCCCGCCGCCACCGCATTCCGCTGTTGATGGATACCAGCGATCGCGGTCTGCTCGATGTCGAGCGCTACGACCTCGAACCGGACCGTCCGCCGTTCCACGGTCTGCTCGGCGCGACCGTCGGGGCCGATCTGCGCGGGCTGTCCACCAAGGACAAGGCGCCGCATGTCATGCGGATCCTGGATCCGAAGGAGCTTTCGGCCCGGATGGCGGCCAGCCTGGTCGAGATCGACGAAACCGTGACGACCTGGCCGCAGCTCGGCGGCGACGTGCAGTTGGGCGCGGCCATCGTGGCGGCCGCGGTGCGCCGGATCGGGCTCGGGCAGAAGCTGTCCTCCGGCCGGACCAGGTTCGATCTCGAGTGCGGTCTCGACGAACTGGCCGAACCGGAGCCCGGATGCGAGAAGGTATCCGACGAATATCCGGCGTCGGAAGCTGTCGCGCCGGAATCGAACGGAACCGCCCTCGAAAAGGTGCTGGAGTGCGCACAGCGTGCGCCCTCGGGCGGCAATACCCAGCCGTGGCTGCTGCGGGTCGACGGGGATGAGCTGCGCATCGACCTCGTCCGAACCCGCTCGTCGGCACTGGATATCGGTTATCGCGGCAGCGCCGTCTCGATCGGTGCGGCGCTGCACAACGCCCGTGCCGCGGCGGCCGCGCACGGCATCCTCGGCGAGCACGAGTTCATCGAGGACAACTCCACCGCGCTATCCGCGGTGCTGCACCTCGGCAACGGCACCGACTCCGTGCTGGCCCGGGACCATCCGGACGCGCTGACCCGCGAGACGAACCGCCGCTTCGGCACCGGCGCGCCGTTGGCCGACCACGTCCTGCCCGCACTGGAGGCGGTCGCCGCCGATGCGATGGTCAGGGCGGTCACCGAACCCGACGACCTCCGAACCGCGGCCGCGCTGCTGTCGGAATCCGATCGCATCCGGTATCTGACCCCGCGCCTGCATCAGGAGCTGTTCAGCGAACTGCGCTGGCCCGGTGAAGATCCGCGCAGCGGGATCGATATCCGGAGCATGGAATTGGCCGCCGACGAGCAGGCCAAAATCCGGATCGGGGTGCGCTCGGACGTCATGGATCGGTTGCGCGAATGGTCCGGCGGGGCCGCGCTCGGCGAGTACACCCGGGATCGGGTGCTGTCGAGTTCGGCGCTGCTCGCGGTAACTTTTCCGCGTCGATCCGGCTCCGCATCGGTATCACTCGCCGATTACGCGCGCGGCGGCGCGGCGGTGCAGCGGGTGTGGATCGAGGCGCAACGGCTCGGTCTCGCGGTGCAACCGGTGTCGCCGTTATTTCTTTATGCGCGGCACCCCGACGAGCTGAAAGGGATTTCCCCGGATTTCGCGGATACACTAACGTCACTTCAGGGCCGTTTCCTGGACCTGCTGGGAGTGCCTGGGCATGAGATCATGGCATTGGTGCTTCGCCTGAGCTATGCGGCAGCAGCCACGGTCCGCAGCAGGCGGCTTCCAGTGCCGGGCGCGGGCAACCGCAGCTAGCGCGATCGGAGAATAGGTGCCTCGGCGAACGCTCGACTCACTGGTGACCCAGGTCGCCTCCGAGTTGATGGGCGTCGACGCCACGACGATGGTGGCGGCGAGTGAACGCGTGCTGGCCAGACTGGTCGAGCATTTCGACGTCGATTTCAGCTACCTACGCCATACCGATCGAGAGCAGCGGGCCACGGTGCTCATCGCGGAGTGGCCGCACCGCGGTGACATACCGGATCCGGACCCGCTGAAGATCGTGCATTTCGAGCACGCGGACTCGGTCTTCCGCGAGTTGGAACACGCCACCGAGCCGATCATCGTGCGGCCAACCCAGCAGTCCGCCGACTATCAGGAGACCATCCGGCGCTCCTCGGGCATCCCGCAGGTCGCGATGGCGGCCGTGCCGCTGCTGTCGCGCGGTGAGTCGACCGGCGTGCTCGGATTCATCAAACAGGGCGACCGGGACTGGAGCACCCGGGAACTGAATGTGCTCAAGGCGATCGCCGCACTCTTCGCCCAGTTGCAGGCCCGCGTGGTGGCCGAGGAGCGGCTGCGCTATATCGCCCTGCACGACGATCTGACCGGTTTAGCGAACCGGCGTGCGCTGCTCGAACATATGGAGGAGCGGCTGAGACAGGGCAGCCCGGGCCCGGTCGCCGCATTCTTCCTCGATCTCGACCGGCTCAAGGCGCTCAACGATTTTCTGGGGCATACCGCGGGGGACAATTTCATCCGCACACTCTCCTCGCGACTGCGCGAGAATCTCGATCCGAATGACATGATCGCCCGGCTCGGCGGCGACGAATTCGTCATCGTGCCAGCCAAACCGATGGATCCGGTGGCGGCCGAGTTGGAGGCGACGCGGATCCAGCAGCTCATCGGACGGCGGGTCACCGTCGGCGGGGAATCGGTCAGCCGCGGCGCCAGTGTCGGTGTCGCGGTGGGCATTCCCGGTGAAACCACGGTCGCCGACGTGCTGCGCCGGGCCGACCACGCGCTGCTGTCGGCGAAATCGGGCGGCGGCAACGGCGTCGCGGTCTTCACCGACGCCATGCGCGCGCAGTTCGAACTGCAGGACGATGTGGAGCTGAATCTGCGCGGCGCGGTCTCCGACGGATCGCTACTGCTGCACTACCAGCCCGAGGTCGATCTGCGCACCGGCCGGGTTGTCGCGCTGGAGGCGCTGGTGCGCTGGTTGCATCCGACCAGGGGGTTGCTGCCGCCCGGTGCGTTCGTCACGGTCGCGGAGGCCACCAATCTCGCGGGTGAGCTGGGGCGTTGGGTGATTCGGTCGGCGTGTGCCCAGTTCGCCGAATGGCGCAGGCGCGGGCTCGCGGCGAATGTGGTGATGCGGATCAATGTGTCGCCGGTTCAGCTGGTCAGCCTGGACTTCGTGGAGCGGATCGAGGACATCCTGCGGCTGTTCGGGATCGATGGCAGTTCGGTCTGCCTGGAGATCACCGAACATGTGGTCGTGCAGGATCTGGCGCGGACCCAGGTCACGCTGCGCGGGCTCAAGCGGATGGGTGTGCAGATCGCCATCGACGATTTCGGCACCGGCTACAGCTCGCTCTCGCATCTCAAGGCGCTTCCGGTGGACGCGGTGAAGATCGACCGCGGGTTCGTGCAGCGCCTCGGCGCGAGCACCGACGATCTGGCGATCGTGAAATCCATCATCGGGTTGGCCGGGTCGTTCGGGCTCGGTGTGGTCGGGGAGGGCGTCGAGACGCCGGTCGCCGCGCGCACCCTGGTCGGATTGGGTTGCTATCGGGCGCAAGGGTTCCTGATCGCGCGGCCGATGCCCGCCGACGAGGTGGAGTCGCATCTGAGCGTCGGCCGGATCCCGTTGGATCTCGATCTGCCCCGGGCGGGCCGGGGTACGACGCGGGCCTGACCGTGTCGGAAAACAGCTGGTTGCTGATCGAAACGCTCGGTCATCACCAGCAACCGACCCTCGTCGCGGATGGTGATCGCACCAAGGACTGGGGGAGCCTGCTGCGGGTCCGCCGCGAGTTCGGATCGTCTGCCGCCGCTCGGGCTGTCCCGTCGCCACGACGCGACCCTGGCGAGCGGTCACGACGGCCCTCTGGAACTGCTGCTCCGGGTGCGCTTCGACGGGGATGAATGGGTTCGAGCGCGGGCCGAGTTGGCGCGAGCTGTCGACGGGGATCCAGGTCATGGGCTCGTCAGGGTGTGGTGTGAACCGGGTGAGTAGGTGTCGCTGGGCGGTTCCGGGGCAGTGAGTGGTGTGGGTGCGGGGCGAGTTGGTGCGTGCGGTCGACGGGGATGCGCGTGATGGGCTCGTGAGGGTGTGGTGTGAACCGGGTATCGGTGCCCGGTTCGAGCGGGGACGGGTAGCCGCGCGCCCCGCGTGCAACCGGGACGTACCCGTTAGCAGGGTCTTTCACGGGTGTTCATGCGCTGTTGGGCGCACCGGTTCCAGGGGGAACCCGATTCGCTGCACGATCGGCGGTGTGCGCATCGTGCAACTGGCGAACTTCTACGGTCCGCGGTCGGGTGGGCTGCGCACCGCACTGCATCATCTGGGCGAGGGCTATGTGGCCGCCGGACATGAGGTGGTGCTGATCGTGCCGGGGCCGCGCCGGGCCGAGGAGATCCTGCCGACCGGTGCCGTGCGGATCACCTTGCCCGCTTTGGCTATTCCGTGGACGGGTGGATACCGGGCGGCGGATCCGCGGCGGGTGGCCGATGTGCTGGCCGGGTTGCGGCCGGACGTGCTCGAGGTATCGGATCGGCTGACGCTGCGGGGGTTCGGGCGCTGGGCGCGCACCCGCGATGTGGCCAGCGTAATGATCTCGCACGAGCGGCTGGACCGGCTGCTCGGCCAGATCATGCCGGGTCCGGCGGCGCGCCGATGCGCCGACGTCGCCAATCGGCGCACCGCCGACAGTTACGACATCGTGGTCTGCACGACGGAATTCGCGCGGGCCGAGTTCCTGCGCATCGATGCGCCCAATGTCGAACTGGTGCCGCTCGGGGTGGATCTGGAGTTGTTCAGCCCGCGCCGCCGCGACTACCGGCTGCGGGCCGATCTGGGCGCGGCGGGGCATCCGCTGCTGGTGCACTGCGGCAGGTTATCGGTGGAGAAGCGGGTGGATCGCAGCATCGAGGCCATCGGCGCGCTACGCAAGGCGGGCGTGCAGGCCCGGCTGGTCGTCGCGGGGGAGGGGCCGCGGCGCGAAGCCCTGGAGCGTCGGGCGCGGGCCTTGCCGGCGCTGCCGGGTGGGCTACCGGCCGTGCACTTCACGGGATTCATCACCGATCGGGCGATGGTGGCGAAACTGCTTGCCACCGCCGATGTTTCGCTGGCACCCGGTCCGCACGAGACATTCGGGCTCGCCGCGCTGGAGGCACTTGCGGCGGGCACGCCGGTTGTCGCGAGCCGGTCCTCGGCGCTCGCCGATATCGTGACCGCCGAATGCGGCGCCGTCGCCGCCGATCGGCCGTCCGCCTTCGCCCAGGCGGTCACCGACGTGCTCGCGCTGCCGACCGCCAGGCGTCGCAAGGCGGCCCGCAGCCGAGCCGAGCAGTTCACTTGGCCGCGTGCGGTCGCGGGGATGCTCGCTGTGCTCGGACGATAGTCCGCGACCCCGGTTCGAACTATTCGGCTCGCCTGCGCCGTATGAACCTCAGAACGTCGCCGTTGCCGCGTACCCTGCGTGCAACCGATTCGGCTATTCGAGATGGGATCCGGTGTGCTGGGCTTTGGTCGCAGGAAGACAGTGCGGGATGCGAAGGTGCTCGTCACCGGCGCGGCGAGCGGCATAGGCCGGGCGACCGCCGTGGCATCCGCGGCCGCCGGAGCCCAACTGGTGCTGACCGATATCAACACCGAAGGCCTCGAGGATACGGTGCGCATCATCAAGGAAACGGGCGCAAGCGTGCTCGCGTCGCGTGCACTCGATATCACCGACTACGACGCGGTCACCGCCTTCGCCGCCGACGTGCACGCCGAATTCGGCAGCCTCGATATCGTGATGAATATCGCCGGCACCTCCGCCTGGGGCACCGTCGAAAACCTCGAGCACCGGCATTGGCGAAAGATGGTGGACGTCAACCTGATGGGCCCGATCCACGTGATCGAGAACTTCGTGCCGCCGATGATCCGGGCGAAACGCGGTGGGGCACTGGTGAATGTCTCCTCGGCGGCCGGAATCCTCGCGCTGCCATGGCATGCCGCCTACAGCGCGGCCAAGTACGGCATCCGCGGCGTCTCCGAGGTCTTGCGATTCGACCTACGGCGCCACGGTATTTCGGTGCATCTGGTGGTGCCCGGCGCGGTGAATACACCGCTGGTGCAGACCTTCGAACTGGTAGGTGTGGACAAGGCCGATCCCCGGGTACAGCGACTCACCGCCGCGTTCACCAAACACGCGGTATCGCCGGAACATGTTGCGGCGGAGATCCTTCGCGGTATCGAGCGCAATCGGTTCCTTATCTACACCTCCTTCGATATCCGTTTCAGCTATTGGTGGGCACGGAAATTCGCCTATCCCTACGAATTAGTGTTGCGCCGCACCAGCGATCGGTTCAACAGGCTGCTGGTTTCGAAGGACAGTTGAGCGTCACATCGAGTACGCGGGCGCCCGGTCCCTGCTCGCCGAGGCGGTCGTGTTCGTTGACCAGTCGGCAGCTGCCGAGTGATAGACAGCCGCAGCCGATGCAGCCGGTCAGGTTGTCGCGCAGGCGAGTCAGCTGGGTGATGCGGTCGTCGAGGTCGGCGCGCCAAGTGGTGGAGAGGGTTTCCCAGTCGCGCCGGGTGGGCGTGCGGCCCTCGGGGAGTTTGTCCAGGGCGGCGCGGATTTCACTCAACGGAATGCCGACCCGCTGGGAGATGCGGATGAAGGCGACGCGGCGCAGCGTTTCGCGCGCGTATCTGCGCTGATTTCCACTGGTGCGACGGCTCGTGATCAAACCCTCGCGTTCGTAGAAGTGCAACGCGGAGACCGCTACTCCGCTACGCTCGGACAGCTGCCCGGGGGTCAGCTCCTTCGCTCGCCAATCGGTTGTCGACATCACGCTCCTCCATTCACCTGAACAATACTTCAGGTTAGGGTGTGCTGGGGTGAGAATCGGTTATCCGTAGCGACTGCTTGCAGGTCGCTCGAAAGGGTCGGGCCAATTGCGTGCTCTTACGCCTTCGGCGAACTACGGTCGGATCATGGGAGCAGACGCGGTGCGGGCGGGGCACGAAGGCGGTGCGGATGAAGCGGGCGATGGGCTGGGCGGTGTCGGTGATCCGGGTGGTCGGCTGGCGGTCACCTCCGAGGTCGGCACCCTGCGCACGGTGCTGCTGCACCGGCCCGGTGACGAGCTGCGGCGGTTGACTCCGCGCAATAACGATCAGCTGCTCTTCGACGGCATCCCCTGGGTCGAGCGGGCCCAACAGGAGCACGACACCTTCAGCGGCGTGCTGCGCGAACGCGGCGTCGAGGTGCTGTTGCTCTCGGATCTGCTCGCCGAAACCCTCTCGGTCAGCGGCGCCGCCCGCATCCAGGGCATCTCCGGGGCCGTCGACGCGCGCAAGCTCGGGCATACGCTGGCCGACGAACTCGCGGCCTTCCTGCGTGGCGTCCGGGCCAGGGATCTGGCCAATATCCTGATGGCCGGGATGACCTTCGACGAGCTGCCCTTCGGCGGCGACAACACCTCGCTGGTGCGGCGCATGCACCACGGCCACGACTTCGTCATCGATCCGCTGCCGAATCTGCTGTTCACCAGGGATTCCTCGTTCTGGGTCGGCCCGAGGGTCGCGATCACCTCACTCGCGCTGCCCGCCCGGACCCGCGAGACCTCGCTGACCGATCTGATCTACGCGTTCCATCCCCGCTTTCTCGGTGTCCGGCGGGCCTACGAATCGCATACCGCGCCGATCGAGGGCGGTGATGTGCTGCTGCTCGCGCCGGGGGTGGTGGCCGTCGGTGTGGGCGAGCGCACCTCGCCCGCGGGCGCGGAAGCGTTGGCGCGCAGTCTGTTCGACGACGATCTCGCGCACACCGTGCTGGTCGTCCCGATCGCGCAGAACCGCGCGACCATGCACCTGGACACCGTCTGCACCATGGTCGACACCGATGCCGTGGTGATGTATCCGGCGATCCGGGATTCGCTGTGCGCGTTCACGATTCATCGCGAAGACGACTACGGCGGCCGCAACGACCAGGCCAGGGTGAGCATGCGCGGACCCGATCCGTTCCTGCCGGCGGCCGCGGATGCGATGGGCATCGGCAAACTGCGGGTCATCGATACCGGACTCGACGTGGTGACCGCCGAACGCGAGCAATGGGACGACGGGAACAACACCCTTGCGCTCATGCCCGGCGTGGTGGTCGCCTACGAGCGCAACGATATGACCAATACCAGGCTCGAGGATGCGGGCATCGAGGTGCTGCGCATCCCGGGCTCCGAATTGGGTTCCGGCCGTGGCGGACCGCGGTGCATGTCCTGTCCGCTGTCCCGAGATGATGTGTGAGCGTGCGATGTTCACCATTACCGTGACCCACGATTCGTCGATTCCGCCCTACGAACAGCTGCGGCTCGGCGTCATCGCACAGGTGCGCTCGGGTGAGCTGACGGCGGGCACGAAGATACCGACCGTGCGGGCCCTCGCCGCGCAGCTCGGGCTCGCGCCGAATACCGTCGCCCGCGCCTATCGGGAACTCGAGGCCGACGGCGTGGTCGAAACCCGCGGCAGGCAAGGCTCTTTCATCGCGTCCTCGGGCGACCCGACCAAGGATCTAGCAGGCCGCGCCGCGACCGATTACGTCGCCACTATTCGACGGCTCGGCCTGGATGACGAGGCGGCACTGCGGTACGTCAGGGCGGCAATGGAGGGTTAGCCCTCGACTGTAGGGCCACTCCGGCATCGGTCGTGCCGCCGTGGTCGTTGTGTTTCGGTGCCGCCGTTCGCCGCGCCCGGTGCTGTGCGCCTCGGGCCCAGTGCGGCCCATGGTGGGTCCCGTCATCGGTCGAGACGCGGGATCAGCGCCAGCTGGGCAGCCAGAGATGGTCGTGCCAGTTGCCCGGGGTGATCGGGAGCGCGGTGAGGATGGGCCAGAGCCAGATGAAGTTGGCGATCACGAGGCCGAGGTAGATGCATACCGCGAGCAGTCCGAGGCTGCGCCGTTCGTTCGGTACCGCGGGCAGATAGGTGCCCGCGGGACTGCGTGGTATCGGCATCGCGCGGGCCGGGCCGAGAATATCGCCGCAGACCAGCGCGATCCCCATCACCAGGAACGGGGCCAGCGGCACCGCGTAGAAGTAGTACATCTGCCGGTCGAGGGTGAAGAACCAGGGCAGCAGTCCGGCACCGTATCCGGTCAGGATCGCCGCGTAGCGCCAGTCGCGGCGGACCACGCTGCGCCACAGCATCCAGGCCAGTACCGGGAACGCGATCCACCAGATCGCCGGGGTCCCGATCAGCATGACGGCCTTCACGCACTGGGTCTGGCCGCATCCGGTGACGCCGTTGTCGGCGTAGTAGTAGAGCATCGGCCGCAGACCCATCGGCCAAGTCCACGGCTTGGATTCCCAGGGGTGATGGTTACCCGCCGAATTGGTCAGGCCCTCGTGGAAGCGCAGCGTCTCGCCGCTGTAGTACCACAGTGAGCGCAGCGCGTTCGGGAGGAACGACCACGGCCCGCCGCGGCCGACCTGATTGCCGACCGCGTACCGGAACACGCCGTCCTCACTGGCGAACCAGGCCCAGTAGCTGGCCAGATACACCCCGAGCGGGATCAGCACCAGCGCGTACAGCGCGGGCCCGATATCGCGCACCGCCGTGCCGACCCACGGGCGGCGCACACCGTAGGTGCGTCGCGCGGAGGCGTCGAACCAGACGCTCATGAGGCCGAACGCGAGGATGAAGTACATGCCGGACCACTTTGTGCCGCAAGACAGTCCGAGCAACACCCCGGCCCCGAAGCGCCACCAGCGCACCCCGAGTCGCGGCCCCCATTCGCTCGCGTCGATGCGACCCTGGTAGTCCGCCAGCGCGATTCGGGCCCTGACCTCGTCACGATCCACGATCAGACAGCCGAATGCGGCGGTGACCAGCACCGCCATGAAGATGTCGAGCATGCCGATGCGCGAGGAGACGAAGGTGAGTCCGTCGGCGATCAGCAGAATGCCCGCGATCGCGCCGATCATGGTGGAACGCGCCATCCGCCGCACGATGCGGATGACGAGCAGTACCAGCACCGTGCCCGCCACCGCCGCGCTGAATCGCCAACCCCAGCCGGTGTACCCGAACATCCACTCGCCCACCGCGATCAGCTGCTTGCCGATCGGCGGATGCACCACCAGCCCGTATGCGGGATTGTCCTCGACGCCGCCACCGGTGAGGATCTGCCAGGCCTGCGGCGCGTAGTGCTTCTCGTCGAAGACCGGGGTGTACGCGTCGGTCGGATAGTCCAGCAGAATGAACCGCGTCAGCGCCGCGATGGCGGTGAGGACAGCGGTGACCACCCACCCCCGCATCTTGTCGAGCGGCCCGAAATCGGGCGATGGCCGCAGTGGCGCGGGGCTCGACCAAGAGGGCACGGCCCCGGCTACGGTCGCGCGCTGGTCGGTCACCTGGGTCACGCCCCGATCGTATGCTGTGCGCGCCACCGGGACCCGCACCGGTGAGCGCGCCGCCGCGCGAATCACACCGTGAGCAGTGGTCGAGGGATTTCCCGAGCACCACCCGCAGATCAGGGTGAGGCGAGTCCGCCCGCGTGTCGGCATCGGTGCGATCACCCGGCACGGGATTCGTTTTCGCGTGATGACAGAATCTCGACTGGTGAACGCAGCGACTGATTTCGTGAGGACATGGGTAACTCACCGGGTACGCCCAGAACTTGTCGCGCACCCAACCGCCGGTCTGGTGATCGAGCCTCGAGCCGCTGACGACGGGCAAAAGGCCCGGGGAGGCGGGGGAGCGAGGTGACGGCGGGTCGATTGGTGCTCGCTGCGACGCCGATGGGCGAGATCGGCGATGCCTCACAGCGGCTGCGCGAGGCGCTCGGATCCGCCGATATCGTCGCCGCCGAGGACACCCGACGCACCCGTGCCCTCGCCAAGGCCCTGGAGGTGGAGATCACCGGACGGGTGCAGCGTTTCGACGACCATGTGGAGGCCGCGAAGATTCCGGCGCTGCTCGACGAGATCGAGAATGGTCGCACGGTGTTGCTGGTGACCGATGCGGGCATGCCATCGGTGAGCGATCCGGGCTATCGCATGGTGGTGGCCTGCGTGGCGCGTGAACTGCCGGTGACCTGCCTGCCCGGACCATCGGCGGTGACCACCGCGCTCGCACTGTCCGCGCTGCCGGTGGAGCGCTTCTGCTTCGACGGATTCGCGCCACGCAAATCCGGTCAGCGCCGAGAGTGGTTGCGCACCTTGCTTACCGAACCGCGGGCCTGCGTATTCTTCGAGGCGCCGCACCGTCTAGCCGACTGCCTGGCCGATGCGGTCGAGGTGCTCGGTCCGGACCGGCGCGCCGCGGTCTGCCGGGAACTGACCAAGACCTACGAGGAGGTCGTCCGCGGCAACCTCGGTGAACTCGCCGCCTGGGCGGTCGATGGGGCCCGTGGCGAGATCACCGTCGTCCTCGCGGGCGCGCAACTCACCGCGGCCGACCCCGCCGATCTGGTCGAGGAGGTCGAATCGCTGACCGCCGAAGGCATTCGTCTCAAGGACGCGTGCGCGCAGGTGGCGGCCGAGACCGGGGTTTCCCGCCGCGAGCTCTACGACGCGGTCCTGGTTGCTCGTCGCCACGGCGGTGACACCTCGTAACCCGACACGCCATCGCCGACACTCACAGTGGGGCGCATGGGGAGTGTCATAGTGCCATCGGTCACGGGCGAGACGATGATCGGTGTCATGACCTCTTTGGAAAGCAAGGCGAAGGCGTTTCTCGAATTGCATGTGCCGGGCGATCCCGGTGTCTTTCCGACGGTGTGGGATGCGTGGTCGGCGAAAGTCGCTGTCGAGGCGGGATTCTCGGCGCTGACCCTGGGTAGTCATCCGGTCGCCGATTCGGTCGGGCGCAGCGATAAGGAAGGGATGACGTTCGCGGAGCTGTTGACTCGCGTCCGGCAGATCACCGGTGCGGTCGAAGTTCCGGTCTCCGTCGATATCGAATCCGGTTATGGGCTCGAGCCCGCGCAGTTGATCGAGGGACTGTTGGAGGCGGGCGCGATCGGCCTCAATGTCGAGGACACGGTGCACAGCGAGGGCGGTCGGTTGCGCACGCCCGAGGAGCATGCGGACTTCGTGCGCGGCCTGCGTCAGTTCGCCGACGCGGCGGGTGTGCACGTGGTCATCAATGCGCGCACCGACCTGTTCATGCGCGAGGACGGCGACGCGAGCGATCGCGTCGATCGCGCCATCGCGCGGCTGAAGCTGGCCGCCGCCGCGGGCGCGGATTCGCTGTTCCCGGCGGGGCGGCACTCCGATGCCGATATGCGCCGCCTGACCAGCGAATTGCCGCTGCCGGTCAGCGTGGTCGGGCTGCCCGACAAGTCCGATAAGGCCGTGTTCGCCGATCAGGGCGTCGGCCGAATCACCTTCGGACCGCTGCTGCAGTGGGCGCTGACCGCCGAGATCAACCGGCTGCTCGATCGCTGGAAGTAGGTCCGGCCGAACCTGAGGCGCTACCGCTTTATCGAGCGGTAGCGCTTCAGCAATGCGGTGATCGTCGCGTAGTCGGCCGCGCCATTGAGCTCGATCAGCAGATCGTCCGGGCACAGCTGGTAATGATCACCCCAGTAGCGGCGCGTCTTGTTATCCCAGATGCGGTAGCCGCCTGGAACGCCTCGTGCTACGTATCGCCTTCTGCTGATTACTTCTTCGGCTCCACGTAGCGCGGGTAGACCGCTTCGGGCTCCGGCAGCGGGGTGCCGGGAACCAGCGGGGTCGCGATATCGGCGAAGGTGCGATTCTGGCTGGCCAGCAGATCGAGGATCTTGCCTGCGGATTCGGGCATGACCGGCTGGACCAGGATGGCGACGATGCGCAGCAGTTCGATGGTCACGTACAGCACCGTCGCCTCGCGGGCCAGCGACTCTTCGGTAGCGGTCTTGGCCAGCGCCCACGGCGCCTCGGCGGAGAAGTAGCGGTTGGCCTCGCCGAGGGTCAGCCAGATCGCCTCCAGCGCCAAATGCATTTGCTGCGCGTCGAATTCGGTACGGCAGCGCTCCAGCAGACCGTTGGCGCGGTCGAGCAGGGCGCGGTCGGCCTCGGTGAATTCGCCCGGCGTCGGCACCACGCCGCCGCAGTCGCGTGCGACCAGCTTCAGGCTGCGCTGCACGAGATTTCCGAATTCATTGGCAAGATCGGTATTGATCCGGCCGACGATCGCCTCGTGGCTGTAGCTGCCGTCCTGACCGTAGGAGATCTCGCGCAGCAGGAAGAAGCGCAGCGCGTCGACGCCGTATTCGTCGACGAGCGCGAGCGGGTCGACCACATTGCCGACCGACTTGGACATCTTCTCGCCCTTGTTGTACAGGAACCCGTGCACGAAAACGCGTTTCGGCAATTCGATTCCGGCCGACATCAGGAACGCGGGCCAGTACACGGTGTGGAACCGGGTGATGTCCTTACCGATGATGTGCACGTCGGCGGGCCAGAACCGCTGGAACGCAGCAGATTCCGTATCCGGGAAGCCGACGCCGGTGATGTAGTTGGTGAGCGCGTCCACCCACACGTACATCACGTGATCGGGATGTCCGGGCACCGGCACGCCCCAGTCGAAGGTGGTGCGCGAAATGGACAGGTCCTTCAGACCCGCCTTCACATAACTCACCATCTCGTTGCGAGCCGTTGCGGGCGCGATGAATTCGGGATGTTCGTCGTAGAGCGCGAGCAGCTTGTCCTGGTAGTTCGACAGCCGGAAGAAGTAGTTCGACTCCTCGGTCCAGGTGACCGGCGTCTTCGATTCGGTCGAGATCCGGGTGCCGTCGTCGAGCAGCGTCGTCTCTTCCTCGGTGTAGAACGCCTCGTCGCGCACCGAGTACCAGCCCGAGTAGTTGTCCAGGTAGATATCGCCGTTGGCGAGCATCCGCTCCCAGATCGCGGCGCTGGCAACCTGATGGTCGTCGTCGGTGGTGCGGATGAAGCGGTCGAAGGAGACATCGAGCGTCTTGTCCAACGCCTCGAACACATCCGAATTGCGCGCGGCGAGCTCCTCCACCGGCACACCCTCGGCGACCGCCGTCTGCTGCATCTTCTGCCCGTGCTCGTCGGTGCCGGTCATGAAGAACACGTCGAATCCGTCGAGCCGCTTGAAGCGGGCGAGGGCGTCGGACGAGATGTACTCGTACGCATGCCCGATGTGCGGCGCACCGTTCGGGTATGCGATGGCCGTGGTGATGTAGAAGGCGGGGCGGTCGGCTGGCGTCATGGTGTGTCTACTGTAATGCGCGTGGATTCCGACGCTCACGTGAATATCCCCGGAGACGATGACCGCCGTCAGGCGCCCGTATTCTGCCGCGCCGGAGCCGGCCGATGAGCGCCAAGCGCGCCGCGCCGGAATTGCCGGAACCGCTCGCGCCGCTGGTGGACGCGCATACCCATCTGGACGCCTGCGGGGCGACCGATGCGGAGTCGACGGCGGCGGTCGTGGACCGCGCGGCCTCGGTCGGTGTCGGCCAGGTGGTCACCGTCGCCGACGATCTGGCCGCGGCGCAGTGGGCGGTGCGGGCCGCGAACTGGGATCGACGGGTATTCGCCGCGGTCGCCCTGCATCCGACGCGGGCCAATGCGCTCGACGAAGCGACCAAGGCCGAGCTGGAGCGATTGGCCGCCGACCCGCGCGTCGTGGCGATCGGCGAGACCGGACTCGATTACTACTGGCCCGGCAAACTCGACGGCTGCGCCGACATCGAGGATCAGGTCGAAGGATTTCGCTGGCATATCGACCTGGCCAAGCGCCTGGGTAAACCGCTGATGATCCACAACCGCGAGGCCGACCACGATCTGCTGACGGTATTGCTGGACGAGGGCGCCCCGGAAACCGTGATCTTCCATTGCTTTTCCTCGGACGCCAATATGGCGATGTCCTGTGTGGCCGAGGGCTACATCCTCAGCTTCTCCGGCACGGTGAGTTTCAAGAACGCGCATGAATTGCGCGAGGCCGCCAAGGTGGTGCCCGACGATCAGATTCTGGTCGAGACCGATGCGCCCTATCTGACCCCGCACCCATTCCGCGGCGCGCCGAATGAGCCCTACTGCCTGCCGTACACCGTGCGCGCGCTCGCGGAATTGCGCGAACAGGATCCGCGCGCGCTGGCCAAAATCACTACCGCGAACGCGCGGCGCATCTACGGAATCTGAAATGCAATTGTTTCGCGCAGTCTCGATGAGCGTTGGGCGCGCATGGATCGGCGTGCGCCGTAATGGCTGCGGGCCGACGACTTCCGATTGATCTTGATTCGAACTCCGATATCGGGCGGTCGGCGCATGTAAGGGGACTGGATCACGTAAGTGTGGTCTAGGTCACTATGGTCGGCATGTTTTGTGATTTACCTGCGGCGTCGATATCAGTTTGTGATATTGAAACCCGCCGCTAGGAAGTCTACGGTTGTCGACCCCTGACCCCTTCGTTATCGTACTGTGACCATGTCCCCATTCTCGAGGATCAACCAGTCCCGCTCGCCGATGCTGTACGCGGCGGTCGCGGCGCTGCTGGTGACGCTGATCGTCGGTGCCGCGATGGCCATCGTGAACCGCAAGACGGTCACGGTCGTCGTGGACGGCGAACAGATGACCCAGACCACCATGTCGCGCAACGTCAGCGGAGTGCTGCGGGCCGCGGGGCTCGATGTGAACGACCGCGACCTGGTTCGGCCAGCGCTGGCCGCGACGATTACCGATGGCGCCACCATCACGCTGAATCGGGCCCGTGAGGTCGCGCTGTCGCTCGACGGCAAGGTCGAGAAGGTCTGGTCCACCGGCCTGACCGCCGGCGATGTGGTCGACCAGTTGCACCTGCCCGGCGAGGTGTTCGTTTCCCCGGCCCGCACCGAGCGGCTGCCGCTGGAGGGCGCCGCGCTGCAGATCTCCAGCCCGCGCTCGGTATCGCTGCTCGATGGCATCGGCAATCCGGTCGACGTCCGACTGGCCGCGCCGACCGTCGGTGATTTCCTTGCCGTCGCGGGCATTCCGCTGATCCAGCAGGACACCGTCGAGCCCGCGGCGACCACCCCGCTGACCGATGGTCTGCGGATCGTGGTGACCCGCAAGCGCATCGAGAACAAGGTCGAGACGATGCCGCTGGATCCGCCGGAGAATGTGATCGAGGATCCGACCATGAATATGAGCCGGTCGGTGGTGGAGAGTCAGGGCGCGCCCGGCGTGCAAGACGTCACCTTCGCGGTCACCATGGTCAATGGCCAAGAGGTGAGCAGGCAGCCGATCGCCGCCAATGTCACGGTGACGGCGCAGCCCAAGACCGTGCGCAAGGGCGCCAAGCCCGGCACCGAGGTGCCGCCGGTGCGCGACGGCGCGATCTGGGATGCGCTGGCCCGCTGCGAATCCACCGGTAACTGGGCCATCAACACCGGCAACGGCTACTACGGCGGCATCCAATTCGACCAGGGCACCTGGGAGCGCCAGGGTGGTCTGAAGTACGCCCCCCGCGCCGACCTCGCCACCCGCGAAGAGCAAATCGCCATCGCCGAGGTCACCCGCGCCCGCCAGGGCTGGGGCGCCTGGCCCGCCTGCACCAGCCGCCTCGGCATCGGCTGAGTTCGACTCCCTGACCGGTAGTGGATAGGCGGGTTGATACGTTGTCCGTCGTGTCCGAACCCGATATTTCCGCTCGTGGGAGCGCCGCGCTGCTCGGGCCCGCCGAAGTGCGGGCGCTGGCGGAGCGGCTCGGCGTGCGGCCGACCAAGCAGCTCGGGCAGAACTTCGTGCACGACGCCAATACGGTGCGGCGCATTGTCGCGGCCGCGGGGGTCGGGCGCGGGGATACCGTGCTCGAGGTCGGGCCCGGGCTCGGCTCGTTGACTTTGGCGCTGCTCGATGTGGTGGATTCGGTCGTCGCGGTCGAGATCGATCCCGTTCTCGCCCGGCATCTTCCATTGACCGTCGCGGATCGTGCGCCGGAACTGGCCGGGCAGTTGCAGGTTGTCGAGGCCGACGCGCTGCGCGTTCGCGCGGGGGATCTGCCGACGCGACCGTCCGCGCTGGTCGCGAACCTGCCCTATAACGTGGCCGTGCCGGTGCTGCTGCATCTGCTGGCCGAATTGCCCAGCATCACAACCTCATTGGTGATGGTGCAGGCGGAGGTCGCCGACCGCCTCGCCGCCGAGCCCGGCAGCCGCATCTATGGCGTCCCCAGCGTCAAGGCGGGCTTTTTCGGGACCGTGCGCCGCGCGGGCGCGGTCGGCACCCAGGTCTTCTGGCCGGTGCCGCGCGTCGAATCCGGTTTGGTCCGCATCGAGCGCTACGCCGAACCGCCGTGGCCGATGGACGAAGCACACCGCCGCCGCGTCTTCGAGGTCGTCGACGCCGCCTTCGCCCAACGCCGCAAAACCCTCCGCGCCGCCCTCGGCACCTGGGCAGGTTCCCCCGCCGAGGCCGAACGCCGCCTGCTGGCCGCCGGAATCGCTCCGACCGCCCGCGGCGAAACCCTCGATACCGCAGCCTTCGTCCGCCTCGCCGCCCAGGCGTAACTCCGTCAGGTGGTAACCGGTCGACGGCCCGCAGTGTGGCGGTCTCGGCATCGCGTAGGCGGTATGCCTGGCCGATTGGGCGCTGCTTTCACCTCGCACGCCGGGGTGCCAGCAAGGTGCACGTCAGGGGTGGCAGGCGGGTATTTCGGTGCGGGTGAAGGTTATCGGTTGGGTGCGCAGACCGCGTAAGACGGGGCTGGCGATGCGTCGGGGAGTGCCAGCGGGGGCGATATCGGGGAGGCGGCGGGTGATTTCTTCGATGGCTGCGGTGGCTTCCATGCGGGCGAGGGCGCTACCGATGCAGTAGTGGATGCCCGCGCCGAAGGCCAAGTGGTCCTGGATATTCGGGCGGTTCAAGCGGAATTCGTCCGGGGCCGGAAATTGGCGCGGGTCGCGATTGGCGGAACCGATCAGCGGCAGCACGAAGGCGCCCGCGGGAATCGTCGTGCCGCTCAGTTCGATATCCGTCCGTGCGACGCGCAGCAGACCTTGGCCTGGACCGTCGAAGCGCAGCGCCTCCGCGATGACAGCCGCGGCCAGCTCCGGATTCGCCCGGACCTGGTCGCGGAGATCGGGACGGTCGAAGAGCGCGAGCATGGCATTGGCGATGAGGTTGGTTGTCGTCTCGTGGCCGGCGACCAACAGCAGGACACAGAAGTTGACGGTTTCGGGGAGGGTGAGCGCCTCCTCACCGGATCCGGTGATCAGCAGGCTGATCAGGTCGTCACCGGGTGCGCGGCGGCGTCGGCGAATGGTGCGGACGAAAAACCAGGAGATGGCGATCGCGCTGCGGATCATTTTGGTTCGGCTGCCGCCGGTGAGCAGTCCGTCGACCAGTTCATCGGACCAGCGCTTGAAATCGTCCTGGCGCGCCGCGGGCACGCCCAGCATTTCGGCGATGATCGTCGCGGGCAATGGTGAAGCGAGATCGCGGATCAGATCCGCGGGTCGGTCGGCGGACAACATATCGTCCATCAGCCGCGCGGTCACCTCGCGGATCCGCGGCTCCCATTCGGTGATCCGGCGCGGGGTGAATACGCGACTCACCTTGCGCCGCAACATCGTATGATCCGGCGGATCACTGGTGAGCAGCACTCGGACGGCAGGTATTCCGGCGAACAGGCGACGCACCAGTTTCGGTGGCTGCATGCTCGGGTTGAACGGATCGGAGTCGATCGCGGAGACCGCGGAGGAGAACCGCTGAGCGTCGCGTACCACGGTGCGAACGTCGTCGTAGCGGCTGACCAGCCAAAGATCCGGGTCGGTCGAGTGGTGTACCGGCGCTTCGTCGCGCATTCGCGCGTAGCTCGGATACGGGTCCGCGATGACCGCGGGATCATTGAGATCGAAGGTATGTGTCATTGTTTCGCCCCCAGTGCGGTGAGTAGGGAATCAACCCATTCGGCTACGAACCGTTCGTCGTCCATACCGAACGGCGGATGGTGGTAGAGGTTCGACATCACCCAGTAGTTCTCGATCGCACCGAGCCACACCGAAGCCGTCGCCTCGAAGTCGCGCTCGGGCAGACCTTCCTGCACGGCGCGTTCGGTCAGCCAGTTGGCGAGATAACGATACGAGGGCGTGAACAGTCGCTCTCTGGCCTGCGACATCACCTCGGGGAACTGGTCGCTCTCCTTAATCATGACCCGAATCAGATTGCGCCAGTTCGTCATCAGCAGCAGCGAGCCACGCGCCACCAGAATGAGTTCGGCCCGCAGGTCGCCCAGCGGAAACATCGGTGCCAGTGCGAAACCGGTCTCCGCCAGCTTCACCGCGCCTTCGACGGCCGTGGCCAGCACCTGCTCCTTGGACCCGAAATGTGTGTACAGCGCCCCGGAGCGCGGCGAAAGTCCGGCCGCCTCCTCGATCGCCGCCACGCTGGTGGCCGCGTAACCCTTTTCGGCGAATAAGGCGCAGTGCTTCGGCGACAATGCGATCCCGAGTACCGTCTGCCACGGTTTCCCCCATCAACCACTTGGATTACCGAAGTGTGCGCTTGGAAGCCCATATACCGCAATGGTGTTGAGGACGGCGAACGATATTCGCATTCGCGTCGCCCCGGCCCGGCCAGGGCGGACTGGTCGGTTTCTGTTGCTGGTGGGGGAGGAGGACGCCCGCCGTAACCAGACCCGCCACCTGCTCTTCAGCTGCTCCGTCGAAACAGATTGTGGATAGCGAACTTTTGCCTTGCCGTCGCGAAGGCTGCGGTCGCCTCGGCCTCATCCGGGCTGCCGCGCGCTGCGTGCCGCGTAGAAAGCGCAGGTCACCGCGCCGATTCCAGGCTCGGTCGGGTGCCGGTCGGTGGCTGCGGTCAGGAGTGGCCGCCACCTGAATGGTGTCCGCCATTGGATGTGGATGGTGCTGTGGATGATTCGACGCGCACCGTGAATTCCGCGGTGTGCACGCCGCCGCCGTGTGAGAAGTCTAGATACAGCCGATACGCGCCCGCACTCGGGGCCTGTGCGTGGAAGGTGATCTCCGGACCCGCTGGTGTGCGACCGATTTCACCTTGCGGATGGACGTGCAGGTAGGCGAGGTCGTCGGCGCGCAACGCGACCAGATGCCCATACGCGCCCAGATACGGTTCGAGGTCGGTCACCGGCGCACCGTCGCGTGTCACGGTGAAGCGCAGTTCGCTGCCCGCGGTGCTCAGCCCGCCGGTCATATTCACTTGGTAGCCGTCCACCGTCGCCGACCGTGACTCGGGCGGAAGTGGTTGCGTCGTGATCGTTCCCGCGACCGCGACGGTGCGGCTCAGGACCAGATCGCCCGGCCCCTGCTCCGGGACGAAATCCGCGAAGACGCGATATGTGCCGGGCGCCGCCCAGTTCCAATCGATCGACCAGGTGCCTGCGTCGTCCATGGTCGGATGCACATGCCGATATCCGGTGGTGTCCGACCGGACCACGATCAGGTGCAACTTCTTGTCGTGCTGTGTGGTGAATCGGGTGACCGGCGTTCCGTCCGGCCCGGTGATCCGAAAACGCAGGGCCCCGGCCCGATTCGGATCCGCGGGTGCGGTCAGGTCGGCCAGGGTGTAGCCGGATCGTGAATCCGACAGCCCGGCGTCCTGTCCGGTGTGCGACATCGCGCCGTGGTCCGGCGCCGACCCGGTCGTATCGCCCACCAGGGCGCCGATTCCGAGTGCGGCACCGAACAGCGCGAGGAGTCCGCCACCGATCGCGGCGAACTTCAGCCGGTCCTGCATCAGACGGCGACCTCGTACCCCGCTTCGTCCACGGCGGCGACGATATCGGCGTCGGCGAGCGGCGCGGCGCTGTCCACCCGGACGGCGCCGGTGGCGAGGTCGACGTCCACGCTGGTCACGCCGTCGATCTTGCCGATCTCCGTCTTGACCGAGCTGACGCAGTGTCCGCAGGTCATCCCTGTGACGGTGTAAGTGCTGGTGGCCATGTCCGACTCCTTCGCTCGCATTAGATCATACGGTGTGGGGGTATCCCCAACGCAATGAAACATACCCCCCAAGGGTATTGAGTGCAAGTGTTAGTTGCCCAGTCGTCCCGGTGGTTCCGTCGACTGGTCGTTTCGCGAGTCCGGATAGTTCCGGCTGTTGCCGGGGCTCCGGTCAGTGCTGATCTGGTCGCGCGGCGAAAGACCAACCGTGCATGGCCAATTCGGCGACCCGCATCAACTGGGCGGGACTCGCGCCATCTCGAGCCGCCTGCGACATGCCTTGCAGGACAGTGCCCACATAGCGCGCGAGCGTGGTCGCATCGGTCTCGGGTGGCAGCAGGCCCGCATCGATATCCGCCTGAATGCGCGTGGCGAAGCCGTCCACATTTCGATTGCGAATCCGACGCAGCATCTCGGCGATATCGGTGCTGGTCGTGTTGAGTCCCGCGCTCATCACCAGACAGCCGTGTGGGCAATCGGGCCGTGTGTACTCCGTCGCCGCCTCGCGCAGAATGCGGCGCACCGTCGCCTCGGCCGTCGGCTCCTCGGCGAGGGCGCGCGGGATGAATCCGCCGTAGCGCGTGCCGAAGGCCTGCACCACCTCGTTGAACAGCGTCGCCTTATCGCCGAATGCGGCGTACAGACTGGGTGCGCCGATTCCCATCGCCGCGGTCAGATCGCCGATCGAGGTCGCCTCGTAGCCGCGCGCCCAGAACAGTCGCAGCGCCTTCTCCAGCGCGGCGTCCCGGTCGAACGAGCGGGGTCGCCCTCTGGTCGGTGCACCCATGCGTTCATTTTATAGCGACCGCTAGAGAATGTGCTAACGTCCGTTCTGTAGTGATCGCTAGAGAAAGGGATACGTCATGGGCGCACCGCTGCGAACCGGTCGGCTCGACGGCAAGACCGCGCTGGTCACCGGCGCCAGCCGCGGCATCGGCCGGGCCATCGCGGAACGGCTCGGCCGGGAGGGGGCGCGGGTCGCCGTGCACTACAACGGCAATGAGCAGGCGGCGAAGGAGACCGTCGCCGCCATCGAGGCGGCCGGTGGCTCGGCATTCGCGATCAAGGCCGAGCTCGGCGTGCCCGGCGATGCCGCGCAGCTGTGGGCCGCGTTCGACGCGCAGGCCGACGGCGTGGACATCATCGTCAATAACGCGGGCATCGATGGCATCCGTGAACCGATCGGCGGCACCGACGAGGCCGCCTTCGACCGGGTCTTCGCCGTCAATGCGAAGGCCCCGTTCTTCGTCACCCAGCTGGGGCTGGATCGGCTGCGCGACGGCGGTCGCATCGTCAATATCTCGACCGGCCTCACGCACGGGGCGAAGATGCCGCAGCTCATCGCGTACACGATGACCAAGGGCGCGATCGATACCTTCACCCAAACGCTGGCAAAGGAACTCGGTGCCCGCGGCATCACCGTCAATGCCGTCGGTCCTGGCGTGATCGATACCGATATGAACGCGAACTGGTTGCGCAATGACGAGGCCGAGGCGTGGGTCGCGGGGCTGTCTCCGTTGAACCGTGTCGGCCAGCCCGGCGACGTCGCCGATATCGCCGCCTTTCTCGCCTCGGACGACTCGCGCTGGGTCACCGGACAGTGGATCGATGCGACCGGCGGCGCACTGTTGTAACCGTCCGACACATGGCTGGTGAATGTCTCATCTCGAGCTGAGCACCTGTCGGACCCACCGGATAGGCTTGAGCACCGTGTTGTCAGTTGTGCCGAGTCCCGTCGTAGTGCGCGCTCCGTCCAAGGTGAATCTCCATCTGGGCGTCGGCGACGTGCGCGCGGATGGCTATCACGATCTGACCACGGTATTTCAAGCCCTATCGCTCAGCGACGATCTGGAGATCGCGCCCGCCGCCTCGTTGACCGTTCGAGTCAGCGGGGAGGGGGCCGCCGATGTGCCGACCGATCGCACCAACCTGGTCTGGAAAGCAGCCGTGCGTGTCGCGCATCTGGCCGGTCGCGCACCACTGGTGGAAATCGCCATCAACAAGGGCATTCCGGTCGCTGGTGGCATGGCGGGCGGCAGTGCGGATGCCGCCGCCGCGCTCGTCGGCCTGAACGAGCTGTGGGATGTCGGGCTCACCCGCGACGAATTGTTCGCCGTCGCAGCCGAACTCGGCAGCGATGTGCCGTTCGCGCTGCACGGCGGCACGGCGCTCGGCACCGGCCGTGGCGAACGGCTGCTTCCGGTGTTGTCCCGCAATACTTTTCACTGGGTGCTCGCGCTGGCCAAGGGCGGGCTGTCCACGCCCGCCGTCTTCGCCGAACTCGATCGACTACGCGAGCATGGCAACCCGCCTCGGCTCGGCGAGCCGCAGGCGCTGATGCAGGCGCTGGCCTCGGGTGACCCGAAACAGCTCGCGCCCCTGCTGGGTAATGACCTGCAGGCGGCGGCGTTATCGCTGAAGCCGGAGTTGCGGCGGACGTTGCGCGCTGGCGTCGGCGCGGGCGCGCTCGCCGGGTTGGTCTCCGGCTCCGGTCCTACCTGTGCGTTCCTGTGTGACAGCGAGGATGGGGCGGTGGCGGTGGCGGCCGAGCTCGCGGGCGCGGGTGTGTGCCGCAGCGTGCGGACTGCCAGCGGACCGGTGCCCGGTGCTCGGGTCATCAGCAGCCACATGCCTGGAAAGCGCTGACGGTTCCGCGTTCGCCGATTCGGCGGGAGGGTGCGCGCTGGGCGGCTGCCGGCGGCGGAATGGGTGAGTTACCGGAGGCGTGCGCCGACACCGTCGTGGATGTCGGTTGCCGAAGATGGCCTGAGCGAGCACTTTTCGCGTGAGAATCTGGCGGAAATCGCCGGGTTCGGCGGAAAGTGCACGCTCGGGCCGGTCGCGCAGGTTACGCGATGACGTCGGCGAGGCGGTCGACTTGGTCGGCGTCGCGGCCGTAGCAGTACAACATGACCTCGTCGGCGCCGAGATCCTCGAATTGGCCGATGGCCGTGCGGATATCGGCCGGCGTGGTGAGCATGCCCGCGAGCATGTACTCGGCGCGACCGCTGAACTCGTAGTAGGCGCCCATCGAGGCGCGGGCGTCTTCGATCAGGTCGGGCGTGCCGAGCGCGACATTGACCTGGGCGACGATGCGGGGCTCGCCGTCGCGGCCGTGTTCCTTCCATGAGCGACGGGCGGTGTCGAACAGGGCACCCGCCCAGGACGGTGCGGCGGCGGCGAGAAAGCCGCCGCCCCAACGGCCGACGCGATCAATGGCGGCGGGCTGGAAGCCGCCGAAGAGAACCTCGGGGCCTTCGGGACGCAGCGGTGCCGGGCCGACGGGTCCGCAGTCGGTGCCGTGCGGCTGGCCGGACCACAGGCGGCGCATGATCTCCATTTGCTCGTCCAGGCGGCGACCGCGGGTGCGCAGGTCGGTGCCGGAGGCGATGTGATCGTCCTCGCGACCGCCGACGCCGAGGCCGAGCACGAAACGGCCACCGGACATGCGGTCGAGCGTGGCCGCCTGCTTGGCGAGCAGCGTCGGCTCGCGCAGCGGCGCGATGAGCACCTCGGTCTGCACCTTGATGCGGTTGGTGGCACCGGCGACCATGCCGAGCGCCACCATCGGTTCGGGATTGTCGTAGACGAGTCGGTCGAGCAGACCGAGCGTGGAAAACGGACCCGCATCGGCGCGGCGAGCCCAGTCGAGCAGAGCGGCGGGATCGGAAATGGGCAGACCGAGACCGACGTGCATGAGAAACCTCCGGGTAAGGGTTGTGCAACGGTGCCGCCTCCGCTCACCTCGCTGCGAGGTGGGGCTCCCATTCTGCGGCTGTAATCTCAGGAGCGCTAACGCTGTTCGTAACGAACATCGTTCGTTACGATGACTGTAAACGAACGTCGTTCGTCGCGCAAGCCTTGGAATCGCCCCGTTCGCCAGTCGAAGCCGAACCGCTGGCCCGGATCTGATTCTCGCAGTGACGTCGCACTCTGGGGCTCTGTTGGGGCGGTCGGGCCGAGTGGTGCGGAGGTGGGCGGACGCCGCGGTGGGGGTGGGGCGGGCCTTTGGATTCGGCGGGGCGGTGGTGGGTTCGGGGTGCTCGGTACGCTTGCGCAGGGCAGGTACTCGCCCGGTGCACGACTCGGAAGGATCCATGTCCAACCTGATCAACCTCGAGCAGGTCTCCAAGAGTTTCGGTATCAAGCCGCTCCTGGACAACGTGTCGCTCGGTATCCACGCGGGCGAGCGGATCGGTGTCGTCGGCCTCAACGGCGGCGGCAAGACCACCCTGTTGGAGGTGCTGACCGGCCTCGAACCGCCGGACAGCGGCCGGGTGAGCCGGGTCGGCGGGCTGCGGATGGCGGTGGTGACCCAGCGCGGCGCGCTGCCCCCTGGCGCGACCGTCGGATCCGTCGTGCTGGCCGGACTCGCTGATGATGCGATGACCGACGATGTCGCCGAACATGAATGGGCCTCGAACCCGCGCATTCGTTCGGTGATGGCGGGCATCGGCATCGAGGGCCTCGGTCTGGAAACCTCGGTCGACAATCTGTCCGGTGGCGAGCGCCGCCGTGTCGCACTGGCCGCCGCGCTGGTGCGCGACCTCGATCTACTCGTCCTCGACGAGCCCACCAACCACCTCGATGTCGAGGGCGTGCAGTGGCTGGCCGAACATCTGCTCAACCGCCGCAGCGCCCTGGTTGTCGTGACCCACGATCGCTGGTTCCTCGACACCGTCGCCACCGATACCTGGGAGGTCGTCGGCGGCAAGGTCGAGAGCTATGAGGGCGGTTACGGCGACTGGATCTTCGCGCGCGCCGAGCGGGCCAGGCAGGCCGACGCCACCGAGGCCCGGCGCGCGAACCTGGCGCGCAAGGAGCTGGCCTGGCTGCGGCGCGGTGCGAAGGCGCGCACCTCCAAGCCGCGCTATCGGGTGGAGGCGGCCGAGGCGCTGATCGCCGATGTGCCGCCGCCGCGCGACAGCGTCTCGCTGGCCGCGTTCGCGCGAAAGCGCCTCGGCCGCGTCGTCATCGAACTCGAGGACACCACCCTCGCGACGCCGGACGGCCGCGAGCTGGTGCGCGACTTGACCTGGCGCCTCGCGCCGGGCGAGCGGGTCGGTCTGGTCGGGGTGAACGGATCCGGCAAGACGACCCTGCTGCGCACATTGGCCGGAGACACCGAACCTGCTGCGGGCAAACGCATTCAGGGCCAGACGGTCCAGATCGGCTGGCTCCGTCAGGAACTCGACGACCTGCCCACCGAGCTGCGGGTGCTGGAGGCCGTGCAGCAGGTCGCGCAGCGAATCATGCTGGGCGACAAGGAGATCTCCGCGGGCCAGCTGGCCGAACGACTCGGCTTCACCCCCGCTCGCCAGCGTACTCCGGTCGGCGATTTATCCGGCGGCGAGCGGCGCAGGCTGCAGCTGACCCGCATCCTGATGGCCGAGCCGAACGTCCTACTCCTCGACGAACCGACCAACGACCTGGACATCGACACCCTGCAACAGCTCGAGGACCTGCTCGACAACTGGGCGGGCACCCTGGTCGTGATCAGCCACGACCGCTACCTGATCGAGCGCATCTGCGACTCCACCTGGGCACTGTTCGGCGACGGCAAACTCACCAACCTCCCCGGCGGCATCGACGAGTATCTGAAGAAGCGCGCCGTATCGAGCTCCACGGCAACGCGACCCGACACCAAACCCGCCGAAACCCCAGCCACCGATTCTGCCGCCTACCGCGCCGCCCGCAAGGAATTGGCCAAACTCGAGCGGATTATCGACAAACTCACCGAACGCGAACAACGCCTCCACACGTCCCTCGCCGACGCCGCCACCAACCCCGAAAAACTCATCACCCTGGGCACCGAACTCAAACAGGTCCTCGCCGAAAAGGAAACCGCCGAGCAGCGCTGGCTGGAACTCGCCGACGCCACCTGAGTGGTCCCGGGATCAAGATCAGGTGGCACTGGTGGCGGGGGGTTCTCGGGGGATGCCGCCATAGATTCCACGTGATCACACGTCCAATTTGGAGGGGGCGGCTCGGGTGGGGGCGGGGGTTAGTCGGTGCCGGAGGCGCGGCCGTCTTGGACTACGACTGGGAGGCAGGTTTGGACGAAGTCTGCGCCGAAGCCGGTTAGGGTGATGCTGCGGTAGTAGACCTTGGTGCCGAAACCGGAGCGCTTCAGGACTTCTCGGACGGGGGATTGGGCCTCTAGGAGTTGGTAGCGGTTCGGGTTGCCGACGGGCTCCTTGACGAACTCGATTAAACCGAGGCGGCGCAGGTTCGGGAGGTACTGCTGGATGCGGTTCGGGAAGCGCAGGCCAGCGTGCTCGCCGATCAGGTTGAGGCCGGAGATGATTCGCTCGACGCCGAGGCCGCGCGGGCGTCCGGCGCGGATGTCGATCGAGGGCTGCGGGCCGTCGAGGTGCAGGAAGCGCAGGATGCGTGCCTCGTCGGGGGTGAGTTCCTCGAGCATGCGGGCGAAGGCGGGGTGGGTTTCGTGATGTTCGCCCTGTGTGCTCGCCGATAGGCGCAGCAGTGCCGCGCCCTGCTCGCGCAGCGTGGGAACCGCGTCGGTAGTGAGCTGCTCGGGCGTCGCGGGTAGGCGCAATGCGCGGCGCACCGCGTCACGGACCTCCGCCTCGGCCTCGGCTAGGACCTCGCGCGGTGGATTTCCCGCGATACTGCCGCGCACCACGGTCGCGCCTACGCCGAGTGCGGTATCGATGCCCCATGCGGTCACCTCGGCCGCGGCGGTTACCGCGACCCGGGCGACGCCGGTGGTCGCGCGGACGGTCTTGCGCACCGAACCGGGTTGGCGCTTGCGGGATTCGACCTCGACCGAGGTGATCGGTAACCGCGCGATTTCCTTCGAGAGCTGGGCTGTTTCGGCCACCTCGGAGTGCTCCACGTGCTCAGAGCCCTGTCCGGCGGCCCGTGTATCGTCGCCGCCAGATTCCGTTATAGCCATGATGTCGCCACTCCCGTTCCGAAGATCAGGATGTGAGCGTATCCGGCGAAGAGCCCCAACACGCCGCCATGCAGAAAAAGCAGCCATTCGTCCTGTTTGATGGCCGATCGCAGCATATCCACGAAGTCCGGGGGCGACAGCGCCGACATCTGTTTGGCGATGTAGTCGTTGATTTGCCTGCCCTGCTGGACGTTGAAGTCCGGATCGGCGAAGGCGATCGGCGCGATGGACATCGCCTCGGTGGTCAGCGTCGACTGCAGCGAGTCGTACTCCCGACTGCCGAGCATGAACTTCACCGCGGGTCGGGCGGGTCCGAGCGCGCGGTCCGCGGCCGGGCGCAGCGTGTCCTCGAGCATCTGCATGGTCCGGTCCGAGCGCGGACCGTTCAGCAGTTCGTCACCGATATTGGCGACGGTCATCACCTGGCTGGAGACCAATTCGGCGTAGCCGTCGGTGATTTCGGACTGCCGCTTGATCAGCAGACCCTGCCGCCACGGGCACCACCACTTCGGGTACGCGGGCGCGAAGATCATGTTAAGGCCGATCCAGTTGACCACCCAGCCGATGATGACGCCGCCGATCGGCAGCACCACCAGCGTCGACCAGCCGGTCACGTGCAGCACCGCGACCAGCACCACACCCATCGGCGCGCCGAAGTAGAAACCGAAGTTCTGCATGAAACGCAGTTCCTTGGCGCCGAGCACTTGGAAAAGGGTGTTGAGCAGGTGCGGTCGGGCCTGGAAATAGCGGATGACCATCTGCTTGACGTCGAGCAGTTGATCGATATTGGCGCCCAATTCCTCGGTCAGCTCGCGCAGAATATCGGGCAGCTGCTGACGGACCCGCGCGTGAATCATCTCGCGCACGCCGGTCGGCAGGTTGTACCAGAGTTGCGGGTGCTCGCGGCGCAGGATTTCTTCGACGATGTCCTTGATCTGCGCATCGGCGATACTCGCGAGATGTTCGGCGAGCTTGTCCGGTTCCAGCTCGCGATAGAAGTCGGCGACACTCCCGAGTTTCGCCAAACCCTTGTCGACGGCGATGCTCGCCATTTTGTCCGCGCGCGACGGCACGATGCCCTGCCAGCCCATTCGGCCGTCATAGCTCAGTAGCGGAAGCACCTGAATTCGTTTGGGCAGGAAGGGAAACAGCGCGCGCAATCCGGCTAAATGCACACCGTGGAAGGCGACCGGCTTGAACAGCATGAGGATGCCGGTCCAGTTGGTGATGTAGCCGATGATTCCAGTGAAAAGCGGGATAGTCACTAACTCGAGGAGGATCGTCGGGTGAATCCCGAAAACGCTCTCTAACACGACACCCTCCTGCCGATAAACCGGTGACCGCCGCCTCACCGGCATCCCAAAACTAGCACCCTGTCGGCAGACGGACCCTACTGTGAGACGGAGAGGCCGGTCCACCGCGAGTGTCCCGCCCCACAACGGATTGTCTGAGACATCAGTCACACTGTGTGTCCAGGATGTCGTACTGTCAACTGGCGCCGGAGACAATGACGACCACCACACGTCCGACAGCAGGGGTCGGCGTGTTTGCTGGCCCACTCGGCTCGCGGTTAGGCATACCTGGAAGGCTTGCGGGCAATAATCTGTGGGCGTATTCGTTCACTTGGCAATACATCGGAGTAGAACGTGACAGACGACAGGACCGGACAGGACGTGGCCCGGGCCGGTACCCGCTCGGTGGAGCGCAGCTCGGATGTCGAACAGCGGCAGATCAGCAATGAGGCGCGGCTGATTCGCGGTGTGTTCCGAGCGGCGGGGCTCGCGGCGGGCACCGTGGTGCGCGGCAGCCAGTGGGCCGTCGAGACGACCTATGAGGTGACCAAGGAGATCACCCAGGCCGCGCTCGACGGTGAGTCGTCGGCCGATATCGCCGAACGCACCGGCAATGCCTTGCGCTCCATCGCGCGCAGCGCGCTAGGTGTCACCGAGGGGTCGGTGCGCGAAATCGTCAGCTACGTACCGGCTTCCAACGGTGCGCCGCAGCCGACGGCGATCAGCATCGGCGCGCCGCTGCACTCGGCGAGCAGCGAAGAGCTGCGTCGCCGTGGTGACGCGCTGCTGGCCCGCTCGGCCGATGTCTACTTCACCGATGACGTGCACCCCGCCTACGACCGGATCCTCGACGAGCTGGCTCCGGACGAGGCGCGCATTCTGCGGTTCATGGCATTGAACGGTCCGCAGCCGTCGGTGGATGTGCGGACCAACCGTCCGCTCGGCATCGGCTCGGAGTTGGTGACCGGCGATCTGACCTCCGTGCCCGAACAGGCCGGCGTCCGTTATCCGGACCGCGCCCGCACCTATCTGATCAACCTCAACCGCCTCGGGCTGACCCAGGTCTCCGAGGATCCGGTGGTGCTGAGCCGATACATGGTGCTCGAGGTGCAGCCGGTGGTCGAGGCGGCGCTGAAGAAGGCCGGGCGGGCGCCCAAGATCGTGCGCAAGAGTCTGCGGCTGACCGAGTTCGGCAGCGATTTCTGCAATACCTGCTTCACCATCGGGAACTGACCCATACGGAAGATCACGAATTTCGGCTCGTAGTGATAGCAATCTGATACAAATCTCCCAATAGGTCCAGCGCGGCGACTTCGAATGGGATTGTTGAGGTATGGATCAGGATGCTGTGTCAGCGATCAGTCGCCTGAAGTTCCGGTATCTGCGCGCCCTCGACACCAAGTCATGGGATGAATTTGCGGACACCATGATTCCCGAGGCGACCGCCACCTACAGCGAATACCTGCAGTTCGAGTCGCGGGACGCGTTCTTGGCCTTCATGCGCAACACCCTCGGTCCCCATGTCATCACCGAGCACCGATGTGACCATCCGGAGATCGACGTCGACGGTGATACCGCCACCGGCACTTGGTATCTCGCCGATACCGTGCTGATACCGGAGCACAATATGCTGCTGCGCGGCGCGGCGTTCTACACCGATCGCTATGTGCGGTGCACGGACGGTCTCTGGCGCATCGCGCATACCGGCTACGAGCGGACCTACGAGGTGGTCCTGTCGCTCAGCGATCTGCCGAGCCTGCGATTGACATCGAGTCGCTGGGGGCTGATCGCCCGCGAAGATGGCATAGCGGCCGTCGAACGTGAGCCCACCACCCCGCTGCGTCGCGAGCCCGAGCCGGAGCCCGAGCCGGAGACGGCGAAACCCGAACCGGAGACGGCGAAACCCGAAGCCGGGTGAGAGAGAATGGCCTGAGCCTCCATCCCCCGGAATCGGGACACAGCTGAGGGCAATCCCTAATCCGCCGCCGCGACCAGCGGCTCGAGCGTGAGCTTCGGATGCTCCTTCTCGATGTACTGCAGCCGCCACTTGTCGCTGAACAGTGCCAGCAGCGCCCCGTCGGACCGGGTGAACACCTCGACTCCGCGCTGGCGGTCGAGTTCGGCCATCGACTCGGCATCGGTGCGCCGGGCCAGCGTATAAGGCAGGTGCTCCATGTGGGTTTCGACGTTGAACTCCGCAAGCATCCGCGCGGTCACCACCTCGAACTGCATCGGTCCGACCGCCGCGAGCACGGGTGACGCATCACCGCGCGCGTCATTGCGCAGCACCTGCACCACGCCCTCGGAATCGAGCTGATCGATGGCCTTGCGGAACTGCTTGTACTTGCCCGCACTCTGCGCCCGCAGCACCGCGAAATGCTCCGGCGCGAAGGACGGGATCGGCGGGAACTCCACCTTCTTGTCCACGAACAGCGTGTGCCCCGGCGCCAGCGCGGTGGCATTCACCAGGCCGACCACATCACCCGGGTAGGCGGTGTCGACGGTCGAGCGCTCCCGGCCGAAGACGGTCAGCGCGTATTTGGTGGCGAACGGCCGACCGGTCTGGGCGTGCGTGACGACCATGCCACGCTCGAATTCACCGGAGACGATCCGCATGAACGCGAGCCGATCCCGGTGTGCCGCATCCATTCCGGCCTGCACCTTGAATACGACCGCGCTGAACGGATCGGTGGTGTCGCGCGGCGTGCCGCCGACATCGGCGCGCGAGCCGGGCGCGGGCGCCAGCGCGACCAAGGTCTCCAGCAATTGCCGCACACCGAAATTCAGCATCGCCGAGGCGTATATGACGGGGGAGGTCTGCCCGGCCAGGAACATTTCCTGATCATGGTCCTGCCCGGTGGCCGAGAGCAGTTCGCTCTCCTCGGCGGCGGTCGTCCACGCCTCACCCTCGCGGGCCTCGGCGGATTCCGGGGTGATCGACTCCTCCGGCGCGATGGTCGCACCACCCGCGGTCCGGGTGAAGTGGATGTATTCGACGGCCTCGCCCTCCGGGCCCCGGCGCAGCAGGCCGCGGAAGTCACCGGCGATGCCGACCGGCAGGAACAGCGGAGTCGGGGTGAGTCCGATCCGTTCGTTGATCTCGTCGAGCAGTTCCAGCGGCGCGCGGCCGGGGCGGTCCCACTTGTTGATCACGGTGATGACCGGGATGCCGCGATGGCGGCAGACCTGGAACAGCTTCAGGGTCTGCGGCTCGAGACCCTTGGCGGCGTCGATGAGCATGACCGCGGCGTCGACGGCGGTCAGCACGCGGTAGGTGTCCTCGGAGAAATCCGAGTGGCCGGGGGTGTCGACCAGGTTGATGACGTTATCGATATCGGAGCCGGCGGCGCGGTAGTTGAACTGAAGTGCGGTGGAGCTCACGGAGATACCGCGCGCCTTCTCCATCTCCATCCAGTCCGACACGGTGGACTTGCGCCCGGCCTTGCCGTGGATCGCGCCCGCCTCGGAGATCATTCTGGCGTGCAATGCCAGGGCCTCGGTGAGCGTCGACTTGCCCGCGTCGGGGTGGGAGATCACCGCGAATGTGCGCCGTCGGGCGACCTCGGCGGGCAACCCACGCGGGGCGGGCGCGACGACACCCTCAGTGGAGGCGGTCAACTTCAAAACCTTTCAGACGGCCGATCGGCAACCGCTCCAGCGTACGCGACAGGGGTGACAGCAATCCGGTGACTATGACCACCCGATTCAGCTGGACATAAACACTTGCGCTATGGTGTTCGGGTTGTCTCGGCGAGGGTGACCGCAGACGTAATGCGTTCACCGTGATCGACGCGGCTCGGCTCTCGGCCGTCCTCGTTCGGTCTTCGCCCGACGAATAGACCAACCTTTGCCAGGGTGAACAACAGTCCCTGGCGCACTGTTGACAGCCCGGAAGAGCCGTAGGGAGTAGATCCAGTCATGTCTGACGCCAACCTTCTCGAAGCCGCCGTCCGCACCGAGTTCGGCAAGGGCGCCGCCCGCCGTACCCGTCGCGCGGGCAACGTTCCCGCCGTGCTGTACGGCCACGCCGCCGACCCGCAGCACCTCTCGCTCAACGCCCAGGCCTTCGCCGCCATCCTGCGCGAGCACGGCACCAATGCGGTGTTGAACCTCGTAATCGACGGCAAGAAGCAGCTCGCACTGACCAAATCCGTTGTGGTGCACCCGATTCGCCGTTACATCGAGCACGCCGACCTGCTGATCGTCAAGCGCGGCGAGAAGGTCACCGCCGATGTGAACGTCACGCTGACCGGTGAGGCCGGTCCGGGCACCCTGGTCACCCAGGAATCCACCACGCTGTCCATCGAGGCCGACGCGCTGAACATCCCGGAGGCCATCGAGGTCTCGATCGAGGGCGCCGAGGCGGGCACCCAGATCACCGCCGGTGCGATCGAGCTGCCGAAGGGCGTCACCCTGGCCGGTGACCCGGAGGCCCTGATCGTCAACATCATCGCGGCGCCGCTCTCCGCGCAGGAGACCGAAGAGGCCGCCGCGGCCGCCGCGGAGGCCGAGAGCGCCGAGTAAGAACTCCTCGGGTCGGTTATCCGCATGACCGAATCCTCGACCGGGCCCGCGCTCGTGGTCGGACTGGGCAATCCCGGTCCCGAGTACGAGCGCACCCGGCACAATGTCGGCTTTCTGGTCGCCGACGTGCTCGCGCAGCGCGTCGGCGGCCGTTTTGCCGTGCACAAGAAGTCCGGTGCGGACCTGCTGCAGGCCCGGCTGGACGGGCGGCAGGTGCTGATCGCCAAACCGCGGTCGTTCATGAATCTGTCCGGGCGCCCGGTCGCGGCCTTGGCGAAATTCTTCTCGGTGCCGCCGACCGAGGTGATCGTCGTGCACGACGAACTGGATCTGCCGTTCGGCCAGGTCCGGCTCAAGCGCGGCGGCGGCGAGGGCGGGCACAACGGATTGCGTTCGGTCTCCAGCGCTTTGACCACCAAGGACTATCTGCGCACCCGCATCGGCATCGGCCGCCCGCCCGGCCGTCAGGATCCGGCGGACTATGTGCTCAAACCGTTTTCCTCGGCGGAGCGCAAGGAAGTTCCGGTGATCGTCGAACAGGCCGCGGACGCAGTCGAATTGCTGCTGCGCGTCGGGCTCGAACCGGCACAGAACCAACTGCACTGAGGCGCGGATTGCGCGGTCGATCAGACCGCCGCGCCAACGGCGGCGGCCGTGGTCAGCGAAGATGGACTGCGGTGGCGGAGCGGCGGAGTTTGCCGGAGGAGGTCTTCGGGAGGGCGCCGGGCCCGAGGACGGCGACGGTGCGGGGGCGCGCGCCGACCTCGGAGAAGACCGAGTGCACGATTTCGCGTTCGATGCGCTTGACCTCGTCGGCGTTCTGGTGGTCGTTGCTTTCCACGACCACGGCGAAGCTTTCGCGTTTTTCGCCCGCGTCCAAGCGGACCGCGACGGCATTGCCCGGGCGCACCCCCGCCACCCGCATGGCGGCGCGCTCGATATCGGTGGGGTAGATATTGCGGCCGGCCATGATGATGACGTCCTTGATCCGGCCGCACACCACGATCAGGCCCTCATCGGTGAAGTAGCCGATATCGCCGGTGTCGAGCCAGCCGTCCGAATCCTGGGCCGGGCGGAAGCCGTTGACCGTGACATAGCCCGAAGTGACTGCGGGACCGCGCAGTTCGATCACCCCGACCGAACGGGTCGGCAGCGGTTGGCGTTCCGAGTCGACGATCCGGCCCTCCAGATTGTCGACCAGGTAGCCGAGCGTGGGTAGCCGGCGTATGTGGCCGTGGCCGTGGCCGCCGTGCGGATCATGTACCGGCACAGCCTTTCCCAGTGCCTCCAGCAGGTCGGCATCGATGATGTCGAGCACCTGGCCGTGCCCGGGATCCGGAATCGACACGGCCAGTGTGGTTTCGGCCATACCGTAGACCGGGGTGAGTGCCATCGGATTGAGCCGGAAGCGTTTTCCGGCGTCGGCGAGGGCGTCCATGGTGTCCGGGTCGACGGGTTCGGCGCCGTTCCACATGTAGCGGACGCTGCTGAGATCGTAGGCGCCGTCCTCGGCCTGCTTGAGCCTGCGCGCCAGCAGCGAGTACGCGAAATTCGGTGCCGCCGTGACGGTTCCGCGGTACTTATCGATCAGCTCGGCCCACAGCAGCGGGCGCATCAGGAAGTCGATCGGCGTCACGCAGACCACATCGGCGCCGAATTGCATAGGGACGCTGAGGAATCCGACCATGCCCATATCGTGGAACAGGGGCAGCCAGCTGACCATCACATCATCGTCGAGCTGGAACTTCACCCGATCGAACATGGCATAGGCGTTGGCGTAGAAGTTCTCGTGCGTGATCCGCACCGCCTTCGGCGATCCGGTCGATCCGGAGGTCAATTGCTGCAAGGCGATATCGGTCTCGACGGTCGGCACCGGATCGACCTCCGGGCCGTCGCGCAGCTGGTCGATGCGCACCACTGTGATGCCGCGCTCGCGCAACAGCGATTCGGCGGCCTCGAAGGGCGCGCCGAGCACCACCGCGCGCGCCTCGATCATCGAGAGGACGGTCTCGGTATCGCGGGCCCAGACCACCAGATCGGTGCGCGGGGTCGGCTGATGCAGCATGGTGATCGATGCGCCGCGCATCCAGATGGCCTGACAGGCCGGTGCGATATCGACCGGCATTCCGGCCAGCACACCGACCGCGTCACCGTGTCCGATTCCGGCTGCCGCGAGGCCGCCCGCCATTCGGCGCGCGATCTGATGGATCTCGCCCCAGGTTTGTCGCAACGGGGTGTTCGGCTCTCCGGTCACCAGCCCTCGACCCGTGGATTGCGCCGCCGTCGCGTACATCTCATCGGTGAACCTGCTCAACGTCCACTCCCTCGTGACCACAATGCGGTGGCCGGACATTCGATCCGGCCTGCTTCCCAACTATCCCGCGTATTGGTCCCAGCGTTAACCGTTCCGTCCGGTTGTCCACGGACATGTCCGGTGCGTACGGCGAATGCGGCGAAAATGTTACGAACGGGTGGAACCGAAGGTGGCGGCGTAGCGGTCGACGTAGTTGCGGCCGGATCGGGCGGCCAACTCCCGCATCAGCTCGTCGGTGGCCGCGCGGACCGGGCAAGGGGCCGAAGTGTCGCCTGCGGTGTGGACTGCGGGCCTCGGGGTGAGCGGGGGGTAGTAACGCGGCGCGCCGAAGCTGATGCGCACCTTGCCGAAACGCGGCAATTTGGCACCGCGCGGATTCACCTTGTCGGTACCGGCGAGCACCACCGGAATCACCGGCGCGCCGGTCGCCATGGCGACCCGCAGTGCACCGGTGCGGCCACGGTAGACGCGGCCGTCGGGGGAGCGGGTGCCCTCCGGGTGGATCGCCCAGATATCACCCGATTCCAGGATTCTGGTGGCGGCGTCCAGTGCGTCCGCGGCGGCGGTGCCGCCGCTGCGGTTCACCGGGACCTGACCCGCGACGGTGAAGAACCAGCGCTTGAACCGTCCCTTGAGCCCGGTGCCGGTGAAGTACTCCTGTTTGGCCAGGAATGTGACGCGGCGGGGCAGAACCAGTGCGAGGTAGAGCGAATCCAGCATTGCGAGGTGGTTGGCGGCGATGATCACCGGTCCGGTGCGCGGCACGTGCCGCCGACCTTCCACTTCGGGCCGACCGATCAGCCGCAACAGCGGGCCGACGAACACGTACTTGAACAACCGGTACCACACATGAGCCTCCGAGGAAGTTGCCGTAGACACTGTCTACCACGTGAGTGTAGACATTGTCTACGATTATCGGTAGAGGATTTCTACCTAATGTGACGCAGTCGGGGATACCGGTGAGGAGCGATTCGATGGCCGACGTAGACAATGTCTCCATGGTCGAAAATGAGCCCCTGCGGGAACGCTTGGTCGGCGCCGGGGTCGACATGCTCGAAGAGGTCGGCGCGGCGCAGCTCGGTCTGCGGGCCATCACCCGCGCGGCCGGGGTTTCCCATGGTGCGCCCCGCCGCCACTTTCCCACGCACCGTGCGCTGCTGGCCGCCATTGCCGCGCGGGGTTTCGCCGATCTCATCGATCGGTTCGCGAAGGCTCAGGAGGGTGCGACCACGCCGCGCGAGCATTTGCAGCGCATGGCGGCGGAGTACGTCGAATTCGCTGGTGAGCGCCCCGAAATGTTCACACTGATGTTCCGCCACGATCTGCTCGAGGGGTCCGGCGAGAATCTGCGCTCGATCACCCTGCCGCTGTTCGAGGGCTTCGCCGCGCTGGTCGCCGCAGCCGCGCCGACCGCCGACGACCCGAGGGCTGCCGCGATTGCCCTGTGGACCAACCTGCACGGCATCGCCGCTCTGCAAGCCAACCGCAGCCTGCGCCTGGTCGGCCCGGCGACCAGCACCCGTGCTCTCGTCGCCCAGGTCCTCGCGTTGCACCTGGCCTGACAGCCGGGAATCCGAGTCTGCTCCTGGTGCGGATCCCAGTGCGTTGTGACGGGCTGCTGCGCCGCCACCGTCGAGCTAATGGCGTGGGGGCAGTGGGATTCTCGCGAGATCGGTGGCGATCACGATCTCCCCGGTGAAGTGCTTCGACGCCTCGGCGAGGTGGCCGTCGAGGTCGCGGTAGCGCTGCGAGAAGTGGGTCAGCACCAGGGTGCGCACGCCCGCCTCGGCGGCCACCCGGGCCGCCTGCCCGGCCGTGAGGTGGCCGTATTCCTCGGCGAGGTGGGCGTCGGCATCCAGGAACGTCGCCTCGATCACCAGCATGTCCACACCCGAGGCGAGCGTGAGTACGCCGGGGCAGAGCCTGGTGTCCATCACGAAGGCCAGGCTCTGGCCGGGGCGCGGCTCGCTGACATCCGCCAGAGTGATTGTGCGCCCGTCGTATTCGATGCTGCCCGCGCGTTGCAACTGTCCGACGGCCGGGCCGTACAGCCCGAGGGCCGCGAGCCGATCCGGCAGGATGCGCATGCCGGTCGGCTCGGTGAGCCGGTAGCCGAAGGCCTCGACCGGATGCGATAGCGCGACCGCCTCCAGGACGAACGGTGCGCCGGGCGCGTCCAACACGCCGGGATCGGCGATCGGATGCGGCCGCAGGTCGGTGGTGCGGTAAAAGGCGCTGGCATTGCTCAGTCGATCGAAGAACGGCTCGCCCGAGGCGGGGTAGTAGACATCCACCGGATGGGCGACCTTGTCGAGGCTGATCCGCTGGATTATGCCGGGTAGTCCCAGGCAGTGGTCGCCGTGGAAATGCGTCACCGCGATCCGGGTGATGTCGGTGACCGAGACGCCCGCGTATGTCATCTGCCGCTGCGTGCCCTCGCCCGGATCGAAGAGAATGCCCTCCTCGCCCCAGCGCAGCAGATACCCATTGTGGTTGCGCTGCTTGGTCGGTACCTGACTCGCGGTGCCGAGGACGACCAGTTCCCGGGGTGACATCAGAGCGTCGCGACCGCGCCGACGAACCGGTCGAGCTCCTCGAAACTCACGAAGCAGTGCGGCGAGGCGCGCACCACCGAATCCAGGCCACGGGCGGTCATATCCAGCAGCGTAGAGCTGGCATGGCTCGCCGTCACCGTAATATTCTGTGCCGCAAGGCGATCGCGCACCTCGACGGCGGATTTCCCGTCGACGGTGAACGAAACGATGCCGCTGTGCCGAATCCCGATGTCGCGCACGGTGACTCCGTCGATTTCCGGTAGCGATTTGCGCAGGTGTTCGGCGCGGGCCGCGATCGCCGCATAGACGTCCTCGGGTCCGAGGTCGAGCAGGTACCGCACGGCCGCACCGAGACCGAGTCGCGCCGCGACGTCGCATTCCCAGAACTCGAAACGACTCGCGTCGGGCACGAGTGCGTACTCATCCGGGCCGGTCCACTGCGCGCTGTGCAGGTCCAGCCGCTGTGGCTCCATCGACGCCGCCAATTCCGGTCGCACATAAAGGAATCCGGTGCCGCGCGGCCCACGCAGCCATTTGCGGCCGGTGACCGAGAGCGCGTCGACACCGAGTTCGGCCACATCGATGGGCAGCTGCCCGGCCGATTGGCAGGCATCGAGTAGGACCAGCGCGCCGACCGAATGCGCGATCCTGGTGGCCTCGGCGGCCGGGTTGACCAGGCCGCCGTTGGTCGGGGCGTGCAGCACCGACACCAGCTTGACGCGTTCGTCGACCAGCTCGGCGAGCGCGTCGAGATCGATCTGACCGCTGCCGTCGCTGGGAATCGACTCGACCACCGCGCCGGTCGCCTTGGCGCGCTGCAGTGCGGCGATCGCGTTGCTCGCATAGTCCGCGCCGGAGATGAGGATGCGGTCGCCGGGCGCGAGCGGGACGGAGTAGAAGAAATCGGTCCATGCGCGGGTGGCGCTGTCGCTGAGCGCGATGCCGGCCGGATCGGCGTTGATGAGTGCGCCGATATCGGTCTTCACCGCGGCGAGGTCGTCGAGTCGTTCGTTCGCCGCGCGGTAGCCGCCGATTTCGGCCTCACGTCGCAGATGGTCCACGACGGTGTCGAGCACGGCCCGCGGCGGCAGCGACGATCCCGCGCTGTCGAGGAAGACCAGCTCGGATCCGGACCCGTAGCCCGGGATATCGGCACGTACGCGATTCTCGTCCAGCATGTCGACGACAGTATCGCCGAAACAGGCCCCCCGCGTCGTCGCTCGGGTCGGCGCAGCTCGGCGGCCGGGGCCGCGCGTCCTCGTTGTGCGTGACCACGAATTCAGATTCTTGTCACATTTTTTGTCGGTACCCGTCGTTACGCTGGTTTGGGTCGGCGCAGTGGAATACGACGAGCAAACGCGGCGATACAGAACTACCGAGACAACTACCGGCAGTGCAGAAGAACCCCGCAAACGGGTACCCGGTTCAGATGGTGGAGGTTGGTATGGCGGTCACGCTCGAGCACCCGCAGCGGGTCACCGCGCTGGAGCACGGTGAACTGTCCTCGCGGGCCGCTGCAGAGGCCTATATCGAGAAAATCTGCTTCAAATTGGGGCCACCGACGCTCATCGGCGCCGAACTGGAATGGCTCACCGTGCAGGGTGAGTGTTCGCCGTCAGGCCCATTGGCCGCCCCCCGCCCGCAACTGACTGCACTCGCAGATGCTCTCGGACCCTATGCACCGCGGTCCATCGCCCCCGATTCACCGGCACTCTCGCTGCCAGGGGGCAGCCGGGTCACCATCGAACCCGGCGGTCAGATCGAGCTCTCCAGCGCCCCGTTCGCCGCTGCCGCGCAGCTGTGCGAGGGTTTGTCCACCGATGCTCGGATGCTGCGGGATCTGCTCGAATCCCGATCCATCCGCACCGTATCCGCCGCCGCCGATGCGAACCGCCGCCCGAAGCGGGTTTTGCGGTTACCGCGCTATCGCGCCATGGAAGAGTCCTTCGGCGGGATCGGCCCCTTCGGCAAATTGATGATGTGCAATACGGCCGCGACCCAGGTCAGCGTCGACGCGGGTGCGGATCGCGCCGAGGTCACCGCCCGATGGAATGCGCTGTACACCATCGGCCCCGCCTTGGTCGCGGCCTTCGCCTGCTCCCCCGAATTGCGCGGCGCACCCGCGGGCGCTTGGGCATCCCAACGCATGCGCACCTGGTTGCGCCTGGATCACGCACGTACCCGCCCCGCGGCGGAGTCGTGGCCGGATCCGATCGCCGGCTACGCGCGCTGGGCTCTGGATGTCCAGCTGCTGTGCGTTCGTCGTCCCGATGGCGTCGACGACGGCGATATCGGCTGGTCCGCGCCGCCGGGCGCGACCTTCGCGGATTGGTTGTCCGGCGCGCTGGACGACGAGATCGGTCGCCGTCCCGAGGTCGGCGATCTCGATTATCACCTGACCACGCTGTTCCCGCCGGTGCGGGCTTCCGGGCATCTGGAGGTCCGCTATCTGGACGCCCAGCCGGATAACGACTGGACCGTACCGATCCACGTATTCGACGCCCTGCTGTCGTCCCCGGCCGTCGTCGCCGAGGCGACCGCGGTCGCGGCTCCGATCGCGGGCCGCTGGCTGGACGCGGCCCGTTGCGGACTCGCCGATCCGGACATCCGGGCGGTCGCGGTCGAACTGCTGACCTTGGCCGCGGCACATGCGACGAGTTCGGCGGCCGTCCGCGAGATCGAATCCGCGGCCGAGCGATGTCGCAGCGGTCGCACCCCGACCGACGAACTCGCTTCGCGTGGCGCGGATCAGCACGAGGACCGCCCGTGACCGGGGCGTTGCGGATGAGACCGCCGCTTCGAGTCGCCGACCAGAACGAGTTCCGGAGATTTTCATCGTGACCATTCACTACCCCGCAACAGATAATTCCGGCACCGAGCAGTTGCGTGACCGGATCGCCGAAGTGCTCACCCGCGCAAGGGATCGCACCGTCGGACTCACCAACCTCGACGAGGCGGAACTGGTCGCGCAGCATTCGCGCCTGATGAGCCCGCTCGTCTGGGATCTCGCCCATATCGGCAACCAGGAAGAGCTGTGGCTCGTGCGCGACGTGGGCGGGCGCGCCGCGGTGCGCGCCGATATCGATGAGCTGTACGACGCGTTCAAACACGCTCGCGCCAATCGTCCCGAGCTGCCGCTGCTCAACCCGACCCAGGCCCGCGGTTATGTGGGTACCGTGCGCGACAAAGTCTGGGATGTGCTGGACACCAGCGCTTTACGCGGTGACCCGCTGGTCGACGGCGGATTCGCCTTCGGCATGATCGCCCAGCACGAGCAGCAGCACGACGAAACCATGCTCGCCACCCATCAATTGCGCACCGGCCCCGCCGTCCTTTCCGCGCCTGCCGCGCCGACGATGACCAACCCGGTCGGTGGTGAAGTCATCATTCCCGCGGGCGAATTCAGCATGGGCACCTCGACCGACCCATGGGCACTGGACAATGAGCGCCCGGCGCATCCGGTGCACGTGCCCGCCTTCGCCATCGACGTCGCGCCGATCACCAACGGGCAGTATCTGGCCTTCATCGCCGACGGCGGCTACGACCGGCCCGAGCTGTGGTCCGAACGCGGTTGGGCGCATCGGCAGAAAGCGGGCCTGGTCGCGCCGCAGTTCTGGGAGCGTGATCCGGCCGGGCACTGGTGGCGTCGGCAATTCGGTGTGATGACGCCGGTGCGTCCGAATCAGCCGGTGCTGCACGTCTGCTGGTTCGAGGCCGAGGCCTACGCCGCCTGGGCGGGCAAACGCCTGCCCACCGAGGCGGAATGGGAGAAGGCGGCCCGCTTCGACCCGGAAACCGGAGCGTCGCGCCGCTACCCATGGGGTGACACCGAACCCGATTCCACCACCGCGAATCTCGGCCAGCGCCACCTGGAACCCGCCGAGGTCGGCGCCTACCCGGCGGGGGCATCCCCGGCCGGGGTGCATCAGCTGATCGGCGACGTATGGGAGTGGACCGCATCGGGTTTCGATGCCTACCCCGGCTTCCGTGCCTTCCCCTACGCCGAATACTCCGAGGTCTTCTTCGGCGGCGACTACCGCGTCCTGCGCGGCGGCTCCTTCGGCACCGACCCCGTCGCCTGCCGCGGCACCTTCCGCAACTGGGACCACCCCATTCGCCGCCAGATCTTCTCCGGCTTCCGCCTGGCCCGGGACCTGCGAAAAGGCGATGGCGAGTGAGGGTCGTGCACGTGCGACTGCGTGTCCGGCCCGGCGGCAGCGACACCCGCGCTCGGGCAAACGTCGCGTCGCGGCCAGTCCGCGGCCGACGCATGACCGCGGGAGGTGGGTGCTGATGTGTCGCCAACTCGGCTATGTCGGCCCTGCGGTCCGGGTCGGCGACATGCTGACCCTGGGCTCGCATTCCCTGCGGACTCAGGCGTGGGCGCCCAAGGACATGCGTGGCGGCGGGACGATCAATGCGGACGGTTTCGGAGCGGCGTGGTGGCGTGCGGAGGGCGAGTCGGTGACCGTCAGCCGGTATCGCAATCAGGCGCCCATCTGGACCGATCCGGCCGTGGAAGAGGTACTGCCGCAACTGGAATCGTGGGCGGTGCTGGCCGCGGTGCGCTCGGCCACGGTGGGCATGCCGGTCGAGCGGACTGCCTGTGCGCCGTTCACGCACGGTCGATGGGCATTCAGCCATAACGGTGTGGTGCCCGATTGGCGGCGTGCCCTCAGCGCGGTCGCCGAGGAATTCGGCTCCACCGCAACCGAACTCGGCGCGGGGCAGCTGTTCGAGCCGGTGCGATTGCTGGAGGCCGAATCCACGACCGATTCGGCGACGCTGTGGGTGATCCTGCGCGGCCTGCTGTCCACCGGCGCTCCCGATGGTTCGTGGGCGGCGGCCCCTGCGGCGCTGAGTCTGCTTGTCGCCGCGGTACTCGCCCAAGCCCCCGGCGCCCGACTGAATTTCCTGCTCGGTGACGGTCAGCAGCTGTGGGCGACCACCGTGTACCACTCGCTGTCCGCCCTGGTCACCGATGATTTCGCCATTCTCTGCTCCGAACCCTTCGACGACGACCCGCGCTGGCAGCCGATTCCGGATCGGCAGCTGGTCAGTGCCCGCCCCGGCTCGCTGACCTTGACGCCCCTGCTCGCCGCCCCAAGCACGAAAGGCTCGCTCTCATGACCGCACCGACGCTGGAGATCCACCTATCCGATAACGACCTCACCTCGGCACTGCGGACCGATGCCGGGCTGGGGCTGACCGCGGACCCGAAGTGGTTGCCGCCCAAATGGTTCTACGACGCGCGCGGCAGTGAACTGTTCGAGCAGATCACCGAACTCCCCGAGTACTACCCGACCCGCACCGAACGCGCGCTGCTGGAGCGGGTCGTCGGCGAAATCGCCCGTACCGCGCAGGCCGAGGTCTTGGTCGAGCTCGGCTCTGGCTCGGCCGCCAAGACCAGGCTGCTGCTCTCCGCCCTGACCACCGAGGGTCCGTTGAAAACCTATGTTCCGCAGGATGTCTCGTCCTCGGCGCTGCGCGCCGCCGCAGCGGAGATCGCGGCGGAATTTCCCGGTCTCGCGGTGCACGGCGTGGTCAGCGATTTCACCGACACCCTGCACAATCTGCCGCGCGGCGGCCGCCGCATGATCGCCTTCCTCGGCGGCACCATCGGCAATCTCATCCCGGCCGAACGCGCGGAATTCCTGTCCAGCATCTACGAAGTGCTGGAGCCGGGCGAGCAGCTGCTGCTCGGCGCCGGCCTGGTCGTCGACCCCGCCGTGCTGGTCCCCGCCTACGACGACGCGGCCGGTGTCACCGCCGAGTTCAACCGAAATGTGCTGCACGTGTTGAACAGTCGGCTCGATGCCGATTTCGAGCCGGATAAGTTCGCGCATGTCGCCATCTGGGATGCCGAGCACGAGTGGATCGAAATGCGCCTGGAGGCGACCGAAGATATGACGGTGACGGTCCGGGAGCTGGATCTCACCGTGCAGTTCGCCCGCGGCGAGCAGATGCGCACCGAGATCTCGGCCAAGTTCCGCATCGACGGACTGGACGCCGAACTGGCCGCCGCCGGTTTCGAGACCGAACAGGTCTGGACCGATCCGGACGACCGCTTCGCCCTCGTGCTCGCCGCGCGGCGTTAGAACCGGTCGGGTGCGCCGCCGACCACCGCGGCGAGCCATTCGATGAAGGGCCGCATCGCCTCCCAGGCGGTGCGGACCTCCTTGGCGGTGCGGGGCTTGTCCAGCCAGGCCGGTGCGCCGAATTCCTTACTGCACGTGAGCGATTTGTGCCGGAGCAGATCGATGCGCGGGTGGTCGGCGTCGTAACCCTTCGGCTTGGTCTTCAGCTGCTCGCCGCCGATGGTGAACCCCGACTTGGTGAGCTTCGCCAGTATCGCCTCCAGTTCCGCGCCGCGCACCTCGTCGTCGATGGTCGCGCGCAGCTGGGCGATCTGGGCGGGGGAACCCGAGTAGAACCCGCCGCCGACGAACAGTCCGGCGGCGCTGATCTGCACATACCAGCCGGTACCCGGCGCAACGCCCACCACCGCGCCCTGCGCGGTCTTATAGGGCGCCTTGTCCTTGGAGAAGCGCACATCCCGGTACGGCCGGAAAATCTTGGCGCTGCCGAAGTCCGCCTCCAACTCGGCGGTCAGCGCCACCATCGGCGCTTTGACCGCCTCGTCGTACACCGCCTTGTGCGCGTTCCAGAAGGCCTTCGAGTTATCGGCCTCCAGATCCTCGTAGAAGTCCAGCCCCGCGAGCGGGAACCCACCGAATCGAGTCATGTGGACAACGCTACGACGCGTGTCCACCACGCGGCGACGGGTGGTCGGTCAGTTGGAGTCGGGGATCATGCTCCCGCTGAAGACGGCATAGATCAGGATGAGCCCGATGATCAGCGAGATCGCGGATGCGATGGCGGCCCACTTGCCCAGGGATTCGCCCTTTTTATGGCCGATGATGCCGAGCACGATGCCCGCGGGGCCGAACAGGTACGGGCAGAACAGCAGGGAGATGCCCGCGCAGACGAAGCCGATGATCGACAGGGTCTGAGTGCCGGACGGTGCCGCTGGCGTGGTGTACGGCTGGTAGGGCTGCTGGGGATAGCCGCCGAGCGTGGCTTCCGGCGCGGCATCGGTGATCGGCGGATATACGGCGCCCGGTGGGCGCGCCTGCCGGTCGTACGGTTCATCCCAGGGTTTTGGTCGCGCCGACGGTTGGTCCTGATCTCCCGATCCCCATTGCTGACTCCCTGCTGCCCGCTCCCAAGGCGGCGGCTGCGTCACCAGATCAGGTGCGGTTTCGGCAGCCGCCCGCTCAGCCGGTGTCTGCTCGCTCGGCCCCGCGCTCGACGGTTGCGTCGCCAAATCCGGCGCGGCGGGTTGGACCGGGGGCGGTGCTCCGGGCTCGACGTGCTGCGACTCCCACGGTCCGCTGGCAACCGGTGTCGCCCAATCGGTGCCCGCGGAGGCGAGCGGTTCGGGTTCGGGCTTGTCATCGGCCGGTTTCTCGGGCGACGCGTCGCCGCCCTCCGGATGCTGCGGAGTGGTCATCGAATCTCCTCGTATCGGCGGCGAGATGCCACGGCGGAGCGGGCAGGATCGGTGCGCTACAGGTCGGTGTCCTCGATGATCTCGATCGCGGCGGTCTCCGCTGGCCGCTCGTCCTCCTCGGCGAGTTCGGCGGCGTGCTGTTCCGGGGTCCACTCCTGTTCGAGTTCGTCGCCGATGCCGAGCCTGCCGTCATCTTCGCTCTCGTAATAGCGAGCGCGCAGGTCAGCGGGCGGATCCTCGACATTTCGGCGATACGCGCGGATCTCGTCTTCCTGGTCGTCGTCCCCCATATCCATATCGAGCGGGTCGCGGTCCATAACCCCAGTATCCCCCTGCACCCCGCTGGCAGCAGGGACCCTGCGCTCGCCAGCGGCGATCCGCGCGTTCAGCCGAAGGCTCCGAGGAACCCGACAAAGGCGACGACCAGAATGATCGCGATGGCCAGCACCGCGCCATTGGCGATCGCGGCCCATTTGCCGAGGGATTCGCCCTTGTTGTGTCCGATGATGCCGAGCACGATGCCCGCCGGTCCGGTGACCACGATGGGCAGACCGCAGAACATCACTACCGACAGCGCGGTCGCCGCCAAACACGAGAAGCTGATGATCGAGAAAATCGGGACATCGGATTGCCGCGGCGGCGTGTAGGGCTGGTACGGATACCCGGGGTAGCCAGGGTAACCGGGCTGTCCGCCGTAGGGACCGGCCTGCGGGTAGCCGGGCTGTGGATACGCCGGCGGCGGGTAGACGGGTGGCTGGGGGTAGCCCGCGGGCGGGGTATACGGCGCGGCAGGCGGGGCGCTCTCCGGCGAAAACGGTTGTCCCGGTTGGTGAATCGCCGTCGGATCGACTCCGGGCGGGCTGTCCTGCGGCCAGACCTTGGTCGCGTCCTCGTTGTCCTGCGGCTGGTGCGCCTGCGTCGGATCAGCGGGCGGCCCGTCCTGCGACTTCCCGAGATTGATATGCGGTTCTGAATCCTGCATGGCACGCCCCCTGTTTGTCATCCTTATTCGCCATGCGTACCACGGCGAAGCGAGCCTCACAAACAGAATCCGGCACCGCGAGTCGATGCCGCAGACAAAAACGTCGCGGCCCGGACCTGGGTCCGAGCCGCGACGAAGGATGAACTCTACGCGTTGCCGTTGAAAAGTCCGGTGACCGAACCGTTCTCGAAGACCTCGCGGATGGTGCGCGCCAGCAGCGGCGCGATCGATAGCACGGTCAGCTGCGGGAACTTCTTGTCCTCGCTGATCGGCAGCGTATTGGTGACCACGACCTCCTTGGCGCCACAATTGGCCAGGCGCTCGGCGGCCGGATCGCTCAGCACGCCGTGCGTCGCGGCGATGACCACATCGCCCGCGCCGGCCTCCTTGAGCACCTTGACCGCGCCCGCGATGGTGCCACCGGTGTCGATCATGTCGTCGATCAGGATGCAGGTGCGGCCCTCGACCTCACCGACCACGCGGTTGGCCTTGATCTGGTTGGGCACCAACGGGTCACGGGTCTTGTGGATGAACGCCAGCGGCGAGCCGCCCAGCGAATCGGCCCACTTCTCCGCGACGCGCACACGACCGGAATCGGGGGAGACCACGGTGATGTGCTCGAGGCTGTAGTTGGTGCGCACGTACTCGGCCAGCTGCAGCTGGGCGTGCATGTGATCGACCGGGCCGTCGAAGAAGCCCTGGATCTGATCGGTGTGCAGGTCGACGGTGATGATGCGGTCCGCGCCAGCGGTCTTGAGCAGGTCGGCGACGAGGCGGGCGGAGATGGGCTCGCGGCCGCGGTGCTTCTTGTCCTGACGCGCGTACGGGTAGAACGGCAGCACCGCGGTGATCCGCTTGGCCGAACCGCGCTTGAGCGCGTCGATCATGATGAGCTGTTCCATCAGCCACTGGTTCAGCGGAGCCGGAAAGCTCTGCAGCACAAAGGCATCCGAGCCGCGCACGGACTCCTCGAACCGGACGAAGATCTCGCCGTTGGCGAAGTCGCGCGCGGTCTGCGGGGTGACGTGGACGTCGAGTTCCTTGGCGACCTGCTCGGCCAGCTCAGGATGGGCGCGTCCCGAGAAGAGCATCAGGTTCTTCTGGTTATCGATCCATGACGCGGTCACTGCTGATTGCCATCCTTTTGCTCGATTGCCTGACCCGACATCTCTTTGGCCGCGATGGCTTCCGCCGCCGCGCGCGCCGCGTCCGTCCCTGGACGGTGCCGCTGCACCCAGCCCTCAATGTTTTTCTGCGGTCCGCCCGACACCGCCAGAGCCCCCGGCGGAACGCTTCTACGCAGCACAGTACCCGCCGCCGTATAAGCGCCGTCACCCACGGTCACCGGCGCGACGAACATGGTGTCGCTGCCGGTGCGCACATGCGAGCCGACCACGGTGTGATGCTTTTTCACACCGTCGTAATTGACGAAAACGCTGGAGGCACCGATGTTGCTGTGCTCACCGATGGTGGCATCGCCGACATAAGTGAGGTGCGGCACTTTCGAGTGCGCGCCGATCGATGCGTTCTTCGTTTCGACGAATGCGCCGAGCTTCCCGGAATCGCCGACAACGGTGCCGGGGCGTAGATAGCTGAAGGGGCCGATATTCGCGCCGGGACCAATCACGGCCTGATCACCGTGAGTGCGGACAACGTGCGCGCCCTCACCGACGACGACATCGGTGAGTGTGGAATCCGGTCCGATTACGGCGTCCTCACCGATTACCGTGTCGCCGAGCAGTTGCACGCCCGGCCGGATTTCGGCGTCCCTGGCGATCTTCACGCTCGCGTCCACCCAGGTGGTGGCGGGATCGATAATGGTCACCCCGGCGCGCATATGGCGTTCCAGGATGTAGCGGTTGAGGGTGCGCGCCGCTTCCGACATCTGCACCCGGTCGTTGACGCCGGTGACCTTGGCCGCGTCCAGGAGGCGGGCGCCGTGCACCGGATGTCCGGCCTCGCGGGCCAGCCGCAGCACGTCGGTCAGGTACAGCTCGTGCTGGGCGTTGGCGGTGGACAGGCGTCCGATCATGGTGCGCAGCACCGCCGCGTCGAAGGCGTAGACACCCGAGTTGACCTCGGTGATCGCCGACTGCTCCGGGGTGGCGTCGGCATGTTCGACGATCTCGGTGACCTGGCCCTTGGCATTGCGGACGATGCGGCCGTAGCCGTTCGGATCGTCCGGCACGAAGGTCAGCACCGTGACCGCGGAGCGTTCGGCGTAGCTGCGGTGCTCGTCGAGCAGCGCGGACAGGGTGTGCCCGTCCAGCAGCGGCACGTCGGCGGAGGTGACCAGCAGGTCACCGGTGAAATCGGCGGGAACCGACGCCAGCGCGCACTGCACCGCGTGGCCGGTACCGAGTTGTTCTTCCTGGATGGCGGTGGTGATGTCGCGGCGCAGTTCGGCGGCGACGTCGGCGACCGCGGCGCCGACTTGTTCCCGGTCGTGTCCCACCACGGTAATGAGGAACGCGGGGTCGATCTCGTTGGCCGCATGCAGCGCGTGCGCGAGCATGCTTCGACCGGCCAGCGAATGCAGCACTTTAGGAGTCTTCGACCGCATTCGCGTCCCGGCACCGGCTGCGAGAACGACGACGGCGGTCTGCTGTGGCATGGATCTCCCTCGGCTGCCTGTCATCGTGCCAGTGATGTGCGCGGCCAACGATAAGCCATCGTGCCGATGTGCTCCGCCGCCAGGACTCGAACCTGAACTATCTGAACCAAAATCAGAGGTGCTGCCATTACACTACGGCGGATTGCCACACCGGCGGATCTCCAAACCCGCCACTGCGCCAGCGGCACGGCATGAATCCTCGCATGCGGACCGCCGATTAGTCGAACTCCCGGGTGGAATTGGGTCCGTGCGCCACTGATAACGTCTGGGACGGTGCCGACTGATTTCGCGCGTACATGGGTAACTCGTCGGGGACGCCCAGAACCCGGTCCCGTACCCGACCGTCGGCCCGCAGCGAAAGTCTGGTTGCGCTCGACGACCGGCAAGAGACGCGGAGAGGCGGAGGAGCACGGTGTCTTCGGATGAACCGCCCAAGGTGTCCCGGCCGCGGATGACGGGAACGCAACGGCGGCAGCAGTTGATCGAGATCGGTCGCGCTCTGTTCGCCGAACGCGGATACGACGCGACCTCGATCGAGGAGATCGCGCAGCGGGCCCAGGTCTCCAAACCCGTTGTGTACGAACACTTCGGCGGCAAAGAGGGGCTCTACGCGGTGGTGGTCGACCGCGAGATGTCGATGTTGCTGGACATGATCACCTCCTCGCTGACCCAGAATCGGTCCCGGATCCGGCTCGAACGGGTCGCGCTCGCGCTGCTGACCTATATCGAGGAACGCACAGATGGATTCCGAATCCTGGTGCGCGACCAGCCCGCCGCCACCGCGGAGGGCCGCTACTCGAGTCTGCTCAACGAGGCCACCAACCAGGTCGCGCATATCCTCGGCGGCGATTTCGAGCGCCGCGGCTTCGATACCAGTCTGACCGGTTTGTACGCGCAGGCGTTGGTCGGCATGGTCTCGACCGCCGCGACCTGGTGGCTGGACGAGCGCAAGCCGTCGAAAGAGGTTGTGGCGGCACATCTGGTGAACCTGTGCTGGAACGGGCTCAGTCATTTGGAAGCCGACCCACAGCTCAGCTCGGAATGGCGCGCCGGTACGGGGGACTGACGGCATTGTTAGCCAGTGAATTGCGCAGTATGCCCGTCCGAATGCCGGAATTCGCTGGCGGGCGCCCACCTGGTGGTACGGTTCACCCATCCTCAGGGTGCTGTTCGGGTGGTAAGTCGGTCTACTTCGGGATGTCGGTCTACTTCAGGATGGCTGGTTTTAAGGATGACAGGCGGATCTGATGGCTAGGCAAGCGCGCGCGGAGATAACCCGCGATTCCGTCCTGGCGGGCGCTGCCGATGTCTTTCTGCGCTTGGGATATGCGAATGCGAGCCTGAGCGAGATCATCGCGCAGTCGAACGTGACCAAGGGCGCCTTGTACTTTCACTTCGGTTCGAAGGAAGAGCTAGCGCGCGCCGTGGTCGACCAGGGCAATGAGCGCCTGGTCAGTTCGTGCCAGGGCTTCTTCGATCCGAGAGTGCCCGCGCTCGAGGCATGTATCGGGATCACCTATGTCGTCGCGGACCTGTCCATGAACGATCCGATGGTCGGCGCGATGCTCAAGCTGACCCATCAGATCGGCGACTACCGCGGCGCCCAGGGCGACAATATCGCCAAGACCTGGGGCGATACCTACCGCGTCCTGGCCGAGCGCGCCATCGCCCAGGGCGACCTGGAGGCCGACCTCGACGCCGAGGTGATCGGCCTGCTGCTACAGGAGATGACCGCGGGCGTGCACATCACGGCGGTCGGCACCGATTCCATCGACCAGATGGCGACGCGGATGGAACGGGCCTGGTACTTCCTGCTGCCGTCGATCGTGCCGCAGGAGAAGCTCTCCTACTTCCGCGAATTCGCCGCCCGCCGCCTGCGCCGCTACGTCCCGTAGGTCGGTCCGCGCCGGTCCATGCCGACAACAGTGTCACCGTGCATTGGTAGGTTGTCGGTTGCCGGCTGATTTCGTGAGCACATGGGTGGACTCGTCGGGTACGCCCAGAACTCGACCATTCGCTCGACCGCCGGCCCGGGACGACACTGACGTGGCACCCACGACCGGCAAGAGGCTCGGGGCGGCGGGGGAGCGGTGGTGATTAGACTCGGTTGGCCGTCATAAAAGCCCGCCTGAGTTCAGGAGTGTTCGATGCCCACCCACCGTCCACCTCTCGCAGGACTGGCCGCGGTGGCCGGGGCCGATTCCGCGTTGCGGACCGTCGCCGACCTGGTCGGGAAGTCGCCGGTCGAGTTGGTCGGTCCGTCGGCGGTGCGGCCGTTCGTCGCGGCGACCATTGCGGCGCAGCGGCCGCTGGTGGTGGTGACGGCGACCGGGCGCGAGGCCGATGATCTGACGGTCGAGCTCGAAGAAATACTGGGCGCGGCGGTCGCGCAGTTCCCGTCCTGGGAGACGCTGCCGCATGAGCGGCTCTCGCCGGGCGCGGACACCGTGGGGCGCAGGCTGGAGGTTCTGCGGCGGCTGGCGCATCCGGAGGATCCGGTGTTTCCGGTACCGCTGCGGGTCGTGGTCACGACCGTTCGTTCTCTGATGCAGCCGATGGCGGCGGGTCTCGGCGATATCGACCCCATCGTGCTGCGCGTCGGCGCGGAGCTCGATTTCGACGAATTGCTCCTGCGTCTGATCGAATTCGCTTACACCCGTGTCGATATGGTCGGCAAGCGCGGTGAGTTCGCGGTGCGCGGCGGCATCCTCGATATCTTCCCGCCGACCGCGGATCATCCGGTGCGCGTGGAGTTCTGGGGCGACGAGGTGACCGAGCTGCGACCCTTCGCGGTCGCCGATCAGCGGTCGCTGACCGATGTCACGGTGGACGTGGTCGTCGCGCCGCCGTGTCGAGAACTGTTGCTCACCCAGGCCGTTCGCGTGCGCGCCGCCGAGGTCGCGGTGGCGAATGCCGCCGACGCCGCGCTGGTCGAGATGTTGGAGAAGCTTGCCGAGGGCATTCCGGTCGAGGGTATGGAGGCACTGCTGCCGGTGCTGCAGGCCGGCGAATTGCGGCTGCTCACCGAGGTTTTGCCGGACGGCACCCAGCTGTTGCTGTGCGATCCGGAGAAGATCCGCACGCGCGCGGCCGATTTGGTGCGCACCGGTGAGGAGTTCCTGGAGGCATCGTGGACCGCCGCCTCGTTCGGTGGCGCGGCCCCGCTGGGCGGGCACGGGCTCGATCTGGCCGCCTCCGGCTACCGGGCGCTGCCCGAAATCCACGACAGCGCAAACCAGCACGGCCTGCCCTGGTGGACGCTGAGCCCGCTGACCTCCGGCGATCCCGCCGAGGTGGTGCTGCCGGTGTTGGCCGGTCCCGCGGCGCGCGGTTCCGATGAGCTGGTGGCGACGATCTTCGCCTCCCTGCGCGCGCATGTGCTGACCGGCGGTCGCGCGGTGGTTGTCGTCGCGGGTCACGGTACGGCGCAACGCATTCTGGAACGGCTTTCCGATGCCGAAGTGCCCGCCGCCGCCTTGGCGGCCGGCGCCGAGCCGACGCCCGGACTGGTCGGTGTGCTGTGCGGTTCGCTGCACGACGGGTTGATCTTCGACGATGCCGGTCTGGTCGTGGTCGCCGAATCCGACCTCACCGGCAACCGGGTCACCGCTCCGGCGGAGGGTAAGCGACTACCGGCCAAGCGCCGCAACCAAGTCGACCCGCTGGCGCTGAACGCCGGCGATATGGTGGTCCACGATCAGCACGGCATCGGCCGGTTCGTGGAGATGATCGAGCGCACCGTCGGCGGGGCCCGGCGCGAATACCTGGTCATCGAATACGCACCCGGCAAGCGCGGCCAGCCCGGCGACCGGCTGTTCGTGCCGATGGAATCGCTCGATCAGCTCTCACGCTATGTCGGCGGCGAGATGCCGAGCCTGTCCAAACTCGGCGGCTCCGACTGGGCGAATACGAAACGCAAGGCGCGCAAGGCGGTTCGTGAGATCGCCGGTGAGCTGGTGCAGTTGTACGCGGCGCGCCAGGCCGCGCCCGGTCATGCGTTCGGTCCGGATAGTCCGTGGCAGAAGGAGATGGAGGACGCCTTCGCGTTCACCGAGACCGTCGACCAGATGACCGCCATCGCCGAGGTGAAATCGGATATGGAGAAGGCGGTCCCGATGGATCGCGTGGTCTGTGGTGACGTCGGCTACGGCAAGACCGAGATCGCCGTGCGCGCCGCGTTCAAGGCCGTGCAGGACGGTAAGCAGGTCGTGGTGCTGGTGCCGACAACGTTGCTGGCGCAACAGCATTTGCAGACCTTCACCGAACGTGTCGCCGGATTCCCGGTGACCGTGAAGGGTTTGTCGCGGTTTACCGATCCGGGCGAATCCCGCGCGGTGCTGGAGGGAATGGCGGACGGTTCCGTCGATATCGTGGTCGGCACGCATCGGCTGTTGCAGACGGGGGTGCGGTGGAAAGACCTCGGCCTGGTCGTCGTCGACGAGGAACAGCGTTTCGGCGTCGAGCACAAGGAGCACATCAAGGCGCTGCGTACCCACGTCGACGTGCTGACCATGTCGGCCACCCCGATTCCGCGCACGCTGGAGATGAGTCTGGCCGGCATCCGCGAGATGTCGACCATTCTCACGCCGCCGGAGGAGCGCCATCCGGTGCTCACCTACGTCGGCGGCTACAACGACAAGCAGGTCACCGCGGCCATCCGGCGCGAACTGCTGCGTGATGGCCAGGTGTTCTACGTGCACAACCGGGTCTCCTCGATCGACAAGGCGGCCAAGCGGATTCGGGATCTGGTGCCCGAGGCGCGGGTGGTGGTCGCGCACGGCCAGATGAACGAGGACATGCTCGAAAAGACCGTGCAGGGGTTCTGGGAGCGCGAATTCGATGTGCTGGTCTGCACCACCATCATCGAAACCGGCCTCGATATCTCCAATGCGAATACGTTGATCGTGGAACGTGCCGACGCCCTGGGGTTGTCGCAGCTGCATCAGCTGCGTGGCCGGGTCGGCCGCAGCCGGGAGCGCGGGTACGCCTATTTCCTGTACCCGCCGGAGAAGCCGCTCACCGAGACGGCCTATGACCGGCTCGCCACCATTTCGCAGAATTCGGATCTCGGCGCGGGTATGGCCGTGGCCATGAAGGACCTGGAAATCCGCGGCGCCGGAAATGTGCTCGGCGCGGAGCAGTCGGGTCACGTGGCGGGTGTCGGGTTCGACCTGTACGTGCGGCTGGTCGGTGAGGCGGTGGAGGCCTATCGTGCCGCCGCCGACGGTAAGCCGATCGTCACCGAGGAGATCAAGGAGGTTCGCATCGACCTCCCGGTGGACGCGCATATTCCGCCCGACTACATCACCAGTGACCGACTCCGGTTGGAGGCCTATCGGAAACTGGCTGCCGCACAGGATGATCCGGCGCTGGAGTCGGTTGTCGAGGAGCTCGTCGACCGCTACGGCCCGCTGCCCGTTGAGGTCGGCAGGCTGGTCTCGGTGGCGAAACTGCGCCTGCTGGCACGCGAATACGAGGTCACCGAAATCGCGGTTACCGGAACCACGTTGAAGGTTTCGCCCTTGAGCCTGCCCGATTCCAAGCAGATGCGATTGAAGCGGCTGTATCCCAGTGCTGGTTATCGCGCCGCCAGTGGTGTCGTGCAACTGCCGCTGCCCCGGGTGGAGGACAGCGTCGGTGCGGAGCGGGTGCGCGACGTGGTGTTGTTGCAGTTCGTCGCCGATCTGCTGCTGCAACTGGATGGAAAGCCCAAGGGTTTTGTCGACCTGCGGGTCGCCACCGAGGCCACGGCTCGATGAGTTCGGATCGTGACGAGGCTGTTCTGCGCGCCGCGCGGCATGCGGCCGCGGAGGCGGGCGCGGCAAACGGTGTCGGGCGTACCGATACCGCCGTGGTAGCGGCGGGACTCGCCGACGCCGTCGAGGTGATGGACCGCCTCTGGAAATTCGGCGGCTGGGAAGTGACCCAAACTCACGACTCGCTGCGCCCGTACCTGCTCGAGGAGACCTACGAACTCCTCGACGCCATCCAGCACGACGACGCCGAAACCATCAAGGAAGAACTGGGCGACCTCCTGCTCCAAGTCCTCTTCCACTCCCGAATCGCCCAGGCCGCAGGCGAATTCACGGTAGACGACGTCGCCGCCGCCCTGGTCGCGAAACTCGTCAACCGCAGCCCGCACCTCGCCGACGAGCCCATCGCCCCAACGGCCACCGTCGCCGAGAAGATCGCCGCCCAGGAAAAGGCCTGGGAAGAACGCAAATCCGCCGAGAAGTCCCGCCGCTCCTGCCTCGACGGCATAGCCATGGCCCAACCCGCCCTGGCCCTGGCCGAGAAAATCCGCTCCCGCAGCCTCAAGGCAGGTCTCCCCGAAGACCTGATCCCCGCCGACCTGCGCGTCATCCACCTCGGCCGCGAAGACAGCGCCGAAGAACGCCTCCGCAAAGCCACCCTGACCTTCGCCGCCGAAATCCGCGCCGCCGAGAACGCCGCCGAAGCCACCCGCGGCGAGCGCACCCCCCTCTCAGCCGCAGACTGGCGCAACTACTGGCCGAGGTAGCGGGTCCGCTGCTTCGTTGCTCAACCCGGGCCGGAGCGGGTGGTGGTGGGCGTAGCGTTGCCGGTACGAGAGCGGCTATCGGGTAGGCGGGGTGCGGGCGATCGGCGCTACCTGGCGGATGCCCGGGATTGGGAGGTGGCGGATGCTGAGTGTGTTTTCTTCGCCCGGGCATTATGTGCAGGGGCGGGATGCGACGGTGGCGCTCGGGGCGGAGATGACGCGGTTGGGGATCGGGGGGCCGGTGACGATTGTGGCAGGGGGTAGTGCCTATCGGTTGTTGGCCGATACGTGGCGGGAGTCGCTTACCGAGGCGAAGATCGAGTACTCGGTGCATCGGTCCGGGGGTGAGTGCAGTCGGGCGGAGATCGCGCGGGTGACCGCGGCTGTGCAGGAGAGTGGGAGCACTGTCGTGTTGGGGGCGGGTGGGGGCAAGGTGCTGGATACCGCGCGGGCGGTGGCCGATGATCTGGACCTGCTGATGATCAGTTGTCCGACGGCGGCGTCGAGTGATGCGCCGTGCAGTGCTCTGTCGGTGATCTATACCGACAGTGGGGAATTCGAGGCTTATCAGTTGGTGCGGCGGAATCCGGCAATGGTGCTGGTCGATACCTCCGCCATCGCGCAGGCTCCGGCTCGGCTGCTCACCGCCGGAATGGGTGATGCGCTCGCGACCTGGTTCGAGGCGCGAACCTGCAGCGCCGCGCGGGTGCGGAATATGCGTGGCGGCGCCTCCACACTCAGCGCCACCGCATTGGCCGAGCTCTGCTACAACACCTTGCTCGCCGACGGCTCCCAGGCCCTCGCCGCGGTCCGCAACCACACCGTCACCCCGGCACTGGAGCGCATCGTCGAGGCCAACACCCTGCTCTCCGGACTCGGCTTCGAATCCTCCGGCCTGGCCGCCGCCCATGCCGTCCACAACGGCCTCACCGCCGCCCCGCAGACCCACCCGTACTTGCACGGCGAAAAGGTCGCCTTCGGCGTACTCACCCAGCTGGTCCTGGAAGGCGCTCCCACCGAAGAGATTTCGACGGTCCTCGAGTTCTGCGCGGCCGTCGGCCTGCCGACCACCTTCGCCGCGCTCGGTCTGGCCGACGCCGATAACCGGACCCTGACCGCGATCGCCGAACGCACCACCGCGCCGGGCGAAACCATCCACAACGAACCCTTCACCGTCGATGCGCCCATGGTGCTCGACGCCCTCCGCACCGCCGACGCCATCGGCAGGTAGTGCCTAGCGGCTGGAACCCGGAATGACCAGCGTGCGCGCGAATCGCCGGAGATCCTCGATGCCACCGTCGCCATGTTCGAGACCAGCACGGTCGCCGACGGTACCGGTCGCGTCGCCATGCCACCGCCGGCCCGCGGAGTTTCGGATTCGATGATCCGACACCGAACTCTCACCTACCCGCAAGCATGTCGACACCGTGCGTCGGGAAGCCTGTCAATAGGTCGTCGCTATCCTGGCGATCGAACCCGAAAGCCGATGGCGGGCAAATCCGCCGGGGAAGGACGTTCGGTCCGGTGCCCATCAGCAGAGTCGCGGAGCACCCGCGACCGAATCATGTGCTGTTCCATTTCAGCGATACCCATTTGATCGGCGGCGACGGCGAGCTGTATGGCGACGTGGACGCGGATCAGCGGCTGCGACAGTTGCTCGATCAGGCCGCGGCCAGCCGGATCCGGCCGACCGCGCTGGTGTTCACCGGTGACCTCACCGATAGGGGTGAGCCGGACGCGTACGAGAAGCTGCGCGCCATGGTCGAGCCCTTCGCGCGCCGATTACGCGCGCCGATAGTGTGGGTCACCGGCAATCACGATGATCGCGCCGCATTGCGCCGGACCCTGCTCGGTGAGCGCGCGTCGACGACGCCGCTGGATCGGGTGCACATGATCGACGGCCTGCGGATCATCGCCCTGGACACCACCGTCCCCGGCCACCACTACGGCGAGATCCGCGACGAACAGCTGGCCTGGCTGCGCTCGGTGCTGGCCGAACCCGCCCCGTTCGGCACCATCCTGGCGATGCACCATCCGCCGGTGCCGTGTGTCATCGATCTCGCGGTCACCGTCGAATTACGCGATCAGCGCAGGCTGGCCGACGTGCTCGACGGCAGCGATGTACGCGCGATTCTGGCAGGGCACCTGCACTTTTCGACCAGCGCCACCTTCGCGGGTATTCCGGTTTCCGTCGCCTCGGCGACCTGCTACAGCCAGGATCTGGCCGTCGCCCAAGGCGGCCTGCGCGGCCGCGATGGGGCGCAGGCCTTCAACTACGTGCACATCTACCCGGACACCATCGTCCACTCGGTGGTCCCGATCGATCGCGGCCCGACCGTCGGCTCCCCGTCCACCCCGGAGCAGGCGGCACGGACGCTGGTCGAGGAGGGCATCGTGATACAGCCCGCCGCGCGCATTCCGCGGGTCATGCGGCACCCGGCGCAGACTCCGGAATCTGATGACGAGGCCGTGCACTGATCCGTTCCCATGGCGCGCGGTCCGGGAAGTAGCCGGACAGGAACTCCGACACCGCGCGCACCCGGTCGGCCTCGGCGACCTCCGGGAAACTGCCGTCGTTGAGGCAGAAGAAGTCGACGTCGCGATGTTCGGCGAGCCCGTCGAGCAGTGCGAGCCCGCGTTGGCTCGTGGTGTCCACGTAACGCATCCGCGCCACCTCCTGCGGTACGGCTCGCCCGGTGAGCATGGCGTAGTAGTGATAGAGCGAGTTGGTCACCGAAATGTCGGTGGCGGCACGGAACCTGCTGGTCCTCGTGCGCGCGAAGTCGGCCGCGAACTCCTGTTCCATCTCGTGTAATACGCTGCGCCGCAACGGAACCGGGGTGTGCTCCAGATGCCTGGTGATGACGTGCCCGAACCGCCCGGCCAGCAGTTCCCGGTTCACCCGCGCGGCGTTCTCGAAACCGCTGCGCCGCTCGTTATTTCGGCCCGGACCTATCCGAGTGCCCGCCTCGATGAACCGGCTCACCCCGGCCGGGGTGAAGAACATCGACGGGCGCACCGGCCGCGCGAAGAACATATCGTCATTGGAGTACAGGAAGTGCTCGCTGAGCCCATCGATATGCTGCAGTTGGCATTCCACCGCATGGGAATTGAACGTGGGCAGCCCGCCGGTATCGCTGAAGTGATCCACCGCGCGCACCACCGTCACTCGCGGATGCTCGTCGAGCCAGTGCGGCACCGTGGAATCGGTGGCGATGAAGATCCGGCGGATCCACGGCGCGTTCTTGTACACCGAGCGCAGCGCGTACTTCAATTCGTCGATCTGACGGATCCTGGCATCGGCGTCATCGCCCTCGCCGACCACCACCTGGGCCAGCATGCCCGCACGGCGAGCACGGAATTCGGGATCGGAGCCGTCCACCCAGGAGAACACCAGGTCGATATCGAAGCCGACATCGGTCGGCTGCGGTGCGAACATATCGGTCAGCGTCGGCCAATTGCGATCGAACAGGCGAACTTCCGTGCGCTCGACATCGGCGAGGTCGAAGACGTTGCGGGTGAAGGCGTTCGGCCGCGGGCATTCGACGGTGTCGCCGTGGTACTCCCACAGTTCCAGATCGACGTAATGCGCCGGGTCGGAATCACGGCTGAGCCGGAAAACATTGTGCTGTAACTCATTACAGGAGAAACCCGCGGCGATAGCGGTGTCCGTCACGCGGTGCACCATCGCCTGGTGCGCCGCATCCGCGGCCAGCGCGAGCCGATGGCCGCAATCGCGGATGAGCAGGAACGGCACCTCAGCGGCCGCCAACTCGCCCCGCAGATAGCCCAGGTCGTCCAGCATCGCGGGCGAGACGACGAGATTGCCCGCCGTCGGCCACGCGACCATGTCGACCGCTCCGAAATCCGTTGCCCCGATATCCACCATGTGTCTGCTCCGCGTCCATATTTGTGCCGAAATGTCCCGTGGTACCGCGCTGGAACCCGAGCAGTGCAACCGGACGACGCTGTCGGCGCCGTCCTGGGATGCCGCGCCCGGCGCGGCCGAATTCAGAAGTTCGGGACGATGCCGTAGTGCAGGAACGAAGTGATCAGGCGAGTCTCGGACGAGCGGTACACCATGTCGTTCTCACCTCACTCACGGCCGGACGCCATCGCGTCTTCTTGGGCGGAGTGCTGTCGGGTCGGTGCGCGGCGCGACGGCCGAGCGTGACACGGAGCAGCACGCCGGGCCAGACAGTCATCGGCTGGCGATTTGGAGAAGCCCCTGCTGAACAGGGTGCTGTCAGAAATGATGCATCGACCGGGACGGCCCGTCAATCCGGACGACCCGCCGGTGTCCCGGACAGATCATTTGGCACGATTGTCCCATTGATATTAGGATAGCCTTACCGCATAATCCCGAGGAAGGAGCGAGGAAGTGCGGATAGTCATTCTGTTCGGTTCGGAGATGGGCACGGCCGAGGCCGCCGCGGAATGCGTGGCGGATGAGCTGGCGGTCACCCACGATGTCTCGGTCCACGACATGACCGACTTCGATGTCGACGATCTGGACATCGACGCCTTCCACATCGTCGTCTGCTCGACCTACGGCGACGGGGAATTGCCGACCGGCGCCGAACCCTTCTTCGACGCACTCGAAGCCCGTAGGCCGGACCTCACGGGATTGACCTTCGCGGTCTTCGGCCTCGGCGACTCGGTCTACGGCGACACCTTCAACCGCGGTGGTGAGCTCGCCGCCGAACTGCTCACGGCCCGCGGGGCGACCCAGATCGGCGCGCACGGCCGGCATGACGCGTCATCGGAGATCCGCGTCAAGGATATGGCCCGCGACTGGGCCAGGGCCCTGCCCATCGCCAGCGCCGCCGCACTGGCGTCCTGAGAGGTGCCTGAGAGCACTTCGGACAAAGAACGCAGCGCCAGCGAACAAGGGACACAGCACCTTAGACTTGCAAGCAACGTGGCACAGCCCGCCGCGTTGCAGCGATCAAGAGGTGACGAACATGGCAGCCGGAGCGAGCCCCGTGCAACGTCAAGACCACTCGACGGCCGATCATCCCGAACTGGACGTGCTCCCGGAATGGCCGCAGGAGACGATCGCCGTGCTGGTCACCACCGATCCAGCGCCGCATGCGATTCCGGTGTCCTGGCCGGTACGCGCGGGCGACCGGCGCATTCTGCTCAGCCTGAAATTCGATCGCGGTTCGCTGGCCCGTTTGCGGGAGCGGCCCGATGTCGCTCTGCTGATTCTCGGCGGCGGCAATGTCGCGCTGTGCGCTCGGGGGCAGGCCAAGGTCGTCGCGGAGGAAATGCCCGGCGCGACAGACTATGTGGCGGTGCAGATCGATGTCGAGGTCATCGATGATCACCGGCAGTCGGCGTTCGCGGTGGCGAATGGTATCGAGCGCACTGTGCTCGATGCGAGTGAATTGCGTGCGCTCGAAGGGCGCGTGCAGACGCTGCGCGGGTGGGTCCGCTAGCGACTGTTTGTAGGTCGCTGGAAAGGGGCCGCTAGTGACTGCTTGCGGGTCGCTCGAAAGGGCAGCGGTCCAGAACTGAACCGGCGCAACACGTCCGGTACGGAGTAATAATCGTGAAGAAAGGCGGCGCGAACGCGTCGAACGGAAGGGGATCATGAGCGTCACATTGGCCAAAGGCGGAAATGTCTCGCTGTCGAAGCAGGCGGCCAACCTCACCAAGGTAGCGGTGGGGCTGGGCTGGGATGTGCGAACGACCACCGGGGCCGACTACGACCTCGATGCGAGTGCGCTGGCCACCGGGCCGAATCAGCGGGTGCTGTCCGATCAGCATTTCGTGTTCTACAACAATCTTCGCTCGCCAGAGGGCACGATCGAGCACACCGGTGACAACCTCACCGGCGAGGGTGAGGGCGATGACGAGGTGATCAATGTCGACCTGGCGGCCACGCCGCCGACGATCACCAATATCTTCTTCCCGGTCTCGATCCACGACGCCGATGCGCGCGGACAGTCGTTCGGGCAGATCCGCAATGCGTACATCCGCGTGATCGATGCGACCACGGGCGCCGAGCTGGCCCGGTATGACCTCACCGAGGATGCGTCCACCGAGACCGCCATGGTGTTCGGGGAGTTGTACCGGTACGGCAACGAATGGAAATTTCGTGCCATCGGTCAGGGGTACGCCTCCGGACTCGCGGGTATCGCCCGCGATTACGGCGTCAACGTCTGATAGGCCTGCGGGTGGTCGGGATCGGAACCGGCCGCCCGCTCGGCCTCGAACACCGCGATCGCGGCGCGGGTCTTGCGCTTGATCGCTTGCAGCACATCGAGATCCGGCAACTCCGCGAACTGGTCACCCAGTAGTTCGGGGAGGTCGGAATAGTGCAGAACGCATTCGTCGACACCGAGGTTCGCGCAGGCGGCGACCAGGTCCGGATGCAGATAACCCGCCACCGCGGTCCGCACGCCCGCGGCCGCGGCCACCATGGTGACGCGTTCGATCGCGCGCAGCAGCGGCGGAACCGGGCGCACCGGACTCAATGACGCGCGGGCCTGGCCGAGCAGCAGCGAGGACAGGTCGTTGCAGCCGATCACCACCCGCGAGACTCCGGTGGTGACAACACGATCGACCTCGAGCAGCAGTGACGGGATCTCGATCATGGTGGCCATCGGGCAGTCGCCGATAACGGCCTTGGTTTCCTGGATGGCCCACTGCAATTCGTCGACATAGGTGACGAACGGGAACAGCACGCCGATATCCGCGCCCTCGTCGCGCACCTGCGCGATGCCCTCGAGTTCCGCGACGAATGCCTCCGGAAAGCGGCGCGCTCGGCGAATGCCGCGCAGCCCCAGCAGTTTGTTCGGCTCGATGATGACCTCTTCGACGCCGTCGAGGATGTTGCATTCGGCGGTATCGGCTTCCATGGTGCGATACCAGATGGTTCCGGTCGCGCGCTTGGCGATATGGCGCAGATAGGGAACCAGATAACCCGAAACCGATTCGGGCGTCGGGTATTTTCCGGCCGCGCGGAATACGTACTCCCCGCGCACCATCCCGACGCCATCGAAATGGTCCAGCAGTTCAGCGGAGACCCGCTCACAACTCAATGCCAGGCTCTGCCGCATTCCGGCACGCTATCAGGTTGCCCGCCAATACTTTCCGCCGCCCGGTAGGTCCGGATTGCCCGGGGTCAGGTGGGGCTGGGGAGGGATTCGGGGAGGGGGTGCGGGTGCGTGCGCCGAGCGGCGTCGAGCAGGGTGAAGTAGCGGCGCAGCATGAGGGCGGCGGTGCTGGCCAAGCCCGCGGTCAGTCCCCACCAGACGCCCGCGGCACCGAGGCCGAGGGGGAAGGCGAGCAGGACGGCGGTGGGCAGGCCGACGAGCCAATAGCCGACCAGGGACAGCCGGAAGCCCGCCTTGGTCTCCTTCAGACCGCGCAGCAGGCCGGTCCCGATGTTCTGTGCGGCATCGAAGAATTGGAGCACGATGCCGATGAGCAGCAGGCCGCGAGCCAACTCGATCGTCGCGGTGTCACCGGGTTCGAGGAAGGGACTCAGCACGAGCCGCGGCGCGACGACATAGACCACGCCGGTGACCGCGGCGACGATGCCCGCGTGCTGCAGCGCCAGCCACGCCAGTGCGCGGGCATGGCCGAATTCGTCGCGGGCGGCGGCATGGCTGACCAGAATGGACGCGCCGTGCGACAGGCCGATCGCGACCTGGAAGACGATGTAGATGATCTGGTAGACGACATTGTGCGCGGCCAGCGCGGTCGGCCCGATGCTGCCCATGACCAGGGCGAGCACGGAGAACATGCCGGCCTCCGAACCGTAGGTGAGCGCGATCGGCGCGCCGAGTTTCAGCTCGGCTCGGATGGTCGGGGCGTGCACGGGCCATGGGCGCAGCGGCAGGGCGGCGCCGAGTTCCGAATCGGCGCGCACCATCGCGAGGAAGACGCCGAAGGTGATCAGGAAGACCAATGAGGTGGCGATGCCGATGCCGGTCAGTCCGAGCGCGGGCAGTCCGGCCCAGCCGTGGATGAAGGCAAGGGCCAGTACGAGATTCAGCGCCACCGAGCCCAGGGTGACCAAGAGCAGCGCCTGTGGGCGTTGCATGCCGACGGTGTATTGCCGCAGCACCTGGAACCACAGGCAGGGCAGCAGTCCCGGTGCGAGTGCGATCATCAGCGGCCGCGCGTCGGCAAGTACTCCCGCGTCCTGACCGAGCCATTGCAGTGCCCAGCCCAGCCCGACCAGCACCGCACCACCGATGATTCCGGCGACGGTGGCGATCAGAAAACTCGACCGCACGATGTCGCGAACCTCCCGATCCGCGGACTCACCCCGCTTACCCGCCGCACTCACCGAACCCGCGATCTGATTCCCGGTCGCGGTGATCAGCCCGACGCACATGGTCCGAATCTGGTTGAACAGCACGATCGCCAGCCCGCCCGCCGCGACCGCACGCACACCGAGCGTTCCCATCAACGCAATGTTCGTGGTGGACACGGCGATCTGTGCCAACTGCGTCAACGCGATCGGCGCCGCCAACGCCGTGAGCTGCCGCCCATCGGCACGGTACCGAGCCAGCATCACCGCGCCTCCTCCGCCCGCCCGGCGCTGTGCACGAGCGCCGAGGTGCCGCGCACAATTTCGCGCGCCGCGCGCGTGTCCGTCGGAGATTGCGTGCGCGGCACGCCAATTCGTGCGCGGGGCCGGATCATCGCGCCTCCACGAGTTGGTCGCGGCGGGCGGGGGCGTAGCGGTCGAGCATGGTGTGGACGTCGCGTTCGGTGGCGGCGTCGAGGAGGTCGCGCTCGTTCATCCAGTCGTCGTCGAAGACGGTGTCCAGGTATTTCTCGCCGCCGTCGCAGACCAGGGTGACCACGGTTGAGCCGGGTGGGAAGTCTTCGAGGCGGGTCAGGGCGGCGTGGACGGAGCCGCCCGCGGAGCCGCCGATCATCAGGCCGAGTTCGGCCGCGACCGCACGGGCGGTGGCGAAGGCCGCGACATCGGAGACCTTGACGCCCTCGTCGAGCAGTGCATAGTCGACGGCGGTGCCGATGGTCGCGCCGGGCGGTGTGCCGGTGCCGGACTGCCAGTACGGCCCGCCCGGCCCGCCGAAGGCGATCGATCCGACCGGCTCCACGCCGATCACCCGTGGCGTGCAGCCGAGTTGGCGCAGCCGGGTCGCGGTGCCGAACAGCGAACCTCCGGTGCCCACCGCGGAGAGCAGGATGTCGACGCGGTCCAGGTCTTCCAGCAATTCCTCGGCAACGGCGTAGTAGCCGACCGCGTTGGCGTCATTGTTGTGCTGCTCGGTGAAGTACGCGTCCGGCAGCCCGGCGGCCATCGCCTCGGCTAGGTCCTCCCGCGCCGAGGTGGCCAGGTTGTCGTCGCCGTCATCGGCGACGAAGACCAATTCCGCACCCATTGCTCGCATCGCGCGCAGCTTGTCCTTACATGCGTGGTGATCGACCACAGCGGTGAAGCGATACCCACGTTCGGCAGCTACTACCGCGAGACCGAGCCCGGTATTCCCGGATGTCGACTCGATAATATGCCCGCCATCGCTCAGCAAACCTCGGCGTTCGGCATCGTCCACCATCGCGCGCGCCATCCTGATCTTGGCTGCACCCGTCGGATTGAACTGCTCGAGCTTGAGCAGTAGCCGGGTCCCGGTCGCGGTGGTCGCCAGCTCGAAAAGCGGGGTGCGACCGATCAGATCCGTCACGCGCGTGACGATCGGCATGGAGGTCTCCTCGTTCGGGATGTAAGAGTGTGTGGGGCGGGCGGGGTGCCGGACTATCCGGCGTCGAGCGTCCAGCGGAGTCGATCGCCGGTGTCGTGCAGGATCACCTTCGGTGGAATCGGCAGTTCATGAAAGGCCGACTCGTTCGAATCCATTTGATAGCCAGCCGTATTCGGGTAGATGAGCAGATCGCCGACCTCGGCCCGCCGGGGCAGCGGGATGCGCCGCCAGCTGAGCATGTCGGATTCCAGACAGCTGGCCGCGCCGACACAGGTCGGGGTGCGCTCGCCGGGGCGCGGCGGCCACAGGATCGGATCGGGCAGGTACTCACTGTCGAACCACTGCTCGGACAGGCTCAGACTGGTCCCGTCGACGGTGAGCAGTTGGTAGGGGTGACCGTCGGCGTGGCGGGTCTTGCTGCCCTGTACCCGGAAGACGGTGGATCCGGCGCGGTCCAGCAGTGCTCGGCCCGGCTCGATGGCAAGCTGGATGTCGTTGTCGCGCAACCGCTCTGCCAGACCGTTGTGCTCGAGGATCGCGGTCAGCATGGCGGGGCCGGGCGCGGGGAAGTGGTAGGGGTAGTAGGAGTCGAAGGACTTGCCGGCGTGGAACCATTGCCGGTTCGCGTATTCGGTGAATTCGGACCAGGCCGTGGCCGGGACGTAGTCGACGCCGAATCCGCCGCCGATGGAGATGGTGGTGGCCGGATGACCGAGGGTGCGCGCGTCCAGACAGCGGGTGATCAGCTCATCGGCCTGGTCGGCTCGTGCGACCGCGTCGTAGCCGGAGAGGTGGAAGCTGAAGCCCTGCAGGCGAATCGATTCGTGGCCGAGGGTGCCGGACGCGCCGATCACCGCGATCGCGCGGTCCAGTTCGTCGGCGGTCATGCCGAAACGGCTGGCGGATCCGTTGGGCAGCAACCGAAGCAGCACGCGGGCCACGGCGGCGGGCGTGGTGAGTGCGGCCAGCCTTTCGAGTTCGTCGAGACTGTCCATCGCGATCAACGCGCCGTGCCGGACCGCCAGCCACAGCAGATCATCGGATTTGGCGGGACCGGTCACCATCAGCTCGTCACCGCGAATGCCCTGTGACAGCGCCGCATTCAGCTCGCCTGCGCTCGAAACATCCACGCCAGCACCATGTTCGGCGCAGGCACGGGCGACGCAGGCCGCCTTGTTGGCCTTCTTGCCGTAGTAGATCGAACCATCCACCCCGGCGCGCTCGAACGCCTGCCGGAATTGGTTGATATTCGACGCGACTCGCGCCGGATACATGACGTGAAATGGCCCGCCGACCGCAAAGGCGATATCGCCGAGCAGATTCGGATCGGCGAGCAACCGGCGCTCCCAGTCGTCGGTGTGCGCGGGCAGCGGCGCCGCGCAGATGCTCAGCAGTGCCCGGACCGTGGCCAACACGGCGGGATCAGCGGATTCGGTTGTCTCCGTGGCGCGATCGCCCAACTTGACCTTGTCGCGGGTCGAACCATTGTCGAACAGCAGCGTGCCATCGGGTTCGGCGGTGCCGAGGGTGCGCACCTTCTTGTCGAATCCGACGGCGCTGATGTCTAGTCCCATAGGGGAACCTCCGTGCCGCGTCCCTCGGCGATGGCGCGTTCGGCGAGCGCGTGCGCGACGGCGATATCGGTGAGCACCAACCCGCTGTTGTAGACGAAGATCCGCTCGTCGTCGGAGCTGCGGGCGATCGCGCGGCGGCTGAGGATCTGCGGCAGTTCGGCGTCGACCGATCGCAGCCTGCCGTCGGGGCCGACCATATCGGTGCCGGTCAGCGCCATTTGCTCGGCGCTGGTCGCGATTACGCGGTCGGCGTCGACCAGCGTGGACGGCGCCAATCCGTAACCGACGAGTACGACCGTCGATCCCGGCGCGAGATCCTCGGATTCGATCGCGACCTCGGTGCCCGGCCCCGCCGTGGCCAGCACGACATCGGCGGCGCCCGCGGCTGCCCGGGGATCCTCGACGGTCTCCAGCACCGCGCGCGGGTTGTATTCGGCGAGGTAAGCGCGCACCGCCGCCAGGCCCTCCGGATGCGTGCCGTAGAGCATCAGCTTGCGCAGCTGCGGATTGGCGGCGAGCAAGTGCGGCAGGGCATTTCGGCCCTGGGTACCGGTCCCGATCAGCAGCACGCTCTCCGCGCCGCGGCGTGCGGTCTCGCGTACCAGCAGCGCCGAGACCGCCGGGGTGCGCAGCGCGCCGACCCTGGCACAGTCCATCATCGCGATCGGCGCGCCGGTGCTGTCGTCGTAGAGGGTAATGGTCGTGTAGTAGCGCTTGGTGCTGCGGTCGTGGCCGGGATCGAATTTGTAGGAGGTCTTCATCGCGACCACGCGGCGGCGGCCGTCGCGGCCGAGCATGGCATAGGCCACCGACCAGCCGTCCGGATTCGCCACACTGAGTTTGCGCGGATTATCCGAATCGCCTGCGGCAAAGGCGAGATACGCCTCTTCCACCGCGCGCACGACATCGGCAGGCGTGATGGGCACGTCCGCGAGGTCGCTGCGGCTCAGCACGCGCAGTGGTGTGCTCCGGTCACGGGTGCTCAACGGTTCCTCGATCATGTTGTGTGGTATCCAGCCTCACTGCGGTCCGAGCGGTAGCCCGGGCCGGTACACCGTCGATCGCGAGCGGGTTGCTTACCGCTCGGAAAGGGGCGACGATCCGTTGCCCATAGCCATTTTCGTCGGCCTCCGCGGATCGCCGTCGTCGTTCGGGCAGGCGGATATTGACGCGCTTGAGCCAGCGGTCGGTGCCGTCGTAGCGCGCGGTGAACGGCACTCGACCGTGCACCGCGACGTCATTGTCCACCAGTAGGAGTTCGCCGGGGGTGAGCGCGGCGGTGACGCAGACCCGTTCGAGCTCCGCGGTGAGGCGCGTGTACGCCAGCCGGAATTCGGCGTCCGCATCGTCGAGCGGGGTGTATGCCGGATCGTAGCGCAGCGTCAAATCCGCTGTGTCACCGGCTGATTCGGTGTTCCAGAGGGTCGGCAGCGGGATCGCGGAGTAGTGCTCGTGCCCGGTGCCGTAGGAGACGTCGGGCAGGATCGGCAGGGTCGGCGTGCGCAGTACTCGGCGCTCGTCGTCGGTGAGGTCGGTCCGGCGCACCGAGGAGACGGTGGTGCCGACGTTATCCGGATTGCGCAGGCATGCCAGCATCAGCAGATTGGCCCGGTCCGGGTGGAATGCGTCCTCGGTATGCGGGCTGAGCAGGGTTTTGCTGCTCGCGCCGGACTGTTCGTGCTCATGGCCGGGGGAGGGCACGATGTTGTTGACCAGGCGCCCGCCCTGCTGGCCCTGCCAGCCGAACGGTTCACCCGCGCTGCGAGCGAGCAGCAACATGACGACGTCGAATTCGAATGAGCTCGCGCGGCGTTCGGCTTCACCACTCCAGTGGGCCGCCTCGACCCAACTCGGCGGGGTCGGGCCGAATTCGGCATCGGCCAAAGGCAATTTGCCGACGATGGTGGCGCCCGCAGCCGTGGCGGGCGGGCGCATGGCGACGCGCACCGCATCGGGCAACTCGCCGACGCGGGCATCGATTTGCTCGAGCAATGCCGGATCGGTCAGCGTGCGCGCGGTATCGGCCGCGCCATCGGTCCGCCAGTCGAGTGTGATGCATATCTCATGGGCGAGTGCGCGCACCGCATAACCGGCGGTAGTGGGCAGCTCGCGGCGTTCGATATCTAGCGGGTGAAGCGTCTTACGTTCGGAGAGAACGCCTTTCACCAGGGATCCCTTCTTCGCATCGGGTCGAAAAGCGGGGGTTTGACGATTCGATCTGCGAAGCTAGTGCCTCTGGATGACTTAAGCAAGCCTTACCTAAGCGCGTCGCGAAAATAGCGAGTGAGTATGACTGAGATTAGGACTCGGTGTTGCCGGTTGTAGCTATTTCGCGGCATCGATATCGGGCCGGTGTCCAGGGGCTGCGGTGCAGGAAAGTCCAACGGCTGGAATCCCCTTAGGCTAGCCTGTCCTAGCTCGATTGGCTACGGTTTGCGATCGCGCGCGGGTAACTCGAAGGCTCGAGGAAGGCAGCTCCATGGAATGGAATCGGCGACAACTGCTGCGATCGGGACTGGGCGTCGGCGCGGTGCTGTTGGTCGCCGCGTGCTCGGACGGCGGCGATTCCGGCGGGCCGGCGCGCCGCGGCGGCACCCTGCGAGTCGGTGCGCTCGGCAGTGCGGCCCGGATCGAACGGGATCCGCACGCGAATCTCAGCAATGACAGCGACTTCCTCATCACCTCGCTGGTGTACGACGCGCTCACGGTACCGGGTGCGAACCCGAATATTGCTGCGCGCCTTTCCAGTCGGTGGGAAGCCGATGCGGAGCGCCGCCGCTGGAGCTTCACCATCGCCGACGGTGCGACCTTCCATGACGGGACCCCGGTGACCTCCGAGGATGTGGTGTGGTCGCTGCGCAGGCTGCGCACCGTGGGCGGTGCGTCGAAAATGCCTGCCGCCGTGGCGGATATCACCGCAGACGGCCCGAACCGGGTGGTGATCGCGCTGCCCGAACCGAATTCCCAACTGCCGCTGCTAGTTCGGTTGATGACCTTCACCGTCAAGAAGGACACCACCGATTTCACCAAGGCCATCGGCACCGGCCCGTTCCGGCTGGAGTCCTACCAGGGCGGCAATGCCCGGCTGGTGCGCAACGACCGCTGGCACGGTCCGGTACCGCTGCTGGATGCCATCGAGGTCACCATGTTCGACAGCGTGACAGCGCTGGGAAATGCGGTGCTGGGCGGGCAGATCGATCTGGCTTCCAATGTCGGCGCGATCGCGGGACGCACGGCCGACGGGCGCGGCGATCTGCGAGTGGTGCGGCGGCCGAACGACACCATGGTCGGGGTTGCGATGCGGACCTCCGACGGGCCGTTCGCCGATGCCCGGGTCCGCGAGGCGATTCGGTTGGGTGTGGATCGCAAGGCCCTGGTGAATCAGGTGCATTCGGGTTACGGGACGATCGCGAACGATATCCTCGGGACCGGGGATCCGTTGTACGACAACACCATCGCGCAGCGAACCCGAGATGTGGACCGGGCGAAGACGCTGCTGCGGGACGCCGGCTTCGATAGCGGTCGCAGCTACCAACTGCTCACCAAGGCCGAGGCGCCGGGTGAGGTCGAATCGGCGAAGGTGATCGCCACACAGTTGGCCGATATCGGACTGCGGCTCGATGTCGTGACACAGGAGTCGAACACCTTCTACGACCAGACCTGGTTGAAGGCGCCGCTGTATACGGTCTCCTGGGGCACCAATGATTCCGCGCTGTTCTTCGCGACCAAGCTGATGTCATCGGGCTCGAATCGCAACGAAACCGGCTTCAAGGACGCAGAATTCGATGCGGTGACCGCGAAAGCCCTTGCCGCGCCCGGTGATGCGGAATATGCGGCAGCCTGCCGCGACGTGCAGCGGATCGAATATGCCCGCGGCGGCTACCTGGTCTGGGGCATGGCCGACGGTATCGACATCGCCGCGTCCCGGGTGCGCGACGTGCCGACCCTCGGCGGCTTCGCCAGGGTGCAGTTGGAACGAGCCTGGCTCGCGGAGTGATGTCCTTCGCCCGACTCCTCATCCGGCGCGTCATCCTGCTGATCGCGCTGCTGGCAACGGTGTTCGTGGCCGTCGACGCACTGCCAGGGAGTGCGGCCAGCGCTGTGCTCGGCCGCGACGCCACCCCGGAGCGGATCGCGGCGAAGGAACACGAACTGCGACTGGACCGGCCGCTGCCGGTGCGCTTCGTCGAGTGGCTATCCGGTGTGGCGACCGGCGATTTCGGCCATACGGCGCGTGGGCGATCGATCAATGAGCTGCTGGCCGATAAGTTTCCGCCGACGCTGTTGCTGGGTGGGATCGCTTTCCTGGTGACGGTGGTGGCGTCGCTGTTGCTCGGCGGCTGGTGGGCGGCCCGGCGGGGTGCGGCTACTCGGTTCCTGCAGCCGACCACCACCGCGGCCGCGGCGATTCCGGAGTTCGTCACCGCGACATTGTTGATTCTGGTGTTCTCGCTGGGGGCCGGATGGCTGCCCGCCGTCACCATTACCGGTCGCTCGGGCTTTCCGGCCAGTCCGGATATGCTGGTGCTGCCGGTGCTCGCGCTGGCGATACCGCAGATCGGGTGGAACACTCGCGTGGTGCGCGCGGCATTGCTGGATGCGGCTCGGGCGCCACATGTGGAAAGTGCGGCGCTGGATGGACTTTCGGCCACCACGGTATTGACCCGCCATGTACTGCCCTTCGCGCTGCCGACGATCGTGGCGAGTTTCGCGACCACGGTCGGCATGCTGCTCGGCGGCGCGCTGGTGGTCGAGACCATCTTCAACTATCCGGGCCTCGGTGCGGTGCTGGCCAGTTCGGTCGCCGATCGGGACACCTCCCTGATTGCCGCGGTGGTCGCGCTGACCGGGGTGGTCATCATGGCGATGTTGGCGCTGGCGGACGGGATTCGGGCCTGGGCATTGCGTGGGCGGATATGACCGGCGCGCAGTGGATTCCGATGGTCGACGCGGTTGTCGGCGCCATGGCCCGGTCGGGAGGTCGCGAGTGAAGAGATTCCTCATCGTATTGCCAGCGTTGGCGGTAGTTGTCGCTGCTGTGCTCGGGCCGACCTCGGCGACTCGACCTGCCGAGGAGGCGGTCGGGATTCCGTTCGCCCGGCCCGGCGCGGATACCTGGTTGGGCACCGATCGGCTCGGACGGGATGTGCTGACCCAATTGCTTTATGGCGGTTGGGGTCTGTTCTTGCTGGCCGCCGTGATCGCGGTTGCGGTGACGGCGCTGTCCTGCGTGCTCGGCGCGGTGGCGGCACTGCGTCCTCGGGTCGGGGCGGTGATCGAAGGTGCGGCCGATTTCGCGATCCTGCTCCCGGCCGTACTCGGCATCCTGCTGGTGCTGACGGCTTGGCCGGACGCGGGCGTCTATGGCTTGGTCGTGGTCGCCATGCTCTTCGGCACACCCTACTGCGCAAGGGTTTTCGCAGCCGCTGCGGCAGGCGTCGCGGCCAGCGGCTATGTCGAAGCCGCCCAGGCCAGCGGTGAAACCCTGCCGCACTTGGTATTCCGTGAGGTTATCCCGAATCTGCGCGAAGTTCTGGCCGCCCAACTGGGCCTGCGTTTCGTAGAGGGCATCTACGTGGTCAGCACCGCCTCATTCCTGCAACTGCCGACCACGCTCGGTGCGAGCAACTGGGCAGTCATGGTGCGCGAGAACGCCTCCGGCATGCTCCTCAACCCGTGGTCGGTGCTGGCCCCGAGCCTGGCGATCGCGGTTGTCGCGGTCAGCGTGAACCTCGCGGTGACATCCTTCGAGCACCACCGCCCGGGGACGCGTCGACGATGGGTCGCTCGGTGGTGGCCGCCGCGTCGTGGTCATGAACCGTCGATGTCCGGTCCGAGCGCTAGCGAGGCGCAGGCATGAGCGAGCCGGTCGTCGTCGAGGCGCTGAGCGTTTGCGGCCCGAATGGTCAGGAGCTGTTCGGGCCCACCACATTCCGCGTTGCGGCGGGTTCGGTCACGGCACTGACCGGTCCCTCCGGATCGGGCAAGACCACGCTGATGCGTGCACTGCTGGGACATCTGCCAACGGGAGCCAGGCGATCCGCTGGCTCGGCTCTGGTCGCCGGCCACGATGTGTTCACACTGGATTCTGCGGCACTGCAACGATTCCGGCGCGATCACGTCGCGTATGTCGGCCAGGACCCCGGCTCCGCGCTCAACCCGCTGATGCGCGTGCGCACCCTGCTCAACGAGGTCGGCCACCCAGCCGCCGCCGTGCCCGAAACTCTGGAACTGGTCGGGCTGTCCGCCGAACACCTGCGTCGCCGACCCGGCGAACTCTCCGGCGGCCAGCAGCGCCGAGTCGCCCTCGCCCGCGCACTGGTCCGCCACACCGAAATCCTCATCCTCGACGAACCTCTCGCCGGACTCCACGGCTCCCTGCGCACCGAAATCGCCCGCCTGCTAGCCGAAATCGCCGCCCAACGCTCGGCGGCGATCCTGCTCTCCGGCCACGACACCGCCACCATCCACGCCATCGCGGATGAGGTCGTCGAGCTCGGCGTGCGCACCGATGGGCGTTCGGCCGCGCCAATTCGTCACGGTGCGCCGATATCGTCGCAACCGAGCGGAGGCGACGCGGCCGGGCCGAACTCCGCGCAGCCGAGGGGGATAGCTGCGTCCACCGACGATCGCCTCGCGTCGGTCGTGCTGGGTTCCGCTCGACGCTCGGTGCCCGACATGTCGAACGGCCTGCCCCTTGTGGAGCGCATCGGAAGCACGGTGATCGAGGCCACCGCCGCGCCGACTGCGGTCGACGGGCCGTCTGCTTCGCCCAGTCCGGCGGCGGAGCGATATTCGATGTGGGATCCGGTGGCACTGCGGTCCGCAGGTATCTCGGAACCCCTGCTGTGTGCACGGGATATCTGCGCATCGATCGACGGGCAACACGTATTGGCCGGTATCGATCTCGTGCTGGCGGGCGGCTCGGCGCTCGCGGTTGTCGGGGCTTCCGGGGCGGGCAAGACCACTCTCGCGCGGGTGATCGCCGGTCTGCACCATGCGGCGACCGGCTCGCTGGAACTCGGCGGTGAGCCGATACCGGTCGGTCCCGGCCGACGAGCCCGTAATGGCCGCAAAGGGATTCAGCTGGTCACGCAGAATCCGCGGTCCGCGCTCAATCCGCGTCGGACCGTCGCGCAGACGCTCGGTCGCCCATTGCGGCGCATCGGCCGCGTACCGAAACGGCGCCTGGCGCAACGCGTTATCGATCTGCTGGACTCGGTCGAGCTCGCGCCGGAATTGGCGACGCGCTATCCCCACGAACTCTCGGGCGGTCAACGCCAGCGAGTAGCACTGGCCAGAGCGCTCGCGGCCGAGCCAGCGGTACTGGTCTGCGACGAGATCACCTCCGCCCTGGACCACGACACCGCAGTCTCGATCATGACCCTGCTGGACCGCATCCGCGCCGAACACGACACCGGCCTATTGGTCATCACCCACGACATGGCCCTGGTCACCGGCCACTGCTCGCACCTCGTCGTCCTCGACCATGGCCGCATCGTCGAATCCGGCCCGGCGGCAACGGTGCTCACTACTCCATCGCACACCGCGACCCGCGAACTCCTCGGCTAGGTGCCGCAGCGTGTGCTTCATGTGCTTTAAGTATGTGAGGACGAAATGCGGCCGCACTACGGGCGATTTGCTCGGTAGTCTCGGATCACGGAGCGCGTGACTGGGCATGCGCCGTCGGAGGGGGAGGCTAGATGACGCTGGGCTTGCCGCGGCGCGTGCATCGCGGAGATGGTCGTCCGGATCTGGATGATGGGGGGATGCTCGCGAAGCTGACCGGCGTATTGGTCGCCGCACTGGTGACCCTTGTGCTCGCCGGTTGCGGAGCCGAACGCAATCTGCCGCCCATTCCGGAGGGTATTCCGCCGGGGCCCGGCACGCCGCTGCCGCTGATCAACCTGGATGCTCCCGGTCGCACCGCCGCGCAATTGCGCGACTGGGCCGATGAGCAATCCGACAAACTCGGCATTCCGAGCGTCGCATTGGAGGCGTACGGCTATGCGGCGGCAATTATGGCGCGGTCTCGGCCCGATTGCGGTATCGGCTGGACCACCATCGCGGGGATCGCCAGCGTGGAGAGTAAACACGGCACCCATCGCGGTTCGGCGGTCGACGCGGACGGCACCGTGCACCCGCCGATCATCGGCATCGCGCTGGACGGTTCACCCGGCGTCGCACTGGTCAAGGACACCGACGGCGGCAAGCTCGACGGCGACCCGGACTACGACAGGGCGCTCGGCCCACTGCAATTCATTGCGGAGACCTGGAAGCGCTGGGGCGTCGACGCCAACGGCGACGGCATTGCCGACCCGCAGAATATCGATGACGCCGCCCTCACCGCGGCCCGCTACCTGTGCGCGAGCGGCGGTGATCTGACCTCCGAGCGCGGCTGGCAGCAAGCCCTGCTGACCTACAACCAATCCAATGCGTATCTGCTGACCGTCCGTGATCGCGCCGCCGCCTACAGCGTCGGACGCCGGGCATGAGCACCCGTTGGACGAAAGAACGGGTGGTCCCCGCGACAACGTGACGGGATTCGTCGGAGTGCCGGTTACTACGCAGTCCGCGAGGACGCTAGGCTCGCAGGCGCACGGCCCTTCCCGTCAGACCTACCGTGCCAGCAGCCGAAGGAGTGTCGTTTTCGTGGCCATCATCGAACAGGTCGGAGCTCGCGAGATCCTGGATTCTCGCGGAAACCCCACTGTCGAGGTCGAGATCGCCCTCGACGACGGCACCCTGACCCGGGCCGCTGTGCCCTCGGGTGCCTCCACCGGCGAGCACGAGGCCGTCGAACTGCGTGACGGCGGTGAGCGCTACGGCGGCAAGGGTGTGCAGAAGGCCGTCGAGGGCGTCCTCGACGAGATCGCGCCCGCCGTGATCGGACTCGACGCGGTCGAGCAGCGCACCGTCGACCAGGTCCTGCTGGATCTGGACGGCACCCCGGACAAGTCCCGCCTCGGCGCCAACGCCCTGCTCGGCGTCTCGCTCGCCGTGGCCCGCGCCGCCGCCGAATCCTCGGGTCTCGAGCTGTTCCGCTACCTGGGCGGCCCGAACGCGCATGTGCTTCCGGTGCCGATGATGAACATCCTCAACGGCGGCGCGCACGCGGACAGCGGCGTCGACGTCCAGGAGTTCATGGTCGCCCCGATCGGCGCGTCGACCTTCAAGGAATCGCTGCGTTGGGGTGCGGAGGTGTACCACGCGCTCAAGTCGGTGCTGAAGTCCAAGGGCCTGTCCACCGGTCTCGGTGACGAGGGCGGTTTCGCGCCGTCGGTCGCCGGCACCAAGGAAGCCCTCGATCTGATCGGCGTCGCGATCGCGAAGACCGGTCTGAAGCTGGGCACCGATGTCGCGCTCGCGCTCGATGTCGCCGCGACCGAGTTCTACACCGCGGGCAGCGGTTACAAATTCGAGGGCAGTGTGCGCTCGGCCGCCGATATGGCGCAGTTCTACGCCGAACTGCTCACCGCCTACCCGCTGGTCTCCATCGAGGACCCGCTGTCGGAGGACGACTGGGACGGCTGGGTCGCGCTGACCGATCAGATCGGCGACAAAGTGCAGCTCGTCGGCGACGACCTGTTCGTCACCAACCCGGAGCGCCTGGAGGAGGGCATCACCAAGGGCGCGGCCAACGCGCTGCTGGTGAAGGTCAACCAGATCGGCACGCTCACCGAGACTTTGGATGCCGTCGAGCTCGCGCACCGCAACGGCTACAAGACGATGATGAGCCACCGGTCCGGCGAGACCGAGGACACCACCATCGCCGACCTGGCGGTCGCGGTCGGCAGCGGCCAGATCAAGACCGGTGCTCCCGCGCGCAGCGAGCGCGTCGCCAAGTACAACCAGCTGCTGCGCATCGAGGACGCGCTCGGCGATTCCGCACGGTACGCGGGCGACGTCGCGTTCCCGCGGTTCGCGTTCGAGGGCTAGTCGATCAGGAAAGCGGTATGACAGAGCGACGTGCGCGTGGATCCAGTCCGGCCGGACGGGGGAACCGCCGCACGTCGCGCTCTGCCAGATCGCGCCCGGCCGCCGAATCTCCGGCGGCCGCACCGAAGCGGACGACCCGCAGGCGGTCCGAATCCGCCGAGAAGAAGGCCGAGCCGCGGAAGATAAAGCCGCGCGTCGCCGAGCACGATCGCACCATCCTCGGGCTCTCCACCGGCAAGGCCGTCATCCTGGCCATCGTGGTGTGCGCCCTGGCGCTCACCTTGGCCGTGCCGCTGCGCACCTACTTCACCCAGCGCGCCGAGGCCGCGCACCTGGCGCAGGAGCGCATCGAACTCGAGGCCGATCTGGCCAAGCTGCGGGATCGCCGTGCGCAGCAACAGGATCCGGCCTATGTCCGCTCCGAGGCCAGGGATCGGCTGCGGTTGGTCATGCCCGGCGAGACGCCCTATATCGTGCAGGTGCCCGGTATCGAAGCGCCCGCGCCGCCCGCCGCGCCGACCCGGTCGAAGGCGCCCGAGCCCTGGTACACCGAACTGTGGCGCAGCATCTCCCAACCGCAGCAGGCCCCCGCCTCGCCCGCGGCCGCACCGGCCGGGCCGCCCGCCGCGCCGACGCCAGCACCGGAAGGACCCAGGTGACCGCACCGAACGACCGCGATCTCGAGATCATCGCCAAGCAGTTGGGGCGCGAACCGCGCGGCGTGCTCGCCGTCGCCTACCGCACTCCGGACGGGCTGCCCGCGGTGGTGAAGACCGCGCCGCGGTTGCCCGACGGCACCCCCTTCCCGACCCTGTACTACCTGACCGATCCGCGGCTCACCGCCGAGGCGAGTCGGCAGGAATCCGCGGGCGTCATGCGGGAAATGACCGAACGCCTCGCCACCGATCCGGAATTGGCCGCCGCCTACCGCGCCGCGCACGAGAGCTATCTGGCCGAACGCGATGAAATCGAGTCGCTGGGCACCGATTTCACCGGTGGCGGCATGCCGGAGCGGGTGAAATGCCTGCACGTGCTGATCGCGCATTCACTGGCCAAGGGCCCTGGCGTCAATCCGTTCGGCGACGAAGCGGTAGCGATGGCGGCCGAACACGGTTTACGCGGCACCGCCATCCCCGCCGACTGGCCGAAATACGACCCGCCCCACACCCCAACCGACGGGCAATGACATGAGCGCGGCGCTTGAACTGACCACGGGCGCTGGGGAGAACGTGCGCGCTGAGTTGAGCGCGGGTGCTGGAATGAGCGCGGGTGGCGTAGGCGCTGGGATGATGGGGCTGCGGTGAGCGTCACTGGGAAATGGGCCGGGGGCCTGATATGAGCGGAGCTGAGCATGAGTGATCGGGTAGCAGCAGTCGATTGCGGGACGAATTCGATCCGACTATTGATCGCCGATGTGCTCGGCGACGGCCATCTGGCGGATGTGCACCGGGAGATGCGCATCGTCCGGCTCGGTCAGGGTGTGGACGCGACCGGTTCGCTTGCGCCGGAAGCCATCGAGCGCACCAGGGTCGCGCTCGCCGACTACGTCGCGCTGATGCGCGAGGCGGGCGTCAGCCGGGTGCGCATGGTCGCCACCTCGGCCACCCGCGATGCCGCGAACCGCGAGGACTTCTTCGCCATGGCCCGTGCCGAACTCGGCACCGTGGTGCCGGGCGCCGAGGCCGAGGTGATCACCGGTGACGAGGAGGCGCGACTGTCGTTCACCGGTGCCGTCGGCGAACTGCCCAGCGACGCGGGGCCTTTCGTTGTCGTCGATCTGGGCGGCGGTTCCACCGAACTGGTTGTCGGCGACAGCGATGGCGTGCGGGCCGCGTTCTCCGCGGATATCGGCTGCGTCCGGATTACCGAGCGGTGCCTACCCGGTAATCCGCCGACCGCCGAACAGGTAGCCGCCGCACGGGAATTCGCCACCGAACGACTAGCCGAGGCCTTCGACAAGGTGCCCGTCGACGGCACGCACACCTGGGTCGGCGTGGCGGGCACCATGACCACCCTCGCCGCCGTCGCCCTGGATCTGCCCGAATACGATTCGGAGCGGGTCCATCTCACCAGCCTGACCCTGGATCAGGTCCGTGCGGTCTGCGACCGCCTGATCGGCATGAACCACGACGAGCGCGCCGCCCTCGGCCCCATGCATCCGGGCCGCGTCGACGTGATCGGCGGCGGCGCCGTCATCACCGAGGTGCTCGCCTACGAATTATCCCGCCGCGCCGACATTTCCGCCCTTATCGTCAGCGAACACGACATCCTCGACGGCATTGCCATGTCCATCGCCTGAGGCGCGGCCGTTCACTCCACCTCGTCCGGCGTCGCCGCCCAGGTGTTGCACGACGAGGTCGAGGCGCTGCGGTAGCCGGTTTCGACCCAGCGTCTGCTGTTCGCGCCCGTGCCGTGGGCCGGGTCCTCCGCGACATCGGATTGGATATCGATCAGCTCGGCGGCCGCGCTCGGGGTCACCATGCCGCCGGATTGCGCCGCCGCCAACATCAGTCCGGCCAGGCACTGGGCCTGTAGTTCGATGCGTCGGCTGAGTTCCAGTCCGAGCGGCGACTTCTCGCCCGCGCTATCGATATCCCGGTCGGCCGAGCGCAGGATGCCGGTGGAGGACTGCAGGTGATGACCGTATTCGTGCATCACGACGAATAGCAGGTAATGCTCGAGCAGCGAACCCCAGCCGTGATGGATCGGATCGTCGGCGGGCCAATACATGCTTCCGCCGCAGTAGAACGCGGCATCGGTCGGCCGGACCTGTTTCGAGCAGCCGGACATCACGCTGTCCACCAGCACGAGTTCGAGCGGCGCGACGGTCATACCGGCGGAGCGCAGGGGCGAGGCCCAGACCTTCGTGAGGCAGTTCAGCTCGGTCTGCACGAATTGCCGCTGGCCGGACGCGCTCATCTCGATCGGCGGGAGCTCACACTGCATCGGTGCCAGCCGCAGATCGGCGTGCAGGGTATTGGCCGTGAGCGGTGGCTCCTGCGCCACCTCGGCGAGGAGATCGCCGTGCCCCGCATCCACCACGGACACCGGCGCGCATCCGGTGCCGACCAGCGACAACAGCGCGCCGATCATGGTGAGGAACAGTGCCGCGCTCGTGCCTTTCATCAGGTTCCCCCGTCCAGCCAACAAACGAGGGTTCCCCGTCCAGCGAGGCGCACTTTACCGTGAAGTCCCGGCGGCTTCTCGGCGAGCGCTGCCGGAATCGAGCTAGTGCCGCTTCCAGATAGTCCGTCGCTACCCGCTCCGGCAGCTCGCCGAGCGTAGTGATACGGCGATCGAATTCGGCGTGTGGGACCACCATTCGACTACGCTCGACGGAACTCCTCGGACCCAAGATCCAGCAGAGGCTATGTGGACGCGGCACTAGGTCGCCGATCGCGCGGTCGACGAATGTTCGACATTGCCTCGAATTCGCTGGACGCGCCAGGTAGTCGGGTATTTCCACTACGTTTGGTGTGGGCGATAATTTGCTCGGACCGCTGTGCGGAGCCGCGCGAAGGCATCCAGCGTGAACAGGAAAACTTTGTTCGGGAATGCTAGAAATTCCCTGCTCATATGGGATGGTCTGACCATGTCCGATGCAGCAATGATGGAGCAACCGATTCGGGAGCGAACCCTGTTCGGTCACCCCATCGGGTTGACCAATCTCTTCGGAGTCGAACTCTGGGAACGGTTCTCGTTCTACGGAATGCTCACCATCCTCGGGTACTACCTCTACTACTCGACGACCGAAGGCGGACTCGGACTATCGCAAAGCACCGGAGTCGGGATCGTCGGCGCCTACGGCGGGCTGGTCTATCTGTCCACTGTGCTCGGCGGGTGGATCGCCGACCGGCTGATCGGCATGGAGCGCACCGTCTTCTACGGCGGTGTCGTGGTGATGGCCGGACATATCGCACTGGCGATCCTGCCGGGACTGACCGGGGTCGGCGTCGGCCTGGTGCTGGTCGCGCTCGGCAGCGGCGGACTGAAGGCCAATGCGTCCTCGCTGCTCGGCACCCTGTATCGCCCGGGTGATCCGCGCTTCGACGGCGGGTTCACGCTGTTCTATCTCGGCATCAACGTGGGCGCGTTCACCGGTCCGCTGCTGACCGGCCTGCTGCAACGGCATTGGGGCTTCCACTACGGCTTCGGCGCGGCCGCGGTCGGCATGGCCGTCGGGCTCACGCAGTACGTGGTGTTCCGGCGCAACCTCGGCACCGCGGGTAGGCACGTGCCCAATCCGCTGCCCCGCGGCGCCATCGGGCCGATCGCCGCGATCGCGGCGGGTGCGGCCATCGTGGTCGCGCTGGCGCTGATCACCGGGCTGGTGAACCTGGACAACCTCTCCGAGGTCACCACCGGTGTCATCATCGTGGCCGCGCTCGCCTACTTCGTGATCATGCTGACCAGCGCCAAGGTGACCCCGATCGAGCGCAGCCGGGTCCGCGCGTTCATTCCGCTGTTCATCGCGAACGCGGTCTTCTGGTCGCTGTTCCAGCAGATCTTCACCGTGCTCGCGGTCTACTCCGACGAGCGGATGAACTGGAGCATCTTCGGCTGGACCGCGCCGTCGAACTGGATCGGCTCGGTCGAGCCGGTGTGGATCATCTGCCTGTCGCCGCTGTTCGCGCTGATGTGGACGAAGCTGGGCAATCGCGCGCCGAGCACGCCGCGCAAATTCGCCCTCGGCGTCATCGGCATGGGCCTGGCGTTCTGGTTGTTCGTACTGTTCGCCGGCGGCAGCGGCAAATCGGTACCGGCGCTTGCGGTGCTGGTCATCATGGGTGCTTTCGCGGTTTCGGAGCTGCTGCTCTCGCCGATCGGTCTGTCGGTTACCACGCAGCTGGCCCCGGAGGCGTTCCGCGCGCAGATGATGGCGCTGTACTTCTTCTCTGTTGGCATCGGCACCTCGATGTCCGGTACCTTGGCTCAGTTCTATGACGCGGAACACGAATTCGCCTACTTCGGCATCACCGGAGCAGTGGCGATATGTGCCGGTCTGATCGTCGTCGCACTCACACCATGGGTGAGCCGACACATGGCCGGTGTGCATTAACAAGATCGGCGGAGAATCCCGCCGTCGACAGCAAGGAGAGAGCGTGGCGACCCCAGGATCTCGATGGGGCGGTTTGTTCCGCACCAAATCGGTCGAGCAGTCCATCCGGGACACCGACGACCCCGATTCGAAACTGCACAGGGACCTGACCGCCTGGGATCTCACCATCTTCGGCGTCGCCGTGGTCGTCGGTGCCGGCATCTTCACACTCACCGCGCGAACCGCGGGCAATGTGGCCGGACCTTCGGTCTCCCTCGCCTTCGTCTTCGCCGCCATCGCCTGCGGGTTGACCGCGCTGTGCTACGCCGAATTCGCCTCGACCGTGCCGGTGGCGGGCAGCGCGTACACCTACTCTTACGCCACGTTCGGCGAACTCGTCGCGTGGATCATCGGCTGGGACCTGGTGCTGGAGTTCGCGCTCGCGGTTTCGGTGGTCGCCAAGGGGTGGTCGCAGTACCTCGGTGAGGTGATGGGGTCGCATTCGCCGATCGTGCATCTGGGTCCGATCGACTTCGACTGGGGCGCAGTACTCCTCATCGCCGTCCTCGGCGTATTGCTGGCGGTGGGCACCAAGGTGTCCTCGCGGGTTTCGGCGGTGGCTGTCGCCATCAAGCTGAGCGTTATCGTGCTGGTGCTCGTTGTCGGCGCCACCTATTTCGACAAGTCGAACCTCACGCCCTACATCCCGCCGTCACAGGCGGGCGCGAAAGGGCAGGGACTGCACCAGTCGCTGTTCTCCTACTTCACCGGCGGCGGTCACAGCACGTTCGGCTGGTACGGCCTGCTCGCCGCCGCCAGCCTGGTGTTCTTCGCGTTCATCGGTTTCGACGTCGTCGCGACCACCGCGGAGGAGACCAAGGATCCGCAGCGCTCGGTGCCCCGCGGCATCCTCGGCTCGCTGGTCATCGTCACCATTCTCTATGTCGCCGTATCCCTGATCCTGACCGGAATGGTGCCCTACACCGCGCTGTCCGGCGACAAGGCAACGCTCGCAACGGCTTTCGCGCAGCACGGTGCCACCTGGACCAAGAACATCATCTCCATCGGCGCGCTCGCCGGACTCACCACGGTGGTCATGGTGATGTTCCTCGGGCAGACCCGCGTGCTGTTCGCGATGGCGCGCGACGGACTGCTGCCGCGCCGCCTCGCGCACACCGGCAAAAACGGCACCCCGGTCCGACTCACCGCCGTCGTCGGCATCGTCTGCTCGCTGCTCGCCGGTTTCGTGGACTTCGGCACCCTCGAAGAGATGGTCAATATCGGCACTCTCTTCGCCTTTGTCCTGGTCTCCGTCGGTGTGCTGATCCTGCGGCGCACCCGCCCCGAACTGCCGCGCGGCTTCCGCGTCCCGCTGGTCCCGCTCGTCCCGATCCTGGGTGTGCTGGCCTGCCTGTGGCTGATGCTCAACCTCTCGGTCGAAACCTGGCTCCGCTTCCTCGTCTGGATGGCACTGGGCATGGTGATCTACTTCGGCTACAGCCGCCGCCACTCCGTCCTCGGCAACGCGCCCAAGCCTGATCCCGCAGACGGCCCCACACCGTCCGCCCCCGTCACCGCGCGAGAGTAGCTGCCCCCCAATAACTCCGAGCTCCCGCACCCCAAGTGGCACCCCGATGTGCCACCCATGGGTGCGGGCGCGAAGACACTCGGAATTCCGGTACAGCCGTACGAGTCGGTACGCTGACCCAACGGCCCCTATAGCCCAATTGGCAGAGGCAGCAGACTTAAAATCTGCAAAGTGTCGGTTCGAGTCCGACTGGGGGCACGAGAAGAGTCCAGCATTGGCGCAGGTCCGCACGTTTTGGCGGTCTCGCCACATCGGAAGACCAGGCCCGGCGGCTAGGCGCCAGGGTGCCTATCGCGAGGCCGTCCAGCCCTGGAGGGCCGCCCGGTGACCTGAACGCCGCGGCGGGGCAGCGTTGATTCGCCGACCCGGCGGTGGTGTGGTCGGTGGCCTCCGGTCTCCGCTCGATTTCGGCGAGAAACGCTCTGTTGCCGAGGATTTCGCGAGCGAATACGTGCACCGGCCGACGTGATCGCGGCGTCGGGAACCGAACACGGTAGGCATCCCTGGATAGTTTCTTGCGCCGGACATCCGCGGGAATGATTCGCTCGACGACGAAATTGCGGCGCGGGGTCGGCCAGCCGCCGATCGGGCCGCTCGAGAATCGTGCGAGCGCCTGGGTGTCCGGATCAGATTTGGGGCGAACCCGTTTCCGATCGCGAATCCGGCAAATCGGTCGGGGTGTCGCGTGGCAATGGCTGATCCTATGCCACCCGGTCCTGCGCCAGCAGTGTCGCATTACGCAGGTCGAGCCCGGGAGATGAGTTGCTCGACATGACTGGAGTAATCCGCATCCAGAATTTAGGTCGAGCCGGGTGCAATCGGTTGACGTGTCCGTTGCGAATCACCGGGGACAGTCATTTTCCGAGTAGGGGTGTTCGGTATGGCCGCAGTCGGTTTAGCAGGGGAGCAGCCGGTGATGAGTCGGGTTGTGCTGGCGCAGGGGTCGCCGGGGACTTTTTTCCGCGCGATACGGCGGCGTCTGCGATGGGGTGCGGTCGGCGCTGCGATCATTGAGTACAGGACGGTTCGTCGACGAGTTGGGTGACGATTCCGGGGTCGAGGATGTAGCCATCGTGTACCGGTCAGTGGTCGAGCGGCGGTTGATCCCATCGCAGCTCGTGGCCGGGAGGTGGGCGTCGTCGTCGCTGGTCTCGGATCTTTCGGCGCTGGCTGTGATGACCCGGGAGGAGGGTGGACTCGACGTATTCGGCACTGTGCTGGCGTTGGAGATCGTGGACGGCCGGATCTCGTTCCTGCTCCTCGGACCGGCGCGCGACAGCGTATCGGCAGCCGGTGCTCGCGCTTATTGAGTTCCTGAAATGAACGATATCGGCGGAGGTCGAAATGGACCAATCGAAGAGTGGTATCGAAAGCAGCTCGGACCGGTCTAAATCGGGGCCAACCGGCTCATTCCGCTCTTCCGGAAACCGGGATTCGGGTAACGGTTCCGGCGCGCGCTCCGACGGTAACGGATCATTCGACATTCTTCCACTCACAGCGGCGCAGCGGGGAATCTGGTTTGCCCAGCATCTCGCGGAATCGTCGCCGATATCGGTCGCCCAATACGTCGAGATCGTCGGCGAGTTGGATGCGGAATTGCTTGCCGAGGCCTGCAAGACCGCCAGTCGCGAGTTCGGATCCGGACATATGCGCCTGATCGAGGTCGACGGAGAGCCACGTCAGTTCGTCGACGAGGAATATGGAGCTCAGGTGTCGGTCGTCGACTTGCGGCGGCACATCGATCCGGTTGCGACTGCGCACAAAATTATGGTTCACGATTATTCTGCTCCGCTGGACCTGCTGAATGACAACCTCATGACGAGCATTGTGTTCCAGGTCGGCGAGGACCATTTCCTGTGGTATCAGCGCGCGCACCATATCGCGCTCGACGGATTTGCCGCGGTAACAATGCTGCACCGGATTACCGAGTTGTACAACGCTTGGGTGCGGTCCGAGGAGGCGGCGCCGTGCGCGGCGCAGGACCTAGGGGACGTCGTCGAGCAGGATCTGGCGTACCGGGGTTCGGAGCGTTTCGACAACGACCGCGGCTACTGGCTGGAGCACCTGGCCGGCGCGCCTCCCGTCGTCAGCCTGGCCGGTCGCGTGGGCAAGCCCACCATTCATCCGGCGCTGGTCAGCACGGAGCTTCCAGACGCCACCGCGCAGCTATTGGAAAGCGTCGCGCTCGAGCACGGCCAGAGCGTGACTCCGGTCATCGTCGCGGCATTCGCCGCTTATCTCGCGCGGATGACCGGAAGCGATGAAGTGCTGCTGAGCCTGCCGGTTTCGGGTCGGCACTCTGCGGTGCTGCGCCGTTCCGGGGGGATGGTGGCGAATGTGGTCCCGCTGCGAGTGCGGGTCGCCGGCCGCAGCGTCGGTGAACTGATCGCCGCCGTGAAAAGCGAGTTGACGAGCGCTCTTCGGCGGCAGCGCTACCGCCAAGAGGACATATTCCACGATATGGGGATCGCGCGCGATGAGGCGGCGTCGTTCGGGCCCGCCGTGAACCTCATGATGATCGAGAACGAGGTCGTGCTGGGCGAAACGACAGGCCGCCTGAACGTCCTCACCTCGGGCCCTACCGCCGACCTCTTCGTCAACATCTATCCGGGCGCGGGCAGAGACAGTACCCATATCGACTTCCAGGGGAATCCGAATGCCTACAGCCCTGGGGAGCTCGCTGGTCACCATCGACGGTTCCGCATGTTTCTGCACGAGTTCCTCGCCGGGGGACCGGGATGCCCGGTCGGCCGACTGCCGCTGCTCGAAGTACAGGAACGCGCTGCGCTGCTGCCCGTACGGGGACCCAGCGGGGTCGAAACGCGGCTGCTTCCGGAGATCCTGACCGAGAGCGCGCGCCGGAACAGTCGTGCGTGCGCGATCGCCTCGGCCGGCCAGACGATGACCTATGGCGAGCTGGACGCCAGATCCTCCCAGCTGGCCCGGCATCTGATAGCTCTGGGTTGTGGGCCGGACACGGCGGTGGCGATCATGCTGGGACGCTCGGTCGAATTGGTCGTGGCGACATGGGCGGTCGCGAAATGCGGGGCCGCGTTTGTCCAGTTGGCCCCCGAGTACCCGTCGAAGCGGATAGCGCATATGGTCGCCGACAGCGGCGCGGCTGTGGCGATCACGGTCGAGGCCCTGCGCGGGCGGCTCCCGCTGGCGATGCGCCATGTGGTTCTGGACGACCCCGCAACCCCGGCGGAATACGACGCCGCGAGCGGGCCGATTTCCGACGATGACCGTATCCGCCCACTACGGCCGTCCAACGTCGCCTACATCACCTATACCTCGGGCTCCACCGGAGCGCCGAAAGGCGTCCAGGTCACCCACACCGGCCTCGCGAATCTCGTCGCCGACCGCGCCGCCGCGTACGGCATCGACACGGCCTCTCGCGTGTCCTATGCCCTCTCGCCCAGTTTCGACGCTTCCCTGGAACAGTTTCTGACCTGCTTCGCGAGCGGATCCACGCTGGTGATCGTGCCGCCCGAGGTGACCGCCGGTGAGCCGCTCACCCAACTGCTGGCCGATGCGCACGTGACGCATCTGACGCTGACGCCCACGATGCTGGCCACCGTGGACCCGCGTCGGACGCCCGACCTGCGGGTGGTCGTGGTCGGTGGCGACGTATGTCCACCGCACCTCATCGAGCGGTGGACACCGTCGGTGTCCATGTACAACGAATACGGTCCCACCGAATCCACCGTGACCGCCGTCGGCGCCGTGCTGCGACCCGGCCACGCCCACACGGTGGGCGGCCCGATCCGCGGGGTCTCGGCGATGGTGCTGGACCGAACGCTGCAACCGGTGCCCATGGGCACGGCGGGCGAGTTGTATCTGGCCGGGCCGGGATTGGCCCGTGGCTACAGCCATCTGTTCGTCGAAACCGCCGCCAGATTCGTCGCCGATCCGTACGGCGGCACCGGCGAGCGGATGTACCGCACCGGCGACATCGCGCGCTGGACCGGCGACGACGCCGAGATAGCGCTGGAATTGATGGGGCGCAGTGACTTCCAGGTCAAGATCCGCGGATACCGGATCGAACCGGGGGAAATCGACGCCGCGCTCACCACACACGAGGACGTGGATCTTTCCGTCACGGTGCCGGTGCAGAACAACGCCGGCACGACCGTGCTGGCGTCCTATGTTGTCCCGGTCGGCGGCCGTCGGGTCGATCCGCTCGAACTCCAGCGCTTCGCCCGCGATTCGCTGCCGCCGCATATGGTCCCGGCGGTATTCCTCTCGTTGGACAGCCTCCCGGTGAACGCCTTCGGCAAGCTCGATCGCAGCGCCTTGCCGAAGCCCGAATTCGGGACCGCGCCGGTCGGTCGGGCACCGGCCACCGCCCGGGAAAAGGCGGTCGCAAGGCTGTTCACCGAGGTGCTCGGTGTGCCTCGAGTCGGGGCGGACGACAGTTTCTTCGCCCTCGGCGGCGATAGCATTCTGTCGATCCGGCTGGTGGCGCGGGCCAAGGCCGAGGGCCTGAGCTTCTCCACACAGGATGTGTTCGTGCACAAGACCGTCGCGGGCCTGGCGGCCACGGCGACGGAGGCCGGCGATACCCCTGAGTTGGCCGAGTTGCCCGGCGGCGGCGTAGGGCCGATGCCGTTGTCGCCGATCATGCGCGCAATGCTCGATCGGGGTCATTACGACCGATTTGCGCAGGCCGCGCTCGTGCAGCTGCCCGAGGGGGTGGATCGAGCGGGTCTCGTGCGCGCGCTGGGATTCCTGCTGGACCGCCACGACATGCTGCGCGCGGTGCTGCGCGGCGGCGATTCGGTTGATCGGCACGTCGAGGTACTCGATCGGGACGCGGTCGACCCGGACGCCGTGCTCATCAATGGTCGGATCGATCGACGTGCGGCCGCCGAAGTCGACCGGCACCTGCACAGGGCCGCGGACCGATTGGACCCGGACAATGGTGTGCTCGTGCAGGCCGTCTGGATTCAGGATCGGGACGGCTCGGGACCCGACCTGATGTGGCTGGTGATCCACCATCTCGCCGTCGACGCGGTGTCGTGGCGCATCATTCTCGCCGACCTCGCGCAGGCGTGGTCGCAGGCTTGCGACGGCGGCGAACCGCATTTCGGCCCGGTCACCACCTCGTTTCGGCGGTGGGCGCACGGCCTGGTCGAGCAGGCGCCCGGCCGGCGGTCGGCGGAGCTCGAACTGTGGAAAGACATACTCGTGCGCGGCGATCAGCTGCTCGGATCGCGTCGTCTGGTCCCGGATCGTGATGTCGTGGCCACGGCGGGCCGGGTACACCAGCGCATTCCGGCGGCGGTTGCCGAGGCGGTACTCACCACCATTCCGGACCGCTTCCACTGCAGTGCCAACGATCCGCTGCTGGCGGCCCTGGTCCTGGCACTCGGTGAGTGGCGGCGCAGGCGCGGTACGGCGGTCGCCGCCGGAGAGTTGATCTCGCTGGAGGGACACGGCCGCGAGGAGGCGGCCGTACCCGGCGCCGACCTCAGCGCCACCGTTGGCTGGTTCACCACACGCTTCCCGGTCCGGATCGAATGGGACGACATCGACCTCGATGATGCGCTGGCCGGCGGCATGGGCGCGGGACTGGCGATAAAGCAGGTGAAGGAGCAGCTGCGCGCGGTGCCCGGCAACGGCATCGGCTATCAGATGCTGCGTCATCTCGATTCCCAGGGCGGCGCCGAGCTCGCGGACCTGCCCGAACCCCAGATCAGTTTCAACTACCTCGGACGGGTGGGTTTCGGTGAACGCTCGGGGCCCTGGGCACCCACCACCGAATTCACCGCACTGACCGCGACGAGCGATCCGGGGATGGCGCTGTCGGCCGTGCTCGATATCAATGCGATCGCCGAGGAAGGTCGCGACGGGCTCGAACTCGACGCGACCTGGGAGTTCGCCTCGCAGGTATTGGGCGTTGCGGAGGTCGACGAGCTCGCCGGGCTGTGGGCCAGAGCGCTGGGGGCGCTCGCCGATCACGTCCGATCCGAGACCGCGTACGGCTTCACGCCATCCGACTTCCCGCTCACCGCGGTATCGCAGGACGATGTCGACCACTGGCTGCGGGAGTACCCGTCGATGACCGATGTGTGGCCACTCACCGCCCTGCAGTCCGGGCTGCTGTTCCACACGATCTACGACCGGGACGGCGTCGACGGCTACATCGTGCAGGCGGCGCTGACTTTTGCCGGGCAGCTGGATGGGGAGCGGATGCGGCGGGCCGCGCAGGTGCTCATCGATCGACACGACAGCCTGCGGACCGCGTTCGTCGAGAGTGACGATGGGCCTCGTCAGATCCTGTTGCGCGACACCAGGGTCGATTGGGCCGAGTCGAGTATCACCGATATCAGCGATGTCGGTGAGCAGGCGGCAGCCCTTCGACGACTCGCGACGGCGGCCGCGGCTCCGTTCGACCCGGCCCGCCCGCCGCTGGTGCGTTTCCACCTCGTGCGCACCGGCGTCGATATGTTCCAGTTGCTGGTCACCAACCACCACCTCGTGCTGGACGGTTGGTCGATGCCCCTGCTGATCCACGAGTTGCTCTCGTTGTACGTATCCGATTGCGATACCGCCGAACTCGCGCCCCCGCGTTCGTACCGAGAGTATCTGCAGTGGCTGCAGGCTCAGGATCGCGACGCCGCGACCGCCGCGTGGCGGGAGATGCTCGCCGGAATCGACGGTCCGACGCGGGTCACGAGCGGGCCGGATCGGACCGTCACCGCGCACGCCGACGAAGTCGGCCTGAATCTGGACGCCGCGACCACCGCCGCGATTCTCGATCTGGGCCGCTCGCACGGCGTCACTGCCAATACGGCCCTACAGGTGGCGTGGGCATTGCTGGTGGCGGTGCTGACCGGACGGTCGGACGTGGTGTTCGGCAATACGGTGTCGCACCGTCCGCCGCGAATTCCCGATGTCGAGCGCATGGTCGGGCTCCTGGTCAACACGCTGCCCGTCCGAGTCCGGCTCGAACCCGACGAAACCATCGGCGACCTGCTCGTCCGCGTGCAATCCGAGCAGGTCGCGATGCTGGATCACCAACACATCGGCTTGGCGGAGCTGCAACGGGCCGCCGGTATCACCGATATGTTCGACACCGCGACGGTCCTCGAGTCCTATCCACTCGACCGGGAACTGTTGGCACGCGATCTCTCCGACGCCGGATTGCGGCTCGTCGACATCGACGCACACGATGCCACGCCGTATCCGCTGAGTTTGCAGGTGACCCCGCCGCGGTCGAGTCGCGACGGACGGCCGGACACCGACGAGCCCGGCACCTACACGGTGACGCTGAAATTCGCCACCGACCGCTTCGATTCCGACGCTGCCCGCACACTGCTCGAACGATTCGAATTGCTGCTCACCCAGATCGTCAGCGATCCCGCCCGGAAGGTCGCCGCGATCTCCTCCTGCTGGGATTGCGAACGCGCGGAACTGCTTTCGGTCGGCGGCGCGGAGCCGGCGGCGGAGCTCGTGCTCCGCGACATCCTGACGGGGACCGCGCGCAGGTATCCGGATGCCGTGGCGCTGCGGTGCGGCGACACTACGTGGACCTATCGTGAGCTGGAGCATCGCGCCGACGGGTTCGCTCGCCTGCTGGTCGGCCATGGTGCTCGCGCCGAGTCGATCGTCGCAGTGGCGGTGCCCCGTTCGGCCGAACTGGTCGTTGCGATCTGGGCGGTGGCGAAAACAGGTGCCGCCTTCCTGCCGTTGGATCCCGGCACTCCCGCCGCGCGGATCGGGGAGTTGCTGGCCGACTCGCGGACTGGTCTAGGCGTGACGAACAGTGCTGTGGCACAGCAGCTTCCGGATACGGTCGACTGGTTGATGCTGGATGCTTCGGCTTCGGATACCGGTCTACCTCGTCCGTCCGGTGTCCCGGCCGGGGCCGACCGGCTGTCGGCCGACAATGCGGCATATGTGATCTACACGTCCGGATCGACCGGCAAGCCGAAGGCGGTCCACCTCAGTCATCGAGGTCTGGCCGACCTTGTCGCGGCGCATGTCGATGCCTTCGGTGTGGGTACGGATTCGGTGGTGTTGCAGGTCGCGTCGCCAGGATTCGACGCCTGCTTGTCGGAATTGCTGCTGGCGCACGGCAGTGGCGCCTGTCTCGTGGTGGCGCCGCCGCAGGTGTACGGCGGGACGGACCTGGAGGAATTGCTTCGGTCGCAGCAGGTTTCGCATGCGATCCTCACCCCGTCGGTGCTGAACACCATGGATCCGTCCCGGACGCCGTCGTTGACATCGCTCGCGGTCGTCGGCGAAGCGACCGGGCCGGAAACCGTGAACCGGTGGGGTCCCGGGCGACAGCTGATGAATCATTACGGGCCGACCGAGTGCACGATCTGGGCGACGGGGTCCGATGCCCTGGTACCCGGCGAGCCGGTGACGATCGGTGGCCCGATCCGAGGCGCGTCCGCCATGGTTCTCGACACGTGGCTGCGACCGGTGCCGGTCGGTGTCGCGGGCGAACTCTATATCGGTGGGCCCGGACTCGCCCGCGGCTACGTCGATCGACCGGGCGTGACCGCGTCGCGCTTCGTGGCGGATCCGCGATCCACCCGCGGCGAGCGGATCTACCGCACCGGTGATTGCGTGCGCTGGGTGCGCGGACGCGCCGGGTTGGCATTGGAATACCTGGGCCGCTCCGATCAACAGGTCAAGATTCACGGCCTGCGGATCGAGCTGGGGGAAATCGATGCCCGTGTGGCCCGGCATCCGGAGGTAGCGAGCGTCGCCACCGTTGCGGTGAAAGGCCCTGCCGGCGAACCGGTTCTGGTGTCCTATGTCGTCGCCGCGCCGGGCGCCGCCGTAGATGTGGCGGCACTCGGCGACGATCTCGCGGGCAGGCTACCTCGCTATATGAATCCCGCGGCGATCGTGCGGCTCGAGGAGATGCCGTGTACGCCTACCGGAAAGATCGATCGGAAAGCATTGCAGCAGCGCGCCTTCGAGTCCGACGGCGCACCTGGCAGACCGCCGTCGACGCATGCGGAGCAGGTGGTGGCGAAACTCTTCGCCGATGTGCTCCATCTCGAAACCGTATCCGCCGATAGCAACTTCTTCGCGCTCGGCGGGGACAGCATCGTCTCGATGCGGCTGGTGGCTCTGGCGAGATCCGCCGGACTCACGCTCACGCCGCGAGATGTATTCGAAGGCAAGACCGTTGCCGCCCTCGCCGCGATGGCGGGCGATGCTGCGGCCGCGGTGGCAATCGAGGAACCCCCTCGACGCCCGACGGCGGATCGCGCCTCGGATTCTCCGCTCGTCGCGCTCACCCAACAGGACATCGATCGGCTCGAGCGGCAGTACCGGGGCCTGTCCGACGTATGGCCATTGTCGCCCATGCAATCCGGCGTGCACTTCCACTCGACCTTCGACCCGGATGCCGTGGACAACTACACCGTCCAGACGATGATCGGATTTTCCGGCGCGGTCGACGGTGAGCGCCTGCGACGTGCCGCTCAGGCCGTGGTCGACCGGCACGATATCCTGCGGGCCGCCTTTGTGGAGACCTCGGCCGGGCCGTGCCAGATCGTGCTGGACCATGCCGAGATCGGGTTCCGGGAGATCGATCTCGCCGGTGGGGGCAATGGGCAATCCCCGGCCGACCCAGCATCGATTGCCGCGGCGGACGCGGCGGCGGGATTCGATCTGTCGGCTCCGCCGCTGCTGCGCTTCACGCTGATCCGTCTCGATTCGGGGTCCTTCCGGCTGCTCGTCACGAATCACCATGTGATCCTGGACGGCTGGTCGATGCCGCTGCTGATGCGAGAAGTGCTCGACTACTACGGATCTCCCGCACATATCGACTCCGCCGGACCCGCGCCCTCCTACCGCGACTATTTGTCCTGGCTGGGTCGGCAGGACAGCGCCGCATCCAAAGCGGCATGGGCGCAAGCCTTTTCGGATGTCGACGCACCCACCCGGGTGTCCCGCGCCGCCGGTGCGACGGGGTCGGTATCCGCCGCCGAGGTCGGGGCCGAGCTGACGGCGGATCGTTTCGGAGAACTCCGTCGAGTGGCGGCGCAGGCGGCCGTCACCATCAACACGGCCGTCGCCGCGGCCTGGGCCCTGAATCTGCGCATACTGACCGGTGAGACCGATGTGATCTTCGGCTCCTCGGTGTCGGGCCGGCCCCCGGAGTTGCCGCTGGTCGATCAGACGCTCGGCATGTTCCTGAATACGATTCCGGTGCGAGTCCCGCTCGAACCCACAATGACGGTGCGCGAGTTGCTGACCGGCATTCAGGCGCGGCATGCCCGCATGCTGGATCATCACCATATCGGCCTACCCGAGATCCACCGCAGCGTCGGCCTGCCCGAACTCTTCGACACCGCCATCACCTTCCAGTCGTTCCCCGTCGACCGGACGGCACTGCAGCAGCTCGTCGATTCGGCGGGCCTGCGGGTGGACGAACTCAGCGGTGTGGACGCGACGCCGTACCCGCTGAGCCTGATCGTGGAACCGAAGCAGTCCGAGCACGGTGCGGCACAGGGACTGCGGATCACCCTCCGATTCCACGACCGTGAATTCGACACCGCGTCGGCGCGCCGCATCCTCGACCGCTTCGTCGAGTTGCTGTGCCGGATCGCCGCCAACGCCGACGTGCGGCTGGTCGAGCTGGCGCTCGATGAGGAACCGGGGCCGGCGTGGCCGGTTTCGAGTGCCCGAGCCGCGATCCCGGATACGTTGGACCGGATACTCGCCGCTTCCGCCGCCGCCGAACCCGACGCGATCGCCGTGCGGTGCGGCACGGCCGCCATGACCTACCGGCAGCTCGACGAGCGATCCGAACGTCTGGCTCGGATCCTGCTGCGCCGTGGCGCCCGACGGGGACAGGTCGTCGCCTCCGTGCTTCCGCGATCCCTGGCGGCGACGGTCACCCTGTGGGCCGTGGCGAAGACCGGTGCCGCATTCCTGCCGATCGATCCGACCCTGCCGGCGGAGCGGATCGAATTTCTGCTGTCGGACTCGAAAACCGTGCTCGGGCTGACCGATACGTCCGCCGGGAAGCGTCCGCCCGATGGCGTCGACTGGCTGATCCTCGACGAGGAGCAGACGCTCGGCGCCGTGGACTCGGTTGCGGCCATGCCGATCACCGATGCCGAACGCGGCGGACCGATTCGGCGGGGCCAGACCGCATACGTGAGCTACACCTCCGGGTCGACCGGAACGCCCAAGGGCGTGCTCGTCAGTCATCGCGGCCTGGCCGATATCGTCGCGGCACAGCGGCGAATATTCGGCGTCGACCCGATGTCGGTGGTCCTGCAGGTCGCCTCGCCCAGCTTCGACGCCTCGGTGTTCGAGTTGTTGATGGCGCACGGCTCGGGCGGCCGGCTGGTCGTATCGCCTGCCGATGTCTACGCCGGCCCCGAGCTGGCGGATCTGATCGGGCGCGAACGTATTTCGCATGCCGTCGTGACCCCCTCGGCGCTGGCGACGGTCCCGTGCGACGGTCTCGACGGGCTGCGCGTGCTGGCAACCGCCGGTGAGCCGGTCGGGCCGGAACTGGTCGATCGGTGGGCGCCGCATCGCACCATGGTCAATCTCTACGGGCCGAGCGAAAGCACGATCTGGGCTACCGCAAGCGATGCACTGGCGCCCGGTGCCGCGATCACGATCGGCAGGCCGGTCGGCGCCGTCGCGGCCGTGGTCCTGGATACCTGGTTGCGGCCCGTGCCACACGGTGTCGCGGGCGAGCTGTACCTGTTCGGCGCCGGCCTGGCCGATGGGTACGTCGCCAGGATGGGGTTGACCGCGGCGGGGTTCGTCGCATGCCCGTTCGGGGAGCCGGGTCAGCGCATGTACCGCACCGGTGACGTGGTGCGCCGCAGCGCCGATGGCGAGATGGAGTTCTTGGGGCGCAACGATTTTCAGGTGAAGGTGCGCGGCACCAGGGTCGAGCTGGGGGAGATCGACGCGGTGCTGGGTGCGCGTGCGGATGTGGCATACGCGGTCACCGTGCCGCGCGGCGACGACGGGCGGCCGGTGCTGCTGGTGTCCTATGTCGTGCCTGCGACCGGGATGGAGCTATCGGGCGCGGAGTTGCGTTCGGCGCTGGCCGAGGCGTTGCCCGGGTACATGGTGCCGTCCGCGGTCATGGTGCTGGACGAGGTGCCGCTGACCGCCAACGGGAAACTGGATCGCGAGCGGTTGCCCGAGCCGATTGCCGCCGCGCGAGAGTTCAGGGCGCCCGCGCCGGGATTAGAAGAAATGGTCGCGCGAACATTCGAGCAGGTGCTCGATGTGGACCGGGTGGGAGTCGACGACGACTTCTTCGCACTGGGCGGCGATTCGCTGAGCGCGTCGCTGGTGGTGGGGCGCATAGGTGCGGCCCTGGACGTGCGAGTGCCGGTGCGGTCGGTTTTCGAGGCGCCGACAGTCGGCGGATTGGCCGCACTCGCGAGGACACTCAACGGTGGCGCCCGGCTGCCCCTGCTGCCGGGCGTGCGGCCCGACCCGGTACCGCTGTCGCTCGCGCAGCAGCGGATGTGGTTCCTGAACCGGTTCGAGCCGGACACTGCGGCGTACAACATTCCGGTGATGCTGCGGTTGTCGGGACGGCTGGACACCGAAGCGCTGGCGGCCGCGCTCGCAGATGTGGTCGCGCGTCACGAAGTATTGCGGACGATATATCCGGAAATCTCCGGTGAGCCGCGGCAGGTCGTTCTCGACGAGCCCGTGGTGCCGGTGGAGCCGGTGCGGATACCGGCGGATTCGGTCCCGGATGTGGTGGGCGAGTTCGTGCGGCGCGGATTCGATGTGACTGCCGCAGTGCCGATGCGAGTGGGATTGTTCGAGCTCGGCGCCGAGCGCGACAGTGACACCGGAGAATTCCTGCTGGTGCTGGTCGTCCATCACATCGCCGGCGATGGTCAGTCGATGGGGCCACTGGCGCGTGACGTGATGGTGGCCTATGCCACGCGACTGGCCGGGCACGCGCCGGAATGGGAGCCTCTCGCTGTGCAGTACGCGGATTTCGCGTGGTGGCAGCGGCAGATGCTGGGGGCCGCCGACGATCCGACCTCGTTGATGTCCGCGCAGCTGGAGTTCTGGCGCTCGACGCTCGCGGGCGCACCGGACCGGCTGGAACTACCGACGGACCGACCACGCCCGCCCGTCGCATCGCTGTCGGGAGGCCGGGTACCGGTGCGCATCGGTGCGCGGCTGCACGAGCGGCTGCTCATGCTGGCACGGTCGCGGGGGTCGTCACTGTTCATGGTGATACATGCGGCGCTGGCAACGGTATTGGGGCGGCTCAGTGCCAGCGATGACGTGGTGATCGGCACCCCGGTCGCGGGCCGGGGCGAGCCCGGCCTGGACGATCTGGTGGGGATGTTGGTGAACACGCTGGCATTGCGGACCCGGGTGGATACGGGCGAGCCGTTCGCCGAGTTGCTGATGCGCACCCGGGAGACGGACCTGCTGGCGTTCGAGCACGCGGACGTGCCGTTCGAGCGGGTTGTGGAGGAGTTGAACCCGGAGCGATCGGCGGCGCGGCATCCGCTGTTCCAGGTGGCCCTGGCGTTCCAGAACGTGTCGACGGTCGATGTGGCGCTGCCCGACGTCCGGATCGCGCGGGCGGATGTGGATACCGGGGCGAGCCAGTTCGACCTGCAGCTGGTGTTATCCGATTCATTCGGCAATACCGGTGTGGCGCAAGGCATCTCGGGCATGATGAGTTATGCGCGGGATCTGTTCGACGAGGCGACCGCGGCGGGAATCGTGCGACGGCTGGTGCGGGTACTGGAAGCCGTCGCCGATGATCCGGCCGTAGTGGTCGGGGATATCGACTGGCTGGAAGCCGACGAGCGCGCGATGCTCACGTCGCGGGTGGGGGCACATGCCGTGGCGGCGCTGGAGCCGTCCGGATTGCTGCCGGAGGTGTTCGCCTCGGCCGTCCGGGACAACCGCGACGGTATCGCCGTGGTCTCGGGGGCTGCCACGTTGTCGTATGCACAGCTGGACGAGCGATCGAACCGGCTGGCGAGGTTGCTGATCCGCCGTGGCGCGGGACCGGAGTGTCCGGTGCTGGTGGCGGCGGCGCGGTCGATGGAGTCCGTCGTCGCGTGGTGGGCGGTGGTGAAGTCGGGTGCGGCGTACGTGCCGGTGGACCCCAGCTATCCCGAGGGCCGAATCGAGCAGATGGTGTCGGATTCGGGTGCGGCGCTGGGCGTGACGGTGTCGTCGGCGCGGGCCGAGATGCCCGATTCGGTGGAGTGGATCGTGCTCGACGACGCGGCCGTCGCCGCCCGGATCGACGGGTTGGCGAGCGGCCCGGTCGGTGATGACGAGCGGCTGCGACCGCTGCGGGCCTCGAACATTGCCTACGTGGTCTTCACCTCCGGATCCACCGGGGTGCCGAAGGGCGTCGCCGTCACACATTCCGGCATCGCCGACTTCGTCTCGGCGCTACGCGCCGACCCCGAGCTCCGGCACACGTCCAGGGTGTTGCATTTCGCGTCGCCGTCGTTCGACGCCGCCCTGCTGGAGACCCTGATGGCGGTCAGCCGGGCCGGTGCGCTGATCGTGGCGCCGACGCGGATCTACGGCGGCGGTGAGTTGGCCGAACTCCTGCGCGCGCAGCGGGTTACCCACGCCTTCATGACCCCGGCCGCGCTCGCGTCGGTGGATCCGGCCGGGCTGGACGACTTGCGGGTGGTGATGTCCGGTGGTGACGAGGTCCCGGCGGATCTGGTGAATCGGTGGGCGGGCACCGACTTCGCCGGCGCCCGGACGTTCCGGGAGCTGTACGGGCCGACCGAGGTCACGATGGTCGCGACGGCGACGGGTGAGCTGCGGCCTGGTGACCGGCCGACGATCGGTGCCCCGCTGCAGGGCGTACAGGCGCTGGTCTTGGATGCCCGGCTGCAGCCGGTGCCCGTCGGGGTGGCCGGAGAGTTGTATCTGGCGGGCCCGGCGCTGGCGCGCGGGTACCTCGACATGGCGGCTACGAGTGCGGCGCGGTTCGTGGCGCATCCGTTCGGGGAACCGGGACGCCGCATGTACCGCACCGGTGATGTGGTGCGCTGGAATACCGACGGTGCCCTGGAGTTCTTGGGGCGCAACGATTTCCAGGTGAAAATCCGTGGCTACCGGGTCGAGCTGGGCGAGATCGACGCGGTGCTGAGCGCGCGGGCGGAGGTGGCATACGCGGTCACGATGCCGTGGCATGCGGGCACGGGTCCGGCGCAGTTGGTGTCCTATGCGGTACCCGAAACCGGGGCGAGTCTCTCGGGCGAGGAGTTGCGGGCGGCGTTGGCCGAGATGCTGCCGTCGTACCTGGTGCCCGCCGCGGTGATGATCCTCGACGCCATCCCCCTGTCGCCGAATGGCAAGCTCGACCGCGCGGCCCTGCCCGCACCCGTCGTCCAGGCCAAGCGATTCCGGGCCCCGGGGTCACCGGTGGAGGAAATAGTGGCCGGTGTATTCGCCGACCTCCTCGGCATCGGCGGTCCGGTGGGCGCCGACGACGACTTTTTCGAACTCGGTGGCAACAGCCTGGTGGCCACCCGCGTGGCCGCGCGGATCGGTGCCGCGCTCGACGCGACCGTCCCGGTGTCGATGATCTTCGAGGCGCCGACGGTCGCGAGGTTGGCCGCGCGCGCCGAATCGCAGGCCGACACCGGTCGGGTGGCGCTGACCGCACAGCCACGGCCGCAGCGAATTCCGCTGTCGTACGCACAGCAGCGGATGTGGTTCCTGAACCGGCTCGAGCCCGACTCGGCCGCCTACAGCATTCCGATCGTGCTGCGGCTGTCCGGACAGCTGGATCTGGACGCGCTGCGCGCGGCCATCGAGGATGTGCTGAACCGGCACGAGGTGCTGCGGACCGTATACCCGTATGCCGAGGGCGAGCCGTCGCAAGTCGTCCTCCCCGCCGCCGAGGCGATCGCGCCGATCACCGTGACCCCGGTCGCGGAACCGGAACTGGCCGAGTCGTTGTCGGCGTTCGTCTCGACGGTGTTCGATGTGACGGTCGAGGCGCCGGTGCGGGTGCGGTTGTTCGAACTCGGGCAGGCCGAGTGGGTGCTGGCCGTGGTGGCGCACCACATTTCCTGCGACGGGTCGTCGCTGGGCCCGCTGGCACGGGACATGATGACGGCGTACACCGCACACCTGCTCGGGCAGCCACTGAGCTGGCCGCTGCTGCCGATCCAGTACGCCGACTACGCGATCTGGCAGCGCACCGTGCTGGGGACCGAAGACGATCCCGAATCGCTGCTGCGCGCCCAGATCGACTACTGGACACTCGAATTGGCGGAGCTCCCGGTTTTGCTGGAGCTGCCGACCGACCGACCGCGTCCGCCCATGCAGACCTATGCGGGCGCGAGCGTGCCGATAACCGTCGGTGCCGATCTGCACGCGGGATTGCAGCGGGTCGCGCGAGCGCACAACACGTCGCTGTTCATGGTCTTCCACGCTGCGCTGGCGGCCACGCTGGCCCGGCTGGCCGGTACCGACGATATAGCGATCGGCACTCCGTATGCCGGACGCGGCGAGCCCGAACTCGACGATCTGGTCGGGATGTTCGTCAATACCCTGGTGCTGCGGACCCGGTTGACCCCGGGGATGACGTTCACCCAGCTGCTCGAGCACGTGCGCGGGACCGATCTGGCCGCGTTCGGGCACGCCGATGTTCCGTTCGAGCGGCTGGTGCAGGAGCTGAACCCGGTGCGGTCGCACGCCCACCATCCACTGTTCCAGGTGATGCTGGCATTCCAGAACGTCGCCAGGGCCCAGTTCGAACTTCCGGGACTCTCGGTGTCGGCCGTGACGGCCGACACCGACACCGCACTGTTCGATCTGCAGATCGCGGTGTCGGATTCCTACGACTCCGCCGGTGCCCCGGCCGGCATCAGCGGCGCGGTGACCTACGCGAGCGACCTGTTCGACGCGCCGACAGTGACCGCGATCGTCGATCGCCTGCTGCGGCTGCTCGACGCGCTGGCGACCGATTCGGCACAGCCGGTGCACGAGGTGGATCTGCTCGCCGCCGATGAACGGAAAGCCGTTCTCACACAGTGGAATTCGACCGACCGCAGGCTCCCTCCCGGCGAGACGCTCGCCTCGCTCTTCGCCCACTCCGTGCGGGCGCATGCGGACCGGCCCGCGCTGATATCCGGCGAACAGTCGCTGACCTATGCGGAATTCGCGTCTCGCGTATACCGATTGGCGCGCTGGTTGATCTCCCGTGGAGTGGGTCCGGAGTCGTTGGTGGCGCTGCGCATGCGGCGTTCACTGGACCAGGTCACCGCCGTGTACGCGGTGCACGCCGCCGGCGGTGGGTATGTGCCGGTCGATCCGGACCTTCCGGACGACCGCATCGCGTACATGATCTCGATCGCCGCGCCGGTGCTGGAGCTGTCGACCCTCGATGGGCTGGAGCTGTCCGGATTCGATGACGCGCCGGTCACCGACGCCGATCGGCTCGCACCGCTGCGACCGCACAACATCGCGTACGTGCTCTTCACTTCGGGTTCGACCGGGCGGCCGAAAGGTGTTGCGGTATTGCATGGTTCGGTGGTGAACCAGGTGCGGTGGGTCAACGAGACCTACGCGCTGACACCGAATGACGTAGTGCTGCACAAGTCCCCGGCCACATTCGACATGTCGGTGTGGGAGCTGTTCGCGACACTGGCGATGGGGGCGCGGCTGGTGATCACCCGCGCCGACCGCCATACCGACCTGGCGTATCTCGCGGAAACCATTGCCACCCAGCGGGTTACGATCACCGCGTTCGTGCCGTCGATGATGGCGGTATTCGCGGACGCGGCGGACGCGGAATCGGTTGAGTCGGTGCGGACGCTCCTGGTGGGCGGTGAGGCATTCGGCCCCGAGGTGGTGGCCGCGGTGCGGCGAATAGCGCCCGAGGTCGAGTTGCACAATCTGTACGGGCCGACCGAGTTCACCGTGTGCGCGACCGCGCATCGGGTGACCGAGGCCGACAGCGGGGCCATGCCGATGGGCACACCGGTGTGGAACGCGCGGGCATACGTCCTCGACAACCGGTTACATCCGGTACCGCCCGGTGTCGCTGGGGAGCTGTACCTGGCGGGCGCCCAGCTCGCGCGCGGCTATCAGTCACGTCCGGGCCTCACCGCGGAACGGTTCGTGCCCGACCCGTACGCCGACGGCCGGCGCATGTACCGCACCGGCGACTTGGTGCGCTGGCGCCATACCGGCGAATTGGAATATCTGGGCCGCACCGATTTCCAGGTGAAGCTGCGCGGCCTGCGTATCGAACTCGGTGAAATCGAGGCGGTACTCGCCGAGCACCCGAGCGTCGCCCGGGCGATCGCCGTGGTGCGCTCCTCCGGTGCGGTGGACCATCTCGTCGGCTACCTGGTGCCCGCCGCGGGCGCCACGGTCGACACTGCGGCGGTCTTGGCGTACGCGGCCACCGAACTGCCCGACTACATGGTGCCCACCACGGTGATGGTGCTCGACACGGTGCCCCTCACCGCGTCGGGCAAGCTGGACCGCACGCGGCTACCGGAGCCGGTGCTCGCGATCGGGGAGTTCAGGGAGCCCTCGTCGTGGCTGGAAGGGGAGGTTGCGCGGGCCTTCGGGGCGGTACTCGGCGTGGATCGGGTGGGCGCGGACGACGACTTCTACGCATTGGGTGGTAATTCGCTGAAATCGGTGCAAGTGGTGAGCGAGTTGCGCAAGGAACTCGACTACGAGGTTCCGATCAGCTGGATGATGTCGGATCCCTGTCCGGCCGATCTGGCGAAGCGGATCGAATCCGGAATGCGCTCCGGTTCCGCCGTCGACGGGACCGATATCGGCTTCGACGTGCTGCTACCGATTCGGACCGGCGGTGAGCGACCACCACTGTTCTGTATCCACCCGGCCTTGGGGCTGTCGTGGTGTTACCAGACACTCGACCGGTACCTGTCCGACGGTCGACCGATCTACGGCATTCAGGCGCCACAAATCGGCGGCGAGGTCCCCGGTCCGACGTCGATCGAGGAAATGGCCGAACGCTACTTCGATGAGATTCGCGCGGTTCAGCCACACGGCCCCTATCACCTCCTCGGCTGGTCGCTGGGTGGTGCGATCGCCCACGCCATTGCCGTCGAGATGCGCGCCGCCGGTGAACAGGTCGGGCTACTGGCACTGTTGGATGCTGAGGTCGGCGGTGTCGACGAGTCGACGCTCTACGCCGTCACGGCCGGAGAACTGATCAGCAATCTCGGCCCGGTGATGGGTGTCGATTTCGTGAGCCCCGATGCGACCGCCGAGGAGGCCGCCGACCTGATCGAACGGCATCTGGGGGGCAGCCTCGGCATCGACGCCGCAAGGATCGAGCGCCTGACCGACGCCTACAACCTGGCGATCCGGGCAGCCAGTGGGTGGCGGCCGGCGGTCTTGGACAGCGACATGCTCTATTTCACCGCGACACGTGAAAGGCGAGCCGATGCCGTGGGTCACGAGGGATGGGCGCAGGTGGTCCGCGGGCAGATTTCGAATTTCGACATCGATGCGGCCCACCTCGGGATGACCGAACCGGGTGCGGTTGCTCAGATCGCCCGGATTCTCAATGCCCGACTGGAGCGTTGACCGCGTCGTATCGCGGCGACGGGGTGGCCGCGCCGGACCCATCGGTTCGGCCGTCCGCTTGCGGCGGGGGCGTGTTGATGCCCACTATTGCCCCGACCGACGCCCCGAGCGCCCCACCGAGCAGGGCGGCAGGTATGGCAACGACGGCGACGCCGACGGCCGCGCCGAGGAGCGGGCCCACAACCCAGCCGGTCGGCAGGAATGGCGTACCGACGACGAACCCGGCGGCCGCGCCGATCATGGCGGCGCCAATCGCGACGGGCGCGGCCACTCCCGCGCCGATGCCAGCGCCGATTGCCGCACCGACGCCCGCGTCGACGGCGGTGATGATGCACGTGGCGGGATCTACCGGGACCTGCGCGCAGAACGCCTGGATCGGCTGCTGATCCGCGGCCGGGGGTGAGTCCGGCGCGTCCACCATTCGGATCCAATTTCCGGCGGTGAGCGGATTCGTCGGGAACGGACGTTGCGCCTGCTGCGTGAGCGATAGCCAGTCCACTGTCGTAGCTGGCGTGGCAGGTGCCCGCGCCGTATCACTCGGGGATGCGCCAGCTACTCCGGTTCCGAGAACGACCGCAAGTGGCAACATGCTCGCAATCAATATCGGACGTGATCCGCGCCAACGACCGGCTTCCGGCATTCCGCACCTCCTGGACGTCTACCTCAGCACTTCCGACCTCGAATATTTGTCGCATATTGCGGCGCAGACAGCTTAAGCGGCCGACGCGGGCGGAGCAGGGAGAACCGTCGAATTCTGTGCGCGTCGAGCAAATCTATGGCTATGCCTAACGCGGGCGATGATGTCGCGGGTTCAGTCGCCGACCCGCTGCATTTCGACGATCCCGCGGCTGGTCCCGCGACACGGGTCGTTCTTGTCGAGGCCCCTGGTGCCGGTCAGGGATTTGATGAGACTGGGCGGCGGATCGGACTACAAACCGCTGCCACACAGGTGAATCCATAGTGGTGTTGTTGATCGGACTCGTGCAGTATGGCGCCGGCGGCAGCTCTCTGACCACGATCCATATGCCGTCGCGATAGTCCGCGACGGCCTGGCTCGCGGGTTCCTCCGGCTTGGACGGGTACGGCTCATCGGTAGCTGGAGCGGTTCGCAGGCCACTTCGGTCGATCGCCGTGTGCTTCCAAGCGGGCTCGGTGATTGCGGTGCGGCTGGCGTTGCCCGGACTCCAGGCGAAAGGTGCGGCGGTCAGGTGCGCCGCGATCTGTTGTTCGAGGCCGCGTCCAGCGCAGCCGCGGCTTGGCTGATCACCGCGACCGCCATCTGCGGCGACATCGCACCGTGGCGGGTGATCAGGGTTTTCGCGTCCATGCCGTCGATCATCCGCATATCCAGGTAGAGGCGGCCGCGGATTTCGCCGTAGTTGTGGATCGGGATCACATGTGGTTCGCGCAGCCGGGCGGTGGCGTGCGCCTCGCGTCGGAATCGTTCCCGGAAGGCGGGATCGGCGGCAAAGCTCACCGCGCGGGGACGGTGGTGGTGAGATCGCCGAATGTCGTTGTAGCGCTATCATTTACGAATTCGCGTTAGTTGAACCAATTGATCGAGAGTTGGTGGTTGCCGGGGCGGGGGGATATCCCAGGTCGCCAGCACATTTCTGCCGGATGGCAGGGAAGGCTTGTTACGATGATCGAGGATATCGAGGGAGGTGCGGTGTCGGACGTCAAGCGAGTACCGGCGGGCGTCGATCCCTCGAAGCCGAATTCGGCCCGGGTGTACAACTATTTGCTGGGCGGCAAGGACAACTACGAGGCGGACCAGATGCTGGCCCACCGCATGCTGCAGATAGCGCCGGATACCCGGACACTGGCCTGGCTGGTTCGCAAGTTCATGCTCCGGGGCGCCGAGATAGCGGCCGAGGCGGGAGTGCGCCAGTTCATCGATATCGGCGCCGGAATCCCGGCCTCACCCAGCCTGCACGAGTTGGTCCAGCAGATCGATGCGTCGTCGAAGGTGGTGGCCGTCGACTACGACGCGGTCGTGTTCGCGCATAACAACGCACTGCTGACCGGCCTGCCCGGGGTGACTCCGATGCAGGCCGACGCGCGTCGTCCGGACGACATCATCGAGCGGGTGCAAGCCGAGGCGCAGATCGATTTCTCGCAGCCGGTCGCGATCGTGCTGGTCGGCGTGCTGCACTACATCATGGACGATGAGCATCCGGCCGAGATCATCGCGCGCTTGTACGACGCGCTGGCGCCGGGCAGCTACTTCATCTTCACCCACGCGTCCGACGACAGTGATCCGGACTTCATCGCGCAGTCGACCGCGCAGGCCGCAGGTAGTACGGCTCAGGTCCTTTACCGATCTCGGGCCGAAGTGACCAAGTATTTCGACGGCTTCGAAATGCTAGAGCCCGGCTTGGTGGAGGTGCAGAACTGGCTCGACGGTGAAACGCCGAAGACCGGTTTGGTGCTCATGGGCGGCGTCGCCCGTAAGAACTAGGGCCGCAACGGTATTCGGGCGGCGGGATTACTCCGCCGCGGCGATGGTATCGGCACGCACCACCATCGCGTCGGCGATCTCCCGGGGCCTGCGGCCCAGCCCGCAGGCGCTGGCGACGCCGTCGACCGGTCGGCCCAGCGCACTTTCGACCATGCGCAACGTCTGCACCTGCTGCGACTCGGTCGGGATGTCGTGCACCAAACCGGCATAGAAGGCGGTGCCGCCGCCCAGCCGCAGATCACGCAGTGGCGCGTAGAATTCCGGCCGCCTCGACGGTGGCACATCACCCGCCGCCAGCGGTCCGTGCACGTATTCCAGCACGCGGCCCGACGGCCAGTGCCGCGCAATGGAATTGGCCAGATCAACCAGCGGCCGGGTATCGCGCATCCTGGCGCGGGACTTGTTGTTCATGCTGCCCAGGCACAGGTGCACCCCGAATCGGGTGCCCGCCGGTGCCGCGGCGACCAGCGCGGCGATGCCGCGTCCGAATCCGAGCGCCGCCTCCACCTGTCTATGTGCCGGTTGCATTTTCGCCAACAGCACCAATTCGGCGGTCGCCTCCAACTGGATGACGACGTCGTCGCCGACCAGTTCGCGGATCGCCGCGATATCGCGCGCGGAGGCGTCGGTGAACGCCTGCTTGTGTGACCGCAGGCCGGTCGGGCCCAAGGCGATGAACGTCATGGTGAAGTCCGTCGGCATGCCCATCTGCAGCGAGAGGCCGGGCAGATCGCGTGCCTCGCGCAGTTTCTGGAAGACCGGCAACGCCTCCCTGGCCTCCCGGAAATAGCCGAGATCCAGCATGTCGCCGGTGAGTTCGACGCCGCGGGGGATGCGGTGGATGATCCGTTCCTGACTGGTGCGCCAGCTGCCGGGCTTCTTCACTTCCAGCACACCCTGGGACACCAGGTCCGCGATGATCGGCTGAATGTAGAACTCGTAGCGGCTCGTCTCGCCGGTCGGCAATGTCCGTAGCCGCGATCCCGCCCCGTCCAGCATCGCCCGCATCGCATCGTCCGTGCTCTCAGCCGGGTAACTGCCAACAAAGTGCACAGCTCGCGCGCCCATAGTCCGGATTGTAGATCGCAACCTTCCCGCATTCGGTACTAGATACGGCTTTTCGCTGTGTCGGATATGCCGCCGAAGTCGGATCCGGGCCCGCAGCGCCATCGAAACACGTTGTGCGGCAGCGTGATTCGCTAGAAAGTGGCGCATCACCAGCTACGGCACCGAGGAAGACCTGGCCAACGCCATGCGCGACGCCGACAGCGAATATCGGTATGCCAGCCTTGTCGAGCCGGGGTGCGCGCCGCTGGATGCGCGGACCGTGGAGGTGGTTGCGGGAGCGGTCGATCCGGACGCGCCGGAGGTCGACTTCGCCCAGCTCATACCGCGTGCGGGCGCCTGAGAGGCGAAGTTGATCACGTATTGACCTGCTGTGCAGTCGGATTCGAGCCGACGGTCCATTTTCCATGACGCCTGCAGCAGTTCTTGCGCGGCGGTGATACCGCGCTATAGCCTGCCTCACTGAACGACTGATCAGGATGTCAGGCTGGCGATTCTCACACATAAGCAAAGGGAGCGCGTCCCGTGCGAAGCTCGGTTCGGTCCATTGCCGCACTCGCGGCCGCAGCACTGCTCTGCCTCGCGCCGGGAGTAGCCGACGCCGATGACAACGCGCCGTCGGACGGTTGCCAGGCGATCACTTTCCCAGTGCCGCAGGGGAATCTGGTCGGGACGTTGTGCCTGCCGCAGCAGTCGACCGATGTCGTCATGGTGCTGATGTCGGGCTCCAACTACAACGCCACCTATTGGGACTTCGCCTACCGGCCGGAGACCTACAGCTTCCGACGGGCAATGAACAGAGCCGGTTTCGCGACGCTGACTATGGACCGCCTCGGTAACGGCGACAGCACCCACCCCCCGGCCCTGACCCTGACGGCCACCGCCACCGCGGACGCCCTACATGAGATCGTGCAGTCACTGCGGCGCGGATTCGCTGGCGCGCAGCCCTTCGGCAAGATCGTCACCGTCGGTCACTCGCTGACCTCCGGGACCTCTGTCATCGAGGCGACCGAGCACAACGATGTCGACGGTGTACTGCTCACCGGCTATTCGCACACCCTCAACATTCCCGAGGTGCTCGGCGTCATCGCCACCTACTACCAGGCTGTCAACGATCCCGTATTCGCGGGTCGCGCACTGGATTCGGGCTATCTCACCACCCGGCCCGGCACCCGGGCCAAGGACTTCTTCGGTCCCGACGCCGACCCGAAGGTGGTCGAGTTGGACGAGAAGACCAAGGAGGTCTTCTCGCTCAGCGAATATCCGGACGGCCTGACCTCCACGCTGCCCGGGATGTCCAGCTTCATCAAGGCGCCCGTCATGATCGCCAATGGCAGCTTGGACCGATTGTCCTGCGGCCCCGCGTATTCGATCTGCCAGGACGCCCCCACTCTGCAGGCCGCGGAGGCGCCGTTCTTCGCCCCCGCCGCGCAGCTGCACACCTTCGTACTGCCCGGCAGTGGACATTCGGTGAATCTCGCCCCGAATACCGTTGCGTACCAGCGCGCTGTTGTCGATTGGGTGAATACGACCGTCAAGTGATGGCCCGAGGCAGGTCGTCACGCAGCGATCTTCGCGCGAACCGGACGCGCAGTCGCGATCATCCGAAGTGCGGTGCTCGGCTGTTTGCGCAGTCCCATGGCGGCGGCGGCAAGGGCAGCGCCGCATGCGGTGATGGCGCTGAGCGTCGCGCCGAGATCGAGACCGGCACTGGCGATTCGGTGCTCACCGGGCCCGAGGTTCGAGCTCATGCCGTTGCCGAAGAGCCAGCTGAAAAGTCCGGCGTGCGAGGCGGATTCGGTGAGTCCGCGCAGTTCCGGTGCCTTGCTGTTGAGATACAGCAGGGTGATGAGCACAAAGAGAGCGGCCGCGGCGCTGGTGCCCATGACCAGTCGGGACAGTGCCTGGCTGCGGACTCGGAAATACAGCACGACCGAGAAGACCGTGCCAGCGACTGCCATGGTGGTGAGGACGGCCCATGCGCCGCTGATGCTCACCACATTCGACCCGCCCGATTGCCAAGTGCTGCTGGTGAAGCCGTCGATCCGGCCGAAGGCATTGGCGCTGACCGTGCCGTTCGGTCCCGTCGCCGAAACCCAGGGTTGGAATAGCAGTAGGAATGTGAGCAGACTCAGGCCCGCCGCGCACAGGTAGCCCCAGTCGGATCGTAGATCGAAACGTTGCGCGGCGAGTTCGCGAATGCGATAACCACTGTTCTCGGACCGGCCGAGCTGAACTTCATTGACTTGCCAAGGCGTTGCGTATGCCATTTCTAACCACACCTGCTGCGCCACTTCCTGATTCGCGGAAAGCGGGCGCTGCGGGGCATGTCCTCCTGCGGGACCGAATAAAAGGAATTGGTCAGGACGACATCGTCCTGTTAACGGGATGTTACGTTAGGCCGTCGCGCTCCGAAGGGGCAACGTGATCCCATGCACAGACAATGGCGAAAAACCGGCGTCGACGGCCGCGGTCCGGTCTCCGCCCGGCAGAATGGTTTCGGTGAATTCCGCACTCTCGTAGGTGTTTTCGCGGCTGGTGTGCTGCTGCGACAACCGAGCCGACGCGGCGACGGTGACCAAGGTGTCGGCTCGCCGGTTGTGACCCGATCAACAGCTCCGGCAATGGAATTGAGCTACTGACTACCCAGTAGTAACTGGTATCGGCCCTCGAGTCCGTCCAGCAGCGATTCGAGGCCGACCTCGAATGCGACCTGATCGATTCGCTGCTGCCGGTCGGCGAGTAGGTGGGCCTGGTTCAGGTGTGGGTATTCGTCGGCGTAGACCTCGGCGTCGGCGGGGAAGCCCGCGGCGAATGAGCCGAGGGACGAGCCGGTGAGGAAGTAGCGCATGAGCGTGCCCACGGTCGTCGCCTCCCGGCGCGGCCAATTCGCCGCGACCAGGCCGCCGAAGACGGCATCGGCCATGCGCAGCGCATTGGCCCGGTGGCCCGGTCCGCTCGCCAGCGCCGGGACGATGTTCGGATGTGCGGCGACCGCGGTCCGATAGGAATGGGCCCAGCGCCGCAATGCCGACCGCCAATCCGGATTGTCGGCCGTCAGCTCGCCGAACATCGAGGTGTCCACCTCGCCGAGTACGGAATCGACCACGGCATCGATGAGTTCGTCCTTGGTGCCGACATGGTTGTACAGCGAGGGGCCCTGCACGCCGAGTTCGGCGGCGAGGCGGCGGGTCGATACGGCCGCCAGCCCTTCCGCGTCGACAAGGGCCAGTGCGGTCTCGACGATGCGCTCGCGGCTGAGCAGTGGTCGGCGGGGTCGGGCCATGTATCGCCTCCTCTCGATGACTCGCATTCTTACAGCAGGCCGAAAAAAACTTGCAACGCTAGTTTCAATGCCCTACCGTTAGATCGAAACTTGCGCTGCTAGTTTTTGGAGAGCGATGACGAGATTCACCAGGCAGGCCTCATGAACGCGACACTGTCGCTGGCGAGCATCCTGGCCGAACAAGCGAGAAGGCGACCGGACCGGATCGCGCTGATCGAGGGCGCACAGCGGTTCACCTTCGCCGAGCTGTGGGCACGGGCGCGTGGCCAGGCTGCCGCCCTGATCGAACACGGTGTGCGGCCCGGCGACCGGGTGGCGCTGATGTGCCCCAATACCGCCGAGTTCCCGGTGGTCTATTACGCGATTCTCGCCGCCGGGGCGGTGGTGGTTCCGGTGCATCTGCTGCTGACGGCGGGTGAGGCCGAGCATGTGCTGCGCGACAGCGAGGCTCGCCTGCTGGTATGCCATCCGTGGTTCGCGGAGGTGGGCCAAGCCGCCGCCGAGGCCGCTGAGGTGTCCTGTATCGATCCGAATTCCCTTGATGCACAACCCATTGCGAACTTCGTGTCGCGACAGCCGGGGGACCCGGCGGTGGTGTTCTACACCAGCGGGACCACCGGGCGGCCGAAGGGGGCCGAGCTCAGTCATCTCAACATGGTGATGAACGCGACGGTCAATGCCTTCGACGCCAACGACGTGCGCAGCGATGACGTCGCGCTCGGCGCCCTGCCGCTGTTCCACGTATTCGGCCAGACGGTTTCGATGAACGCGACCTGGCGCGCCGGCGCCACGCTGGTGCTGTTGCCTCGGTTCGATGCCGCCGAGGCCATTCGGCTGATGATCGCCCAGGGCGTCAATACTTTTCACGGCGTGCCGACGATGTATGTCGGTCTGATCGCCGCGGCTCGCGAGTTGCCGGAGCCGCCGCGGCTGCGGCTGTGCATCTCGGGTGGCGCATCGCTGCCGGAGCCGGTGCTCGAGGCGTTCGGGGCCGCGTTCGGTGCGACGATTCTGGAGGGTTACGGGCTGTCGGAGACCTCGCCGACGTCGGCGGTGAACCAGCCGGATTTCGGTGTCAAGCCGGGAACGGTCGGGCATTCGGTCTGGGGTGTCGACGTGGAGATCGCCGATCCGTATGTGTCCGAACGGATTACGCTGCTGCCCACCGGTGAACTCGGCGAGGTGGTCATCCGTGGCCACAATCTTTTCAACGGCTACCTCGGCAACCCGGAGGCCACGGCCGCTGCGGTCGTCGACGGCTGGTTCCGCACCGGGGACCTCGGTGTCAAGGATGCCGACGGCTACCTGACCATCGTCGACCGGATCAAGGACATGATCATCCGCGGTGGGTTCAACGTGTATCCGACCGAGGTCGAAGAGGCGCTATTGCGTCATCCGGATATCGCCGCGGTCGCGGTCATCGGCCTGCCCGATGACACCTACGGCGAAGAGGTCTGCGCGGTCGTCGTGCCCGCCGGGGCGGTGACCGCCGAAGCGGTGATCGATTACGGGCGTGCGCATCTGGCGAAGCACAAGTATCCGCGGCGCGTCGAATTCGTCACCGAACTTCCGCTCGGTCCCAGCCATAAGGTGCTCAAGCGCGAGCTCAGGAAGCAGTTCATCTGAGGGGCCATTTTTTCTTGTTTCGGCCAGCCGCCGTGAGGTGAGAATTTCTCGGCGATACATAATTGGATATGTGCCGAGCGGCTCGGCTGAATTCGCGATCTCTGCGATCGCGAATTCGATTTGTGCTGCCCCGATTCTGGTTATCGGTATTTCGTGTATTCCGTGACAGACGGTCGACCGTTTTCTTTGTTCCATAAGTGCAGTGACATCGACGGATCGGGCAGTGATGATGAGTTGGCCGCTTTATTACGATTCAATCACGGGGCGGCAGGAAAGGTTTTTGCAATGAAGCACGGAATTGCTCGAAGAGCGCTCGGTACCGCCATTGTTTCGGGCGTGACCGCGCTTGCCATGAGTTTGGGTGCCGGGGTATCGGCCGCGGATCCGGTACCGCAGTTCACCCAGCAGGAACTCACCGACTACCTCAACGCGGGCTTGCGCCCCGCGACCAATGGCGGCCAGCCACGGGCGATCGTCGATACCGGCAGCAGTTCCGGATCCGGCGCGCGCAGCCACGCCACCGCCGCCGTCGGCGAGGGCCCGGAAGTGTCCGCCTATTTGGCGGCCTTCGGTTACGGCCTCACCCATCCGGACGCGGCCCCACCCGGCGCGAACCAGGCGAACTGCACCCCTTCGGCCGCACATCCGCGGCCGGTCGTATTGGTACACGGCACCTGGCTCAATGCCTATGACACCTTCGCGTACCTCTCGCCGCAGCTCGCGCGCGCCGGATACTGCGTCTTCGCATTCAATTACGGTCGATCGAACCTGCTGGAGGGCGGCGGCATCGGCCCCATAATGCCGGGGCGCTATGGCGTCGGGCCGATGGAGGATTCCGCACGGCAATTGGGTGCCTTCGTCGATCGGGTGCGCTCGGCCACCGGCGCGGATCGGGTCGATATCGTCGCGCATTCCCAGGGCGGACCGGTATCGAGCCAGTACCTCAAATTCGAGGGCGGCGCGGATAAGGTCGACAAGGTCGTCACTTTCGGCGCTACCCATCACGGCACCTCGCTGATGGGCATGGCGACCCTGGGCCGGTTGATCACCAATCTCGGCGTGAATATCCTCGGCTTCTACGAACCGATCGTCGGCGTCGCCAATATTCAGCAGGCGGTGGGCTCGAGCTTCTACTCCATCCTCAACGAGCACGGTGACACTGTTCCCGGAATCGAATACACGGCCGTCGGCACCCGCCACGACGAAGTCTCCAACCCCTACGAATGGACCTTCCTGCAGCCCGGCCCGGACGCAACGGTGCACAACATCACCCTGCAGGACGGCTGCGCCCAGGACATGTCCGACCACCTGACGATCATGTACTCGCCGCGGTCGGCCTCGATCGCATTGCACGCACTCGACCCGGATTCCGCGCCGAACCTGGAGTGCACCTTCAATCCCTGGATGATCGGCGGCAGCGGAAAGCTCTAGCCCGCAACGGGGTTCGCCCGAACGCGGGGGCGGCGCGGCCGATACCGCGCCGCCCGCCTTTGAAAGGCGCTGCGCGGCAACGTCACACCTCGAGATCCTCTTCGATGCCCTTGAGGCGGTGTCGTGCCAGCGCGAGGTTCGCCCGGCCGCGGTCCAGGGCGATATAGAGGAACAGCCCCTTGGACTTTCGGCCGGTCATCGGGCGAATGATGTGGTACTGGCCGGTCAGCGTGATGAGAACATCCTCGATATCGTCCTTGAGCTGGAGCTGCTCGATGGTCCGCAGCTTGGCGCGCACCACCTCGGTATTGCCCGCCGCGGCAATCTGCAGGTCCATGGTCTTGGAACTGCCGAGCATGCCGAGCGCCATGCCGCTGCCGTAGTCGACGACGGCGGCGCCGATCGCCCCGTCTATCCCCATCATGTCCTTCAGCGCCAGATCCATATTGGTCATATTCGTTCCTTTCGATCGGTTTTCTAGGTCCGGTCTTTTCCGGAGTCGGTAGCCGTCAGGTGATCGGCGATGGCGCGGGCCACCGGGCGCGACTCCAGATGGAGGCGGCCGACATTCACCTCGGGTCCGGCGAGCACCATCAGCGACGACCAGCCCGCGGCGTAGATCACCACGTGTCCGCTGGTGCTGTGCACCACGACCTCATGGAATCCGCCGCCGTGCGCGGTGGCGGCCAGCTGATACGACAGCGACAGTTGGGCCGAGGCCAGCGCGGCCATCCTGGTGGGCTCGATGTCGGGTGGCAGATCGTGCGCGACGAGCAGTCCGTCGCTGGACGCGACCAGTGCGCCGGTCACTCGAGGGAGGCGATCGCGTAGCGCCTTCAACTCCGCCAGCACCACCGCATTCGGTTCGGGTCCGGACATCGCCACCTTGGTCAACCTTCCCATCAGTTCGCCGAGCAGTTTCTTCCGCGCGGTCACGCAAGCTCCTCCAACGCCGCACGCAGACGGATGAGCAGGTCGCGGTCGACGGGTTCCCAGCTGTCCGGGTCCGGGGCCGGGGCCGACACCGGCTGCCGCACCCGGCGGGGCAGGACCTGCGGTGGCTCGGTGACCGCGACGGCCCTCGGCCCGGACGGCATCGGTTCGGACCACCCGGCCGGGACCGGCACCAGGTCGGGCGGCTCGATCAGCCCGGCCGCGGTCAGCTCCCGCACCGCGACCAGCGCGCCGTAGCTGGTGCGGCCGAGGTCGCGGGCGATCCCGGCAACGCTGCGCCGACCATCGGCGGCGGCGAGCACTTCGGTCTGGCCGCCGGTGAGCGTGACGCGTCGGCGGCGGACGCGTCGTACCGGCACGACGGGAGCGCGGTCGACCAGGTCCGCGGGCCATGGTTCGATCTCCGGATCGCCCCGCCGCGCGCATTCGTGCAGGAGTATCCGCGGCGGGATATGGCAGACCGGGGCCAGCCAGTGCGGCGGCGCCGGTCGGAATTCGGGAACGACGGCCGTGGCGAGCAGGAAGTAGGCGGCGTCGAAGACCGACAGCAACGCCAGGGTTTCCAGCCGCGGCCGGACCAGCACATCGCGCGGATCCCCGGCCGCGGCCCGTCGTAATTCCTCCGCGGTGGCCACCCCTGCCGCGACAACGAGTAGGTCCATATTGGCTGTGCGCAGGCAGTCGGCGGCGGTTATCGCGCCGTCGGCGAGGTGAAATGCGCCATCGCCCGCGCACAGCACCCCGGTGCTCCTTTCCTTTTCCAGTCGCCGCAGTTCGGCCGCGACGTCAACGCCCATGAGCGCCCTCGGCCAATTCGGCGAGAATTGCGCGGAGCCGGAATCTCGCGATGGCGAGATTTCCGGTGTCGTCGTCGAATAGCACGTGGACGAAAAGTCGACCGTCGAAGTCGCCGTTCACCAGATTCAATAGGTGATAGCCGCGGGTGCCGCAGGCGATGATCTCGGTGAGGTCGTCGTCGCGGCCGGTGGCCAGCGCCGGGCAGCCGAGCACCGCGCGGACCACGTCGGTGGTGGTCGCGGCGTCCTCATGTTGGTCGACGAGGTCGTGCTTGCCCGCCGCGGCGATCGCGAGACCGCTCGCGCTGTCCACCATCGTCACGCTGCGTGCACCGGGAATGTCCATGATGCGTTTCAAGCAGTCGTCGATACCGATCACCGCGCCCGGCCTGTCATTCGGGGATTCCAGCGGTCCAGACGCTACACACTGCGGGCGGGTGATGGAAGGTGAATTGTGCCCGAATTCGGGCGAGCGACGCATTTCGCCCGGATACGTCGCTAAGAATACCTTTTGGTATCAATACCTTTCGGTATCGAACGCATCGTCCAACCTGAATGCCATTCGGAATCAGTACCTTTCGGCAGTGAACGATCGAATACCATTCGGTATTAATAGCGTTCGGTTCCGGATCAGGACGGGCGCTGCGGCCGTGCGAAACCGGCATTCGGGTCAGCAAACGGGTATATCCAGCATGGCTATCGACTGGCGAACGATTATGGTGCTGGAGTGAGGAATTGGCGACTATCCCCGAGCTGTGGGTCGGCGATCGGGAGGTCGCGGAACCGGCGCAGCGCTTCGAGGACCAGGTCGCCGGCCGCGCGTGGGGGCGCGCCGCGGCGGATGACAGCGGTGATCGTGCGGTTGACGGGGCCGCGCGCTGCGGGACGATCGCCCCACCCCTGACCGCCACCGAAGACGAACTCGCCCTCGGGCTGTTCATCCTCGATCAGGCGATCGGTGACGCCGTCGCCCGCGGGGTCAGTTGATGCCGGTCGCGAGCCGCACAACCACCCTGTCGCCGGTGATCTCCTGCACCGTCGCATTCAGACCGTCGGCGGGCTGGGTCTGCCCCGCCGGGATGCTGACCTCTTGACCGCCCACCTTCATGGTGACCGTATTGCCGTTGACCGCAACGAGTTCCGCATCGATGCCGAGCACGCTGGCCTTGGCATTGACGCCGCGGTCGAAGGTGACCGTGCAGCCCTTGACCTCGCAGTCGGACTTATAACCCGGCCCCTGAGACGAGCACGACGCCGCTGCGAGCGGTGTGAGCAGGGCGAACGCGGACAGAGCGAGCATCCGTGGCACAGGCATGCGGGCCAGTGTAGGGGCTAACGCCGTCGAGAGCCCGGCTCGAGTCCGTGCCGAGCGGGCTATCGTGGAGGTGTGGGTGTGATCGGTGAACTGTTCCCGGGTCAGAAGCTGGCCGACGAGGGGAGCGAGGACAGCGATGGGCAGACGCACCGGCCGCGTGTCGAGATCGATCTCGATGCCGGCGTTGTGCGTCTGGGTCCCGCCGCGCCCTCGTCCGCCGACAAACCGAGTGAATAGGACTGCGCCGCAGCTCAATTGCGCGCGGGCAGCGCACATCCGTCCGGACCGCAGACCTCGGCTCCGCCGATCGTCGCGATAGCGGGTTCGCGATCCGCCCAGGCCTTATCCAGAACTTGGGCGAACACCTCGGACGGCTGGGCGCCCGAGACGCCGTATTTGCGATCGAAGACGAAGAACGGAACGCCGGTTGCCCCGAGTTGTGCGGCTTCCCGCTCGTCGGCGCGTACCGCATCGGCGTAGGCATTCGGGTCGGCGAGCACGGCACGCACCGCCGATTCGTCGAAACCGGCCGCGACGGCGATCCGCACCAGGCGCTCGTGATCGGCGAACAGCGACTGCTCTTCGGCGAAATTCGCACGGTAGAGAGCATCGAGCAGGTCGTCCTGCCTGCCCTCGGCCAGCGCGAAGTGCAGTAGCCGGTGCATATCGAAGGAGTTGCCGTAGTCGCGGCCTTCGGTCAGATAGGGCAGTCCGATCGCGGCGGCCTGCGCGCCGATGCCGCGCTCATTCGCCGCCGCCTGCGCCTCGCTGATGCCGTATTTGCGGGCGATCTTCGCGATGACCGGACCGGATTCATCGGCGGGCAGGGTCGGATCCAATTCGAACGAGCGGTGCACCACCTCGACGTCGGCGCGGTGCGGGAAGTCGGTCAATGCCTGCTCGAACCGCTTCTTGCCCAGGTAGCAGAAGGGGCAGTTGATATCGGTCCAGATCTCGACCCGCACGGTCATCCTCGCTCTCGTCCTTACCCCCCGGATTCGGCAACAGCTCGGCTACCGGATCTGTTCCCAGTTCAGCGGGTCACCGGCGCCTGCCAGATGCCGACGATCGCATCGATGAGGCCGGTGCCGCAGTCGTACCAGTTCGCGCGCGGTCCGGTCTTGCCGTCGGCGAGGGTGCGCTCATACTCGGCGCAGACGTGCACCATGAGGTGACGTGCCATATCGCGGCGTTCTCGGCGGACGTCCGGTGGCAGATCCGGCAGGCAGCGGTCCATGCCCTCGACGGTCTCCTGCAGTGACGGTGCGGTCAGTGACTCCTCGGCCATGATGATGCGCAGCGTCGGATCGGTCATCACCTGCGCGCCGAATCGCGCGTACCAGGTGGGCGAGCCGAGGTCGGCGAAGTGTTCGGTGACCGGCCGGACCAGGCAGGAAATCCAGTCGCGCAGTCGGGTGGAGTCGCGATGCTCGGCCAGCAGCCGCATGCGGTGCGCCTCGATCGGCTCGGCATGTTTGCGCACGATCGCCCGCACCAGATCGGTTTTGGTGCCGAAGTGATAGCCGACGGCGGCATTATTGCCCTGGCCCGCAGCCTCGCTCACCTGACGGTTCGATATCGCGAAGACACCGTATTCGGCGAAGAGCCGTTCGGCCGCCGACAAGATGGCTTCCCTGGTGGTGGCGGTCCGATCCGGCCGCGTGATGTTGCCGCTCATGTCATCGCCCATGGTAGCGGGACTGTTAAGTCAGTTGCATTAAGTCAGTCGCTTGATTTAAAGTCGTGCGAATGGCTAACGTTCTCGCCCCGCCCGGTGTCTCCGCGCCGCCGCGCACCAATGTCATCGTCGGTGTGCTCGCCGCGGGCGGCATCGTGGTGTCGCTCATGCAGACGCTGGTGATTCCATTGCTCCCGCAGCTGCCGAAACTGCTGGGGGCCAGCGCATCCGATACCGCTTGGGCGATTACCGCCACGCTGCTCGCGGCGGCCGTGGCCACGCCGGTGATGGGTCGGCTCGGCGATATGTACGGCAAGCGGCGGATGCTGCTGGTCAGCCTGGCGCTACTGGTCGCAGGGTCGGCGCTGGGCGGGCTCAGCAATAGCCTCGCGCCTATGGTGTGCGCCCGCGCCCTGCAGGGTTTGGCCGCCGGCGTCATCCCCTTGGGTATCAGCATCATGCGCGACGAACTCCCGGCCGAACGGCTCGGCGCGGCGACCGCGTTGATGAGCGCATCGCTCGGAGTCGGCGGTGCGCTCGGCCTGCCCGCGGCCGCCTTCCTCGCCGAACACGCCGACTGGCATGTGCTGTTCTGGACCGCCGCGGGTGCGGGCGTGATCGTCACCGCATTGGTTTGCACGCTGGTGCCGGAGTCGTCGCAGCGCTCCGGCGGCAGCTTCGACCTCCCGGGGGCGGTGGGGCTGTCGGCGGCGCTGATCTGCCTGCTGCTCGCGGTGTCCAAGGGGGCGGGCTGGGGGTGGACCAGCGGTCTCACGCTGGGGCTGTTCGCGATAGGCGTGGTGGCGCTTCTGGTTTGGGGTTGGTGGGAGTTGCGGGCCACACAGCCGCTGGTGGATCTGCGCACCACGGCGCGGCATCAGGTGTTGCTCACCAATCTGGCGTCGGCGGCATTCGGGTTCGCCATGCTCGCGCAGTCGCTGGTCATCCCGCAGGTGCTGCAGTTGCCCGAGGCCACCGGGTACGGACTCGGCCGGTCGATGATGGCCGTCGGCCTGGTGATGGCGCCGTCGGGTCTGGTGATGATGCTGGTCGCGCCGCTGTCGGCCCGGATCAGCGCGGCCAGCGGACCGCGCATCACGCTGATCATCGGTGCGATCGTGGTGGCCGCCGGATACGGTCTCGGCGTCGAATTGATGTCTGCCCTCTGGGGATTGGTGGTCGTGTCGTGCGTTATCGGCGCGGGCATCGGCCTGGCCTACGGCGCGATGCCCGCGCTGATCATGTCGGCGGTTCCCGTCACCGAAACCGCCGCCGCCAATGCGCTCAATACGCTGATGCGTTCCATCGGAACCTCCATCGCCAGCGCGGTGACGGGCGTGGTGATCGCGCAGTTGACCATGTCGCTCGGCGGGGCCGAACTGCCGTCGCAGGACGCGTTCCGGGTGGTGCTGGTGATCGCGGCGGGTGCCGCGCTGGCCGCCGGTGCGCTCGCCGCCTTTTTGCCGCGGACCGCGACCGCTACCGAGTGAATGCCTTCCGCAGTGCGGTCGCGGCATCGAGTCGGGCTCGCTTGCTGGCGTCGAAGGGGTGCCGGACGAATTCGTGGATCATCCCCGGATAACGGGTGACGGTGACCGGGACCCCGGCCTCGTCGAGCCGCTGGCCGTACTGTTCGCCCTCGTCGCGCAGCGCGTCGTATTCGGCGGTGATGATGAGCGCCGCGGGAAGGTCGGCCAGGTCGGTGGCCAGCAACGGCGAGACCTTCGGGTCGAGTTTCTCCGCATCGCGGTTGAGGTAGTTGTCCATGAACCAGTACTGGGCGTCGCGGGAGATATTGCCGTATTTGCCCGCGTATTCGCGGATGCTGAAATTCGTTCTGCGGAAATCGAGGTCGGGGTAGATCAGCAGTTGGAAGACCAGTGCCAAGCCGCTGTCACGGGCCATCCGCGCGACGACGGCCGCCAGATTTCCCCCTGCGCTGTCACCGCCGACGGCGATTCGCGTGGCATCGACGCCGATGCTCGCCGCCTGTTCGGCGACCCATTGGGTCGCGCTGAAGCAGGCGTCGGGTGCCGCGGGGAACTTGTGTTCGGGCGCCCGCGGATAGTCGACAGAGACCACCACGCATTCGGCGCCATTGGCCAGACTGCGGCACAGGCCGTCGTGGGTGTCCAGATCGCCGAGCATGAAGCCGCCGCCGTGGAAGAACACCAATGCGGGGAATGGTCCCTCGCCGTCGGGGGTGTAGACGCGGATCGGTATCGGTCCGTCCGCGCTCGGGATCGTCCGGTCCTCGACCTGGGCAATGGGTTCCGGTTCGCCGAGTAGGGCGATCTGCCGCCGCCACCCTTCGCGCGCCTGCGCCAGGGTAAAGGTGTGCACCGAGCCGAAATCGGCGCGGGCGAGACGGTCCAAATAGGCCTGAACCTGGGGGTCCAAGGCGATCTGGTCTTCTTTTGTTTCGCTCATGCGTCTATCGTCTGACTTGAAGTCCGCTTCAAGTCAAGGAGTAGATTTGATGGAGCTCGATATCGCCGAAGTGGCCGCGCGATCCGGGTTGGCGCCGTCGGCGCTGCGGTACTACGAGAAGCGCGGTCTCATCGAATCCGCGGGCCGCAATGGTTTGCGGCGCACCTACCTGCCCGAGGTGCTCGACCGCTTGGCGCTCGTATCCTGCGCTCGCGCGGCCGGTTTCACGCTCGCGCAGATCGCGCGATTCGTCGTCGCCACGCCCGCGGACACCGAAGTCCGTGGTTACATGGCCGCGAAGGCGGATGAGTTGGATGCGGATATCGCCCGCCTCACCCGCATGCGCGACAGCCTCCGCCATGCCGCCACCTGCACCCATCGGCCATTGGTCGAGTGCCCCGACTTCAAGCAGACCTTCGGCGAAACCCGGTCGGAACGGGCAGCGGCCATGGCCAGCTGAAGGGGCGGGTCGTAACCCGATATTCGCTGACGGGTGGGTGACACTGGGTCCGTGGCCGCCGACCCATCCTCGGATTCCGTCGATGCGGGCCCACCCGGCGATCGTGAACGACGTGATCACATGCCGAGTTGGCTTCCGCGCGCAATGGTGTTGGCCTTTGTCCTTCTCGGCCTGTTCGAGCTCGGGAACTGGGCATTCCATCGGCTGATCGGGCTATTCGTCATCATGCTCGTCGCCTTCTTCGTCTCGCTGGCGATGGAGCCCGCCGTCAACAAGCTGGCCGCGCGCGGTATGCCGCGCGGTCTCGCCACCGGACTGGTCTTCGTTTTGCTGTTCGGTTGCGTGGCAGGCTTCAGCGCGGCGCTCGGCACATTGCTGGTGGAAACTGTCGGCAATGTCGTGCGCGAATTGCCCAGGCTGCTCAATGAACTGGTCGACTGGGCCAACCGGACCTTCCATCAGAACTTCACGTTGGGCCAACTGCGTGAACGGCTGCTGAAGGATACCGACGTCATCACCGGATATGCCGAGCGAGCCGCGAACAATGCGTGGGGATTGTCCAATACGATCCTGGGCGGACTGGTCCGGTTCCTCATGATCGCGCTGTTCAGCATCTACCTGACCGCGGACGGGCCGAAGATGCGACGTGCGGTGTGCTCGCTGCTGCCGCCGCGCCGACACGACACCGTATTGCGTGCTTGGGATCTGGCCATCGTGAAGACCGGCGGATATCTCTACAGTCGCGCGGTGCTCGCGGTGATTTCCGCGGTGGCACACGCGGTTTTCCTCGCTTTGCTGGGACTGCCCGATGCGATCGCGCTGGGCATCTGGTTCGGCGTGGTGGCCTCGTTCGTGCCGACCGTCGGCACATATATCGCGGGCGTGCTGCCGATTCTGGTCGCGCTCACCGTTCAACCGATCGATGCGCTGTGGATCCTCATCTTCGTGGTCGTCTATCAGCAGTTCCAGGACTACATCCTGCAGCCGCGCATCACCGCACGGACGGTGGATGTGAATCCGGCCGTCGCGCTGCTCGCGGTGCTGGCCGGCGGGGCGCTACTCGGCGCGGTTGGGGCGCTGCTCGCGATTCCCGCGACGGCGACGGTGCAGGCGTTCCTGAGCCTGTATGTGCGGCGATACGAGGTCGCCGAGGATCCGCGGATCGAGCGATCGACGCGAAAGCCGCGTTCCACCAGGCGCTTTCGGCGTTCCCGCGCATGAAAACAGGGCCCGGCGAGCGGAACTCGCCGGACCCTGCTTCGGCGCGACGTCAGGTGGCGCCGACCCCTCCGCGGCGCCAACTGCCGTTACGCGGCCGGTGTGGTCGGTATCGCGATGCGGCAGTTGGCTCCGGCCTGGCGCCGGTCGCGTTCGAGGATGCGGGCGTGCAGCAGCACGACCGCCTGGGCCAGTTCGAGGCCGAGATCGGCGGCGCGCATGGCGGCGATTTCCATTGCCAACACGTAATCTTCGGGATCCGGATCGCTCAGGGTCTCGTCGAGGATCATGCCGGTGATGGCCTGCTCCCGAGTGAGCAGTCGGCCGGGCAGCCAGCTGAGGACCCAGCCGTCGCCGGTGTAGCGGGCGGTCTCGGGGGTGATGTCACTGGTGATCAACCAGTCGGTCGGTTCGAGCGTCATGACCCCTCCCTTGGTCGATCGAAACCACCTGTCCCGGAAGCGGTCTCCGAATCATGTGGCGCTGACAACAATGCTATGGATCGCCACTTCGGGATGTCAACTAAGCATAGATGCTATCCATTGATATATTTCAGTCAATATTGCTTCGATTAAGGCAAATTCAGCGACTGGTATCCGAAATATCTACCACGAGAGCTAGGTTGAGTGGCGTAACGCTACGGAGTGTGGAACTGCGCCGACGAGCGTGGAGCTGCCGTACGCAATATCTCTCTGCGCGTGCGGTTTCCAGCGACCATCCAGAAAACTCTCATCGTCTCAATCGGCGTCCTGCCTCGTAACGTGACTATGATGACGACGGATGACACATCGTGAGCATTGAAATCCGAGCGCAGGAGGAGGCGCGCCATGGCTGGCTCAGGGCCGGACGGTGAACAGGTGGGGGATCTCGTCCGTCGGCTCCGCACCGAACGTGGGTTCACCCAGGCCGCGCTCGCGGCCAAGGCGGGTTGTTCACGCAGTCTGATCCAGCAGATCGAGAACGGAACTCGGGTTCCACCGCTACCGCTGCGTGAACGTCTGAGCCTCGCGCTGGGACAGGAATTGCCGACCGCCGACGGTGTCGCCGACGATCTCGCCGGCGGCGCGTATCACGACCTGCGCATGCGCTTCAATGTCCTGCTCGGCAAGGACCCTGAACTCGTCGAGCGGGCCCTCGGCATCGCGGGCAGCCTGATCGACGCGACCGGCGCGCGCGATGAGATCGAACCGCTGCGCATGATCGCGGATCGGCAGTTGGAGCGGGCCGAGGAGATCCTGGCGCAGATCCCCTCGCGCAGCGCGACAGTCTGGGAATGGAATACCGTCAGCGACTGGCTGATGATCCTCGAACAGGCCAAACAGTCCGTCCGCGCGATCCACACCGCCGATCTCGGCACCATCGGCGGCGACGTCGGCGACGACTATCACGCCGCGATCCTGCGCCTGGCCGACAACGCCCATCCGCCCCGAATCGATGTGAGACGAATGTATGTCCTCGACACGATCGACGATGTGTCGCCCTATGCCGACAAATTGTGGAAACAGGCGCGTTCCGGCGTGGAGAGCGTGTTGGTCAAGCGCGAGCACGCGCGCAACGCGCAGAGCATGCTGATCGTCGACGAAAAGTACGTTGCCGTAGGGGAATACGACTATTCCCGGCAGGCGCGCGTCGCGACGCGGTTCTCGGCCTTGAAGCACGATGTCGCGTTCGCGGTGCGCCGGTTCGAGCGGCTTTACGAACTCAAGGTCGCCGGTTCGGGCATCGTCGTCAATGACATCGTCGCCGCACCGGCGCTGGCCGGTTTCGATCGCCTGACCGAGGGTGAGTGCCGTGGTCTGTTCCGTGCGGCGCTGGAACAGAGTTGGCGCGAGATGACCGCGCCTGGGGAGCCGCCCGTCGAAGGTGAGGTGCCGTGACTCGGCAGGCTGTCATCGATCGGCTGCCCTGGCGGAATCCGGCGCCCAGTCTCGCCGCCCGCACCAATCGCTCCGAGGAGCGCAAGCGGGAAGTGCGTCGGCACCTGGGCGCGCGACCGCGGTTCGCGGGCACCGACCACCGGATGTATTCCGATGTGATCGATGCCTATCACGGCGAGACCGGACTGCCGCTGGCCGAGAGTGCCGTCGCCGCACTGGATCTGGCCTGGCGCGAGCTGTTGCACACCCAGCCGCCGGACGAGTACGCGGACGGCACGCTGTATCACAAGCGGCAGCCGCTGGTACTGCGCGAGTTGGCCGCGCACAAGCTGTTCGGGCGATTGTCCGAGCCCGTCGACGGCGTGCCCGGAGTTCGGGTGTCGCCCGAGGAGGTGATCGTCTGCGCGTACTCGAGCACCGTGCTGCTCGAGGAGGCCGTGGCGACCCTTGCCCGTCCAGGCGGTGTCATCGTGTATCCGGAAGGGCTGTACAAGAGTTCGGGCATTCATGTGGAGAAGTACGGTCTGCGCATGCAGGCGTGCCCGGTCGCGCCGGATGACTCCTTCAAGATCGACCCGGAGCTGCTGGCGTCGTGCCTCGACTACTTCGCCGAGCGTGACGAGCTGTGCGGGGTGCTGCTCACACTGCCCGGAAATCCGGTATTCACCGAGTATTCGGCCGAGGAGATGCTGGAGATCGGCCGGGTGCTGGTGACGCGCGGTGTTCCGGTCATCTGCGATATGGCCTTCGATTGCATGGTGGCACAGCACATTCCGATCGCATCGCTGGAGATTCCAACGGCTGAGGGCTCGCGGCGACTGTACGACCAGGTGCTGACGATTACCGGTAACTCGAAGGGCTACAACGCTTTCGGACCGTGCAAGTTGGGCGCGGCGTGCTCGGGGAATGCCGAATGGCTGGCCGAGGTTCGGGAGCGGCTGACCATATCCTTCCAGCGTGAGTCGACGCATTTGGCGCGAGCGATCGTCGAGCACACGCCCGAGGATTACTTCGCGGAGAACCGCCTGCGGATGCTCGACCAGCTGGGTCGCGCGCACGGGCACATCGACGCGATCAATGCTCGGATCGGTGCGAAAGCCATTCGGCCACTGGGCAGTCGGCAGGGCATGTTCCTCACTGTGGTCTTCGACGATGCGCTCCTCGACCAGGCGGGCGTCGGAACCAGCGCGGAGATCGAGGATCTGCTGCTCGCCGGTGCCGGGATCGACAGTGTCGCACTGGATCGGACCGGATCCGATCGACTCGGCGTGCGGTTCAATGTGCTCGCGCCGCGCAAGGCGCCGGGGCGCGAGTCGACCGACCTGGTCGATGAGCTCTTCGACCGGCTCGAGCAGTTGATTCGGGAGATCCGGGGTGGGCTGACACATTCGAAGGTGTTGGCAGAGAGAGGCTTACCGGTACTCGAACACGTCGCCGCGCAATGATTGTCGGCGTACTACGCGAGACCGCGGCCGAGGAACGACGCGTCGCGCTGATCCCCGGCGATGTGCGCGGCCTCGCGGGTATGGATGTGATCGTGGAGCGCGACGCGGGTCGCTCGATCGGCTTCGACGATGCGGACTACCGCGCGTCCGGCGCACGGATCGCCGAGCGTGCGGAGGTTTTCGCCCGCTCCGACATTGTGGTGTGGGTGAAACCTCCGGCATACCCACTGGATTCGGTACGCCCCGATACGACCCTCATCGGATTCCAGGACCCCCTGCATCGTCACGACGCGATCGCCCGACTGCGCGCCCGAGGCATCGAATCCATTGGCTACGAGACCGTTCCGCACTCGTGCCCCGATATCGATGCGCTGTCCGCGATGAGTCGGATAGCCGGTGAGGTCGCCTATGCGCAAGGGCGACAGCTGCTCTCGGCCCAGGGCCCGGTGCGTGCCCTGATCCTCGGCTGCGGACAGGCCGGACTCTCCGCCATCGCCGCGGCGCTCGCCCACGGCGACGAGCCGACCGCGATCGGCAACCGACCGGACCAGGGGTCGGCGGCAATCCTGCACGGTGCCAAGACATTCCTACCGAATGCTGCCGGACTCCTCGATCACCTCGCCGCCGAGCCGCCCGCCCTGATCGTCTGCGCCGCCGTACACCGTGGCACGCGCGGCCCTGTGCTGCTCGATAGCGCGGCGCTCGGCGCACTCCGTCCCGGCACGGTGATCGTCGATCTCGTCGCCAAATCGGGCGGCAATTGCATCGCCACCGTTGTGGACCGCACCGTAACCCTCCCGAATGGTGTCATCGTCACCCACCGCTCCAACTACCCGACGCTACGTCCCCTGGAAGCGAGTCGCGCCTATAGCGCGGCCACCGCAGCCCTGCTGCAGGCCCGTTTCACAAGCGGGCTATTTCTCGAATAGCTGTCGCAGGACATCGAGGTTGGCCCGTACCGCCGACTTGATCCGCGCGGTGACGACGGGACTCGTGAGTCGCATGGGCCCGTGGAATCCGAGCTCGATCGTATTCCGCAGCCGGGTGCCGCTGGGGGCGGGCTCGAGATCGTAGGACACCACCGCGGGGAATGGACCCAACCGACCACGGATCCGTAGACGCCGCGTCGGCTGGAATTCCGTGACCTCGAACTCCTCGACGGCTGGCTGGGGAATCGATCGGGTCTGCAGATAGGTCGTTCCCACGCCGACCGGCCCAACGGAGGTTTTGCGGGTCTCGGTAATGGCGTAGTTCCAACGCGGGATGTTCTCGAACTCCGCTAGGTAGGTGAAGACCTCGGCGATGGGGCGATCGATGGTCAGTGTGTTCTCGAAGATTGCCATATCGTTATATTACACGACATACATGTCGTGTAACGTATCTGGCATGACGAACACATCGAAGAACTCGACTCTGGTTTTCATCCCCTGCATGTCCGGCGCTCCGTGGGACATCAGCAGGTTCGACTCCTTGGCCGACCGGCCCGCGCGACTGCTGAAACTGCCCGAGGCCGTGGACGATATGGAGGTCTATGCCGACTTCGTCGCCGACGCTGTCGCCGATCTCGACGACTACGTTCTGGTCGGCGACTCCTTCGGCGCTCAGGTCGGGCTGGCCTTGGCGGTTCGCCGACCGAAAGGTCTACGCGGACTGGTGATGTCGGGAGGATTCGCCGCCAACCCGGTCACCTCGCGGTTCTGGCGGATCGCGATGCGGACAATGGGCAAGATGCGCGGCGGCGCCTACCGGCACATCGTGCTGCGGGCGCACGCCCACCGGCTGGCCTCCCCGTTCGACGGTGCCGGGGAGGTTCCCTGGAGCGAGGCCGAGAGCCGTCGGATATTTCGGGAGAACACTCCCGCGCAGTCCTATGGCGCCCGTATCACCGCGGCCCTGTCGGCCTACTACGTCGACAAACTCGACCAGGTCGACGTCCCCACCCTGATCCTGACCCCCGAACACGACGTCCTAGTCGGCGAAGCTCCCGCGAAGGTGATGCGTGCGGGCATCGCTGATGCGACCGAGGTGGTATTGGCGCGGACCGGGCACATGTTCCGGTTCTCGCATCCGGGCACGTACGCTGCCGCAGTGGCGAAATTCCTGACCGATCGCATCGATCACCCTGAGGTCGTCGGTGCACGACGCTGAAGAATTCCGGTACCTCGTCCTGGCGGCGCAACGTGAAGGGGCCCGGCTCATCGGCCAGGAACTCAAACCCCTCGGTGTCACCACCGCCCAGGGCGAGGTGCTCCGGGTCCTGCAGAACCATCAACCGCTGACCCTCAACGGGCTCGGCGAACTGCTCGTCTGTGAAACCGGGACGAGTCCCAGTCGCCTGGTCGACCGACTGTGCGCCGCTGGACTGGTCGACCGGCGACCCGCGGTACACGACCGCCGCCACATCGAACTCACCCTCACCGCCGAGGGGCGCGAGGTCGCCGATCGCATCGCCGATATCGAACAGCGCTTCTACCAACGCATTCGAGACAGTGCGCAAGGCGACGACCTGCACCTCGTCAACAGCTATCTACGCGCTTTCGTCGGCGACCTCCCGACCGGTCGAGCACTCGCACGTCGCATTCAACTCGAACAACCGTGACGGCCACGCGACGTCAGCGGGGCACGGCGTCGCTACCGCGGAGATCGAGTCGTCGCGCTGGCCGCGGTGAGCGCCGCCTCCGCGACGGTGGCGAAGTTGCGCAGGAGTGCGTCGCGGTCGAGGTTCAGCGACCCGTCGATCCAGCCGAGGATGGATTCCAATAGTCCACCCACCACCATGAACGCGGCCGTGGCGACGGCCTGCTCGTCCGGATCGCCGGGGGAGCGGGCGATGACGGCGGCGGCGAGCAGATGTGCGCAGTTGTGCAGGGTCTGGACGCGATGACGCATCAGGGCCTCGCTGTTCCACGCCTCGATGAAACCGATGCGCATGGCCCGCGGTTCGTCGACGGTCATTTCGATGAAGGCCGATCCGAGGCCCTCCAGCAGGGTGCGCAGTGAGCCGTCGGCCGATTCGAGTGCGGGCAGCATCCGTTCGACCGTGCGTTCCATGATCGCGTCAAAGACCGCGAGCAACAGCGCGTCGAGGCTGTCGAAACTTTCGTAGAAGTAGCGCGTGGACAGTCCGGCGCGCTGGCAGATGGCGCGCACGGTGGTGCCCGCCATGCCCTCGGTGCCGATCAGGTCGAGACCGGCGGCGATCAGTCGCTCGCGCCGGTCCGCCTGTCGCTCGGCGGCGAGCTTTCCCGCGTACGGCCGTTCGGTCACAACTGACACCTTGACACACCCGCCCGGTGACCCCATTCTGAATACCATCGTTTCTAGAAGAAACCACTGTTTCCAGATAGCGAGGTCGACGATGACCACCACCCAGCTGTCCACCGAACTCGGTTCGACTCTCTTCGCGAATGCCCGCGAGGTGTCCGAGGAGGTGCGGCTCGAAGTCACCGGCACGCTCCCGCAGGAACTGCGCGGCACGCTGTACCGCAATGGACCCGGTCGTTTCGAGGCGGGCGGATTCCGCGCCGCGCATCCGTTCGATGGCGATGGCCTCGTGTCGAAGTTCGTCATCGACAACGGGGCGGTGCGTTTCCAGAGCCGCTATGTGCGCACGCCGAAGTTCCTGGCCGAGGAGCGCGGGCGCGGCGCTACCGTGCGTGGTCTGTATTCCGACGCAAAACGATTGCGGCACAACGTCGGTCGGTATCCCGCCGATGTGGCCAATACCCATGCGGTGGCGCACGGCGGCCGGTTGCTCGCGCTCAGTGATGTCGGCAGGCCGTGGGAGATCGATCGCGATGATCTGCGCACCATCGGGCCATGCGCCTTCGACGGACGGCTGCCGCGGCTGACCCGCTTCTCGCCGCATCCGAAGATCGACCCGATCACCGGGGAACTGTTCAACTTCGGGCTCGATATCGATCCGCGCCTCGGCGCGAAAATCCCTGCGGCACTGCACTGTTACCGCGTCGACCGGACCGGGAAACTGAGCACCGTCGGGAAGGTGCCGCTCGATCACGTGATCGTGCAGCACGATTTCGCGATCACCGAGCACTACCTGGTATTCGCGCTCGCGCCGATCATTGTCGACCCGGTGCGCGCGGCGCTGGCGCTGGCCGGGTTCGGTACCACCGGTGACGCGGCCGAATTCCGTTCCGAGGTCGGGATGAAGATCGTGCTGCTGCCGCGCGACGGCGGCAAACCCCGAGTGCTCGAATGGGATCCGCTGGTGTACGTGCACGTCGACAATGCCTTCGAGGACGGCGACGATGTTGTGCTCGACGTGGTCCGGCACCCATCCTTCGACCTACTGGCCGAGAAGCTGAAGCTGTTTCGCACGGAGTTCTCGCTGCGCATCGGCGATGACTCCAGCGCGCCGGTCCGTTTGCGCATCAGCCGAACCGGCCGGGTGCTCCGCGAAGATATGGACCTACCCGATATCGAATTCCCAGTACACGATGAGCGGCGCACCGGCCGCGAGCACCGCTACACCTATTTCGCCGCATCCGCCGCCGACTGCGATGACAACGCCGTCATCAAACTCGACCGCCACACCGGCCGCCTGCACCGCCATCCGATGCCCAACGGTGAACTGCCCGGCGAGCCGATCTTCGTCCCACGCTCGAACACCGCCGCCGAAGACGACGGCTGGCTGCTGTCGGTCACCTACCTCCCCGCTGAACACCGCACGGCCCTGATGATCCTCGACGCCGCCGACATCGAACGCACCCCGATCGCGGTCGCCCGCCTGGACGGCGCGATGTTCCCCGGCTTCCACGGCAGCTTCACCGATCGCGTCGCGGTATCGCGCTGATGTGAGGGGAGTTCCGCGAACGGAGTCGAATGGTCGTCGCCCACAGCGCATTCGGCCGTCGTATGACTACGCTCGGCGAGCAGCCTTACGGATTACGTTCCACCGTGTGGTGATCCGTGGTCATGGTCGTGGCCGGTGTGGTCGTGCTCGGTGTCGGGGGTGCCGCCCATCATGCGCAGCATCGGAATTCCGCCGGTGCGCACGAAGATCGCGACCAGAAGGGCGGCGAGGATGAGGAAGGCGATATTGAGCCAGGTGGTGTAGTTCCACTTGATTCCTTCTTCCATCACCATGACGTTGCGTTCGGCCGGGATGAGACTTGTCGCACCGAAGAGGATTTCGACCAGATATCCGGCGCCGACCATCGCCGCGTAAAAGGTGCCGAGCAGGGTCAGCATCATGCGCGTGCCGTAGTACTTGCGGTAGATATTCAGGATCGGCAGGATCAGCAGGTCGGCGTAGATGAAGGCGATGACGCCGCCGAAGCTGATGCCGCCGTTCCACAGCACCGCGGCCAGCGGCACATTGCCGATCGAGCAGACGAACGACGCGATCGCCACCAGCGGGCCGACGATCGGGCCCCAAATGGCCGATAGCAGTGGATGATCGGTGAGGAAGAAGTTCTGCCAGAACGTCTCCGGCACCCATGCGCCGATCGCGCCCGCGATGAGCAGGCCGATGACGAGGTCGCGCAGAATCGCCGCCCACTCCATGACGAACACATGCGAGATCGCGGTCAGCCCCGACCGCGACAGCAGTCGGTGTGCGAAGGAGCCTTCGGCCGCTACCGACATGTCCATGGCGGCATGGCCTTCCATCGATCCGGCGAGACCGCGGTCGGCTTGCCGACGGGCCTGGTCAACCAGCTTGGACCGCACGAAGAGCCGGAACAGCACCGCGAGCAGCACGATCATGATGGGCCCGCCGACGAATTCGGCGGCGGTGAACTGCCAGCCCATGAGCAGTGCCAGGATGACGCCGAGTTCGATGACGAGATTGGTGGACCCGATCTCGAAGGCCATCGCGGCGGTGAAGTTCGCGCCCTTGCGGAATAGCGAACGCGCCAGCGCAACGGCCGCGTACGAGCACGACGAGGAGGCCGCGCCCAGCCCGGCGGCGATGGCGAGGGTGCGCGGGCGATCATCGCCCATCAGTCGCAGGATCGTCGACTTGCGCACCACCGCCTGCACGACGGCCGAGAGCGCGAAGCCGAGAATCAATGCCCAAAGGATCTCCCAGGTCATCGACCCGGCCAGCGACAGCGCATGCCCGATAGCGTTCACCACAACCTCGTCTCGGTGCAGATCCGGGCGAGACCGCCCTACGCGGCAAGCTATACCCCCATAGGGTAATGGGTCAAGCCGCCACTCGGGCTATCGCTATGAGTCGGGTGCGCGCCGGCCCGATGCGGCGTCGATTCAGGCGCTGCGCAATACGAGCACGGTGATTTCGCTGGGTGCGAAGACGCGCAGTTGCGGACCCCAGAAGCCGGTGCCGCGGCTGGTGTAGAGCTGGGTGTCGCCGTGGCGGGACAGGCCGGCGACGACGGGTTGTTCGAGGCGGACCAGGTAGTGGAACGGCCAGATCTGGCCGCCGTGGGTGTGGCCGGAGATCTGCAGGGCGACGCCCGCGGCGGCGGCCTCGGTGACCTGCCTGGGTTGATGGGCGAGCAGGACGATCGGCGCGTCCGGGTCCGCGCCCGCGAGGGCGGCGGGGAGGTCGGGGCCGTGACCGGGCAGGCCGACGCCGGTGGGGTCGTCGATGCCGGCCAGCACCAGCCGGTCATCGCCACGGGTGAGCATTTCGTGCTGGTTGTGCAGCGGCTGCCAGCCGATCGAGGTCATATGTTCGATCCAGCCCGGCGCGTCACCGAAGTATTCGTGGTTGCCGGTGATGTAGAACCGGCCGAGCGGGGCCTCGATCTTGCCGAGCGGGTCGACCTGCGCGTGCCGCTTCGCCACCGAGCCGTCCGCGAGATCGCCCGCGTGGCAGGCGATATCGGGCTGCTGGGCATTGACGACATCGACGACCTTCTCCGACCAGCGCAACCGATCGAGCGCGGCGTAGTGGGTATCGGTGATGACCACCATGCGCAGTCCGTCGAATGCGGGCCCGAGCCCACGGATCGCGACATCGAGGGTGCGGACCCGCGGCACGCGGCGCGCCTCGATCACACCCCACACCGTCATCGCGGCGGCGACCACGAGTACGCCGACGGCAACAATCCTGGAACGAGCCGGATCGTCCACTCCGCCAACGGCCAATCCGAGCCCGGCGATATTGCCGAGCACCGACCAGCTGAACAGCACCCACATCACACCGAGCAGCGTGTCGCCGACAATGGACGCCGCATCCGACTGCCTCGGCCCATGACCCAGAAACATCGATGCGGGCAAACAGGCGAATCCGGCCAGGAAAACCGCCGAGCCGAACCAGAACAGCGGGCCCTCGGCAGTGGCGCCGATCAAGGTCCACCAAGGCAGCAGGAACAGCACGGCGGGAATCGCCAGAAACAGGGCGATACGCGGAACGTATTTCACGGAAAGATCATTTCTCGCGGGATGCGGTGCGACGCCCGGTCCCACCACCCGGCGCCATGGGCGCTATCGACGATAACAGCGTTAACCCAACTGCGTCGGCGACGGCCATCCGCGCACGTCAGCCAGGGCAGGGCAGTCCGATATAGGACGGGTCGAGTGCCTTCTGCACGACGTAGCCGACGGTGGGCGATGCCGGGAGCGCGCCATGGTTGAAGTCGTCGTCGGGGCACAGATCCTGCACCCAGATGTTGTCGACCTCGGCCCCGAATCCGGCGGTGAGAAAGGTGGCCTCGGGCGGGGTGACCACTCGATCGACATGGCTGGCGATGACCGTGTATTTGATACCGGGTTCGGTATCGCCCGCGGCATTGAGGCTGCGCATGAATTCACTGTCGATGAGTTGTTGCAGCGCGGCCGTGCCGAGATATTTAGCGACCAGGCCGAGGATGGGCGCTTGCGCACTTCCGGTCGGCAGCAGATAGCCGAGCCCCTCCGCGGTGGTGCCGTGATTGGTCGCCGCGATGGTGACCAGGTGGTCCACCTTGTTGTCGATGGGATCACGATGGTTCGCCCCGCCCTCGAAGCGCAGGAATTGCCGCACCAGCGGACCGCCCTGCGAATGCGCGACAATATCGACCTTCGGCGCGCCGGTCGCCCCGCGCACCTGATCGACGAATATCCCGACTTCCCTGGCTGAACTGCGAATGTCCGCGGTGCCGTATACGCCCGGTTGCGCACCTCGGATGCTGGTCGCGGCGCGACCGTAGCTCAGCGAAAATACGCAGTAGCCTTGCTCTTTCAGCTGCGGTGCGAGCACGTCCCAGGAATTCTGATTACCCCAGGTGCCATGGACCAGGACAACGGGTTCCGGATGCGCCGCCGATGGTCGGCACCCCCAATCATTGGCCCCGGCCGGTGGCGTGGTCCCGTCCGGATAGCCGTCGTCGGCGTGGGCGGGAGCGATCACACCGGAGAATGCGCCGACGAGTAGGGCGGACATGATCAATGGCCGGGGAACGGGCGAACCTTTCGCAAACAGCGCAACGCTCCTTTCGCTCACAAATCAGGACCTGCAAACGAAACACGCCATCGGCCCGCCGATCCGGGCCGAAGAGGCTGTCGATCGCCTGGTTCATAACATGTCAGCGAATTCAGAGCAAATATGTTGGACGCAATGGCGAGTCGCGGAAACCATGTCTCGGTAGTGCCACGATGGAGGAGAGCGCCGCTGTCCGCCGGTCCGTGTGGTCATTCGAGAGGAACCCGAATTCATGCTCAGCACACCGCGTTCGGTCATCGCAGTGTTCGTCGCGGCACTGCTGCTTTCGGTGGTGAGCGCCTGCGGTTCGGATAACGAACCCGCCCCGGCGGTACCGCGCGGCGAGGTGGTTTCCAGCACCCCGGTCGAGCAGCTGTCGGCGGAACAGACCACCGCCTATCTGGCCCAGATGAATATCGGTACTCCGGCGCGAAATGGCGTAGACGCCTACCGCGTCGTCTATCGCACCATCACCCCGGAGGGTGGCCCGACAACGGCGAGCGGCCTTATCGTCTTGCCGCGCACGGATTCTCGGCGGCTGCGCGTCGTCACCTACGAGCACGGCACGCTGGTGCTGAAGAGCGACGCGCCCTCGGTCAACGGCACCCGCCCCGATCGGGCCCGCACCATCATGTTCGCCGCGGCGGGCTATGCGGCCGTCGCGCCGGACTACCTCGGCCTCGGCGAAGGCCCGGGCTTCCATCCCTATACGCACGCGCCCTCGGAGGTCAGCGCCTCGGTCGACCTATTGCGCGCCGCCCGCACGCTGGCCACCGAACAGCGGCACGACCTCGACCAGGACATCCTGGTCACCGGCTTCTCCCAGGGCGGCCAAGCCGCCACCGCACTGGGCAAGGCGCTACAGGCCGGTGACGCCCCCGGCTTCGGACTGGCCGCCCTGGCACCGATCAGCGGGCCCTACGACGTCCAGCACGTCGAGACGCCCGGCGCCATCGAGGGCCGGGTCGCCCCGGCGATCGCGGTCTTCTACCTCGCCTACTGGATCACCTCGATGAACCGGATCTACCACCTCTACGACCAGCCCGCCGCCGCATTCTCCGAACCGATCGCCGATCGCATCGAGCAGCTCTTCGACGGACAGCAGAACGAGATCACCATCGGCACCGCGCTACCCGTGCGCCCGGAACTGCTGCTGACACCGAAATTCATCGATCAGACCCAACATCCGACCGGCACCTCGCGGTCGGCGGTGGCCGCCAGCGATGGCACCTGCGACTGGACCCCACGCGTCCCGGTCCACCTCTACGCCGCCACCGGCGACCGAAATGTGCTCTACCCCAATGCCGAACACTGCCTGCAAGCCCTGGGCACCGACCGCGCTACCCTCACCGACCTCGGCGATATCGACCATTCCGCCACCGCTCGCGTCGCGCTACCGCAGATCCTCGACTGGTTCCAGCGCGAAATCCCGGCCACCTGAACAGGTTCAGCGGATGCCGGGAGTCGGGTCGGGGCCGACGCAGCCGACGATGAAGCAGCCCGGTGGCCAGTCCGCGAACGGTGCGGCCGGGGACTTGCCCAGGCAGAGCAGCGGGCCGCAGCCCGGATAGGCATTGGGGCCGATGCCGAGTGCGTCGAGGACGGCATCGGGGTTGGTGATCATCGGATCGTCCAGGCTGATGCCCTCTTGCGGCTCATAGGGTCCCGGATCCGGTAGTCGCGGCTCGCGGAAGGCCGCATTGATGGCGCGCAGCGCGTCGTTCTGGAACGTCACGCCACCGCCGGGGACCGTGACGCCGGTCCAACTGACCACCAGGTCCAGACTCGGCACAATGTAGCTGTCCTGGCGCATCATGCCCGACATCTTGACGGCATCCGCTGGCAGGCCAGGGAATTCGGCCGCGCAGTCCGGTCCGTTGACGACGAAGAGGAAGCCGTAACACGGGCTGGTCTGTGACGGCTGACTCGCCTGCCGGAGGTAGTCGCTCGAAATGACTTGGGTGCCATGCCAATTCCCGCGATTGGCGACGAGCAGTCCGAGTTTGACGAAATCGTCGGGCGGCAGCACGAGATGGGCGTAGCCGTAGGTGTTTCCGCTGCGGTCGCGGCCCCAGTAGTAGTCGGTGCGCCGAATGCCCAACGGGTCGAACAGCTTTTGCTGCGCGTACTCCTGGAAGTCCACGCCGACGGCCTGTTGGACGACATAGGCGATCAGATCGACGGCACGCTGACTGTAGCGCCAGACGGTGCCCTGCGGATGCTCGACCGGCCGCGCCATGGCCTGCGCCACCACATTCGGATCGAGTTGCGTCAGCCCCGTGATCCCCTCGGCGAGTACCGAGACCTCGAGGCCCGAGGATTCGGTGAGCAGATTGCGCAGGGTGATGGCGCGGTGCCCGGCATCGCCGACGCCAGGCGGCAGATAGGCGTCGATCGGATCGTCTATCCCCAGCCGTCCCTCATCGACCGCGATGCCGGTGACCATCGAGACCACGCTCTTGGTCGCGCTCCACAGATTCCACGGCACACCGCCGGTCTGTGCGTTGTTCGGCCCGGTCGCGATCAGGCAGTTGTTACGGAACACCTGGATATTGCGTCGCGTCGGATCCGAGGCGAATCCGATCGCCGCCCGCAGCGCCGTCGAATCGAGGCCGACCTCTTCGGGTGTCGCCGTTTGCGGCGTGCGCCCATCGGTGAGTTCACAATGCTTCAACTCTGCGGATTCGGCGTGGGCGACCGCACCCGACAGACCGGTCAGCAGCACAACGGCCATGGTGATAGCGGACACCACAACACTTTTCGAACAACGACGCACTCGACCCTCCACACTCACGGCTTCGGTGGTGAGATCGAGTGGTTTCGCGCCCCGTTACGGCATAGAACGCCCCAAATCCCATGGTCAAAGGGGTTGGGGGCAGGCTCACAGCAGACTGACAGCAAATGCAAAGGCGGCCCACCGCTACGGCTGTGATACTCCCCGGGTGACAGTGACCAGTGCCCCGTCCCGGCCCGATACGACCCCGCCGGATACGACCGCGCCGTTCTCGACGACGGCATTGCCGCCGATCCGGCGGTGGGAGCGTATCGGCTTGGCGGTGCTGCTGATCGGGACCGCGGCGGCCTATCTGTGGAATATCACCGTCAATGCCATGGGCAACGGCTTCTACGCCGCCGCGGCGTGGTCGGGCTCGCGGGATTGGAAGGCACTGCTGTTCGGCTCGCTCGATCCCGGGGATTTCATCACGGTCGACAAGCCGCCGGTATCGCAGTGGGTGATGGGGCTCTCGGGTCAGCTGTTCGGCTTCAGCAGTGCGAGCATGCTGATTCCGCAGGCGCTGATGGCGGTCGCGACGGTGGCGCTGATGTACGGGGCGGTGACCAGGGCGACCGCGAGCCGTGGCGCGGGACTGCTCGCCGGTGCCGTCTTCGCGGTGACGCCGGTGGTGGCGTTGATGTTCCGGTTCAACAACCCGGACGCGGTCATGGTGCTGCTGATGACGGCCGGTGCGTACTGCACCATCCGATCACTGCGGCAGGCGAGCGTGCGCTGGCTGATGCTGGCGGGCGTCGCGCTCGGGTTCGCATTCCTGGCGAAGATGCTCGAGGGGCTGATGGTGTTGCCCGCGTTGGGCATCGGCTATCTGATCGTCGCGCCCACCGCACTGCGGACGCGACTGCTGCACCTGCTCGCCGCGGCGGGCGCGCTGATCGTCTCGTCCGGTTGGTTCGTGCTGCTGACCCTGCTGTGGCCCGAATCCTCGCGGCCATATCTGGCCGGGTCGACGAACAACACCTTCATGGATCTGGTGCTGGGCTACAACGGGTTCGCGCGCTTTCTGGGCCGGAACCATAAGGGCGGCAACCGCTTCGAGCTGCCACCCGGTTACGAGATGCCGCACAGTGCCGGACCCGGACAGGGCTTCGGCGGTTTCGGCTCGGGACCGGATCGGTTGTTCACCGGCGAGATCGGATATGAGATCTCCTGGCTGCTGCCCGCCGCGATCCTCGCCTTCGGATTGGTGCTGGCGTCCCGGTGGCGTGCGCCGCGCACCGACCTGGTGCGTGGTGCGGCACTGACCTTCGGGCTGTGGCTGATCATCGACGGCGTCGCCTTCTCCACCATGAAGGGCGGCATGCACGCGTATTACACCTTGGCGATCGGACCCGCCGTGGCCGGGATGTTCGCGCTCGGCGTGCACGAAATGTGGCGTCGCCGCGGCGACGCCTTCGGCGGCATCGGCTCCGCCGCACTCATTCTGTCCGCGGGTATATGGGCCTTCGTCGTCCTGCAGCGGAACTCGGATTGGCAGCCCTGGCTGCGCTGGACCATCCTCGCGATAACGGTGCTCGCGGCGGTCGGTCTGCTGGCGGCTTCGCTTCCGGCGGCCGGGCGACGCCGGATGCGGGACCGGGTGACCTCGGTGCTGGTGATCGCGGGTGTGTTCGCCGGTCTCGGCGGCTCGACGGCTTATGCGGTGGCGACGCTACCGCAGTCGCATACCGGCGGCAGTCCCACGGTCGGCCCGGCCCGCGCGCAAAAGAGCGGTCCCGCCGACGATGCGCAATCCGAGATCCGCCGGTTCATGAGCGGCGACTTCGCGCAACCGCGCGTGGTGACCATGCTGAGCGAGACGACGACGCGATGGTCGGCCGCCGTGGACCGCTCCTCGGCCGCCGCCACGCTCGAATTGGCCAGTCGCACACCGGTTATCGCGATCGGCGGCTTCACCTCCGACGATCCGGTGCCGACACTCGACCAGTTCCAGCAACTGGTCCGCGGCCATCAGGTCACCTATTACCTCGCGCAGGAGGTGAAGCTGCCCGATTCCTGGCGCGTGAAGGATGCCCCGGCACCGGAGCCCGACGACGAGTTGTGGCGGCCGATCGGCCACAAGGACATCGGTGACTGGGTGGCCGCGCATTATGAACCGGTCCACATCGGCAATGTCGCGGTCTACGACCTGACCGCGTCGCCACGCTGAGGAAAGCGCTTCGCCCAGGGTTCGAGTTCGATGCGGGCACTGTTGATTACGGTGCTGAGCAGGCGATACCAGCCCGCGATGATGATCAGTTCCAGGATCTGGTCCGCGTCGTAGCGTTCGGCCAGCCGGGTCCAGATCGCATCGGAGATATCGCCGGTGTCGTGGAGTTCGTCGGCCATGCGCACCAGCACGACGTCCGCGGCGGTCCACGCCGGATCATCGGCCGGACCGACCGCGGCGGCGTCGATTTGGGCGGCGGTGAGGCCGACCCGCGGACCCTGGAACGCGGCGTGCACTCCCCACTCGTACTCGGCCCCCGCCCGCGCGCAGGTGCGATGGATGACGATCTCACGCTCGCGCGGCGGCACGCGGCCGTGGCCGAGAATGCCCGCGCCGAGTGGGCGCATGCGCGAGAAGAGTTCATCGTGCACGGCCAGCGTGCGGAATAGGGTGAGCGGTTCGATCGCGGTTTCCGGCGGCATCCACTTCTTCAGTTGGGCGTCGATATCGGGTGCGTACGGCGGGCACAGTGGGGCGATTCGGGGTGTGGATTCGGTGGTCATGGATCGAACCTCGTTAGACTGCCATAGTGCTTCGAAAAACAGAGCAAGGACGGTCTCGATGGTAGCTTCGGAATCCGAAGCAGACAAGCTTCCGGTGGTCGGAAAACCCGTCCGGGGATCACACACCGGCCGCCCGATCATGGCGCTGCTGGATCTCCTCGGCCGTCGCTGGACGCTGCGGGTGCTGTGGGAGTTGCGTGACGGTGCCAGCGTCACCTTCCGCGAATTGCAGAGTCTGACCGGCGGGGTGTCGGCCAGCGTCCTGAACGATCGGCTGCGCGAATTGCGCGATGTGCGGATCGTCGAGACCGATTCGAAGGGGTACCGCCTGACCGTCGACGGCCTCGAATTGGTCGCGGCCCTTGGGCCGCTACAGGTTTGGGTCGGGCGCTGGGACGACCGCGCCTAGGCGCGGTCAACTGCTCGACAAGGCGACGGACAGTGCGCGGGCCGCCCCGGCCAATCGGCTGGGACCGCCGCGTCGCAGCACCGCATCGAGTCCGGGTAGCTCACCCCGCGTGCCCGATTTACGGGCGCAGTCGGCCGCCTCCGCCACCACGTCGGGCAGGCCGGGTGTGGGGTTGCTGGCGAACAGCACGGGCAGGATGGCCGCGAGCACAGGCCAGGTGCGGTGTGCGCCCAGCGCGCGCCGGACATCGCGCAGCGAACTGGCGAGTCGGCCGGTGGGTGCGCGCACGGGCAGTGCCCGCGCCAGCAGATCCGGCCGGAGTTCGTCGGCGCAGGCGAGTGCGACCAGTGCGTCGACGCCCGTGGTGCGGTCGCGGGCGTCGTCGCTCACGAGTGCGTTCATGACCGCACGGTGTACCTGCGGCCCCTTCGTGCCCGGCAGATTCACGATGCGCAGCAACCGATCTCGGTCCACCCAGGGCATCCACGCGGCCTGCACTTCCGGGATCGGTAGCTCATGCTCGGCAATCGGGCTGGAATACCAGCGCTCGTTGGCAGGCGGGCCACGCAACGCCGCGCTCAGGTACTGCGGGAACGCATCGGTTTCCGACCCGGAGTGACCATTGCGCAGCCAGGCGGCCAGGCGTGCGCCTTCGGGGGACCGAAGTGCGTCTGCCAGCAACAAAACCTCGGGTCGCGAGGTCGGCGCAACCCGCACCAGTGCTTGGGCGAAGTCGACCGGGCCGGGCCGCAGCCCTGAGTCGGCGTATTCGCGCAGTCGCTCGACGAGGTCGGCGGCATCGATCCGGCCATCGTCGAAGCTGGGTGTGGCCAGCGAGAACGGCGGTGGCACAGCGCCTTCCAGCAGCAGAGTGCCCCACTCGGCCATGCGTTCGGTCAATGGCGTGGAGCGGGTAGACCCGCGCGGCGGATAGCGCAGTGCGCCCGTGGCGATCGCGGCGAGGGTGCGCACCGACCACGGTTGCTTCCCGCACCAGCTGCGTTGCTGTTGACGCTGCCACCACGACGGATCCTGTTGCGCCGCAGGGACTTCGTGATCGACGAGCGGGCCGAGAGCCGCCGCCAACCCGTCGCGATCCTGGTAGGTGAAGCGGATGACGCCATCGAGGAACTGTTCATCCAGCGACCAGTCGTCGTGACGTCGCGCGGTCACCCGGCGGTACAGATCCACCGTCCCGGTAACCGTGCTCGGCACATCGAATGGTGCGAGCGCAGCCCGCGGCGGCAGCGGAAACCGCTCCTCGATCTCCCACGTCCGCGCCGCGTCCGCGAACTCCGCCCGCGTCTGCCCATCCGCCACCCGCAGCTGCCGGGTGATCATCCGCGCCATCCGCTCGCGCAGTGCGATATCCGCGGTCGTCTCGATGGCTTCCGCCAGCACCCGCACCGATGTCGAGGCGCACCCCGGCTCGCTCCGAACCGCCCGCGCCAACCAGCTCAACTGCGCGCGGACCAGCTTCTTCTCCGTCCGCGCCAGCACCGCCCGCGAGAGCGCCACCACCTCATCGCCCGCGAGCACCCCCTCCGCGTGCAATTCGACAAGCACGCTCTGCGCATGTGCGGCGGTGGTAGAGCGCCCCTCGACCAACATTCGCGAGTAGAACTCCACCCGCCCGGCACATTCCGCGACGCTGGCGTTCATCTCGGTGAGTTCCACCAGCCGCCAACGAATCTCGGACGGTCGCGCATCCGCCCGCAGCAGGCCCGTGAGCAGCCGCCCATGCTCGACCGCGCGCTCGGTATCCGCCATGGGCACACGGTAGAGGCAGGGACCGACAATTCGGGGGTTGACCGAAGCGGGCAGAGTGAGTGTATAGTCACTCACATGAGCAGGCGCGGTGTCTTACTTTCTACGTCGGAGATCCGGCGCGAGGCGGTGGTCGATGCCGCGATCGCCGAATTCGCGCAGGCCGGGTATCACGGCACGCCGATCAATACCGTTGCGGCGCGGGCGAATATCTCGCCCGCTTACGTGTTCAAACTGTTTCCGGGCAAGGTCGCCCTGTTCGTCGCGGCCCTGGATCGGTGCTACGAACTGGTGGAACGGGCATTGTCGGCGGGTGCGGCGCGGGTCGACGGCGCGGCTCCCGATGCGATCCTGCACGAGATGGGCGCGGCGTACGCGGAACTGATCGCCGACCGAAACCTGTTGCTACTGCAGGTGCACGCGCAATCGGCGGTCGATATTCCGGAGATCGCCGAGGCGGTGCGGCGCGGGCTCGAACGCGTGACGACCTTCGCGAAGACGCGATCCGGCGCAGCCGACGACGCGGTGCAGCGCTTTATGGCCTACGGCCAACTGTGCCATCTGATCACGACACTCGGGCTGGAGGGTCTCGATAGCGATTGGGCGCGAATGCTGAGTGCCGGTATCCGTCACGTCGATCCGAAGCAGTGAGGGTGGGGACTTAGCAGACGCTATTGCAGCCCTTGGGATTTCGATCTCTTGCCCCTCAGGGGCACTCTTTTTGACCAACGAGTGACTGTCCAGTCACTCACTCTCTTTACCTCGTAAATCACCAACCGAAAGGCCACCATCATGAACACCCTGGCGACCCAGATTCTCCTGCCCGGCCCCGTCGAACCGGCGGGCCTGCGGATCACCCACCGCGAGCTGCCCGAACCGGCCGACGGTCAAGCCATGGTGGCGGTCGAAGCCACCGGCATCTCCTTCGCCGAACAGCAGATGCGCCGCGCGAAGTACTACGACCAGCCGCCGTTCCCGTTCGTCCCGGGTTACGACCTCGTCGGCACGGTGACGGCAATCGGGGCGAATGTCGATCCGGCGCTGCTCGGCCGCCGCGTCGCCGCCCTGACCAAGATCGGCGGCTGGTCCAGCCATATCGTCCTGGACGCCGCCGACCTGGTCCCGGTCCCCGCCGGCCTCGATGCCGCCGAAGCCGAAACCTTTGTCGTGAACGGCATCACCGCATGGCGGATGCTGCATCGCATCGCCGAAGTGCGCAGCGGCGCGACGATTCTCGTGCACGGCGCCAATGGCGGCGTGGGCTCGACCCTGGTCCAGCTCGCCCGCAACGCCGGAATCCGCGTGCTGGGCACGGCATCCGCCCGGCACGCCGAAGCCGTCACCGCACTGGGCGCCGAGGCCATCGACTACCGCGGCGATGTGTCGGCGCAGGTTCGCGCCCTGGCGCCGGGCGGGGTCGACGCCGTCTTCGATCACGTCGGTGGTCCCGGGATCGTCGATTCGTTCCGCCTGCTCGCACCGCACGGCACGCTGGTTTCCTACGGCACCGCGTCCACCAAGGATGATCCGGGCAACTCGCGCCTCCCGGTGCTCGCGCTGGTGGGCCGCCTGATCTGGTGGAACCTGTTGCCCAACAAGCGGAATGCGCACTTCTTCAACGTCTGGGCCGGTAAGCGCAACCGCGCCCGATTCCGTGCCGAGATCGCCGCGGCTCTCACCGCGGTCTTCGACCTGGCCGCGGCCGGAACCCTGCACGCGCAGGTGGCCGCTCGTATCCCGCTGGCCGAAGCCGCTCGCGCAATGGAACTCGCCGAGTCCGGAACTGTCACCGGCAAGGTCGTGCTCGTCCCCTGAGGTCGAGGTCATGCCCCGGTCGTCGAACCGGGGCGGACGATCATCAGCACGGTGACCACGGTCCAGATGAGGTTGAACAGGCCGGTGAACATGGCCAGCTGGGCGGTGGTGGGAACCGGCCGGGGTGGTGAACCGGAAAGGGCGGCGAGGATGCGGGATTGATCGGGCAGGATTACCAGGGCGAGGATTCCGGCGGCCACTCCGGTCAGCGCGATGGAGATGGTGAGCCAGATATCGGTCAGGACACCGAGACTGGCCGCGGTGGCCAGACCGAAGACCGGGACCGCGAGGCCGATGCCGGCATAGACCCGGCAGATGCGGTGCAGGGTGCGGGTGGTGGCCAGGTGATGTGGATCGGTCGCGGTGGTGAACGCGCGACGGGCGGTCGCGGGAAACATGCTGGCGGCCACCGTCACCGGGCCGATGGCAATGATCGCGGCCAGAACGTGCAGCGAGAGTAGAAGTTTCGTCACGGCCCGGAACTCAGAAGGCGACCGTGGGGATGCGGCCAGCGCTGCGCCAGCGCAATTCCGCCAGTTCCAGCGGGTCGAATCCGTCGAATAGTACGAACTGGGCGAGCACCCGAATCAGCTCCTTCTCGTTGTCGGTGCTGCCGACGCTAGCGATCGGGAAGGAGTCCGGGAACTGGCGGAATTGCCATATATCAACGGATTCTCGCCATGCGGGCTGAGCTGGATAAACGAAGAATCTTCCAGGTCAGCTCAGTTGGCTGGAATCCGCTGGTGGCCTACGGTATCGGCATGCACACCGTGGCCGTCCTCGCCTTGGACCAGGTCCTGCCCTTCGACCTCTCCACGCCGATCGAATCCTTCACCCGCTGTCGGCTGCCCGACGGCCGCCCGGCCTACCGGGTCCGCGTCTGTGCCGCCACACCGACCGTCGAGACCGAACTCTTCACCATCCGGGCCCGCTGGGGACTGGAGGCATTGGCCGAGGCGGACACCATCGTCCTACCCGGCTGCGCGGATCCCAGCGTCGCGGTTCCCGCCGATGTCGTGGAAGCTCTGCGCGTGGCCGCGGCGAACGGCACCCGCATCGCCTCGATCTGCGTCGGCGCGTTCATCCTCGCCGCCACCGGACTGCTCGACGGACTGCGTGCCACCACTCACTGGCTGGCCGCACCGACCCTCGCCGCCCGCTACCCTGCGATCGACGTCGACCCCGATGTGCTCTATGTCGATAACGGCCAGTTCCTCACCTCGGCGGGCGCCGCCGCCGGAATCGACCTGTGCCTGCATATGATTCGTCGCGACCATGGTTCTGCGGTGGCCGCCGATGCCGCCCGCCTCGCGGTCATGCCGCTGGAACGCGAAGGGGGACAGGCGCAGTTCATCGTGCACGACCAGCCGCCGACGCCACAGGGCGCGTCGATGGAACCGCTGCTGCGCTGGCTGGAGGAGAATGCCGCCAAGTCACTCACTGTGGAAGATGTTGCGAACCAAGCGGGTATGAGCCCACGGACGCTCAACCGCCGCTTCCGCGAGCAGACCGGCAGCACGCCGCTGCAGTGGCTGCACCGAGCCCGCATCCGTCAGGCTCAATACCTGCTCGAAGCCACCAACCATCCGGTCGATCGCATCGCCACCCAGGTCGGATTCGGTTCGCCCACCTCGTTCCGCGACCGCTTCAAACGAGTCGTCGGCACCAGCCCGCACGCCTACCGCACCGCCTTCCAGAGCCTCGCCCGCTGAATTGCCGCCGCGCCGAGCGGCAAAGGCGACCGCAGGCCAGGCGGGCGGCCCGAGGCCGGGCCGGCAAACATCGCCCCAGGTCAATCTCGCTCGGAATCATCCACCCGGGCGGCGATCCCGTCGAGTACACACTCGAGTCCGAAGTCGAAGCGCTGGTCGGCGTCCGCATCGGCGGCATCGCGCACGCGGCGGGCGAAGTGGGGGTAGTCGTTGCCGGCGATCACTTCTCGAATGTAGGGCGCGACGGTCTCGCGCCACTGGTCCTCGGTGAGTCCGGTGCGACGTTGCGCTTGTTCCTCGGCGAGCTGGGCGGCGGTGGCGCCGAAGACGTAGGCGTGCACGGTATCGACGATGGCGGCCGCGTTCGTGATGTCCGGCGTCAGTTCGGTCGCCGCGGCGAGTGAAGTGTCGTGCAGGCGAAGGGAATTCGCGCCCAGAGTGGGTCGGCCGGTCAGCTCGGAGGCCAGCCATGGGTGACGGATCATGGTCTCGCGCAGATGTCGCGCGACGGCGGTGAGGTCGGCTCGCCACTCGCCGACGAGTTCGGGCGGCGCCACCTCGCCGCGGACCGCATCGATCATCAGATCGAGCAGATCGTCGCGACTGGCGACGTAGCGGTAGAGCGATGCCGTGCCGGATTCGAGTTCGGTGGCAATGCGGCGCATGGAAACGGCGTCGGGGCCCTCGCTGTCGGCCAGGCCGATGGCGGTGCGGACGATCTGCTCCACACCGGGAGCCTGACGCCTGGGGGTGCGCCGTTCCTTGCTCCAGACCAGCGCGGGGGTCTTCGCCGAATTCGTCACTGCCTGCTCCTTGACTGGCCGCCGTTGCGAACATCGTAGCAGTATGGCTACGGTGTTTCCGTAGTGAGTACGATGTAGCCATAAGGAGAGTTGTCATGCTGCCCACGAAGGTTCTGATCGCCGGAGGCGGCTCGGTCGGCCTGTTCATGGCGTTATTTCTGGCCCGGCACGGGGTCGAGGCGCTGGTCGTCGAGGCGCAGCCGGAGCCGTCGGCGCACCCACGTGCGACCGGCCTGGGCCCGCGCACCCTGGAATTCCTGCGCGAGGCCGGTGTGCTCGACGCGGTCGATGCCGTGGCCGTCGACATGTCGGTGGGCAATCTGGGCAAGCTCGCCGCGGTGACCCTCGCCGCGGCGAATCTGGCGGGACTGCCCGATGCCGCGCCCGCGCGTTCGGGGTGGCGCTCGGAACTGGTCACGCCGGCCGCGATTCGCGGCACCTGCCCGCAGCACCGGCTCGATTCGGTCCTGCTGCCCGCGGCCACCCAACTCGGCGCCACCGTGCGCTACGGGACCCGATTGCTGTCGTTCGAACAGGATGCCGATGGCATCACCGCACACCTCGATGACGGGCAGACCATCCGCGCCGAATACCTCGTCGCCGCCGACGGTGCGCGCAGCGGGGTGCGCGCGGCGCTCGGCGTCGGCACGACCGGTCCTGGGGCGCTCGGCAATCCGAAGATGAACATTCTCTTCCGCGCCGACCTGCGTCCGTATACCCAAGGGCGGCAGTTCGTCGCATGCGATATCACCACCCCCCGGGCGCCGGGCATCCTGATGACCATCGACGGTGCGAAAGAGTGGGTATTCCATAGTGATTACGACCCGGATCGCGGAGAATCCGCCGACGACTTCACCATCGAACGATGCGTCGAACTGATCCGTGCCGCGATCGGCGATCCGGATCTGGATGTGCAGGTGATCAGCAGATTGCCATGGCGCGCAAGGGGTTTGGTCGCCGAACGATTCCGCGAGGGGCGCGTATTCCTGGTCGGTGACGCGGCGCACGCGGTACCCCCGCTCGGCGCGTTCGGGTTGAACACCGGCGCGGCCGACGCGCACAACCTGGCATGGAAACTGGGCGCGGTGCTGGCCGGACACGCCGGTCCGGCGCTGCTCGACAGCTATGACGCCGAGCGTCGGCCGGTCGCGACGACCACCTTGACGCAAGCGCTGCTCCGCTTGAACGCCCCACGACTGCACTGGGATTCCAGCCCGGCCGCCGCCGCGGAGCGGGCGGTGCTCGGCATCATCAACGCCCCCGTCGTGCATTTGGGCTATCGCTATGACTCCGCGGCGGTGCTCGAACCACAGCCCGCGCTGCCCTCGACCGAGGATATCGACCTCGTTCTCGACGGCGCACCGGGATCGCGCCTCCCGCACGCCTGGGTGCAGCGGAACGAAACCCGGGTCTCCACACTCGATCTGGTGGCCTCCCGTTTCACGCTGCTGGTCGGACCGGACGGCGAATCGTGGCTGCGCGCCGCACAGGAGGTTGCCGACCGTCTGCTCGTACCCTTCCAGGCGGTAGTGATCGATGCGCCGGAGTGGCTACGGCAGGTCGGATTCACCGAGCGAGCCGCGCTGCTCGTGCGACCCGATCAGATCATCGCCTGGCGTGCGCCGATCACTCCGGATGATCCGGCCGACGCGCTCGCCCGAGCGCTCGCGCACATCCTCGCCCGTGCTGGTGCATAGCCCACCTGGCTGTTTCGGATCGGCGAGATGGGGGCACCCCACAGGCATCAGGCATCGAGGATCCAGCCTGACACCGAAATGTGAGGTACCACCATGACAGCGGAAGGGCCGTGGGAAATTCCCCCGCTCGACGACGCTCCGGATATCGCCCGGGCAACCGAGCCGCCGCCGGGAATCACGTTGGCGGACGCCAGAAATTGGCCCGGATTCGTCCTGCTGATCATCGGCGGACTGGTCGCGATCGCCGCCGCGGTGATCGGGGCGGTCGGCTTCCCCGGCGCGGCGTTCATTTTCGCGCTCCTGGCCATCGCCGCATCGCTGAGCGGCGTGGCGCTCGTATTGATCGAGCGCCGCGGCCACCGCCCGCAGCAGCGCGAGCCGGAGCAGTCATCGTCCTGGCAGCCGACCGTCCCGCCCGGCGCCTGATCGACCCTCGGTATTCGCCCATCAGTTCCTCGGCAACCATTGCCGTCGTCGGCGTCCGCCGGATCTCAGTGCTCAGCGCCGCGGCACCGAGGCGGGCGGCCGCGAGTCCGTCCAGGGTCGGAGTGAACAGCGCGGGCTGATCGAAGATCGGCACGGTGCCCACGGAGACGTAAACCGTTGGGTGGCCGCCGAGTTCGTCGATCGGGGGAGCGGATCGTCGGCGACATGCGGCTGAATCGGCCATGCGCAGCCTGACGCCGGTGCGCCCAGAAGGACGCGAAATGAGCTGTGTCAGTGACCTTTACAGGCGTCCTCGGCAATGTTCTTGGTGGCGTTGAACTTATCGATCGCGGCATTGAGGGTATCGGTCGGCGCGCGCCGATCGAGGGTGTCGGCAAGGGCGTTGGTGTCGTCGCGGTAGCTGCGCAGCGGGGTCGCCACGGCCAGGGGCACGTCAGAGGTCACCTTCGAATCGATGGTGCGTGCGTTATTGCGCAGCGTGGTGACGGCGTCATTGGCCTTGGTATTGGTCTCCGGGTCGTTGTTGCCCTTGCTATTGCTCGCGTCGATGTAATCGTTGAAGCTATGGATCGAGCTGCTGTTCGCGGTGGTGAAGGTGTCGCACGCGGTTCCGGTCGCCCGTTCGGCGGCGGCCGCGCGCGAGGAGGATGCGGCCACCGACGATGCCGTGACCTCGGAGGTGTACGCGGCGAGTTCGGTCTGGTTGACCTGCGCATTGCCGGTGATCTGCTTCGAGCACGCGCCGACGGTAAGGACACCCACCGCGGTCGCGGCCGCGGCGGCGACGAGGCCCGCACGTTCTAGACGTCGCATGTCGGTTTCCCCTCTCCTCCGAATACCCGGCCGCTGGAGGCGCGAAGGAGGCCGGACGTAAAAACCGTACTTGTTCGCGACCCGGCACGTCAGCCGACCGGACCCAGATCGATGACCAACTGATATCCAGCGGTAGGCGAAGTCGCACCGGTTGGCCGCACTGATCGCTCCGGGACGGCACCGGGCCCGGAGCGATCAGTGGTAATGCGTCAGCCCTGGCCGAGCAGGCCACGCATGGTGGCGATTTCAGCCTGTTGGGCGGCGATGATGGACGTCGCGAGGGCCTTCGCATCGGGGTTCATGCCGCCGGCGAGTTCGGTGTTCGCCATGGTGATCGCGCCGTTGTGGTGCTCGATCATCATTTCCATCCACTGCCGGTCGAAATCGGCGCCGGAAGCCGCGGCCAGGGCGTTCATCTGTTCGGTGGACATCATGCCCGGCATATTCGAGGTGCCGGGCATCGTGGTCATGGGCATCGATGTCATGCCGGGCATATGCATGGTGCTGGTCATGCTCGGCATCTCCATACCGTGCCCGCCGTGCCCCGTGCTGCTCGGCGCTGGCTTACCGAAGCTCTCCAGCAACTCGGTGATCTGTTGCATCTCCGGTGACTGTGCATTTTCGATATTCGCCGCGAGCGTGCGCACCTGCTCGTTCTGGGTGCGGCTCGGGACCAGCCGCGCCATCTCGACCGCCTGCGCGTGGTGCGGGTACATCATCTGCAGGAAGTTCACGTCGGCGTCGTTGAAATCGCTTCGAGTGGCGGGCTTTGCGGAGGTCACCTGGCCGCTCGATGACGTGCCGGAGGTGGATCCCGAGTTGTCGTTGCTACAGCCCGCGGCGAAAAGCGCTGCGGCGGTGGTGGTTACCGCGATGGCGAGGGTGATCCGGCTACGAGTGATGAACATGTCTGTGCTCCTGAAGAATTGCGAATGACTGGATTTCGGACAGGCGAAGGCCGCGACCGTGGTGGGCTACGGGCGCGGTGGGCCTGTCAGATCCGCAGAATCGACAATTCGGCCAGGGACGGCACGGTCCACGGTGGTGCGCGTTCGCGCACCGGCCGCCACTGGCGCGGCTTCGACACACCGCCACCCGGTCGATCGAGAGTGATCCAGTAGAGCAGGACGAGCAGCACAGCCGATGCCACGGCCGTGAGGATGAAGACGCAGGCGTGCATGCCGCCGTGGCCGGTGCCGCAACCGTCGCCGGTGCAGTCCGATCCGGCATGCTGATCGGCCGGCATGGCCATGGTCGGCATGTCGTCATCGGCCCGCACGGTATGCGCTGCGTGCGCAGGTGGGATCGCGAAAACCCCGGCGTGCATCGCCGCGATCCCCGCGAGCAGCACCAGCACGCCGAGCGCCCGGACGAGTCCGGTGGCGCGCGGAGGCAGGTGCGGTTCGACCACGCCGTCATTCTAGAGCGGGTCCTGCGGTCGAGCTCGAGATACCCCCATGCCGTATCGACACGGGTTATGCGGTCGCGATATCGATGACCAGCCGGGTGGGATTGGTCAGCGTGCTGACCGCGAAGGCCGGGCGATCGGCGTTCACCCCGATGAACGACTGGGTGGTGCCCTCGAAGACGCTGGTCCGGTAGACGCCCGCGATCATGGGCGCGCTCGGATCGGTCGCCGGGTCGGGACCGGAGTACGGCGTCACGCCGCTGTCGAACGGATAGGCCGAACCGGTGATCTGAACTGCCAGAATCGAGCGGCCCGCCACATCGACGACCTTTCCGCTGCCGTCTTGAATGGCCTGCTCGGTGTACTGCACGAGCCAGCCGGGCGTGCCGGCGCCGCCGAATTCGTAGACCACGCGGTCGAATCCGGGATGATGGCCGATTCGCAGGCCGGTCACGGTCACGCCCGCGGCACGGGATGGGGTCCCGCGCTTGGGCAGCGCATCGCGCGGGACATTGTCCGGCGCATCGGTCAGTGTGCCGGTCGTGGTGGTCGGGGTGGTCGTGGGGTTCGAGCTGGATCCGCCGTCGCCGCAGCCAACGAGCACCATCGCCGCGGCGGCGACCATCAGCACCATCCTGGTACGCATGTGGCTGATGGTATTGGCCAGCGAGCGCCCCGCCGGGGATTTGCGCCGACCCGGTGTTTGCCGCCGGAATGTCGCCGACACGCCGGGGCGCGCGCGATGTGTCGGCAACGATCTAGCACACTTGAGGTGTGGGAGATGTCGAGGACGTACTTGGCCGGCTGCGGCGGTATCCGGATGTAGAGGCGCTGAACCTCTACGCCGTCGATGCCGCCGACCGGCTGATTCTCGACGTGGCCGCGGATGCCATCGATGCCGCTGGCAGCGGGCGGATCGCGGTGATCGGCGACGCCTATGGTGCGTTGACTCTTGGCGCGATCGCCGGGCACGACCTGCGCGATATCCGGGTCCATCAGGACCTGCTCACCGGCGAACTCGCACTGGCCAATAATGCCCGCGCGCTCGGTCTCGCGGATCGCTATGCCGCGCATACGCTTTCCGAAGAGTTGCTCGCCGACGCCGAGGTCGTCCTGCTGCGATTGCCGCGCATGCTCGCCGGGCTGACCGAGGTCGCCGATGCCATCGCCCGCTACGCCGACCCGGCGGTGGCGGTTTTCGCGGGCGGCCGCGACAAATACCTGACCAAATCCATGAACGACGTACTGGCCGAATCGTTCGCGCAGGTGCGCGCGAGCCGGGGTCGGCAGAAGTCCCGCACGCTCTTGGTCAGCGGACCAAAACCCGTTGCCGCGCCGCCATTTCCGGTGCGTGAACGGATCGACGATATCGGCATCGAGGTGGTCGCGCACGGTGCCGCGTTCTCCGGCGCCAAATTGGATATCGGAACCCGATTCCTGCTGCAGCACTTCAAGTGGATGAAACCCGACGCCCGCGACGCCATCGATCTCGGTTGCGGCACCGGCATTCTGGCCGTGGCACTGGCCAAGGCGCGGCCCGGCATCCGCGTCATCGGCACCGATCAGTCGGCGGCCGCGGTGGCATCGGCGCGGGCCACCGCCGAGGTCAACCAGGTCGCCGATCGGGTGACGGTGGTGCGTGACGACGCCATGTCCTCGGCCGCCGACAACAGCGCCGATCTGGTGCTCTGCAATCCGCCGTTCCATGTCGGCGCGGCCGTGCACACCGGATCGGCGATCAAGATGTTCGCCGAGACCGGCCGGGTGTTGCGGCCGGGCGGTGAGCTATGGACCGTGTACAACTCACATTTGAACTATCGCGGCGTGGTTCAGCGGATGGTCGGCCAGACCGAGGTGATCGGCCGCAATCGGAAATTCACGGTCACGCGATCCGTGCGTGGGCTGCGTGACGTCCAGCGGTAGTAGAGTCCGATTTGTCCGTACCGAAGGGTTGCTCGGGAACTCGACCGGACCGACACACGTTGGACAACCTAGTTGGATATCGAGCGACCGGCTCGAACGGAACGGCTCGGCCACGGCGACGTGGATCACGACTCCAGAAAGGCATTCACGGTGCGCACCACTAGCAATCCGGTATTCCGTCAGCTTCCTCGGCAAGAGGGCGGTGGCTATGCCAACTTCGGATCAGGGGTGACGGGCGCGGGCCAGATGGGCCAGCAGTACGGCCAGTACCCCCAGTACCAGCCGTATCAGCAGGCCCCGACCACCCGTGCCATGACCATCGACGATGTGGTGACCAAGACCGCCATCACGCTCGGTGTGCTCGCGGTGTCGGCGATCGTCTCCTATGGCCTGACCAACGCCAACACCGCGCTCGCCCCGCTGTTCGCCGTCGGCGGTGGGCTGATCGGCTTCGTGCTGCTGATGGTCGCGGTCTTCACCAGGAAGATGGACAACCCCGTCGTGGTGCTCTCGTACGCGGTCTTCGAGGGTCTGTTCGTCGGCGCGCTGTCGTTCATGTTCACCAACATCGAATTCGGCGGCGTGGGCGGCAAACCGCTGATCGCGCAAGCCGTACTCGGCACATTCGGCGTCTTCGCAGGCATGCTCGTGGTCTACAAGACGGGCGCGATCCGCGTCACGCCGCGCTTCACCCGCGTTATCGTCGGCGGCATCTTCGGCATTGTGGTCCTGGGCCTCGGCAATGCGATCGCCAGCTTCTTCATCGACGGCGGCCTCGGCCTGCGCGACGGCGGCCCGCTGGCCATCGTCTTCAGCCTGGTCGCGATCGGTTTCGCGGCATTCAGCTTCCTGATCGACTTCGACGCCGCCGACCAGCTCATCCGCGCCCAGGCGCCGGAGAAGGCCGCCTGGGGCGTCGCCCTCGGCCTGACCGTCACCCTGGTCTGGCTCTACACCGAGATCCTGCGCCTGCTGACCTATTTCAACAACGACTGATCCGGCCAGCACAAAGGCGGTCACCGGTACTCCGGTGACCGCCTTCGTCTTTCGTGCGCACGGGGTGCGAATCCGCGCAGGAGCGCGGTTCAGTCGTGCACGGGCAACGCGCCGAGCACATCGGTGGCGAGGTGGTCGTCGTCGCAACGCTCGACCAGCAAGGTGGCACCTGGAGCGTTCCTGGTGCGCAGCGGCAGGATCTGCTGTGAACGACGAAGGCGGCCACCGGAATCCCGGTGGCCGCCTCGTTGTCCAGCGAACGCGGTGACTAGCTCAGGCGCTCGATGACCATCGCCATGCCCTGGCCGCCGCCGACGCACATGGTCTCCACACCGAACTGCTTGTCGTAGGTCTGCAGGTTGTTGAGCAGCGTGGTGGTGATGCGGGCGCCGGTCATGCCGAACGGGTGGCCGAGCGCGATCGCGCCGCCGGAGACGTTCAGCTTGTCCTCGTCGATCTTCAGCGCGCGAGCCGAGCCGAGCACCTGTACCGCGAAGGCCTCGTTGATCTCGAACAGGTCGATATCGTCGACGGTCTTACCCGCGAGCGCGAGCGCGCGCTTGACGGCCTCGATCGGGCCCAGGCCCATGATCTCGGGGGACAGGCCGGAGACGCCGGTGGACACGATGCGGGCCAGCGGGGTCAGGCCGAGTTCCTTGGCCTTGGTGTCGCTCATGATGACCAGCGCGGCCGCGCCGTCGTTGAGCGGGCAGCAGTTACCCGCGGTGACGGTGCCGTCCGGACGGAATACCGGCTTCAGCTGGCTGACCGCCTCGTAGGTGACACCGGCGCGCGGGCCGTCGTCCTTGGAGACGACGGTGCCGTCGGGCAGCGTGATCGGGGTGATCTCGCGCTCGAAGAAGCCCGCCTTGATGGCCTCCTCCGCGCGGTTCTGCGAGCGCACGCCCCAGCGGTCCTGCTCCTCGCGGGTGATGCCGGTGAACGAGGCGACATTCTCGGCGGTCTGGCCCATGGCGATGTAGGCGTCCGGGATCAGGCCGTCCTCGCGCGGGTCGTGCCAGATGCCGGCGCCGCCCTCGGCGGTCTTCGCGGTGCGCGCCTCGGCGTCGGCGAACAGCGGGTTCTTGGTGTTCGGCCAGCTGTCGGCGGAGCCGTTCTTGTAGCGGGACACGGTCTCCACACCGGCGGAGATGAAGACATCGCCCTCGCCGGCCTTGATGGCGTGGAAGGCCATCCGGGTGGACTGCAGCGACGAGGCGCAGTAGCGGTGCACGGTGGTGCCGGGCACGAAGTCGTAGCCCAGCTGCACGGCGACGATGCGGGCGATATTGAAGCCGCTCTCGCCGCCGGGGGAGCCGCAGCCGAGGATCAGGTCGTCGATCTGGGCCGGGTCCAGGGCGGGCACCTTGTCGAGCGCCGCGCGCACGATCTGGGTGGTCAGATCGTCGGGCCGCATATCGACCAGCGAACCTTTGGCGGCCCGTCCGATCGGGGAGCGGGCGGTCGAAACGATGACGGCCTCGGGCATGAGGACTCCTTTGTTGGACGGTCGGTGTGGCGCGGCCGGACGGTGTCCGAAACGCGGTCTTCGAACCGTTTGTTACTTGTGCGTTCTCATCGAATCTACGTCGCGTCCTAGTGGGCGGGAAGGCGGGGTCGCCTCGGCGAGCGCGTCGATCAGGACCGGGAGCAGCAGTGCGGCCGCGAGTTCGTAACCCGCCGCCGAGGGGTGGAATCCGTCATCGGAGAACAGCAGCTCCGGTGCCGCCCGGAACTCCGGAGCCAGCCGATCACCCATCGGCACCGGGATGCCACCGGCCACGGTGGTGGCGACGGCCTGGGCCCGGGCCAGGCGGATGCTCCAGTTCCGCACCACGGTCCGCAGCGGCTGCGGAATGGCCGCGACGGTGCCGAGATTCGGGCAGGTGCCGACCACCACGATGCTGTCGGCGCGGCGCAGCCGGGCCACCGCGGCGGCGAGCCTGCGCGCGGAGGCGCGGATGGAGTGCTTCTTGGTGATGTCGTTGGCGCCGATCAGGATGACCGCGGCATCCGGCGGCGGTCCGGCGATGAACATGGCATCGACCTGTCCGGCCAGGCCTTTCGAGGTCGCGCCGGAGATCGCCTTGGTACTCAACCGGATTCGCTGTCCGGTGGCCTCGGCAAGCCCGCGTGCGATCCGCACGCCGGGGACATCCTCGGCGGACAAGCAGCCGACCCCGCCCGCGGTCGAGTCGCCGAAGATCATCAGATGCACGTCGGCGTGCAAGCCGGTGCGCCACGGCTGCGGTGCCGAACGGCCCGCGGTGTAGACGCCGTCGGCCTCCGGCGGTTTCGAGGTGTCGCGCCCGATCACGCCGCGCGCGACACCGGCTTGCGCCATGAGCAGTCGATAGGTTGCCCACCATGCGGTTCCGGCTCCGGAACCGGCCAATACGGTCGCGGCCCCAGTAACCGCCGCAGTCTTCCACCCGATGCGAGGAGCGCTCACTCGAATGAATTTACCGACTTCACACGGCTACGGCAGCCGAGCCGGGCAGGTCTCGACGGTTCAGGCGGGCGGGCCGACCGGGCCGGGGACGTCGAACCAGCCGTGCGCCGGGACACTCGCCGTGTCGGTGGTGACGGTCACCTCGATGCGACCCGGTCCGGTGTCCTGGAACAGGGCGTATTGAATGCTGCCGTAGAGGCCGGTGACCACGTTGTTCTCGTAGGCGCCCGTCGCGCCGGTATTCAGGTTGCGCCACGCGACGGTGGTGCGGACCTCGCACAGCGGGGCCAGCGGATAGTCGCCGGGGCCGATGCCGGCCGCCGGATCCGCGCGCACATTGAGTATCGCCCGGCCCGGCCACTGCGGACCGGTATCGGCCCAGGTGCGGATGCTGGTCCAGCACAGGCCACCGTGGGCCAGCGTCGGCACCCTCGGGAATTCGACGGTGCCGGCATTGGCGGGGCCGGCCCCGACGAATCCGGCGGCCACTGCCGCCCCGGCCAGAACTGTCGCGGCGCGAGCGATGTTCGGCTGCTTCATGTTTGCGATCCTAGGCAAGTGATCGGCCGCAGGTGCGGTTTGCCGCGCAAGACGCTCCAGGGCGACGTGCGCGAACTCACACTGGGTACTTCTGCAACGATGGGGGCATGCGCATCGCTGATCACGTCGTTGACCTCATCGGCAATACGCCGCTGGTTCGGTTGAACTCGGTGGTGGGGCCCAACGCTGGCGTCGTCGCGGCCAAGATCGAATATCTGAATCCGGGCGGCAGTGCCAAGGACCGCATCGCGGTGAAGATGATCGAGGCCGCGGAGGTGTCGGGCGCCCTGCGGCCCGGCGGCACCATCGTCGAGCCGACCTCCGGCAATACCGGTGTCGGGCTCGCGCTGGTCGCGCAGCAGCGCGGCTATAAGTGCGTATTCGTCTGCCCGGACAAGGTCAGCGAGGACAAGCGCAACGTGCTGCGCGCGTACGGCGCCGAGGTCGTGGTGTGCCCGACCGCGGTGCCGCCGGACCACCCGGACAGCTACTACAGCGTCTCCGACCGGCTGGTCCGCGAGATCGACGGCGCGTGGAAGCCGGATCAGTACTCCAATCCGGGCGGCCCGGACAGCCACTACGAGACCACCGGCCCGGAGGTCTGGCGCGATACCGACGGCAAGGTCACCCACTTCGTCGCCGGCGTCGGCACCGGCGGAACGATCACCGGCACCGGCCGGTATCTGAAGGAGGTCTCCGGCGGCAAGGTCAAGATCATCGGCGCGGATCCGGAGGGTTCGGTGTACTCCGGCGGCACCGGTCGGCCGTACCTGGTCGAGGGCGTCGGCGAGGACTTCTGGCCCTCGGCCTACGACCCGGCCGTCCCGGACGAGATCATCGCCGTCTCCGACGCCGACTCCTTCGATATGACCCGTCGGCTCGCGCGCGAGGAGGGGCTGCTGGTCGGCGGCTCCTGCGGGATGGCGGTGGTCGCGGCCATCGAGATCGCGCGCCGCGATCCCGACGCGCTGGTGGTCGTGCTGCTGCCCGACGGCGGCCGCGGCTATCTGTCGAAGATCTTCAACGACCAGTGGATGAGCTCCTACGGCTTCCTGCGCGACCGTCTCGACGGCACCGCGGAGCCGCTGGTCGGTGACGTGCTGCGCGGCAAGTCGGGCGCGCTGCCCGATCTGGTCCACACCCATCCGTCCGAGACCCTGCGCGATGCGATCGAGATCCTGCGCGAGTACGGCGTCTCGCAGATGCCCGTCGTCGGCGCCGAACCCCCGGTGATGGCAGGTGAAGTTGCCGGCAGCGTCACCGAACGCGACCTCCTCTCCGCAGTCTTCGAAGGCCGAGCCCACCTAACGGATCCCGTAGCCCAGCATATGAGCCCCTCATTCCCATTGATCGGCTCAGGCGAACCCATCTCATCCGCAACCAAGGCCCTCTCCGAAGCCGACGCCCTAATGGTCGTAGAAGACGGCAAACCCGTAGGCGTAATCACCCGCCACGACCTCCTGGGCTTCCTCAGCACCTGATCAAGATCAGGTGGAATCTGTGGCGGCATCGGTCGAGAGGCCACCGCAACCAGTGCCACCTGATCTTGATTACTACGCGGAGCGCCGCGCGCGCGAGTTGTCTTGGGTGGCGCCGGTGATGAGGTCGGTCCACTGGTCGGCGAGGAGGGCTAGGCGGTACCAGGCGGCGTGGACGCGGTCGTCGGAGACCCGCTCGGCGGTGTGCAGCAGGTGGCTGGCGTGGGTGTACGCCGCGGCCATTCGATCCATGGTCGCGCCAATGGATTCGGCTCGGATATGCGCCGTTGATTGTCGCTGTGGCACTCGGGTGACGACCCAGGTGTCGATCGCTGAGACGAGCTCTGCTCGGCGGCAATCTATTCCGGCGGTGGCGAGTGGATCGTCGTGCCGCTTCCTGTGCAGTTCCGCGAGTACTCGCGCCAGCGGAATAAGCGGATGTTCCGGATCGGACTCGGGCGGATGGCCGCCAAAGGCGGCGACCAATTCTCGTTGGTCCGGCAGAGCTCTTGCGCCCTCGATGATCGGCGCGCGATTACGCACGAACATGATCAACCCCGAGATCGATCGAGCGACGGCATGTACATGGTGCACCTCCGAATAAGCGGTCGGTGCACTCGGATTCGCCGCGTTGATCCGGGACGCTGTAATGCCTCCCCTGTGAGGCCTTCCCGAAACCGAGTGCGATTACAGCTTGCGCATCTGCTTTGGCGAATCGGTGACATGAAGGTGGCACAGCGATGACAGGCAGTAACAATATTCTCCACCCGACGCGAACCGCGTTGTGAAATAGGGCGACCAGTTTGGGTCATCCGAATATGCCAGTCGCCCAGCATAATTCGACGGATCAGGGCTCGAACGCCGCCAGCATGGATTCCAGCGCCTGCTGATCCGGTCCGACGAAGGCGGGCGCGGTCGGCGCGGCCGAGATCGTCTCGAACATGCGGTCGTTCATGTCGATCGCGGGCGGCAGATGTGTGCTGAAGATGCCGGACGGATCGAGTTTCCGAATCGGATCCACAGTGGCCGAATATTTTTCGGGATCCACAGTGTGCACCCACGGACTGTCCACCGTTGCCCACAGTAATTGCGCCTGCGCCAGTTCCGCTCCGGCGGCGCGGACATCGGCCCCGGTGGCGATATCCGGGGTCGGCATGGGTGCGCCGAAGCAGTCCGAGCTGAACAGCGCGCCGGAACGAATGTCGAATACGCCGACGGTGGCGGGGTTGTCGAAAAGCGGCGGCCGGAAGCCGACCAGCGTGCGATCGCCGACGTCCAGGCGCTGGCCCGGATTGAGCAGATAGACCCGGTCGAGTGGAATCGTCCACTCGCAGGACATGATTCCGACACCGATGAAGGTGGTCACGATGCGAGCCCGCGGTGCGGCCTCGAGCAGCCGCCACAGTCCGCCGGTGTGATCGCGGTCCGGATGGGTCAGCCAGATCCAGCGCACCTCGGCTGGATCGAGGACGCGTGCGAGTTCGGCGAGAAAGTCCTTGTCGGAGTTGGCCAATCCGGTGTCGATGACGACCGGCTCGGCGGCGTGCAGGACGAAGGCGTTGACCGGGATGAACCCGAGACCGGGTACCTCGATGCAGTCGCTGAGCGCGGTGACATCGGCGCAGAGCTTGGGGATGTTCATGGTGTTCCTGCGCTTTGCTAGCGAGAAGTGTTGGTCCGCAGCGGGATTCGAACCACAGCGGTGCGGTCAGAACGGAACCTGCGTGCCGAGCAGGCCCGTTCCGCAACCGCGGCCGGACAGCGTCCGGCAGAACTCGATCGCGTCGAGTTCGAGCGAATCGCCCATGCCCTCCGGCGAGGACCAGGTGCCACCTGCGGGGCCGGTCAGCGTCAGTCGATACGACTTGCCGTGCCGCCCCGCCCATTCGCGCACCACATCGTCGACGAGCACGCCGTCGTGATCGGCGGTGAGCACCAGGTCCTGCCCGGTGGCCCGGCACAGGTCGATGCGGTGCATCCACGGGTCGCGGGTCAGGATGATGTCGATCAGATAGCCGAGGCTCCACTTTTCGGCGATGCCGTTGACCACCTGCTCGCCCGGCATCGGTCGCCGACGGATCAGCCCAGGTGTGCGCCGTCGTCCCGCTGCGGCGCGCGGACCGATTTCGGCGAGCATTTCGGTGAGTTCGGCGGGAGAGTGGGTCCCGAACTTGCGGACCTGCAGCGCGGTCAGCGCATCGATCATCAGCTCCGCACCGCCCGGCCGCTTCTTCGCGATGCGGTTCTGCCGCAGGTTCTCCAGCGGTGATGCCGCCATCGCGGCCATGCCGACCACGTGCGCGATCATCTGGTGCACGGTCCATTCCGTGCAGTCGGTCGGCTTCGCCCAATCGTCGGTGCCCAGTCGGTCCACCGCTTGCGCCATGCGTGTGTATTCCGCTGCCGCGAGCCGCATGGCCTCGGCTCGGTCCAGCGCGGGTTGTCGGAGGTCGGTCCGTGCACGGGTGCTCATCATGGTCATGGTCTTTTCCTTGTTCCGGTGTCATTCGGTTGTTTCGCTGTCGTCGGCCAGGCCGACGCCGTCGCACCACATGTCGACCGCGCGATCCAGCAGCCTGCGTCTGCTGTCGCCACCGGGATCGTTGGCCAATTGCTGATCGACCAGACCGCCGATCAGGGCAAACCAGATCTCGACGTCGCCGCGGTCGGTCACGCCGAGCTCGGCAAGCAGGGCGAGACCGTGTTGCAGCACCCGCACCGCGTGGGCATACGACTCTTCGGATGGTTCGAAGCCGGGGATGGTCCGCTGGTTCATCAACTGGTAGCGCGACAGGTCGGCGACCGCGAAGTCGAAGAAGACCCGCGCCAGCGCCCGCATCCGCGCGCGCGGGGCGGTGGGCAGTTCGGCCCGCTGGGTCACTCGCTCGTACTCCTGCCACGCGTGCCCGAACATCGCGTCGTAGATGGCGTTCTTCGAGGCGAAATGCGTATACAGCGACGGCGCCCGCATGCCGACCCGGTTTGCGATCTCGCGCAGCGTGATCTGGGGGAGCCCACGCTCGCGCGCCACATCCCAGGCGACCTCCAGGATCTCCTGCCGCGTCGCCTCACGCCGTTCGGCCTGCCTATTGCGAGTAGATTCACCTAACACAGTTAGGAGTGTGAGCTGGATCACGTCAATTGTCAATGGCTCGGACGTCAAATGTGATTGCCGGAGATCGGCAAATTCTTCGCAAATATCAAATTCGGGTGTTCGGAGCGGGTATAACCGGGCTGGAAGCCGCTTCGGCAAACCCGCCTCGGCGTAATCGAATAGCGAAGGGAAGGCCATGCACACCTCCAGTTCGGCTATCGATTTCCAGAAAGGGCTCTCGGACGCGTGGAGTTCGATCGCCACGTTCGTACCAAAGTTGGCCGGATTCCTGGCCATCATGCTCATCGGCTGGATCATCGCGAAGATGGCCGCCGCGATCGTGGTTCGAGTGCTCGATCGGGTCGGCTTCGACCGGCTCGTCGAGCGCGGCGGCATCCGGCAATTGCTTTCGCGCAGCCGCTATGACGCCGCGGATCTGCTGGCGAAGCTCGCCTATTACGCGATCCTGCTGATCGCACTGCAGCTCGGATTCGGGGTGTTCGGTCCGAATCCGGTGAGCGTGATGCTGAACGGCATCGTCTCCTGGCTGCCCAAGGCCGCCGTCGCGATCGTCATCGTGGTGGTCGCGGGCGCCATCGCGCATGCCGTGCGTGACGTGGTCGGCAATGCGCTCGGCGGCCTGTCCTACGGTCCGATGCTCGGTCGGCTGGCCGCGGTATTCATCTGGGGCGTAGGCATTGTCGCCGCGCTCGATCAGGTCGCAGTGGCGACCTCGGTCACCATGACGATCCTCATTGCCGTGTTGGCCACCATCGGCGGCATCCTGGTGGTCGGCGTCGGCGGCGGCATGATCCGCCCGATGCAGCAGCGCTGGGCGGGCTGGATGAGCGATCTCGAGGACGAGATGCCTGCGGTCAAGGGCCATGCGCAGGCCTACCGGCGGGGCCGTGCGGACGCGGCGCGCGAACGGTTGTGGATGGATCAGCAGGCGGCCCGCGGGCAGGGCTGGCCGCCGGAGCAGCCGATGCCGGACGGATATCCGGAGCGGGGCGGCTTCACGCAGTCGGGTGAATATATGCAGTACGGTGATCCGCGCGATATGCGCTGAGCACTACCGAAATGCGTTCGCGTCCGTGAGCACCTTTCCGAGCACCAACTGGTGCACCTCCGCCGTGCCCTCGTAGGTGAGCACCGACTCGAGATTGTTCGCATGCCGCAGCACCGGATAGTCCAGGGTGATGCCGTTGGCGCCCAGAATGGTCCGGCACTCGCGGGCGATCGCGATGGCCTCCCGGGTGCTGTTGAGCTTGCCCGCACTGATCTGCTCCGCCAGCGCCTCGCCACGATCCTTCAGCCGGCCGATCTGCAGCGCGAGCAGTTGTCCCTTGCCGTATTCGAGCGCCATATCGGCCAGCTTCGCCTGGGTCAGCTGGTAGGCGGCCAGCGGCTTATCGAAGACCTCCCTGGTCCGCGCGTACTCGATCGTCGCGGTCAGGCAGTCGCGGGCCGCGCCGAGCGCGCCGAAAATAATGCCGAAACGCGCCTCGCTCAGACAGGCGAGCGGGGAGCTCAGTCCGCGCGACCGCGGCAGCACCGCGTCCGCGGGCAGTCGCACATCGTCGAAGTCCAGTTCCGCGGTCACCGAGGCGCGCAGCGACAGCTTGTGATGCATCTCGCGGGCGGTGAATCCGGGCGTGCCCGCCGGTACCAGGAATCCGCGCACCACCTGTTTGCCCTCGTCCTCGGTCTGCGCCCAGACCACCGCGATATCGGCCACCGACCCATTGGTGATCCACATCTTCGACCCGTTGAGCACCCAGTCGGCGCCATCGCGCTTGGCCCTGGTCCGCATGCCGCCCGGATTGGAGCCGAAGTCCGGTTCGGTCAGGCCGAAACAGCCGAGCGCGCGCCCCGCCGCCATATCCGGCAGCCAGCGCTGCTTCTGCTCCTCGGAGCCGAACTTGTGGATCGCGGTCATGGCCAGCGAGCCCTGCACCGAGACCATGCTGCGCACGCCCGAATCGACCGCCTCGAGCTCCTGGCAGGCCAGACCGTATGCGGTCGCCGAAAGGCCAGCGCACCCGTAGCCCTCCAGGTGCATGCCGAGCAACCCGACATTGCCGAGTTCCGGGGCGATCTCGCGGGCCGGGAAGGTCCCCGCCTCGAACCACTGCGCGATATGCGGCCGCAACCGGTGGTTCGCGAACGTGCGGACGGTATCGCGGATCTCGCGCTCGTCCTCGGTCAACAGGCCATCGATCGCGAACAGTTCATCAACGCTCAGCATGAGCTCAACCTACCGCCGCTGGCGTGGCGATAGCGGTGATCGGGGCACAACCGATGATCCGCACCGCACCGGCCGATAGCCCGCCGATCGCCCGGGTTTAGGCTGACCCCCATGAGTGAGCTGGGATTCTCCACCAGAGCCGTGCACGCCGGATACGACCCCGAAGCGCGGACCGGTGCGGTGAACGTGCCCATCTACGCGAGTTCGACGTTCGCCCAGGACGGGGTGGGCGGGCTGCGCGACGGCTACGAATACGGCCGCACCGGCAACCCGACCAGGACCGCGCTGGAGGCGAACCTCGCCGCGCTCGAATCGGGCCGTTACGGAAGGGCGTTCGCCTCCGGCATGGCCGCCACCGACTGTGCCCTGCGGGCGACGCTGCGCCCCGGCGACCACATCGTCATCCCGGATGACGCCTACGGCGGCACCTTCCGGCTGATCGATAAGGTCTTCAGCCAGTGGGGCATCGAGCACTCGCCCGCCCACGTATTCAACGTCGACGAGATGCGCGCCGCGATCCGGCCCAATACCAAGCTGATCTGGATCGAGACCCCGACCAACCCGCTGCTGAGCATCGGCGACATTCCCGCACTCGCCGACGTCGCGCACACCGCGGGCGCGAAACTGGTGGTGGACAACACCTTTGCCACGCCGTACCTGCAGCAGCCGCTGCTGCTCGGCGCCGATATCGTGACCCATTCGACCACCAAGTACCTGGGCGGACACTCCGATGTCGTCGGCGGCGCATTGATCACCAACGATCCGGAGCTCGACGCCGCATTCGCCTTCCTACAGAACGGTGCGGGCGCGGTCCCCGGTCCGTTCGACGCTTTCCTCACCCTGCGCGGCACCAAAACCCTCGCGGTGCGGATGGATCGGCACTGCGACAACGCCGAGACCATCGCCGAATACCTGACCCGGCATCCGGCGATCTCGCAGGTCATCTACCCCGGCCTGGCCGAGCATCCGGGCCACCTCGTCGCCGATAAGCAGATGAAGCGCTTCGGCGGCATGATCTCGGTGCGGCTCAACGGCGGCAAGGACGCGGCGCACGACTTCTGCTCGCGCACCAAGATCTTCACCCTCGCCGAATCGCTCGGCGGCGTGGAATCGCTGATCGAGCATCCGGCCGCGATGACACACGCCTCCACCGCCGGCTCGCAGCTCGAGGTGCCCGACGATCTGGTGCGGCTCTCGGTCGGCATCGAGGACGTCAGCGATCTGCTCGCCGATGTCGAACAGGCACTGGCCAACTAGTCATGAACCGAACGAGCGGCCGCATCCGGGAGATCCGGATGCGGCCGCTCGTTTCGTATCGGAGATCAGCTGTGGTAGGGCTCCGCGCTGACCAGCGTCACCTTCATGGTCTTGCCGTTGGGCAGCGTGTACTCACGGGTGTCGCCGACCTTCGCGTCGATGAGCGCGCCACCGAGCGGCGAATTCGGCGAGTAGGTCTCGAGCTTGGAATCGTTGAGGCCCTCTTCGCGGGTCGCGATGAGGAAGGTCTCGGTGTCGGACTCGTCGCCGTCGTAGTAGACCTTGACGACCGAACCCGGCAGTGCGACGCCGGACTTGGTGGGCGCAACGCCGACCTTGGCGTTGTTCAGCAGCTCTTGCAGCTGGCGAATGCGCGCCTCCTGCTGACCCTGCTCCTCACGGGCGGCGTGGTATCCGCCGTTTTCCTTGAGGTCGCCCTCTTCGCGGCGCTCGTTGATCTCGGCGGCGATGACCGGACGATTGGCGATGAGCGCGTCGAGTTCACCCTTGAGCCTGTCGTGCGACTCCGGGGTCAGCCAAGTCACTTGCGTCTCAGTCATCTCGATCACTCCCTAGTAGTTGTTCCCGGCCAGGCCGGGTTCCCTGATCCGCTGCAGTGCCCACAGGGGGCGGGCACGCACCAGCCGACGGCTAGTGCCATCCTGGGGAAGTTCGTCGAACCCCGACAGGCTTCAGATCCGGCAAACTCGTAAACCCGGAACTGACAGCGCTGACCGCCAATGCAGCAAACACGGCTCCGAGCCCCGGAACCGTGTATCACGCCATTTTAGCATGAATCACAAACATGCAGGTCGGCGTTCGTTTTGTAGACGCCTCGGTGCGGTATTGCCGGGAATCAACCCGCCCGCAGGTACTTCGGCACGTCATCGCTGCAGCCGTAAATGCTGCTCGAGACCGGCCGGGCGGAGGCGCGCACGATGGTCGTCAGCTCGATGGTGCCACTGCTGGACGGCTCGATCAGCACCTCGCGGCGGCCCAATTCGGATCCGTCCCTGGCCATCGCGCGCACGAAACACACCACCGGCTGCTCCGGATCCTTGCGGGTGACCTTGAGATGTACCGAGATGGTGGAATCGTCGACGACGGTGTAGCCCAGCTGTTCGGCGTCGATATCGTCCGGGCCGTATTTCTGGAATCCGATATAGGCGACCCCGAGACCCGCGGCGAGCACCACCGCGCCGAGTGCGAGGGGAATCCAGCGGCGTGTCGGGCGTGGCGCCGTACCGTACCGGTCGGTATGTCGAGCGGCGGGCGCCGAAGCGGCGGCACCGGGCGTATCACTCATGGTGCATCACTCCCGGGGGGTACGTCGGAACAAAAGTCTGTCGAATGGAACTATAGGGACAGGCAGATCGGACCCCGGCGGCGGAGAGTACGAGGTATGACGGTGAGTTCTGAGGTGGACGAGACGTGAGTGGCTTTCGCCTCATGGCGGTTCACGCACACCCCGACGACGAGTCCAGCAAGGGTGCCGCGACGACCGCACGCTATGCCGATGAGGGGCACGATGTCCTCGTCGTGACGCTGACCGGCGGTGAACGCGGCAGCATCCTCAATCCCGCGATGGACACGCCGGGCGTGCTGGAGCGGATCGACGAGATCCGGCGCGAGGAGATGGACGCCGCGGCCGCCGCGCTCGGTGTGCGCCAGACCTGGCTCGGTTTCGTCGACTCCGGCCTGCCCGAGGGTGATCCGCTGCCGCCGCTGCCGGAGGGCTGCTTCGCACTGGTCCCGCTGGAGGAGGCCGTCGAGGCGCTGGTCCGGGTGGTGCGCGAATTCAAGCCGCATGTGATGACGACCTATGACGAGAACGGCGGCTACCCGCATCCGGATCACATCCGCTGCCATGAGGTGTCGATGGCCGCATTCGCGGCGGCGGGCGACCCGGAGCGGTTCCCGGACGCGGGCGAGCCGTGGCAGCCGCTGAAGATCTACTACGACCACGGTTTCACCATGGCGCGCCTGGATGTCTTCGCCGGGGAGTACGAGCGGATCGGTGAGCCGTTCCCGCTGCAGGAGTGGCTGGAGCGGATGCGGACCTACCGCCAGGGCCGCCCGGACGGGATGACCCGGGTGACCACACAGGTCGAATGCGCCAAATACTTCCCCCAGCGCGACGACGCCCTGCGCGCACACGCCACCCAGATCGATCCCAACGGCGCGTTCTTCGCGATTCCGATGGAGATGCAGCAGCGGCTGTGGCCGACCGAGGAGTTCGAACTGGCTCAGTCGCGGGTGCCGACCACGCTCCCGGAGACCGACCTGTTCGCCGGCATCGAAGACGGGCACCGATGATGCTCGCGCTGCTCGCCCAGGCACCCGGCACACCCACCGGACCCGAGTTCGGCAAGGCGTCGCCGCTCGGTCTGGTGATCATTCTGGTGCTGCTCGCCGGGACCGTGCTGTTGGTGCGGTCGATGAACCGGCATATCAAGGGTCTGCCCGCGACCTTCGAGCCCGAACATCCGGAGCCGGATCAGGAGGCCGACGAGGGCACCGAACCGGGCATCACCCGGCTCGACGAGAAGGGGGCCGAGCCCGACGATCGGCCCGATAAAACCTGATAGCGCACGCTGTGACAACGGCCACCCGATAACTTCGGGTGGCCGTTGTTACGTTTGCCGGTCGTATTTCGTCAATGGATCAGTCGCGGCCCGATCCACGGGCCGCGGGTGCTTTCGGGCACAGCCGCGAAGTGAGGAAATACCAATGGCATTCGAGGATCTGCGCGCCGAGCTGCCCGGCCGCGTGCTGGTACCGGGCGACGAAGGCTTCGAAGCGGCGGCGCGGCCGTGGTCCACCGCGGTCACCCAGCCGGTCGCCGCGGTCGTGCGGGCGGCCGACGCGGATGACGTGGCCGCCGTGGTGGCGCACGCGCGCCGGGCCGGGGTGTCGGTGGTCGCACAGCCGACCGGGCACGGAGCCTCGGGCGGCATCGAGGAAGCGATCCTGCTGCGCACCGGGGCTCTGGACAGCGTCGAGATCGATGCCGAGCGGCGGGTGGCGAAGGTCGGTGCCGGCGCGAACTGGGGTGCGGTGCAGGCCGCGGCCGCAGTGCACGGGTTGACCGCCCTGGCGGGCAGCAACCCGGTGGTCGGTGTGACCGGGTACACCCTCGGCGGCGGGCTCAGCTGGTTCAGCCGCAAATACGGCTGGGCTTCGGATGCGGTGCGCGCCTTCGAGATCGTCGATGCCGAGGGCGCGCCGGCGCGGGTGACCGCCGCGAACGATCCGGAGCTGTTCTGGGCATTGCGCGGCGGCGGTGGCGATTTCGCGGTGGTGACCGCGCTCGAATTCGACCTCTTCCCGGCTCCGGGGCTATATGGCGGTCGCGTGATGTGGCACGGTGCGCGCACGGCGGCGGTCTTCGAGGCGTTCCAGGAGATCACCGCCGAGGCGCCCGACGAACTGTCGGTGTGGTTGCACCGGTTCCAGTTCCCCGACGCGCCGCCGATGGTCGCGCTCGACGTCGCCTACCTCGGCGATCCGGAGGCGGGTCGGTCCCTGCTGGCCCGTTTGGACGCGATCGACGGGCCGATCGCCGACAAGCGTGGTGCGCTGTCGGTGGCGAACCTCGGCGATATCACCGCCGAGCCGACCGATCCGAGCCCGTCCGTCTCGCGCGGTGAACTGCTCACCGATCTCGGCGACGCGGTCGTGAAGACCCTGCTCGACGAACCCGTCCCACCACTGGCCGATATCCAGATCCGCCACCTGGGTGGCGCACTGGCCAGGGCGGCTGCCGACGGCGGCGCGCGCGGCCCGGTCACCGAGCCCTACCTGCTCTACGCACTCGGCCTCGGACTGCCGCACCTGATGGCCGCCGTCACCGCCCGACGGGCCGAAATCGTGGACGCGATCGGCGCGCACATCAGCGGCCGCAAGCCGTACACATTCCTCACCCCGGACGAGACGGCCGCGGCTGCATTCGACGAGACCACACTCGCGCGGTTGCGGGATATCAAGCGGGCCAGGGATCCGCGGTCGGTGATCCGGTCCAACTATCCCGTTCTCGGATAACGCATTTCGGCCGCTGTCGACCGCCGGTCGGCCGCGGCATGTCCGAAACCCTTGTCGGTGATCGCGTGGACAGCGAGAGCGGTAGGTCCGAATTCTTGTCCAGGATCGCGCGGATGTCGCGGCATCCGGAACTCGGCACGGCCGGTTGAGATTTCGGTTTCGGAGATCGTGGGTTTCGCCGGAACGGCGGCAGCGCAACCCTTTTGGGTCCTCACCGTGCTGGATTCCGTGATCCGGGCGGCGTTGGATCGAGTTTGGTTGTCACTTGGTTGTGCTACCTATTCTGCGAACTCTTCGAGCGAAGGATGCCCATGGACAAACTGATCGGACAGATCGACCGCGCCCTGGATATGACGGGCGCGATCGTGGTCGCCGCCGTCGACAGCGACCGGCTCGCGGCGCCGACGCCGTGTCGGGAGTGGGATGTGCACGCCGTGCTCAACCACGCCGTGGGCGGTATGCACCTGTTCGCCGCCGAGCTCAGCGGGACCGACGCGGGCGCCGGACACGATGACGACTGGCTCGGCATCGATCCGCAGGGCGCCTTCGCCGCGGCCTCCGAGGTCGACCGCGCCGCCTGGCATCGTCCCGACGCCCTGACCGGCACCGTCCACTTCGCGCTCGGCGACCTGCCCGGTCCGGCCGCCGCCATGGTTCATCTCACCGAGGTCGTCGCGCACGGTGTCGATATCGCGGTGGCGATCGACCGCCCCGACCTCGCCGACGATGAGCTGTGCGCCGAACTGCTGACCACCATGCACGCCATGGGCGGTCTCGACGGGTTCCGCAAGCCGGGCATGTTCGATGCGGAGGTCGCCGTGCCCGCCGACGCGCCAGCACACCGGCGGTTGCTCGGCTATCTCGGGCGGGCGTGCTGATCGCGTAACTGGCTGCCGCGCAGCCGATCTCGTCGCGAGGAAGTCGCCGTGCCCCGCGGACGCGCCAGTATGCCGCCGGTTGCCCGGTCATCTCGGGCGTTGCGCTGATTGTGTAACTGCGTGCCGCGCAGCCGATCTCGTACTGTGGAGCGGTCGGTGGCCGGCCGAACCTCGCGCCTCCCGGTCGGTCGATCGGCGCGAGGATCAGGCGCGGCGGACCGGATGACGCAGGATGGTGCGGGTATTCGCGGAGGGGGATTTGCGCGGATCCGAGAGGTAGATCTCGTGATGGCGGCCGTTCATGACCAAACCCTCCGCGTCCATGAACGCCTCCATCCGGGCCAGCGTCTCCGGTTCGGTCGCATACGGTCCGATGTGCATGATCTGGATCGCCGTACCCTCGGTCAGCAGCTCGAACCTCGCGCCGGAGACCATTTCGGCGGTGACGACATCGGGCATTCGGATCATCAGCTTCCACTGCCACTGTTCGCGCGGCACCGACAGCGGCGGCTCATCGGAGTCCACCCACCACTGGCCCTCCAGCTTCGGTACCACGAAATCCCGTCCGTCCGCCTTGGCGATCTTCTTGGCGCCGTAGGCGGTTCGATACAGCGTCTGCACCGCATCGGTGTACGCATCGCCCCCGGGTGCGCCGGAGCCGGTGACCGTCAGGTAGCCGTAGGCGTCGAAGGTGCGCAGCTGTGGTTGCGGGGTGGCGTCGTAATAGTGCCTATCGCTCCTGGCCAGGTCGAGTTTCATCGCGGGACCTTCCTGTCGGAATAGTGGACGCTGACGAGCGTGAACCCTCCACCGGCGGGAGAGTCAAGATGACTCGGATCGATCCCGTATGGAAGTTTGGCTGGTGTGGAGGAGATCTTTCGTAAGGTCGGCGTGCGCGGCTGGGTGCACGCCCGATGTTTCGATTGCGATGGTGCGGCGGGGCTCGGTGCCGACGATGCGGTGGTGCTGGCGTCGGTGGTGAAGGTGCCGTTGGTGTTGGAGTTCGCCCGTCAGGTCGTGGCCGGTCAGCTGGACCCGACCGATCGGGTGCGGGCGAGGGCGTCGGACCGGCTCGGTGGCGTCGGTACCGCGGGCTGTCTGGACGATGTCGAGTTCAGCCTGCGCGACGCCGCGTTCTTCGCGCTGTCGGTGAGCGATAACACCGCCGCCGACCTGCTGTTCGACCGCGTCGGACTGGACAATGTGCGCTCGCTGGTCCGCGAATTGGGTCTCACCGGCACCCGGATCGTCGGCTCGCCCAGGTACGTCGTCCAGACCATGGCCGAGGATATCGGCGCACCCGACACCACCGAATTCGCGCGCCGCTTCCCGACCCTGAGCGTGTCGGAAGTGCTCGGCACCCGCGCGATGGACCCGCATCGCACCACAGCGAGCACGCCGCGCGATATGACCCGCCTGCTCACCCTGCTCGGCCAGGACCGTGCGGGCGCCGCCGAGGCCTGCCGGTGGGTGCGCGAACTCATGGCGCAGCAGGTCAACTGGCATCGGCTGGCCGCCGCCTTCCCGCCGGAGGTGTCGGTGTGGGGCAAGACCGGTTCACTGCCCGCGATTCGCAATGAGATCGGCGTGGTGCGCTATCCCGGCGGAAGTCGCTATGCCGTCGCGGTATTCACCAGGGCCGATACCCTCGTGCAGCGATTGCCCGACGTCGATCACGCGATCGGCGAGGCGGCGCGGCTGGCGATTCAGCGCATCCGTCACGACCTGCCGAATACGACATTCCACGGCCGCTGCGCCACCTCCTGAGCGGGTGCGGGCCGGGACGCGCCGTCGCCCTGGATGACCGCGACGATGAGGTCGGCGAGCTCGCGCACCAGCGGATGCGGTGCCGCGGCGGGCCAGGCCAGCGAGAGTCGCCAGCTCAAGGCGTCGGTCAGTGGACGCCACACGACCCGCGGTTCCTTCTGTGCCACCATGCCCTGGTCGAAGGCGACGCCGCGGCCGGAAAGCACCATGCCGAGCACGAATTCGGGGTTGCGGGCGTGCTGGACCCGAGTGGGACGGAACCCGTGCTCCCAGCAGGTGCGCAGGGTCGCGTCGTAGAGTCCGGGCGCGGCGGCCCGCGGAAAGATCACCAGACCGAGTCCGGCCAGGTCGGCGAGGCTGAGCGCGGACCGAACGGCCAGCGGCGAGTCGCGCGGCAGCACCACGCCGAGCGGCGTCTCGACCTCGGGTCCCAGCTCGAGGCCGACGACATCGACCGGATGCTGCAGCAGTCCGGCGTCGAGCTGACGGTCGGCGAGCAGCCGGATCTGCTCGGCGGTGGTGAGTTCCTGCAGGTCGACGCGAATGTCGCGACTTTCGAACGCCGTCAGGATCGCGGCCAGCACCCGCCCGGCCAACTCGGGTGGGACCCCGACCCGCAGCGCGTCGATCTCGCCCCGATGCGCCTTGCCGACCAGCCGTTGCGCCCGATCCCACCGGGCCAGCAGATCGCGGGATTCGGCGAGCAGGATCTGACCCGCCTCGGTGAGTTCCACGCGTCGGCTGTCCCGGTCGAACAGGCGCGCGCCGAGATCGCGCTCGAGTTCGCGAATGCGCTGGCTCAGCGGCGGCTGCGCGATGCCGAGCCGCTGGGCCGCCCGTCCGAAATGCAGCTCTTCGGCAACGGCGATGAAGTACCGCAGCGGGCGCAAGGAATCCACGCTGCGACGATAGCGAGTTGTCAGCTCGCCGCCTTCTTGACGAGTTCTCCGATCATCTTCTCGTCGGCGGCGGTCAGTCCCGTAAGTGCCAGGGAGGTCGGCCATACGGTGCCGTCGTCGAGGTTCGCCTTGTCCTCGAAACCGAGTGTCGCGTACCGCGATTTGAACTTCTCCGCACTGCGGAAGAAGCATACGACCTTGCCGTCCTTGGCGTAGGAGGGCATGCCGTACCAGAGCTTCGGCGACAGGCCTGGTGCGCACTCCTCGACGATGGCGTGGATGCGTTCGGCCAGGGCGCGATCCGAGTCCGACATTTCGGCGATCTTGGCGAGCACGTCGGCTTCGCCCGCGGCCTTCGAGCCGCGGCGCGCGGCCATTTTCAGTTCCTGCGCATGCTCCTTCATGGCGGCGCGTTCCTCGTTCGAGAAGCCGACGGTGGACTTGGTCTTGGTACGAGTGGTGGTCATATCGGTTTCCTTCGTGTGGGTTTCGAGGGCGTTGATGGTCGGGTCGCTCGTCGTGCTCACTGGTCCTGAAGCAGTCCCAGGACATTGCCGTCGGGGTCGATGACAGTGGCCACTCGGCGGCCCTGGCCGACGTCGCGTACGGGTTCCCGCACGGTGGCGCCGGCGGCGGTCACCTCGGCCAGCTTCGCCTCGATGTCGGTCACCTCCCAGTAGGTGACCGGGGCGGTCATGCCCTGCGGCCCGCCGCCCGGCACCAGCCCGATGTGCTGGCCGCCGACCTCGAAGCCGACGTAGTAGGTGCCCTCGATCTGCGGTGGCACGCCGAGCAGAGCGGCGTACACGGTCTTCGCCTTGTCCAGGTCGGAGACCGGGTGCAGCACGGTCTGGATGCCGAGTGCGGCGGTCATGAGCGCTCCCTTTGTCGTTGGTTTGTGCTGGTCGGTATGGCAATTACGGTATTTCCGGCGCGGCGGCCGCACATCCGTGCTGACTACGGAACGTTCCACGGATAGGCGTACGTAGGTGGTTGCGCGCGATGGAACCGGTCCGTACACGAGAATGGGCGCGTGTCGAAGTTGAAGGCCGCCGCCGGGATTTCGGGCCGGGAGGCCGAGGTCCTCGCCCTGATCGGGAAACACCGCAGCAATGCCGAGATTGCCGCGCAGCTGTTCATCTCGGTGCGCACTGTGGAGACCCACGTGTCCTCGCTGCTGCGCAAGGTCGGCGTCGCCGACCGGCGGGCGCTGGCCGACCGTGCGGCCGAATTCGACCGAGACGAGAGGACTGGCGAAGCGACCGCGGTCCTGCCCGCGCCGTTGACCTCGTTCGTCGGCCGCGCCAGGGAACGCGCCGCGCTGCGCGAGGCCGTCCGAGCGCATCGCCACGTGACCGCGCTGGGTCCCGGCGGCGTCGGCAAGACCCGGCTGGCCCTGGCCGTCGCCGCGGACTTGGCGGGCGAATTCACCGGCGGCGCGTGGTTTGTGGACCTGGTGCCGGTGACCGATCCGCAGATGGCAGGAGCCGCGGTGGCCCGCGCGCTCGGCATCGGTGAGCAGCAGGGGCGCAGTCTCGACGATTCGGTGCTGGCCGCTCTCGGTGATCGTCACATGTTGCTCGTTCTCGACAACTGCGAGCACCTGCGCGCCGCTGCGGCACCGTTCATCGAGCGCCTGCTCGCGACCTGCCCGCGGGTGCGGGTGCTGGCTACCAGCCGGGCCCGGCTCATGGTGCCGTTCGAGCAGGTCTATACCGTGCCACCGCTATCGCTCGGCGACGATGCCGAGGACGCCATCGCGCTGTTCCTGGATCGGGCCGCCGGGCTGGGCTGGTCCGCGGATCTGATGCAGATGGATCGGGTGAGCGAGATCTGTCAGCGGGTCGACGGGCTGGCATTGGCGATCGAGCTCGCTGCCGCCCGGCTGCCCACCCTCGGTCTGGACGGGCTCACCGCGAGCCTCGCGGATCCGTTGCGGCTTTTGGTCGGTGGCCGTCGCGCCGACGAGCGCCATCAGTCCGTGCGGGCCATGCTCGACTGGAGCCAGGCGCTGCTGACCGCCGAGGACCGGTGCGTGCTGCGCCGGGTGTCGGTGTTCGCCGCACCGTTCACCGCCGTCGACGCCGGCGCGGTGGCCGGTTACCCGCCGCTGGATGCGATCGCGGTCGCCGACGGGCTGGCCCGGCTCACCGAACAGAGCCTGCTGACCGTCGTGACCTCCGCGCGCGGCACCCGGTACCGGGCCTTGGAGACCATTCGCCAGTACGAGCGCGAGCAACTCGTGCGGACCGGTGAACTCGCCGAAGTGCTTGCCCGCCATCTGCATTGGTGTTCGGGGACCGCCGTCGCGCTGGCCGGGGAATCGTCGCCCGCGACCGGCGAGTGGCGTTCTGCCTTCGACTCGACGGCCGACGACATGCGGGCGGCGCTGGCCTGGGCGGCGGAACAGCCGGATCACCGTGCCGAAGCGCACGAACTGGCATTGTCCTTGGCGCAGTTGACATTCACGCGGAATCTGGTCGGTGAGTCCCAGCAACGCTACGAGCAGGCGGCGGCGCTCACGGACGATCCGGCCGCGGCGGCGTCGGCCCTGCGGCGCGCGGCCGAGGTGGCCGGATGCCGCGTGCGCGGCGAGGATATGTACCGCCTGTACCGCGCGGCCGCGGACCTCGCACGCGCTGCAGGGGACCCGGCTACTGCCGCCCGCGATCTGGCCACGGCCGCGATCACCGTCTATCGCATGGCCGACACGTTCTCCCAGCCGCCGTCGGGTTCTGCCGCGGCACTGCTGTCGCAGGCACGGGACCTGGTCGGCGATGACTCGGTCGCCCGGGCCGCGGTTGCCCTGGCCGAGTGCGGGGTTCTCGCCGACGGAATCGGTTCGAACTCGGAAACAGTTGTGCTCGATGCGATCTCGCTGGCACAGCGGGCGGTCGTCCTGGCTGACAAGACTGGTGATCCGCTGGCACGCAGCGCGGCCCTCGACGCGCTCGCCGCGGCTCAGTGCTGGGGCGGGGACATCTTCGCCGCCGCCGAAACCGCTCATCGGAGAGTCGAACTGGTGATCTCGGTCCCGCTGACACCGGCCAGCGCGCTCGAACGAGTCAACGCACTGTCCGAAGCGGCTGAAATCTGCATCGGAGTCGGCGACCTGCGCGGGGCGCGACGCTGGGGTGAACAGCTGCGCGACCTGCCGCTACTGGCCGAGCGGGGTGACTTCGCCACGTCCCCCTTGCTGGTGGCGGCGGCGCTCGCGGGCCAGATCGACAAAGTGCTCACCGGCAGCGGACGTTTCATCGACGCATGGGACCTGTCCGGTCGCCCGTACGCCCCGAATCTCGCCCCGGCCGCGGCCGCGGTGGCCCTGGTCCACGGCCTGCGCGGCGACGACGAAGCGAGAACCGAGTGGCTGGCCATCATCGACGCCCTCGGCGTGACACCCGAATACCGGGCCGCCTACAGTGCGGTCTTCAACGCCATAATCGAGCTGCACCACGGACACCCCGATCGCGCCATGGCCGAACTGGGCACCGAGCCCGACGAAATGGACGAGCGCACCATGTGGGTCTGGCGGCACTGGTACGTGGCTCTGCGCGCCGAAGCCGCCGTCCTGACCGGCCATCCGGATGCTCGCGGCTACCTTGCCGCCGCTCGAACCACAGTGTCCCGCAACCCGGTCGCCGGTCCGATCGTCGAGCGAGCCACCGCCTTGCTCGACGCGGACCACGCCCGCCTGCTCGCTATCGCGGCCGCCTTCGAATCCGCCGACTGCCCTTATCAGCAAGCTCGAACCCTGACCCTCGCTGGGGGTGACTCGACCACAGTCGGTCACGCCGCCTTCACCGACCTCGGAATTGCTCTCCGCGACGCCGTCACCGATCGCCCGCCCGCACCACCTCGCCGGTGAGCGTGGCGGCAGCCGCAAATTCGAGTGATCTGCTTCACAGGCTGTCAGAAATCCCGTCGATCCGGTGTCTTGTTCTCAGCCCCTCGGAGCGAAGGAGACACCATGAACAAGAACACCGATGTGATCGTGATCGGCGGCGGATACGCCGGGGTGATGGCGGCCAATCGCTTGACGCAGCGCGAAGACATGACAGTGACCGTGATCAATCCGCGGTCTGTCTTCGTCCCGCGGCTGCGTCTGCACCAGTTGGTGGGTGGCACCCACGACGCGGTCGTCGACTACACCGAAGTCCTGGCCGAAGGTGTCCGGCTGGTCGTCGACAGCGTGACGCGGATCGACGCGACCGGGCGCAACGTGACACTGGCCGAGGGCGGCACGATCGGCTACGACTACCTGATCTACGCGGTCGGCAGCGGCAGCGCCGGGCCGCAGGTGCCGGGCGCGAGCGAATTCGCTTATCCAATAGCCACATTGGAGTCGGCGCGGCGGTTGCGGTCGGTGCTCGACGACACGCCCACTACGGCCGCGGTGACGGTCGTCGGGGGCGGCCCGACCGGCATCGAGACCGCTGCGGAGCTGGCCGAGCAGGGCCGCATCGTCACCCTGGTCTGCGGCGATGCGCTCGGTCCGTACCTGCACCCGAAGGCCCGGCGCACCGCCCGCAAGTACCTCACCGAGTTGGGTGTCGGCATCCTCGAAGGTCCCCTTGCAACGGTCACAGCCGTGACCCGCGACGGCGTGGAACTCGGTGACGGACGCACCCTGTCGAGCCAGATCACCATCTGGACAGTGGGCTTCGGTGTGCCCGATCTGGCCGACCGCAGCGGACTGCGCACCGACCCCTCCGGGCGACTGCTCACCGACGAAACACTGACCAGCCTCGACGACCAGCGCATCGTCGCGGCGGGCGACTCGTCGGCGCCGTCGGACCTGCCGTTCCGGATGAGCGCCTATGCCGCCGGCTGCCTGGGCGCCCATGCCGCCGACACCGTGCTGGACCGGATCGCGGGTAAGCAACCCGCGCCGATCGACCTGTCCTTCCCCGCCATGTGCATCAGCTTCGGCCGCCGCACCGGGATCTTCCAGCTCGGACGCAAGGACGACACCGCGATGCCGCTCTACTTCAGCGGATTCGCGGGCAGGAAGCTCAAGGAATTCGCCTGCGAAGCCAGCGTCGAGCACCTGGTGACCGAAGCGCGCAAGCCCGGCTCGCACCACTGGCCCAAGGACGGCAAGCATCGGCCCGCGCTGCTGCGGGCCCACGGCGACGACACCGCCGCATCGGTCGCGTAGGACATCGCTTTCACTGTCGTCGCGTTGGGAACCGACAGAAGAGGACTCCATGGATCACACCACCGTCGAGGCGACGGAAACATTTGTCGCGCACCGCAAGCTGCTGTTCACCGTCGCCTACGAGATGCTCGGTTCGGTGGCCGACGCCGACGACGTCCTGCAGGAAACCTGGCTGCGCTGGGTCGGCGTCGATGCGGCGCACATCGACGACCCGCGCGCCTACCTGGTTCGGATCACCACCCGGCAGGCGCTCAACCGACTGCGCTCGATGAAACGCCGCCGGGAGTCGTACGTGGGCTCGTGGTTGCCGGAACCGCTGCTCACCGCGCCGGATGTGGCCGCCGACGTCGAACTCTCCGAGAGCGTGTCGATGGCGTTGATGCTTGTCCTCGAGACACTGACTCCGACCGAACGGGCGGTGTTCGTGCTGCGTGAAGCCTTCGGGATCGGCTACGACGAGATCGCGGCGGCGGTCGACAAGACTCCCGCCGCCGTGCACCAGATCGCCCACCGGGCCCGCCGCCACGTCGAGGCGCGCCGCCCGCGCCGCACGGTGACCGCGCGACAGGCCGAAGTGGCTCTCGAAGCCTTTCGGCAGGCTCTGGAGACCCGGGATCTGCAGGGCTTGCTCGACGTGCTCGCCTCCGACGTGGTGGCCATCAGCGACGGCGGCGGCATCAAACAGGCCACGCCCCGGCCGATCATCGGCGCCGACAAGGTGGCCCGCTTCATCGTCGGCGGCCTCACCAGGAAGGGCGTCGCGCTCACCGTCGAGCCGACCGCGGTCAACGGTGGTCCGGGCCTGGCTCTGCACGTCGACGGGGAACTCGACGGCGTCATCGTGATCCGCGTCGAGGACACCCTGATCGCCGGCCTCTACTACGTCCGCAACCCGCAGAAGCTGACCCACATCGACACCGAGACCCCGCTCACCCTGCGATGAGCCGGTCCGGGCCCACTGTTCGAGGAGTAGACATGAATACCCCGGCGTCGCTCGTAACCGACACACCTGCGTCCCGATGGTCGGTGGTGGCAGGAACAGTCGTCCTGCTCACGGCGATCGTCGGCGTCCTGCTCGTCGCCTTCGCCTGGCCGTCGGTGCGGTCGTCGGTGCACGGTGTGCCGATCGCCGTCGCCGGGCCGCCCGCTGCGGTCGCCCAGATCCGAGCCGCACTGCAACAGCGACTGCCGGGCGGATTCGAGATCACGGAAGTCGACGACACTGCGGCTGCCGAACAGCTCATCAGCGACCGGCAGGTGTACGGCGCCGTCGACCTCAGTTCCGGTGCCCCACACGTCATTGTCGCCTCCGCCGCGAGCACTGCGATCGCCCAGACGCTGCAGGCCATGGCGACCGGCCTCGGCCAGGCGGGCGGCACCGGCGCGCCGGTCGCTGTCCGCGATCTCGCGGCCCTGCCCAGCAACGATCCACGTGGCGCCGGGCTGTCCGCGGGTGCGCTGCCTCTGGTCATGGGCGGTCTGCTGGCCGCGGTGCTGTTGACCAGGTTCGTGCACGGCACCGTCCGACGGGTCATCGGCGCACTTGCCTTCGCCGTCACCGGCGGCCTGACGGTGGCGGGGATTCTGCAGTTCTGGCTGGGCTCACTGAGCGGGTCCTATCCGGCCAATGTCGGTGCCGTCGGCCTGACCGTCGCGGCCACCTCACTGACCGTTCTCGGCCTGGAATCGCTGCTCGGATACGTCGGAATCGGGATCGGCGCGGTGGTCATGATGCTCGTCGGCAACCCCCTCTCGGGTACGGCGACCGCACCCGAGATGCTGCCCGGATGGTCCGGCGCATTCGGCCAATTGCTGCCGCCCGGGGCCGGTGGCCGATTGCTGCGGTCGACCGCCTTCTTCGACGGCCGCGGCGCCGTCCACGCCGTCATCGTGCTGGCCGCCTGGGTCACGCTCGGCGCAATGCTGTGTCTGGTCGGCAGCCTGCGCTCTGTCCGCGCAGGTCACGGCGCGAATGCCAGGGTTGACCGGCAACCCGCGACGAATCGCTGACGATTCACCTGCCATTGCCGAGTCGAGTGTGTCCGGTGGTGAAGCGGCTCACACGCCATCACGTCCGCGGATGCTGTCTCGTCCTTGATCGAAGACGTTCACACACCATGGAGTACCTCATGCGTTTTGGAATCCGGTTCCGCCGCGTGGCCCTCGGGCTCGCCGGCACCCTGAGCACGCTTTTCTCGCCGGCTATTTCGGTCGCCGATGCTTGGGAGCCGCCGAGCGGCGACCTCCCGTCGCACTACCTGACAAGCGTCGAATCCCGTTATGTCGAAACGGGTCTCGCTCGCTTCCATTACACGGTGTCCGGGAGCGGATCGCCGGTCGTTCTGATCGCCGGTGGTGGCCTGTGGGGCTACTCCTGGCGGGAGGTGGCTCCCGCGCTGGCGCGGCAGCACACCGTCTACGCGGTCGATCTGCCCAGTCAGGGCTACACCGAACTACGCAGCGCCGACTTCGCCTACGACCTACCCGCCATGGCCGAGGCCATCGCGACCTTCCTCGACGCCATCGGTGTGGGCCACACAACGCTGGTGGGGCATTCCTGGGGCGGGGCGTGGAGTCTGTACTTCGCCGAAGAGCATCCGGAGCGGGTCGACCGGCTCGTGCTGCTGGATTCCCCCGGCCTGGACGCCGAAAAAGCCCCCGTTACACCGATTTTCAAGACGCCAGTGGTCGGTGAACTGGCCACCGAATTCACGAACCGCTCGTTGTACACCGACAATATCCGAGGCACCTTCGCGCACCAGGAACTCGTCACCGACGAGTTGATAGACGAGCTCTACCCGCCGTTCTCCCGTCCGGCGAACCGCGACGGTTTCCTGGGCCTGTGGCGGAACCTGGACTACCGGCTGACCGATACTGGGTTGCCGCGGGTGAGCGCACCCACCCTGGTGCTCTGGGGCGGTGATGATCAGTGGCTGCCGTCGTCCCAGGCGGCCCGACTGGTCGAACGCATGTCCAACGCCGAGGCCGTCGTGCTGCCCGGCTGCGGGCACACCGTGCACGAGGACTGCCCTGCTGCCACGATCCCGCGAATCACGGCTTTCCTGAACTGACGGATTCGGCTGCCCGGATGGTCTGGATCGTTTGGTGCGTCGGGCCGGTGTGGGAGGCTGGAAGCATGAACCAATTGGGCAGTGCCACGTCGCCTTATCTGCGTCAGCACGCCGACAATCCGGTGGATTGGCGGGAGTGGGATGCCCAGGCGTTGGCGGAGGCGACGGCGCGGGATGTGCCGATCCTGCTGTCCATCGGATACGCGAGTTGCCACTGGTGTCATGTGATGGCGCACGAATCGTTCGAGGATGCGCAGACGGCCGCGCTGATGAATGACAACTTCGTGTGCATCAAGGTGGATCGTGAGGAACGTCCGGATCTGGACGCGGTCTATATGAATGCCACGGTTGCGATGACCGGTCAGGGTGGCTGGCCGATGACCTGCTTCCTGACGCCGGGCGGCGAACCGTTCTATTGCGGCACCTATTACCCGAAGCTGCCGCGCGGCGGGATGCCGTCGTTCACCCAGTTGCTGACCGCCATCACCGATACGTGGAACAACCGGCGCGACGACGTGGACCAGGCTTCCGCCCAGGTGGCCGACGCACTGCGTGCGCAGGCCGCCGGACTGCCCGATGCCGATGTGACGATCTCGGCCGAACTGCTCGATCACGCGGTCGCCGCGGTCGTGCGTGATGAGGACCCGAAGCACGGCGGATTCGGCGGCGCACCGAAGTTTCCGCCGTCGGCGCTGCTGGAGGGTCTGCTGCGCAGTTGGGAGCGCACGGGCGATCCGGCCGTCTTCGACGTGGTCGACCGCGCCGCCGAGGCGATGGCTCGCGGTGGCATCTACGACCAGTTGCGCGGCGGTTTCGCGCGCTACTCGGTGGATGCCGCGTGGGTGGTGCCGCATTTCGAGAAGATGCTCTACGACAATGCCCAATTGCTGCGCGCCTATGCGCATCTCGCCCGCCGTACCCCGTCGGGTGACCGGGAGTCATTGGCGCGCAGGGTTACTCGCGAGACGGTGCGGTTCATCCTCGATGACCTCGGTACCGACCATGGCGGATTCGCCTCCGCGCTGGACGCCGACACGCACCTGGAATCCGGTGGTCCCGGCGTCGAGGGGGCGACCTACGTCTGGACGCCCGCCGAGCTGGTCGGCGCACTCGGCGCCATCGATGGCGCTTGGGCCGCCGAGGTTTTCGGGGTGACCACCGCCGGCAACTTCGAACAGGGAACCTCGGTCCTCACCCGATACGCCGACCCCGACGCCCTATCCGACTCGGCCACCGCGACTGCCGCGTGCGAGCGCTTCGAGCGGATTCGCGCGACGCTGTGTGCGGCCCGTGATCGACGCCCACAGCCGGACCGCGACGACAAGGTCGTGACCGCATGGAACGGTATCGCCATCACCGCCCTCGCCGAAGCGGGTTCCGCACTGCGGCAGGATGATTGGGTGGACGCCGCCGCTCGCTGCGCCCGCTTCCTGCTGGCCGAGCATGTGGTCGACGGCCGAGTGCGCCGCGCCTCGCTCGGCGGTGCCGTCGGTGCGTCCCCCGGCGTCTTGGAGGACTACGCCTGGCTGGTCACCGGCCTGCTCGCCCTGCATCAGGCCACCGGCCAGCTGGATTGGCTCGAACACGCACAACGCCTGCTGGACAAGGCGATCCAGCACTTCGCCGACCCCGCCGCGCCCGGCAGCTGGTTCGACACCGCCGACGACGCGGAAACCCTGGTCACCCGCCCCCGCGACCCCATCGACGGCGCCACCCCTGCGGGCGCCTCCGCCTTGGCCGAAGCCCTGCTCACGGCCGCGGCCGCCAGCGCCCCGGAATCCGCGGTGCGCTACCGCGAACTGGCCGACCAGACGCTGCAGCGCGGTGCCGTGGTCCTCGCCCGCGCCCCCCGCTCGGCGGGCCAATGGCTCACGGTCGCCGAGGCGGCCCGGCGCGGCCCCCTGCAAGTCGCCATCGCCTTGCCCGCCACGGCCCAAGCCCCGACCACCCCGCCAGCGTCTGACGCGACCATCCAGCCCGCGTCGATCGCAGACGATAGCTCGACCGCGGCAAGGGAATTGATCGCCACCGCCCGCGCCGAAGCCCCGGGCGGCACGGTCATAATCGCCGCGCCCGCCAATTCGGTTCCCCTGCTGTCCGACCGGTCCCCGGTAAACGGCGCACCGGCCGCCTACGTCTGCCGCGGCTCGGTCTGCGACCTCCCGGTGACGACTCCCGCCGACCTGCACACTTCCCTCGGCCGTCACTAGCGCGTGCGCACTCAGGCTCTGTTCATCGGCGGTAGGTCCGGAGTCGGGAAGACGACCGTGGCATTCGAGGTTCATGCGCGGCTGTCGGCGGCTCGGGTGCGGCACTGTTTGATCGAGGGTGACAATCTGGATCAGGCCTATCCGGCGCCGTGGGAGCACGGGCTCGCGGAGCGGAATCTCGCGGCGATGTGGGCGAATTATCGCGCGCTCGGGTATCGGCGGATGGTGTACACGAATACCGCGAGTGTGTTCGAGGATGTGCTGGGTGAGCTCGTCGCGGCGATGGGGGAGCAGCCGGAGGTCACCGCGGTCCTGTTGACGTGCGCGGATGCGGCGGCCGCCGAGCGGCTCGCGGGTCGGGAGATCGGCAGCGCGCTGGGCGAGCATGTCGAACGCGGCAGGGTCATGGCCGCGAAGCTGGATGCCGAGGCTCCGGACTGGGTGCATCGGGTCGGCACCGATGGCCGCGGCATAGCGGATATCGCGGCGGAGGTCGTCGATCTGACGCGCTGGTTGCCCTGACCCGGCGAGTCCGAACAGTCGCATCCATCGAGCGGTACGAGGGCACACCAACTCAATTCTGGGACGGGGATTCGGTTGTCGCGGCGCGTACTTCGGTGATGGCGCTGACGGCCGTCTCGTCATCGGCGGGGACGGTATCGGGCGAGGTCCCATTGGATGCCTCGGTATCGGAGGTCTCGACATCGGTCCAGCAGGCGGTCGGTTCGGGCATGCCGCGCAGCAGAATATGGTCGTAGAGAGTCCATTTGGCGCGCTCGGGCTCGGCCGCCGCCTCGATGACCGCAGCGCTCACCAGAATTCGGCGCGGCACCTCCTTCGCCTCGGTGGTCAACCGCGCCGCCTCGTTGACGGCATCGCCGATCACCGTGTACTCCAGGCGCGTATCGGAGCCGACATCACCCGCGAACACCAGACCGCGCGCCACGCCGATGCCGATATCGACTTCGCCGGTGGCGGTGACCTCGTCCCGAATGCGCCGGGCCGCCCGCAGCGCGGGTGTCGCGTTGTCCAGCAGGGCGATCGGCGCGCCGAAGATGCACAGCGCCGCATCGCCCTCGAACTTATTGACCAGCCCGTTGTTCTCCTCGGTCGCCGCGACGACGATCGCGAGCAGTCGATTGAGCTTGGCGACGAATTCCTGCGGCTTCAGACCGCTGGACAATTCGACGGATCCGGTGACATCGACGAACAGTGCCGATACCTCGCGCACATCGCCGGTCAGGTCGACCCCGCCGGCCAGCGCCCGCTCGGCCACCTCCGCGCCGACATGGCGGCCGAATACGTACCGCATCCGCTCGCGCTCCCGCAGATTGGCGGCGAGTTCGTTGACCGAGTGCTCCAGCCGGCCGATCTCGCTGGTGCTGCCCACCGGCACCCGGACACCCAACTCGCCCTTGGTGATCAGATCCAGCGCCCGCCGCAGTGTGCGCATCGGCATGGCGACCGAACGGGCCAGGAAGGCGGTGGCCAGCGCGCCGACGCCGAATCCGACACCGGAGAGGTAGATGGCGGTGCGAATGCGGTCCGGTGCGCCGGCGGCCGGATCGGCGAGCACCACGATCAGCATGAGCAGCGGCCACGCGCCCGCCACCGCCCAGGTCATCACGACCCGGACCAGCACCGAGGAACTCCAGTGCATGGTGCCGCCGAGCACACCGGCGACTATGGGGATGGTCGGGCGGATCAGCCGGTCGACGATCAGGAAGGTGAACCCGGCGGATTCGAGGGCGCCGAGGGTGAACAGCGCCACGGTCACCGCCGGACTGTTGTGCGCGGTGAGATGGGAGAACATCGAGGACGCGATGATCACGCCGGGCAGCCATAGGGCCAGTGCCCGGGTGGAGACCGCGACCGGCAGGCGCAGCAGCCGCCGTGCCTCGTCGAGGCTCGGCTTGCGCCCGGCATCGAGCCAGCCGAAGACCACCCGCCGATCGCGCACGGCGAGCCCGACCCCGATCAGCAATCCCAGCACCGGATAGATCGCCACCAGCCCGATGACGTGCCGCCAGTCATCGCCGATCCGGCCGAGGAATCCGCTGAGCCACAGCTCCGTCGCGATCACCGCGAGTCCGCTGAGGTTCGCGGTGATCACCACCGCCGCCAGACCCCATCGCGCCTTCAGCGCCCAGACGACCAGCTTGGTGATCACGGTGCCGCTGCGTCCTTATGCAGCGAAACCCGCACGGGCACACCCGATCGGATCGAACCCGGCAGCCACCAGTTCCACGTTCCGAACAGCTTCATCAGCGCGGGCACCAGCACCAACCGCACCAGTGCCGCATCGATCGCGACGGCCACCGCCAGCGCCAGCCCGATCTGCTTCAGCTCCAGCACGCTCGCGCTCAGGAAGCTGCCGAAGATCACCACCATGATCGCCGCCGCGGCGCTGATCGGGCGGGCGGTGTGCTGGAGTCCCGCCGCCACCGCGTACTCGTTATCGGATGTGGTGCGCGCGGAACCCTCCCAGAACTCCTTGATCCGCCGGATCAGGAAGACCTCATAGTCCATCGAAAGCCCGAACAGGATGGCGAAGACCATCGTCGGCAGGAATACCTGGATGAATCCGGTGCTGTGGAAGCCGAGCAGCGACTCGCCGACGCCCCATTGGAATACCGCGACGGTGATGCCGAGGGCCGCGCCGGTGGCCAGCAGATTCATCACTATTGCCTTGATCGGCAGCGCGATGCTGCGGAAGGCAGCGATGAGGAACACGAACGAGCAGCATAGAACCAGCGCGACCACCAGTGGCAGTTTCCCGGTGATCTCGTCGGACATATCCGCGAATTCGGCCGTCACGCCGCCGACCAGCACCTGCGCCGCGGGCAGTGTGGCGGCCCGGTCCCGGATCTCCCGGACGAGTTCATCGGCCTCGGTGGAATCGAATGAGGTCTTCGCCACCACCATCGCGAAGATCCGTCCGTCCCGTTGGATCGGGAGCACCTGTTCGATGCGCTCGTCCGAGCGCAGCGCGCTCAGGAAATTCTGTACCTCTGCGGCCGAGGTGGAATTCAGCTGGGAATCGTTGGGACCGGTCGCGACCAGCGTGATCGGCGCGAGCAGCCCGGGCGCGAAATTCTCCGAGGCGACCTTGCCCGCCTTGCCCGATGCGGTATCGGTCATCGCCGCGGTGCCCATATCCATGCCGTAGCGCACTCCGGTCAGCGGCGCGGCCGCGACCAGCAACACCAGGATGGCGGCGATGCCGAACACTGCGGGCCGAGCCATCACGATCCGGCTCCACCGCGCCCATCGCCCGCTCGCCGGATCGGCGGCGTCGGCGCCCGGTCGGGTCTCCAACGGCTGCCATCGCGCGGGCAGCGCACCGCGATTCACCCGTGGCCCGAGCATTGCCAGTACTGCGGGCAGCAGTGTCAGCGCCACCAGCAGCGTGGCGAGCACCGCGACCGCCACGCCGACCGCGATCCCGCGGAACACCGGCGCGCGCACCACGACCAGCGAGCACAGCGAGATCATCACGATGAAGCCCGAGGCGATGATCGTCTTACCGGCCGTGGCGATCGCGATCCCGCAGGCATGGGCGACACCGGCCGGGGAACTGCCGCCCGGCTTGGCCAGTTCCTCCCGGAACCGGCTGACCACGAACATCGCATAGTCCAGACCGATACCGGTGCCGATCATGGTCGCGACGGCCAGCAATAGCGAACTGGTGCCCATCACATGCGACAGCAGGAAAAGTCCACCGAACGCCAGCAACAGCCCGCTCAACGCGACCATCACTGGCACCAATGCGGCGACCACCGTGCCCAGCGCGAGGATGAGCAGCGCGAACGCCACCGGCAGACCCAATGCCTCGGCCTGTCCCGAATCGGCGACTTCGATCTGCATCAGGTCGTGCAGTACCGGTGAGAATCCGGCGATGCCGACCGTCACCTCGTCGCCGGAGTATCGGCCCGCGCGTTCCTGCAGCTCACCGGCCAGTTGCGCCCGAGCGGGAATCGCGCCGTCGATCCCGATGACCGCCATCGCCGCATGTCGGCTCGCCGAGATCTGCGATTTCTGATCCCCCTGGAATGGCCCGACCGCGACCCGCACCCCGGGCACGCCGCGCAATTCCGCGACCGCCCGCTCCACGACGGCCCGGTAAGCCGGATCATCGACGGTCCGTTCGCGCGAATCGAAGACCAGTGCGAGCTGTTCGGCGCCCAGATCGGGGTAGTGCGCGGCGAGCAGTTCGGTGATCCGCGTCGATTCCGCCCTGTCGGCGTGGAATTCCATGGCCTCCAGGCGACCGTTGAGCTGTGGGTAGGCGACCGCACACGCGGCGATCAGCACCAACCACACCGCGACGACGATCCGCCGGTGCTGTGCCATCGCAACGCCCCAGCGGTAGCCGATCGCCCGAGCACTGTCCGCCTGCTGTCTATCGGTCTCGATCGTCTGCTGTGCCATATCGCCCCACCGTCTTCCGGAACCCGCATCCGTCCCCAACTCTATTGCCGCAACCGGCAATTCGGCACACCCAGGATGTTCGGGGGCCCGACTCGTGCGCGTCGGGCACCCCGTGTCAGCGCCCGGCACCCGTGTTCGGGGTGCCCGGGGCTACTCGGACTCAGCGCAGGACGACCAGCCAGATCGCGGCGTAGTGGCACAGCGCGGCCAGGACGGTCGCGGCGTGGAAGAACTCGTGGTGGCCGAAGACCGTGGGCCAGGGATTCGGCCATTTGGTCGCGTAGAGGATCGCGCCGCCGCTGTAGACCAGGCCGCCGATGAGCAGCAGGATCAGCGGGGCGATTCCGATATTTGTATTCAGCTGCCCGGCCACCGGCACGATCGCCCAGCCGAGCAGCAGATACAGCGGCACCCCGACCCAGCGCGGCGCGGCGGGCCACAGCAGTTTCAATGCCACACCGGCGAGCGCACCGATCCACACCACCAGCAGCAGGGTCTGCCCGGTCCGGCCCGGCAGCCCGAGTAGGGCGAACGGGGTATAGCTGCCGGCGATGAACAGGAAGATCATCGAATGGTCGGCGCGCTTCATCTGGATGCGCGCCTTCGCGGTCGCCCAGGTCACCCGGTGGTAGACGGCGCTGATGCCGAACAACCCGCAGACGGTGAGTCCGTAGACCAGGGTGGACCAGCTCGCCGTCGCCGAGACTGTGGTGGCTTCGGCGACCAATGCGATCACCGCGACCGCCGCGACGCCGACCGCCCAGGTGTGGATCCAGCCGCGCAGGCGCGGCTTGATCAGGGTCGCCGTGCCCGGGATCGCGACCGGTGTCGCATCGGCTGTGCCGATCATTTCGGACACGAGTTACCTCCTAGTGATACCCGCCAGTAACCTACGGTACCGTAAGTTTTCGGCCCTCGGCCACTGTACTGGGTAACGCGCGGTGTCGGCTACGGGCACGGATGCGGTAGTGCAGCGTAACCGTGGAGGGCACCGCGAACGTCGCAAATCCAACACAGCCGGTGCCGGGATCGGGCCGCTGGGGCGTAGGGTTGGTCGCCGTGGAGCTTCCGAGTCAGGTGCGTGGTTTGCCCTACCGCATCTACGAGGCCCGGCTGTCCAAGCAGCTGGCGGGCAAACAACATCCCCGGCACGTCGCGGTGATGTGCGATGGCAATCGGCGCTGGGCGAGAGAGAACGGCTTCACCGATGTGAGCCACGGGCATCGGGTCGGCGCGCTGAAAATCGCCGAACTCGTCGGCTGGTGCGCGGACGAGGGCATCGAGATGGTGACCGTCTATCTGCTCTCCACCGAGAACCTGCAGCGCGATCCCGAGGAGTTGGAGACGCTGTTCGAGGTGATCACCGATGTCGTCGAGGAGCTGTCCGCGCCGGAACAGAACTGGAGCGTGCGCATCGTCGGCTCGCTCGACGGCTTCCCGGAACTGGTCGCCAAGCGGCTGCGCACCGCGGCCGAACGCACCAGCGGACGCGACGGCGTCCACGTGAACGTGGCGGTCGGCTACGGCGGTCGGCAGGAGATCGCGGACGCGGTCCGCAAACTGGTCCGCCAGGAGATGGCGGCGGGGGAGACCGGCGAGGATCTGGTCCAGTCGATCACCGTGAACTCCATCGGCCAGCACCTCTACACCTCCGGCCAGCCCGATCCGGACCTGGTCATCCGAACCTCCGGTGAGCAGCGACTTTCCGGATTCCTGCTGTGGCAGAGCGCATACTCGGAAATATGGTTCACCGAGGCGTACTGGCCGGAATTCCGACGAGTGGACTTCCTGCGCGCGTTGCGCGACTTCGCCGCCCGCCATCGCCGTTTCGGTATCTGACGCAACGACATTCGCGTACCGTCCGGTTTGTGGACGAGTCGACGATGGCCGCTGTGCCCGCGCCGAAGGGGGAGCGGATGCCCTACATCGACTACGAGCAGTTCGGTCGGCGCTTCCTGGAATACGCGGCCTCGCAGCAGCGCATTTCCGGTGCCTTCGCCCAGTTGACCGGCGCTGCTTTCGATTTCGGTCCGATCGGTGTCGGACCGGGCAAGTTGGCGAAGGTCGCCGCGCAGGTGCGACTCGGCGAGCCGAAGCTGCACCGGTATGTCGAGGACGTCATCTCCTTCGAGCTGATCATCCCGCTCGATGTCGATCTGCTGCTCGATCTCGCCGTGGACCGGCATCGCTTCCGGGTCGACGGCAATATCCACCTGCACTTGACCGTTCGCACCGCTGAACCGCTGCGGGTCGTCATCGATATCGCCGAGCCGCGCCCGAGCGACGTTCGTATCAATGTGGCCACCGCCACCAAGCGCGGGCAACTGCTGCGCGTCCTCGCCAGCGTCGACCACGAGATCCGGCGCTTCGTGGCACGCTATATCGCCACCGAAATCCGCAAACCGCATATCGCGGCGGTCCGTGATATCGATGTGGCGGCCCGGCTGGACGCGGCCTGGAAGCTGTGACCCCTTTCGAGCCGACCGTTTCGAGCTGACCGTTTCGAGCTGACCGTTTCGAGCGACCTGCAAGCAGTCGCTACGGCCTGCAAGCAGTCGCTACGGCCTGCAAGCAGTCGCTACGGCTAGAGCTTGCGCAACCGCAGCCGGTTGATGCTGTGGTCGGCGTCCTTGCGCAGCACCAGTGTGGCGCGCGGCCGGGTCGGCAGAATGTTGTCCACCAGGTTGGGTCGGTTGGTGGAGTTCCAGATCTCCTGCGCGGCGGCGGTGGCCTGGTCGTCGGTGAATCCGGAGTAGTGGTGGAAATGCGCGTTCGGGTCGGCGAAGGCGGTCTCGCGCAGGGTGAGAAACCGTTGCACATACCACTTCTCGATGTCCTCGATGCGCGCGTCGACGTAGATCGAGAAGTCGAACAGGTCCGAGACCATCAACCGCGGACCGGTCTGCAGCACATTGAGACCTTCCACGATGAGAATGTCGGGTTGAGTCACGCAGTGGAACTTGCCCGGCACGATGTCGTAGGAGATATGCGAATACACCGGCGCGCATACTTCGGCCGCACCGGATTTCACCTCGGTGACGAAGCGCAACAGTTTGCGGCGATCGTAGCTTTCCGGAAAACCCTTGCGGTGCATGATGCCGCGCCGAGTGAGTTCCGCGGTCGGATAAAGGAATCCGTCGGTTGTGACCAAATCCACACGCGGATGATGGTCCCATCGCGCCAGCAGGGCCTGCAGAACGCGGGCGGTGGTGGATTTTCCGACCGCGACACTGCCCGCGACGCCGATCACGAATGGCACCTGCTGATCGGGATGGGTCTCCCCGAGAAAGGTCGCGGTCGCGGCGAACAGCCGTTGACGTGCGGCGACCTGCAGGTGAATGAGGCGAGCGAGCGGGAGATAGACCTCGGCGACCTCTTCCAGATCGATCTGTTCGCCGAGGCCGCGAAGGCCGATCAGTTCTTCCTCGGTGAGCACCAGGGGAGTTGATTTACGCAGGGTGCGCCACTGTTTCCGGTCGAATTCCACATAGGGACTCGGCTCGCTCATTCGTGCCACTTACCCGACACTCCGTTCAAGCAAACACGCAAACGTCGCGCGTCGACTGTGTGAGATTCGGTCCAGCTCTCGCATAGCCGAATTCTGCTCTGCGTCAACATCGTGTGAAACGCGGGGTGCCATACCGGTTGGTAACCGGTCGATGCGCCGGCCCTTACCGGCTAATGTCGGCGGTCATGGAAGCGCATCCCCTGGTGGCCGAGTACCTGCGGCTCGGCTTGGCATTCGACCGTCTGGAGGAAGGATTCGTCGACGCGTATACCGGCGATCCGACGCTGCGTCGCGAGGTCGAGAACGCGCCGGCGCCGCAGCCGCGCGAGCTGGCTCGGCGCGCCGCGTGGTTGCGTGCGGAACTGCCCACGGCCGGGTTGGCGCCGCAGCGGGCGGAATTCCTGGACGCGCACCTGCGGGCGCTGGAATGCTCCGGCCGCAAGTTCGCCGGGGACGATATCGGCTTCGTCGACGAGGTGCGGGCCTACTTCGATGTCGAGATCGCACCCGGGGATGTCGAGGACTACCGCGACGCGCACCGGCAGATGGACGAGGTGCTGACCGGTGACGGTCCGCTCGCCGAGCGAGTGACCGCGTTCCGCAAGGCCGATGAGATTCCGCCGGAGCGGTTGAGCGTGTGCGTCGAGGCGTTCTCGAGTGCGCTGCGGGAGCTGGTGCGCGAGCGTTATCCGCTGCCCGACCACGAGCACGTCACCTATGAGGTGGTGGGGGATAAACCCTGGTCCGGCTTCAATTACTACCTGGGCAACTATCACTCCCGGGTGGCGATCAACTCCGATCTGAAGCAGCATATGGCGCAGCTGCCCACCCTCATCGCGCACGAGTCCTATCCCGGACATCACACCGAGCACTGCCGCAAGGAGGCCGGGCTGGTCGCGAACGGGCAGGCCGAGCAGACGTTGTTCCTGGTGAACACCCCGCAGTGCCTGATGGCGGAGGGGCTGGCGGATCTGGCGCTGCGCTCGATCGTCGGACCCGGCTGGGGCAAATGGGCGCAGGAGATCTACGCGGATCTGGGGTTGCGCTTCGAAGGTGAACGCGCTGAACAGCTTTCGAACGCCTCGGCGAAATTGCTCGGGGTCAGGCAGGACGCCGCGCTGCTGCTGCACGATCAGCATCGCGACGCGGACGAGGTCGCCGGATTCCTGCAGCGCTGGAGCCTGACCACACCCGAACGCGCCCGCCAATCGCTGCGCTTCCTGTCCTCACCCCTGTGGCGCGCCTACATCAGCACCTACGTCGAGGGCTACCGTCTGCTCGGCGGCTGGCTGGACCGTGCGGACGACGCCGACGATCGCGCCGACCGCTTTCGCCGCCTCCTCGACGAACCCCTCACCCCCGGGGGCCTACGCACCATGTAAGCCTCACGCGGCGAAGGTGATGCGGACCGAGATCGGATCGGACTCCAGTGCCTTGATCGTCCACGCGGTGGCGGATTCGGCGACTCGGCCCCTGGCGAAGCTGCGTGCGCGGGCGACCACGTCGTCATCGGGGACGAAGGCCGCGGTGCCGGTGTACCAGCGCTTGCCGTGGCGCAGCCGGACACTGGGGTTCGCGGCGATATTGCGGGCCCAGCCCGCGCGGTGGCCGTGCTGTGAGATGACCCATGCGCCGTCGCCGTCGATCGATACGGTGACCGGAACACGGCGCGGCGTACCGGATTTGGCTCCGATGGTCTCCAATTCGGCGATCATCGCGGAGCGGATGCCGATCCGATCCAGCAGTCCGACAGCGGGATTGGCCAGATAGCGGCCGATGAACCGCTCCCGGCGGAACTTGCGCGCGGCTGCCTCGGTGGTGCGTCGATTCATGGTCGGTTCTCCTTCATATCTCAGCGGAAGATGACGCAGGTCGTGGAGCCGTGCGCGACCAGTTTTCCCTGGTCGTCGACCACGCGCCCCTCGGCGGTCGCGGTGCTGCGGCCGACGTGGATGGTGGAGCCGGTCGCGATCAGGCGGCGGCCGTCGGTGGGCACGGCGCGGATGTAGTTGATCTTCAGTTCCAGCGTGGTGTAGCCCACACCGGCGTCGAGGGTGGTGTGCACGGCACAACCCATCACCGAATCGAGCAGGGTCGCGCAGATCCCGCCGTGGGTGGTGCCGAGCGGATTGGCGAAATCGGGGCGGGTCCGCAGTCCGAAGACCACCTTGCCGTGCTCGAGCAGATCGACCTCCATGCCGAGCAGATCGCCGATGAACGGCGGCCGTGATCGCGTCGTCATCGTGGTACGCAGCAGTTCGAGTCCGGACAGCTGGGCCACGTCGGTCGGCGTACTCATGAATCCGTCCTTTCGGTGAACCGATCGGTCCACATCTGTCATGATTGGAGCATGGACCGATCGGTTCACGCAACCATGAGTCGAGGAGGATCGCGATGACCGCGGGTCCGCGCGAGCGACTGATCGATAGCGCCATCGAGTTGATTCGCGAGCAAGGTGTGCACGCCGCCGGGCTTTCCGCCCTGCTCGAGCGCGGCCACGCCTCCCGGAATTCGCTCTACCAGCACTTTCCCTCCGGCAAGAGCGAGCTTGTCGAGGTAGCGACCAAGACGGCGGGCGAGCGGCTGGCCGCCGTCATGGACAAGGTCACCGCGAAGGGTGCGCCGGTGCAATGGGCGACCGCGCTCACCGATTGGTGGCAGCGCGCCCTCGCGCGCAGTTCGTTCACCATGGGATGCCCCATCGTCGGCGCCGCACTCGCCGAATCCGAACCGGGCGTGCAGGCGGCCGCAGGCGCCGTCTTCACCGACTGGGCCGACCGGCTCGCGGACGCACTGGGCGACAACGGGTTATCGGCCGAGGAGGCGCGGTCGCTGGCCGGATTCGTGATCAGCGCGCTGGAGGGCGCCATCATCCAATCTCGGGCGTTGAAATCCACTCGGCCGCTCGACGACGCGCAGATCCACCTCACCGCATTGTTGCGATCCGCCGTACCCGATGCTTGACGCGCGGGCCAACACAGGCATATCGGGCCGTCGCCGACCGCCGGATAAGATGATCGGACCGCGACTGGCGCACTCGAGGTGGAAGCAACCACCGGGAAGCACCCTCGCCCCGCACCGCGCGCCTGGGTGCCGGGCTCATGGGCCTTGGGGTGCGCACTCCGGGGCACCCGGACCACGGAGGTTGCGATGCATTCCGAGACACAGAACCCCCTGATCGGCGCGGCGCAGACGGCCAATAGACTCGATCGGGTGACGCAGACGACCGCCTCTGTCAATACCCAATCCCTCGGTGAACTCGATCCGGAGGTCGCCGCCGCGATGGCAGGCGAACTCGCCCGCGAACGCGACACCCTCGAGATGATCGCCTCGGAGAACTTCGTGCCGCGCGCGGTGCTGCAGGCGCAGGGCAGCGTGCTCACCAATAAGTACGCCGAGGGCTATCCGGGCCGTCGCTACTACGGTGGCTGCGAGCACGTCGACGTCGTCGAAACCCTCGCCCGCAATCGCGCCAAGGAACTCTTCGGCGCCGACTTCGCCAATGTGCAGCCGCATTCCGGCGCACAGGCGAACGCCGCGGTGCTGATGGCGCTGATGGAGCCGGGCGACCGGCTGCTCGGCCTGGACCTCGCGCACGGCGGTCACCTCACGCACGGCATGCGACTGAACTTCTCCGGCAAGCTCTACGAGGTGCACTCCTACGGGGTCAGCAAGGAAGACCACCGCATCGATATGGAGGAGCTGCGCAAGACCGCGCTCTCCGCCCGGCCGAAGGTGATCGTCGCCGGCTGGTCGGCCTATCCGCGGCATCAGGACTTCGCCGCGTTCCGCGAGATCGCCGACGAGGTCGGCGCCAAGCTGTGGGTCGATATGGCGCACTTCGCCGGTCTGGTCGCCGCCGGACTGCACCCCTCGCCGGTGCCCTACGCCGATGTGGTCTCCTCCACCGTGCACAAGACCCTCGGCGGTCCGCGCTCCGGCCTGATCCTGGCCAAGCAGGAGTACGCCAAGAAGCTCAACAGCTCGGTGTTCCCCGGTCAGCAGGGCGGTCCGCTCATGCACGTGATCGCCGCGAAGGCCGTCGCGTTCAAGATCGCGGCGAGCGCCGAATTCAAGGAGCGTCAGGAGCGCACCCTCTCCGGTGCGAAGATCCTGGCCGAGCGGCTCGGCGGTGCCGACGTCAAGGACAAGGGCATCAGCGTCCTCACCGGCGGTACCGACGTGCACCTGGTGCTGGTCGACCTGCGCAACTCCCAGATCGATGGTCAGCAGGGTGAGGATCTGCTGCACGAAATCGGAATCACCGTGAACCGCAATGCCGTTCCGTTCGACCCGCGCCCGCCGATGGTCACCTCCGGCCTGCGCATCGGCACCGCGGCCCTGGCCACCCGCGGCTTCGGCGACACCGAGTTCACCGAGGTCGCCGACATCATCGCCACCGCGCTCGCGGGTGGCTCCGATGTCGACGCGCTGCGCGCCCGGGTCACCAAGCTGGCGCGGGACCTGCCGCTCTACAACGGTCTCGAGGACTGGCACCTGCTCGGCTGATCACTGTTCGTCCCGATTCGCCCGGGAATTCGGCTCCGCGCCAACAGCAACCATTCGGTTGCCCGCGCGATGGCCGGGTTCTCGGGCGAATTCGTTTCGTCCTACCGTGCCGAATGTTGCAGCGGTTGTGTCAAGGGCGGGTTGCGCTTACCTTTATCGGTGAATATCCGGCAATGGGGTGAATGGTGCAGCGTCAGTACGTATTCGGTATGGGTATCGCGGTGTTCTCGGCGGCGATGATCGGTGTCGGTGCCCCGGTGGCAAGCGCCAAGGAGGTAGCACCGGGCGTCAGCTGCAGTGCCGATCTGTGCGTCAACGACACCGACGAGGTGTACCGCGTGACCGGCTACGGCTATTGCGATGGCGAGTTCGGCGCACTGACCCAGGCGATCCAGCCGCACACCAGCGAACAAATCACCTGCGTCGATGGTGACCCGGCGGAAGGCATCTCGGTCACCAACGCCTACGTCTCCAGTCTCCCCAGCTGACACCGGGTTCTCGCCAAGCCCGACGCAAGCCGCGTTGTTCTCGTGAAAACCGGATCGGCGCTACAAACCCAGCGTGCGACCGGGTTCGAGAATGTGGACGGTGGTGTCGGGGGCGAGGTCGGCGGTGGCGTCGCGGTAGAGGTCCGGACGGTTTCGGGTGGACTTCGTTAGAAGGCGGTCGCCGAGGGCTCCGCTGGTGAACGCGTAGTGGATCGGGACGGCGAGGCGGGGGCGCAGGACGCGGGTGAGGTCGGCGGCCTCGGTGGCGTCCATGACGACCTGGTGGTTGAACGCGGGGCGGATGCGCAGGCCGTTGATGGGCAGTAGCGCCAGGTCCAAATCCTTGAAGCGGTGGGCGATTTCGTCGAGTTCGGTGATGCGGAGGGTGTCGGCGCCGAAGAAAACGCTGTGGCCGTCGGCGCGCAATACGAAGGTGACCTCGGGGACGCCGTGGCTGGCGGGTGTGGCGGTCACCTCGACCGAGCCGAGATATGTCTGCTGCCAGGGATCCAATTCGACGACATTGCGAAATCCGGCGGCCCGCACCTGTTTTGCGAGGCCGCGCACGACGGCGAAGGGCACACTCTTATCCGGATAACTCCGCAGCGCGTCCAGGTCGCAATGGTCGTAGTGGGCGTGGCTGATCACGATCCCGGCCAGTTCCGGTAGGTCGGCGGCGGTGGCGATGCTGCGCGGCTCGCCCTGGTAGTAGAAGCGGCGTTCGGACAGCCACGGATCGGTGAGGATGCGGGCGCCGCCGAAATCGAGCAGAACGCTGGCGTGGACGACACGAGTCGCGGTGACGGACATGGTCTTTCCTAACAAGACGGGTGTCTACTGATGATTGTCAGTTGACACCCGTCTTGTTAACCTGTCAAGGTGACGGCGAAAAACAGCACCGCAAGGGATCGCAACCGCCGCGGCGAAGGCGGCCGACTGCGCGCGGAACTGGTCGCGGCGGCAAGTCGCCTGCTGGAAACGTTGGACGGTCAGGAATCGCTGTCGCTGCGCGCGGTCGCCCGGGCCGCGGGTATCGCGCCGCAGAGTGTGTACCTGCACTTCGCCGATCGGCGAGAACTGCTGACCGCGGTGTACGAGGTTCGCTTCGCCGAACTGCGAACTGCCCTGTCGGCCGCCACGTCGGCGGACGGCCCGACCCGCCTCACCGAAATATGCCGCGCCTATTGCGAATACGGTCTACAGAATCCGGGCCACTACCGGGTGCTTTTCGGCACAGCGGGCACACCGGGTTGGGAACCGACCGATGCGCAAATGCCCGGCCTGCCAGTCTTCCGACTGCTGGCCGACGCGGCCGAAGCGTGTGGCAGCGCGGATCCGACCGCCACCGCCTCGTGCCTGTGGGCGGCGATGCACGGCCTGATCACCCTGCGTCAGGACCGGCCCAGCTTCCCGTGGCTCGACCTGGACGTTCTCATCGACACACTGGTGTCGGCACATCTGGCCGCTGCCCGAAAATAGCAAGGTGCCGTCGAACCGGATTCGATTCGACGGCAACCGGATTCAGAGCTGGATACCCTTTTCGGCGGCCAACTTCGCGATCTTCTCCATCTCGTCGATGGCGACCGCGACATAGGCGCGCAGTTGTCCGTCGTCATCGCGGCGCAGCAGGTACTCGTAGTCGCTGTCGGTGAGCAGATTGCCCTCGACATCGTAGAAGTGCCAGCGGACGTGGATGCGGGTGATGCGGTCGCTCAGGTCGACGTGCTCGAGCACGGTGTGGTCGACGCTGGCGAGACCCAGCGACCGATAGAGCGGGTAGGACTGCTCGAGGCCCTTCGCCATCTCGGCGGTGGTAGCGACGGTTCCCACGAAGGCGTCGCTGACCATAGTCCCCGGCGCACCCCACTGCGCGACCGAGCGCTGCGCATCGAACGCCCCCAACGCCTCCTGATACTCAACTAGATAGGACTCGATCTCTTCCCGCGACGTCATACCACCAAACCTATCGATAACACCGAATTCACATAAACCACATGGCCATTTCCAGCGACCAAGATCAGGTGGCACTGGTGGCGGGTGCTTCTCGGGCGATGCCGCCACAGATTCCCCCTGATCTTGATCCACCTCGGTGCGCGCTCCGTCTCGCCCCCTGCGCGAGTCCTAAATGCGCGCCTTGGCCCGAACGATGGACTCGTCCAGGTACCGCGTGAGGTCGGCGCTGGTACCCGGCCGGATCATCAGGGCGCGGTTGGCTGGGACCTCGTAGTAACGTCCCTCCTTCGTATCGATCCAGCGCAGCTTGCCGGTGCGCAGGGGTTCGGCATTGCGGGGGCCGACCAGGACCGTCGCGGTGCCGCTGGTATCGCAGGGTTGGCGCCAGAAGCGGCGGTAGCGGTCCTGGATGGCGCGGGCGGGCGCAGTGCCGAAGGGGTCGGGGCGGTCGTCGTTGAGATCGTCGAGTAGGTAGCTCTTTTCGGCCGCGGTGCCGGGCGGGCGATCGGGGAGCAGACGGATCAGTTCGGTGGCGAGTTGGTCGACCCGGACTCGGCGCAACCGCACCTTGCCGCCGTCCGGTGCGGGTGCTTGCAGCGCGATCACGCCGGGGCCGTTGCGGGTGGCGCAGCCGATGGCGCGCACCTCGATCGCGCCGCGCGTGTTATCGATACCGAACAGTTCGATGCGCCACTCGGGTTGGGCGAGCACTTGCAGGGCGCGCTGCAGCGGCGCATGGTCTTCGCGGGCCAGCTCCGCCCGGAATTGCCGCTGATAGGCGCGATATTCGTGGAGCCCTGGGAAGCGGCTGGTGAAGCGAAACGGAAAGGGCATGCGATCCAGACCGGTACCGAACCAGGCCGCCGCGAATTGTTCGGCGGACAAGGTCCACTGCGTCATCATTGCGCCCCGAGTACGGGCGGCACGGTCTTGTCCACCTCGCCGATGAGCTCTTCGCCGTGCTCCTCGGTGCGCAGGTAGGCCGCCGCCTTGTGCTCGCCGTCCTCCCCGCGTCGGCCGCGGGCCCTGGGCGGCAACATCCCGGAGTACCCGGCGGCCCCGGCCGTGCCCATCCGACTCGGCGTACCGGTGGCGGGCTGTGCCGCGGCTGCTCCCGGTGTGGTGGTTCCCGGCACCGACTTCCCAGGACTCGGCGTCGTACCGGGTGCGCCGCCGGGGCTCGGTCCGGTGGCAGTACGGCTCGGGCTCGAGGTACCCGGCGTAATCCCGGCCGATGTGACGGTGGTCGGCGCGGTCGACTGCACACCGGCGGTCGACGGGATGGTCGAAGTTGTGGAGGTATGCGTGGCGGAGGTCGGTACGGTCGACGTACTGCTGCTCTGCGTCGGCGAAACAGATTGTGGGGCAGCGGCTTCGGTCTTGCCCGGCGCATCCGTCCCGCCAGCGTCGGTGTTCTTGCCCTGACCAGTGTCCCCGGTCTTGCCCTGATCTGCGGACTCGCTCGGATCTCCGGTCTTGTCCGAGTCCGTGGTTTTGCTCGGAGCTTCCGTCTGCGAAGATTTGCCCGGCCGACCCGACCCGGTATCGGTCGGCGACGTCCCCGGAACAGCCCCGGGCGACACCCCGGGCACGGAGATCGGATTGACCGGTGGCGGCAGCGTCGGAATCGCCGGAGCGGTATTCCCATACGGCTGGATATACAAGGTGCTCATATCGTCCCGAGCCTGCTCTTCCTGCGTATTCCGCAGCTCCGGGCCGCGCGAATTGCTCGAGGTCTCCACCACCGGCGGGACCGCCACCTTGAACCGCGCCGCGGCACTCGCGGCCGACGATAGCGGCGTCGACTGCTGATCCAGCGACTCACCCAGCTCACCCACCCGCGTGGCGTAGTCCCGGATGCCGCGCACCGCCTGGTCCGCCGCAGCGCCCTCCCAGTGTTGTTCCACCGCTTGCTGAATCGCGGTCTCGAACTGCTGCCCCGCCTTGGTCACCGCCGCCGCGATGGCCGACCAGGCATCGAACGCACCGTCCAGTCCGCCCGGATTCATCTGGTCGGCGGCCTGTTTGATCTCCGCGTGCGAAAAGTTCTGCGCGTTCTCGGGATTGGTGATCGCGCGGCCGTCTGTCTGTGCTGTCATGGCCGACCCGGCCCCTTCCGTCAGTGCCGTCTGACCCTATAGACGCACCCGACCCCACCCCGGTTCCATCGAAACACAGCCGATCCCGCCGCGCCAGACCATGCGGTCCGCTCCGGTGCGGCGGTCTCCGGCCCACACCTGCCCCTTAATGCGCATCGGCGGCCGCGATCAGCGCCGGGTAGTCCGGCAGTTCGATGGTCTTGACGTTCTCGGTCATCTTCACCATCTTGTCGAACATCCACGAGTGCAGGAACCAGTTGCGGAACTTGATGCCCAGCGCGGTTTTCGGCGCGAAGAAGCGGCCCGCATTGCTGTAGTCCGCGAGTTTGCCGAGGGCGTGCATGAGCTCGTCGTAGCGCGCGAAGGCCTTGGAGTAATCGCCGTCGGCGAGCGCGAGTTCACCGGCGATGATGTAGGCGCCCTGCACCGCGAGTCCGGTTCCGAAGCCGCCCATGGTGTTTCCGTAGCCCGAATCGCCGACCAGCGCGACCCGCCCTCGGCTGTAGCTGTTCATCTTGCGCACCATGCTGATCGAGTCCAGGAAGAAGTCGTCGAACTCCGCCAGTTCGGCGAGCATGCGCGGCGCCTCCCAGCCGACGTCGGCGAAGGTTTCGGCGATGATGCGCCGCTGCGCCGCGGTGTCGTCACGGGCGTAGTCGAGTTCGGGCGAGGCGAAGATGTACAGCTGCTGTGCCTTCGAGCCACCGGTGATGACGCATTTGCCCGGCTCGTTGTAGCCGTAGGCCGTCAGCCGCTCAGGGGTGCTCTCGGACTTGATCGCCCACGGGCTCGCACCCGCGACGCAGTAGTAATGGCCGAGGTGCTTGACGAACTCCTGCTCCGGTCCGAACGCCAGACGCCGTACCCGCGAATGGATTCCGTCGGCGCCGAAGACCAGATCGAAACCGCGCGGCGCGCCCTTCTCGAATTCGACCCACACACCGTTGTCGGTCTCGGTCAGTGCGCTGATCGAGTCGCCGAATATGTATTCGCAATCCTGGTGGGTCTTTTCGTACATGATCCGCGCCAGATCCCCGCGCAGGATCTCCACGTCGCCGCCGGTGAAATCGCCGGAGATGAGGGCCTGCTGCTCGCCCTTGCCGTCGACGATCGCGATATCGGTGGTGCCGGTTCGATGCGCGTAGATCTCGTCCAGGATGCCCATCTGCTCGAGCACCTTGTGGTGCGTTTCGCCGGTGAAGTCGACGGCTTGGCCGCCGGGCCGCAGTGCCGAAGCGCGCTCGACCACGGTGACCTCGAACCCGTAGCGGTTCAGCCAGTAGGCGAGGGCGGGGCCCGCGATGCTCGCGCCGGAGATGAGAACGGACTTGTTACGCATGATGTCTCCCGATGTCAGTATCTGCGTCCGATGGAATCTGTATCCGCCGGACACGAATTAGAGTATGGTAGACACAGTTAGTTGTCAACGCGCTTTCCGGAAGGATGTGTAGATGCCGTCACCGACCACCGTCGAACTGCTCTGGGGCACCCAGCAGCGGCCCAAACGCGGACCCAAGCCAGCACTCTCACTGGAGGGGATCGTCGCCGAGGCCATCGCCCTCGCCGATGCCGAAGGCCTGGCGAATCTGTCGATGCAGCGCCTGGCCGAACGCCTCGGCTTCACCAAGATGTCGCTGTACCGCTATGTCCCGGGCAAGGAGCAGCTCACCGCGCTGATGTTCGACAGCGCCATGGGGACGCCGCCGGATATGGCCGCGGCGCAGGCGGATTCGACCGAAGAACCGTGGCGCGCCGCGCTGCGCGGCTGGGCCCAGACGATTTTCGAGCGCTACACCGCCCATCCCTGGGCGATCGAGCTCGCCACCGGACTGCGCCCCATCGGGCCGAATGAGATGGGCTGGACCGAGGCCGCGCTGGTGGCCCTCAAGGACACCGGGCTGAACGGATCCGAGCGGCTGGACACCATCGTGCTGCTCAACGGGCACGTCCGCAGCTTGGCCCAGCAGGTCAACTCCACCGGCGGCGGCGCGGCGGCGGCGCAGTTCACCGCGCAGTTCACGGCGATGATGACCGCGGCGGGCGACCGTTATCCCGAGGTCGTCGCGGCCTTCGCCGAGGAGGCGTCCGCGACGTCCGCACCGCCCTACGCCGGGGGCCCCGACGACGCGTTGAACTTCGGTATCGCCCGTGTGCTCGACGGCCTGGCCGTGCTCATCGATCAGCGCCGAGGCGAATCGCGGTGAGCTGCGGCGGCACTGTCGAGCGGTGCGGCGGCGGCCTACGCTCGGACTATGAGCGAAGAACTCGAGCTGGAGCAGGACGCGATCACCACCGTGCGGGAGTTCTTCGCCGCGCTGGAACTCGGGGCCGTCGAGGAGGCGCTCGACCTGCTGCACCCCGACGTCGTCTGGAAGAACACCTCACTGCCGACCGTCGGCGGCGGGCTGACGCGCCGAATTCTGCGCGGCCTGAATCGCGACACCATCGGCTTCGCCGCCCAGATGCGTCACATCGCCGCCGACGGTGACATCGTGCTCACCGACCGCACCGACATCCTGCGCGTCGGTCCGCTGCGGATCGCATTCTGGGTATGCGGCACCTTCGAGCTGCGCGATGGCCGAATCATCCTGTGGGACGACCACTTCAGCTGGGAGAACTTCCTGCGCGGGACCGTCGTCGGACTGGTCCGCGCCGCGCTGCCCAACCGCTGAGGGTCGTCGACCGGCAGCCCCGAGCGCGACCATTCGATTCGCCTCGAGGTGCGCGGTCAGGAATGCTTGGCCAGATAGTCGAGGTAGTACGGACGCAGCACCTCGGCGATCTTGCCGTCGCCCGCATGGATGTAGTCGTCGATCATCGGCAGCACGTACTTGATGTCGGCCTCGCTCTCGCCGAGATTGCCCGCCGCGGCCTCGGCGGCCGGAATCGATTTCAGCAGCCGCCACAGGTACTTGATGTCTCCGCGTCGCGCCGCGAGCCGGACCGCACGGTCGTGCAGCTCCTTGGACGACAGCTTCTCCAACTCCTCGTTACCGGCCATACCTGTGACTCTATCCGCTGCACCGATGCGGGGTTAACGACAAATTCACGGACACGCCTACCAGTGCCCGAGCGGAGATCGGGTAGTCGACGGTAGCGTCGGTGGTGCGGGCCGCGTCGGTGTGGCTCGCACGGGAGGTCCTGAACCGTGACTGAGCTATTCAGTACGAGAGGGCTGGCACCCGGCCCTCGTGGCATTTGACGCAAGTCGGATCCCATCAGGACGGACCGGTCCAGCGAGATCGTTCGTGCGGGTGCCGCGCGAACACAAAAGGAGCCCACCGTGACTGCTGCACGCTCCGTTCCCGCTCCCTCGGCGCACTCCAGCTCCGCGAAAGGCGAAGCCGCCGCGAAGGGGGCCCGCCCCTCGCATTCCCAGAAAATCGGTGCCAAGTCCTTCGTCATCGACACCTCGGTTCTACTGTCCGATCCCTGGGCTTTCACCAGGTTCGGCGAACACGACGTCGTACTACCGCTGGTCGTGATCAGCGAACTCGAAGGCAAGCGCCACCACCACGAATTGGGCTGGTTCGCGCGGGAAGCCCTGCGCAACCTCGATGATCTTCGCCTGCAGCACGGCAGGCTGGATCAGCAGGTGCCGATCGGCACCGAGGGCGGAACGCTGCAGGTGGAACTCAATCACACCGACCCCGCGGTACTTCCGGTCGGATTCCGCACCGACACCAATGATTCCCGCATCCTGGCCTGTGCGCTCAACCTGGCGGCCGAGGGCCGCGAGGTACTGCTGGTGTCCAAGGACATTCCCTTGCGCGTCAAGGCGAGTGCGGTGGGTTTGCACGCCGACGAATACCACGCCCAGGACGTGGTGACCTCCGGCTGGTCCGGAATGGTGGAGGTCGATGTCTCCAAAACCCAGATCGATCAGCTCTACGCCGAGAGCGTGATCGATCTGGACGAGGCGCGGGAGTTGCCGTGCCACACCGGGATCCGGTTGCTCGGCTCCAGTTCCAGCGCCTTGGGCCGGATCACGCCGGACAAGCGGGTGCAGTTGGTGCGCGAACGCGAGGCGTTCGGACTACACGGCCGCTCGGCCGAACAGCGCATCGCGCTGGATCTGCTATTGGACGAGAGTGTCGGCATCGTCTCGCTCGGCGGCCGGGCCGGTACCGGCAAGTCGGCGCTGGCGTTGACGGCCGGATTGGAGGCGGTGCTCGAGCGCCGCACGCAACGCAAGGTGGTGGTGTTCCGTCCGCTGTACGCGGTCGGTGGGCAGGATCTCGGCTATCTGCCGGGCTCGGAGAGCGAGAAGATGGGCCCCTGGGCGCAGGCGGTCTTCGACACGCTCGACGGGTTGGCCAGTCGCGAGGTGATGGAGGAGGTGCTCAGCCGCGATATGTTGGAAGTCTTGCCGCTCACCCACATTCGCGGTCGCTCGCTGCACGATTCGTTCGTGATCGTGGACGAGGCGCAGTCGCTGGAACGCAATGTGCTGCTGACGGTGCTCAGCCGACTGGGCACCGGATCGCGGGTCGTGCTCACCCATGACGTGGCCCAGCGCGACAACTTGCGGGTCGGTCGGCACGACGGTGTCGCCGCGGTGATCGAAAAGCTCAAGGGGCACCCGCTTTTCGCGCACATCACGCTGACCCGTAGCGAGCGGTCGCCGATCGCGGCGCTGGTGACCGAGATGTTGGAGGAGTACGGCCCGAATTCATAGTCCATCGGGGCAACTCTCCAGCGTGTGTTTCACCTCACAATCGGGCGGGTAATATCCGCGCGATACCTGTTCAGCACCGGCCCGGCGAGTCTTATGCGGATTCGCCGGGCCGTTGCCGGACATCGGCCTAGGCTACGCGCGACGTCACCGCGGCCGCGGTGGCATCGGTAGCCACTTTCGAGAGGATGGAAATGCACCACTTCGCTCGACGAACGGCTGGATTCGCCGCGGTCATCGCGGCCGCGGCGCTGCTGCTGGCCGCAGGCTGCGGCAAAGACGACGACAAGGACAAGAACTCCGCCGCGTCGATGACGACTTCTTCGGCCGCCGTCGGCCACGGCGAGGAGCATTTGTCCGCCGCGGCGGGGGAAACCAAGATCGCCACCCAGGGCGGCGATCTCGCCGTCACCGGCCTGATCTTCGACAAGTACGTGCAGTCCGGCGGCCCGACTGGTCCGCTCGGCGCGCCGCTCGAAGCGCAGCAGGAAGGTCCGAACGACGGCAGGTGGCAGGACTTCACCGGCGGCGCGATCGTCTGGAGCAAGGACACCGGCGCGCACATCGTCTGGGGCGAAATCCGCAAGGCGTGGGAAGACAACGGCGGCCCCGACGGCCAGCTCGGCTACCCCACCAGCGACGAGAAGGATATTCCCGGCGGCAAGCAGAGCGATTTCGCCACCGGCACCATCACCTGGGTGGACGGCAATACGACCGTCGCGCCGAAGTCCTGACCGGCACGGCGTCCGGGCACTCGCGTGCCACCGCTGGTGAAGGCCGGCGGCTCGCTCGAAAGGCCCAGCGCTTGTACGCTCGGACGCCGAAAACCGATTCCTATTCGTAGATCCCCGCATCGCGGGCCCAGCCGCTAGGTTGTGCTAGTGCAAACTCTGTTGACCGATCGAGAACTGCTCGAGTCCCTCGCCGATGAGGTGGAGCTGAACCTGCGCCGCCACATCGCCGCCGCCGACCACTGGCAGCCGCACGACTACGTGCCGTGGGACGATGGCCGCAACTTCGGCTTCCTCGGGGGAATCGATTGGGAGCCGGAGCAATCCGAGCTGAGCGAGACCGCCAAGCTGGCGCTGACGGTCAGCGTGCTCATCGCGGACAACCTTCCCTCGTATCACCGCGAGATCGGCAAGTACCTGCGCATCGGATCGTGGTGGCGCTGGGTCGGCCGGTGGACGGCGGAGGAGAACCGCCACGAGATCATGATCCGCAACTACCTGATGGTCACCCGGTCGGTCGACCCGGTGCAGCTGGAGCGGTTGCGGATGGAACATATGACCAAGGGGTTCCGGCGTCCCGCGCTGCACCTGCTCGATGTGCTCGCCACCTGCGCGTTCGAGGAGGCTGCCGCCGCCATCCGGCATCGCAATACCGCCGCGTTCGGGGAGAACAAGATGGTCACCGCCATCGCCCAGCGCATCGCGGCCGACGATGAGCTGCAGTCGGTGTTCTTCGCCGAGCTGATCACGGCGGCATTTCGCGTCGCGCCGGATCAGACGATGCGTGCCATCGCGGACAGCGTGGCGAACTTCCACGTGCCGTCGGTGACCTTGGCCGACGGGCGCAGCAGCGACGAAGTGCTCGCCGAGGCGGGCATCTACGACCGGGCCAAGGAAGGCGAGTTGGTTTTCGCGCCGCTGCTGCAGCGGTGGCAGTTCTTCACTCGGACCGATATCGGTGAAGACGGCGAGAAGGCGCGCGCCGAACTCGGACATCTGCGGTCCGATTCGCCGTCCTGATTCGGCGGGCAGCTACGCACTCGAACGTCACGATGGATCTGGTATCAGCATGTCCAACGTGACGCTCGAGTGCGTATTCGCCTAGTTTCGGTTATTTCTCATCCTCGACCTTTGCCATAGACAGCACATCCAAACGACGGTCGAGTTCTTCCAGCGTCAGCTTCTCGTCGACCAATCCGCGATCGATCACGGTCTGGCGGATGGTTTTCCTCTGCTTCAGGGCCTCTTTCGCCACCGCGGCCGCTTCTTCGTAGCCGATGGCGGAATTCAGCGGGGTCACGATGGACGGTGACGATTCCGCCAGGGTGCGCAGGTGATCCTCGTTGGCGACCAGACCGCGAATGCACTTATCGGCGAACAGTCGAGCGACATTGGCCAGCAGCCGAATCGACTCCAGCAGATTGCGTGCCATGACCGGGATGTAGACGTTCAACTCGAACGCGCCACTCGCACCGGCGAACGCGACGGTCGCGTCATTACCGATCACCTGCGCCGCGACCTGCGTAACCGCCTCGGGCAGAACGGGATTCACCTTGCCTGGCATGATCGAACTGCCGGGCTGCAGATCGGGCAGCCGCAATTCGCCGAGACCGGTCAGCGGGCCCGAACCCATCCAGCGAATGTCGTTGGCAATCTTGGTGAGGCTGACGGCGACGGTGCGCAGCGCACCGGATGCCTCCACCAGACCGTCACGCGCGGCCTGTGCCTCGAAGTGATCCCGCGCCTCCGACAGCTCATCGATATCGGTCGACAGCACCAGTTCGGCAACGACTTTCGCGCCGAAACCCTCCGGCGCGTTGAGGCCCGTGCCGACCGCGGTGCCGCCGATCGGCAGCTCGCCGAGCCGCGGCAGCGCCGCCATGATCCGCTCGATACCCGCCGTGACCTGGCGGGTATAGCCGCCGAACTCCTGGCCGAGGGTCACCGGCACCGCGTCCATCAAATGCGTGCGGCCCGACTTCACCACGGTGCGCCATTCGGTCGACTTGTCCAGCAATGCCAGCCGCAGATGGTCCAGCGCCGGAATCAGCTCCTTGATAGCGGCCTCGGTGGCGGCGAGATGGGTTGCGGTAGGGAAGGTGTCATTGGACGACTGCGACATATTCACGTCGTCGTTCGGGTGCACGTTCACACCGTTCGCCTTGGCGATCGAGGCGATGACCTCGTTGGCGTTCATATTCGAGCTGGTGCCCGAGCCGGTCTGGAAGACATCGATCGGGAACTGGTCGTCGTGCAGGCCCTCGGCGATTTCATTGGCGGCGGTGATGATCGCATCCGCCTTCGCCGGATCGAGCAATCCGAGATCCTTGTTCACCTTCGCGCACGCGGCCTTCAACAGCCCCAGCGCGCGGATCTGCGCCCGCTCCAGCCCGCGCCCGCTGATCGGAAAGTTCTCCACGGCTCGCTGGGTCTGCGCCCGCCACAACGCGTGCACCGGTACCCGGACCTCGCCCATAGTGTCGTGTTCGATGCGGTACTGGGTCTCCTCGGTCGTCATGATTTCGACCCTATGCCCGACGCGGCCGCGGTGGGGCTGCCACGCCTGAGGCGATTCGCACAGCGCCGCACGAACCGTGGCGGGAATATGCCGGGATCCGCTCGGCCGATGGCACGCCGTTCGCCTGCGTTTCGTCATTATCGATATGACTGCAAGCGTCGGCGCATAGGCGTCACCTTGGTGGTGATCTGCTCCACCTTGGGGGACCGAGCCCAGTACTCGGGGGCCTGATATCGGCGGCGGATTCGGCGCAAAGTTGGACAGGTCACCGCAACCGAACCGGAGCCCCCAATGTCGATCTCGAGCACCATCGCCACCTCGGCGGAACGTCGTGCCACGATCTCGACCGAAGACGGTGTGGCGCTCGCGGTTCGCGAATACGGCCCGCGAGATGCGGACCTCACGGTCGTCCTCCTGCACGGACATTGCCTGCGCACCGCGTCCTGGACCTACGTCCGCGACGCGCTGGTTCGCCAATATCCGGGCGCCCGGGTCGTCTGCTACGACCACCGCGGCCACGGCGAGTCCGCTACGGCGTCGCGCCGCACCTATAACCTCGAGCAGCTCGGGTACGACCTGCGCGATGTCCTGGACGCTGTCGCCCCCACCGGACCTGTCATCCTGGTCGGCCACTCGATGGGCGGCATGACCGCATTGACCTACGCCAGCCAGAACCCGCACGAGATCGGCACCCGAATCGTCGGTGTCGCCCTAATCGCGACCGCTGCCAGCGGGCTCGCCGACGCCGGATTCGGTCGTCTGCTGCGTAACCCGGTCGTTTCGGTGTTCCAGGCCGCCGTGCGGCGTGCTCCGCGCCTGATGCATCATGCGAAGCTGCTGGCCTGCAAGGTTTTCGCCCCCATCATCCGTACCGCCGAATTCGGCGATCGCAAGGTCAGTCCCCGGGTGCTCACTCTTGCCAACGCGATGCACAACCAGACGCCGATCGTCACGATGGCGAGCTTCTTGAGCGCCTTCATGGTCTTCGACCGAACCGATGCGCTGCCGGTGCTGTCGAAGATCCCGACGTTGGTGCTGTGCGGCACCGCCGACCTGATGACCCCGCCCGCGCATTCGGTCGCGATGGCCGCCGCGGTCGACTACTCCGACTTCGTGCTGGTCGAGAGCGCCGGACATTCGGTGATCCTCGAACAACCCCGACAGGTTGCCGAGGCCATCGGCCGCCTGATGACGCGCGCAGGCCGAACCCGCAAGGTCGAGCGGGCTCACCTCGCACTCGCCGCGTAATCACTGCGGAGTGAATCGGATCAGCCGTATTCCTGGTCGGTTCGCGTACCGGTGATCGGTAATCGGCACGCGCGAAAGGGTCGAGCCCGATCCGAATCGTTCGGATCGGGCTCGACCTATCAGGGCCGTATCGCTCAGGGCAGCGGCGGCACCGCGTGCTCGTCGCCGATGAAATCGACGGAGGAGTACTCGCGGAGCTTGGTGAGGCGGTGGTAGGCGTCGATCATGCGGACGGTGCCGGACTTGGAGCGCATGACGATCGACTGGGTCGACGCGCCGCCGCCGTAGTAGCGGACGCCGCGTAGTAGGTCGCCGTCGGTGACGCCGGTCGCGCAGAAGAAGACATTGTCGCCGGCCACCAGATCCTCGGTGGTGAGTACGCGGCTCAGGTCGTGGCCCGCGTCGATCGCCTTCTGGCGTTCCTCATCGTCCTTCGGTGCGAGCATGCCCTGCAGCTCGCCGCCCATGCAGCGCATCGCGGCGGCGGCGATGATGCCCTCGGGGGTGCCACCGATGCCGACCAGGATGTCGGTGCCGGAGTCGGGCCGGGCGCAGGCGATGGCGCCGGCGACGTCGCCGTCGGAGATCAGCCGGATACGGGCGCCCGCGTCGCGCACCTGCTGGATCAGCTCGGCGTGCCGGGGCCGGTCCAGGATGCAGATGGTGAGATCGGACTTCGAGAGGTTCTTGGCCTTGGCCACCCGGCTGATGTTCTCGGCGATCGGCGCGGAGATATCGATCACACCCGCAGCGTCGGGGCCGACCGCGATCTTGTGCATGTAGAACACCGCGGACGGATCGAACATCGCGCCGCGCTCGGCGACCGCGAGCACCGCGATGGCGCCGGGCGAACCCTTCGACATCAGCGTGGTTCCGTCGATCGGGTCGACCGCGAAGTCGACCTCGGGACCGGTGCCGTCGCCGACCAGCTCACCGTTGTAGAGCATGGGCGCTTCGTCCTTCTCGCCCTCACCGATGACCACGATGCCGCGCATGGAAACCGAGCTGACCAGCTGCCGCATGGCGTCGACGGCCGCACCGTCGCCACCTTCCTTATCGCCGCGGCCGACCCAGCGGCCCGCGGCCATCGCACCGGCCTCGGTGACCCGGACCAGTTCGAGCGCGAGGTTGCGGTCCGGTGCCTCGCGGCGGCTGGGTGCGGGCGAAGATGCCGTCATTACGGTGTGCCTCCTACGGTCGTTGCTACCTGTGATTCTCTCAGAAGCGTGACCGTTCCCGATCAGGTACTGGCCGTAGCGACTGCTTGCAGGTCGCTCGAAAGGGTCAGCAGCGACTGCTTGCAGGTCGCTCGAAAAGGCCAGCCCAGCGGACTACCTCCGGCGGAGCGTGCCGGACCGGACGTGGATACTGGGAGCGTGTCGTACCAAAAACCGCGCATTCTCAACGACTATCGGGATCTGTTCTGGTCGCTGATCCCGTTGGTGCTGATCGCCGTGGTCTTCGCCGGGCTCGCCAGCCAGTGCAGCTTCGCCGCGAAGGGCCCGACCCAGGGCCAGATTCCGCACTTCGATGTGACGGCCGCACTGGCCAACGACGCGAAGACGATGCCGTTCCCGGTCCGTAATCCCAGCCTGCCCGAACACTGGACGCCGAATTCCGGTAGCCGCGACACGATCACCACCACCGGCGGCGGGCCTGTCAGCACTGTCGGTTACATCACACCGCAGGGCACCTATATGCGGATGAGTCAGAGCAGCGCGACCGAAGAGGCGCTGTCGCGCTTCGTCCTCGGCTCCCGCTACGGCACCGGCACCGAACAGGTCGGCGACCAGAAGTGGGTCGTGTACGCCGAACAAGGCTCCGAAACCGCCTGGATCGGCGACTTCGGCCAGTCTCGGGTGCTCATCACCGGCGCGGGCAACCACGCCGCCTTCACCACCCTCGCCGCCGCCATCACGGCCGCCCAGCCGCTACGGAAGTAGCGCCGGTCAGCGGTGGGCCGACCACTGTCCGGGTGGGGTTATTCGTCGGTCTCGAGATCGGTGCGCGAGAGCGCGTTCTCGACCCGTTGACGCGCACCCGCGAGATGTTCCTCGCAGCGGGTGGCCAGTGCTTCGCCGCGCTCCCACAGCGCCAGGGATTCGTCCAGGTCGAGGCCGCCCTGTTCGAGCATCTTCACGACGTTGACCAGTTCGTCGCGGGCGCGTTCGTAGCCGAAGGTGGAGATCTCGGCCAGCTCGTCATCCTTGCCGGAGTCGGCCAAGGTCAGTTCCTCCCGGTCTCGGTCCTGTTCGGTATCGGATTGCCCAACGCCTGGGTGCCGAGCGCGGCGGCCGATATGGCGCCGTCGGCGACCCGGATCCGCAGTTGACTACCCGCGGGCGCGTCCTCGATCGAGCGGACCACATGCCGCTCCTTACCGCTGACGCGCTGCACGACAGCGTAGCCGCGGGCCAGGGTGGCGGCCGGGCCCACCGCGGTGAGTTTTTCGCGCAGGTGCCTGGTGGCCGTGGTTTCGGTGCGGATCAGATGGTCGGCGGTGCGGCGGGCGGCGACGCGCAGGCGCTCGATCTCGTCGTAGCGGCGGTCGAGTTCGCGCAGCGGGTCGGCCAGCACCGGCCGGGAACGCAGCTGTGCCAAGGCCCTGGTCTCGCGGTCGACCCAGCCGCGCAGCGCGGCGGCGGCACGGGCGCGCATATCGCGGACCCCGGCCAGTTCGGCGGCCGCGTCGGGCACGATGCGCTTGGCGGCATCGGTCGGGGTGGCGGCGCGCAGGTCGGCGACGAGATCGCAGAGCGGGTTATCGGGTTCGTGACCGATCGCACTGACGATCGGAGTGGTCGCCGCGACGATCGCGCGGCACAGCGCCTCATCGGAGAACGGCAGCAGATCCTCGACGCTGCCACCGCCGCGGGCCAGCACGATGACCTCGACCGCCGGATCGCGATCGAGTCCGGACAGTGCGGCCAGCATCTGCGGCACCGCGGTCGGTCCCTGCACGGCCGTATTGCGGATCTCGAAACGCACTGCGGGCCAACGGTTTCGAGATACGGTCAGGACGTCGCGTTCGGCGGCGCTGGCGCGACCGGTGATCAGGCCAATTGTCTTGGGCAGGAACGGGATCGGCCGCTTCAGCCGGGGATCGAATAGTCCCTCCGCGGCGAGCAGCGCCTTCAACCGTTCGATGCGGGCCAGCAGTTCGCCGATGCCGACCGGGCGAATCTCCATGGCGCGCAATGAAATCGTGCCGCGACCGGTGAAGAACGCGAGTTTGCCGTAGACCACCACCCGGCTGCCTTCCTGCAGCGGTACGGCGGATCGGCGGATGAGATCCGGATGACAGGTCACCGACAGCGACATATCGGCGGAGGTATCGCGCAGCACCAGGAATGCGGTGCTGGTGCCCGGACGCAGATTGATCTGGGTGATCTGCCCCTCCACCCAGATGCTGCCGAGCCGATCGATCCATTGCGCGACCTTGATGGACACCGAACGCACCGGCATCGGGTGTTCGGCGGAGTTGGCGGGCGCGGCCGGTCGGTCCGGTTGGCCGGAAGGTTCCCGGCCAACCATCGACGATGACGCGGGTTCAGGCCCACCCGTCGCCCGGCCGCCACCCCCCATCGAATCGCTGCGCGATGCTGAATTCACTGGGCCCGCACGGTGGCGATCCGATTCGTCAGCATGGTCACGAACGGCGCCCGGGCACGCGTGCGCTGTTCGTATTCCAGCAGGGCGGTCAGGTCCTCGACGGTCAGCATGCGCAGGCGGGCGCGCAACTGGGCCAGGGTCATGTTGGCGTAGTCGTAGCGGGTGGCCACCTCGGGCTCGACGACCTCGGGCTCGGGTTCGACCTCGGGCTCGGGCGCCGCGACCTCGGTCTCGGGCTGGATGATGGTCTGCACCGAGGCCACGTGACCATTGCGCTCACCGGCGCGGGCGGCGGCTTCGGCGGGCAGGGTGTCGTGCGGGGCGGCGGCTTCGTCGGGGGCGTACAGGTCGAAGCGGCTGGTGCGAGCGGGCGCGCCGAACTCGGGCTCGCTGTCTTCGTCGAAGGTCGCCCACTCGGGCTGTTCGACGGGGGAGTTGGTGAGACGGTCGAAGACGCCGTCGCCCTTGAGCGCGAGGCTGGTCACGAACTGCTGGACGTGCATGGTGGTTTGCAGCATCTGGCTGATCGCGGTGATCGGGAAATTCATTGCCGCCGTGGGTAGCCGACGGGTTTCTTCGATGGCGTATACGGCGGCTCCGGCAGCGACCCGGGCGAGGAACGGTGGTCGAAACATGCTCCTAGCCTGCCCGATACGGGATGTTATGCAAAGCACTAGTGTCACAGACACATTGTTCTGCATCATCGGGCCGCTTTTCGCCCCGGTGTGAGTGTGTCGAAAATGACCTGGCCGAGGCGGTGACCGGCCGTCCGGCCGACACTGGGCGCACGTAAGCTGAGTGGCATGTCTTCGGCCATCCCCTTGAATGTCGGAATCGCCCGCTCGGTCGGTTCCGGATCCGCCGATGCCGATGGCGGTAAGCGCGTGCTGCTAGCCGAGCCGCGCGGGTACTGCGCCGGTGTGGACCGCGCCGTGGAGACGGTGGAGAAGGCGCTCGAGAAGCACGGTGCGCCGATCTACGTGCGCAAGGAGATCGTGCACAACCGCCACGTGGTGGAGACGCTGCGCGAGCAGGGCGTCATCTTCGTCGACGAGACCGACGAGGTGCCCGAGGGTGCGCTGGTCGTGTTCTCCGCGCACGGTGTCTCACCCGCGGTGCACGAGTCGGCGGCCGCGCGCAATCTGCGCACCATCGACGCGACCTGCCCGCTGGTCACCAAGGTGCATCAGGAGGCCAAGCGCTTCGCCCGTGACGACTACGACATTCTGCTGATCGGTCACGAGGGGCACGAGGAGGTCGAGGGCACCGCGGGGGAGGCGCCCGAGCATGTGCAGCTCGTGGACGGTCCGGATGCGGTCGACCGGGTCACCGTGCGCGACGAGTCCAAGGTGATCTGGCTCTCGCAGACCACGCTCAGCGTCGACGAGACCATGGAGACGGTGCAGCGGCTGCGTGAGCGCTTCCCGGCGCTGCAGGATCCGCCGAGCGATGACATCTGCTACGCGACCTCGAACCGGCAGGTGGCGGTGAAGGCGATGGCACCCGAATGCGATCTGGTGATCGTGGTCGGCTCGCGCAACTCGTCCAACTCGGTGCGGCTGGTCGAGGTCGCACTTGGTGCGGGCGCCAAGGCTGCCCACTTGGTCGACTTCGCCCGCGAGGTGGACCTGGCGTGGTTGGACGGGGTACGCACGATCGGCATCACCTCCGGTGCATCGGTGCCCGACATCCTGGTGCGCGGTGTGCTGGATCTGCTGGCCGAGCACGGATTCGGGGATGTGCAGCCGGTAACGACGGCCAACGAGACGCTCGTTTTCGCACTGCCTAGGGAATTGCGCACGTCGCGTCGCTGAGCTGTGCCAGCCGGCATGGGCTGAGCTGTGCCAGCCGGCGTGAGCTGAGGCGCGCCGAGCGCTTTTGGCCGAGGTGCCGACAAGGCTTTTGGGCCGAGCCGAGCTAACGGCTTTCGGTCGAGGCGCAGCAGAGGCATTCGGGCTGCGGTTGAGCCATCGGAGTTTCGGGCTGCGGGCTTTGACGCCCCGCGCAGGCGCTGCAGACGAGAAACCGTCGGCTAGAGGTTTTCCGGCCGCCGTCGCTCGGTCCGGCTCGAATCGCGTTCGCGATAGCGGACATTGGGCTGTGGATGCGGCGGCGGTACCTCGCCGCGTCGTCTGGCCGTGGCGGCTCGGCTCGAATCTCCCTCTGCCCGAGGGGTCGCCGCCGCCGGGCGTGCGGCTCGGTTCGGGTCGCCCTCGGCTCGAGTTGCTGCTGCGGCTGGTCGTGCGGGGCGGTTGACGTCACCCTCACTCCGGGTCGCTGCAGCCGGTCGGGTAGCACGGGTGCCCGGTCGGCGCTCGCGGGCAGGCCGTTCCTCGCCCCGACCGCTCTTCGCGGTGCTGCCGACGCGCGGCGGCGTGTCCGCCACTTCCGAAGCGGCCCGCCGATTCGGTCGCGGCAGATGCAGATCGGTATCGAGGTCGTCGGGATCGACCTGCGGACGGCGGGTGCGGCGGCGCGCGGCATCGGCGAGCGAGCCGCCGCCGGCGCGCTCCGGCCTCGCGCGTTTGGGTGCGCTGCTGCGGCCCCAGCTGGTGCCCCGACGGGATTCGTCGGCGCGTCCGGCGGCCTCTTCGCGCCGGTGTAGCAGGATCCGCCCGGCACCGATGGCCAGCACCAGCACGGTGGCCACTGCCATCACGGGGAACCGATTCACCAATGGGATCGCCAGATTCAGCAGGATGTCCTTGACCCCGGTCGAGACGCGACCGGTCAGCTGCTGATAAGCCAGCGGCACCGCGATGAACAGCAACAGCGGCGGCAGCACCATTGTGGTGAAGATGCCGCGATAGCGAACGGCGAGCACCGCCGCGACGCAGCCAATGACGTACAACGTGTTGAACGTCCCGGTCAGCTCGTTATTTTCGCCGTGGGCATCGATCAGGAACCCCAGAAACGTGCACGCCACCGCGATCAGGACCGCTGCCCCGGCCGGGATTCCCGGCACCGAGGGCAGGATCGAACGATGCGGCGCGGGCACCCGGGTTCGCACACGTTGGGAAGCAGCCACACTATGAACACTAACCGCCGCCGCGTTGGGCGGCGTTACGGCACGGCGGTCACCCGGGCTAATCGTCGGCGTCGGCGAAGCCGACCGCCCGCGGCCACGAATCGACGCGCTGGATTGCTGGCACCTCCTGTTCGGCTATTTCCAGGTCGTGGAGTTTGCGCGCGGTGACCATCACCCGCGACTCCACCGATGCGACGGTGTAGTTGAAAGCGTCTACGGCCTTGCCGAGTTGCGCGCCGAGGCGGTCCAGATGTCGACCGGTCATGCCGAGCCGGTTATAGAGCTCGCGACCCAATTGCTGAACGGTTGCCATATCGCGCGACAGTGCCTCCTGTCGCCAGCCGAAGGCGACCGTGCGCAGCAGCGCGATCAATGTCGTCGGGGTAGCGAGGATCACGTTGCGGCCGAAGGCGTACTCGAGTAGGCCCGAATCGGTGGTCAGTGCGGCGTCGAGGAATGGGTCGCCGGGGACGAACAGCACCACGAACTCCGGCGCCGGATCGAAGGCCAGCCAATAGGCCTTATCTGCCAGCTGATCGATATGGGCACGCAGATGTTTGGCGTGGCGGCCGAGCAGTTCGGCGCGCACGTCCGGGTCGTCGGCCATGGTGGCGTCCAGATATGCGGTGAACGGCACCTTGGCATCCACCACGATCTGCCTGCCGCCCGCCAGGTTGACCACCAGATCCGGCCGCACCATGCTGGTGCGTTCGGTGCTGCCGTCGCCGCGCGCCGCCCTGGTCACCTGGGTGTCGAAATCGCAGTGCCTGGTCATACCCGCCAGCTCCACCACACGCTCCAACTGGATCTCGCCCCAGCGCCCGCGCACCTGCGGCGCGCGCAGCGCGGCGACCAGCTGACCGGTCTGACTGGTGAGCTGATGTGAGGTGCGCTGCATGCCCGCGACCTGTTCGCGCAGACTCGAATAGGCGTTGATGCGATGGTGTTCGACCTGCTGGATGTGCTGGTTCAGCGCGCCGACGGCCTCGCGCAGCGGATCGACCATGGCGCCGATAGCATGCGAATGTCGGCGTGCCGCATCCTCATTCGCCGCGGTGAGCGATTGTCGCAGTAATCGCTCGTTATCGGTGGCGGCGGCGAGTCGCGCCTCCGCGGCCGTCGCGCGATGCCCGGCGCGCGCGGCATGTCCGAGCCAGCCGAGCCCTGCCCCAGCGGCGAACACCAGCATCAGTGCGACGAGCATCGGTGCGGTCATAGCGCAGATAGTGCCGCACGGCACCGACAAGTTCGAAACCCGTGAGCTATCTGGCAGCAGCGCGTCGGAAAATGCGTATACCAATGGGAACAGACCGCGAAGTCCGTTGGGTGGGCCGACCAGCAAATGCTAGCGACTGGTCGCAGGTCGCTCGAAAGGGGCGCTAGCGACTGGTTGCAGGTCGCTCGAAAGGGGCCGCTAGCGAGGGCTTGCAGGTCGCTCGAAAGGGTCAGCCGCGAGGCCCACCCGTCGCCCGACCATCACCCCTCATCGAATCGCTACGCGATGTTGACATTCGGGGCCGCGAACACGCCGCGCCGAGGGCGCGGCCGAAATAATTGAGTCTGTCGGTGCGATCGCCTACGGTTTCGCGGCATGCGGATGCTGCACACCTCGGACTGGCACATCGGGCGCACATTCCATGGAGTCGATCTGCTCGCCGATCAGGCTGCCGCGCTCGCGGCCATTGCTGACCTGGTGGTCGCGGAATCCGTCGATGTGGTCGTGCTGCCGGGAGACGTGTACGACCGATCCATTCCCAGTGCCGACGCGATCGCGGTGTGTATCCAGGGTTTCGAGGCCATTCGCGCGGCCGGGGCGCAGATCATCGCGACCTCCGGTAATCACGACTCACCCGCGCGGCTCGGGGCCGGCGCGAGTTTCGCGGCGGCGGGTGGTCTGCATCTGCGTACCACCGTCGCCGATGCCGATCGGCCGGTGCTGTTGTCCGACGAGCACGGCGACATCGCCTTTTACGGCATCCCCTATCTGGAGCCGGAGATCACCCGCGCCGAACTCGGTGTGCCACAAGCGCGTTCGCATGCGGAGATTCTGGATGCGGCGATGAGCCGGATCCGGGCCGATATCGCCGGGCGCCCCGACGCCCGAACCGTGGTGCTCGCACACGCCTTCGTCGTCGGCGGCGAGGCGACCGGTTCGGAGCGCTCGATTTCTGTCGGCGGCGTGGAGACGGTGCCGATGTCCGCATTCGCGGGCATCGACTACGTCGCGCTCGGGCATCTGCATTCACCGCAGACGCTCTCGGAATCGGTGCGCTATTCCGGTTCCCCGCTGCCGTATTCGTTCGCCGAGACCTCACACCGCAAGGCGGTGTGGCTGGTCGATCTGGATGCCAGTGGCCTGCGCTCGGTGCGCCGCCGCGATCTGCCGGTGGTGCGCGGCCTGAGCCGGCTCACCGGCACTCTCGACGAATTGCTCAGTGACGCCGCCTATTCCGACGCGGAGGAACACTACATCTCGGCGACGCTGACCGACCACGCCCGGCCCGTGGACGCCATGCGCAAACTGCGCGAACGGTTTCCGCATGCCGTACACGTGGAATGGTCACGCCCGGAAGGCAACCCGGAACTGCGCTACCGTGAACGCGTGCACGGCCGCCGCGATGCCGAAGTAGCGCAGAGCTTCCTCACCGACGTCCGCGGCGAACCGACCTCGGGCGAAATGGCGTGGCTGGAACGGGCGCTCGCCGCCGCGGTCGCCGAACCCGACCGAGTTTCGGCAACGGTCACCCTCGCTGGGGAACTGTCCGCATGAGCGACCGTCATTCGACGCGACCCACTCGAACCGAAGACCGATGCTCAACGCTTGGTTTTCGCAGCACCGACTGCGCTCGCGGGGGCGCTGAATGAGGCTGCACAGGCTGGAGATGACCGCGTTCGGGCCATTCGCCGAGACCACGGTTGTCGACTTCGACGCGCTCGGGGCGGATGGGCTGTTCCTGCTGCATGGGCAGACCGGGGCGGGCAAGACGACGGTGCTGGATGCGATCGCGTTCGCACTCTATGGCCGGGTGCCGGGCGCCCGTGGCGAGAGTAAGCGGCTGCATTCGGATCACGCGGCGGAGCAGACACCACCGCAGGTCGTGCTGGAGGCGACGCTGGGTGGGCGGCGGGTGCGGTTGACCAGGATTCCGGAGTTCGAGCGGCCCAAGCTGCGGGGCACCGGAATGCGCACCGATCCGGCGAAGGCGACGTTGGAGTGGCTCGACGGGCGCGGCGAGAACCTTTCGCGCATACCGGATATCGGTGAGGAGATCATCCGGCTGCTCGGCATGAGCGCGGATCAGTTCTTCCAGGTCGTGCTGCTGCCGCAGGGTGATTTCGCGCGGTTCCTGCGCGCGGAGAACGAGGAGCGCGAGAAGCTGCTCGAAAAGCTCTTCGACACCGAGCGATTCGGTAGCGCCGAACAGTGGCTGGCCGATAAGCGCCGTGCCTCGGCGGCCGATGTCGAATCACGCAAGCAGGGCATCGATCGGCTGATCGCGCAGGTGGCGGTGGCCGCGGGGGCGGCGGCGGCCGAATCCGTCGGACCTTTGGAGGCCCTCGGCTGGTCACAGGATCTGCTCGCGACCGCGCGTGCCGCCCTCACCGGGACGGCCGCGGAAACCGAACGCTGCCAACAGGAATCGGCCCGCGCCCGATCCCTCGCTGAGGAACAACGCCGCCTACACGAACTGCGCCGCCGGATGACCGCCGCCCGCGAACGGCTCGACGAATACACCGCCACCGCCGACTACCGGGCCGACCTGCAGGCCGAACTCGAACTGGCGCGCCGCGCCGCGCCGGTCGCCGAGGCGATCGACGAGGCCCGCGCGGCGGTAATGCACGCCAGGCGCAAGACCGACGAAACCCACCGCATCGCAGCACGATTGGCCGCGCTGCTCGCCGAACCCGCGGGCGCGGATGTCGCGGGCATCGAGCTGATCAGGATCGAGTCCGGTCCGGATGATGCGCCGACCGTCGCCGCGGACGCGGATGTCGACGCGGCCATTCGACGGTGGAGCGCCCAGATCGGCGCGCTCGACGAGGTGAGCGCCGACGCGACCACCGCGACCCGGCTCACCTCCGAACTCGCCGCCCTGCGCGACGAGGACACCGCGCTGACCGGTCGCGTGGACAAGCTGACCCGGCTGCGTCGGCAACTGCCCGAATCGATCGCAACCATCGACGCCCGGCTGCGCGAAACCACCGAGGCCGCCGCCAAACTGCCCACCCTGACCGCCGAATGCGAACGCCTGCAAACGGCAGCGGCGGCCGCGGTCGAACTCGCCGGTCGCAGAACAACTCTCGACCACGCCCGCGTCGAATTCGAATCGGCCCGCGCCGCACACCTCGACGCCAAGGAACGCGTGCTCGAACTGCGCGAGCGCAGGCTGGCCGGGATGGCCGCCGAACTCGCCGGACAGTTGACCGACGGACTGCCCTGCACGGTATGCGGATCCGCCGAGCACCCCGCGCCCGCCCGCCCCGCGCCGAGCGCGGTATCGAAGGATGTCGAGGACGCGGCCGCCGCCAGCGAACGCGCCGCCGAAGACGCCCGCGACCGGGTGCTGGCCCGCATCACCGGCCTGGAACGCGAAATCGAAGCGCTCATCGCCCGCGGCGGCGACGCCGACCGCGTCGAACTCGCCGCCGCCCTGCGCACCGCCACCGACCGCTACGAAGACGCCGCCGAACTGGCCGCCCTCTCCGACAGCCTCACCGCCGAACTGACCCGCCTGCGCGCCGACGAAACCCGCCTGCACGACGAACTGCGCGAATCCGATACCCGCCGCAGCACCGTCACCACCCGCATAGCCGCCGCGACCACCCGCCTCGGCGAACTCACCGACCGGCTGCGCGCCGCCGCGGGTGCCGACGAAACCATCGACCGCCGCCGCACCCGACTCGACACATTGATCGGCGACGCGACCGCCCTGCGCGACGCCCGCAACGATGCGTCGGCCGCGGCGGAGCGTGTCACGGCAATCGCCGACCGCGTCGAAAGTCTCGCGTTAGCAGCGGGTTTCATCGTCGAACGGGCCGACAACGCGGAAACTGGCAGATCACCGCGCGACGACGTCGCCATGCTCACTGCCTACGCCCGGGTGGTCACCGCCGCATCGCGAACACCACAGCGGCAGAACGAGATCGAGGCGGAATTGGTAGCCGCCGACCGAGCCCGCGCCCATGCCGAGGCCGTCCTCGCCGAGCCGGAGATCCAGGCGGCCGCAGCGACCGAACCCGGCGATCTCGAGGAGCTGGAAGCGGCGGTGGCCGCCGCGCAAACCCAGCTGAATACCGCGGTCGCCGCGCACGCCGAGGCGACTCGCCGGGTAAACCTCCTGGAGGACTTGGGCGGTCAGCTGTGGGCCGCGGTCGACCGCATCGCCCCTGTTCAGCGCGCCCATGAGGAACTGGCCGGGCTCGCCGAGGTGGTCGCGGGGCGCGGTGCGAACAACCGCCGAATGTCGCTGCGCTCCTATGTGCTCGCCGCCCGGCTGGAGGAAGTGGCGCTCGCGGGTTCGGTTCGCCTGCGTCGAATGTCGGGCGGCCGCTACGAATTCGTGCACTCGGACAAGGCCGGCCCACGCGGCCGACGCGGGGGTCTCGGCATCGATATCCGCGACGACTACACCGGCGCCGTCCGCCCCGCCAAAACCCTCTCCGGCGGCGAAACCTTCATGGCCGCACTGTCATTGGCCCTCGGCCTTGCCGACACCGTGGCGGCCGAATCCGGCGGCGTAGTCCTCGACACCATCTTCATCGACGAGGGTTTCGGCGGCCTGGACGCCGACACGCTCGACGCGGTCATGGGCGTCCTGGACGAACTCCGCGCGGGCGGCCGCGTGGTCGGCGTGGTCAGCCATGTCGACGAAATGCGCCAGCGCATCCCGAGCCGCCTGCACGTCATCCGCGGCCGGGCGGGTTCCCAACTCCGCACCACCGTCGCCTGACGGCCGCCACCGTAGGGGTTTGTGGCGGATTTCCGCTAGCGTTAGCTGCGGGTTGCTGCCATTGTGGATGAGGTGACGATCACGGCTTTGGATTTCGAGCGCTGCTATCGGGCGGTGTCGACCCGGGATTCCCGATTCGACGGCCAGTTCTTCACTGCGGTGCGCACCACCGGAATCTATTGCCGCCCTTCATGTCCGGCCATCACGCCGAAGCCGACGAATGTGACGTTCCTGCCGACGGCCGCGGCCGCGCAGCAGGCCGGATACCGGGCCTGCCGCCGCTGCCTGCCCGATGCCGCACCCGGTTCGCCGCTCTGGAACACCCGCGCCGATCTGGCCGCGCGGGCGATGCGGCTGATCGGCGACGGTGTCATCGAGCGCGGCGGCGTGCCCGCACTGGCCGCCACGCTGGGCTATTCGCAGCGCCAGTTGACCAGGGTGCTCACCACCGAACTCGGAGCCGGTCCGCTGGCGCTGGCCAGGGCGCATCGCGCGCACACCGCGCGGCTGCTCATCCAGACGACGAATATGCCCATGTCCGATATCGCCTTCGCGGCCGGATTCGCCAGCATTCGCCAGTTCAACGACACCGTCCGCGAGGTGTTCGCGGTCAGCCCGACCACCATGCGCACCGAGGCGCAGCGGGTGACCCGCTCCGGAAATCACGCAGTGCCCGCCACCAACGGTTCGCTGGCGCTGCGACTACCGTTTCGGGAACCGCTGGACCGAGGCTGGCTGGAATGGTTTCTCTCCTCGCACGTGTCGCCGGGTATGGAGTTGTGGGAGGACCGCGCGTACACCCGCAGCCTGCGCACGCCACACGGGCATGCGACGACGCGGCTGAGTTTCCAGCGCGATCACGTGCGCGCCGAACTGTCCCTGCACGATATGCGCGATCTCGCACCAACCGTCGCGCGTCTGCGGCATCTGCTGGATCTGGACGCGGACCCGGTCGGCATCGATGAGGCACTCGGCGTGGTGCCGGCCGGCACCGATGTCGACCGGACACCTACGCGAGATCTGCCGGATGCCGGTGCGGCGCCGGCCGACCATCCCTTCAATGTCGGCGCGAGCAGCACACGCCGTGCCCCCGCACGACCGCCGTTCACTCCCGGTATCCGGGTGCCGGGATGCCTCGATGGCCCAGAGTTGTTGCTGCGCACCATGATCGGCCAGCAGATTTCGGTATCCGCCGCCGCGACCCATACCGCCCGGCTGGTCCAGGCACTGGGCGAACCCATCGACGGACCGGTATCGCGCCTGTTCCCCACTGCGGCCGCGATCGCCGAACGCGGGGCCGAGGTGCTGACCGGTCCGGCGCGGCGGATCCGCTCGATCCTCGGCGCCGCCTCGGCCCTGGCCTCCGGTGATCTGGTGCTGCACCAGGGCCGCACCGCCGCCGACCTGCGTCGCGAACTGCTGGCCCTGGACGGCGTCGGACCGTGGACGGCCGATTACGTGACCATGCGGCTGCTGGCGGATCCGGATGTCCTGCTCGACACCGATCTCGTGGTCCGCCAAGGCGCGACACTTCTCGGCGTCGACCTTTCCGATACCGCGCGCTGGGCGCCGTGGCGTTCGTACCTATCCATGCACCTGTGGAAGGCCGCGCTCGCCGGTCGCAAGGTCGTCCCGCCGAAGTCACCCGCGACGAAGTCTGTCGCCGCAGCGAAAGCGAAGACCGAATTGTGACAACCGATTTCGCGACCTCCGACACTCCGATCGGCCCTTTCACCGCGCTGGTCGACGCCGAGGGCGCCGTGCTGGCCTCCGGCTGGACCGCCGACGTCGAGACCCTGCGCCAGCTGATTCACCCCAGCCTGCGACCGGACCGGGTGCGCCGGCGAGACGAACTCGGCGAGGTAACCCGCGCGGTCGCCGCCTACCATCGCGGCGAACTGACCGCGATCGACGCGATCGAGGTGCGCCAGCGATCCGGCGAATTCCTCATGCACGCATGGGAAGTGCTGCGCAAGATCCCGGCGGGCGACCCGGTCACCTACACCGAATACGCCGCCATCTCCGGACGTCCCGATGCCACCCGCGCCGCCGCCAATGCCTGCGCCCGCAATGCCGCAGCGCTTTTCGTGCCATGCCACCGAGTGCTGCGCATCGGTGGCGCACTAGGCGGCTTCCGCTGGGGGCTGCCGGTCAAACGCTGGCTTTTGGACCATGAAGGCGGCAAAGCCCAGTTGACCGTCGAATAGTCACGCGCAGACCACTCAGCAGCAGCGATTCTGCGGATTGTTATCCGCATCGGCATGCCGTCGACGCCAGTACTCGCGTTCGGACGGAATCTCACATCCGGGATGGTTGCGCCGCAGATGATCCACATATCGCTGGTAGTCCTGCCCGCCGAGAACCGCGTTGAACCACGATCCGAACGCGCGAACCCTTCCGACACAGGCACTTCCGGCGGCCTGCAGACGCCGAATAACGGCCGGTCGAGGCGACCGGCCGTCATTCCGCTGCGTTGCTGCGGTCAATGTGGCGCTGATTCCGTCGCTGCGCCCTTGGCATGTGCCGCGCCCGGTGCCCGGACCTGCCCCGATTCGATCAGGGCATCCCATTCCTTCTGTACCGCCTTCTCTTCCGAGGTGGCGATGAATCCGCGCGGTGCGAAGATCTTCGACGGGTGGTCCGGCGTTTCGCTGCTCGGTCCGCCGCCGGCCCGCCAGGCGCGCAAGCAGACCACGGCGCCGACCACCGCGACGACCAGCACCAGCACCGCGAAGATGACCGAGAGGCTGCCCTGGATGAACGTGTTGCGCACGATCTTGTCCATATCGTCGGCATTCTTGGCGGGCGCCAACAACTTTCCGGCATCGCGGGCGGCACTGTAGTTACTGTGCTGCTTCCAGTAGCCCAGCTTCGGATCGGCGGAGAAGATCTTCTGCCAGGACGCGGTCATCGTCACCGTCAGATCCCAGATCAGCGGCAGCGCCGGAATCCACGCCCACTTCACCAGGCCCTTCTTGATCAGAATGGTCAGCACGACGGTGAGCGCGATCGCGGCCAGCAGCTGGTTGGAGATGCCGAACAGCGGGTAGAGCGTGTAGATGCCGCCCAGCGGATCGGTGACGCCCATCAGCAGCACCGAACCCCAGGCCGCGACCACGATGGCCGAGCACAGCCAGGCGCCGGGCCGCCACGACGGATCCTTGAACTTCTTGGCCGGACCACCGAGGTTGCCGAGCGAATCCGAGAGCATGAAGCGCGCGACGCGGGTGCCGGCGTCGATGGTGGTGAGGATGAACAGCGCCTCGAACATGATCGCGAAGTGATACCAGAACGCCTTCAGTCCCGACCCGCCCAGGAATTGGGACATGACCTGGGACATGCCGACCGCCAGCGTCGGTGCGCCGCCGGTACGCGAGATGATGCTGGTCTCGCCGACATCCTTCGCGGTCTGGGTCAACTCACCCGCGGTGATCGGATCACCGCTCAGACCAAGGGAATTGGTGTAGGCAGCGGCCTTCTCCGCGGTGCCCCCGGTGAGCCCGGCGCCCGCGTTCATGGCGAAGTACAGGTGCTGGTCGATGATGCTCGCGGTAATGATCGCCATCACCGCGACAAACGACTCCATCAGCATGCCGCCGTAGCCGATCATCCGCGCATGCGACTGCTTCTCCAGCAGTTTCGGCGTGGTGCCGGAGGAGACCAGGGAGTGGAATCCCGACAGCGCGCCACACGCGATGGTGATGAACAGGAACGGGAACAGGCTGCCCGCGAAGGACGGACCGTTGCTGTTGTTCGCGAACTGCGATACGGCGGGCGCCTTCAGCACCGGCATGGTGATCACGACGCCGAGGGCCAGCAGCCCGATGGTGCCGATCTTCATGAAGGTCGACAGGTAGTCCCGTGGTGCGAGCAGCAACCACACCGGCAGCACCGAGGCGATGAAACCGTAGATGATCAGCAGCCAGGCGATGGTGGTGCCGGACAGCGTGAACAGGTCGCGGCCCCAACCGGATTCGGAAACCCAGCGCCCGGAGATGATGACGAACAGCAGCAGCGCGAAGCCGACCACCGAAACCTCGCCGACCCGGCCCGGCCGCAAGAAGCGCAGGTACAGGCCCATGAACAGCGCGATCGGGATGGTCATGCCGATGGAGAACACACCCCAGGGGCTGCCGCCGTGCAGCGCTCCGTCCGGCCCCTTGACCGCGGCCAGCGCCTGCACGACCACGATGCCGAGCACCGCGAGCAGGATCATCATGATCACCAGCACGGCGACGATCGCGGCGACGCCGCCGATCGGGCCCAGTTCGTCGCGGGCCATCTGCCCGAGGCTGCGACCACGACGCTTGGTCGAGGCCCACAGCACGAGGTAGTCCTGCACCGCGCCCGCGAGGACAACGCCGACGATGATCCAGATGGTGCCCGGCAGATAGCCCATCTGCGCGGCCAGAACCGGGCCGACCAGCGGACCGGCGCCCGCGATGGCGGCGAAGTGGTGCCCGAAGAGCACCCGTCGGTCCATCGGCATGTAGTCCTTGCCGTTTTCCAATTCCTCGGCGGGTGTGGCCACATCGTCGCGCGGCTTGGTGATCTTGTATTCGATCAGCCTGGCGTAGAACTGATAGGCGGTCACATATGTACAGACCGCCGCGACGACGATCCAAACCGCGTTGACGTTCTCACCACGAGCGATGGCGAGGATGGCCCAGGCGATCGCGCCGACGACCGCGATGGCCCCGAAGATCGCCTTCTTCCGTGGCGTGATCGGGGACCGGTCGACCACCCCGACGGGCGGCAGATCGGGATCCGTCCGCAAATATTCGATTGTCGCCATCCGTCTACTCTCCTGTAAAACGCGCAGGATCCTGCTCAAACACGTGACAACGTATCCGATTGGTGACGACGACCGGGGTTGTTTTCCCCCGGCTTTGGACAACGTTAAGTTTTGTTCGTGTGTCGGCGGTCACCTCGGTGTTGCCGAACGTATGCTGCCATGCGATTCCGCCAAGCTCCACAACCGCCTGGAGGAGGGCCTCGTTGCGCAGGCGCACGCTGCTCGGCTCGGTGCTGGCCGCGCCGCTGCTCGCCGCCACCGGCTGTGCATCCGATGACGACGCGCTCACCTTCTTCTTTCAGGCCAGGCCGGAGGAGGCGCGGGTCCGGCTGAAGATCATCGACGAGTTCCAGAAGCTGCACCCGGACATCCGGATTCGCACCATCATGTCCGGGCCGGATCCGCTGCAGCAGATGCTGACCTACTGCGCGGGCGGTAAATGTCCCGACGTCATGATGGCGTGGGAGTTGCTTTACGCCGGACTCGCCGATCGCGGGGTGCTGCTCGACCTGCGCACGCTGCTCGATCGGGAGCCCGAATACGCTGCCGCACTGCGCGCCGACAGTTACCCGACGCTGTATGACACCTTCACCTATGCCGGTGGGCAGTATGCGCTGCCGGAACAGTGGTCCGGGGTGTTCCTCTACTACAACAGGAAGCTGTTCGCCGAGGCCGGATTGACTGCGCCGGCTCGGTGGAGCAAGGCCTGGTCCTTCGCCGAATTCCTCGATGCCGCACGGGCGCTCACCCACCGTGATCCTGCTGGCCGGACCCGGCAGTGGGGCTTCGCCGACGCATGGGTGCCGTATTTCTCAGCCGCCTGCTTCGGCATGAACAACGGGGCGCAGTGGTTCACGCCGTCGGTGGATCCGACCAGGACCAATCTCGGCGATCCAAGGTTCGCCGAGGGATTCCAGTTCTATGCCGATCTCGCGGTGCGCCATCGGGTTGCGCCGAAAGTCGCTGACCAGCAGTCGGTTTCGGCGCCGGATCTGTTCCGGCGGGGGCGGGCGGGTATGGCGATGGGCGGGCACTGGCTGTATTCCGAATTCGCCGGGCAAGATGAGTTGCCCATTGATGTCACGGTGCTGCCGGTCGGTCCGCACGGCGGTCCCGGCGCGATCACCGATGTCGGCAGCACCGGGCTGTCGATCGCCGCGGATAGTCCACGCATCGAACAGGCCTGGGAATTCGTCAAATTCGCGACCGGGCCGGTGGGGCAGGCCATTATCGCGTCCTCGGGTCTGTTCGTGCCGGTATTGAAATCCGCGATGGGCTCACCCGGATTCGCGGCCGCGCATCGCGAGATCCGCAATCTCGAGGTGTTCACCGAGGGACCGGCCAATTCGCGAGCGCTGCCGGTTACTCCGGTGTGGGGCAAGGTTTCCGCGCTGCTGGAGCGCGGCGGGAATCGGGTGCTGCGCGGGGCCGCCACCGCCGACTCGATGAGCGCCGCACTGACCGCCGACATCAATACCCTCCTGGAGACCCGATGAAAGGCCGGCTGGCGCGGCGACGCGAGCGGGCGGGTTGGGCGTTCGTGACGCCGAATATGGCCGCCGTTCTGGTGTTCTTGCTGTTTCCGCTGGCGGTTTCGCTGTATCTGAGTCTGCACTCGTGGGATCTGTTCAGCGCACCGCGGTTCGTGGGGCTGGCGAACTATCGGCGGTTGCTCGCATCGGATCCGTTGTTCCTCATCGCATTACGCAACACCGCCGTGTTCACCGTGCTGACGCTGGTACCGACAGTGGTGATCGGACTGGCGGTCGCGGCGGTGCTCGATCGTAAGTTGGCCGGTATCGGCATCTTTCGGACCATCGCGTTCCTGCCACTGGTCGCTTCGACCGTCGCCATGGCGGTGGTGTGGCGCTTCATCTTCACCACCGATGACGGACTGCTCAACATCATGCTCGGCTGGGTCGGCATCGATGCGGTGCCGTGGCTGACCGATCCGGATTGGGCGCTGGTCGCACTGAGCATCGTGACCGTGTGGAAGAGCGTCCCTTTCGCGACCGTCATCCTGCTGGCCGCGATGCAGGGGGTGCCCGAGACGCTGTACGAGGCGGCGCGCATCGATGGGGCGGGGGCGCTGCGGCGGTTCTGGTCGGTCACGCTGCCGTTGATTCGCGGGCCGCTGTCGTTCGTCTTCGTCATCACCATCATCAACTCGGTGCAGGCCTTCGACCAGGCCTATGCGCTGACCGGCGGCAATGGTGGGCCGGAGACCGGTACCTATTTGCTCGGAATCATGTTGTTCCAGAACGCCTTCGGGTTCTACGAGGTCGGCTATGCGGCGGCGCTGGCCTGGGTGATCTTCGCGATTCTGCTGGTGCTGACGCTGTTGCAGTTGCGGTTCGCGCGGCGGGCGGAGGTGGAGTTGTGAATGCGTATGAGGTGGTGCGGCGGTCGCTTCCGGTGCTGCGGCGAACCGCGCTCGTTGGTGCCGTTGTCGGTGGTCGGGTCGAGCGGGCGATTGTGCGCCGGACAGTGCGCGGTGTCCTGATCTACGTGGCGCTCATCGGCGTCGCCTGGTGCGCGCTGGTGCCGATCCTGTGGGCGTTGGCGGGGTCGCTGAAGCGCGAGGGGGAGATCACCGAGCCGACACTCGTTCCGGCGCGACCGCAGTGGTCGAACTACGGAAAGGTCTTCGAACTGCTGCCGCTGGGACGGATGCTTGCCAATACCGCGTTCTACGCACTGTGCGTCACGGCGGGGCAGGTGTTCTTCTGCGCACTGGCGGGATATGCATTCGCGCGCTTGCGATTCCGCGGGCGCGACGTACTGTTCCTCGCCTACCTCGGCACGCTGATGGTGCCGCTGACCGTCACCGTGATCCCGCAATTCCTGCTCATGCGTGCCTTCGGCTGGGTGGACACACCATGGGCGATGATCGTCCCCGGCCTGTTCGGCAGCGCGTTCGGCACCTACCTGATGCGCCAGTTCTTCCGGACACTGCCCGCCGAGCTGGAGGAGGCGGCGATCGTCGACGGGTGCACCACCTGGCAGGTGTTCTGGCGAGTGCTGTTACCGCACACCCGTCCTGCGCTCATGGTGCTGGGTGTGCTCACCTGGACCACCGTCTGGAACGACTTCCTCTGGCCGCTGATCATGATCCAGCGCAACGACATCGCCACCGCCACATTGGGTTTGGTTCGGCTACAGGGTCAGTACCACACGCAATGGCCCATCCTGATGGCGGCCGCGGTGGTCATTGTGCTGCCGTTGGTGGTGGTCTATGCGATCGCTCAGCGCGCTTTTATTCGCGGCATCGCGGTATCGGGCTTGGGCGGTCGCTGATCGGTGTCCAGCACGATGCGCGGGTGGGCTGCCCGCGCACCGGCTGCTCTCCCGGATTATTCGCCCCAGTATGTGCCGAAGCTCCAGAGGTTGCCCTCGGGGTCGCGGACGGTGAAGCCGCGCGAACCGTAGTCCTCGTCGCGCAGGCCGCGCACCACCTCCGCGCCCGCGGCGACGGCGCGCTCGTGCAGGGCGTCGGGGTCCTCGCAGACGAGGTAGATCGAGTCGGTGCCCGGACCCCGCTCGCAGAACGGGTTATCGCCCTTGCCGATCGAGCTGAACATGATTCCGCCGCCCAGCGGCCAGCGCAGCTGACCGTGCTCGATGAACGACGGGTCGCCCTCCCTGGCGTAGAGCGCGCTCTCTTCGAAGCCGAATGCGCTGGTCAGGAAGGCAACCGCCGCACGGGCGTCGGTGAAGTTGAGGCATGGCCAGACGGCGGTGCGGGTCGCGGTGGCCTGTGGTGAATTCGTTGGTGTCGTCATGGACCCAGCCTCACTCGCCGGACCCCTCCGGGTCTTGGACGGATGGAATCTCCTCCGCCAGCCATACCGTTGGACTGCAACCGGCCAGTTCCGCGAAGTCGCGGTTGAGGTGGGCCTGGTCGTAATACCCGCAGGTCGCGGCCACCTGAGCGATTGTCACGTAGGGCGGCGTGTGCCCGATCATCCGCCTGGCGCGCTCGAATCGGGCGATCCGGGCGGCGAGCTTCGGGCTGAGACCGAACTCCGCGCCGAAGCGCCGGGCCAGATGTTGGCGGCTCCAGCCGATATCCTCGGCGAGCGCGCCGATCTGCGCCGCACCGTCGGTTTCGACCAAAGTCCGCCAGGCCCAAGTCAATTCGGGCGTCACCAAGCGGTCGTGGCAGGCCAGTGCGGTGAGTATCCGGTCGCAGGCGGCGAAGCGATCGCGCCAGGTGGTCAGCTCCTGCAATTGCTCCCACAGCTGACGCCCGACCGGCCCCGTCACCTCGGCGCACTCCACCGAGGTGTTCCAGAGCGCACTCGCGGGCATCCCGAACAGGGCCCGGCTGCCGAGCGGTGTCAGCTCTATGCCGATGCCCTCCTGATACCCGTTGTGCGAAATGACCGCCGAACTGGCCTGCAAACCGCTCAACACACACCGGTAATCCTCCGGCGACTGCCGCGAATCGGTCTGTGCGACAACGTCGATGCTCGGCCCGATGGACACGATGAACGTCATATGCCGCGACGGCAGCCCCCGATGCAGTCCGGGCGCGAACCCGCACAGTCGATACCCGACGTACCCATCGATGAACGCCGCGAGCGCCGGTGCCGGACGTGCCGTCACCACTTCGGTGGTCGGCTCCATCTGTGGAACGCTACGCCGCCCGCCCGCTGTCGCAAGGCGAGTCAGCCGGCGACGTTGATATGCCGCTGGATCGACCCCGGGTCGGCCGCCAGATCGAGCAGGCAGCTGGCCAGGTCATCGCGGCTGATCCGGATGCCGAATGTCACGTTGCGCTCGACCGCGGTTCGGTAGGACCCCTTCGCCGGACGGTCGGTGAGTTGCGGTGCTCGGACGATGGTCCAATTCAGTGCGGTGTCCCGCGTGGCCTGCTCGGCCCCGGCCATATCGTCGAGGCTGTGCCGCAACAGCGGACGCAGAATGAGCGGCTTCACCACGAAGCGGGTGAACCAATCATCGCCCGGCCCAGCGATTCTCGCGCTATTGCTGATCAGAATCAGCCGCCGAACGCCGACCGATGCCATGGCCTTGGTGATGGCGAGTGCGGCGTCGGTTGCGACCGATGTCGGGCCCTTGTCCCGCGATCCGATGGTGTCGAGCACCGTGTCGGCGCCGCGGATGGCCGTCGCGATGTCGTTGGGATTCATGACGTCGGCCGTGACCACCCGCAGTCGGGAATGTTCCGTGAGTGCGTGCTGCCCGCGAACAACCGCGGTCACCTCGTGTCCCGCGGCGAGTGCCTGGCGCACGACGAGTCCACCGGTACGGCCGGTCGCTCCGAAGATCGTGAGTCGCATATCGAGTCCTTCTGGTTGGTGAGTATTTACTAACCTAGGATGGGTGAGTACTTACTAACCTGTCAACCGGGAGGCTGCGTGGGCACGCGCGACCAGATCCTCGACGCCGCCGCGGAGATCATGCGCAAACGGGGCGTCGTCGAGGCGACGACCAAGGAGATCGCCAAGGCTGCGGGCTACTCCGAAGCCGCGCTCTACAAGCACTTCAGCGATAAAGAGGACCTCATCCTCAATGTCCTTCAACACCGCATGCCCGGCCCCGCCGCCACCCGTCCCGAGCCGGGGTCCGCCACGGTCGAAGCCAACCTCACCGCCTTCGCGCGCGCCGCGCTGACCTTCTATCAGCAGTCACTGCCGCTCCTCGGCGGATTGCTGGCGCAGCCCAAACGTATGGCGGCACATCGTGATTCGATGCGACGGCACGGCGGGGGCCCAGGCCACGCCATCGCCGGAATCGCCGGTTATCTGCGCGCTGAACAGCAACTCGGACGCATCGACCTCGAAGCCGACGTCGACACCGCAGCCGCCCTCCTCGACGGCACCTGCTTCCATCAGGCCTTTCTGCGGTTCTATGAGGCAGGTCCCGACGCGACGGCCGCCCCGGACGAACTCGCGCGCAGCCTGGCGCGAACGCTCTTTCGCGGGCTCGGATCGTCGAGGGTTGCTGGTGGTCGGCCAGAGCAGTAGTCACCAAGCGGGGACGCATCACCAGGCGGCGAAGAATCTGCTTTTGGTGCGCGGAGTCGGTGGATCACAGGGGAGTGCGATATGCCAGGCCAGATAGGTGGGGTCGGTTGACTTGCCTTCGTGACGACCGCTTCCTCGGGACGGTGAGATATCGCACTCGAGTCGCGGACGCGCTGTGAGACGGCGTCGGATCCGGTTACCGTTACCGCTTCTAACGTTCTTGGAGGTGTTATGCGGCGGGTGCAATACCAGCGCAGCGGTGGTCCGGAGGTACTCGAGCTCGTGTCGGCCGAGGTGCCGACGCCCGGCCCGGGTGAACTGCTGGTCCGGGTCGAGGCGGTTGGTGTGACCCTGCCGGTGGTCCGCAAGGTGCGCGAGCAGCGCGAGCCGATCGCGCTGGGCGGTGAGATCGCGGGCGAGGTGATCGCGGTCGGTGAGGGCGTCACCAGCTGTATGCCCGGCTACCGCGTGACCGGTCTGGTCTTCGGCCACGGATATGCCGATTACGCACTGCTGTCCGCGGCGATGGCCTCGCCGATTCCGGACGGCGCCTCGGCCGTCGACGCCGTCACGCTGGTCCGCAGCGGCTTGGTCGCGCTGGGCGCGCTCGACGCCGCGAACCCGAAGCCGGGCGAATCGGCCCTGATCACCGCCGCCGCCAGCGGTGTCGGCCACCTCGCCCTGCAGTTGGCGCGCGTACGCGGCGCGGCGCGTGTGGTCGCCGCGGTCTCGGACCTCGCCAAGGCCGACTTCCTGCGCGAGCGCGGTGCCGACGAAGTGGTTGCCTATAGCGACGAATCCTGGGGCGATCCAGTCGATTACGGCCTCGACGCGGTTGGCGGCGATCTGCTCACCCCGGCCATCGCGGCCCTGGCCCCCGGCGGCCGACTCGTCGCCTACAGCTCCGGCGGCGGCGCCATCCAGGCCTACGACCTGCTCGTCGGCGCCAAATCGGTCATCGGCTTCCAAATGGCCCGCATCGCCCGCAACTCCCCGGACCTGTACGAACACTGGCGTCAGGAACTCTGGCAATACTTCGCCTCCGGCCAACTGCGCCCCGCCGTCCACGCGGAGTTCCCGCTGGAAGACGCCGCCGAGGCGCACGCCGTCATCGAGGACCGCTCGAACCTCGGCAAAGTAGTCCTGATCCCCTGAGGCCGGCACGGCCGATGCACTCGGACCTCAGCAACGCCTGACGCCCAGCGACCGCGCACACATTTTGTGTGACGACCCGCCGGTGTGCAGGTCACACCAAGCCACGCACATCTTGTGAACGCACGCGGCCAGCGGGTTCGGTGCCGACCCGGCAGTTGGGAGGCGACGGCCTGCGGGAGGCCGACCGGGTGCGCCGCGTAGACTCTGTTCCTCGTGAGTCTCACCCTCGGAATCGTCGGCCTGCCCAACGTCGGAAAGTCGACGCTGTTCAATGCGCTGACCAAGAACGACGTGCTGGCGGCGAACTACCCGTTCGCGACCATCGAGCCGAACGTCGGGGTGGTTCCGCTGCCCGACCCACGCCTGGACAAGCTGGCCGAGATCTTCGGCTCCCAGCGCATCCTGCCCGCGGTGGTGTCGTTCGTCGACATCGCGGGCATCGTCAAGGGCGCCTCCGAGGGCGCCGGGCTCGGCAACAAATTCCTCGCCAATATCCGCGAAGCCGACGCCATCTGTCAGGTGGTGCGGGTCTTCGCCGACGATGACGTGGTGCACGTCGACGGTCGGGTCGACCCGCTCGCCGATATCGAGGTGATCGAGACCGAGCTGATCATCGCCGATATGCAGACCCTGGAGAAGGCGATCCCGCGCCTGGAAAAGGAAGCCAAGGTCAAGAAGGACCGCAAGCCGCTGCTCGACGCGGCCAAGGCCGCTCAGGAAGTCCTCGACAGCGGCAAGACCCTCTTCTCCGCCCGTGCCCAGCTGGACGGCGATCTGCTGAAAGAACTTTCGCTGCTCACCACCAAGCCCTTCCTATACGTCTTCAACGCCGACGAGTCGGTGCTCACCGATGAAGCGAAGGTCGCCGAACTGAAAGCCGCTGTCGCACCGGCGGATTCGGTCTTCCTCGACGCCAAGGTCGAGGCCGAACTGCTCGAACTCGACGACGAATCCGCCCTCGAACTCCTGGAATCCATCGGCCAATCCGAGCCCGGCCTACACGCCTTGGCCCGCACCGGCTTCCACACCCTGGGCCTGCAGACCTACCTCACCGCCGGTCCAAAAGAAGCCCGCGCCTGGACGATCCACCAGGGCGACACCGCTCCCAAGGCCGCCGGTGTAATCCACACCGACTTCGAACGCGGCTTCATCAAGGCCGAAGTAGTCGCCTACAACGACCTCGTCGCCGCAGGCTCCATGGCCGCCGCCAAAGCCGCCGGCAAGGTACGCATGGAAGGCAAGGACTACGTCATGAGCGACGGCGACGTAGTCGAATTCCGCTTCAACGTGTAGCGCTGCGAAGAAGTAAGGCAGCGCATGTATCGCTGCTGGTAGAGACTCTGCTGAGTCCCCGTCCGGTATCCGGGCGGGGGCTCAGTCGCTCCGTCAGCACCGTCCGCTGGCCGGTTCGGTCCGCGCGGTATGCGGCATGTCAGGACGTTCGATCCTGGTCGAACCACTGGCTGTGAACAGGTATGAGGATCCGTCCCCCTGCGGCAGTCCTCAATTGTGACTATTCGAGCATTTACTAGAACAGTATTGACTAGCGAAGTTTGATCCCGCGATGCTCGACTCATGCGAACGACCGATACCGACCTCACCGTCGAGCAGGTCGCCGCGCGGGCCGGAGTGCCGACCAGCACCGTGCGCATGTATCAGTCGAAGGGGTTGCTGCATGCACCACGCCGAGTCGGCCGCACCGCGCGCTACGACAGCTCACACCTGCAACGTCTCGAATTAGTGCAGCGCCTGCAGGACCGCGGCTTCTCACTCACCTCGATCGCCGAACTGTTGACCGCACGCGAGCAGGGGGCGACAGTCGCCGATCTGCTCGCGTTGCCTGGCGGGCCCGAAGATTGGGTACCGCTCGGCTTGGGCGATATCCGACTGATGATCAAGCCCAAAGGTCTGCGACCCAGCTTGCTGCGCAAGGCAACTCAGCTCGGATTGATCCGGTGGAGGCGGGGCCGGCCGCAGACGCGACGCTGGGCGCTCACCAGCGGCCTGCGGGCCGCCGAACTCGATTTACCGCCGAGTGAGGTGCTCGACCAGATCGTCCAGTTACGTGCACACACCGACCAGATCGCAGCCGACTTCGGCGACATCTTCGAGCGCACGCTGTGGCCTCGCATCCAGGCCGCCAGCTCCGAGACCGACCAACTCGACCGGATCCGGGCACTCCTGCAGGAATTGACCGGCCTGGCCGAAGGAGTAGTCGTCAGCGCCTTGCGAGAATCGGTCCGTCACCTAGCCGAACAATTCGTCAAACGACACGAACTGCTGCCCGCGAACGGCGAACGCCCTGCCTGGCTGGACGGCTCGATACCGATCCTCAACGAGCGCCTGCTCGAAACCGGCGACGACGACATCGAAGCGGTAGACCGGTTCCTGGCTGCCGATCGCACCCAGGAGTAGTGATGAACGCACACTTCGACTCCCCTGTCACGAACACTGACCTAGATTGGGGCAAACGAGCACCACGGAATCAGGCGGGTGCGCGAGGAACCGTCTTGACCTGGATCGGGTACTGCTGGGGCGTGATCCTCGGTGTCGTGTCGGGTTTCGCATTGGTTTTCTTCTTCACCCTGGCGTTGGTCGGCGTCCTGTACTTCTGGGCCCTACCGGTGGGATCGATTCTCGCGCTTGCCATCTGGGCAGTGACCGCGATCGTCAGCACCGTACGCATGCACTTTCGAGGCTGGAACTGCGCCACGATGCGATTCCTGGCCGGGTTCGGGATCATTCCCTGCTCCATCGGCGCAGCGGTGATCATCGCCGCATTCGGCGACGGCTGGGGTAATCCCTTCATCGGCTGATTCCGCTTGTCACAGCAGATCAACAACGACCGCAAAGACAAGCAGGGATCCCGAAACAGTCACAATCGGGCCGGTACCGTCGAGCCGAGAGGGCGTAGCGGCCAGTGCACGGCATTCGGCATAGAAAGACGTTCTGCGTGTCGGTGCGTGGCATGGGAACGCCCTCCTGATGCGCTTGTCGGGCTTGGTGTCCCATCGCAGGAAGGAGGACGTTCGTGGGTAACGGTAGTGGCTTGTCGCGGGGTGATCGCAACCGAAACGCCCGCCTGGCGCGGTTGCGTGCCTTGGTTCCGGCCGACAACGCCATAGTCGGGATCGATCTGGCCGACCGGAAGCAGATGGTCGTGGTGACCGATCACGACTCGAAAGTGTTGGCCCGCAAGATATTCCGATGCCGCGCCGGGGATCTGGGAACAGCGTTGGACTGGGCAGTCGCTGCGGGGTTCGTCGGGGTGACGGTGGCGTGTGAGCCGACTGGGCATCGGTGGCGGGTGTTGGGACAGTTGGTCGCTGACCGCGGTATGGCGTTCGTGTGTGTCCAACCGTCGATGACCTCGTGGTCGCGCCGCGCCGAGGATCAGTGCGGTGGACCGGGCGTTCATGACGAATTCGCCGTCGGAGAGCCAGGCGGGGATCTTGTCGCCGATCGATGATCAGGGTCCGTGTATATCGCCGCCGTCGGCCCGCTGGATGTACATCTTTTGCATGAGTTCGTCTGCGCGCGGAAAGGTCCAAATGGAACTGCAGCAGATCCATTTGGAGTTGTTCAAGGTATCGAGTCGTCGGTCGCCGCGGCGGGCGTTCCGCACAATGCAGACCACATCGACTTGGTCGATCGCGCAGTGAGCCGCGGCGTCCCGCGGCGGCGGAGTTGCATCGCTGTGGCGAGCAGATCGCCGCACAGGCTGCCCGTGTCGGATTCGTCGAACCGCGCCCGCCGCATGGCATAGTTCACCGGCATGTACGACTCCGAGGTTCGACAGTCCCCGGGCGTCGCGTGGCGTCGCCTGCCGATATCGTTGGCCGCCACCGCTGCGCTCGTCGCTGCGGCCACCGGGTCCGCCGCCGCCGATCCGGTGCTGCCGAGTGTGCCGTTCGGCGGGCTGGCCTACACGGTGAACGTGGAGCGGCCGGGAGTGAGTGACGGATATCTGTACTACACGGCCGGGGTGAGTGCGGCGGCGCTGGTGCCGGGCCTGGGGACGGTGGCGCGGGCACTGCCGAGCGGGAAGCCGGCGAACATCATCGCCGATCGGTCCGGCAAGGAAATCAAGCGGTACGAACCGCCTGCGGGACAGGATGTTTCGAACTTCCGTACCCAGACCTACCAAGGCCGCAAGGTGCTCACCTGGTGGCAGGGGAGCACGGTGGTCGGGCACGGTGCCGGCGTCGGGATCATCGCGGACGAGAACTTCGACGTGCGGACCACGGTCGATCCGGGTGGTGCGGGCGCGGATGTGCACGAGTTCCGGCTGACCCCGGACGGCCACGCGCTACTCACCTCGTACCCGCAGGTGGACGCCGATCTCACCGCCATCGGGGGGCCGAAGAACGGCAAGATGTTCGACTCCGTCGCGGTGGTGATGGATGTGGCCTCGGGCAAGGAATTGTTCCGCTGGAGCGCGGCCGAGCATGTGCCGCTGGCCGATTCACAGACCTCCGGCAATCTGAACAGTGACGTGTACGACCCGTACCATATGAACTCGATCAGCCTCGATCCGTCGGGCAATTTGGTTGTGTCCCTGCGCAATACGGCCGCTGTCTACGACGTTGACCCATACACCGGGGATATCCGCTGGCAGTTGGGCGGCAAGCACCCGACCCTGGCCGCCGATCCGGGCGTCGAGTTCGCCTTCCAACACGACGCCGAATTCACCGACGCCACAACCTTGCGGCTGTTCAACAACAACTCCGACGGCCAGGAATCCCGTGGTCACTCGAGCGCCGAATGGATCAACATCGACCTGGCCGCGAACCGCGCTACCCTGCTCCGCAACCAAGAACACCCGGAGGGCCTGGTCTCCTTCGCCATGGGCAACGTCGAAGCACTCCCCAACGGCAACACGCTGGTCTGCTGGGGCATGGCCCCCCACATCTCCGAATTCACCCCCACCGGCGACCTCGTCTACGACGCCACTCTCCCCTTCGGTACCTACCGCGCCTACCTCGACACCTACCCCTCCTGATCGGGTGCGGGAACCCGTGGCGGCCAGCGTTGAGTCCAAAGAGCCGGAACTCATTCCGGGACGGTGAAGGCCACAGTGATGCCGCCATCGAGCGGCACCTGTGATGAAGCCGGCATCGTCGCTGGCAAGGAATGCGATGGTTCCGGCGGCCTCGTCCAGGGTGCCGAAGCGTCCCATCCGCAGAACCGATGACCGCCAGGAACGACGCGGAGTTGATCACCGAGCCGCCCGCGGGTTTGGTGTTCAGCGGGTGAGGGATCCCGTGCGTGTGCTCTAATGGCCTTCCAACGCCTCGACCCGGCGTTTGAGCAGGCAGAATTCGTTCCCCTCCGGGTCGGCCAGCACATGCCACGATGCGGTGGTGGTCTGGCCTATGTCGACCCGGCGCGCACCGGCGGCGAGCAGCCGTTCCAGTTCGGCGTCCTGATCGCGGTCGGTGGGGTTCACGTCGAAGTGCAGCGGCAGTTTCCCGTGCTTCGGCTCGGTGCTGGGAATGAACACCAATGTGGGCTGCGGCCCGCCGAAGCCGGTTCCGGGCGGACCGATCTCCAAAGCGTCGCCCTCCCAGCCGAGCTCGACGTAGTCGAGGACTTCGCACCAGAAGTCCGCCAGCCGTTGCGGGTCGGCACAGTCGATGACGAGTTCGGTGATCCTGCAAGCCATGCACGCGACACTACGCGTGCAAGCCAGTTTCGAACGGCGGTTCGTCGGTCGCTTATCGGCACATCATCATCCCCACCTCAGCCGTTTCGGGCAGTCCGATCAGCGGCATCTGCGGACGTTGGTTGGGCGGGATGCCCGTCGCAACGGCTCTGGCGGGACTGGTCGGGCGATTCCGGCCGCCCTGGGGAGGTGTTCAAGAACCTTATTTTCTCGAACCCGACATCACCGACGATGGCGACATCATCTACGAGTGGGCGTTCTACCAGCTGCAAGACACTGATACCGGTTTCTTCGTCAACTTCACCTCCGAGGACAAGGGTCTGGCGAGCACGGTTCCCGTTCCCCGGCATCCCGTCGTTACCGAGCGAACGCTCGCTGTCCTTCATGCCCAGCCGGAGAACCTGGGATGGACTCAACCAGCTCGGGACTGGCCTGATGCGGCTGCGGAATGGCAGACCGGATGGCGCTACTTCCACGGCGACCCGGCCATCGCCACGTCGGTCGTGGCCGTCATGCGCGACGGGCTGGGCATGAACCCTGCCCGGCTTCGGTGCCGCGCCTGGGATAACAAAGGCCCCAACAGATTTCACACTCACCCGGTGACCCACGACCAGCCGACGGATCGAGGTCTGCCAGCCCGATGCACCGACTGGCACGAGTTCGCCGAACGTCTCGACTGGGTCCTGCATACCCTCCCGCGTCACTCGACGGTCGTGCTCGGTGAACACGATCGCGAGCAGGGGTGTTTCATCCAGTTCGCGCTCAGCGGATACACGTTGTTCTCCGAGGCCCGTGATCTGGACCGCGCGGGGCTCGGCACTGCAGAATTCCGTCGCCGAATGGTTGAACTGGGTTGGGGATACGACACCTCCACGATGCCTGGTATCTCGATCTGGTCGGGCCCTGAAGCGCGATCATGCTACAAACCCTGGCTACGCGATGCTCCCCGGCGGGCGGTCGATACCTTCCGGACGGTGTTCAGGCTCGACAGTCCACATGAGTTGGCCGTCCATGCCTTCTGCGATCGCGCCGAGGTCTCTATGTCCTACGTGGCCAGACAACTCGGCATCACACAGCATGTGCCCGAAACCGCAAAGCACTCGACATGACCCGTCCGCGACCGGCCAGACGATCGAGATCAGGCCACCACCCTCGACATATCCCCGCTGCTGACCGACGGAATACGGATCAGATCGTCACGACTCGGTCGAAATTGGCACCGGTCATGTCGGTGCACAGCGCGCGGCAGGGCCCGTAGCGCGCGGCGAATTCGGGCTTGCCGCGCCATGCGTCGCGCGACGCCTCGTCCGCCCATTCGGCGAACGAAACGTAATGTCCGGCCGCGGCACGGTCTCGTAGCAGATGCGCGGCCAACATCGAGGGAAATTCCTTGCGTGTCCACTGGAGGAATTCGGTCCAGCGGTCGACGAATTCTTGGTCGCATCCCGGCTTGACGTACCAGGTGCCGGATGCGTAATACTCGGCCATCACTACTCCTCAATTCGGATGAACTCGATGAGGGCGACGGTAATCGTGGGCTGTTCCCCGGCTGTTCCTCGAATTACGGTGAAGATGTGACGGTCTGCGTGGTTGGGCTGCTGGGCGGATTCACGGTCGGTGTCGATGGCCGAACCGTCCCCGATCACGAATGGCGGCGGACTCGGGCGGCCGAGTTGGTGAAGCTGCTCGCGCTGGCCGAGCGGCACCGGATGAACCGCGAGCAGCTGATCGATCAGCTGTGGCCGGATCTGGACTCGGCCGCTGGAGCGGCCAATTTGCGCAAGGCGATGCACTTCGCGCGCCGCGCGCTTGGCTCGCCCGACGCGATCGCGAGCACCAACGACATGCTCGAACTCTTCCCGGCGGGCTCGGTGATCGTCGATGCGGAGGTTTTCGAGAACGCCGCCCGACACGCCTTGGCGACCGGCGCCGGATACGACGTGGCGGACTCGTACTCCGGCGATCTCCTGCCCGAAGATCGGTACGCGTCCTGGGCCGAGGAACCCCGTGACCGGCTGCGGGGGCTGCAGTGCGATGTGCTCAGGGCCGCGCGACAGTGGGAGCGCGTGCTCGCCATTGATCCCACCGACGAACAGGCCCACCGCGGTCTGATGCGGCAGGCGCTCGATGCCGGTGATCGGGCCGCGGTCGTGCGACAGTTTTCGCTATTGCGCCGCAGGTTGCGGGCGGATCTGGGCATCGGGCCGGACCGGCACTCGATCGCGCTCTACGAAAAGGCGCTGGCGATGAGTACGGCGACGCCACCGAGCGCCTGCGAGATCACGCAGAGCCTGCTGGCCAGGGCGCTGGTCCAACTCAATTCCGGCGATTACGGCGCCTGCGAGCTGACGGCGGCGCGGGCGCGGGCCCTGGCCATCGAGTCCGGTTTGGGGCGTGAGACCGGCGAGGCCAGCGCGGTACTCGGCATTCTGGCGAATATGCGAGGCGAATGGCCGAGCCGTTTCCTCGCCGAATTCGCCGATTCGGTGGGGCGCGATCGGCAGCTGGCTGCCTACATTTTCGACGCGCAATTGTGCCTCGCGGAATTCACCCTTTTCGGTCCGGCCGGACACGAATGGATCGCCGAGTACGCCGTGAATCTTCGCTCGGCCGCCGAGCAGTCCAACTCGCTTCAGGGCCAAGCCGTCGCCGAACTGCTCCTCGGTGAAATCGCGTTGTTCTCGGCCCGATTGGACGAGGCGGTGACGCGGTTGGCGACGGCGGCGGCTCTACACAAACAGGGCGGCACCGCATCGGGCCAAGTGCTGTCGAGATTGCGGCTGGCCGAGGCGATGCTCGCGTCGGATCAGCGTCGAGCCGCCGCGCACGAGCTGGCCGACTTGCTTCCGCTCGCCGAAAGCGATTGGCTCGAACCACATCTCGTGGTGCGGACGTATACGGCCCTGGTCGAGGTGGCCGAGGGCGAGCGCGCGACGCTGCGCCAGCTCGAGCAGGCCGACCGCGCCCTGCGCAACCGGAACGTCTGCCGAACCTGCTCGGTCGGATTCCATCTGGTCGCGGCGAAGGCCCTTGCCGCCGCGGGGCAACACGATCGAGCCAGGCGCCGTCTGGCCGAAACCGAACGGCTCGTCGGAATGTGGCCGGGGGGAGCGTGGCACGCCTCCCTGTGGGAAGCGCGCGCCGTGCTGCACCAGTCCGTCGGCGACCTCGAGCGTGCGCGTTCGTTCTATTTGGAGGCCGCCGACCGCTTCGGTGAGGTCGGTCGGCCGCTCGATCGGATGCGCTGTGCGCGCAATGCAGATGCTGCGCGCTTGGCGCCGTCTGGATAGCCGGACCGATGTCGAAGAGGGGAACACTGCGGGAATGCGACCGGCCCACACCGCGCGCATCGACTGCTACGAGGCGTGGGCGGCTTCGAACACTGACAGGAGGCGGCAATGCCCCAATTCGTCGACCCCGAGCAGGCATGCGAGCAGGCGATCGAGGCCGGACTCGTCGTGCACCGGGCGCACCCACTCAATTGTGAGACACCGACTCCAGCGCTCATCGGTGGCGCTGTCGTGCCGAACGCACATTTCTACGTGCGCAACCACTTTCACATGCCCGTTTTGGATCGATCGACATACCGCCTGCGGGTCGCGGGCAAGGTCGAACGCCCGCTGAGCCTGAGTTTGCGCGATCTCCAGGCGATGCCATCGCAGACCGAGTTCGTGACATTGGAGTGCGCCGGAAATAACCGGGCCGGACTGAATCCCGCTGTGGCAGGCGAACAATGGCGCTTGGGAGCAGTCGGTAGCGCAGACTGGACCGGCGTGCCGCTGGCCGAGGTGCTGGACCGAGCCGGGATCGATGCGGGGGCCTGCGAGCTGGTATTTCGAGGGGCCGATACCGGACAGGTGGCGGGCCGGTCCGGCACGGTTGCCTTCGAGCGCAGCCTCAGCGTGTCCGCTGCGCGGGATTCGGACGTGCTGCTGGCATATGCCATGAACGGTGAGCCACTGCCCATTTGGCACGGGTATCCGGTGCGTCTGGTTGTACCCGGGTGGTATGGCGTGGCATCGGTGAAATGGCTGACCGAGATCGAGGTGATGGACAGACCTTTCACCGGGTACTTCCAGGCGGACCGCTACATCTACGAGGTGACTCGCGACGGACGGCGGGTGCGCGAACCGGTCACGCTGCAGCGGGTGCGCGCGCTTATCACCGAGCCGAGCCGAGATGCGGAAATCGCAGTCGGCGAGCTGACCGTTCGAGGCCTGGCTTGGTCGGGGGCGGCGCCGATCGACCGTGTCGAGGTCGGCGTGGACAACGGGCCGCTGCGGGTCGCCCGCCTGCTCGGCGGTCGCTGTCACTATGGATGGCAACGGTGGGAATCGGTCGCCGTGCTCGACGGGGCCGGCCCGCACACCATACGCGCGCGGGCTACCGACTCGGCCGGGCGCACGCAGCCAGCTGAGCCGGAGTGGAACCGACTCGGCTACGGCAGCAATGCAATTCAGGAAGTAAGGGTGTTCGCTGTGCCCGCGAAAACGGCATGAGTGATCCGTGCGCGCCGGCGTCCTGTATTCCGGTGCGCACGGCTCACGAGTAGGATTGTGCTGGTCAGGCGGGTTTTACTCGGTGCTGTCCCTTGGGCGATCGGACGGTGTGGATAGGGAATATTGCAGTTTGGAGGACCTATCATGTTTCGTTTTCCGCTGTTTGTTGTAGCTGTTTCCGCAGGACTTGCCGCGGCGCTGTCACCGGTGAGTGCGCAGGCTGATCCGGATGTTCCGGGTACACGGTGTGGGGAGAATATGGTTGTGAACACGCATAGTGAGTGTGTTCCCATCGGCAGCTTTTGTACCTTGTCGGACGGCATGATCATCGGGACCATCGGGCTCGATGGGCGGTGTGTCATTCCGGGGCCAGGGACGAATATGTGACGGAGAATTCCGCGGTTGACGCCTATTTCGAGGTGGGCGTGGGGATTTCGCGGGCGCGTCACCGTCCCCTGGGGTACATCGTCACTACGGTGCCGTCGGTGTTGGCTGCCAGGTATGCGCCGCCGTAGTCGTCGGTCAGGTAGACCATGACGGTCGGCTGTTCATTGTTGAAGGTCCAGGACGGATCGACGATCACGTAGCGGAGGGTGGGGGCGGGGATGCCGAGGCTTTCGTCGGCGGTGCGGAGTAGGTCGGGGAGGATGTCCCAGTTGATCGAGCTCAACTTCACGGTGGGCTTGTTCGCGAGTGGGCCACCTGCGCCCTTTCGGGTGGCTGTTCCGTCGCGGTAGACGAAGAGGTCGAAGAGGGTGGGTTTGGTTTTGACCGGGGCGCCGACGTTGGCGTAGGTCGGGTAGAACGTCGCTTCGTTGAATTCTTCGCTGCCGGAGACCTTTTCGAGTGCGGTGATGGCCTGTCGGATGCCGGTGGGGGTCAGGAGGTCGACGGGTTTGCCGTTCACGGGAGCGCCGGATGTCGGGCTTGCGGATCGGCTTGTGGCGGGGAACTCGTTGGTGGTGGGTGGATTGCTCGCAGTGGCCCGGTTGTCGGCCGAATCGGGGCGTAGTGCCACTATCGCGATAGTGGCGACGACGGCAGCGATGACAGCGGCCGCCGCGAGGCCGATGCCGACCCCACGTGAGAGTGGTTTGCGTGCAGGTGGATTCGTGGATCCATACAGTTGCGGCGGGGGAGTCGAGCCGGATGCGGTGCCGCTGGATCTGTGGGGCTTGCCGACTGAGCCGGGTGTGATAGCTGCGTTGGGTGTATTGAACGCACCTGGTGTGTTGCCCGCACCCGGCGCATCGAATACCCCTGGCGCACCGCCGAACCCGCCCGCCCCAACCGCCTGCGCAAGCATCCGATCCAGCTGCTCGGCAGTCGCCCGATGGTTCGGATCAGGCACCAACAGCGCCGTTAAAACCGCAGTCAACACCCCCGCCCGCTGCGGCGGCGGCACCTCGCCTCTGATCACAGCCGCCAGCGTGGCAACAGTCGACTCGCGGCGCAGCGGGTGAAACCCCTCCACCGCGACATACAGCAGCAGACCGAGCGACCACAGATCAGAGGCGGTGTGCCCCTCCTGACCGCTGAGTCGTTCCGGCGCAACATAATCCAGCGAGCCGACCACACTGCCCGTGGAGGTCAACCCGTTCATGCCGTTGATCGCAGCGATGCCGAAGTCGGTCAATACCGGCGAACCGTCTTCGCGCAGCAGCACATTCGCGGGCTTGATATCGCGATGCAGAACACCGACCTGGTGTGCGGCACGCAGGGCGGCGAGTATGCCGCGGCCGAGGTGCGCCACTTGGGCAGGGGGCATCGGGCCACGCGCCAGGTGGTCGGCGAGACTCTGCCCGCGAACCAGTTCCATGACGATCCACGGATGCGCCACTTCGGGTGAATCCACGATGTGGTGGATGGCAACGACATTCGGATGACCGATCCGAGCCAGCGCCCTGGCCTCCCGCAGGACTCGCTCCCGGTGCACGCCGGGCGAACTGCCCGCGTCATCCGCTTCCGCCCGCACCTCCTTGAGCGCGACCTCGCGATGCAGCGCCAGGTCATACGCGCGCCATACCGTCCCCATGCCGCCGCTGCCGAGCGGCTCGAGCAACTCGAAACGCCCGTCGACCACTGTCCGCCCGGAAATCACGGCGCAAGCCTATGTGCATTGCCGCACCAACGCGACATGCGTGTTTCACATCATCGATCGGCCGTGGCGAGGCGGTCCAATCCGGCCAAGATATTGTCGCGCAGGTTGGGCCAGGCAGGGGCGAAGGCGGCGCCGCCGGGGAGGGCGGTCACCGCCACCGCACCGCACATCGACGACACGGTGATGCGCAGCCAGTCGCGGGAACCGGTGGTGGCGGCCAGTGTGGGGGCGATTTCGGTGACGATGGAGAAGGCCAGGGTGTCGATTTGTTCGATGAGGTCGACCACGGCGTCGGCGATTTCCGGATCGGTGCGGGCGGCGGCGACGAATTCCATGAGGGCCGCGGTGAGTGGTTGGTTGGCCGCCATCCAGAGCACGTCGACGAGTAGGGCGGCGCGTTCGCGTTCGGTGTCTGCCGCGGGCGGGGCGGCGCGCAACGCGTCGACGAAGACCTCCGCGAGATGGATGGTCGCGGCCTTCACCAACTCGCCCTTGGTGGGGTAGTGGTGTTGCTGCGCGCCCTGGCTCACACCGGCGATCTCGGCGACGCCGCGGGTGGTGGTCGCGGCGTAGCCATGGGTGATCAGGCTCTGAATCGTCGCGTTCAGCAGTGCGATTCGGGTTTCTTCCCGGCGTGCCGCGCGGGTCTGCCTTGGGCCCTTCGCGGTGGTCGAGGACGGCGTCACGGTTCGACACTACCGAAGCCGGATCGCGGCCGTTTTGGTAAGTCAAACGACTTGTCAAGTCGGCCGACTTGCCTTAGCGTGAAGGCAGCGGCAGTGCCGATCAGGCGCTGCGAACGGAGGTTTGGTCAATGACGACCGATACAGCTCAGCTCCACCCGGACCAGCGGGCGTTGGTGGAGGACGTTCGATGGTTCATCGGCTCCATCATCCCCGGCCTGTTCGGCAGATTGGCCTACGACCAGGTGGCCTATCGCGAAATCGCCGCCGCCGTGGACCGCAGCGGACGATTCGCACAGAACTTCACCGATCGCGCCGTCCGTAGCCTGGCGCACGTCGACCTCATGACCTTCGGTGATTCGGCCGACGCGCAGGCCGAGATCGAACTGCTGAAGCAGCTACATCGCGACGTGCGCGGCACGGGCACAAAGGATTTCGTTGACACCAGATACAGCGCACTGAATCCCGATGCCTGGAAGTGGGTCGCGGTCAGCGGTCTCAATGTGATCTATCAGGCGTATATGCACACCGCGGGCCGTCGACTCGATGCGCCGGAGCGGGAACTCGTCTACCAGACGATCCGTGCGAGCGTCGAGCCACTGGAGTTGCCCGGCAGGGGTACCAGACTTCCGGCGACACTGGCCGAAATGACCGAGTACTACGACGACGTCGCGCGAAACAAGTTGGCGGACAATGAATTCCTGCAGTTCGCCCGGCGCAGCCTGAGTACCCTTCCGCTACCGACGCTGCTGCTACCCGCGATCGTGCGAGTGCTGGCCCAACCACTTTGGCGTGCCATGCTGCCCGTCGCGACGCGCCCGGTCCTGATCTGCTCGGCAGGCGCGGCGCATCCGAAAATGCGCGAACTACTCGGCCCGGATCTGCAGGCCCGCCACCGCCTCGAATTCGCCTTGTACACAACGGTTGCCACACTCGCCTGGCAACACCTGCCACGTCGGCTCACCCTGACGCCATTGGCCCACAACCGATTCCGATACGAAAAGATCCGCGCTCGATACAAGAGCCTATAACTGGACTCCTTCGCCGCCTCGGCCTGAACCGCGCTATTTCGCGGTGCCGACCAACCGGTCGAAGAAGGCGTGGTAGCTGCGCAGCGTCAGTCGCAGATCCTCGGTCTCGCCGTCCTCCTCGCGCGACCACAGCCGTTCCAGCGACTGCTTGCGCTCGGCCAGCGTGCTGGACAACTGCTGAACGGTCGCGGCGACCAGATCGTCGGCCTGCGTCACCGCCTCGTGCGGGTTGTCCACGAAACCGCTCTGCAACTGCCGCCATGCGGCGCGCAGGCGCTCGACATCGGCGTCGCCGAAGAGCGGCTGATCTCCGATTTCCCGCTGGCCTGCGGCTGTGCTCTTGTCAGCCGCTGTGAGCTCGTCTGCTGCTGTGGTCTCGCCCGCTGCCGTGCTTTCGCCTGCTGCTGTGGTCTGGCCCGTTGCCGTGGTCTCGCCTGCTGCTGTGGTCTCGCCTGTTGCTGTGCTTTCGCCCGCCGCCGCGCTCTGGCCCGCCGACGCTCCCTCACCCTCAGCCTCGCTGGCGGCCGACGCGGCAGCGGACTCCTGCGCCTCGGCTTCCGATATCGGCGCCGACCCATACGAGGCGGCCGAATCGGTCTCGGTTCCGGTGCGGGTTGCCTTCGGCGAAACCCCCTCCGGCACTTCGGCTTCCAGATTCCGCTCCCGGTCCTGTTCCGTGCTCATTGCTTCGCATCCTTCTTGTCCTCCGGCGCGCCGTCGAGCAGGTCCTCGAACAGCTCGCGGTACTGCACCACCGCGAATCGCATGTCCTCGGTGGATCGGGTACCGGAGCGCCGGGTCGCGATCTCGTGCGCCGCGCGATAGTGGCCCACCGTCGCGGCGTGCTCGACCGACAGATCGGCGAGCTGCTGGTCATACCCTTCGGTGGGATAGCCGCGCTCGGCCATGATGTCGGCCACCAGCTGATCGGCCTCCGTCACCGCATCCGCCGGAGCATCGACGAAGCGCTCCTGCATATGGGCCCACTCCGTGCGGTACCGCTGCTTCTGCTCCTCCGACAGCTCCCGGATATCGAATTCGGCGTGTCGGCGCTCGCGCTCGGTCAGCTCACGTTCGGCGGCCTTACGGCTTTCCATCTCTTCCATGGTCCGGTCGTATTCCGGCCCGAACTTCTTGTGCAGGCGTCGTCTCCGCAGCATCGACCAGGCCCCGATCAGCAACCCGGCCGCGACCAACACCACCACGACGACAACTATTGCCACCACTACTGCAGAAGACACCCGATCCTCCTAACCCAGATGGTCGTGTCGTCCACGTAATGCCTCGTCAGCGGCCATCCAAACCTCCATGACAGCTAGGAATTCACCTCCACCCGCCGCGGCGTGGAAGACGTCTTCTCGCTGCGAGCGTTCAGCCGGGCGCCCACGAACATCAGCGCGGCGATCGAGAGCCTGGATGAGCGAGATCGACTCCCCGAGACCGAAGGCGGGCACCAGCAACATCGCCGCGTCGCATTGTCGCTCACACCGCCAGCGGCACCGCACGCCAACGGCGCGGCTTACGAGGCCACGGTCCCTTGCGTCGCGAACCACCGGTTTGGAGTAGCGCCCTACTGCTGAACGCAAAGCAGCGATTTTGCGAACGCCGGGCTAGTTCGAACGCGCTTCGCTGACGGTCATCTGGCCGAGGTAACCGAGTGCGGCAGATTCGCGCTCTACCGAGGTCAGAACCCAACGGGTTCGAGCGTCGCACCTGTGAACGTCACGAAATCCGGTCCCTCGGTGAAGCTTTCGGAGGTCTCCTCGCCGACGTAGACGTCCAGATGCCGTGGCCCGCCGAGACCCGGCGTGAATTCGTCGCCGATCGTCCAAGTGGCGGCGCTGAATCTGCTGCACACGCTTTCGGATTCGAAATCGACGGTCCCACAACCGATGAGCCGCAACCGAGTTCCCGGTTCGAGCTCGTCCGCCGCCGCACTCTCGAACGGGTGCAGGGGCTCGCCGCGGGTATCGCGCGGCTCGGTGTCGAGCCAGAAGCCGACATCGTAGGACCAGTTGAGATATTCGCCCGCATGGTCGCCGCTGGTGATCCGCCCGGTGCCCTCCTCGCGCACCACATCGACGAAAGTCTGTGGCAGCACGCCGATTTCGATATTGGCGTCGGTGCATTCGAGGTCGCCGCAGCCGCGTACGGTTTCGGTCGGCCCGGAGTGATAGGACTCGACCGCGGTGTAATAGACCGTCACCGTCCAGCCGTTCCATTCGTCGTACTCGGTGTTCAGCCCGCAGCCGGAGGCGAGCGGCGACGCCATGAGCAGCGTTGTCGCGATCATCCCGAACCCGAACCTCACTGCAGCGATATTGCCCGACCGCCCGGGCGGCGCGCTACCCGGCACGGGGCGGACGCGGCCACGGGTTGTCTTCGATGTGCTCGATCGACTTGTTGAAGCGGGAGACGAGCTGGCTCAGCTGCGCGATATCGGCGGCATTCCAGTCGGCGACCACCGCACCGATGCCCTCGTGGCTCTGCTCTCGATCGGCGGCGACCAATTCCAGGCCCTTGGCACTGGCCTGGATCTTGCGGGCGATGCCGCCCTCCGGATCGGGGACGCGCTCGACCAGGCCCTGCTTCAACATGGCGGCGACCTGCCGGTTGATGGTGGAGATATCGAGCTGGAAGGCCTCCGACAGCTCGCGCAGGCTGAGCGGGGCGTCCATTTCCAGCCTGGTCAGGATCAGATACGCCGACCGGTCGAGCTGGAATCCGGGCCGCCGCAGCAGCGAGGCGGGGAACTGCCGGGACAGCAGGGTCAACTCGAAGACGAGGCGGGTGAGCGCGTCGTTATCCGTGGGACCTGGTTCTGGCATGGCCCACACTATGTCGGCTGAATCACGTCGATAGCAAATTGTGCACGATGCATACGATGTGTACCGTACACATTCATGACTGTTGCAGCCGACGCGTCCCCGACCGTCACCGCGGACGACGCCCGGCGCCGTCCCGCATCCGGCCTGCTCATCGCGACCCTCGGCATGGTCGGTGTCGTCGTATCGCTGATGCAGACACTGGTAATCCCGATCATTCCCACGCTGCCGACGCTGCTGGACACCTCGGCGTCCAACGCCTCCTGGGTGATCACCGCGACCCTGCTGGCCGGTGCGGTGGCGACCCCGATCAGCGGCCGACTCGGCGATATGTTCGGCAAGCGCCGGGTGCTGTTCGCCAATCTGGTGTCGCTGGTCGCCGGTTCGGTGGTGTGCGCGCTGTTCTCCTCGCTGGTGCCCGAGATCGTCGGGCGCTCGCTGCAGGGCGCGGCCGTCGGTGCCATCCCGCTCGGCATCAGCATCATGCGCGACGAATTGCCCGCCGAGAAGGTTGGTTCCGCGATGGCGATCATGAGCGCCACGCTCGGTGTCGGCGGTGCGCTCGGCCTGCCGTTGGCGGCGGCGATCGCGCAGAACGCGGACTGGCACATGCTGTTCTGGACCGCAGCCGGACTCGGCGTCGTCTGTGCCGCACTGGTTTTCGTCTTCGTGCCGGAGTCGCCGGTGCGCACACCCGCGCGCTTCGACTTCGGTGGTGCGGTGGGCCTGTCGATTGCGTTGCTGGCGTTGCTGATTCCGATCACCAAGGGTGCGGACTGGGGTTGGGCCAGTGCGAGCACGCTCGGCCTGTTCGGGCTGTCGGCGGTGGTGTTCCTCGTTTGGGGCTTCTTCGAACTGAAGCAGCGATCGCCGCTGGTCGACCTGCGGGTCTCGGCGCGCCCGCGCGTGCTGTTCACCAACTTCGCTTCCATCGCGGTCGGATTCGCCCTCTACGGCATCTCGTTGACCTTCCCGCAGTTGATGATGGCGCCGGAGCAGACCGGATACGGCTTCGGCCTGTCCATGGTCAATGCCGGATTGGCGCTGGCCCCAACGGGATTCGTGATGATTCTGCTGTCGCCGGTCTCCGCGCGGCTCTCGGCCGCCCGCGGCCCGAAGGTCACGCTGGCGCTCGGCTCGGCCGTGATCGCGATCGGCTACCTGTGCGCCGTGGTGCTGATGAACAGCGTCTGGGAACTCATGGTGGCGGCGATGATCGTCGCGGGTGGTGTCGGTCTGGCCTACGCCGCGATGCCCGCGCTGATCATGGGTGCGGTCCCGCTCACCGAAACCGCCGCGGCCAATGGCCTCAACTCGCTGATGCGCTCCATCGGCACCTCCACCTCCTCGGCGGTGATGAGCGTGGTGCTGGCGCATATGACGATGCAGCTCGGCCCGCACGTGCTCCCCTCGCGCGACGGCTTCCACACCACATTCCTGATCGCGACGGCCGCGGCCCTGGTCGCCATCGTGTTCACGCTGGCCATTCCGAAGCGCAAGGCCGCCGATGCCGCCGATAAGGCCGGGCACGCCTGATCATCGGGCGAGTGCGCCCGAACGGCCTCGGGGCCGATCCTCAACGGCGAGGATCGGTCCCGTTGTCGGTTCAGTCGATCGGCACCAGCGTGTACATCCACCACGGACGTCGCGGAAATTCGAACATGAAGACGTTCAACGTCATTCGGCGCAGTTCGCGCCGCGCCGGGTCGCGCACGTGAATCCAGGGCCTGGCGATATCGGCCGGTGCGACATCGGTGAGCCACAGCCGCTCCCACTCCGGCGCCGAGCGACAGGCGGAGATGATCTTGTCCATCCGCTCGTGCGACACCAGCCCCGGCGCCATCATCCGCAGCGCGTAGACCATCAGATGCGCTTCCTTATGCCATTCGTGCACCGCCTGTTTGGCCCGCGGATCCAGCATCGTCCACTCGAGGATATTGCCGCCGGGCTCCAGGCCCGGGAAAAGGCGCAGGTAGGCCGCGTTCGCGGCGACCAGGTCGAAGGTCGGCACGATCTGGAACCAGGCCGGCTGGGAGATGCTGTGCAACGTGCGCAGATCGGTGGGCAGCGGCACAGTTGGGATGGGGCCGAAGCTGTCCGGAAACTGGCTCGCCTGGGTGAGGCTGACGATGTGGTCGCGAAAGAACACCGGCACGTCCAGCGCGTCGAACAGCTGGCCCAGCGCTTCCGATGTCGGTGCGACCACGCCGCGCTCGAAATCCTGGATCACCGGCTGCGGTATTCCGGTCTTCGCGGCCATCGCGGGCTGCGTCAATCCGGCGGCTTCTCGACGTTCGCGCAAGTAGCGGGCGATCGATGGGCGGGTATCCGCCACAGTGGCATGCCTCCTGATTCCCATGGGATCAAGCGGTGCACCGGCTGATCTCCCCCGTTTCAGATTGGCGCCAAGCCTAACTTCGGCGCGATCGGGCTGCGGCGCCGTTCGATAACGCTACGGTGCCATTTCCACCGCCTCGGCATAACGGCGCGCGAGCGTGCGCAGATGCGCGACCAACTCCGGCGGACCGTCGACCCGGAAGTCCATCATGAGCATGCTCAGGTAGATGGCAATGGTCTCCAGGGCATCCGCACCGGTCAGCAGTACGCAGGTGTCGGCATCGACGGCCTCCACCACGCCGACGGCCGGGTTGATGCGGGCGATCACGGTTTCGGCGGGGGCCAGCACCGTGACCCGCGCATGCACCTTCCAACCAGTCGTGGCGATATGGCGCATGACGAAGGCCACCAAGTCCTCGTCGGGCAGTGACCGTGCGGCGAAGCGGCGCGAGCCCGTCGCCGCGCGCCGCACCTGGGCGACGGGAATCGCGCGCCAGGAATGGGTTTCGAGATCGTAGGCGACCAGATACCAGCGGCGCTGCCAGTTGATCAGCCGGTAGGGCTCGAATTCCTTGTCCGCGTTGGCATCCAGGCCGATCAGCACGGTGGCGCCGTCGCGGATGGCGCCCGCGAGGGTGGTGAGCACGGCGGCCGGGACCGGCGCATCCGGTTCGCGCGAACCGGTGGTCGCGGGGCCGACGGCGGTGGCGTTGCGCAGCGCGGTTACTTTGCGCTGCAAGCGTTTCGGCAAGATCTGTTCGAGTTTCGCCAGCGCCCGGGACGCGTTGTCGGTGATATCGGCGATGCCGGTGGAGCCGTCCTCGGCCAGGCCGATCGCCACGGCCACCGCGACCGCCTCATCGTCATCGAGCAGCAGCGGCGGCATGGTGCTGCCGCGGCCGAGCCGGTAGCCGCCGATCGCGCCCCGCTCGGCATGCACCGGATAGCCGAGTTCGCGCAGTCGCTGGATGTCGTTGCGCAGCGTGCGGTCGGTGATGTCCAGGCGTTCGGCCAGCTCACGGCCGGTATGCGCGCGGTCCTGCAGCAGAGACAGCAAGCGAAGGACTCGCGTCGTGGTGGCAGCCACCGTCGCCTCCCGAAATCTTTTTTGACCGAAGCCGATGTATTAGGAACGAAACTAGCCTAATGGCCGCATAGGCTTGGTGACATCAGTACGAAGCAAACAAAACAGTCCGAAAGGCTCGCCATGTTCATCACCACCGCCGCCGACGCCACCGCCACCCTGCGCCCCGTCTGGCGCGATGTCCTCGCCACCTCCTACCGCGCGCTGACCGATGTCGTCGCCGGTATCGGCGACGATCAGTGGCAGCTGCCGACCCCGTGCTCGGAATGGGATGTCACGCAGGTGATTCAGCACGCCGCGGGTGATCAGCTCGCCTTTGCCAAGGCGCTCGGCATCGGAAACGGGCCCGCGGACAACCCCTTCGCCCCGTCCGGCGACCTCGACGGCACGGCCGCCGAGTTGGTGCGCGAGGCGGTCGAGCAGGCCTCGGCGGCTTGGGCCACGGTTTCCGATGAGTCCGAGACCGTTCCGACCCCGCTGCCGCACGGCGCGCTGCCGACCCCGGTGGCCGCGGTCATGTGCGCGCTGGACGCCGCCGTGCACGCCTGGGATATCGCGATCGCCACCGGACAGGAATCCCCGTTGAACGACGAGCTCGCTGGACATCTGCTGACCGCGGCGCGCACCGCGAACCCCGCGCCGGGTGGCGGTCCGGAAGCGGAAATCGTTGAGCCGCTGCGTCAGTGGGGCGCCTATGCCGCGATCGTCGAGGGCGAGGCGAAAGGCACGGTAGAAGACGAGTTGCTGCGTTACCTGGGGCGCGACCCGCAGGCGTGATCCGGACGGGCGCCCTGGCCGCCGCGACAGATCAGAATGAGTCTGAGCGTGCACTCTCTCGCCGAATCCGGCAACTTCCGCCATATTCACGCGAAAAGTGCACGCTCAGACCCATTCCCGTCAGCGAGCAGTGACGAAACCTTCCGCAACCATCCAATCCCGTGCCACCTCGGCAGGTTCGCGGCCATCCACGTCGACTTGGCGATTCAATTCCGTGATCGCCTCGTTGGTCAGCTTCTTGGATATCGGTGCCATGATGTCGGCGACCTGCGGGTGGGCGTCGGCGAAGGACTTGCGCATCACCAGCGCCGCATTGTATTTCGGAAAGAATCCGAGGTCGTCCTTCAACAAGACGAGCCCGAGGGCCGGAATCCGGCCATCGGTGGCGGCGACCGAACCGAACCGGCACTGCTTGGCGTCGGCGGTGGCCTGGTAGACCACCGCATCCTGCACGATCTGCTTGTGCACCTTGCCGACATCGATCCCGTACTTGCGCGCCATGCCCGGATAACCATCTTGGCGCACATTGAATTCGGTGCCGACACACGTCGCGGCGGCAGCGGGATCGGTGCTGATCAGCCGGGCATAGTCGGACAGCGTGACGACGCCGGTCTCCTTCGCGGTGCCCGCGCTCATCACCAGCGCATAGGTGTTGTTCATCGGCGCCATATCCGCCCACAAGATGCCGTGTGCGGCCAGATCGGCGTCGCGGACCGCCTCGAACTGGCCGACCTCATCCGGGACCGGTTTCTCGTTGCCGAGATAGTTGATCCAGCCGGTGCCGGTGTACTCGTAGGAGATATCGATCTGACCGTGTAACTGGGCATCGCGAACACTGTTGGAGCCCTGGATATTCGTCAGATCGCGGACCTGCGCGCCCGCCGCCGACAGCGCGAACTCGATGAGGTAGCCGAGGATGTTCTGCTCGGTGAAATCCTTGGAGCCCACCGTGATCGCCACGCCGTCGAGTTCCGGTACGGGACGGATACTTCCCGGACCGACTCGCAACGGCACCGCGCTGCCGGACTGTAATCCACAGGCGCCCAAGGCGAATACGGCCGCGATGCCGAGTATCCACGCCCTCACTTCAACCCCCTCGGGCCCAGATACTCTTCGGCCAGCGCACCCAGCCAATCGACGAGCAGCGCCAGCGCGACCGCGAGGACGGCACCGACCACCAGCGTGACGTTATCGCGCAGCTTGTATCCGGTATCGATCAGAATGCCGAGACCACCCGCGCTTACCAGGAACGACAGCGTCGCGGTGCCGACGGCCAGCACGAGTGAGGTGCGCAGCCCGGCCAGAATGTAGGGAACGGCGAGCGGAAATTCGATGCGACGCAGTACGGTCAGCGCCGACATGCCCTGGCCGCGTCCGGCATCGATCACGGCGCTGTCCACCTGCTGGTAGCCCAGAATCGTATTGCGCAGCACCGGAAGCAGTGAATAGAACGCGATCGGCGCGACGCCGATCCAGAACCCGGTGGTGTGGGTGGCGAGGTAGAACAGCACGATCAGGCCGATGGCGGGCGCGGCCGCACCGATATTGGCGATACCCACGAAAAGCGGTGCCAGACGGCGGTATCCGGGCCGAGTGAGCAGCGTGCCCAGCGGTACCGCCACAGCGATAACGATCACCACGACCGTCGCGGTGATCAGCACATGCCGCCAGGTGACGGTCGCGATATTGGAGACGCTGATGCTGGCCTGCTGGGTGGCCGTGAGATCGCGCCGGAACGCCCACACCAGCACTCCCGCGGTGAGCGCGAGTACGAGCGCGGGTTGAACGAGCAGCCGAATCCGCTCGGCCCGGCGCAGTGTCGTCGGCGAGGCGGTGGCCGGTGCGGTGGTGGCCGTGGTCATGTCGGCGCGTCCGTCTCCGCGCCCGCGTGCGTGGCGCGCATGGCCGACAGATGACCGACGAGCGTATCGATCGTGATCAACCCCGCGTACTCGCCGCGGCGACCGGTGACCACCGCCGTCGCGGTCTGCTCGGCGAGCAAGGCCTCCAACGCATCCTGCAGCGTCGACTGCAACGACAGCTGCTCGCCGACCGGTGATCCGCTCTCATGCAGCGAATTCGCCTGCGCCAGTTGCTCGCTCGACACCCAGCGCAGCGGCCGTTGATGCGCGTCGAGAATCAGTGCCCATGGCCAGTCGCGTCCGGCCAGCGCGGCGCGGACGCTGTCGACCGAATCGGTCTCGACTGCCGTTGGGCAACTGCCGAGCTCGACATCGCGGACCCGGGTGAGGGTGAGCTGTTTGAGTGAGGCGTCCGCGCCGACGAAGCCGGCCACGGTCTCGTCCGCGGGATCGGCCAGGATCGCCGCCGGGGTGTCGTATTGCAGAATGCGGGATTGGTTGCCCAGCACCGCGATTCGGTCACCGAGCTTTACCGCCTCATTGAAATCGTGGGTGACGAAGACGATGGTCTTGCCCAGTTCGGATTGCAAGCGCAAGAGCTCGTCCTGCAACAGTCCGCGGGTGATCGGATCGACCGCGCCGAACGGCTCGTCCATCAACAGCACCGGCGGATCGGCCGCCAGCGCGCGGGCCACGCCGACGCGTTGCTGCTGACCGCCCGAGAGCTGCCTGGGGTAGCGATGGCGGTAGGTGTCGGGATCCAGGCCGACCAGATCGAGCATTTCATCGGTCCGCGCGGCGACCTTCTTGCGGTCCCAGCCGATCAGACCCGGCACTGTCGCAACGTTCTTCGCGACCGTCATATGCGGAAATAATCCGGCCTGCTGGATCGAATAGCCGATGCCCCTGCGCAATTGGTCCGGATCCACGCCCGTGACATCGCGACCGCCGATCGTGATGGTGCCCGACGTCGGCTCGATGAGTCGGTTGATCATCCGCATGGTGGTCGTCTTGCCGCAGCCGGACGGCCCCACGAGCACGACGATTTCGCCCGCCGGAATGGTCAGCGATACGCGGTCGACCGCCGGATCACGTTGGCCCGGATAGTTTTTGGTGACCGCGTCGAGCACGATCTCGACGCCGGAAACCGCCGATGCCATACTGTCGCCGCGGGTTTCGGTATCAGTCACGAATTCCCCTAGAGGTGGTGAGTCGGCCGACGATGACGAAGATGCCGTCGAGGATCAGCGCGAGCACCACGATCAGGATCGTGCCGACCAGCGCCTGCGGCACCGCATTCGGGCTGCCCAGTCGGGCCAGGCCGGAGAAGATCAGATTGCCCAGTCCGGGGCCCTTCGCATAGGCGGCGATGGCGAGGATGCCCATGATCATCTGGGTGCTGACGCGCATTCCGGTCAGGATCGATGGCCAGGCCAGCGGCAATTCGATGCGCGCGAGCACCCGCAGCCGGTTCATGCCGACCCCGCGCGCGGCATCGACGATGGCCGGATCCACCGAGGCCAGCCCGATAATGGTGTTGCGCAGAATCGGCAGCAGGGCATAGAGCACCAGCGCGGTGATGGTCGGTCCGACACCGAGCCCAAGGAACGGAATCAGCAGCCCGAGCAGCGCGAACGACGGCACGGTGAGGATGGCGCTGGCCAGCGCGGTCGCCACCGACGAGCCGAATGGGCTGCGATAGACCAGTACCCCGATCAGCACGGCGACGATGGTCGCGAGCAGCAATGACTGCACTACCGCCGAGACGTGCAAATACGAGTCGGTGATCAGCTGTGTGCGCCGATGCACCACGAACGTCCACAGTGTGTGCAGGGCCGTACCTCCCCGTCGCCCGGTGTCATCCGACACTATCGCGTTGTCCGCTCGATCGGACGAGAATCGGGCGGTACGGCGCCGACGGCAATGACCAACTGCCGCTACGCCTTCGACGAGACTGCCCCGCACTCAGCAGGTTGAAACCGACCATCCGGCGCGGCGCACGCTCGATCCGATCGTTCGAAAATCGATCGGCCTCGCGCACATTGTCCGGCCGGAATTTCAGGGAACCGGGAGGCATCTTCGTTCGTCCTATTGATCAAGGGCCGAGAGTCGGCGCGACCATCGGGGAGCGGGGGAGCATGTCGGAGCAGAACGTCGCGACGCGGTCGCGCTATTGGTGGCCGGTGCTCGGCGTGGTGGTGACTCTCGTCGCGGCGGGTGTCATCGGAATCCGCTGGTGGCAGGACCATTCGTCCAGCCCGGCCATCATCGGCGAGAGGTTGACGACATTTCCCGCCATCGACAGGTCGGCGCTGGATCCGACCCAGGTCCGCATCCTGACGGTGCTCGAGCGGGAATTCGACGCACAGGACGACGGCCGCAAATACGCCGAGGGGGTCGACGAGCCGTGGTGCGCTGATTTCGTCAGCTGGGTGATGCGGGAGGCGGGTGTGCCATTGGCCAACCCGAATTCCGGATCGTGGCGGATTCCGGGCGTGTACACCCTGCAGGAGTACTACCAGGGCGCGGATCGTTTCGTGCCGATCGGTTCGTTATATCCGCTACACAGCGGTGACGTGCTGTTTTACAGTGAGAAGAGCCCCTTCAGCCAGCACACGAATATCGTCCTCGCGGCCGATGGAGCAATGGTGACGACGATCGGCGGCAACGAGTTCGGCGAGGTCGCGATCCACCGCTTCCCGCTGGTGGAGGCGCCCGGGGTACTCGGGTTCGGTCGTTTGTGAATAGTGTTGTGGCTGAGCCGGTCTACCTAACGCGTGTGCACTGTCGGCGGGTCCCGCAGCAGCACTTAACATTGACTTGGCGGCGCCCGGCAGCGCCGTCGCTCGGTCCCTGTCCTGCTACCCCCTCATCAGCAGGACAGGGACCCCTGGATCGGCCCCACCCCTGGCGAAATGTGCGTCGCGTACCGTGTCGGGTGTCCGTTGAGAGGGTGAGGGTTTCGGAAACTCTGATGCTGCCGACCGAGGAAACGACCGATGATCCCGTGTGGATCGACTATGCCGATTTCGGGGAACGATTCGTCACCCACGCGGTGACGGCGGAGCGGATCGAGGCGGCGGTATCCGGGATGACCGGACGTGGCGTGACGATCGGCCCGTTCTCCATCGGACCAGTGGGTTTGGCCGGATTCGTGGCCGAGGGCAAGGTGGGCAAACCGGTCATTCTGCGCAACGGCCCGCATGTCACGTTCGAGGTCACCGTGCCGCTGTCGATGGCGGTGAAGGTCATGCTCGGCGGCCGGAAACTACGCCTGGAGGCGGTCGCCGAAATCGACCTCACACTGCATGCGCGCACCGCCGACCCGCTGCTCGTGGTCATCGATATCCCGCCGATCACCGCCCGTGATGTCAGCTTCGTACTGCGGGCCAAGACCATCGAGACCGCCTGGGAGTGGCTGCTCGACCCGATCGCCGGGGTGGTGCAGCGCGAGGTCGCCAATCGGGTGAATGCCATGCTGGCCGATCCGCAGGCGCGGCGGAGCCGAGTCTTCGATGTCGAGGCCATGATCAACGGCGTCCGCTCCGAGCACGCGACGCAGGCCGAATTCGACTGGATCGGCTACGACGAATTCGGGCACCAATTCTTTTCGCGTATCGTGACCCGCGATCGGGTCTTCGAATTCATCGAGCAGATAGCGGGCCGCCCGATCGAGATCGGACCGCTGCGCACCGGCCCGCGCAACTCCGCGACGGTGACGGTGCAGGGGAATGTTCGGCTGCCGAAGCTGGCGGATCGGTCGGACGAGCCGGTGGCCTTCGATCTGACACTGCCGGTGAGCCTGGACATCACCGTGGAAGTGCTCAAGGCCAACCGCTATCGCGCGGATGTGGAGATCCCGCTGGTGCTGACGGCGCGGGCGGCCGATCCGCTGCTGATCGTCATTGATGTGCCGCCGCCCGCACCCGATGACCTGCGGCTGGAATTCAAGGCGCACGGGATGCGGGCCGCGACGCTCGGTGCGCTAGCGGGCATCAAGAAGCAGGTCATCGCGCAGGTGGCGGACGTGGTGCGCCAGGAGCTCGCGGACAGTTCGGGCCGGACCATCGACGTGGCCGCGCGGATCGACGGCATCGCCTGAATCAGCTCATTAACCGGCTCACATTACGCGTGTGGCGAGTGTGAATCATGTTTCCGGTGGGTCTAGCGGTTCCAATGTGAATATGGTGAAATTAGTGCACGTTCGAGGCTCCCGGCGCGCGAGTGAACCTTGGGGAAGGTGCGCCGGGCACGCTACCTGTCCATGTCGGGGTTGCGCGAAGGAGTCCTGCGATGCGTTCCATATCTGTGTCTCGCCGCCAGTTGTTCGCCTATACGGCCGCGGCCGCAACCGTCGGAATCGCCGCGCCCCGGGCCGCGGCAACCGGTGTGCTCGGCACCCTCGTCGACTATGCGGGCGGTGTCCCCGCCGCGAGCGCGATCCGCGACGAAGGCCACCTCGGTGTCATCCGCTACGTCTCGGATCGACGCCCCGGCGCGGAATGGATGGCGGGTAAGCCCTTGCGGGCCAACGAGGTCGACCAGCTGCACGCCGCCGGTCTGACGATCGTGTCGAACTACCAGTTCGGCAAGGGCCCGACCGCCGACTGGCGCGGTGGTATGGAGGCGGGTAAGAAGCATGCGGCGCGCGGCCTGGAACTGCACCTCGCCGCGGGCGGCCCGGAGAACCGTCCGATCTACGCCTCCATCGATGACAATCCGACACCGGTCGATTTCGCCAGCATGATCGCGCCGTACATCCTGGGCTGGGAATCGGTGATCGGCAAGCAGAACGTCGGCATCTACGCGAACGCGCCGACCATCGACCTGGCGCGCGCCGCGGACCTGGGTTCCTGGTACTGGCAGCACAATTGGGGCACGCCGAAGGGTTTCGTACACCCCGCCGCACATCTGCACCAGATCGAAATCGACAAACGCGCCATCGATGGCATCGGCGTCGATGTCAATAACGTCCTCGCCGCCGAATACGGTCAGTGGTGACCTAAGTTTGGCAGTGGCAGGTGGTGGCGAGGCGGAGTTCGGGTTCGTCGTCGGGGACCACTCGCAGGGTGGGGCGGTTATCGGGGGCCTCGTGGTCGCCGTGCCAGGAGAACAGCGACCAGCGGGAGATGCCGGAGAAGGCCGAGCCGAGGCTGCCGATCGAGAACGACGAGATCACCGAGCCGAAGGACCCGACGGCGCCGATGGATAGCACCGAGCCCACGCTGCCGATCGAGAGTATCGAGTAGGCGGAACCGATGGACAGGATCGAGCCTTCCGAGCGGAAGGACAGGATCGATCGGTGCGAACGCCTACTCCGGATCGAACGACCCGGGTGGTTCGCGGAGCGGGACCGAAGCGAATTATCGACAGTCGCCATGGCTTTGGTCTACCACAGTCCTTCCCTGATGGCGCGCTATCGCGACGATTCATACGACGTGTCGACAGCAGCGAAGCCCGGTGGCCTGGACCAGGCCACCGGGCTTCGCAGCGAGACTCAAGCGACGGTGAAGAAGCCGAGCGTCGGTAGGAACGAGCAGGTCCGCGGGTCGGCGTCCTCGGCCTTGGTGGTCAGCGAACCCGAGACGACCGCGACGACCCGGCCCGAGCCGGTATTGACGATCGCCGAGAGGGTGGCCGGACCATCCGGGTTGATCTTCGCCTCGTCGGTCAGCGGCTGGATGCCGGACTGACGGGTGTCGAGGTTCAGCCACTGGACCGTCATCGGCGGATTCTGGTCCGGCGTCGGACCCTTGGTGCCGAGCGCGGTGAAGACGAATCCGGTCTGACCGGCCTGCGGTCCCGGCGGCGGCAGGGTGGCCGGGCCGGGGACGGCGAGTGCGGTGCCGACGGAATCGGCGCCGGGGCCGATGCAGCCCTTGCCGATGGTCGGGTAGAGGAACTGGGCGATGACCGGGCCACCCTGCGGGACCTCCGGGCCGCCGCCGCCACTGCCATCCAGGAAGGTGATGATCCGTTCCAGCGTGGACTTGATCTGCGGCGGCAGATTCAGCGTCGCCAGCAGTGCCCGCGCCTGATCGAGGATGGCGCTCTTCGGCGAATCCGCGGTCGGCTTGGCATCGGCGACCGGCTTGGCATCGGCCGGACCGGCGATGGCACCGACGATGGCCGGGGCCAATGCGGCGATCGTATCGATCGGGACGCCCTCGGGAACCATGGGAATGGTGTTCCTCGGTGCAACGGGCGCGGGGGCCGGTGCCGCGACTGCCGTCGACGGCGCGGCGAGCGAAGCGCTCGCTGCGATGGCGAGTGCGGACAACATGATCCGCGATCCTCGGGTGCGAAGCACTGGTCTAGCCGTCCTTAACCTCGGGTACATCACAGGAGCGATGCAAAAAGCCATCGTTTCGGGGTCACTCTAGGGACATGATCGCCATGTGTACAGCCGACGTGCCCCTAGTTCTGTTGTGGACGATCAGTGAATCAGACGCTAGCGCCGACTTGTGTTACCAGAGTGAAAGGTGATGCAAATGTTATCAGTGATTACTGGTAGGTAGGGGGCGCTGTGGCTACGCAAACTACCGCATCCCGGCCCCGTTGCGCGCGCGGTGTACCTGAGGCGCGGGTCGGCCCGGCCGCTCGCGCCGGAGTCCTGGGGATTGGTGGGATCTATCGAAACGGCGGTTAATGTAGTCACAGCCTCCAGCTCTCTGTCGCCGAATGCCCGAACCTCGCGGGATCAGGCCGACGACCCGGAACCGACTCGAAAGCCTGCGAATTGAACCGAAGCCTCCGATTGGCTGTACCGGTGCTCGGTCTGTCCGTGTTGGCCAGGCTGTTGTGGATGCTGCTGTCGAAGAACGGGATGAATCTCGTCGATCTGCACGTCTATGTCGATGGTTCGGCGGACCTGCTGACCGACCGGCTCTACGACTTCACCTACGCCGAGAAGACCCCGGACTTCCCGCTGCCGTTCACCTATCCGCCGTTCGCGGCGCTGGTGTTCTTCCCACTGCACTATCTGCCGTTCACGGTGATCGCGGTGCTCTGGCTGCTGGCCATCGTGGCCGCGCTCTATGTCGTGGTGTGGATCGCCTTCGAGTTGATCCTCGGCAAGGAGCGGATGCGCGATCCGCGCTGGCGCACCGCCGCCGTCTGGTGGACCGCGATCGGCATCTGGATGGAGCCGGTGCGGACCACGATCGACTACGGCCAGGTCAATGTGTTCCTGGTGCTCGGGGCCATGCTCGCGGTGCGCAGCTCGCGCTGGTGGCTATCCGGCGGGCTGATCGGCGTGATCGCGGGAATCAAACTGACGCCGGCTATTTCGGGTCTGTACTTCGTGGCCCGGCGGCGCTGGGGCGCCGCGCTCTGGTCGGCGGTGGTGTTCGGCGCGACGGTCGGGGTCAGCTTCCTGATCAACCACAAGGAGGCCAAGCGGTACTTCGGCACGCTGCTCGGCGACGCGGACCGGATCGGTCCGGTGGGTTCGGTCTGGAACCAATCGCTGCGCGGTGCGCTGAGCCGTCTGCTCGGCTATGACGTCCAATCCGGCCCGTGGTGGATGGCGGGCGTCGTGGTGGTCGCCGTCCTGGCCTTCTTCGCTTGGCGCGCACTGGGTCCCGACGACCGGCTGGGCACCCTGATCATCGTGCAGCTGTTCGGGCTGATGGTCTCGCCCATCTCGTGGTCGCATCACTTCGTGTGGCTACTGCCCACGGTGATGTGGCTGGTGTACGGGCCGCTGCGGCAGGCGCCCGGCGCGCGGATACTCGCTGGCTATTGGCTGGTCATTACGTTGGTCGGCGTGCCGTGGGTGCTGTCGTTCGCCCAGCCGTCGATCTGGGACATCTCGCGGCCCGGTGTGCTGTCCTGGCTCGGCACGGTCGACGTGCTCGGCGTGCTGGTGTTCTATGCCTGGGTGATCTGGTCCGGGCGCCTGGTCAATCGGATTGCGCCGCAAGCCGATCTATCTCGCGAGCCAGCGACACGTCCAGCGCGGTGAGTCCGCCCGAGTCGTGGGTCGACAGGGTGAAGCTCACCCGGCGCCAGCGGATATCGATATCGGGATGATGGTTCGCGGCCTCGGCGACTTCGGCGACCTGCCGCACGAGTTCGATGCCCGCCGGGAAGGTCTTGGCCTCGATGGTGCGGGTGATGGTGTCGCCGGAGTGGGTCCAGTCCGACAGCTGCGTCAAAGCTTCGGTGAGTTCTGCCTCAGTTAGTTTGGGAGCGCTCATAACCGAGTTGTACCCCGAGCACAGCGATTGCATCGCCGAATCGGCGAGGGTGCGGCGAAATCGTCGATTCAGGCGGCGCGGGCCTTCTTGAGCCCCTTCTTCAGTTCCTTACCGCAGCAACCGGCCGCTTCCAGGCGTTTCATCCGCATGATGACCACGGGGCACTTCAAGCAGCGCGTCTTCTTACGACAGCACTTCTTCTTCGGTTTCAGGCGCGCAACCTGCTTAGCCTTGACCTTGCCCATGGTTGGTTAGCATACCCTTAGCGGAACTCCTGGTCTGCGGTGCAACGGGATACCGGTACTGTGTAACTGGCCGCAATGCCCGGTGAGTATCGATTCTCCACCTGTTTGCAGGGTGCCTGGCGAGATCTTCAGGACCCGGAGGAGGAAGCCTGCGTAACCACGCAGGGTCTCGATCACGCCGAAATCGGATGCAGCCGGCATCTATACCAACAGCAGGAGGATTGAGGCGTGTCGTCTGCACGCGATTTTCGCAACGTCGCCATCGTGGCCCACGTCGACCACGGTAAGACGACGCTGGTCGACGCCATGCTGCGCCAGTCGGGCGCATTCGCCGAGCGAGCCGAGCTGGTCGACCGGGTGATGGACTCCGGTGACCTGGAGCGCGAGAAGGGCATCACCATTCTCGCCAAGAACACCGCGGTGCACCGGCACCACTCGGACGGTTCGGTCACCGTGATCAATGTCATCGACACCCCCGGCCACGCCGATTTCGGTGGTGAGGTCGAGCGCGGCCTGTCCATGGTCGACGGTGTCGTGCTGCTGGTCGACGCGTCCGAGGGGCCGCTGCCACAGACCCGTTTCGTGCTGCGCAAGGCGCTGGCCGCGAAGTTGCCGGTCATCCTGGTGGTGAACAAGACCGACCGCCCCGACGCCCGCATCGAAGAGGTCGTCGAGGAGAGCCACGATCTGCTGCTCGACCTCGCCTCCGACCTGGACGACGAGGCCGCCGAGGCCGCCGAACTCGCGCTGGACCTGCCGGTGCTCTACGCCTCGGGTCGCGAGGGCAAGGCCTCCAAGGAGCGTCCCGAGAACGGCAGCGCGCCGGACGCGGAGAACCTGGACGCGCTGTTCGACGTGCTGATGGAGAACATCCCGGCGCCCAAGGGCGATCCGACCGCACCGCTGCAGGCGCACGTCACCAACCTCGACGCCTCGGCCTTCCTCGGTCGTCTCGCGCTGGTCCGCATCTACAGCGGTGAGCTGCGCAAGGGACAGAACGTCTCGTGGATGCACGCCGACGGCATCAAGCAGGTCAAGATCACCGAGCTGTTGCAGACCATCGGCGTCGAGCGTCAGCCCGGTGAGGTCGCGGTCGCCGGTGACATCGTCGCCATCGCGGGCATTCCGGACATCATGATCGGTGACACACTCGCCGATCTCGACAATCCCGTCGCACTGCCGCGCATCACCGTCGACGAGCCCGCCATTTCGGTCACCATCGGCACCAACACCTCACCGCTGGTCGGCCGGGTGCAGGGCCACAAGCTGACCGCGCGCATGGTGAAGTCGCGCCTGGATTCCGAACTGGTCGGCAATGTGTCGCTGCGTGTGCTCGACATCGGCCGCCCGGACGCCTGGGAGGTGCAGGGCCGCGGTGAGCTGGCGCTGGCCATCCTGGTCGAGCAGATGCGCCGCGAGGGCTTCGAGCTGACCGTCGGCAAGCCGCAGGTGGTCACCAAGCAGGTCGACGGCAAGGTGCACGAGCCGTATGAAGAGCTGACCATCGACTGCCCCGACGAATACCTCGGCGCGATCACCCAGTTGCTGGCCGCCCGCAAGGGCAAGATGGTGCAGATGAACAACCACGCCGCCGGGTGGGTGCGGATGGAGTTCATCGTCCCGTCGCGCGGCCTGATCGGCTTCCGCACCGACTTCCTCACCGAAACCCGTGGCACCGGCATCGCCAACGCGGTCTCGCACGGCTACGCGCCGTGGGCCGGTGAGATCCGGGCCCGCCACACCGGGTCGCTGGTCTCCGACCGCGCCGGTTCGGTGACTCCGTTCGCGATGATCCAGCTGGCCGACCGCGGTCAGTTCTTCGTGGAGCCGGGTGCGGACACCTACGAGGGTCATGTCGTCGGCATCAACCCGCGCGCCGAGGATCTCGATATCAACGTCACCCGCGAGAAGAAGCTGACCAATATGCGCAGCTCGACCGCCGACGTGATGGAGACGCTGGCCAAGCCGCTGCAGCTCGACCTGGAGGCGGCGATGGAATTCTGCGCCGCCGACGAATGTGTCGAGGTCACACCGGAGATCGTCCGGGTGCGCAAGGTCATCCTCGGCGCCACCGAACGTGGGCGCGAGCTGTCGAGGCGGAAGGCTCGGGACCGGGCAGCGCTGTAAGGGCATGGGCCTCAACGGGCGCGGGCGTGGGGGAGCGCGGCGAGCGAACCGAATACACAGCGTTCAAGGTGGTCTACTCGGCCGAGCGACAGCGCGGCCAAGTAGAGTGCCGTTCGTGAGCTCGGGGGCGATACGACGCGCGACGATGCGCGCGATGCTGATCATGATGGCGGCCTCGACCACGGTGCTCGCCAGCTGCACCGCGAATCCGCCACCGCCGATCGAGAGCACCGACAGCCCCAAGACGACACCGGCCAAACCGGGTAAGAACACCGTCGTGGTGGCCATCGATGACATCGGAATCGGGTTCAATCCGCACCTGCGTTCCGATCAGTCACCGGCCACCGCTGCGGTGAGTTCGATGGTGTTGCCGAGCCCGTTCCGGCCGATACCGAATCCGGCATTGCCAGGCGCCACCGAGTGGGTGCCGGATACCGCGCTGGTGGTGTCGGCCGATGTCACGGCGCAGGAACCATTCACCATCACCTACACGCTGCGTAACCAGGCGAACTGGTCCGACGGCGCGCCGATCGCCGCGGAGGACTTCCGGTTCCTGTGGCAGCAGATGATCACTCAGCCGGGTGTCGTCGATCCGGCGGGCTATCGGCGCATTGCCGATGTCAGCTCCTCCGGCGGCGGTAAGACGGTCACCGTCACGATGACCGAGCCGTATCCGGCCTGGCGCGAGTTGTTCACGAATCTGCTGCCCTCGCATCTGATCAAGGACCAGCCGGGCGGTTTCGCCACCGGTCTGGTCGAGGGAGTTCAGGTGTCGGGCGGCAACTTCCGCATCAAGTCGACCGATCGCGGGCGCGACGAGATCCTGCTCGAACGCAACGATCGGTACTGGGGTACCCCCGCCGCACCGGATCAGATCCTGTTGCGCCGCGGCGGAACTCCCGCGCAGCTGGCTGATTCGCTGCGCACCGGTGATGCCCAGATGGCGCTGGTGCACGGCGGTGTCGCGACGCAGGCGCAGTTGGCGGCGATTCCTTCGGTGCGCACCGCGATCATGCCGCAATCGCGTGAGCTGCAGTTCGTCATCAACGCGCGTAGTGGCGATCTCAGCGATCCGCGGGTGCGGCGCGGGGTGACCGCGCTGATCGATCCGACCCTGCTCGCCACCGTCGCCGGGCAGACCGGCGGCTGGGTGGAGCCGGTGCGTGCGCAGATCCTGACGCCGTCGGATCCGGGTTACGCACCGACGGCGCCGCCGCGACCGTCCGCCGAGGAGGCGTTCGCGTTGCTCGGCGAGGCCGGTTACGGCCGTGCACCGGAGACGCCGCCGGTTCAGTCGCCGACCTCACCCGCGCCTCGGCCCCGTTCGATCGCGAAAAACGGTAAGGCGCTGGCGATTCGGATCGGCGCGGTGCAGGGCGATGCCACCGCGCTCGCGGTCGCCAATACCGCGGCGGACCAATTGCGCAGTGCCGGAGTCGATGCCAGCGTGCGCAGTCTGGCCGCGGATACGCTCTTCGGTAAGGAACTCACCGACGGCGGCGTCGACGCCATCGTCGGCTGGGAGGTCGCCGGATCGGATCCGGCCACCGTGCTCGCGTCTCGCTACGGCTGCCCGCCGGTGGAAGCCGGTACCAGCAACGGGAATTCGCAGACCGCCATCGAGGCGGCCAAGAAGGCGCCGAGCAATTTGTCGGGCGTCTGCGATCCCGGACTGCAGCCCTCGATCGATGCGGCATTGCGCGGTGTCGAGGTCGGCCGGGGGCTGGCCGACGCCGAGCCGCGGCTGTGGGCGCTGGCAACGGTGCTGCCGATCGTGCAGGACAACGTTGTCGCCGCATCCGGCCCGCGCGTCGACGGTGCGTCATTGAGCGGGGCCATCCAGGTGGGCATTTTCGGCGACGCGGCGATGTGGCGCAGGATTCCATGACGGGCGGACTACTACTGGTGCACGCTCACCCGGACGACGAGTCCATCACCACCGGGGGCACCATCGCGCACTATCGCCGCCGTGGCGTGCCGGTGACGGTGGTGACCTGCACCCTCGGCGAAGAGGGGGAGGTCATCGGCGACGAGTGGGCGCTGCTGACCGCCGAGCACGCCGATCAGCTGGGCGGATACCGGATATCGGAGCTGACCAAGGCGCTGGCCGCGCTGAAGGCCGGACCGCCGCGGTTCCTCGGCGGTGCGGGGCGCTGGCGCGATTCCGGCATGGCCGGCACCCCGGCAGCCGAGCATCCGCGAGCCTTCGTGCATTCCGGCGCCGCCGCGGTGGACGCGCTCACCGCGATCCTGCTGGAACTGCGGCCCGCGGTGGTGGTCGGCTACGACCCGCGCGGCGGCTACGGGCATCCGGACCATATTCGGGCGCACTGGGTTACCTCGGCGGCGGTGACCGCGGCGGCAGAGCAGGGCTGGGACACCCCGAAGTTCTATTGGACGGTCACCGACGCCGATATGCTGCGCCTGCACACCGAGGCGCTGGCCCGGCGGACCGTGGAGGGGCTGCCAGGGGCCTTGCCGCGCGGTTGGCGGCTGCCGGCCGCGGGGGAACTCGCGAGCGTGCCGAGTCATACGGTGACGACCACCATCGATGTGTCCGATTCGCTGGCCGCCAAGCGGGCGGCGCTGCGTGCGCATGCGACACAGGTGACCGTCGCGCAGTCGGGGCGTGAGTTCGCGCTGTCCAATAACGTTGCGCAGCCGGTACTTCCGGAGGAGCACTTCGTGCTGGTTCGTGGCACGCGCGGTCCGGTCGGGCCGGACGGACGCGAACACGACCTGTTCGCGGGCCTGTAGGACCTGAGCGTTCCTGGCCGTTGCCTGAGGGTTGCTGTCATGGCTGTTTCTGACGCCGGGTACCGTCTTTGTGATTTCGGACATCAATGTGGAGGCACAACGGTTTCATGACAGCGGTCGGCGACAGAGCTCACCTCAGCATCGAGGATCATGGGTACCACAAGAGTCTCAAACCGCGTCAGCTCCAGATGATCGCCATGGGCGGCGCCATCGGAACCGGTCTGTTCCTCGGTGCGGGCGGTCGTCTCGCGAGTGCGGGACCAGGACTTTTCCTGGTCTACGCGGTCTGCGGTGTATTCGTCTTCTTCATTCTGCGCGCGCTCGGCGAGCTGGTGCTGCACCGGCCGTCCTCCGGTTCGTTCGTCTCCTACGCTCGCGAATTCTTCGGTGAGAAGGCCGCATTCGTCGCCGGTTGGATGTACTTCCTGAACTGGTCGATGACCGGAATCGCCGACACCACCGCGATTGCTCAGTATTTCCACTACTGGGCCGGATTCACCCATATTCCGCAGTGGCTGCTCGCGCTCATCGCGCTGGTGATCGTGCTCGGGGTCAATCTGGTCTCGGTCAAATGGTTCGGCGAGATGGAGTTCTGGGCCGCGCTGGTGAAGGTGGCCGCGCTGAGCGCGTTCCTGATCATCGGTGCCGTATTCCTGATCGGCCGATTCACCGTTGCGGGCGCGGCGACCGGTCCGAGCGTCGTCGCCGATCACGGCGGACTGTTCCCGACCGGAATTCTGCCGCTGGTCGTGGTCACCTCCGGTGTCGTATTCGCCTATGCCGCCGTCGAATTGGTCGGCACCGCGGCGGGGGAGACGGAGAATCCGGCCAAGATCATGCCGCGCGCGATCAATTCGGTCATCCTGCGGATCGCGGTCTTCTACGTCGGCTCACTGGTACTGCTCGGACTGCTGCTGCCCTACACCAGCTACAAGTCCGGCGAGAGCCCGTTCGTCACCTTCTTCACCATGCTAGGCCTGCCGGGTATCGGCAGCATCATGAACGTCGTCGTGCTCACCGCCGCCTTCTCCAGCCTGAATGCCGGCCTGTACTCCACCGGGCGCATCCTGCGGTCGATGTCGATGAACGGCAGCGCGCCCAAGTTCACCGGGGTCATGGGCGGCAACGGCGTGCCGTATGGCGGCATCATGCTCACCAGCCTGATCGCGCTCTGCGGTATCGCGCTCAACGGCATCGTGCCCGAACGCGCCTTCGAGATCGTGTTGAATATGGCCTCGCTCGGCATCATCGCCTCCTGGGCCACCATCGTGCTGTGCCAGTTGCAGCTGTGGCGCTGGTGGAAGCGGGGCAAGCTGAAGCGACCGGAGTTCCGCATGTGGGGCGCGCCGTGGACCGGCCTGGTCACGCTGGCCTTCCTGTTCTTCGTGGTGGTGCTCACCGGCGTCGACTATCCGGTCGGCACCTGGACCGTCGCCTCGCTCGTGGTGATCATCCCGGCGCTGATCATCGGCTGGTTCGCCGCCCGCAAACGGGTCCTCGCGATCGCCCGGACGCGCAAGGGCTATACGGGGGAATTCCCCGTAGTCGCGAATATCCCCGTTGAAGGCGAGTGATCTCGGAATAGGGGGAATTCCCCGTAGTCACGAACATCCCCATTGAAGGTGAGTGATCTCGGAATAGACTCCGATCATGTACAACTGGGACCTGCAGAACGCCATCGCTGCCTTCGTGGACAGCCTGCGCCCTGGCGCGCAACAACAGCACGATCTCTATATGTCGGTGCTGTACGCGTTCGTCGATATGCAGAGCCATCTGCTCACCCTCCTCGGCTTCCCGCCGGTCGCGTGAGGATCGACTTCGAGAAGGCTGTGGACCGCACCTACGGCGCGCCCGAGACCCTCCCGTTGGGCCCGGTGATCATCGGTGTCCTCGTCCTGGACGCCCTGATCACCCTGGCCCTGGAAGTCCTCTACCTCCCGACCTACATCGGCACGGTCGCCTTCCCGCTGTCCGCGGTGCTGGCCGGTGTGGTGAACGTCCTGCTGGTCATGGGCGTCCGCTCGATAACCCATCGGGTAAGCGCCGCGCTGTTCCCCTTGGCCGCGTGGACCCTCGGCTTCCTCACCTGCTCGGTCTCCGGACCCGGCGGCGACATCATGCTCGGAAGCGATTGGCGCACCCTGCTTCTACTGTTCTGCGGACTGGTACCTCCGCTGCTCTACATCTATTTCCGAGCAAACGCAGGCTTGTTCAGCACCCGCTGAGTTTCAGCATCCGCGTCGGTCGAGGCGCATGGCGAGGCGATGACACCTTCGGTTGCCGCCGGGCCGGGCTGGTCGCAGCCGCGTGCCGATCAGCCCGGCCACAGCTGATTCAGCGTCTGCCGAGGCGGCCCGGCGTCGCTGATTCGATGAGGGCCCAGGCCTGTTCGAGCGGAATGTCGACAACGTGGTAGCGCTTCTTACCGGCCGCGGTGGCGGCCACCACGGTGGCGACACCGGAACGGCGCTGCCAAAACGATTGCCGGACAGTCCAGCCGATAATGCCGGGAGCCTCCAGGCAGTCGCGATCGCGGTCCAGCGAGCCGGAACGGGTGATCAGCCAGGCCGGGCTGGTTTCGGTCGCGGGGAGGACGGCGTGGCCGAGTCCGCGGTAGCGGTCCGCGGCCAGCGCGACGGCGATCGGCGTCACGATCGCGGGCAGCAGCCACCACCATGGTGAAAAGTCCGCTCCGGCAAGGGAAAAGATCAGCATTACGGCCGCGACAATGAGGATCGGGCTCAGCGCACGGGTGTATCGGCGGCGGCGCGCGACCGGACCGTGCGCGATCAACGGTGCGGTGCTCACCGTCGCGCTCTCCTGCTGCGCGCGCTCCGGCACACCGACGGGTCCGCGGTCCAGCGGTGCGGCCGCGGAAGAACTGACACCTCGGGGCACGAGCAATTCCGCGAGGGTGCGTTCGATGGCGGGGCGCGGTGCCTGCGGAAGGATCTTCTGACGGGGACTCTGCCCGGTCATAATGGCTTCCAGCTCGGCGGCGCCGGCCAAGCGCAGCAGCAGCGGCTCGTTGACGGTCGCGCCGCGCAAACGCGCCAGATCCAGGGTGATCTGCCGGGTCGTGAACAGGCCGTGGCGCAGGTGCAGCGTGCGATCGTCATCGAGCACCCGCAGCCCGAAATAGGTTGTCAGATAGCGGGTGCAGGCCGCGAGGCTGACGATCACCACGATCGCGATGAGCAGCAACGCGATGGCAACGGCGATCAAGGCGGCGCTGCCGTCCTCGATATTGTGTACGGCGTTCGAGCTGAACAGGACCTGGCCGACCCCGTACTGGAACGCGACACCGACAATGGGTGCGATGATCGCGAAACCGGTCAGCGACAGCGGCGCGTAACGGACCCAGCTCGCCTGCCAGTGGCCGATCTCACGGGCGTTCCCGAACGCATACTCCGGCAGACCTTTTCGGAGCGGATCCACTGCGGTTGGCAGCTGTTGTCCAGCGGGCGACACCTCGGCCGCGGTATGCGCGAGCAGGACCGCTCGCAACCGCGGCACCACATCGGCGTCCAACGCGTCCAACTTGAACTTCTCACCCGAATCCGCGTGCTGCCCAGTGCCTATCGCCAGCACCGCGAGTCCCAGCACCCGGTGCAGCAGATCGGCTTCGATATCCACCGACCGGATGCGCGACCGTGGCACCGAGAGTTTCTTGCGCTGAATCAACCCGGTCCGCAACTCCACATGCGTCGGCCCGACCCGGTAGGCGGTGGTGAACCAGCGCGTCAGCGCGAAGCCGACGATCAGCGCGAGCGCGATCAGACTCCACAGCGGGTTACCGGTATTGGTCCCCAGGATCACCGACCCGATCAGCACCGGGATGAACCTCACCACCTCGGTAATGGGGTGTACCAGCAACATTCGCTTATCCAGCCGCAACCACGGCTGATCCGCCTCCGGCGCGAGCTCACCGGCGCTCGGCTCCGGCGCGAGCTCGCTCATGCCTCCACCTCGCCGGCGCTCGGCTCCGGCACGAGCGAGTGCTCGGCTGTGTTGATTGTTCGCTCGCTGCGCTCACTCATGTCGCATCCCCCCGGTGCTGCGCGGCGATCCCGGTCAACCGCGTGACCGTCTGCTCGGCGACCGGCAGATCGAGTGCTGGGATTCGCACCGCTCCGGCCGACGATGCTGTCGTCACGGTCACCGTCGCCAGTCCGAGCAACCGCTCCAACGGTCCGCGCTCGGTATCGACGGTCTGCACCCTGGAGATCGGCGCCACCCGGCTCTCCACCGCCAACCACCCGACCCGGGTGTACACCGCCTCATCGGTCACCTCCCACCGATGCACCGCGTACCGCCACAGCGGCACCACCCCGATGCTCAGCACCGCGAGCACCACCGCAACCGCGAGCACGACCGACTGCGCACCCCGATGCCCGGTGTCGACGACAGCCCAGACGATCAGCGCCACGAAGGGAACCACCCACCCCACCGCGGCCTGGATAGTCCACAACAGCTTGGCCTTGGTGCTCGGACGCCAGGCCGGATCGGCCATGATCGAGCGCGACTGCGTCATGTCTGCCATCGTCGCACGCGCCGAATGACGCGACCAGGAACCATCGAATCGCCACCGCCTGGCGGACCGCTGCCGAGGCGATCATCGAGCGCCGCGAAAACGCCCCGGCCTGCGCGGGAATACTTTGACCCGCGAAGTCGGAATAGTGCGCGCGAGCCCGGAGTTGGCAACGGTCACAAGCACTGGAGGGAGACAGCCCAGGATGTGTAGCGCATGATCGAGGGCGTGACCGAGCTAGCGACCCCGAGCGTCCCGCCTGCACCGCCAACGCCATCGGCTATGCGCCGTGCGCTGCGGCGGGCCCGCGACGGCGTGACACTGAACGTGGACGAGGCGGCCGTACTGCTGCACGCGCGCGGCGACGACCTCGTCGACCTGTCGCGCAGCGCCGCCCGGGTGCGTGATGCCGGACTGGAATCGGCCGGACGGCCGAAGACCATCAGTTATTCGCGCAATGTCTTCATCCCGCTGACCAAGCTGTGCCGGGACAAATGCCACTACTGCACCTTCGTCACGGTGCCCGGCAAGTTGCGCGCCGAGGGCAAGGGCATGTTCCTGGAGCCCGACGAGGTCCTCGATATCGCGCGTCGCGGTGCGGCGCTCGGCTGCAAGGAGGCGCTGTTCACCCTCGGTGACCGGCCCGAGGACCGCTGGCCCGAGGCCGCGCAGTGGCTCGACGAACGCGGCTACGACTCCACACTGGACTACCTGCGCGCCGTCTCGATCATGGTGCTCGAGGAGACCGGCCTGCTGCCGCATCTGAATCCGGGCGTCATGAGCTGGGAGGAGATCTCCCGGCTCAAGCCGGTGGCGCAGTCCATGGGCATGATGCTCGAGACCACCGCCACCCGGCTGTTCACCGAGAAGGGCAACTGCCACTACGGAAGTCCGGACAAGGATCCGGCGGTCCGGCTGCGCGCCATCACCGACGCGGGTCGGCTTTCGGTGCCCTACACCACCGGCATTCTGGTCGGCATCGGCGAGACGCTGACCGAACGCGCCGAGTCGATCATGGCGATCCGCAAGCAGCACAAGGCATTCGGGCATATCCAGGAAGTGATCATCCAGAACTTCCGCGCCAAGGACGACACCGCCATGCGCGATGTCCCCGACGCCGGCATGGCGGAGTTCCGTGCCACCATCGCGGTCACCCGGCTGCTGCTCGGACCCGATGTGCCGGTGCAGGCGCCGCCGAATCTGGTGTCGCACGAGGAATGTCGCGCGCTGATCGATGCGGGCATCGATGACTGGGGCGGCGTGTCGCCGGTCACCCCCGACCATGTGAATCCGGAACGGCCCTGGCCGAACCTGGATACGCTGCGCGAGATCACCGAGGCCGCGGGCTATCGGCTCGTCGAACGCACCTCCGCGCACCCGAAATACGTGCGCGCGGGCAACCCGTGGGTCGATCCGCGCATCGGCGCGCACGTCGCGGCGCTCACCGATCCGAAGACCGGTCTGGCGAATCCGGATGCGATTCCGGTGGGTCTGCCGTGGCAGGAACCGGACGAGTCGTGGGAGTCGGCGGGGCGCGTCGACCTGAACACCTCGATCGATACCGAGGGCCGAAATACCGAGAGCCGCAGTGATTCCGCGCTCGGCCAGGATGTCGTCGGGGCCTTCGGCGATTGGGACACCATTCGCGAGCAGGCCCGCGATCTCGCCGTCGCGGCGCCCGAGCGACTCGATTCCGATGTGCTCGCCGCGCTGCGGGCCGCCGAGAACGATCCGGCCGGCCTCACCGACGCCGAATACCTCGCACTGGCAACGGCCGAGGGGCCCGCGCTGGAAGCGTTGGCCGCGCTCGCCGATCAGCTGCGCCGCGATGTCAATGGCGACGACGTCACCTACGTGGTGAACCGCAATATCAACTTCACCAATATCTGCTACACCGGCTGCCGCTTCTGCGCCTTCGCCCAGCGCAAGGGCGATGCCGACGCATTCACCCTGAGCATGGACGAGGTCGCCGACCGCGCCTGGGAGGCGCACGTCGACGGCGCGACCGAAATCTGCATGCAGGGCGGCATCGACCCGGACCTGCCGGTCACCGGTTACGCCGATCTGGTGCGCGCGATCAAGCAGCGGGTGCCGTCGATGCATGTGCACGCGTTCAGCCCGATGGAGATCGTGAACGGCGCCTCGCGCGGCGGGCAGAGTATCCGCGACTGGCTGGTCGCGTTGAAGGAAGCCGGGCTGGACACGATTCCCGGCACGGCCGCGGAGATCCTCGACGACGAGGTCCGCTGGGTGCTCACCAAGGGCAAACTGCCGACCTCCGCGTGGGTCGAGGTGATCACCACCGCACATCAGGTCGGCCTGCGTTCGAGTTCCACGATGATGTACGGCCACGTCGACAACCCGAAGCACTGGGTCGGCCATCTGCGGGTGCTGCGCGGAATCCAGGACGAGACAGGCGGTTTCACCGAATTCGTGCTGCTGCCGTTCGTCCATCAGAGCGCACCGCTGTACCTGGCGGGCGCGGCGCGACCCGGCCCGACCATCCGGGACAACCGCGCGGCCCACGCCCTCGCGCGGATCATGTTGCACGGCCGCATCGATAACATCCAGACCAGCTGGGTGAAACTCGGCACGGCGGGCACCCGCATGATGCTCAACGGCGGCGCCAACGACCTCGGCGGTACCTTGATGGAAGAGACCATCTCCCGCATGGCCGGATCGCAGCACGGCTCCGCCAAGACCGTCGCGGAACTCGCCGAGATCGCCGAGGGCATCGGCCGTCCGGTGCGCGAACGCACCACCGCCTACGGGGTACCACCTCGGAGGATTTCCGCGGCCTTGCCACTGTCGGTAGGTTAGCGGTATCGGATGGGTACCAGACTCCCGGTCGTCGCGCTCGGACTATTTGTAATGACGCGGATGCCAGGGGTGTTTCGTATCCACCGAGGGGCATGCGGGACAAAGTTAGTTAGGGCAGGCTGACCCGGAGTAACCTGGGCTGCCGGGATAGTGTGACGCTGGGCGGACTATCCCCGTGAGGACAGACTAGGAGAGCGGCAGTGCCGTACATCATCGCTGAACCGTGCGTTGACGTGAAGGACAAGGCATGCATCGAAGAATGCCCCGTGGACTGCATCTACGAGGGTGGTCGCATGCTGTACATCCATCCCGACGAGTGCGTGGACTGTGGTGCATGTGAGCCGGTGTGCCCGGTAGAGGCGATCTTCTACGAAGACGACACCCCGGACCAGTGGAGCGGATACGTGAACGCCAATGTCGACTTCTTCGACGAGCTGGGTTCGCCCGGCGGTGCGACGAAGGTCGGCAAGGTGGATTACGACCCGCCGTTCATCAAAGAGCTTCCGCCGATGGCGACTGAATGAGTTCTGTGTCACCGCGTCGCCGGGTCAGCGCGCTGCTGCCCGATTTCCCCTGGGACACCATTTCGGCGGTGAAAGCAAAGGCCGCCGCGCACCCGGACGGGATCGTCGACCTTTCGGTCGGCACCCCGGTCGATCCGGTGGACCCGCTGATCCGCGCGGCGTTGAGCTCGGTCGCTGATGTGCCCGGTTATCCGACCACACACGGCACGCCCGAGTTGCGGATCGCGGCGGTCGACGCGCTGAAGCGGCGCTACGGGATCACGGGTCTGGATCCGGCCGCGGCATTGCCGGTGATCGGCACCAAGGAGCTGATCGCCGGCCTGCCCCGGCTGCTCGGGCTCGGCGCGGATGATCTGGTCGTCATCCCGGAGGTCGCCTACCCGACCTACGAGGTGGGTGCGCTGCTGGCCGGTGCGAAGGTGGCGCGGGCGGACGGGTTGACTCAGCTGGGTCCGCAATCGCCTGCCCTTATCTATGTGAACTCACCGTCGAACCCGACGGGCAAGGTGCTCGGTGTCGAGCATCTGCGCAAGGTGGTGCAGTTCGCGCGTGAGCGCGGCGCGATCGTCGCCTCCGATGAGTGCTACCTGGGCCTCTCCTGGGAGGGGCGCGCCGTCTCCATCCTCGATCCCGAGGTATGCGACGGCGACCACACAAACCTGCTCGCGGTGCACTCGCTGTCGAAGACCTCCAACCTGGCCAGCTACAGAGCCGGTTTCGTAGTGGGCGATGCGGAGCTCGTCGCCGAGCTCCTCGAGGTGCGCAAGCACTCCGGAATGATGGTTCCGTTCCCGATCCAGGCCGCGATGACCGCCGCACTCGGAGATGACGCCCACGAGGCGCAGCAGAAGGAGCGCTACCGCGCGCGGCGCGAGGTGCTGCGAAAGGCCTTGCAGCACGCCGGTTTCAGCATCGATCACTCCGAAGCCGGCCTCTACTTGTGGTCCACTCGGGGCGAGTCGTGCCGCACCACCCTGGACTGGCTGGCCGAACGCGGAATTCTCGCAGCACCCGGCGACTTCTACGGTCCAGGCTCGGGCGAGCACGTGCGTATCGCACTCACCGCCACCGACGAGCGCGTCGCGGCCGCGGCGCAACGCCTGAGCTGAGTCCCGCCGACACGGCTCGGGTCGCGCCCGGCGATCCGGAAACGGCGTTAGCCTTGGAGTATGGACTCTGTCACGGTAGTCCCTATCCCCGGAAATGAGCCGGTGCATTCCTACGCACCGGGTAGTCGTGAGCGGGAACTGCTAATAGCCAAGCTCAATGAGCTCGCCGCCGAATCCATCGACATTCCGCTTGTCATCGGCGGTAAACACCGGCCGGGCATCGGGGCTCGCCACGATATCGTCGCGCCGCATCGGCATCGGCACGTGCTCGGCACCTACACCGATACCACCCACTCGGAGGCCCACGGCGCCATCGAGGCCGCGATCGCGGCCGCGCCCGGCTGGCGGACCATGCCCTTCGACGAGCGCGCGGCCATCTTCCTCCGTGCGGCCGATCTGCTGGCCGGACCTTGGCGCGAGACCGTCGCCGCCGCCACCATGCTCGGCCAATCCAAGACGGTCCAGCAGGCCGAGATCGACGCACCATGCGAATTGGTCGACTTCTGGCGCTTCAATGTGGCATTCGCGTGCCAGATCCTGGAGCAGCAGCCGCGGTCGAGCGCCGGGGTGTGGAACCAGATGGACTACCGCCCACTGGAGGGGTTCGTCTATGCGATCACGCCGTTCAACTTCACCGCGATCGCCGGCAATCTGCCCACCGCGCCCGCACTGATGGGCAATACCGTGGTGTGGAAACCCTCTCCCACCCAGACGCTCTCGGCGTTCTTCACGATGCGGCTGCTGGAGGCGGCCGGACTGCCGCCCGGTGTCATCAATATGGTGACCGGCGATGGAGTCGAACTGTCGGAGGTCGCGCTCGTCGATCCGCGATTGGCGGGTATCCATTTCACCGGATCCACCAAGACATTTCAGTTCCTGTGGTCCCAGGTGGGCGCGAATATCGGCCGATACCATTCGTATCCGCGGTTAGTCGGTGAGACCGGCGGCAAGGACTTCATCGTCGCACATCCCTCCGCCGATCCGGATGCCTTGCGCACCGCGCTGATTCGCGGCGCCTACGAATATCAGGGTCAGAAGTGCTCGGCGGCTTCGCGCGCCTATATCGCGCGCTCGGTATGGCGCACTATCGGTGACGATTTCCTCCAGTTGACCAGGGAACTCAGCTACGGCGATATCGCCGATCTGACGAATTTCGGTGGGGCGCTGATCGATCGGCGCGCCTACGACAAGAACGTGGCCGCGATCGAACGGGCCAGGTCGGCGGGTATCGCCATTCCGGCGGGCGGCGAATACGACGACAGCGAGGGCTGGTTCGTGCGGCCGACGGTGCTGGTGGTGGACGATCCGCACGACGACGCCTTCGCCACCGAGTACTTCGGCCCCATCCTCGCGGTGCACGTCTACGACGATGCCGAACCCGGCTCCTACGCAGCGGTGTTGGCCGAGGTGGAATCGGCCGCGCCGTACGCACTGACCGGCGCGGTCTTCGCCCAGGATCGCAAGGCCATCGAACAGGCCTCGGCCGCACTGCGATTCGCCGCGGGCAACTTCTACGTCAACGATAAGCCGACCGGCGCGGTGGTCGGACAGCAGCCCTTCGGCGGTGCGCGTGCCTCGGGCACCGACGACAAGGCGGGCTCACCGCTGAACCTGCTGCGCTGGGTCGCGCCACGCACGATCAAGGAGACCTTCGTGCCGCCGGGTGATCACCGGTATCCGCACATGGAGTCGGAATGAATCCACTGCGGCCGGTCATTCTGGCGGCGGCCGATTCACCGCGGCTGAAGCGGATGATCACCGGAACTCCGATCACCGCCGATATCGTCCGGCGCTTCGTGGCCGGGGAGGACCGGGACGAGTTGATCCCGGTAGTGCGGGAACTACTGGCGAGCCGTCGGCTGATCAGCGTCGACTTTCTCGGGGAGAACACCACCGACCGAGCGCAAGCCGATGCCACGGTGGCCGAATACCTTTCGCTGATCAACGATTTGGCGGCATTGGGCGGATCCGCCGATGCCGCGGCGCGCACCGAGGTGTCGGTGAAACTGTCCGCGCTCGGTCAGGCGCTGCCCGCGGACGGTCCCGCGATCGCCACCGAGAACCTGCACATCCTGTGCACCAAGGCGGGCCAGGCCGGGGTGTGGGTCACCGTCGACGCCGAGGACCACAGCACCACCGATGCCACGCTGGCCACGATTCGCCAGCTGCGCGCCGAATTCCCTTGGCTCGGTGCGGTATTGCAGGCCTATCTGCATCGCACCGTGGCGGACTGCGGGGAGCTGTCCGGTGCCGGATCCCGAATCCGCCTGTGCAAGGGCGCCTATCGGGAACCGCACACCGTCGCCTACCAGCGCTCCGCCGAGGTGACCGACTCCTACCTGCGCTGTCTCGAGACCTTGATGCGCGGCGACGGCTACCCGATGGTGGCCACCCACGATCCGGTGCTCATCCGCGCCGCCGAGCAGCTGGCCGTCGAAACCGGCCGTGGCCCAGGGCAATTCGAACACCAGATGCTCTACGGTATCCGCGATGCCGAACAGTTGCGGCTGGCCGCGGGCAGCACCATGCGGGTGTATGTGCCCTATGGCGGCCAGTGGTACGGCTACCTCACCCGCCGTTTGGCCGAGCGCCCGGCCAACCTCACGTTCTTTCTGCGCGCACTGGTCAGCAAGTCCTAGGGGGATGGCAGCCGGCGGAGCCGGCGGGGTGGGTGAGCTCAGACCAGCGGCTTGCCGAGCCGATGCCGCCTGCGCATATCCCACAGGCAGAGATTCATCGGAAATAGCCTGGCCTGCTTCGGAAGTCGGCGGTGCACAGCGCCGATCGCGCGCAGCATTCCGTTCGCGAAGCGCTCCTGACGCGCGCTCCAGCTCATGCGCATCTCGGCGCGCAGGTGCGGCGGCAGCAGGCTGGTCACGAGGAACCGCTGCAGCGGGGCGAGTACGCGCACCGGCAGGGCGACCATCTTCAGGTCGATGAGATCGTTGAAGTACTCGCGGGTGCGGGCGTCGACGGTCTTGGTGGCCAGAGTGGTATTCCAGTACTCCTGGAAGGCCTTTCGGTCGGCGGGCCACATCTCCGGACGCATCTGCAGGGTGGTGCCGAGCCGTGCGGCGTACTGGTAGAGCACGTCCGCGGTGTCCTCGTCCATCGGACCGTGCAGCCGCTCCTCCAAATCGACTAAGCCCCAATACAAGCAGGCGGCAACCCACAGTTGCAGCTTCGGGTCGAAGGCGTTGTACTTGACCGGGCTGCCCGGCTCGGAATGCACCGCGCGATGCGAGCCGTTGACGGCCTCGCGGTAGATCGCGCGGTCCTGCTCGGTGCCCATCAGCGCCACCGCGAGATAGGTCAGCGTGGTGCGCGTCCGCTTCCACGGGTGCACATCGATCCGGCCGGATTCGACGGTGCTGTCCATGACACCGTAGGCGACGGGCCGCAGGCTCAGCTGCATGATGACGTTCGCCGTCCCGCCGAGGAAGGCCGCGACGCCGCTCCAGAACTCGTCCATGGCGAAGTCGTCGACGGTGCCGTATCGGCAGGTCGGTACCGGTTCGTGCGGCTCTGCGGGTAGCGGCAAGGTCATCGTTGGCCTCGTCTTTCAGGGTTATCAGCGTCGAACGAAAAGGTGATGAGAAGAATTTATATCAACCTTCTCATCACCTCGATAGCGTGTCAAACGATCCCCTTACACGAGCGGTTTACCCAAACGGATGCGCCGACGAACCTCGAACAAGTAGGCGTTCAGCGGGAACATCCGCGCAGGCTTCGGCAGCCGGGTGTGCACTGCCGAGATCACCCGCAACAGCCGATCGAAGCGGCGCTGATCGTATTCGGTCCAGGTCAACCGCATCTCGTCGCGCAAATGTTGTGGCAGTAGGCCGGTCACGACGAAGCGCTGGAGGCGGGCGAAGGTCAATTGGATCGGACGCGGCATCATCTTCAGGTCGATGAGGTCGTTGAAGTAGTCGCGCAGAGCGGGCTCGACGCCGCGCTCCGGCAGGTTTTCGTCCCAATACCGTTGGAACTCGGCACGATTGGCGGGCCACATCTCCGGTCGCATCTGCAAGGTGGTGCCGAGTCGGGCGCAGTAGCGGTAAAAGGCCTCGGCCACATCGGGTTCCATCGGTCCGTGCATACGGGTGTAGAGGTCGTCGATGCCCCAGTAGAGGCAGGCGGCAACCCAGAGTTGCAGTGTCGGATCGAAAGCGTTGTATTTGACCGGGCTCGCCGAGGTCGAGCGGACCGGTCGATGCGACTCGTTGACCGCGTCCCGGTAGAGCCTGCGCTCCTGCTCCGAGCCCATCAGCGCGACCGCGAGATAGGTCAGCGTGGTGCGCAGCCGCTTGATCGGATGCAGCATGACCTTGCCGCTGTCGACGGTGCTCTCCAGCACGCCGCGCCCGACAGGGCGCAGGCTCAGCTGCATGATCACGTTGGCGGTTCCGCCCAGGAAGGCCGCGACTCCGTCGATGTACTGTTCGACGGTTTCCGGGGTAATGGGCTCGACGGCGGCGGGTCCGACCCGGTCGGGAATCGACACGTAATCGGCGCTGCGGAGTGGTTCGGTCATCGTTGACCTCGCCTTTCTATGGCCATCCGCTGCGGAGCGGAGGATGAGAAGGTTCTACATCAACCTTCTCATTGCCTCGGAGTGGTGTCAATCACGCTTTCGGGGGCGTTCGGAAGTGGCGCGGCTGATGGCATGCAATGCTAGTGGTGTCATCGTGTCATCGGATCGGAAATAGGGGCGGAAGTTATGGCGACGCTGACCAGACTGCTGGCCCTGGTGCGCAGCACGGGCCCGGAAGACCGCAATCAGACGCGGGTGTTGGACGCCGCCCTGCTGGCGTTCCTGGATTTCGGCATCAAGCGGACCAGCATGGTGGAGGTCGCACGGCGGTGCGGACTGTCGCTGGCCACGCTCTATCGGCGCTTCGCGAGCAAGTCCGATCTCATCCAGGCGGTCGGGATGCGGCAGGCGCGCCAGTTCGTCGAGGAGGTGGACGCGGCCCTGCAGCGGCAGGTCGATCGCGACGCCAGTGCCGAGGACCAGATCGTGGAGCTGTTCGTCGCGTTTCTGAACGGTTTGCGCGGCAATAAGCTGCTCGACCGATTGTTGAAGACCGAGCCGGAGATCGTGCTGCCGTATCTCACGGTCAAGGGCGCACCGGTCATCGAGCTCGGACGCGACTACCTGGCCGAATTCATTACCCGGCTGCAAGACGAGCGCAAGTTGCCCGAGTACGACCCGGAGCCGGTCGCCGAGATGATCGCCCGGACGGCGCTGTCATTGGCACTTACTCCGCAAACGGTGCTCCCGCTCGACGACGACGCCGCGATCCGGAAGTTCGCGCGCGAGCATGTGGCCGTTTCGTTCCGGCTGTAGCGCTGCGCCGACTGCCATCCGTCGAATCACACCAGGCGCAGGCCGAACCGCCTGCGGACGCGCATGTCCCACAGGTAGGCATTGATCGGAAACATCCTGGCCTGCTTGGGCATTCGCGCCGTCACCGAACCCAGGGCGTGCAGGATCGCGTCGAGGATTCGATCGTCGCGGGCGGTCCAGGTCATGCCCATCTGGTCGCGCAGATGTTCGGGCAGCAGGCCGGTGACCACGAAACGGTGGAACCGAGCGAAAGGCAGCCGGGCGGGGAGCGGGAGCATCTTCAGATCGATCAGGTCGTTGAAGTAGTCGCGGATCGGCGGATCGATCCTGGTCTTCGCGAGATTCTCGGTCCAGTACTTGTCGAAGGCGGCACGATCGGCGGGCCACATCTGCGGACCCATCTGCAGGGTGGTGCCCAGTCGGGCCCCGTAGTAGTAGAAGGCCTCCGCCTCGGTGTCGTGCATCGGGCCGTGCATGCGCTCGTAGAGGTCGCGGGCGCCCCAATACAGGCAGGCCGCGACCCATAGCTGCAGCCCCGGATCGAAGGCGTTGTACTTCACCGGGCTCGCCGCGGTCGACTTGACCGGGCGATGCGACACATTGACGGCGTCGCGGTAGATCGCGCGTTCATCGTCGGTGCCGAGCAAGGCGACCGAGAGGTAGGTCAGCGTGGTGCGCAGCCGCTTGATCGGATGCAGCATGACCTTGCCGCTGTCGACGGTGCTCTCCAGCACGCCGTAGCCGACCGGCGGTGTACTGAGCTGCATGATGACATTCGCCGTGCCGCCGAAGAAGGCGGCGACGCCATCGAGGTACTGCTCGATGTCGAAGGTGTCCTCGGCGTCGGGCGTTGGCTTTCGAAGCGGGTTGGTCATCAGCGACCCCGTTCTCATCGTTGAGAAGGATATGGGTCAACATTCTCACTGCCTCAGGGGCGTGTCAACCGCCACGGCGCTGTCAAGGGGGAGTGTGGAGGTGCGGTGCCGCGCCGAAGTAGCGTGAGCGAATGTCGTTCGATCCGCCACCGCTGCTGCTTCGTTCGCTCAACCCGCTCGCCGTCGCGGCTGGAGCGGATATCCCTGATGCCGTGACGATCGACGGGGTGATTTTGTCGCGCAGCGATCTACTCGGCGCCGCTACGTCGGTGGCCGAGCGCATCGCGCGCGCGGATCGGGTGGCGGTGCTGGCCCGGCCGACCGTGACCACGGTGCTCGCGGTCGTCGGCTGCCTCATCGCGGGCGTAACCGTGGTGCCGGTGCCGCCGGACTCGGGCACCGCCGAACTGGCGCATATCCTCACCGATTCGGGCGCGCAGGCCTGGTTGGGAGAGGCGCCGGAGGGCACGGAGCTGCCGGTGGTGCCGGTGCGCGTACATGCCCGCTCCTGGCACACCTATCCCGAACCCGACCCTGCCACACCGGCATTCGTGCTCTACACCTCGGGGACCACCGGTCTGCCCAAGGGAGTCGTGCTCAACCGCGGTGCCATTGCCGCCGGGCTGGACGCACTCGCCGACGCGTGGGCTTGGACGCCGAATGACGTACTGGTGCACGGACTTCCGCTGTTCCATGTGCACGGGCTCATCCTCGGCGTGCTCGGGCCGCTGCGGGTGGGCAGCCCGCTGATCCACACCGGCAAGCCGACGCCGCAGGCGTACGCGGCCGCCCGTGGCACGCTCTATTTCGGTGTGCCGACCGTATGGTCGCGCATTGTCGAAGACCCCGATGCGGCAAGGCAATTGGGTGATGCGCGGTTGCTCGTATCGGGTAGTGCGCCGCTGCCCGTGCCGGTGTTCGAGCGTCTTCGTGAACTCACCGGGCACCCGCCGATCGAGCGCTATGGCATGAGCGAAACGATGATCACGCTATCGACTCGCGCCGACGGGGAACGCCGCCCCGGTTGGGTCGGTACTCCCGTCGCGGGCGTCGAGACCCGGCTCCGGGACGAGGCGGGCGCGGACGTCCCGCACGACGGCGAGAGCATCGGTGGGCTACAGATCCGCGGCCCGATGCTATTCGACGGCTATTACAACCGGGCCGAGGCAACCGCCGAATGCTGGAGCGACGACGGGTGGTTCAAGACCGGTGATGTCGCGGCCATCGATGCAAATGGTTTCCATCGCATCGTGGGCCGGGAATCGGTCGACCTCATCAAGTCCGGCGGGTACAGAATCGGCGCGGGTGAGGTCGAGACCGTGCTGCTCGGACATCCGGAGGTCGCCGAGGTCGCAGTGGTCGGACTCCCCGACGCCGATCTGGGACAGCGCATCGTGGCCTATGTCGTACTGCGCGGTGCCGCACCGGATTCCATCGAGAAGCACCTCATCGAGCATGTGGCCGAGCAGCTTTCGGTGCACAAGCGCCCACGCGAGGTCCGCGTCGTGGACTCGCTCCCCCGCAACGCCATGGGGAAGGTACAGAAGAAGCTGCTGGGGTGAACACAACGGCCTGCGCGCGCACTTTCCGCTGAATCCGGCGATTTTTGCCACATCTGCGCGAGAGGTGCACGCTCAGGCCGACTGACCGCCGCGGACTGCTTGACCTCAACTTAAGTTCAGGTTCTACGGTCGCGGATATGAGCGCAGCACTGACCCCCGAACAGATCGACTACCTGCACACCCAACGCCTCGGCCGACTGGCGACCGTGCGCCCCGACGGCTCACCCCAGAACAGCCCCGTCGGCTTCCGCTACAACGCCGAACTCGGCACCATCGATATCGCGGGCTGGAATATGGGCACATCCTGGAAGTTCCGCAATATCGCCACCAACAACCACGTCGCCTTCGTCGTCGACGACATCGCCTCGATCCAACCCTGGCGCGTGCGCTGCCTCGAAATCCGCGGCACCGCCGAACAACTGACCGACGTAGAGCCCTACATCCCCGGCGTCTCCCGGGAAATGATCCGCATCCATCCCACGCGGATCATCGCCTTCGGCCTGGAGGCCGGAGTCAGCCACGCGTAATGCCGATTCGGCTGTGATATCGATTACTAGCGTTGGCGCGTGCGAGTGTCGTTGGTCGACGTCAGTCATTAAATGGCGGGATTGATGACAAGCGGGCGACGGCTGACCAGCAACCACCCAGGAGCTGCGACCCCCAGCTATAGATGGCGGTTCCCAAATTTTGTCGCCGGTTGGGTCACACACGGCGGCGGCGATTGGACTCAGGGAACGCGAGGTAATAGCCAAGAAGCGCGCGACCTGAGAACGCACGCTTCAGCTGAAGCCAATTTGTGGCATCGCGTGACACGAAGGTCTGGCGGGATCGTCCAATCGCGATCTAGTGCCTCGTCCAGGTAGGTCGTGTTGGTAAGGGTGTCGACTTGGTGGTGTCGTGGCTCGGAAACCGGAAGTGTTCGTGCGCGCGGTGACTCCCGAGGAGGGGCGACGGTTGCAGAAGGTTGCCAAGACCTACTCGAGCTGGTTGAACTGGATTGAGTCCGAGTTCACCGCACTGAGGTACTTCGCGCTCAACGGCGCCGACCACCGCAGCCACGGCGAGCAGGACGACGCGATCGCCGCCTACATCCGCTGGCGCAACCAGCACGCCGAACCCAAACGCGACTTCGCCGTCGACTCCAAGATCCGGCTACCGCATTACCTGCCGTACGTTGCTTGACGAGGCATTAGCTCACTCTGCCGAAATGGACGCGAAAACCGTTGGTCGGGAACGTAATTCGATTGACGAGTGGGGGAGGATGATGCCGTGACAGAGAACGGGTCTGCCCCGTGGGCGATCGAGCCCGCCGAGCCGGGTTCGCCCGAGGCCGCCACCATCCTCCGGCTGTACCTGGCCGAGATGATCAGCCGCTACTACGGCCGTCCCACCGATGACGCGGAGATCGACCGGCATCTTGCCGATGGCCACGACAGCGAAGACCTGACCCCGCCCACCGGCCTTCTGCTGCTCGCGCGCCGAAGCGGCGAGGCCGTCGGCTGCGTCGGCCTGCGCCGCCTCGACGCGCAGACACTCGAGCTGACGCGCATGTTCGTCCGCCTCGATGCACGCGGCGACGGCGGCGGCGCCGCACTGCTCGGCTCGGCCGAGGTCGCCGCCCGCGAACTCGACGCCCGCACGATCCGCCTGACCACACGCAAGGATCTCGTGGAGGCCCGCCCTCTACGCGAAGCACGGATACGCCGAGATCCCGCCGTACGGCGACGACCCGCTGGTAGACCACTGCTTCGAAAAGAGGCTGGACTGAACGAGGGCATTGCACTGCTCGGGAGTCGGAGTCTCGTCAAGCAACATACCCTTACCAACACGAGCTACCTGGACGGGGCGCTAGATGCCTTGGAAGGACTGGACGGCGATCATCGAGGAGTTGTTCAGCGTGAATGATGTCTCGAACGGACGAGCATCCGGAGCTCCGTCCAGCATGAGATGTCCAGTCACCCGAAGAAGCGTAGTGGCATCGGTGTCCGACTGGACATCAATCGCGTTGACGTTGTACCCAGCCTGCGGGAATCGGACGAGCTGCTCGAAGATCGCCGTCGTGCCCACATACGGTGTGTCCCCGACTGTGAGTTGCGCATCCTCGGCATACCAAAGCTCCAGTGTGCTCTGTCGGGCCGTGAGCTGGGCGAAATAGAGGGTGGTGAAAGCCTTGGCATTCTCTTGGGTGAAGTATTGCTTGACGGTGTCGTCGACCATGACAGTCCTCCTGATCAATTCCAGGAAGTGATTCGCGGAGATGTCGGGCCGGTTCTCCGCAGTTGTCGCCAGCGTCGCCACTAGGGCATGCAGGTCCTGCATCGCAACCACCTGAGCGGCCAGACAATCGCGATGCGCGGCCAACACCCGCGCCATTGCCGCGGTGCCCGCGAGCACGTTCGCGATCTGGTCCAATCCCAGACCCAGCTGACGCAATGCCAAAACCTGATACACGCGCTGGACATCGGCTGCGGTGTAGAGGCGGTGACCGGTATTGGTGCGCCGGGCGGGACGCACCAACCCGATGCGGTCGTAATGATGCAACGTCCGAACCGTCAATCCGGCCTCGGTCGCGAGCTCACCGACCTTCCACACCTGCTCAATTCCCGTCTCGCCCATCCGCTTCCATCTCACTTCCACCAGCGCACCTTGCGCTGGTACCGCCGACGCTAGGACCTGACGTTACGTCAGGAGCAAGCCGAAACCTCCTCCTGAATCTCGCGACAACAACGCTACGGAAACATGCTGTATTGCCGAGTCGGCCGGTAGGCCACCCATCATGGACACGGACGCGCAAAGTGCCGCTCAGACAGACCTCAGCCAGAATGCTCGGTATGAGTGCGGCTTACGCGGGCAGTCGGAAGTTGCCGAAGAGGGTGTCGAGCGGTTTCACGAGGTACTGGCCCGTGTGATGTTCGAGGGGGAACAGGAACTCGCCCGTGAGCAGCCAGCGTATCCCGGTGCGTTTGATTCCATTGCCTCGCTGCACGAACACGGGTTCGTGCAGACGGTCTTGACCGGAAATCTGCGTAGACCTCGAGGGTTTCAATCCTCTCCCGAAGTTCCCGAACCGATGTTTCAGCGGCGAGCAAGATTCAGCGGTTGACTCTGATTCACTTCGGCCGATTACGTACTGCCGCAACAGCATCCGTATAGAGTTCGGTGGTCAGCTGGTCTTCTGACACACCGAGTTCGGCCAGCACCGTCCGCAGATCGGCCAGTGCCGCGTGGAGGTCCTCCTCGGTAGCCTGCGTCTCCAGCTCGAGGAACGTGCCGTCGATCTCAGGGACCGTCACGACGGTTGCCAGCAGCTCATGGCCGGTACTGGTGAACCGGAAGTTCTCACAGTGTTTTGTCAGTTCGATCATGGGTATATACCCGAGCTGCGCGATGATCTCTTCCAGTGCTTCTCGCTCACCGACGACGGTCTCGAACTCGGGCTTGGAACCTGTTGCGGCGTCGACCGCAGAATCCTTGAACGTCAGCAGGTGGCGCGTCTCGCCCGCGCCGGTGATGGTTCGGAGGCGAAATTCTCGATCAGCTCGTCCAAGTTCATTGTCCTCGGTGTCGAAATAAACATCCCGATAGGACACGTTCTCAGCGTCGGCCCGTTCCTTCAGTCTCGCTCGAACCGAATCCGGGTTAGTGAGCTTCGCCTTGTATTCTGCTTCGATCATCTTCGGCTCCAATTGTTTCAGACGATTCGGGTCGCGCTCGACACGGCTCGTTCCACGGTGGTAACGAACGCATGATGCAGAACACCTTGGTTATTCGGATCGACACGGTGTGTGGGCGATGTATGGCCCTCGCGATTCGTAGTGAAAGCGGATACGAAGAGGACCTCGTCTATCTTGATGATCCGCCACACCGGAACCTCGCTATAGGTGTAAATCTCCACGGGTCTACCTGCATCCGCCAGTTCTTTGATGCGTGCGATCGACAAATGTATGCCCACTGCGAAAGATTCGGCAGACTCTCCGATCGCCTCGGCTCGCGTGGCTACTGCGTCGGATTCGGGGTCCAGCAATAGAACTCGAAGTCGTGCTTGTGCAGGGAGTAAATCACGCAGCAGTGAATCATTGAGACCCAGGATGCCGAGTCCCCTGACCGCCATGACGTCGATCCTGCTGGCGGCGGCCGTCAGGTCTCGGATCTCTTTGGTGGCTTCGGCTTGTGATGGATAGGTCGTGCTGATTTCGGCCCGTTGGCGGGATCCAGCCGTGGCGCGTAGCGCCACCAATTCACCACCTGCGTGGAGAGCGGTGTCGATGGCACAGATCAACTCTGCTGAGGGAAGATCACTGTTCTCCCACTCGGCCATGGAGACATACTGACGCGAGTATCCGATCTTGGCTGCCAGCGCGCGCTGACTCAGGCCGGAACTGAGTCTGAGTCTCTTGATTTCGCGCGCCAGCTCGTCGGCAATGGTCGCTGGCTGCCGTTCCGGTTGGCTGGTCGGGTCGGTCGTCAGCCCCCTGTTCATGGGTTCATTCTGGCTTATCGCGTGGGGGTGGCAAATCGGGTTTCGGTCGATTTGCCACCTTCCTTGCCTTGGGTATGCGGCGGTCTGCTCGTTGTAGGCACCGCAAAACCGGTGGCCTGGAATCGAGTTGGAGGCGCAGGCCATGAGAACGACGACCCGCCACGGTGTTCCGCTGCTGGACGTGGCACAGCGAGCGAGAATGCGGCCGGAACTACTGGATGTGATCGAGTACCGCAAGTCCGGACTCAGTCTGAACTGGATTGTGGGGTGCCCGCTGGATTGCGGGTATTGCGTGCGGCATTTGTTCGACAACTTCGAGATGAAGGTTCCGCGAGCGCTGATGGACGACCAGGAGGCCGCCGACCTGCTGACCGGTCATCGGTACTTCCGGCCGCACGTGACACCGATCCAGCTGCTGAACCGGGCTACCGACCCGATGTTGCCCAGGGTCAAGCAGCACACCTTCACCATGTTGAAACTGCTGGATGCGCGCGGGTTGACCAACCACGTTCTGGTGATCACTCGGTGGCGGATCGAGCCGGAGGACTGCGCGGTCCTGAACTCGATCAGGAATCTGAAAGTCACTGTGCTGGTGACGCATTCGGGTATCGATGACCCTCGGGTCGAACCTGTGGACTCTGCGATCGCGGCGCGGTCGCTGGTGACGGCGTTCGAGCGTGCGGACCGCTATCGGGTGGTGTTGTACTGGCGGCCGATCGTGCCGGGTCTCAACGACTCGGATGAGCATCTACGCCGTGCGCTCACGCTGAGCCAGCACGCGCACGCGACGGTGTTCACTGGACTGTTCTTCAAAGACCAGATCCGCGACTACTACCGGGCGAACGGACTGCCCGAACCCTATCCGGACGGTGCCCGGCGCAAGGTGTTCCCCGAGGCGCTGGAACGACGGATTCTCAATGCTGCCGACACCAGTCGGCCCGGTTCCCCATTGTTCCGCAAGACCAGTTGCGCGGTCGCCTACGCGCACGGAATCGCCGACTACAACGGCCATTACAGCATCAGCGAACTGTGCGACATCTGCCCGGTCGCACAGCTACAGCGGTGTGCTCGGGCATGGCGACGCCCCGACGAACGGCATGTCGCCGATCAGGCCGCCGACCTGGGCGGCACCCTCGTAGAGGTCAACGACCGCGCTGTGGTCGTGTCCGGGCTGGACGAACAGCGCCGCTACTGCCTCCAGCACGGTCACGGGTACCAGGTCCACGACATCGACAAACCACACCACCACAACCGTCACGGCCGCGCCGACCTGGGCTGGCCCGCCACGAGGGAGAACACGCCATCATGACGACACCGATTCCGTTCCCGAACACCCTGCACGAGCGGCAATTGGCCGTGGTCGACGTGGAGGGCAACGGGCAGAACCCACCCGAGATCATCGAGATCGCGGTGTTGCTGGTGGACGGGCCGACGACCCCGGATGCGTTGCGGTCGTGGCTGATCCAGCCGCAACAGCCGGTGACACCGATCGTCACGCGCAAGGTCCACGGAATCACCAACGCCGATCTGTCCGACTGCTCGCCCTGGCGAGAGGTCGCCGACGAGATCGACGAAGCCCTGTGCGGGCGGGTGCTGGTCGCCCACAACGCCACCGTCGAGCGCAAGGTCCTCACAGCGCATCTGCCGGACTGGAACCCGCCGTTGATTCTGGACACGCTGCGCCTGGCAAAGACGGTTTGGCAGGGGCTGGATTCGTATGCGCTGGACAAACTCATCGAACGTGGCCAACTCGACACCAGCACCGTTGCCGGGCAGCGCTACCACCGCGCCGGATACGACACCTGGGCAGCGTGGCAGTTGCTGTGCGCATTGATCACCGATGGCGAACTGGACTGGCCCGAGTTGGTCACTGCGGCTGGCCTTCCCGAGTTTCTGCCTGTCCCAGAACCCGAAGGAGGTTTGTGGTGAATTCCCTCGATCAGCCGGTCACCATCGCGGTGGTCGGCACCCATTCCACCGGCAAGAGCACCTTCCTTGCCCGGCTGGCTCACGAGCTACGCCGGACGGGCCTGCAAGTCTCCACGGTCGCGGACCTGGGCGAACAAGCGCAACGCTTGGGGTTGCCGATCCTGTGGAATCACACGTGGACCTCCACGTTGTGGATCATGACGCGCGGGATCAGCAACGAACTCGAGGCATGGCTGCACGGCGATGTGGTGCTGGTCGACCGCGCGGTCCCCGACGCGCTGGGCTACTACCGGGCCGCTCTGGACTATCGGGGCGAGACCCCGGACCCGGATGGATGGGCATATCTGGAAACGCTGGCTCGCGCCCATAGCGACCGCTATCACCTCGTCTTCCGCACGCAGCTCGACCCGGATATTCCGTTGGGCACCAACAAGACCCGCGACGGCAACCAGAAATTCCGGACACTGGCCGACCACCACGTCGGGGCGGTGCTGAATGAGTTGGCGCTGCCATGGCTGCCTCTGGCCGCCGACGGCCATGAGGCTGCGCTGGCACTGGCGACTGGTTTCGTCGCCGAACAACTCGGTGACGACGCGATCCCCGGCCCCGTCAGTGCCACCGCGTGAGCGGCCTGATCCTCCCTAATCCCCTTCACTCACAATGCAACTGACAGTTACTGGTGGTGAGAGCATGCAACCCGCAGAACCTGACATCCCAGATGGCGACCGCCGACCGAAAGCGATCGGACTCGTGCGCGGGGCCGTCTCCGGACTCGACGCGCCTCGACACGCGGTCGCGGTCGAGCGGCACGCCCGATCGCTGGGCTTGCGATACCTCTACACGGTGCGGCCCCCACAAGGCACTACCGACCCGATCGGCTACGCGCTGGGTATCGCGGCGGGGCTGGGCGTGGTGGCGATCGTGGTGTACGACCTGGCCCACGTCGATAACCAGCCAGCGCGGGTCTGCGAAGATTTCGACCTGGAAACCGTGTGCCCGGCAGAGACTTGGGCGCGGGTCATGTACCCGGCACCGATCGAAACGGGGGCGTGATGAACAGGACCGTGATCGTGACGCCCTCGCAGGTCTGCGAACGAGCCGATGTCGAACTGGCACACAAGCAGATGCAACGTCATCTCGCCTGCCGGGTCGCCTGCTGCCTATGGAAAGCCGCAGCGTACCGCACATTGGTGGATGCGGGCCGACTCGCACCGCAGACTTCGAGCCCGCGCGAGCGCGCCGCCGCACGAGGGATCACTTTCCCGCCACTGGACAGTGAACTGTGCGCACACGGCGGGCCGACGATACAGACGATTCGCGAAGTGCTGAGCAAGCTTTCGGAGTTGGCACCACCTCCCCCGAGCGCGAACCCTCCCGGCAGCGAAAGCAATCAATAAGAGAATTCGCGCGGAACGATCTAGGGAGAGGCGGACGAACGCTCAGTCGTTGGCGTGGAGGTCGGCGTTGAGTTCGATGCCGGTGCCCTTGCGGGGGACGACCTCGACGGCGCCGGTGGTGGAGTTGCGGCGGAACAGGAGGTTGTTCTGGCCGCTGAGGGCGGCGGCCTTGACGACCGTGCCGTCGGGGGTGCTGACCTTGGTGCCAGCGGTCAGGTAGAGCCCTGCCTCGAGCACGCAGTCGTCGCCGAGCGGGATGCCGAGGCCGGAGTTGGCGCCGAGCAGGGAGCGCTCGCCGATGGAGATGATGGTGGTACCGCCGCCGGACAGCGTGCCCATGGTGGAGGCGCCGCCGCCGATATCGGAGCCGTCGCCGACCACCACGCCCGCGGAGATGCGGCCCTCGACCATCGAGGCGCCGAGGGTGCCCGCGTTGAAGTTCACGAAGCCCTCGTGCATCACGGTGGTGCCCGAGGCGAGATGCGCGCCGAGGCGAACCCGGTCGGCGTCGCCGATGCGCACGCCCGACGGCACGACGTAGTCGACCATCCGGGGGAACTTGTCGATGCTGTACACCGTGACCGGCCCGCGCGCGCGCAGCTTGGCGCGCGTCGCCTCGAAGCCCTCCACCGCGGCCGGACCGTGGTTGGTCCACACCACATTGCTGAGCAGCCCGAACTGCCCCTCCAGGCTCACCTGGTGCGGCTTGACCAGCCGGTGCGAGAGCAGGTGCAGCCGCAGGTACACATCGTGCGCGTCGACCGGGGCCGCGGACAGATCGGCGATGGTGGTCCGCACCGCGATCACATCGACCCCGCGCGCCTCGTCGAACCCGAGCAGCGCCGCGAATTCCGCGGGCGCTTCATCCAGGCGCTTCGTGCCGGTGTCACCGAATGCGCCCAACTCCGGATTCGGGTACCACGTATCCAATACGGTCCCGTCCGCGGTCACATTGGCGATACCGACTGCTGCTGCTCCCTGAATGCTCACGTCATCAGAGGTTACCCACCCATCGATGACGGTGGTCAGCCACGTCGACCAGTGCGCGCCGATAGCGACCGCGCGGTGCCGAGCTCCGCTCACTCGGCCCGATGCAGGTGGGCTGACCATTGATGTCGCCGACGATCCGACCAGCCGTGTAGGTGGTGTCGTGGCACCGCACGGCTGATTCCTGTCGGTCGTCGAACCACCGTTGTGACGATGGCGATGGGCGCAACCGCCGGGCCGATGTCGCGGCCGTAGGCTGGCAGCCGTGACCATCGACTTGCGCGCCGACCCCATCACGCTGACCGCGGCTCTCGTCGACATCCCCAGCGTTTCTCGGGACGAGGCGACCATTGCCGACATTGTCGAGCGGGCGCTGCGCGAGCAGACCACGGGTTTCGAGGTACTGCGGCACGGAAATGTGGTGCTCGCGCGCACCAACATGGGGCGGCCGACTCGGGTCATCCTCGCCGGTCATCTGGACACCGTGCCCATCGCCGACAATGTCCCGAGCATGTTCGTGGACGAGGCGGGGGAGCGCCGGCTCTACGGCTGCGGCACCGTCGATATGAAATCCGGGGACGCGGTATTCCTGCATCTGGCCGCGACCGTCGCCGAACCCGTGCACGATTTGACGCTGATCTTCTACGACTGCGAGGAGATCGCCGCTAGGCACAACGGCCTCAACCACATCGAGCGCGAGCTGCCGGATTGGCTCGTCGGTGATCTGGCAATCCTCGGTGAACCGTCCGGCGGCGTCATCGAGGCGGGTTGCCAGGGCACCCTTCGCGTCCGGCTCACGACGAAGGGCGTGCGCGCGCATTCGGCGCGATCCTGGAGGGGCGACAATGCGATTCACCGGCTGGCCCCGGTATTGCAGCGGCTCGCCGACTACAAGGCCCGCGATGTCGATATCGACGGCTGCGTCTATCGCGAGGGCCTTTCCGCGGTCCGCATCGGGGGCGGGGTGGCGGGCAATGTGATTCCGGACGAGGCCGAGGTCGAGGTGAACTTCCGCTTCGCCCCGGACCGCACCGTCGAGCAGGCCACCGAACATGTGCGCGCGGTATTCGACGGACTCGAGCTCGGTTTCGAGCTCATCGACTCCGCCGCGGGCGCGTTGCCCGGCCTGACCGCCCCCGCCGCCAAGGACCTGATCACCGTGGTCGGCGCCGACAGTGTGCGCGCCAAGTACGGCTGGACCGATGTCGCGCGCTTCGCCGCCCGCGGCATCCCGGCGGTGAACTTCGGTCCCGGCGACCCCAACCTCGCCCACAAGCGCGACGAACACGTCCCGGTCGCCCAGATCACCACCGTCGCGGCGACCCTGCGCACCTACCTGACCGAACGAGTCTCGGATTCTGTCGAACTAGCCCGCTGATTTCGTAAGAACATGGGTAACTCGCCGGGGACGGGCTAACTTGCCCGCAACTCAACCGCCGCCCGCCAACGTCACAATCGCCGCGCCTGAGTCCGGCGCCTAAAGATTCGGGGAGGCGGGGGAGCCCGGTAGCGTGTGCGCCATGTCCACCGAAGCCGCCGATAACGAGACCGTAAGCACGCCGAAGTCGACACCCAAATTCCGCGGACCGATCATGTTCCGCCGCGATCGCAAGCCGGGCGGCACCGCTGACCAGAACCTCTTGGACCGGCACGGCCCGAGCGATTGGGTGCATACCGATCCGTGGCGGGTGCTGCGCATCCAGGCCGAATTCGTCGAGGGCTTCGGTGCGCTCGCCGAACTGCCGCGCGCGGTCACCGTCTTCGGCTCGGCCCGTACTCCGGCGGATCATCCGGAGTATCGGGCCGCCGTGGCGATCGGCGGCGCGCTGGCGCAGGCCGGGTTCGCGGTCATCACCGGCGGCGGTCCGGGCGTAATGGAGGCCGCGAACCGCGGCGCCTCGGAGGCGGGCGGCTACTCGATCGGACTCGGCATCGAGCTGCCCTTCGAGCAGAGCCTCAACGAGTGGGTCGATCTGGGCATCAACTTCCGCTACTTCTTCGCGCGCAAAACCATGTTCGTGAAGTACTCGCAGGCATTTATCTGTCTGCCAGGCGGGTTCGGCACCCTGGACGAGCTGTTCGAGGCGCTGACCCTGGTGCAGACCCACAAGATCACCCGCTTCCCGATCATCCTGTTCGGCAGCAAATACTGGGCCGGACTCGTCGACTGGATGCGCGATTCGCTCGGCGGCTCGGGCAAGATCTCACCCGGCGACCTCGGTCTACTGCATGTGACCGACAGCGTCGAGGAGCTCGTGCAGATCATCCTGTCGACCGCAGCAGCGAATAATGGCACCGACACCATCGGTACGGAGGACCAGTGGTGAGCGAGCGCGGGTACGCGGTGTGTGTCTACTGCTCGGCCAGCACCGGCGAACCCGAACTGCTCGCGCTCGCGGCCCGAGTCGGTACCGAGATCGCCAGGCGCGGTTGGCAATTGGTCTCCGGCGGCGGTCACGTCTCGATGATGGGCGCGGTGGCCACCGGCGCCCGCGCCGGCGGCGCGCACACCATCGGCGTGATCCCGAAACATTTGGTGCACAAGGAAGTGGCCGATGTCGATGCCGACGAGCTGATCGTCACCGACACCATGCGCCAGCGCAAACAGGTCATGGAGGATCGCGCCGACGCCTTCCTCACCCTGCCCGGCGGCATCGGCACCCTCGAGGAATTCTTCGAGACCTGGACCGGCGGGTATCTGGGCCAACACAACAAGCCGGTGGTTGTGCTCGATCCCAATGGTTTCTATCGAGGTCTATTCGACTGGCTGGGCCAGCTCTACGATCGGAAGTTCGTATCCGAGTGGGCCATGGCCAGGGTCACCGTGGTCGAGGATCTGGCCGCCGCCTTCGCGGCGCTGAAACCCGGTGCGGTGCAAGAACCCTCGGTGACGGATGAGCCCGGCACCACTCTCGACGAGGAGATGTGACCCAGTGAGCATCGACGCCCGCCCCGCCGTCAGCCTGTTCGATATCGCAAAGCAGTTGCCGCGCATGGCATTAGACGCGCCGTCCATGCTGCGTGGCGCGCTCGGCATGCTGGTGCGGCCGGAAGATGAATCCTCGGTCGGCCTGTACTTCCAACGCAACGCACACCGCCATCCCGACCGGCCGTTCCTGAAGTACGAGGGCCGGTCCTTCAGCTACGGCGCGGCTAACGCCGAGGTCAACCGGTATGCGGCCGTGCTCGCCGACCGGGGTGTGCGACGCGGTGACGTGGTCGGCGTGCTGATGACCAACCGTCCCGAAACCCTGTTCGTGGTGCTGGCCACCGTGAAACTCGGTGCGACAGTCGGCCTGCTGAACCACAACCAGCGCGATCAGGTGCTCGCCCACAGCTTCGGATTGCTCGACAGCGTGCTCAACGTGGTCGGCGAGGAATGCCGCGCGGCATTGGACTCGCTCGCCGAACCCCTTGCCAACGTGCTCTTTTCGCAAGACTTGGACAAGGCCGCCCGGGACGCGGACGCCACCGACCCGCCGAGCTGTGCGCAGGTCACCGCGAAGGAGCGCGCCTTCCTGATCTTCACCTCCGGCACCACCGGACTGCCGAAGGCCAGCGTGATGACACATCTGCGCTGGACCAAGAGCATGGCCGGACTCGGCGGACTCGGAATTCGCTTGCGCGGCAATGACACTCTGTACTGCTGCCTGCCGCTCTACCACAACAACGCACTGACGGTCGCGCTGTCGTCGGTGCTCGCCGCGGGCGCCACCTTCGCGCTCGGCAGGCAGTTCTCGGCCTCCCGGTTCTGGGACGAGATCATCCGCGAGCAGGCGAGCGCATTCATCTACATCGGTGAACTCTGCCGCTACCTGCTCAATCAGCCGGTCAAGCCGACCGACCGGCAGCATCGGGTCCGGCTCGCCGTCGGCAATGGGCTGCGCCCGGAGCTGTGGGATGAGTTCAAGTCCCGTTTCGGCATCGGCCGGATCGTCGAGTTCTACGGCGCCAGCGAGGTGAATATCGCCTTCGTCAACGCCTTCGGGGTGGATCGCACGGCCGGTTTCGGGCCGCTGCCCTACGCCATCGTCGAATACGACGACGCGACCGGAAAGGCCAAGCGCGACAAGGACGGTCGGCTGCGCCGTGTGCCTAGCGGCGGCGTCGGCCTGCTGCTGGCCAAGGTGACCAGCCGTTCGCCCGCCGACGGTTACACCGATAGGGCCGCCTCCGAGGCGAAGCTGGTGCGCGACGGCTTCACCGACGGCGACGTCTGGTTCGATACCGGCGATCTGGTCCGCGATCAGGGCTGGCATCACATCGCCTTCGTCGATCGGCTCGGCGATACCTTCCGCTGGAAGGGTGAGAACGTGGCCACCACCGAGGTCGAGGGCGCGCTGGCCGAATCCGATGCGATCTCGCAGGCCGTCGTCTTCGGCGTCGATATCCCGGGCACGGACGGTAAGGCGGGCATGGCGGCGGTGACGCTGTTCCCGGGCGCCGAGTTCGACGGCCACGCGCTCGCCGAACTGGCCTACTCGCGGCTGCCCGGCTACGCGGTACCGCTGTTCATCCGGGTCGTCGCCGAACTCGAACAGACCTCCACCTTCAAGAGCCGCAAGGTCGAACTCCGCAAACAGGGCTACACCCCCGACGCCGACAGCCAGCTGTATGTACTGGCCGGTCGCACCGAGGGCTATATCCCCGCCTACGACGAATACGCCGCCGACGTCGCCGCGGCCCGCGCCCCGAAGCAATAGTTCCCGGGAAGCTACAGTCGGAACCATGTTCAGCCCCACCGCAGCGCCGCTTCCCACCCTGTGCGGCAAGCCGGTGGCGACGGATCGGGCGTTGGTGATGGCCATCGTCAACCGCACCCCCGACTCCTTCTACGACCGAGGCGCCACATTCACCGACGCGGCCGCCATGGACGCGGTCGCGCGGGCCGTTGACGAGGGCGCCGACCTGGTCGACATCGGCGGTGTGAAGGCCGGGCCCGGCACCCTGGTGGACGCGGTGGAAGAGGCCCGCCGCGTGGTCCCGTTCGTCGCGGCCATCCGAGAAAAGTATCCCGAGCTACTGATCAGCATCGATACCTGGCGTGCCGGGGTGGCCGATGCCGCGGTGACCGCCGGCGCGGATCTGATCAATGACACCTGGGCGGGCGCCGACCCGGATCTGGTCCGGGTGGCCGCCGATCGCGGCGTCGGCATCGTGTGCAGCCACACCGGCGGGGCGGTCCCGCGCACCCGTCCGCATCGGGTGCGCTATGCCGATGTGGTGGCAGAAGTTACGCAAACCGTGGTGCGCGCCGCAGAAGATGCGGCCGCGGCCGGGGTTCGCAAGGATTCGATTCTGATCGATCCGACCCATGATTTCGGCAAAAACACTTACCACGGGCTCGAGTTGTTGCGGGGAATCGACGTTCTTGTAAATACCGGATGGCCAGTCTTGATGGCGCTGAGCAACAAGGATTTTATCGGGGAGACTTTAGGTGTCGAGCTATCCGAACGGTTGGAGGGCACATTGGCAGCAACAGCATGGTCGGCGGCCGTCGGCGCCCGAGTCTTCCGAGTTCACGAGGTTGCCGAAACGCGGCGCGTCGTGGACATGATCGCCGCGATACAGGGCATCCGGCCCCCCGCACGAACCCTGCGAGGTCTGGTATGAATTTCCACCACCACGACAGCCCCGGCTGGGCGACGACGAATACCTGGGACATCCCGGATTGGACGGTCGACGAACTCGTCGCCGCCAAGCGCGGCCGCACCGTTTCGGTGGTGCTGCCCGCATTGAACGAAGAAAACACCGTCGCCGATGTGGTGGCCAGCATTCGGCCGCTGCTCGGCACTCTCGTCGATGAGCTGATCGTGCTCGATTCCGGTTCGACGGACGCCACCGCCGAACGCGCGCTCGCCGCGGGCGCCGAGGTGATCAGTCGCGAACAGGCCGTGCCCGAACTGGATCCGATGCCGGGCAAGGGCGAGGTGCTGTGGCGGTCGCTGGCCGTGACCAGTGGCGATGTCATCGCCTTCGTCGACTCCGATCTCATCGACCCGGATCCGGCCTTCGTGCCGAAGCTGCTCGGCCCGCTGCTGCTGGTCGACGATATGCATTTGGTGAAGGCCTACTACCGCAGGCCGCTGCGGCAGGCGGGTGCGGTGGACGCGCACGGTGGCGGTCGCGTCACCGAACTCGTCGCCCGTCCGCTGCTGGCCGCATTGCGACCGGAACTCTCGCAGGTGCTGCAGCCGCTCGGCGGCGAATACGCGGGCACCCGTGAACTGCTGACCTCGGTGCCGTTCGCCCCCGGCTACGGCGTGGAGATCGGCCTGCTCCTCGACACCTACGATCGCCTGGGCCTGTCCGCGATCGGTCAGGTGAATCTGGGCGTGCGCACGCACCGCAACCGCCCGCTCGCCGATCTCGGCGTGATGAGCCGTCAGATCCTCGGCACCGTGCTCGGTCGCAGCGGGGTGCAGGATTCCGGTGCGGCGCTGACCCAGTTCCCGCTGATCGGCGATGCCTTCACCGCACACAGCACGCAGGTCTCGCTCGTCGATCGCCCGCCGATGAATACCCTGCGCCCGGCCTGCGCCGCGGCCTGACCTGCACAAACCGATCCGATACGAACCCCGGGCGCGCGCCGCGTCCGGGGTTCGTGCGTTCTCGGTTACTCCTACGCGTTTGCTGGCCGGAAGCTAGGATTTTCTTCAAATCCGAGATTGCTTTTCCGTCGTTCGAAGCTATTGCGCTACGTGCACACTCGATGAGCAGGAGTGACGAGTCGATGACCATTCGCGAACTACCGAAGCACGATATTCGAAGCCCTGAATTTGCCGGTCCAGGTTATACATTGGCGACATTGCGGGTGAACGGCCATACCTTCCCGGTCGCCATCGAACCGCGAGTGAGCCTGCTCGACGCCTTGCGCGAGTATCTGCATCTCAGCGGCACCAAGAAGGGCTGTGATCAGGGCGCGTGCGGCGCGTGCACGGTCTTGGTCGACGGCAAGCCGGAATTGTCCTGCCTCACCCTGGCCCTCAGCATGGAGGGCCGCGATATCACCACGATCGAGGGAGTCGCCGAGGGCGAGGAGCTGCATCCGGTGCAGCAGGCCTTCATCACCCACGATGGATTCCAATGCGGCTACTGCACACCGGGACAGATCATGTCGGCCATCGCGTGTATCGAGGAGGGGCACGCGGGCAGCGACGAGGAGATCGCGGAATGGATGAGCGGCAATATCTGCCGCTGCGCCGCCTACCAGAACATTCGCGAGGCGATAAAGAGCGCCCGCGACGAGATGTCGGGCGGTGCGTCGAAATGAAGCCGATATCCTTCGCCCGGGCCGAGACCGTTGACGAGGCCATCGCCGCGGTGACCGCCCGCCCGAATACCGTATTCCTCGCTGGTGGAACCACGTTGGTCGATATGCTGCGCATCGGCGCGATGGAGCCGGACAACGTGGTCGATATCAACCGGCTACCGCTCACCGATCTCGAACACACCGCCGACGGTGGTCTGCGCATCGGCGCGATGGTGCGGATGAGTGAGGTGGCCGCCGATCCCGGTGTGATCCAACGGTATCCGTTCCTGTCGACCGCCCTGTGGAAGGGCGCCTCGGCGCAGATCCGCAATATGGCCTCGATGGGCGGCAATCTGATGCAGCGGGTGCGCTGTCCCGGATTCCGCGATACCGCCTACGCGTGCAATAAACGCGATCCGGGCAGCGGCTGCGGTGTGCTGGAGGGATTGCATCGCGGGAATGCGGTGCTCGGCACCAGTGCCCACTGCTTCGCCATGCACCCCTCCGATGTCGCCATCGCGCTGACCGCATTGGACGCGGTCGTACATGTGCAGGGGCCCAAGGGCACGCGCGCCATCGCATTCGACGACTTCTTCCTGCTGCCCGGGGATACCCCGCATCTCGAGCATCCGATCGCCCAGGACGAACTCATCGTCCGCATCGATGTGCCGGCCCTGCCGTACGCCGTGAACTCGCACTACATGAAGGTGCGCGATCGCGAATCCTATGAATTCGCGGCCGCATCGGCGGCGGTGGCGCTTGATCTACAGCACGGTGCCGTGCACGACGTCCGCATCGGCCTCGGCGGCATTGCCACCAAACCGTGGCGCGCCCGGATCGCCGAAGCGGCGCTCATCGGCAAGCCCGCGACCAAGGACAACTTCGCGGCCGCCGCCGGCGTCGAGCTGGCGGCCGCCGATGCCACCCATCCGATGAATCGGTTCAAAATCGCACTGGCGCAACGCACCCTGGTGCGCACGCTGACGACCGTCACCGACCGAATCGTCGCGAAGGAGGGCTGGGAATGAGCGAGCGAAGCGAGCGAACAATGAACACAGCCGCCCACGCGGTCATGCCGGAACCGAGCGCCAGCGAGGTGGAGGCATGAGCGCACCAGCCGCGGCCCAGCTGGTCGGTCGGGGGATAGACCGCGTCGACGGTCGCGCCAAGGTCACCGGCTCGGCCCGCTACACCGCCGAGATTCCGATGCCCAATGCCGCCTACTGCGTCCTCGTCGGTGCCGAAATCGGCAGCGGCACCGTGACCTCGATCGATACCTCGGCCGCGCTGAAGTCCGGTGCCGTCGCGGTATTCACACACGAGAACCTGCCCAAGGTCGCCAAGGTACCGATATTTCCTTCGGCATACGGCGGACCCGCGCCCGGGCAGAGCTTCTTTCCCATGCAGGGCACCACGATTCACTACTTCGGACAGCCGATCGCGGTGGTCGTCGCCGATACCTTCGAGGTCGCGCAGCAGGCCGCCCGGCTGATCGAGGCGACCTACCTGGCCGAGCCCGCCATGGTCCGGCTCGACGACGGACGCGATCGGCAATACCAGCCGGACAAGGTCTTCTGCGGTCTGGTGCCCGCCACCCAGTCCCGCGGCGATTTCCAGGCGGCCGCGACGCAGGCGGTCCATACCGTCGACACCACTTACCATTTCGCCGCGAATCACCACAATCCGATCGAATGCTCGGCCACCGCCGCCATGTGGGACGGCGATTCGGTCACCGTCTACGACTCGACCCAGGGCATCGTGGCCTCGCAGCTGACAATCGCCGCGTATCTGGGCATTTCGCCGGGCAAGGTGCGGGTAGTCGCCGATTACGTCGGCGGCGGATTCGGCGGTAAGGCCATGATGTGGCCGCACGTCACCCTCGCGCCGCTGATCGCCAGGGAGCTGGGCAGACCGGTGCGGGTCGTCCTGAACCGTGAGCAGATGTTCTACGGCACCGGGTTGCGCGAGGAACAGGAGCAGCGCATCACGTTGGCCGCCGATGCCGACGGCCGCATCCGCGGCCTGCGCCACCACAAGCTTTCCGTGACCTCACAATTCGACGATTGGGCCGAGCTGTCCCTCGAGGTCGCGGGCAAGGCATACGGAATTCCCAACTGGGACGGGCGATATCGGCTGATCAAGGGCAACATCATGACGCCGACTTTCATGCGCGGTCCCGGCGAGACCTCCGGCATGGTCGCGCTGGAGTGCGCGATCGATGAGCTGGCCGACGAAATCGGGCTCGACCCGGTCGAATTGCGCCGCCGCAATCACGCGGCCGTCGATCCGCAGACCGGTAACCCGTGGACCTCCGACGGCTACCTGGAATGTCTGAAACAGGCCGCCGAGCGCTTCGGCTGGACCGGCGAACGACCGAAAACTCCACGTGTCGACGGCAATTGGCGGATCGGCTGGGGCGTCGGCACTGCGGGCTATCCGGTCTATCTGCCCGGCCAGCCGCAGCGAGCCCATGCTCGGCTGTTCGCGGACGGCTCGCTGGTCGTGCAGGCCGCGACCCAGGACTTCGGCACCGGCATCGCCACCGCCATGACCCAGGTCGCGGGCGATGCCGTGGGGGTGCCGTTCGACCGGATCCGCATCGATATCGGCACCACCGAATATCCGAATATCGCCGCGGCCGTCGGCTCGATGGGTGCGGGCATGATCAGCGCGGCGGTGCACACCGCGTGTATCGAACTGCTGGCCCAGGTTATCGACCTCGCCATCGCGGATGACAAGTCGCCGCTGCACGGCTACGACCCGCACCTGCTCGAAGGCGTCGACGGTCGGCTGCGCCCGAAAGCCGAACCGACGCTGGTCGATTCCTACGCCGACGTGCTCGGCCGCCGCGGCCTCACCGATATCGAGGCGATCGGCAGCTGGCGGCCGAGCGCCGATCCGACCCGGCACGGGATGATGAGCTTCGGCGCCCAGTTCGCCGAGGTCGCCGTCGATCCCGAACTCGGCCTGATCCGCGTGCGCCGCATGGTCGGCGCCTTCGCCCCCGGCCGCGTCCTCAACGCCAAGCTGGCCCGCAGCCAAGTGCTCGGCGGCCTGAACTGGGGCCTGTCCCAAGCCCTCATGGAAGGCACCATCGCCGACCCTCGTGACGGCCGCTGGTCCAATTCCTCACTCCTGGAATACCTGGTTCCCGTCAACGCCGACGCCCCCGAGGTCGACATCTCCTTCATCGAAGTCGACGACCCCTTCATCAACCCCCTGGGCGTCAAGGGCCTGGGCGAACTGGGCATGGTCGGCGCCGCCGCCGCCGTCATCAACGCCGTCCACCACGCCACCGGCCACCGCATCCGCGAAATCCCCCTCCGCCTCGAACACCTGCTCTGACCAGCACAGATCATGCCGGATTCAGCCGGGATACCGATTGCGTGGATCCGGCGGCGCTGTCGAGCGGCGGGCCGGTTGCTCTATCCGGATCCGGGTGCCATCGCGGGGCGTTCAGTGGTGGATCGGTCCATCCGTTCGTACGAGCGGCCGGGCCGACGCGCCGCCGCGTTCGGCGAGGATCTGGGCGGCGATGGAGATGGCGGTCTCGTCGGGGGTGTGCGCGTTGAGGTCTAGGCCGAGTGGACTTTTCAGGCGTGCCAGTTGATCGTCGGTGACACCGGACGCGCGGAGGCGTTCGATGCGTTCGTTGTGGGTGCGCCGGGAGCCCAGCGCGCCGACGAAACCGATTTCCTGGATTCCCAACGCCGCCACGATCATCGGTACATCGAATTTGGTGTCGTGGGTGAGCACGCAGACCACGGTGCGCTCGTCGATGCGTCCGGCGGCGTGCTCGGCGGCCAGATAGCGATGCGGCCAGTCGACGACCACCTCGTGTGCGGACGGGAATCGGGCTGGGGTGGCGAAGGTTTCGCGGGCGTCGACGACCGTAATCCGGTAGCCGAGCTGACGGCCGGTGCGGGCGAGGGCGCGGACGAAATCGTTGGCGCCCGCCAGGATCATGCGGGCCGGGGCGGCGAAGGTCTGCACGAACACGCGGGGCCGCGGGGCCTGGACCGTCTCGCATTCGTCCGAGCCGACCACGCCGCTGTGTCCGGCGACGAGCAGCGCTCGCGCGTCGCGGTCGACGCCGCGCCACGGCTCGGAATCGCCGGGCCGCAAGAGTTTCCAATCCGGGGCCGCGTCCAGGGTGGTGGCCAGCGCAACCGGCTCGCCCGCCTGGATCGCCGACCGCAATGCGCACAGCACCGGCAGCCGTGCGCGGTCGATGCGTTCGACGAAGACCTCGATCTCACCCCCGCACGTCAAACCCACCGCGAAACCGTCGGTCTCGGCATATCCGAACCGATCCGATACCGCGTGCCCGCTGGCCAGCACCTCCCGCGCCGACTCGACCACCGCGGCCTCGACACAACCGCCCGATAACGACCCCAGCACCTCGCCCTGCGCGGTAACCATCATTGCCGCGCCGGGCTCGCGCGGTCCGGGCCCGGTCGCGTCCACGATCCGGGCCAGGGCCACCGGCCCCCGATCGGCCAGCGCCACCAACTGTTCGAGCATTGTGCGCACGGCCACGATCCTTTCCCTGGCGGATCCCTACCGAATGCGGAGTCGACCTGAACGACAGCACTGCCATCCAGCCTAGCTACCGACCAGTTGCTATGCGATGCGGCCGAGGTCCTGCGGTGCGGCGGTCTGCGCGCTCTCGGTGGATTCGTCCGCCGGACCTTCCGAAAGCAATCGCTCGGCCTCCTCGGCCAGACGCGCCTGCAAATCGGCCACGGTCAGGTGGGTGGGCTCGGTGCGTGGCCGCAGCATCGTGGTGACCACGGCGGCGATCACGATGACGACCAGCACGACACTCACGATCACGATCACGTTCATCGCCGTACCCTCCGGTGGTTGCCAGTGCTGTTGTGGGTGACCGTCATTCGACGACCTCGCGAAGTTGGAAGCCCGACGGGATATCGCCGGTGTGGAAGTAGGTCGCGAATATCTCCGCGGCATGTTCGGCGTCGAAGACCTCGTCGGGGTAGACGCGCAGCAGTTCGGGCCCATTCGGCACGTCGACGCCCGGATAACCGAGGCGCTCCCCGGGCAGCCCGAGAATGTAGCGGCGGGGCGTCCCGTCGACCGTGGTGCGCAGTTCGATGGCCAGCACATCGGCCGAGCCGACGCAATGCACGGAGTTCGTACCCGGTGCGGCGCCGATCGTCGCGGTGATCTCGGCGGCGGGCATAGGGTGCGGCAGCCGGGTGAGGTTCACCGAATAGGAGGTGTAGCCGTCCAGCCTGCGCAGCGGACGCAGGAAACTGACCACGGAGTCGCCGGGCCCGATGAAGACCTTCAGTCGATCGCTGTAGGTCACGCAGTGGGTGGTGATCACCGGTTGCACCGTCGGGCCGCCCTCGTCCAGATCGAAGCCCAACCCGAGTTCGGGCCGAGCGGCCGTGCACGCGGAACGCGCCCGTATCGGACTCGGAACATTCATCTGGACCCACCTACCGCCATTGGTTATCAACTAGCTAATCCAGCATTACTGTAACCGGGCGTACATGGAAGGTCTTGGTGATGTGTGACGCATCACGGTTTCGTAGCGAACTTCTGTGGCCTACCTGGCTTCTTTGGGTACGAGCGAATAAATGGTGGCTCAGCCGAACTGGGACCTGCGCGTCGATCGCCGATATCTATCGATTGCCAAAAAGTGTCCGGTAGTCGAACAACTCAGCGTCTCAGGCCGGAGATCGATCTGGGTTCGGCGTCGTGCCGATACACCGGCGTGAGCAGATCGGCATCGACCGGTTCTCCGGTGGCGCGGTCGTAGCGCACCGCGACGAGCACCGAAAACAGATGTGTGGCAGCGCGTTCGTGCAGCGTGGCCAATCTGGTTGCGAGCAAACGGATCGCGCCGAGCGAGCCCGGCGGATGCAGCCCGTCGATGATCAGGGCGGTGCCGCGGCCGTCGGGGCGCGGGAGGCGGGCGATGTAGGCGATGTCGTGCGGTTCCGGGCCGCCCGGCCGGTAAACCCGTCTGGCCGCGCGATCCTCGATGCCACGACGGGCGTCCCCGGCCCGGGCCACCGCGCGCCGCAGCCGCGGATCCGCCGCGATCAGCTGACGCACGCTGGGGGAGAGTTCGGGCCCGCCTAGCACGATCAGCCCGTCGCGATTCAGATCGACGGGTCGGCCCGGCAGGAAGTGCTCGACCGACGCCGTGAAGCCGAGTTCGCGCAGCAGCTCGACGAGTCGCTGTGCCGCACTCGGATCCGGAGCGCCTAGCACCCGACCACCACGAACCTCGGGGGCGATCACCGTGAGCGACCCGTGCCCGAAAAACAGACCTTCCGGTGCGGGACCCTGCGTACTCACCTGGTGGATCCGCGCGCGGGAAAGTCCCGCCGCCGCACCGATTCTGGCGAAGGTCCAGCCTTCGGCATGAAGTTCCCTGATCACCGCTCTGCGGATGCGGGTTAGTTCGTTGATGGTCTGTTGGGCCGCCGCCACCCCATCGGTGGCCGCCTTGAGTCGCTCGACTTTATCTTCGATCGCGAAAACGCGCGCCACGTCATCGGCCGACATGTGCGAAGTCTAGACAGCTCGACACGATCAAGCGTCTAGTCTTCTTGACACGACAGACCCGTTGCAGCCCTTGGCAACCACCACGGAGCGGGTCTCGACGGTGCCGCAAGCGACTGCTTGCAGGCCACTCGAAAGGGTCAGCCGCGAGGCCAGGGGGTCGCGAGCACGCGCGCCGAAGGCGCGGCCGATGTCAGGTCGCGTCGGTGTCGATCGGCGGACGTTCGTTGCGCTCCAACGGCTTTTCGAGCTTGGGCATCGGGTAGTCCGGCATGCCACTGCTGGTGCCGAGCAGGTCCTGCTTATCCGGGATCGCCTTCTCGAAGTCGCGGAAAACCGAATCGTCGCCATTCAGAAGATGTTTGGTGACCATCTGGCGCGGCGACATCTGGCGCAGCTCGTTCAGATCCGCCAGCGGCTTACGCAGATCCTCGAATTCGGGGCCGAGTTCCTGCTGCAGTTGCTGGGTCGCACCGCTGGCGTAGTCGCGAACCTTGCGCAGGCTCTGCGTGGTCCAGCGAATCGCCCCGGGCAGTCGCTCCGGGCCGAGGATCACGAGGGCGGCGACGAGAAGGATCACCATCTCGCCCCAGCTGATGTTGCTGAACACGAGTCCAGGCTACCTGGGCATAGGCGCCGCAGCCCCGCCGGATTCCCCCCGCGCGCTCAGTCCGATTCCAGCGTGACCGGCACGTCCACCTGCCTGCCATCGCGGATCAACTGCACGTTCACCGTATCGCCGATCTTGCGCTGCTGTACGGCGACCACCAGCTCATCCGGACCGGTCACCTCGCGGTCGCCGATCTTCACGATGACGTCGTTCTCCACGATTCCGGCCTTGGCCGCCGGACCGCCGGCTTCCACGTCGGCGACGGCGGCGCCGCTCATCACCTCGTTGGCGACCTGCTTGCTGCGCGCGCTGAGGCCGATCTTGGGGTGGTGCACCTGGCCCTCGTGAATGATCGTCTGCGCGATCGAGGTCACCATATCGACCGGAATCGCGAAGCCGAGGCCGACCGAGCCGCCGGTCTCACTGCGGATCGCGGTATTGATGCCGATGACCCGGCCCTCCATGTCCACCAGCGCGCCACCGGAGTTACCCGGGTTGATCGAGGCGTCGGTCTGCACCGCGTCGATGACGGCCTTGGTATCGCTGCCCTCGCCGGAGAGCGCGACCGGGCGATGCAGCGCGCTGACGATGCCGGAGGTGACGGTCTTGCTCAGGCCGAGCGGCGAACCGATCGCCAGCACATCGTCACCGACCTGAACGTCCTTGGACTGGCCCAGATTGGCGACCGTGAGATTCTTCACATCGACCTTCAGCACCGCGAGGTCGGTCTTCGGATCGCGTCCGACGATGTGCGCGGGCACCCGGCTGCCGTCGGAGAAGGTCACTTGAATGGCGGCCCGGTTCGACTTGTCCTGTGCCGCCATCGAAATCACGTGGTTGTTGGTCGCGATGTAACCCTGGCCGTCGATGACGACACCGGAACCGGTCGCGCCGTTGTCGCCGACCGTGACCCGGATCGAAACCACCGCGGGCAGTACGGCATTGGCGACCTTGGCGATCAGGCCGTGCGGGCGCTCGATTTCGCCGGTCTGCGATAGGGCGACCTTGCGCGAGGTCAACGGGGACGTCGCTTCCGCGGTCAGCCGGCCGACCAGGCCGCCGAGCACACCGATGGCCAGCGCGACGACGGCGAGCAGGGCCAGCGCCTTGGGCGCCACCCGGGAGCCGAACAGCACCTCCCTGGCCGAGAGCTTCTGCGCCTGCGGCAGCGGGGCGGCCCGCGGCGTCGGTACGGCGGGCGTGCCCAGGCGCGCGGTGGCATCGGGATCGCGCCATGGATCGCCCGGACCGGCGACCGGCGCGGACTGATCGGCGGCGTCCGGATCACGCTGCAGGAGTTCGATGGAGCCCGCCGGACGGCCGAAGGCCTCGGCCAGTACGGCGTCGGGCGGGCTGTTGTGCAGTTCCGGGCCTGCCTGCTGGACCGGCGAACCGGTCGCGGACTTCGGCTGTTCGGAGAATGAACCGGCCTGACCGGACGGGCGGCGGAATGCGCGCGCCGTGTGACTGTCCACATGCGGCCGGACGACCGGGCGCGGTCCGAGCACGGGCGCGTCCGACGGCCTCAGGGGGCTACCGGTCGGCGAAGCCGACGGGGTGGGTGAACCCAGCTTCCCCCTACTGGCCGCCGAATCGGTGGCGTCGCCTGTGGTGGGCCGCGATTCCGACGGCCCGGAATTCGTCGATTCGGTGGTCACTCGGCAAACTCTACTTGCGCCACCAGGTGGTCCACCGGGTCGCGGTGAACGAATCGGTCAGAAAACCGAAAACCGCCTCGTTGCGGGGGCTTCCGTTGGTTGGCTGCGAGGTCGCGCTCGTCGCACCGCCGGGCAGTTCGGCGAGCGGAATGCGGGTGAGGCTGTCGTGCAGGTCGGTGGGAATCGAGACCTGACCGGCCCGGCGCAGCGCGATCCGCGCCTGCTGCTGTGCCTCGACCTCCGCCGCGCACTCCGGGCACACGGACAGATGCTGGGCGGCACGCAGATAGGCATTCATCCGCAGTTCGCCGTCCACGTAGGCCGCGATCGCCTCGCTGGCCAGATGTTCGGTGGGACGGAAACGGGGACGACCTGACGTGCTGGCGTCGCCACTCATTCGGTGCTCACCCTTCCAACCCGACAACATCCATAGCGCGCGGCCGGACGGATATCCGGCCGCCGGGTGAAGTTCGGCTCCCGCCGGATCACCCTATGTTCGCGTCAGCGGTGAACCGCTGCTCACTTCCATTATGCGCAAGGTAGTCGCGCAGTGCCTGACGGCCGCGGTGGATGCGGCTGCGCACGGTGCCGAGTTTGACACCGAGCGTCGCGCCGATCTCCTCATAGGACAGACCCTCGATATCACAGAGGACGACCGCGGCGCGGAACTCCGGGGCCAGCGAATCCAGTGCGGACTGCAGGTCCGGATCCAGCCGGGCGTCGTGATAGGCCTGTTCCGGGCTCGGTCCATCGGCGGGCACCCGGTCGTAATCCTCGGGCAGCGCCTCCATCCGGATCCGGTTGCGGCGGCGCACCATGTCCAGGAACAGGTTCGTGGTGATGCGGTGCAGCCAGCCCTCGAAGGTGCCCGGCTGGTAATTCGACAGCGAGCGGAACACCCGGATGAAGGTCTCCTGCGTCAGATCATCGGCGTCCTGCGCGTCGCCGGAAAGACGGTAGGCCAGCCGGTATACCCGGTCGGCGTGTTCGCGGACCAACTCGTCCCAGGACGGCATCGCCGAACGGTCGCCCGTCGCGTCGAAGGCCGCGGTGCCGGTCAGCTCGACATCGATGATGTCGTCGTTCATATCGGCCTCCATCGGGGCTTGCGCAGCTTCCATCGGCAGGGCTTGCGCTGGCAGGGTGGCGTGCTCGCGCGCCGCATCGACCATGTGGATGGTGATACCTCCTACTCGGGACCGTGGTTGCGGACCTGATAGCGATCCGGGTCTCGGATCGTCACGTACGGATACAACCGACGAACGGTATGTCGTTGTTCCCGTATCCCCGCACCGGGCGGTCAGCTGGTCTTGCTTGCCCATACTCTTTCTTGCCTCGATATGCCCGGGGTATGGAGATCCTGAGGGACACCTGAGAATCTTTGCCCGCCCCCAACCAATCAATTAATCGCTCGAGCACGGGATAACGCTTCACCGATGAACCAAACTTGCGACTTCGTGCCCTAGCCTCATAGGCGTGGCATCGAATCTGGAGCGAAATCTCTCCTACGTGGAGGAATCCGTCGTGGAAGACGAGGTCCTCATCGGCGCGCGCGAGCGGGCCACCGAACTCGGTGCGGTACCCGTACCACCCTCGGTCGGCGCCCTGCTGAGCATGTATGCCCAGCTCCTCGGCGCCCGAGCGGTGGTCGAGGTGGGGACGGGCGCGGGGATCAGCGGCCTGTGGCTACTGGATGGCATGCGCGAGGACGGCACCCTGACCACCATCGATTCCGAGCCGGAGCATCAGCGAGCGGCCAAGGAGGCATTCCGCACCGCGGACATCCCGCCCGCGCGCACCCGGCTGATCAACGGCCGTGCCCTGGATGTGCTGCCCAGGCTCGCCGACGGTGCCTATGACCTGGTCTTCATCGATGCGGCCCCGCTCGAGCATCCGCAATATGTCGAGCAGGCCGTGCGGCTGCTGCGCGCCGGTGGCGCGATCCTGCTGCACAATGCTCTGCTCGGCGGCCGGGTTCCGGATCCGGCGCAGCGCGATCCGGCGACCCAGGCTGTGCGCGCGGCCACCAGGGCGATCGCCGAGGATCCCGAACTCACCAGCGTGCTGATTCCGGTCGGCGACGGTCTGCTCTGCGCGTCGCGCGGCTAGTAACCGACCGGCTACCGATAAACGTTGGGAGCGTGCGGATTTCGTTCGCCGCATGCTGATTCCGCCGCCGTGCGCCGGGTATTCGAACCGATGCCAGAGTTCGACGACGGCAAGGTACGCCCATGATGTGGGAGCGCGGATTCCAGATCCTCGAAGTCGGCCATATGCGCCACACGATCAGAGAGGGACGATCACGCGGTTGTCTGCTGCCCGCACTCGGCTTTCTGATTTTCGTCATGGTGCTGGCCGTAATGGTCCTGGTGTGGGTCAGCAATGCCGATTTCGGCACCGACCGGACAAAAGTCCCGCCGACTCCCGGGCCCTGCGAACCGTTCTGCACGGCCACCGTCGCGCCACCGCAACCCGGCCCGCGATAACCGTCGGAAATATTCCGCGCAAAACCGCTGCCGACTGGGTATAAGGAGTAGAGGATGTCCCGGGTGGACACCGGGGAAGGGTTCGGGGATGTTCGGCGGCGACGACGATTATCGAGAACCGCGCCCGATCAATTGGGGGCGGTCCGCAATCGTGCTGATGCTCGTGCTCGGTCTCGCCGTGATCCTGATGCTGCTGGTTGTCACCGCCGATTTCGGCGATAAGTCGCCGAAGACGACCGTGCCGAAAACTCCCGGCGCTTGCGCGCCGTTCTGCCCGACGAATGCCCCGTAGCGAGAATTAGACCCAGACGCCCTTGCCGACGGTGACCACGCCGCCGTTGCTGACCGCGAAGCGATCCCGATCCCGGTCCAGATCCACGCCGATGATCTCGCCCTCACCGACGACCACGTTCTTGTCCAGGATCGCGCGCCGCACCACCGCGCCGCGCCCGATCCGCACGCCCGGCATGAGCACACTGCCCTCGACGGTCGCGCCGTCGTCGACCATGACATTGGAGCTGAGCACCGAATTGCGCACGGTCGCGGCCGAGAGAATGCAGCCGGCTCCGACCACGCATTCCTGAGCGAGCCCGCCCTGCGCGAACTTCGCGGGCGGCAGATTCTCCGCCGCGCCCCGAATGGGCCAGTGCTTGTTATAGAGGTTGAACACCGGGTGCACCGAGACGAGATCCATATGGGCCGCATAGAAGGCGTCGATGGTGCCGACGTCACGCCAGTAGCCGCGGTCGCGTTCGGTCGCGCCGGGCACCTCGTTGTCGGCGAAGTCGTACACCGCGGCCTCACCCGCGGCGACCAGCGCCGGGATGATGTCGCCGCCCATATCGTGATCGGAATCGGAGTTGTCGGAGTCGGCGCGGATCGAATCGACCAGCACCTTGGTGGTGAAGACGTAGTTGCCCATGGAGGCGAAGGTGACGTTCGGATCGTCCGGTGTGCCCGGCGGATGCGCGGGCTTCTCCAGGAACTGGATGATCCGCCCGGACTCGTCGGAGTCGATGCAGCCGAATGCGCTCGCCTCGCTGCGCGGCACCCGGATACCGGCGACGGTGACGCCCGCACCGGAGTTGATGTGATGCTGGACCATCTGCTCCGGATCCATCCGGTACACGTGATCCGCGCCGAAGACCACGATGTAATCGGGATCCTCGTCGTAGATCAGATTCAGCGACTGCATGATCGCGTCGGCGCTGCCGGTGTACCAGCGCGGGCCGAGCCGCTGCTGTGCGGGCACCGGAGTGATGTATTCACCGGCGAAACCCGATAACCGCCACGTCTGCGAGATATGCCGGTCCAGCGAATGCGACTTGTACTGGGTGAGCACACACAGCCGCAGATAGCCCGCATTGACCAGATTGCTGAGTACGAAGTCGATCAGGCGGTAGGCACCGCCGAAGGGGACCGCTGGCTTGGCTCGATCCGCGGTGAGTGGGAACAAGCGCTTACCCTCGCCACCGGCGAGCACGATCCCGAGTACGTGCGGCTGGCTCCTCACATCTGCCAAACTACCGCGCCACCCGGGTACAGGTGGCCCATGCCAAAGTGAACGTCTAGTTTGAAGCCGTGAGTTTCGGCACGGGCGGCGCGGGTGCGGGGGCGGGAGCCGGTGATCACGACCGGCTTCGCGTGGCGATGTTGACGCGGGAATTTCCCCCCGAGGTATACGGCGGGGCGGGCGTGCACGTCACTCAGTTGGCTGCGCAGTTGCGGCAGTTGTGCGAGGTGACGGTGCACTGCATGGGTGTGCCGCGCACGGATGCCATAGTGCACCAACCGGATCCGATGCTCTACGCCGCCAACGCCGCGGTACAGATGATGTCGGCCCAGCTACGGATGGCCGATGCCGCGGGTCAGGTGGATGTGGTGCACTCCCATACCTGGTACACCGGGCTGGCCGGACATCTCGCCGCGATGCTGTACGGGATCCCGCATGTGCTCACCGCGCATTCGCTGGAGCCGCGGCGCCCGTGGAAGGCCGAACAGCTCGGCGGCGGCTACCGCCTGTCCTCGTGGTCGGAGCGCAATGCCGTCGAATACGCCGACGCGATCATCGCGGTGAGCGAGGGTATGCGCCACGATGTGCTCGATGCCTATCCGACCATCGATCCGGACCGGGTCCACGTGGTGCACAACGGCATCGACGCGGCCGCCTGGCATCCGGGACCACCCGTCGAGGGATCTCGCCCGATCCTGAGCGAATTGGGGGTGCGCACCGATCGCCCGATTGTGGCCTTCGTCGGTCGCATCACCCGGCAGAAGGGTGTCGGGCACCTGCTCGCGGCGGCCCGCGACTTCGATCCGGATATCCAGTTGGTGCTGTGCGCTGGCGCGCCGGACACCCGCGAGCTGGAGGCCGAGGTTTCCGCCGCGGTCGCCGAATTGAGCCGCGCGCGCGGCAATGTGTTCTGGGTGCGCGAGATGCTGCCGACCGAGCAGATCCGCCAGATCCTCGCCGCTGCCGCAATCTTCGTCTGCCCCTCGGTCTACGAGCCGCTCGGGATCGTGAATCTGGAGGCGATGGCGTGCGCGACCGCGGTGGTCGCCTCCGACGTCGGCGGCATTCCCGAGGTGGTCGTGGACGGGCAGACCGGTCGCCTGGTGCACTACGACGCGAATGCGGTGCGGCAGTACGAACAGGACCTGGCCGCGGCCGTCAACGAGGTCGCCGGTGACCGGGCGCTCGCCGCCGAATTCGGCGCCGCCGGACGCCATCGCGCCATCGCCGAATTCGACTGGCTCCAGATCGCGGCCCAAACGGTCGCGATCTACGACCGCGTCCGCAAGCACTGACCCGCTGTCAGCGGTGGGGGCGGTAGGTCGCGATCAGGACCGAGGCGGTTACCTCGACGGCGTCCGGGAGGGCGTCGAGGTGGGTCGCATGGTGGGCGGAGGGACCCATCGCGACGACATTGCGGACGTCGCTGGGGGTGAGTTTCATGGAGTACTCGACGAGGGTGCGGTCGATGGGGGCGAAGTGGCCCGACATGGCCTCGGTGAGTCGTCGGTCCTTGTCCGGGTCGACCGTCACCATCCCGAGTGGATCGATCAGCTCGGTCAGGTGCCGTGGGGTAGGGGTGGCGACGACGAATCGGCCGTCGGCGGTGAGGGCCCTGGCGACCTCGCTCGGATTGCGCGGTGCGAATACCGAGACCACGCGTCGCAGCGCACCGTCGCGAACCGGCAGACCGCGCCAAGCGTCGGCGAGTACCGAGGCGGCACGCGGATGTGCGCGGGCACAGCGTCTGGCCGCGGGCTTGGCCACGTCCAACGCTATCCCGCGAGCCGGGACGGCATCGAGGGCGGCGGACAGGTAATAACCGGTCCCGGCGCCGACCTCCAGCACCGCATCCTCGTCGAGCACCGGGCCGGATGAATCGTCGGCCGCGACGGCCGCGGCCACCGCGTCGGCGATCGGCGCGAAATGCCCCCCAACCTGGAACGCGGCGCGCGCGTCCAGCATCGCCGCGGTATCGCCGGTCATCTTCGTCGACGCGCCGGTCAACAGACTGACGTAACCCTGCTTGGCGATGTCGAAACTATGCCCGAGTCCGCAGCGCAGCGCCCGATCGCGCGACTCCATACCGGAGCCGCATTCCGGACAGGCCAGCAGACCGGCCACCTCAGCGAGTGGGGGATTAGCTGGTGACACTCTTCAGTTCGTCACCGAGCGCTGCCGCTTCATCCGGCGTGAGCTCAACGACCAGACGCCCGCCACCCTCGAGTGGAACCCGCATCACGATTCCACGCCCTTCCTTGGTTGCCTCGAGGGGACCGTCCCCGGTGCGGGGCTTCATGGCCGCCATCCTCTGCTCCCTCCAGATCTGCGCGATATGCTGCGCACTTTCTTGGAACTCCAGTTGTCACCAACCAGTGAGCTCGCCGGCATTTGGCGAGCTACACCCGTCCCATTCTTCCCTATCGCCGGAGTGGACGGATACCTGAGTTCGAAATGTGACCGCTCGGCCTGTGTTGAGCGGATCACGTTAGACCCAACAATCGGCTAGGTGGTCGTCGACCATTCCGGTCGCCTGCATCAGCGCGTAGGCGGTGGTCGGGCCGACGAAGCGGAACCCGCGTCGCTTCAATTCTTTTGCCAGAGCTGCGGATTCGGGAGTGGTCGCGGGCACGTCGGCAATCGCGCGCGGGCGTGGCCGCGGGGCCGGGGCAAAGGACCAGATCAACTCGTCGAGTCCGATATCGAGGCCCGCGGCGACGCGCGCGTTGGCGATCGCCGCATCGATTTTGGCCCGGTTGCGGACGATGCCGGAATCGGCGAGCAGCCGCGCCACATCTTCGTCACCGAAGGCGGCCACCCGCTCGATCGCGAACCCGGCAAATGCGCTACGGAAGGCCGGACGCTTGCGCAGGATGGTGATCCACGCCAGACCCGACTGGAACGCCTCGAGACACATGCGCTCGAACATCGCGTCGTCCCCGTGCAGCGGCCTACCCCACTCGTGATCGTGATAGTCCCGATAGAGCTGAGACCCCTCCGACCACGGACAGCGAATCTTGCCATCGGACTCGATGTCCACCGCGCTTCCAACGATCTCGGCAGTCACTTCGTCTCCAACCCCATCGGCGCGTGCAGCTGCGCGCTCGGCGGCTGGGTAACCGGGCCGTTCGGCGCGGCCTGCTCGCCGACGTTCGGCACTTGCGGCCGGGCAACCGATGGTTGTGCCGTCGGTGCCTGCGGCCGGGCAGTCGGCGTCTGCGGCGGAGCCGCGGACGGCTGGGCGGTGGGCGGCTGGGCCTGGGCGGTCGTGCCGTTCGGCGGTGTGGCCGTGGCCTGCTGTTGGGCAGTCGGTGGCTGGGGCTGGCCGCTCGGTGTCGGCGGGACACTCGAGCCGTTCGGTTGGGCAAGGGTGCCGTTCGGCGGGGCGGTCGTCGCCGGTGGCTGGGCGAGCGGGCCGTTCGGCAGGGCTGTCGCGGCCTGTGGTTGGGCGGTTGGTGGCTGCGGGGGTTGCGTGGTCGGGTGTTGGGGCGGAAGTTGGACGTTCGGGGTTTGGGCGGCGCGTGCTTCGGCCAGTTGGAGTTGCAGTTCGTCGATTCTGGCCGCGAGTCGGGTCAGCGCCCAGTCCACTTCGCCCGCCTTATAGCCGCGGACCACCTGCTGGAATCGCAGTGCGCGCACATCGGCGCCGCTGATGCCCTCGGCGGGCAGGACGGTCGCCGTCGTTCCCTCGGGCAGCGGTCCGAGTTCTTCGGCCCGCCCGAACACCGCACTGGCGAGCAAGAACAACACCGCGGCGACCAAGCCGACAATCAGCACGTACAACAGCAGCGTGAGCATGCCCCGAGCTTATTGGCCGACACCGATACCTGGCATCGCCCGCCCTGCGGAAATTGGACGTCGAATTGCCGGTGCTGTGTGCTCAGCCGACCGAGCTGTGCCATCGCCTAGTAGATCCCTGGCCGGCGTGGTGCTGGTCGCAGCCCCAAAAACCGGGTCCGATCGCGGTGCCGCCGCAGGGCGGCCACGCCGTACACCAAGCGATGTGGCGAGCCGACCGGTGCTCAGAGGTGGCGGGTCGTATCGATGCCGAGTGACATGCCCGCGAGACCGCGACGGCGCACCGCGAGTTTGTCGGCGACCTCGAGCAGCGCCTTGGCGGCCGGATTCTCCGGATCCCGCAACACGATCGGGGTGCCCTCGTCACCGGCCTCGCGCAATGCCTGTTCGATCGGAATCTGACCGAGCAGCGGCACATTGGCGCCCACCGCGCGGGTCAGGCGTTCGGCGACGGACTCGCCGCCACCGGAGCCATAGAGGTCCATCCGGCTGCCATCGGGCAGATCGAGCCAGGACATGTTCTCGATGACGCCGGCGATGCGCTGTCGGGTCTGCAGCGCGATCGCACCGGCGCGCTCGGCGACCTCGGCGGCCGCGGGCTGCGGGGTCGTGACGACCAGGATCTCCGCATTCGGAATCAGCTGCGCGATGGAGATCGCGACATCGCCGGTGCCGGGCGGCAGATCGAGCAGCAGCACGTCGAGGTCGCCCCAGAACACGTCGGCGAGGAACTGCTGCAGTGCCCGGTGCAGCATCGGGCCGCGCCACACCACCGGGGTATTGCCCTGGGTGAACTGCGCGATGGAGATCAGCTTCACGTTGTGCGACTGCGGCGGCATGATCATCCGCTCGACCTGAGTCGGGCGTGCGTCGGTGCCGAGCATCCGGGGGATCGAGTGTCCGTAGATATCCGCGTCCAGCACACCGACCGACAGCCCGCGCGCGGCCATGGCGGCGGCCAGATTGACTGTGACACTGGACTTTCCGACGCCGCCCTTACCGGAGGCCACCGCGTAGACGCGGGTCAGCGAACCGGGCTGGGCGAACGGGATCACCGGATCGGCGGAGTCGCCGCGCAACTGCTTGCGCAGATTGGTGCGCTGCTCGTCGTTCATCACGTCGAGTTCGACCGTGATGGCGCCGACGCCCGCGACATCGGCCACCGCCTTGGTGACCCGCTGCGTGATCTCGGTGCGCAGCGGGCAGCCCGCCGTCGTCAGGTAGACCTCGATATGGACATTGCTATCGGCACCGATCGCGATGCTCTTCACCATGCCCAGTTCGGTGATCGGTTTACGGATCTCCGGGTCGTCGACCTTCGCGAGGGCTCCCCGCACATCCGCTTCCGTAACCACTGGCATGGCAGCAATTTTACGTTGTGTCAGATTCGCGGCAGGTCACCGGGCTTGGGCGCGATGCCGGAGGCGTAGGAACCGGCCCACGCCATCACGTTCGCGACATAGGCCATGGAGTTGTTGTAGCGCAGGATCGCCCGCGTCTGCTGGGCGAGATCGCGCATATTCAACCCGCCGTCGCACAGGTACTTGCCCGCGGTCAGCGCCGCGTCGAACAGGTTCTGTGGATCGGCGATGCCGTCGCCATTGCCGTCGGCGCCGTAGCGCTTCCAGGTCTCCGGCAGGAACTGCATCGGGCCGATGGCGCGGTCGTATCCGCTGAGTCCGTCCAGCGCGCCGCCGTCGGTATCGCGAATGACGTGGTTGCCCGCCAGGCTGCCGTCGAGTACCGGACCGTAGACCGGTGTCAGCGGATTGCCGTCCGCGTCGGCCTTGCCGCCGAAGGCGTGCGTCGATTCGACCCGGCCGATGCCAGCGAGCAGATACCACGGGATCCCGCAGGCCGGATTCTCGGCGGCGAGGGTGCGTTCGGCGTTCTGGTAGGCCGCGACGGCGACGCCAGGAACGCCGAGCGGGCCGGCCGGGAGCGCGGCCGGCTGCCTACCATCGGGCAGCGCAACGGTTTTCACGATCGGCGGCGCACTCGGCGCCTGCTTTGCCATTGCGTTAGCGACGAATTCGGCCGTCGCTGCTGGTTCGGCGACGGCCGCGGGTCTGGGCCCCTGATCGTCTTGATCGTCCCCCGGAATATGTTGCAAGACAGACGATGCGGTCTGATCGGTAGTGCCCGCGGACGCGGCGACTGCCACGAGCCCAGCGGGAACCAGTCCGGTCAATGCGATAACGGAGCTGCGCTTGATTGTCGCAGGCGACTGTTTTCGGTGACGCCCCACTGTGCGGTGACCCTCCAGTTGGCTCGGCAACGAGCCCTTCGTCATGGACGAAGTAGAGGCTACTCCATTCGAGACCTTTTTGTTACTGCTTCGTTATCGGGTCCGAGCGTGGCGTCACGGGCAGGGAATCAGTCCTGGTATCAGCCTTGCGGGGCCGGTGCGGGCAGCGGGATAACGATGCCGAACGGCAATGTGATGCCCGGCGCGGGCGGCGTCGCGGCTTGTGTCTGTGTCGGCTCCGCCGCATCGGGCAGGCCGGGCTCCGGCGTCTTCTCCGGCGTGGTCTGCATTGCTTCACCCGGCGATTGCGCGGGAACATGCGGATTGGGCATGGGCGCGGGCTGGGCCGCACCCGGCTGGGCCGCACCCGGCTGGGCCGGGGTGCAGTTGGCGGCTTGTGGCTGCGGCTGCGGCTGATCCGGGTGCTCGGGATCCTTCGGCTCGCCATTGCCCGCACCGAAGGTCTGCGCCGGTGCGACCGGCGACTGGGCCGGATCGCCGGGCGCGGGCTGCTGCGCCGGGACCACCTGCTGCGGATCGCACGGCGGCTTGGGTGCCGCGGGCGGCGGGCAGAAGATGCCGCACGGGATCGGCGGCAGACCGGGGATGGTGATCATCACCTCGGTCGGCGTCGGCGTGGTGACCGTATTCGGCGGCAGTTCGGTGGTCGTGGTGGTCGGTGTCGTGGTGGACACGGCCAGCATGTCCGCGCCCGCGGTGATCGGCGCGGTGCCCGGCGGGATTAGATCGGGGGAGATGGCCACCTGGCTCGGGGTGCCGCCGGTGCGGTAGGCCGCCGACCAGCTCAGCACGTTGGCGGCGTAGGCGAGCGAGTTGTTGTAGCGCAGCACCGCGCGTAGTTCCTGTTGTGGATCGCGCAGGTCCAGCCCGCCCGAGCAGAGGTATTTGCCCGCGGCGAGCGCGGCGTCGAAGACATTGTGCGGATCGGCCACACCGTCACCGTTGCCGTCGGCGGCGTAGAGGCTCCAGGTGCCCGGGAGGAACTGCATCGGGCCGATGGCGCGCACCGCGGTGCCGTCGGCGGCCTTGATCACCTGGTTGCCCGGCAGGTGGCCGTCGAGGGCCGGGCCGAAGATCGGGGTCACCGTGGTGCCCGCGGCGTCGGTGCGGCCGCTGCCCGCGTGTCCCGATTCGATCCGGCCGATACCGGCGAGCAGGCTCCACGACAGGCCGCAGCCGGGCATCGAGGATTCCAGCGCGAGTTCGGCATTGCGATATGCCGCGAGCACGATTTCCGGGATGCCGAGCGCGCCGCCGGTGGCCGGAAGCGAGATCTCCTGCAACGGCACCGAACCCGCGAACAATGGTGTGCCATCGGCAAGCGGAGTCATTGCTCGAAGTTTGCGGGGAGCCTCCGGTGTGACCGAAAGGAGACCAACTGTCCGAGACAATGGCACGTCTGTCGCGTTGCCGGATGTTCCATCGGCGGCGGCCGAGCCGGTCGACGCGGCGAGCATGGCCTCCGGAGCCTTGTCCGGAGTGCTGGACTGAGTAGCGTTGGTGGCTGATCCTGTGGCGACCAAACCGGCGACGACCAGGGCCGAGACGGTTATCGGAGCAGAGATTCGCATTCGGCCACACCATTCCTCGACGTCGTGGGAGCTTCTGTCCGGGACATCCCCTGCCCGGTGGCTCGGGACAACGTCGTCCAGGTTACCCGTGGGTCAGAATGTTATTGAGCATTTCCTGTCAATCGTCAGCAACTGGCGGTGAAACCTGCACTGCACCGGGCTTTCCGCCGGAGCTTTTCTTGCGATGCGCCTTTGTGGGTTTATCCGAGTGTGACACGGCATCCGTGGATCCGGCGGCCTCGATCCGGTCCAGCACCTCCCGCATTTCCTCCAGTTCGCGGCGCAAATAGTCGCGGGTAGCAACCTCACCGATCGCGATCCGCAGCGAGGCGAGTTCGCGAGCGAGGAACTCGGTGTCGGCCTTGGTCTGCGCGGCCCTGGTCCGGTCCTCCTCCAGCGACACGCGGTCGCGGTTGTCCTGTCGGTTCTGCGCCAACAGGATCAGCGGCGCCGCGTAGGCGGCCTGGGTGGAGAAGGCGAGGTTGAGCAGGATGAACGGGTACGGGTCCCAGCGCAGCGTGATCACGGAGACGTTCAGCACGATCCAGACGATCACCACGATGGTCTGGATCGCCAGGTAGCGGCCGGTGCCGAGGAATCTGGCGACCCGCTCGCTGGAGCGGGCCAGCGCCTCGGCGTCGTAGTCGAAGCGGAACCGGGATTCCATCGGCGTCTCGAGGCGCTGGCGCGCCGGAGTCTTCTCACTCACCGTCGGCTACCCCCTTGTGCCCAGCGGCCGCCTCGTGCGCCATATCGTGCGCCGTATCCTCTTGCTCACGCCAATCCTCGGGCAGCAGATGGTCGAGCACATCGTCCACACTGACCGCACCGAGCAGGTGGTTCTCCTCGTCCACGACCGGCCCGCAGACCAGGTTGTAGGTCGCGAAGTAGCGCGTCACCGCACCCAGCGGGAGATCGGGGCGCAATGGGGCCAGATCGGTGTCGAGGATGCCGCCGACCAGATGTGCCGGAGGTTCGCGCAAAAGTCGCTGCAAGTGGACCGAACCGAGAAACCGGCCGGTCGGTGTGGCGGTCGGTGGACGCACCACGAACACCATCGAGGCCAGTGCGGGTGTCAGATCCGGGTTGCGTACCCGGGCCAGCGCCTCGGCGACGGTGGTGGCCGGGGTCAGGATCACCGGTTTCGGGGTCATCAGACCACCCGCGGTATCGGGTGAGTGCTGCAGCAGTCGGCGGACCGGTTCGGACTCCTCCGGATCCATCAGTGCCAGCAGCGATTCCCGCTCGCCCGTCGGCAGTTCACCGAGCAGGTCGGCCGCGTCGTCGGGATCCATCGCCTCGAGCACGTCGGCGGCCCGGCGCACCTCGAGGTGGCCGAGCAGATCGACCTGATCGTCATCGGGCAGCTCCTGCACCACGTCGGCGAGTCGCTCGTCGTCGAGCGCGATCGCCACCTCGATGCGCCGCTTCTCCGGCAGTTCGCGTAGTAGATGTGCGACGTCGGCGGGGCGCAGGCCCTCGAACTGTTCGAGCAATTGGGTGACGTCCTGGCCCGGCCTGCCGATTTCGTACGGGGTCAGTCCGCTGACCTGGATCCAGTCCACCACGTGGACGGTGCGGCGGCGCCCGAGCCTGCGGTGTCCGCGCACCGCGACCCTGGTCACCCGCCAATCCCTGGTCCGAGTCTGTTCGATACCGAGATCGACGACCAGGACATCGACATCCGCGACGTCCGGCAGATCCGGATCCGCAACGCGCACCGAGGAATCGACGATCTGGGCGAGTGCGAGCATCTCGCCGGGACGCTGGTTGAAGCGGCGCAGGCTCACGGTGCCGGTATTGAGCGTGACGGAGCCGGGCTCGATCGCGGTGATCCGCAGCATCGGCACGAAAATCCGCCGTCGCGATGGCAATTCGACGACCAGGCCGTGCACGCGCGGCTGCTGGCGGTCGTAGCGGATGGCCACGACGACGTCACGGATGCGGCCGATAGACTCGCCGTCCGGGCCGAGTACCACCAGCCCGGCCAGTCTGGCGACGTACACCCTGGTTGCTGCCATGGTTGTCAGGTTAGAGGGTTCGCGGACCGGTCTTCGCACCAAGCCACGATCGACGGGAGTGATCATGAAGCCGCGCCGCTCGGTGCTCGCCTGCCCCGGTAGCAGCAAGAAGATGATCGATAAGGCCAAGGGGCTGCCGGTCGACGAGGTGTTCCTCGATCTGGAGGACGCGGTGGCGCCCGCCGCCAAGGCCGAGGCAAGGGCGAATATCGTGGCGGCGCTGAACGACTCCGGCTGGGGGACCCAGCTGCGGGTGGTGCGGGTCAACGACTGGACCACCCAATGGACCTACGCCGATGTGATCACCGTGGTCGAGGGCGCCGGTGCCGCACTGGACGCGATCCTGCTGCCGAAGGTCACCGACGCCGGTCAGGTGCGGGCACTGGATCTGCTGCTCACCCAGTTGGAGCGGGCGAGCGGGCTCGAGGTCGGCCGGATCGGCATCGAACCGCAGATCGAGAACGCCATGGGTTTGCGCAATATAGATGAGATCGCCACCGCGAGCCCGCGGGTGCAGGCGCTGGTCTTCGGTCCGGCCGACTTCATGGCCAGTATCAATATGCGCACCTTGGTGGTCGGTGAACAGCCCGAGGGTTATGACACCGGCGACGCCTACCACCACATTCTGATGACCATCCTGCTCACCGCCCGCGCGCACGGCCTGCAGGCCATCGACGGTCCCTACCTGCAAATTCGCGATATCGACGGATTCCGCAGAGCGGCCGGGCGCACCGCCGCACTCGGTTTCGACGGCAAATGGGTGCTGCATCCCGGACAGATCGAGGCCGCGAACGAGATCTTCAGTCCGCGCCAGGCCGATTACGATCGCGCCGAGCTGATTCTGGACGCCTACGCCTTCCACACCTCCGAAAAAGGCGGTGCGCGCGGGGCGGTAATGCTCGGTGACGAAATGATCGATGAGGCCAGCGCGAAGATGGCTCAGGTAATCGCCGATAAGGGCCGGGCCGCGGCAATGACGCGCACCACGCGTTTCACACCCCCGAACATCGGTTCGGAATAGCAGAATAGAGATATGACGAATCCCCTGGGGAACTCGAATCGCGCGCGGCAGGGTCTGCCGACGCCGCCATCGGGCTGGCCGGTCGGCTCGTATCCGACCTATGCCGAGGCGCAGAAGGCGGTCGACTTCCTGGCCGACAACCAGTTCCCCGTGCAAGACGTGACCATCGTCGGCGTCGACCTCATGCAGGTCGAGCGCGTGCTGTACCGACTGACCTGGGGCAAGGTGATCGGCGGTGGGGTGGTTTCGGGCGCGTGGCTCGGCCTGTTCCTCGGCCTGCTGCTGAGCCTGTTCACCACCAGCGGCGGTTTCGCGCCGGTGCTGGTCGGCCTGGTCGGCGGCATCATCTTCGGCGTCATCTCCACCTCGATCCCGTACGCGGCGACCAAGGGACAGCGCGACTTCGCCTCCACCATGCAGTTGGTGGCCGGCCGCTATGACGTGCTGTGCGACCCGAAGTCGGCCGAGCAGGCTCGGGACATGCTGGCGCGGTTGGCGATCTGAGCGGCATGGAAGTAGTGGACAAAGTCCGCACCGAGGTGCTGGACCACTTCGGCGCGACATCGACGGGGGTCGATTCCGCGTCGGTGACCTTCCTCGGGTTGGAGCCCATCGAAATCCTGCGCATCCCCGGCGAGGATCTGGTGCACTACGTGACCCTCGGCGGGTCACGCCATCCCATGGGCGATCCCAGTGACCTGCACGCCGATCCGGTGCGTGGACCGCGCGCCGAACTGGTGATGACGCTACGTGCCGGTGTCGGCCCGAGTTCCGGACTGGCCCGCACACTCGGCGTGCTCGTCGCGGCGCCCGCCGTGGAAGGCGTTGTGCTGCAAGCCGATGCGCTGCTGGACCTGGGCGAGCCGATGTGGCGCGATGCGCCGTTCACCGCGGTGTTGTTGGGCGAGAGCGATATTCCCGAGGTGGAGCTGCCCGAACCCGCCCAGCCGGTGCGGTACTTCGCGGTGGTTCCGGTGACCGCGACCGAGGCGGCCTGGGTGCGGGTGCGTGGTGCGCAGGCGTTGCGTGATGCGTGGGCGGAGGCCGGAATCGATGTCTACGATCCGGGCCGCGGAGCCGCGAATCTCTGAGTCGGCTGCCCGGCGAAAGCCCGGAAACAGCACCGTCTTTCGCTACAACCAGTTGTTGCGGTGGAAGGTGAGGTACAGCCCGGTGCACAGGAGTGCGATGACGCCGAGCACCACTGGATAGCCCCACCTCTGGTGTAGCTCCCACATATGGTCGAAGTTCATGCCGTAGATGCCCGCGATCATCGTCGGCACGGCGGCGATGGCGACCCAGGCCGAGATCTTGCGCATATCGGTGTTCTGCTGCAGGGCGATCTTGGCCAGTGCGGCGCCGACCAATGCGCTCAGGGAATCGTCGAAGTCGGTGATGCGCTCGGCGACGGTGGTGTGGTGGTCGGCGACATCGCGAATGTAGCGCCGAATCTCCTTGGGCAGCGGAAGATCCGGCTTCTGGCCCAGCAGTTGCAACGGAACCTGCAGCGGATTGACCGCACGGCGCAGTTCGACGACCTCGCGCTTGAGCTGATAGATCGATTCGATGGCCACCGTATTGCGCGGGGTGAAGACCTCCTCTTCCATCTGGTCGATATCGTTCTCGACCGCCTGCGCCACATCGATGTAGGAATCCACCACATGGTCGGCGACCGCGTGCAGCACCGCCCCGGGGCCGAGCCCGAGCTGTTCGGGATGGCACTCCAATTCCCTTCGGACACCCGCCAATCCGGTGTGCTCGCCATGGCGCACGGTTACCGCGAAATTCGCTCCGGTGAAGACCATGATGTCGCCGGTCTCGACAATCTCACTGACGCTGTGGATTTCGTGCGGGACGTAGCTGACGGTGCGCAGCACGAGAAACAGGGTGTCGTCGTAGCGCTCGAGTTTGGGTCGCTGATGGGCGTGGACCGCATCCTCGACGGCCAGCGGGTGCAGGCCGAAGGTTTCGGCGATATCGGCCATCTGGTACTCGTCGGGCTCATGCAGTCCGACCCAGACATATCCGGTGCCGCGCTTGTCGACCTCGGCCAACGCCTCCGCATGGGTGAACCGTCCCGGCAGTCGTTCACCGTCGATGTAGACCGCGCAATCGACCACCGCACGCGCGGTCGGCACAGGTATGTGCGGTGCTTGCGCCGCCCTTCTGGCCTGGCTGCGGAACGACGGTAGCGGGGGAATCGATGGCACCGACCGATGCTACGTCGCCTGCGCGTGCGTCCTCCTGACGAGCGCACGGTAAGAAAGAAGGCGTGCGCATCGACCTGCATACCCATTCGACCGCGTCCGACGGCACCGATACCCCGGCCGAACTAGTCCGGAACGCGGCGGCGGCGGGACTGGACGTCGTCGCGATCACCGACCACGACACCACCGCCGGGTGGAGCGAGGCGGTCGACGCGCTGCCGAAGGGATTGACGCTGGTGCGCGGCATGGAGATGTCGTGCGTCGGTCTCGGCGAGGACGGTTGGCCGGTTCCGGTGCATTTGCTCGCCTATCTCTTCGACCCGACCGATCGGAGTTTCGCCGACGAGCGCGACCGCCTGCGCGCCGAGCGGGTCGAACGGCTGCGCGCGATGGCCGAGCGGATGCGGGCCGACGGACTACCCATCGATCCGGACGCCGTGCTGGCCTCGGCCGGACCGTCGGCGGGGCGCCCGCACCTGGCCCGCGCGCTCGTCGCGGCCGGTGTGGTGCCGAGTGTGGACGCGGCCTTCACCGAATTGCTGGCCCCGCACGGCCCCTATTACGCCGAGAAGGCCGATACGCCGCTGCGACGGGCCGTCGAGATGATCGCGTCCGCGGGCGGCGTCAGTGTGCTCGCGCATACCAGGGCGCGCAAGCGGGGCCGGTTGCTGGCGCTCGACGATATTCGCGAACTCGCCACGCTCGGACTCGGCGGGCTGGAGATCGCGCATCCGGATCATTCCGCGGCCGACCGGGCCCTGCTGGTGGACCTGTCCGCCGAACTCGGTCTCATCACCACCGGATCCTCGGACTATCACGGCGCCAACAAGACCATCCGGCTCGGCGAATTCACCACCGACCCGGCACAATTCGAGGAACTGGCGGGCAAGGCAACGGGAGTTCCGGTGATCACCTCGTGAGAGTGCTGCGCGGACTCAGCGGAATCGTCGCCGGTGGGATGTTCGTGCTCGCCCTCGTCGTTGCCGGCACCGCGGTCATCGCCGCCCGCCGCGACTTTCCCGGACCGGGTGGGGAATCGGTGACATGGCATATTGCCGCATCCGTAATCGGCATTGGCGCACAGATTTTTTCGGACCGGCATCGTGGTTTGGCAGCCTTTTCTGGATCAATGGTCGTTTTCGTTGTCGCCGGATTATTGCTCTGGACGCAGTGGTGGAGCTGATATTTCGGTAATGCTTGCGGCCGCGTGAATTGTGGCCGAACATTTTTCTTTGTGACCGAATTCGATACGGACGTGCTCGTCCTCGGCGGCGGTCCCGCCGGGGCTTGGGCCGCCGTCTCGGCCGCCACCGCGGGCGCTCGGGTAGTGCTCGTCGACAAGGGCCGCTGCGGGTCCAGCGGACCCACCGCATGCGGGACGACATCGCTGTGGAATATCCCGCCCGGACCCGCCAGGGACGAGGCGGTGCGGCGCGCGTACGCGCACGGTGGCGGGCTCGCCGAACCGGAGTGGATACTGCGGGTGCTCGACGAGACGCATCGACGGGTCGAACAGCTGGTGGAGTGGGGTTATCGGTTTCCGGGGGCGGGCAATGGGCCCGATTCCATGGGGATGTCGTTGCGCGTGTGCTTGGACGGCGCGAGCTATCTGCGCCGGATGCGGCGCCGTCTGCTCGATGCCGGGGTGTGCATTCTCGATCACCATCCCGCGCTGCAACTGCTCGTCGATCGCGACGGTGTGGTGGCCGGCGCGGTCGGCGTCCAGCAGCACAAGAGTTTTCGCCCATGGACAATTCGGGCGGGGGCCGTTGTCGTGGCCACCGGCGGCTGCGCCTTCCTCTCCGGCGGCGCGGGCACCGATGTGGACACCGGCGACGGACTGCTATTGGCCGCCGACGCAGGCGCGCATTTGTCGGGCATGGAATTCTCCAGTGCCTATGGTCTCGCGCCGGTTTCGCCGTCACCACGCGACGCGCCCTTTGTGCCCGGGCTGGCACTGCAATTCGCGACGCTCTACGACGAATCGGGCGCGGAGATAACCGGTCACCGCTGCGCGGCATTCGCCGCGATCGCCGATGGCCGCCGGATCTACGCGGCCCTGGACGATGTGCCGTACGCGGTCCGGCGCTGGCTCTCCCGGCAGGGCTTGGTCGATCGCACCCGCCGGGTGCCATTGCGCGCGGTGCTGGAGGGCACGGTGCGCGGGACCGGCGGGTTGCGCATAGCCGGGGCGGACTGTGCGACCACGGTCGCCGGACTCTACGGCGCGGGCGATGTGACGACGCGCGAGCCGATCACCGGCGCGGTCGGCGGGTTCGGCGGTCAGGACGGAGCCTGGGCCATCGCCTCGGGGGTGTGGGCCGGCAAGGGCGCGGCGCGGTTCGCACGCGGTCGCGGCATGATCGGTCCGGTGCGCGAGGTGACGGGCGCCGGACTGAATCCGGTGGCCCGAATCGATCCGCGCGCGGTGGTCGGCCTGGTCCAAGAGCACACGCTGCCGCTGCGGCGCAGCTACTGGCGCAGCGCGGGCAGTCTGCGCGACAGCATCGCCGAACTCGACGCCATGTGGCCGGGCGCCGAATTCGACCTCGGCGGATTCGGCGTGGATCGGTTGCGAGCCAGGCAGGCGGCGGCACTACTGGCGGTGGCGCGCTGGACCAAATACAGTGCCCTGGCGCGCACCGAGAGCCGCGGAATGCACCGGCGCACCGATCATCCCGGCGCGGTGGCCGATTGGCGGGTGCGGCTGACCTCGGGCGGTCTCGACACGGTCTGGGTACGCTCGGACACGCATCCGCCCGCGCCGCGAGTTGCCGACATGATGCCCGAGCCGGCGGCGCCGCGGGAGCTCACCACGGGCGATCCGCTCCCGTTGTGACAGCTCACCGGATACCGCTGCCGAACTGCGAGTTTCTGCTTACCCCCTGGTAATTCCAGCGACCTACCCTCGAAAGATGACGCTCGACCGGGATACGACACGCCGGTTTGGCAATGCGTCCTCCCGGCTGGCAGAATGTTGCGGATTCCCGCCTACGCCACCGCCGGGTACGGGAACATCGGCGATCACCGCCTCGCGACGCACCGTCGCGACCCGAGGATCCCCGGCGCTAGCGACCCCTTGCAGGTCGCTCGAAGAGATCGGCACGTTTTGTACGGACACACCCGTCCGACCGTCGCTCTGCGGATCAGTGCCGCGCCACGTTTCGGTAGTAGGCCGTCGTATTTCCGATGCCTTCGGCTCGACCCGAAATGTCCCGGTCAGCGCACTCGATGAGCGTGTGAATCAGCCAATACCCATGTACCCGGCGGTAACCGTCCCACCGGCTTGTCCGACCCGACCAGGAGTGAAATCGTGTCATCTGTGACTGACGCAGCGAATGCCACCGCAAGCCTTTCCGAAATCACCCAGGAAGAAATTTTCGCGGGCCACCTAGGCGGCAAGCTCTCGGTCGAACTCACCGCACCGCTGGAGACCCAGCGCGACCTTTCCATCGCCTACACCCCGGGTGTGGCGAAGGTCAGCCTGGCCATCGCGGAGGACGAGGCGCTGTGCAAGCGCTACACCTGGACCGACCGGCTCGTCGTCGTGGTCAGTGACGGCACCGCGGTGCTCGGTCTCGGCGACATCGGCCCGCGCGGCTCGCTGCCGGTGATGGAGGGCAAGGCGGCGCTGTTCAAGAAGTTCGCCGGGCTGAACTCGATCCCGATCGTGCTCGACACCAAGGATGTCGACGAGATCGTGGAGACCGTCATCCGGCTGCGCCCGAGCTTCGGCGCGGTGAACCTGGAGGACATCTCGGCGCCGCGCTGCTTCGAGATCGAGCAGCGGCTCATCGAGGCCCTCGACTGCCCGGTGATGCACGACGACCAGCACGGCACCGCCATCGTGGTGCTCGCCGCCCTCAACGGTGCGGCCAAGGTGCAGGGCCGTGCCATCGATGACATGAAGGTCGTCGTGTCCGGCGCCGGCGCCGCCGGTGTGGCGTGCACGAACATCCTGCTCGCCGCGGGCGTCAAGGACGTGACCGTGCTCGATTCGCGTGGCATCGTCAGCCAGGACCGCGGCGATCTCAACGAGGTGAAGGCCGAACTGGCGCAGCGCACCAACCCGCGCGGGCTGACCGGTGGTGCGGCCGAGGCGATGGCCGGATCCGATGTCTTCCTCGGGCTGTCCGCGGGCACCATTGCCGAGGAGTTGATCGCCTCGATGGCGCCGGACTCGATCGTGTTCGCCATGTCGAACCCGAATCCCGAGATCCACCCCGATGTCGCGCACAAGTACGCCGCGATCGTGGCGACCGGGCGGAGCGACTTCCCGAACCAGATCAACAACGTGCTGGCCTTCCCCGGCGTCTTCAAGGGTGCGCTGGACGCAGGCGCTCGCCGGATCACCGAGGGCATGAAGATCGCCGCCGCGAACGCCATTCTGAGCGTGGTCGCCGATGAAATCGGCCCGGAGAAGATCGTGCCGAGCCCGCTGGACCCGCGCGTCGCCCCGGCCGTCGCCGAGGCCGTTGCCGCCGCTGCGCGCGCCGAGGGTGTCGCGTAGTCCGACCCTGACATACGGGGCTGCTCACTCGATGTGAGCAGCCCCGTTGCGTTTGGTCAGTGGGGAGTGGAGACGGCCGAGACGAATTCCGCGATTTCGGCGTTGCTGAGGTTCTTGGCGATATCGGATTCGCAGATCATGCCGACGAGTCGCTTGTTCTGGTCCACCACGGGGAGCCGTTTGATCTGGTCCCGTTCCATCATGTCGAGGACTTCGCGGACTTCGGCGTCGGCGGAGATCCAGCGCGGGGTGCCCTCGGCCAGGTCGCCGGCCCGGATCTTGCTCGGATCATGGCCCATCGCAATGCATTTCACCACGATGTCGCGGTCGGTCAGCATGCCGACCAGCCGGTCGTCATTGCCGATCGGCAGTGCGCCGACATCCAGCCTGCGCATGAGCTGCGCGGCCCGATCCAGCGTTTCGTCGGCGGGGATCCATTCCGCGTTTTCGTGCATGATGTCGCGCGCCTTCATAGAGCGGCTGTTCACGTTACGCCTCCTGGTGTTGGATGAGTGATCTCGCAGGAGTCGGCCACGCGGTCGTGCGTCGAGCATCCGCGAAGCAAACTTCCGCGGCCAGACACATCGTGACCCATGTCACATCATTGGTCAATGCGTGCAAACGCCGTACCGGTCCGAACGTCGGCCGCGCGGTCTCGGGATCGGGCGGCGCCCCGATGATGCCGATGTCACGCCGGATGCTGCGCAGGCACGCAACATCGCGCGGACATACTGCGGATGCTCTTCCTCGGGCCAGAGGATTGATGCCGCGTTCACTCGGCCGGTTGCAGGACGGGTTCTTCTTCGATGGGGATGGCGGCGACCGGTGGGAGCGGCGCGTGGGTGGTGCGGCGGAGGCGGCCGGTGCCGGGGGCGCTGGCCCAGACCGTGACGGCGAGCAGGCCGTCCATGAGCATGGCGAGGGCGGCGACCAGCAGGGCGCCGACGAGGACGCGGTCGTAGCGGTAGACGGCGATGCCGTCGAAGATGTAGCGGCCCAGGCCGCCCAGGTTGACGAAGGCGGCGATGGTCGCGGTGGCGATGACCTGGAGGGTGGCGCCGCGCAGGCCGGTGAGCAGGATCGGAAGCGCGTTGGGAACCTCGACGCGGAACAGGATCTGGCGTTCGGTCATGCCCATGGCGCGCGAGGCGTCCACGACATCGGCCGGGACATTGGCGATTCCGGCGTAGGCACCGGCCAGCAGCGGAGGAATGCCGACCGTGACGAGCGCGAGTAGCGGCGGGATCAGCCCGAGCCCGAGCAGCAGCACGAGGAAGGTGAGCAGGCCCAGGGTCGGCAGGGCGCGCATGGCATTGGCGAATCCGACGAGTACCGCGGAACCGCGGCGGGTGTGCCCGATGACCAGGCCGAGCGGGATCGCGACCGCCGCGGAGAAGACGATGGTCAGGAAGCTGTACCAGAGGTGCTCGCCGATGCGGTGCTCGATACCCGCCGGCCCGTCCCAGTTCGCGCCGTCGGTGAAATAGTGCCAGGCGTCGATGAAAAGGTTCATGCGGCAGCGCCTTTCGCTTTCGCGGCCCTGGCGTCGGCGCGCGCCCACGGGGTCGACCAGCGGCCAAGGGCGTAGACGAGCCGGTCGAAGATCAGGGCCAGCGCGAGCGTCACGATAATGCCCGCGATGATTTCGTCCGGATAGTCGCGCTGATAGCCCTGGGTGAAGAGTTTGCCGAGCCCGCCGACACCGATCAGCGCGCCGACCGAAACCATGGCGATATTGGTGACCACCACGACCCGCAGGCTGGATACGAAAACCGGTATGGCCAAAGGCATGTCGACGGTCAAGGTGCGCCGCAGCGAACTGAAGCCGACGGCGTCGGCGGCGTCGATGACGGTGGGCGACACCGAATCCAGCGCCGTCGGCACCGCGATCACCAGCAATGCGGTCGAGTAGATGGTGAGCGCGATGATCACATTCAGCGGGTCGATGGTCGAGATTCCGGCCAGCGGCGGAATGATCACGAACAGCGCGAGCGACGGAATCGTGTACGACAGGCTGGCCACCGTCACCGTGATCCGTCGCAGCCAGGACACCCGGCGCACCAGCGTGCCCACCGGAATCGCGATGATCAGCCCGAGTGCCAGCGGCGCCAACGCCAGATACACGTGGGTTCTGGTGAACCCCATGATCTCGGCGAAATTGTCGATCAGATATCTCATGCGTTCTCGGTCTCGAAGAAATGCCGATTGCGCTCGTCGTCCTCCGCCGTGCGCTGTCCGGACAGCTGCTCGAGCACTTCGGGTGCCCGGATGCCACCGCGTGCGGCGCCCGAACCATCCACGGCGACACCGATTCCCGATGGCGACGAGATCGCCGCATCCAATGCCTGACGTAGGTCGCCGCCGGGTGGGAACAGCGAACCGCCCGCCGCGATGCTGTCGTGCAATGCCCGGCCGGCCCGAATGCCCTCGACGCCGGTGACATCGATCCAACCGCGCGGAACACCGGAATCGGTAACCACCAGCACCCATTCGCCGCGCTCCAGGCGCAGTTCGGCGAGCTCGGATTCGGTCGCGGTGTGAATCTCGTGCAGTACCACGCTATCCGCGCTGCGGAACGACAGCCCACGATAGCCGCGGTCGCGGCCGACGAATCCGGCCACGAAATCGGTTGCGGGAGCGGCGAGTACGCGTTGCGGTTCGTCATACTGCTGCAGGATGCCGCCGGGTCCGAAGACCGCGATTCGGTCGCCGAGCTTGACCGCCTCATCGATGTCGTGGGTGACGAAGACGATGGTTTTGTGCAATTCCGCCTGCAGGCGCAGCATTTCGGCCTGCAGCTCCTCGCGCACCACCGGATCGACCGCACTGAACGGTTCGTCCATCAGCAGCACCGGCGGGTCGGCGGCCAGTGCCCTGGCTACCCCGACGCGCTGCTGCTGTCCGCCGGAGAGCTGGGCCGGATAGCGATTGGCCAGCGAGCGGTCCAACCCGACCCGGTCCAGCACCTCGAGTGCCGCCGCGCGGGCCGCGCGGCGCCGAACCCCTTGCAGCACCGGCACGGTCGCGACATTGTCGACGACCGTGCGGTGTGGCAGGAGTCCGGCGCTCTGGATCACGTATCCGATGCCGAGCCGCAGCTTGACCGGATTCACCGTCGAAATGTCCGCGCCGCCCACGGTGATGGTGCCCGAACTGGGCGTGATCATCCGGTTGATCATCCGCATCGAGGTGGTCTTGCCGCAGCCCGACGGTCCGACGAAGACGGTGAACGAGCCGGATTCGATGCGCAGATCGAGTTCGGAGACGGCGTGCGTGCCATCCGGATAGGTCTTGCTGATGCGGCTGAATTCGATATCGGACACGCTGGCTCCTACTTGGTCGGCGTGTTCAGCCCCTGGGCGGTAACCCATTGCTGCGCCGCGGCCTTGGGTTCGGTCTTGCTGCTCCCGGAGACGGCCTCGTTGAGCTTGATCAGCTCGTCGGTGGTGAGTTTCGCGGACACGGCGTTGAGCGCGGCCAGCGCCTTATCGCTCTTCTTGGCGGCGTTGAACAGCGGCACCACATTCTGGGCCGGGAAGTTGTGCTTCGGATCCTCCAGCACCACCAGGTTGTTCTGCACGATCGCCGGGGAGGTGGTGAAGATATCGGCCGCGGTCACGGTGCCCTCGACCAGCGCGCGCACCGTCGCGGGACCGCCGCCGTCGGCGATCGGCACGAAGTTGTTCGCGGCGATATCGAGGTTGTAGTTCTTCTTCAAACCGGGCAAACCGCCTGCGCGCTCCTGGAATTCGGCGGGCGCGCCGAATTTCACCTCGGCCGAATGCGCGGCCAGGTCGGCGATGCTGTGCAGGTTCCAGCGCTCGGCGGTGGCCTTGGTGACCACGACCGCGTCGGAGTCCTGACCTGGAGCCGGGGTGCCGACGGCGAGATCGGAGCCCACCGCCTTGGTGAGTGCGGCGTCCACCTCGGCGGAGCTGGTCGCGGTGGCGTTCTTGTCCAGGTACTGCAGCAGGTTGCCGTTGTAGTCCGGGATCACCGAGATCGCGCACTGCCGCAGCGCCGGAATGTAGGCCTCGCGGCTGCCGATATTGAGTTTGGTATCGACCTGGAATCCGTTGACGCGCAACACTTCCGCGTAGATATTGGCGACCGTCTCGGATTCGGGGAAGTTCGCCGAACCGACGGTCAGCCCGTCGCCGTCACAATTGCCCTTGGCCGCAAGCGGATCGGAGTTGCCGCACGCGGACAGGATCATGGCGGCGGCCAGTGCCGCGGCGGCGATGAGGAAGCGGGCGGCGCGCAGCGTCAGGCGCAGCGCGAACCGCCCGTGCCTCGCGGCATCGGGGGTGATCGTGGTTTTCACTGGAGTCCTTCCGGCATGGACGGCGGTGCGAGGAGCCGTGTACGCACGGCCACCCGGTACATTCTGGTGGTTCATACTGCCCGCCGCATGGTGTTCCTGTTCGCTACGGAGAGTTGGTGTCGCCGGATGGAGTTGGCCGCGTCGAGGCGGATGCTGGCCCGAATTTTGGCCGTTACGGCCATCGGGCTGGCCGTTTCCTGTGGAAGCGACAATCCGGGCCCGACAATAACGGTCGGCGCGGGCGATTCGATGGAATCAAATCTCCTTGCGCAAATCTATGCGGGAGCGCTCGCGCGGACCGGTGCGCGCACCGCGGTGGCCGCCGATCTCGGTCGGCGCGCGGACTATCTGGCCGCACTGGACGCGGGCACCGTGACGGTGGTCGGTGAACACAGCGGCGAACTGCTCACCTTTCTGAATTCCGGGGCACAGGCTCGCAAGCCCGAGGTGACGACCGATGTGGCGGACAAGTCGGGGCCCGTGCGGCTGTCGGTGACCGAGGAGCTGAACCGGTCGCTGCCGGAGGGGCTCGCGGTATCCGACCCCGCCGACGGCACCGATATGCGGCCTCGGGTGCTGTTGACCGAGGCGGCGGCGACCCTCGACAACGTGCGGTCGGTCGGCGAGTTCGCGCCGCGATGTGGTGCGGTGGAAGCCGCAGTCGCGCCGGTACCGGGTGTGCTCCAAGCGGCGGGTCCGGTGCGGATCGCCGGTTGCGATTTCGCCGCGACCAGGCTCTACCCCGATGTGGCGGCGCTGCGAAAAGCGTTGCTGGACGGCGAGATCCAGGCCGGAATCCTGACCGGGCCGCCCGCCATGGTCCCCGGCGCGACCGACGGGCTGACGATCCTCGCCGATGGCGACTATGCGGTGCGCGCCGAGAATGTGCTGGCGGTCTACCGCAAGGGTCTGCTCGACGATCGGCAGATTCGGAAGCTGAACTACGTCGCGGGTGAGCTCACGACCGATGGTTTGGCGGAGATGATCCGCAAGGTCCGCGAGGGCGCCAGTGCTTCGGATGTGGCCCGCGCCTGGTTGGACGAGCACGCACTTTAGCCGGTCTTTCGCCGGAAATCCCTGGTCACGACGACCCGAGCGGTGCACGCTCGGGTCGTTTTGCTATGTCGCCTATCACTTTTCGCGTCGATGCATCCGTCTTGTGTGCTGATTGATCCACGCCGTATATTCCACGTGGAGTATTTGATGCGGAGTATGTCGGCGGCCACGGCTAGCGTGCATGCTCTCGGGACGTGACATATGGGAGGTGACCGAAATGGGGCAGCACGCGCGCCCAGCGGTGACGCCATTGGCGATCGCCGTGCTCGCGCTGCTCGACGAGCGGCCCATGCATCCCTATGAGGCGTTTCAGCTGCTGATCGCCCGTCGGGAGGACATCCTGGTGAAGGTGCGGCCGGGCTCGCTCTATCACACGGTGGCGCGGTTGGCAGACCAAGGATTGGTGTGCGCCGAGGGCGTGGACCGGGACGGGAATCGGCCGGAGCGCACGACCTATCGGATCACCGAAAGCGGCCGGGCGACATTGCGTTCCAGGGTCGCCGAGATCCTGCGCAGCCCCGCCCGGGAGTATCCGGTGTTCCCGCTCGCGCTCGCGGAGGCCCACAATCTGCCCGCGCGGGAAGTGCTCGAGTTATTGCGAGAGCGCGTGGACAGGTTGGGTGAGGACCTCGCCGACGTGGAGATGATGAGCCAGTGGGCGGGTTTGCATGCCGTGCCGCGTCGCTACTGGATCGCGCTCCCGTATCTGCACGCCACCATCGCGGCCGAGATCGCGTGGGTCAACAACCTGATCTCCGAACTGGATAGCGGCGAGATGGAGTGGAACGAGTTCGATCCCGCCACCGGCGTTCGGATCGACGAGCACCAGCACACCTGGTCCGTTGCCGAAGATTCCGACCTACCCCCGGTGCCGCGCCGCTGGACCGAGACCAGCGCGTCACCGCCCTGATGCGCACGGGTGTGCGCGGCCGGACGGCCGCGCACGTAGTCGCACCGACCCGTCCCGCGTCATCGGGAACAGACATCCGAGATAGGAACCGAGTACATGACCACCCAACGCAATCCGTGGCTGGCGCTGTTCGCGCTGGTCGTCGGGTTCTTCATGATCCTGTTGGATATGACCATCGTCGCGGTCGCCAATCCGGCGATCATGACGGATCTGCAAGCCGACATCTCCCAGGTGATCTGGGTGACCAGCGCCTACCTGCTGACCTACGCGGTGCCGCTGCTGGTGACCGGCAGGCTCGGCGACCGCTACGGGCCCAAGAACCTCTACCTGGTCGGCCTGGCCGTCTTCACCGCCGCCTCGCTGGGGTGTGGTCTGTCCGGATCGATCGCCATGCTGATCGCGGCGCGGGCCGTGCAGGGACTCGGCGCCGCGCTGATGACGCCGCAGACCATGGCGGTCATCACCAGGACCTTCCCGCCGGATAAGCGCGGTGCGGCCATGGGCCTGTGGGGTGGCGTGGCCGGTCTCGCCACGCTGGTCGGCCCGATCCTCGGCGGTGTGCTGGTCGACGGGCTCGGCTGGGAGTGGATCTTCATCGTCAATGTCCCGGTCGGCGTCATCGCCTTCGCGCTGGCGGTCTGGCTGGTTCCGTCGCTGCCCACCAATGAGCACAAGTTCGACGTCCCGGGTGTGGTGCTGAGCGGTATCGGCCTGTTCCTGCTGGTATTCGGCATCCAGGAGGGCAACACCTACGACTGGTCGCTGCGCATCTGGCTGATGATCGCCGCGGGTCTGGTCGTGCTCGCGGTATTCCTGGTGAACCAGTCGCGCAATACCGGCGAGCCGCTGCTGCCGTTGGGGCTGTTCCGCGATCGCAACTTCGCGCTGTCGAATGTGGCCATCGCGTCGATGGGTGCGGCGATCACCTCGATGATGGTGCCTTTGTACTTCTACCTGCAGGCGGTGCGGGAGATGTCGCCGACCAAGTCGGCCTTGGTGTTCGCGCCGATGGCGATCCTCACCGGCATCTTCGCGCCGGTCATCGGCAAGTTCTCCGATAACTTGCATCCGCGCATCGTGCCCACCATCGGTTTCATCGGATTCTCGGCCTCGATCTTCTGGTTCGCGGCCGTGATGACTCCGCATTCCTCGATCGTGTGGTTCATGCTCTCGGGCGCGCTGGCCGGTATCGCCAACGCCTGCATCTGGGCGCCGCTGGCTTCCACCGCGACCCACAACCTGCCGATCCAGCTGGCCGGTGCGGGTGCGGGTGTCTACAACACCACCCGCCAGGTCGGTTCGGTACTCGGTAGCGCCGCGATCAGCGCGCTCGTCGCGGCCCGCATGACCGCCAATGGTCTCGGCGGCGGCAAGATCTCCGAAGGCGGTGCGGGACAAGGCTCGATCCCGGAGTTCGTGAAGGACTCCTTCAGTACCGCCCTCAGCCAATCCGTCCTGCTCCCGGCGGGCATCCTCCTGATCGGCGTCATCGCCTCGGCTCTGTTCCTCCGACACGGCAAGTCCGCCGCGTCCGGGGCGAAGACCGACCTGGCCAAGGCCGACACCGTCGGCGTCTGAGGTCGGTATTGCGCCCCGCGGGCCGATCGGTCCGCGGGGCGCACGCGCTTGTCGAGCGGATCGGCGTTGGCGCGCAGTCGAAGTGATTCGGCTCAGCCGACGGTGACCGTGGTGGAGGGGTAGCCGGTGGCGCCGTCGGGGACCACGGGAGCGCGGGCCTCGGTTTGGGTTTCGCCGGTGCCGTCGGTGGCGCGGGCGCGGATGGTGTGCGGGCCGGGGGTGGCGTTCCAGTCGTAGACCCATTGGCGCCAGGTGTCGATGGATTGTTCGGCGGACAGGCGGGCGGGTTGCCATGGGCCGTTATCGATTTGGACTTCGACGGCTCGGATGCCGCGATGTTGGGCCCAGGCCACGCCCGCGATGGCGATGCTGCCCGGCTGCACCTTGGCGCGGGCGCGCGGGGTGTCGATGCGGGTGCCGGTTTTGATGGGGCCGTAGGCGGACCAGCCGCGCCGGGTCCAGTAGGCGGTGGCGCGGTCGAAGCGGGTGATCTCCAGTTCGGTCACCCATTTGGTGGCGGAGACATATCCGTAGAGACCGGGGACGACCAGGCGGGCCGGATAGCCGTGCACGACCGGGAGCGGTTCGCCGTTCATACCGACGGCGAGCAGCGCGTCTCGGCCGTCGGTGAGCACCGCAAGTGGACTGCCCGCGGTGAACCCATCGATGCTGTGCGACAGGACCATATCGGCGTCCGGGTGCGGTCCCGCCTCGGCGAGTAATTCATCCAGACGGTAGCCGCGCCAGCGTGCGTTGCCGATCAGATCGCCGCCGATCGGATTCGATACGCATGCGAGCGTCACCAGCGTCTCGACCGGCTTGCGCTTCGCGAGATCCGACCAGCTGATCTGGATTTCCCGATCCACCATGCCGTGGATGCGCAGCGACCAGTCGTCGATCGAGACCTGCGGAACGGTCAGCGCGGTATCGATCCGGTAGAAGTCGCTATTGGACGTCAGATACGGAGTAAGTCCTGGCAGCTTCAAATCCGCGTCGGGTGCGAGCGACACCGCCGGTCCACTCGGCTCCGGCAACTGAATCCCCGCCCGCTCACCAGACACGTCGCGGCGCCGCGACCCGATCAGCCGCCCTCCCGCCTCACTGACCAACGCCAACCCACCCGTAATCACAATGCCCCGCAACACCTGCCGCCGCCGTGGCCGCACAACGGGCCCGGGCTCTCCCACCGCGCCCGGGGCAGGTTGGTCAGCAGTGGGTTTCGGTGTCGAAGCGGCCGCGTTGCCGGGCTCGGCCGTCCCGTTCGCCACTTGCTCGGCCGCTGGTCCGACCGCGCTCGGTGGAGTCGGTGCCGCCGAGTAGTCATCCTCGGCGGCAGTGTTTTTCGGTGCTGCGGATGATGTCGAACTCGAGGCCGGGGTATGCGGGTGGGGGGACGTGTCGCCGCGGGATGCCGTGGCTTCCGGTGTGACGCCAGCGGGTGCCGGAGTTGGTTCGGCGGAGGCTCTCGCGGCGACTGCGTCGTCGATGCGAGCGGTTAGTGCGCGCAGGGCGTAAATGGCTGCGGCGGTACCGATTACGGTGGGCCAGGCGGCGGAGAGGCCGGAGCGGCCGAAGGCGATGGCGGCGGTGAGGAGGCCGAGGGCGGCCAGTAGCCAGGATCCGCGGGGGTGGTCGGTGCGTTCGATCGCGCCGATGAAACCGGCTACCAGGATGGCCACCAGTGCCATGCTGACGAAGAGCAGGGTCTTGTCGTTGGTGCCGAAGGTTTGGATGACCCATTCGCGCAGGCCGTCGGGTGTGTGGTCGATGACGGTCGAGCCGAGGGCATTGGCCGGTGCGCTGTCGGGGCCGGTGAAGGCGGCGACGAGTTCGGCGACGCCGAGTGCCAGACCGGCGCAGACGATGCCCGCCGCCACCCGAAAGCGCAGTTCAGCCATGGTCCGAGCCTACTGCGGCGGGTGCCAGGGGAGTATGACCATTCGGTGACGTGAGCGTCAGTCGGACTTGTGCCGCTTGTAGTAGCGGGCGACGCGGACGCGGTTGCCGCAGCGTTCGGGTGAGCACCAGCGGCGGCGCGGGTGGGCGGGCAGGAACAGCAGCACGCAGTCGTCGGCCTCGCAGCGCCGCAGCTTGCCGATCGATGGGTCGGTGAGCAGGTCGGTGGCGGCTTCGGCGAGCACGGCGGCCAGCTTCTCGGCCGGGGTGCCGTTGCGGCGCACGGTCGCGGTGACCGCGTCGACGTCCCATGCCAACTGCCGGATCGCGGGCGCGGCGGCTTGCGCGGCATTGAGTCCGCGCAGCGCGTCGGCGGGCGGGCGGCGATCGTGCAGCAGTGCGTCGAGCGCGGTGCCGATATGGTCGCGCACGGCGCGGACCGCGGCGAGGTCGGTGGCGGTGGTATGCGCCACCGCCAGCTCCGGGAAGCGATCGGCTTGCAGCGCAAGCCAATTCGCGAGCGCTTCCGGTGTGTCCAGCAGGTCGGCGTCGGTCGGCCGGGTGTTGACCAGGTCCAGTGCCAGCGGCTCGCCGACCAGCGGGGCTTCAGTCATGACACTAATGGTACATCCAGCAATTGACACATTAGAAGAAGATCCGCTAGAACTAATGCATCATCACGGAGAGAAAGCATGTGAAGCCATGATCGAGCTGCCAACCATCCACCACCGCCGCATCGACGTCGACGGTGTGGAGGTCTTCTACCGCGAATCGGTCCCGACAAACGCCGACGCCCCGGTGTTATTGCTACTGCACGGCTTCCCGTCGGCTTCGCACCAGTTCCGCAGGCTGTTCGATGTGCTCGGCGGGCAGTACCGGCTGATCGCCCCGGACTACCCTGGCTTCGGAAACACCACCGCACCAGCCGATTTCGATTACTCCTTCGACCGATTGGCCGATGTGGTCGAGGGTTTCGTCGAACGGCTCGAACTGTCCGAGTTCGCGATGTACGTCTTCGACTTCGGCGCTCCAATCGGCTTCCGCATCGCGCTGCGCCACCCCGAGTGGATCAACGGCCTCATCGTCCAGAACGGCAATGCCTACGAGGCGGGACTCTCGGATCTCGCCCGCGACTTCACCGCACTGCGTCCCGAGCAGGACGGGGCCGAGGACACCATCCGCGGCCTGCTCACCCTGGAAGGCACCCGTGGTCAGTACGAGCACGGCGTTCCCGACCCGACCGTGCTCACCCCCGAATCATGGATCCTCGACCAGTACTTCCTCGACCTGCCCGGCCGCAAGCAGGCCCAGGTAGCCCTCGCCTTCGATTACAAGTCGAATGTCGCCGCCTACCCCGAATGGCAGCACTGGCTGCGCAAATTCACCCCGCCCACCCTCATCGTCTGGGGTTCGAACGACCCGTTCTTCCCCGAGCCCGGCGCGCACGCCTACCTCGCCGATCTTCCGGACGCCGAACTGCATGTCTTCGATACGGGCCACTTCGCCTTGGAGACGCACCTGGCCGACATCGCGCCGCTCATCGCCGATTTCCTGGACGCTCGCACCGCGCGGCAGTGAGCGCTACATCGGTCGCCCACGCTTTGCCCCATTCCGCGCAATCGCCAACGGAATGGGCGCTCAGACCAGGTGATCGGCCAAAAGCAAAGGCGCCGTCCGCAACTCACGGACGGCGCCTCGCAAACCAGCGTCAGCTGTAGATCTTCTCCACCTCGGAGGCGTACTGCTTCATCACCACGGCCCGCTTCAGCGACATCTTCGGCGTCAGCTCACCGGTCTCCTGCGTCCAGTCGACGGGCAGGATGCGGATCTTCTTGATCGCCTCGGCATGCGAGACCTTCTTATTGGTCTCGGCGACCGCGGCATTGATCTCCGCGACCAGCGCCGGGTTCTCGATCACCTGCTCGATCGGGGTCTCGACGGGCAGGCTGTTGCGTTCCTTCCAGCCGGGCAGCGCCTCAGGGTCGAGGGTGATCAGCGCGCCGACAAACGGCTGTCCGTCGCCGACGACCATGACCTGGCTGATCAGCGGATGGGCCCGAAGCGAATCCTCCATCAGACCGGGGGAGACATTCTTGCCGCCCGCGGTGACGATGATTTCCTTCTTGCGGCCGGTGATGGTGACGTACCCGTCGCCGTCGATGGCGCCCAGGTCGCCGGTCTTGAACCAGCCGTCCGTGAAGGCGTCCTCGGTGGCCTCGGCATTGCCCCAGTAGCCGTTGAAGACGACCGACCCACGCAGCAGCAGTTCGCCGTCCTCGGCGATCTTCACCGCGTGCCCCTCGATCGGCTTGCCGACGGTGCCGACGCGAATATTGCCGGGAGTGTTCACGGTGATGGCCGCGGTGGTCTCGGTGAGTCCGTAGCCCTCGTAGATGGTGACGCCGACGCCGCGGAAGAAGTGGCCCAGGCGCGCGCCGAGGGGTCCGCCGCCGGAAACCGCGGCCTCACACTGACCGCCGAGCGCGACGCGCAGCTTGCTGTAGACGAGCTTGTCGAACAGGGAGTGCTTGAGCTTGAGCACCAGGCCGGGCCCGCCGTTGTCGAGGGCCTCGCTGTAGGCGATGGCGGTCTCGGCGGCGGCGTCGAAGATCTTGCCCTTGCCGCCGTCGTGCGCCTTCTGCTTGGCGCTGTTGAACACCTTCTCGAAGACGCGCGGCACCGCGAGGATGAAGTGCGGGCGGTAGCTGCCGAACTGCTCGACCAGGGTGGACCAGTCGGAGGTGAACGCCAGGATCACCTTGGCGTCGAATGCGGCCAGCGTGACCGCACGCGCGAAGACGTGCGCCAGCGGCAGGAACATCAGGGTCTTCTTGCCCTCGGCGACATACCTGTTCAGGGCGATGCGGTCGGACGTCGACTCCGCGTACAGGTTCGCGTGCGAGAGCATGACGCCCTTGGGGCGGCCGGTGGTGCCCGAGGTGTAGATCAGGGTGGCCGGGGACTTGGCATTGACCTCGGCGCGGCGCGCGTGCACGGTCGCGTCGTCGAGCTCCGCGCCGCGGGCGATCAGTTCGTCGATCGCGCCCTTGTCGATCTGCAGGGTCTCCTTCAGATCCGGCAGCGCGCCCGCCTCGATCTCGTCGATGACCTTGCGGTGCTTATCGCTGTCGACCACCAGCAGTTTGGTGGCGGAGTCCTGCAGGATCCACTTGGCCTGTTCGGCGGCGGAGCTGTCGTAGATCGCGACGGTGCAGCCACCGGCGGCCCAGATGGCGAAGTCGAGCAGCACCCACTCGTAGCGGGTCGGGGCCATGATGGCGACGCGGTCGCCGACCTCGAGGCCGGAGGCGATGAGGCCCTTGGCCACACCGGTGACCGCCTTCGCGAATTCCGCCGCCTTGATTTCCCGCCAGCCACTGCCGTTCGTAACGTTGAACAGCACCGCGCCGGGCGACTGCTCGGCGTGCCGGAAGACGTTATCGGAATTGTTCGCATCTTCCGGGATGGTGTAGGAAGCCTGGACTTCGAACTCTCGCATCAGTGCCCTTCCACGTGGGTTTACTCGCCAGTAATCTACGACACCTGTGACCGGGACGTCAGCTCGGCCTGTTCACAGATCTATCCTAAGTCGCGCGTCGAGACCGGCTGAACGGCTTCTCGCAGGAAATCGGCGAGTTCGGTCAGTGCCGCCGCGGCGGGCCCGACGAGCGCGGCCTGCAACTGCGCGACATGCCATAGCCCCTTGCTCTCAGTGAACCGAGCGTGCACGCCCGCTGTCCGCAGGGCCGTCACGAATTCGACACACTGCGCGTGCAGCAGCTCGCTGACGTCGACCTGCACATAGGTGGGCGGCAATCCGGCCAGTTTTCCGTGTCGCGGCGCATAGCCGGTGTCCTCGGCGTCGCCGTCGCCGAGATAGGCGGCGGCGCAGGCGCGCGACCACGGCCGGCTGATCACCAGATCGCGCGACTTCTCGGGGATCTGATTCGGGTCGACCCACGGCGCGATCAGGCCGAGCGCGGCCGGGGTGTATCCGTGCTCGGCGATCAGCCGCTGGGCGGTGGCCAGCGACAGCCCGCCGCCCGCCGAATCACCCGACAGCGCAATCTGTTCGGGGCGATAGCCGATATTGCCGACCAGCTCCAGGAAGGCCGACTCGGCGTCGTCGAGTCCGGCCGGGAACGGGTGTTCCGGTGCCAGCCGGTAGTCGAGAACGTAGACGGCGCAACCGGTTTCGTGGGCCAACCGGGCGGCGAGCGAGCGGTGCGTCGCCAGCGATCCGACCGCATAGCCGCCGCCGTGCAGATAGAGCACGGCTCCGCTGCTGAGGTTCGGCTTCTGCGAGCCCGCGGTGATTCGTTCCGCGGGCCGGCCGCCGAGCCGGAGCCGGTGCACGGTCGTGCCCGAGGGGAGGAACTGTGCGCGCGAACCGATATCGAGCAGCAGGCGCTGCATATGCCAGGGCAGGCGCGCATTGAGCGTGACCCGGAAGATCGGACTCAGCAGCGTACGCGCGATGGGTAGCGGAATATTGATGTCACGCATGGGCTTTCCTCGATTCCCGGCGCCCGCTTCCGGACGCCGGGCAGCAGGGCTCAGGGCAGGAAGGGCCGGTTCACGGCGGCGGCGATCCGCTGGTAACCGGAGGCGGTGACGCGGACGAATATGTCGAGCAGCTTGGCCTCCCAGCCGATCAGCACCCGGCCATGGCCCTTGCGGACACCCTCGGTGATGGTTTGCGCGGCCATCTCCGGAGTGTGGATCGCCAGCTTCTTATCGAACATCGATGCCGCGCTCGTGCCGTCGATCCCGTCGGCGTAGGTGGCGTTGCGGGCGACGGCGGTCTTGATTCCGCCGGGATGCACACAGGTGACCTTGACCGGATGCTTGCCGACCAGCATCTCCTGACGCAGCGCTTCGGTGAATCCGCGCACCGCGAACTTGGCGGCGTTATAAGCACTCTGGCCGGGGACCGCGATCAGGCCGAACAGGCTGGACACGTTGACGACGTGCCCCTCGCCCGATTCGATCAGCAGCGGCAGGAACGCCTTGGTGCCGTTGACGACGCCCCAGAAGTCGACGTCCATGATGCGCTCGATGTCCTTGAACTCCGAGCGGATCACCTCACCGTGGTAGGCGATGCCCGCGTTGTTGTAGATCTGGTGCACCTTGCCGAAGTGCGCCTTGACCGCATCGGCATACAGCAGTACCGCTTCGCGCTCGGCCACATTCAGCCGATCGGACTTGATCTCGGCCCCGTACGCCTCGCAGCGGCGCACGGTCTCGGCCAGGCCTTCGGTATCGATATCGGAGAGCGCGAGCTTGGCGCCACGCCTGGCCAGGTTCTCGGCGAGGGCGCGGCCGATGCCGGAACCCGCCCCCGTGATCACACAAACCTTGCCCTTGAAGTAAGCGTCATTGCTCACTGTGCTGCCACCACTTTCAGATTGTTTCGTGAGGTGTCGACCGTCGTGGTTTCGTAGGCGGAGACGTCGAAGTTCTTCGTCAACCTGCGGAACTCGAAGGTGAAGTCCGGCCACAACGTGGTGTTGTTACCGTGCTTGTCCAGGTACCAGCTGGCGCAGCCGCCGGTACTCCACACGCTCTTCACCAGTTTGCCCTGAAGTTCCTTGTTGTACGAGTCCTGGACCTCGCGCTTGACCTCGACCGTGCGCAGGCCGAGGCGATCGACGGTGGCCAGCGCATCGGCGATGTAGTTGATCTGCGATTCGATCATGTACACCATCGAGGTGTGGCCGAGGCCGACGTTCGGGCCGAGCAGGAAGAACATATTGGGGAAGTTGGCGATGGCCGAACCCTTGTAGCCCTGCTGGCCGATCTCGTCGAAGACCTCCGACATCGTGCGGCCGTCCTTGCCGGAGATGGTGTCGTAGGTCGGTGAATCCGTGACGTGGAAGCCGGTCGCCACGATGAGGGCGTCGATTTCGCGCTCGGTGCCGTCCTTGGTGACGATCGAGTTCGCGCGGACCTCGGCGATGCCGTCGGTGACCACATCCACATTCGGGCGGCTCAGCGCCGGGTAGTAGTTGTTGGAGATCAGCATGCGCTTGCAGCCGATCCGGAAGTCCGGGGTGACCTTCTTGCGCAGCTCCGGATCGCGGATCTCGAACTGCAGCTTGGCCCTGGCGATCAGTTCGAAGGCCTGCATCAGTGCGGGGACCTTGGCGAGGCCGACGACCTGGGTCTCGCGCGCGGCGTAGATGGCGGCGCGGGATAGGCGCTGGAAGCCGGGGATGTGCCGGAAGGCGAGGCGCTCGGGCAGCGTGTAGGGACGGTCCATGCGGGGGAGCAGCCAGGGGGCGGTGCGCTGGTAGACGTCGAGGTGGGTGACATCGGCCGCGATGGACGGCACGATCTGGATGGCGGATGCGCCGGTGCCGATGATGGCGACGCGCTTGCCCTTCAGGTCGGCGTCGTGGTTCCAGCGGGCCGAGTGGAAGATCTCGCCCTCGAAACCATTGATGCCCTTGATATCCGGGAGCGCGGGCTCGCACAGCGCACCGACCGCGGAGACCACGGTGTCGGCGGTGAAGCTGCCCCTACTGGTTTCGACATGCCACAGGTTGGTGGCGTTGTTCCAGCGCGCGGCGGTCACGTCGCAGTTGAACAGGTGCTTGTCGAGCACGTTGTACTTGCGCGCGACGCCCTGGATGTACTGCTGGATCTCGCCCTGCTTGGAGAACGAGCGCGACCAGTTCGGGTTCAGCGCGAACGAGTACGAGTACAGGTGCGAAGGCACATCGCAGGCCGCGCCCGGATAGGTGTTATCGCGCCAGGTGCCCCCGACATCGCTGCCGCGCTCCAGTACGAGGTAGTCGTTGCGGCCCCGCTGGCTCAGCCGGATCGCCAGGCCCAGACCGGCGAAACCGCTGCCGATGATGATGGTCTTGACGTGGCGGGCTTGCCGGTTGCCGACAGCTTTGTCTGTAACCTTGCGACTCATATAAGTGAGACTACGGTCTTATTGAGCACGAGTCAACAGTGTTGAGCAGCGTTCAATAGTTATTGACTTAAGTTCAGTAGGATGAGTTCGTGAGTAGAGGCAACGGAGAGACCGTCAAGCGCACCCGGCTCAGCCCGGACGAACGCCGCCGACAACTGATCACTCTGGGCGCCAAGATGCTCGGCGACCGCGCCATCGAAGACATCTCGATCACCGAAATCGCCGAAGAGGCCGGTATCTCCCGCGGCCTGCTCTTCCACTACTTCCCGACCAAACAGGACTTCCAACTGGCGATCGTCCGCCACGCCAACGCCGAGTTGCTGGAGCGTGTCGCGCCCGACCGCTCGCTCGGTGTCTTCGAGATGCTGCGCGATTCGATCGACCGGTATATCGCGTATGTCAGCGAGAACCGCAACTCGTATGTGTCACTGCTGCGCGGCCCGGCCAGCGTCACTCCGGAGCTGGTTCCCCTCGTGGACCAGACCCGTGACGCGATCATCGGCATCATCCTCACCGAGGTGCCCGTGCCGATCGATGAGGCCGAACGTCCGCGATTGACCCTGGCCATGCGCGGCTGGATCGCGTTCGTGGAGGAGGCCACGCTGACGTGGCTGCGCAATGAAACCATTACGCGCGATCAGTTGGTCGATCTGTTGGTCGAATCCCTGCTGGCGCTTGCGCTCTCGCTCGATCCCGCGCTGGCTGCCGCACTGCGCGGTTAGCCGCGCTGAATCCTCGCCGCCCGCCGCGGGGGCCGTCATGGGTAGCGATCGGGGATACCCTGACGTATGGGTCTGTCACGGCGGGAGTTATTGCGGAGCGGGACTGCCGGGGCGGTTGCGGTGCTGGTGGGAGCGTCTGCGGCGAGTAGTGGGCGGTTTCGGGTGCCGCGGTGGTCGGCGGATCCGTTCACGTTGGGGGTGGCATCGGGGGATCCGCTGCCGGATGGGGTGGTGTTGTGGACGCGGCTGGCACCGGATCCGTTCGCGCCGGACGGGCTCGGTGGGATGGCGCTGCATCCGGTGAGCGTGGACTACGAAGTCGCGCGTGACGAACAGTTTCGGCAGGTGGTGACGCGGGGGACGGCGGTCGCCACCCGAGAACTCGCGCATTCCGTGCATCCCGAAGTACAGGGGTTGGAGCCGGATCGCTGGTACTTCTTCCGATTTCGCGCGGGCTCGGCGATCTCACCGATCGGCCGGACCCGCACCGCACCCGCGCTGGGGCAGCCCACCGCGCGCATGCGTTTCGCGTTCGCCTCCTGCCAATCGTGGAGTTCCGGCTACTACACCGCATATGAGCACATGAGTGCCGAAGACCTCGATCTGGTTGTGCACCTTGGTGATTACATATACGAGCGGGGCTGGACGCGCGGTCGCGTCGGCATGTCGGTGGAGCCGCAATTCCAAGCCGAAGCCGTCGATCTGCCCGGCTACCGACTGCGCTACGCCCAAGCCAAGGCCGAGCGGCCGTTGCGCGCCGCCCACGCCGCCTTCCCCTGGCTCGTCACCTTCGACGATCACGAGGTCGACAACAACTGGGCGGGCGATTCGCCGGGCATCGGGCTCGATATCTACCGCATTCCCAAGCTCTTTCGCGGCCGTCGTGCCGCGGCCTTCCAGGCAATGTACGAACATCAGCCGTTGCGCATCGCGTCCCTGCCCGCCGGCTCCACCATGCACATCCACCGCCGCTACAGCTTCGGCGACCTCGCCGAAATCACCATGCTCGACACCCGCCAATACCGCACCCCCCAGGCCTGTGGCGACGGCGGTCTGGTGGCGGACTGCACCGAGCGATTCGCCTCGGACCGAACGATTCTCGGTGCGCAGCAACGTGATTGGCTGATCGATGGCTTCGGTAAGTCCACCACTCGCTGGCAGATCCTCGGCAACCAGGTCTCCATGGGCCAATCCGACTATGACCTCGGCCCCGGCGTCGCGACCGGCACCGACTCCTGGGACGGCTACGTATCCGATCGCAACACCATCCTCGGTGCCGCCGCCGACCGCGGCGTCCACAATCTGGTGGTGATCACCGGCGACCGTCACCAGAACCACGCCGCCAACCTCCGCGCCGACTACTCGAAGCCCGAATCTCCGGTCGTAGCCTCCGAATTCATCGGCACCTCCATCACCACCGGCGGCAACGGAAAGGATATGACCCCAACCGGCCGCACTCTTCTTGCCGCCAACCCCGACCTGAAATTCTTCAACTCCCAACGCGGCTACTCCCGCGTCTCGCTGGACCATGGATTGTGGCGCAATGACTTCCGAGTAGTCCCCTACATCAACCGCCCCGGCGCCCCCATCCACACCCGCGCCACCTTTGTGGTGGAGAACCGAATTCCCGGCGTTACCGAACTGTCGCGCTCCGACGGCCAGGTCGGGCAACATTCCGGAGCGGGCTCGCCGCCGCGCTGAAGTCCCTCGGAGTTCATGACCACGAAGTAGGTCAACGCGTGGCGACGCGTGGCGGATTGGCCAAACCCAGGGCGGAGTTGAGCCGATATGCGCCGCCGAGCCCATGGAACACCGCCATGGACAACGCCCCGGCGAAGACGCCGCCGATACCGGCAAGCACATGGGCCGGCAGATCGGCCCAGTAACCGATCATCACAGCGAGGGCCAGCCCCAATGTCCCTGCCACGGCATTGCGCAGCGAATCGTTACCCCACACATTCGGAAACTGTTCGCCGACCATGCCTTTGACGAAATGCGGGACGGCATTGGCGCCCATCACACCGGCAAGCGCGGACAGCAGAATCGTATGCCACATATTTGCCACCTATTTTCAGTCAACAATCGTTGACTGAATAGTAGCGACTCCTTCGCATTCGGTCAACGATCGTAGACTGAACGCATGAGTTCCCATCCCACCCGCCGCGCCGAACAACGCGACCGCACCCAGGCTCGGATCTTGGACGCGGCGCGGCAGCTGTTCGCGGAGGTTGGCTACGACCGGGCCACCATCCGCGCGATCGCGGCGGCGGCCGACACCGACCCGGGCCTGGTGATGCGCTACTTCGGATCCAAAGACAACTTGTTCGCCCAGGTCGCCCAATTCGACCAGGACGAACTGATCACCGGAACGCCACCGGAGGCCGCCGAACAACTACTGGCCGCACTCGAACAGAAACTCGCCGAGCACCCCACCGACGCGCTCACCGCGATCCGGTCCATGCTCACCCACCCCGACGCCGCCGCCGAAGTCCGCTCCGCCATGGTCGCCCGCCAACAACAGGCCGCCCAACACCTGTCCCCCGACGACGCCACCCTCCGCGCCGGCCTCATCGGAGCCCTCACCATCGGCACCGTAATCGGCCGCCACCTACTCCAACTCGACGCCCTGCACGACGCCCCGCCGGACCGAATCACCGCCCTCCTCCGCCGCGCCATCCACGCCATTGCCCACGAGGCCCCAGACCCCGCACGGTAACCGGGCGCCAGCGGCTTATCCCGGAATCGCCATGCGCCGCGACCAGCTGCTATCGCGCGGTTGCGAGGGTGCGCTGCTGCTGTGTCGTCAGCGCGTGGGCCCCGCTCTGGTCCTTGGCCCAGATCTCGCCGACGTACGGCCTTCCGCGACAACGCAGTGCCAGGAGTTGCCACCGCCAGTGGCGATCGACCAGTTTTCGACGTTGGAGCCTCGAGCGGACTCGGTGCCGGTGCGGGCTTTTCGCCTCTTATTGTGCGGTTTTGAATTGCCAAGTCCGCCAATATGTCTGCGAGATGCTGTCGTCACGCCGTGCAGCTCGACGTTGGCGCTGCCGAACATCGTCCACGGATGGTGATAACCAAAGCTGCACCATGCCGAGCGTCCAAGCGGCACCTGCCAACGCATTCGGAACGTCCGCTTCCTACGCCGCAATCATCGCCCGGTCGGCTGCCGTGAGGTGACGTCTGGAATGACCAACGCCGGGCCGAATCGCTCTGGGGGAGAGCGGATTCGGCCCGGCGTTTGGTCAGTGCGAAACTACGCGGTCGGCTCGAAGGCCTCGGCGACGATTTCGGCCTGCTCCACGGCGTGGACCTTGGACGAACCCGAGGAGGGGGCCGACATGGCGCGGCGGGAGATGCGGCGCAGCTTGGTGAACCGCTCCGGGAGGAGTTCCGGGAGGTTCAGGCCGAAGAACGGCCATGCGCCCTGGTTGGCGGGTTCTTCCTGGACCCAGGCGATATCGGTCGCATTCGGGTAACCGGCCAGCGCCTCGTTCAACCGGAACTTGGGCAGCGGGTAGAGCTGCTCGATCCGGACGATGGCGACGTCCTCGCGGTTGTCCTTGGCCTTGGCCGCGACCAGCTCGTAGTAGAGCTTGCCGCTGGTGAGCAGGACGCGCTTGACCTTGCTGCGGTCGCCGATGCCCTGTTCGTAGGTGGGCTCGTCGAAGACCGAGCGGAACTTCGATTCGGTGAAGTCCTTCAGGTCCGAGACCACGGCCTTATTGCGCAGCATCGACTTCGGGGTGAAGACGATCAGCGGGCGGCGGATGCCGTCGAGCGCGTGGCGGCGCAGCAGGTGGAAGTAGTTCGCCGGGGTGGACGGCACGGCGACCGTCATCGAGCCCTCGGCGCACAGCTGCAGGAAGCGCTCGATGCGACCGGAGGTGTGGTCCGGGCCCTGACCCTCGTGACCGTGCGGCAGCAGCAGCACGACCTCCGAGAGCTGACCCCACTTGGCCTCACCGGAGGAGATGAACTCATCGATGATGGACTGCGCGCCGTTGACGAAGTCACCGAACTGCGCCTCCCACAGCACGAGTGCGTCCGGGTTGCCCAGCGAGTAGCCGTATTCGAAGCCGACGGCGGCGTATTCGCTCAGTGCCGAGTCGTGCACCGCGAACCAGCCCGGGTTCGTGCTGCCGATGTTGTGCAGCGGCGTGTACTCCTCGGCCGTCTTGCGGTCGATGATCACCGAATGGCGCTGGGTGAATGTGCCGCGACGCGAGTCCTGACCGGTCAGACGCACCGCGCGACCCTCGTCGATCAGCGAGCCGAAGGCGAGCAGCTCGGCGAAGGCCCAGTCGACCTTGCCCTCGTAGGCCATTTCGCGCCGCTTCTCCAGCACCGGCTTGACGCGCGGGTGCACATTGAAGCCATCGGGAACACCGAGGAAGGCATCGCCGATGCGCTGCAGCACGGTCTTGTCCACGGCCGTCACGACGGTCGAGGGCACCTGCTGGTCGTCCTCGACCGACTCGCTCGGCTCCGGGACGTACTTCTCCAGTTCGCGAACCTCGTTGAAGACCCGCTCCAGCTGACCCTGGTAGTCACGCAGCGCGTCCTCGGCCTCTTTGAGCGAGATATCGCCACGGCCGATCAGGCTCTCGGTGTAGGCCTTGCGCACCGAGCGCTTGGTGTCGATGACGTCGTACATGTACGGCTGGGTCATCGACGGATCGTCGCCCTCGTTGTGGCCGCGACGCCGGTAGCAGATCATGTCGATCACGACGTCCTTGCGGAACTTCTGGCGGAAGTCGACCGCCAGACGCGCCACCCAGTCGCAGGCCTCCGGGTCATCACCGTTGACGTGGAAGATCGGCGCGCCGATGAACTTCGCGATATCGGTGGAGTATTCGGTGGAGCGGCTGTTCTCCGGTGCGGTGGTGAAGCCGATCTGGTTGTTCACCACGATGTGGATGGTGCCGCCGACGCGGTAACCGCGCAGGCCCGACAGGTTCAGCGTCTCCGCGACCACACCCTGACCCGCGAAAGCGGCGTCACCGTGCAGCATCAGCGGCATGACGGAGAAGCCCTCCGGCCCGTCGCCCTTGTCCAGAAGGTCTTGCTTCGCGCGTACCAGACCCTCGAGCACCGGGTCGACCGCCTCGAGGTGCGACGGGTTGGCGGTCAGCGAGACCTCGATCTCGTTGTCGCCGAACATCTGCAGGTAGGTGCCGCGCGCGCCGAGGTGGTACTTCACGTCGCCGGAGCCGTGCGTGGCGGCCGGGTTCATGTTGCCCTCGAACTCGGTGAAGATCTTCGAGTACGGCTTGCCGACGATATTGGCGAGCACATTGAGGCGACCGCGGTGCGGCATACCGATGACGACCTCATCGAGCGAATGCTCGGCGCACTGGTCGATGGTGGCGTCCATCATCGGGATGACGGCTTCGGCGCCCTCGAGCGAGAAGCGCTTCTGGCCAACGTATTTGGTCTGCAGGAAGGTTTCGAAGGCCTCGGCCGCGTTCAACCGGTTCAGGATGTACTTCTGTTGCGCGACAGTCGGTTTGACGTGCTTCTGCTCGACCCGATCCTGAATCCACTGCAGCTGCTCGGTTTCCAGGATGTGGGTGTATTCCACACCCACGTGGCGGCAGTAGGCATCGCGCAGCACCGAGAGCACATCGCGCAGCTTCATCCGCTCCTGGCCGTGGAAGCCCGCGACATCGAAGGTGCGGTCCAGGTCCCAGAGGGTGAGGCCGTGCTGGGTGACATCGAGGTCCGGGTGGCTGCGGAACTTGTCCTTGACCAGCCGCAGCGGATCGGTGTCGGCCATCAGGTGGCCGCGGTTGCGGTAGGCCGCGATCATCTCCAGCACGCGGGTGCTCTTGTCGACGCCGCGTTCCTTGACGTCCTTGCGCCAGCGCACCGGCTCGTACGGCACGCCGAGGCCGTGGAAGATCTCGTCGTAGAACTCGTCGTTGATCAGCAGGTTGTGGATGGTCCGCAGGAAGTCGCCGGATTCCGCGCCCTGGATGATGCGGTGGTCGTAGGTCGAGGTCAGGGTCATCAGCTTGCCGACGCCGAGCTCGTTGATGCGCTCGTCGCTCATGCCCTGGAATTCGGCGGGGTACTCCATCGCGCCGGCGCCGATGATCGCGCCCTGGCCCGGCATCAACCGCGGCACCGAGTGCACGGTGCCGATGGTGCCCGGGTTGGTCAGCGAGATGGTGACGCCGGTGAAGTCGTCGATGCCGAGCTTGCCGTCGCGGGCGCGGCGCACGATGTCCTCATAGGCGGTGTGGAACTGCCCGAAGGTCATGGTCTCGCAGCCCTTGATGGCGGCGACGACCAGCGAGCGGTTGCCGTCCTTGCCCTGCAGGTCGATGGCGAGGCCGAGGTTGGTGTGCGCGGGGGTGATCGCGTTGGGCTTGCCGTCGATCTCGGCGAAGTGCCGGTTCAGGTTCGGGAACGACTTGACCGCCTGCACGATCGCGTAGCCGAGCAGGTGGGTGAAGGAGATCTTGCCGCCGCGGGTGCGGGCCAGATGGTTGTTGATGACCAGGCGGTTGTCGATCATCAGCTTCGCCGGAATGGCGCGCACGCTGGTCGCGGTCGGGATGGCCAGCGACGCGGACATGTTCTTGACCACGGCGGCGGCCGGGCCGCGCAGGACCTTCGCCTCGTCGGCCGCGGTGTCGGCGGGCTTCGGCGCGCCGGAGGTGGGCGCGGCATTCGAGGTCGGCGCGGGAGTCGTCTGCGGCGCGCGGGCGGTCACCTTCGCGGGCGCGGGAGCCTTCGCGGGAGCCTTGGGAGCTGCCGGGGCGGGAGCCGCCGGGGCCGGGGCCGCCGGGGCCGGGGCCGCGTTGACCGGGGCAGGGGCGGGGGCCGCTGCGGTCGGGGCCGCGTTCACCGGCGCGGGGGCCGGAGCCGGGGTGGCCACCTGCGCGGGCGCGGCGCTGTTACCAGAATCACCCGCGACCTCGGGCGTGTAATCGGCGAGGAACTCGTGCCAACTTTCATCGACGGAAGATGGATCCTGTTTGTACTTCTGATACATCTCATCGACTAGCCACTGGTTCTGTCCGAACTGGGAAGTTGAGCTGCTCACAGCAGGTGTTCGCCTCATTTCGTTCTTCGCGCTGCGACGTTTGTGACGTGCCCGGCACGGGGATCAGCGGATGCGCGCCGATGCGCCCTCTCTGAGGATAGGCCCAGCAGCAAATCAGTGGACCGACTGACCGCCGGACAAACCCGATCCCAAAGATGACGACCCGTCCTCGCTCGAGAATATTCCCTCCGTTTCGCTGGCCGCCGCCCAGAGCTGGGCATAGGGCCCACCGGCCGCCAGCAGCGCGTCGTGCGGTCCGATTTCGGCGATCCGTCCGCATTCCACGACGGCGATCCGATCGGCTCGCGCGGCGGTGCCCAGACGGTGCGCGACGACCACGGTGGTCCGGCCCCGAGCCAGCGATCGGCTCGCTACCAGGACCGATGCCTCGGTCTGCGGATCCAGGGTGGCGGTGGCCTCGTCGAGCAGCAGCAGATCCGGGCGCACCAGCTCGGCTCGGGCCAGCGCGATCAGTTGACGTTGGCCGGCCGAGAGGCCGCGGCCGCGCTCGCCGACCGGGTGGCGCATGCCCTGCGGTAGCGCGGCGATCATGTCGGCCGCACCGACCGCCGTGGCGGCGGCCGCGAGCTCCGCCTCGGTCGCGGATGGTTTCCCGAATGCAATGTTGCTGGCGACGTCGCCGGTGAAGAGGTGAGCTTCCTGGGGGACTATGCCGAGCCGGGAGCGGTAGTCGGCGAGGCGATAGTGCCGGATGTCGATGCCGTCGACGCGGATCGCGCCGGCCGGGTCGACAGCGTCGGGCAGGTCGTAGAGCCGGGCCAGCAGCTTGACGATGGTCGACTTGCCCGCACCGGTCGGGCCGACCAGGGCCAGCGTGGATCCGGCCGGGATCCGCAGTGATACCCCGTCGAGGGCGGGCTTCTCGGTGCCCGGATAGCGGAATCGGATGTCATCGAGGACGACCTCGCCGCGCAGTCCGTGGTCGATCGCGACCGCGTCCGCGGGATCGGCGGCGATCGAGGACGGGGTGCGGAGCAGGTCGCCGATGCGGCGCAGGCCGACGCGGGCCTGCTGATAGCCGTCGAAGACCTGGGACAACTGCAGGATCGGGCCGAAGAGCAACTGCAGATACAGCACGAAGGCGATGAGGGTGCCCGCAGTGGTCGCTCCGCCGGCGACTTCACGCGCACCGAAGTACACGACCGCGGCCAGTGCCAGATCCGCCCACGCGATGACGAAGGCGAAGTACATCGCGATGGCCCGCTGGGCGCGCATCCGGCTGGTCCGGTAGCGATCGGAGTATTCGGCGAAGCGGCGGGCGGCGACCGGCTCGTGCCGGTTGGCCTGGACGGCGCGCAGGCCGGAGACGTTCTCCTGGAAATCGGCATTGACGGTCGAGACGTGTTCGCGGGACACGGTGTACGCGGTGGCGGAGACGCGACGGAACAGCACCGTCGCCAGCAGGAGCGGCGGCAGCGCGATCAACACCACCGCGGCCAGCGAGGCATCGATGACCAGCAGTGCCACCGCGATCCCGACCAGGGTGAGCACGCCGATCAGCGTGGTCGCGACGCCGGTCTGCAGGAACGTCGACAGCGCGTCCACATCCGTGGTCATCCGGGTCATGATGCGACCGGACAACTCGCGTTCGTAGTAGTCCAGACCCAGTCGTTGCAGGTGCGCGTAGCTGCGCACGCGCAGACCGTAGAGCACGCGTTCGCCGGTGCGGGCGGTGAGCACGGTGGTTGCCGCGCCGACCGCGAGGCCGAGCACAACCAGCGCCGCGCCGAGCCCCCCGGCGCGGGCGAGCGCGGCCGAATCATGGCCGCTCACACCGGTATCGATGGCGTAGCGCACGATCGGCGGGAAGGCGACGCCGATCAGGGTGTCGAATGCGAGCAGGGTGATGACGGTCAGCACCAGCCAGCGCACCGGGCGCAGCAGGCGGGTCAGGCGGAACCCGGGATCGGGTTGTCTCAGCTGCTCGTCGTCGAGGCCGGGCTGTTCGATGGCCGGTGGTAAACGTTCGATGGTGCGGCGCAGTTCGGGGGTTTCGCTGAGATCGGCTGCGGCGCCGGAGAATCCGCCCGGTCCGGTGGCGGGCATCGTGGTGCGGCCGAATCTCGTGGTGCCGAGGGTGCCGCCACGTCCGAGAACGGCCGGGGCTTCGTCGGCGGCGTATGAGGCCGGGCCGGGGAGCCGGATCACCCGATCCGCATGGGCGAGTGTGGATTCCCGATGCGCCAGGATCAGCGTCGTGCGGCCGCCCGCATCGGGGAGTTTGTCGAAGATGGCCGCCTCGGTGATCGCGTCGACGGCGGAGGTCGCGTCATCGAGCACCAGAATTCGCGGCTGCGCCAACAACGCACGGGCCAGCGCGATTCGCTGTCGCTGCCCGCCGGACAGCGTCAGCCCGCGTTCGCCGACCACGGTGTCGTAGCCGTCGGGGAGTTCGGTGATGAACTCGTCGGCGGCGGCAAGCTTTGCGGCATAACGGATTTCGGCATCGGTGGCCTCGGGGCGGCCGAGGGCGATATTCGCGGCGATGGTATTGCTGAACAGGAACGGGTCATCGAATACCACGCCGATCGCGCTGCGGAGATCGGTTGCGCACAGATCGGCGATGTCCACCGAGGTGGTGTTCGAATCGAAGAGGCGAATGGCGCCGGAGTCGGGGGCGTAGAAGCGGGGGAGAAGTAGTGAGAGCGTTGACTTTCCGGAGCCCGCAGGACCGATGATGGCAACGGTTTCGCCGGGATGCACGGTGAGATCGAGGTCGCGCAGGATCGGTTGGGCGGGTTCGAATCCGAAAGTGACGGAATCTATTTCGATGCCGAGTGGGCCTTCGGGCAGGTCGACGGGGGCGGACGGGTCGGCGATTTCGGGGGCGGCATCGATGACCTGGTAGACGCGCTCGGCGGCGGCTCTGGTCAGCTGGGCCATGATGACCACCGAGGACATGGTGCGGGTGGTGACCGTCATGGTCGTGACGTAGGCGGAGAAGGCGAGGAAGGTGCCGATTCCGATGACCCCGTGCAGTGCGAGCAGGCCGCCGACGACGATCACGCCGACCAGTCCGGCTTGCGGGATGGTGGTGACCGCGGGTGCGAAGCGCGCGTTGATGGCGGCGGCGCGCATGCGTTCGGCGTAGAGGGTGCGTCCGTGCTGCTCCAGCACGCGCACCATCCGGGCCTCCTGGCCGAAGCCTTTGACCACGCGGACGCCGGTGACAGTCTCTTCGACATGTTGGGCGACCTCGGCGGCCCGCTGCTGTGCGGACCAGGTCGCGGCGTAGAGCCGTGGGCGCATCCGGTACACCAGCAGTGCGATCGCCGGGACGACCAGCAGTGCGACCGCGGCCAACGGCGGCGATAGCCACACCATGACGGCGGCGGCGAGTAGGAATTCCAGCAGTGCCAAACCGGACAGCGGGACCATTGCCAAAAGGCCCTGCACCAGTTGCAGATCGGTGATCGAGCGGGACACGACCTGGCCGGTGCGCAGCGCGTCCTGGCCGACTCCGTCCAGGCGTTGCAGCGAGCCGAGCAGATTCAACCGCAGTGCGTGCTGGACATCGAGTGAGAGTCGTCCGGCCAGCATGCGTCGTCCGAAGGCGGCCGAGAAACGGCCCACCGCGACGAGGACCAGTAATCCGGCGACGACGCCGATCACCGAGGTGTCGCCGAGCCCGGCGGCGTCGACGGCGCGCTTCGTCAGCAGCGGTGCGGAGATTTCGACCAGTGCTCCGGCGATCAATGCGACCGCGATGCCCGCGACTGTTCCGCGGTGGGACCAGCATTCGGTCCACAGTCTGCGCATCCAGCCCGGTTCACTCAATTGCGCTGTCCACCTGTCCTGTCGGCTTGTGTCGACGGTAACGACACGGATAGCCATGGGATTTGTTCCCTGCGGGCCGGCGGCTTCCAGCAACCGCCTGTCGATGCGGCGTGGTGGGGGTCAGATGTCGCGTTTGCGCAGGAGCCACCAGGCGCCGCCGCCTATGCCCAAGGTCCAGAGCATCAGGACCACCAGGGCGGCGGGGGTGGGGGCCAGGAAGTTGTTGTCTTTGAACGAGCCGACGGCGACGGTACTGATGGTGGCGGAGCCGGGCAGCACGGTGACTACTCCGGCGATGCCGATGGCCTTGGCGACAACCCAGGTCAACGGTTCGATGATCAGGGTCCAGCCGAGCATGGTGGCGATCGCGCCGGTGGAGGTGCGCAGGAGCAGACCGAGGCCCGTGCCGATCAGCGACCAGCAGGCGGCGGCGAGCAGCCCGCCGCCGAAGACGGCGAGTAGGCGCAGGCCGAAGTCGAATTTGCCGCGGCCGAAGGCGAGCAGGCAGGCGAAGGCCAGTAACTCCACCGCGAAGGTGGTTGCCAGCGCGAATCCGGCGGTTACCAGGAATTTCGCGGCGGCGAGGCGATCGCGGTCCGCGGTGAACAGCGCGGTGGATGGCATTGTCGCGTAACGGTATTCGGCGCCCGCTCCGGCGGCGCCGAAGGCTCCGGCGGTCACGATGGCGACGGCAAGGCCGATGTAGAGCCCGATGGTCGCGGCGCCGGTCGCCGGATCGGACTTGGGGTCGGCCGGTCCGGCGAGCAGCGCGGTGACCGCGCTCGCGACGAGTGCTATCGCGGGGATGAGGGCGGCGAGGATCCGGCTGGCGCGCAGCGTGCTCACCTTGCGGACCTCGGAGTTGACGGCCGGAACGAGGTCCGGGGGCAGAACGGCGATCATCGTGGAATCCCGTATGGCGTCGGTTGGGGCGGTGCGATCCCGGCATAGGGGGCGGGCTGCGCCGGGCGGGCCGGTTTGACCAGCGAGGCGAGCACGCGGTCGGGGTGGATCTGATCGGCGGTGATGCTGTCCAGGCGGACCCCGGCCGCCGTCGCCGCCGCGCGGATCTGTGCTTCGGTGGCCTCGGCCACCGCGAGCCGGCCGTCTGGTCGGATCACCGCATCGGTGAAGCCCTGTGCGGCCAGCATGGTGGCCAGCGCGATGGGCGTGGACGCGACGACGACCAGGCGATCGGGGTGGCCACGACGCAGCCGGGCGGGAGTGCCCTGATATACCACCACACCGTCACTGATCACGATGATGTTGTCCGCGATCGGAATCACGGTCGCCAGACTTTCGCTGGACAGCAGGACCGTGCCGCCGCGGCGCGCGTGCCGGCGCACGAAGTCTTGCAGCCATGCGCGCTCGGCCGCGTCGAGTCCGGCCATCGGTTCGTCGAGGATCAGCAGTTGCGGATCGCCGAGCAGCGCGGTCGCCAATGCCAGTCGGGTCTGCGATCCGGCCGATAGCGCGTCCGCCCGCGTTCGCGCCCATTCACCGAGGCCGACGATCTGGAGCACCTCATCGACCCGCGCGTCCTCGACACCCGCGGCCGCCGCGTACACCAGCAGATGATCGCGCGCGGATCGAGCCGGATGCAGTCCGCGCGGCGCCAGCATGCCGCCGACGACGGCCGAGGGACCACGCCTCGCCTCGCCTTGCCGCGCGGAGCCGGGCCCGCCGACCGAGGCCGTACCCGAGGTCGGCGCGAGCAGGCCGAGCAGGATCCGCATAACGGTCGATTTACCCGCGCCCGCGGGCCCGACCAGGGCGGCGACGGTCCCGGACGGGACGGTGAAGCTGACGTTCTCGACCCCGGTGACCAGGTCGTAGCGCTTGCTCAGGCCGCGGACGGAGAACGCGAGCGGTCGGCCCGCGCTCATCGCGGCGTCGGGGGTTGCGGTTTGATCGGATCCAACGCGGGCAGCGGATCGGCATCGATGATCAGCTGCCGATCGGCGGGCCAGGTCATCGGCGCGGGCCCGAAGGCCTTGCGCGCATTGCTGATCGTGGTCTTGCCGAGCGCCCGGTTGCCGAATCCGCCGATCACCGCGCCGATGCCGGCAGGCACCACCTTGCCGGCCATCAGCGCGGCGCGTTTGGTGATGAAGCGGATGATGAATCGCTTGAGCAGCGAATCGTTCATGCTCGACAGGCCCGGAATCTTGCTGGCGAACAGGGTGCCCCAGTTCTTCGCCGACTGACCGACGGTCTTCTCGACGATCTCCATCCCGCTCTCGCCGAGCACGACGGCCAGCACCAGCGCCCGGCGCGTCTCCTTGTCCTCGGGGGCGATGCCGTGCACGGCCGCGACCGCGAGGGTGAATACCGCGGAGGCCTCCATGAAGAAGGTGGTCTCGGCGCTCACCGCGGCAATGGCCGCGACGGTGCCGACCCCCGGCACCGCGGCCGTCGCGCCGACCGCACCGCCGCTGCCGGTCACCGCGAGTAGGTACTGGTGCTCCAGCCGGTCGATGATCTGCGCTGGACTCTCCGACGGATGCGAACGCCGCAGCCGGTCCACGTACTTGGCGACGGCCGGCGCCTGCAGGCGCGACCCGGTATCGAGTAGCTGGACCACCGTCTTCTCGAACGTGCCTTTGAACACGGCGATATCCTCCTCTTCCGCCTGTACGGGATGAACCTTATGGCACCGACCGCCATCAACTCGTCATGACAACGATGTACCCGGTCGGCCGGGTTCCCCGCATGTCGCTTCGATCACGCCGGTTCGCGCAGGGCAGGGACCCTTTCCGTGAGCGGTGGCGGTGGCGGCGGCGTGCCGTCGCCGAATGGCCTGCCGCCCAGCGCCTCTCGGCCGTGCGGGGTCAGCCAGCCGGTCAGGTCCGGACCCTTGGGCACGATCCGCGTCGGGTTGATGTCGGAGTGCACCACGTAGTAGTGCGTCTTGATCTGCCCGAAATCGATGGTGTCGCCGAATCCGGGCGTCTGATAGAGGTCACGCGCATAAGCCCAGAGCACCGGCATTTCGGACAGCTTGCTGCGGTTCGCCTTGAAGTGGCCGTGATAGACCGGATCGAATCGGACCAGCGTGGTGAACAGTCGCACGTCGGCCTCGGTGATGGTGTCGCCCACCAGGTATCGCTGGGTGGTCAGGCGTTCGGACAGCAGGTCCAACCGGGCGAACAGCCGGTCGTAGGCCGCCTCGTAGGCCTCCTGCGTCCCCGCGAACCCACACCGGTAGACGCCGTTGTTGATATCCCGGAATACGGCCAGGCTCAGCTCGTCGATCTCGGCCCGCAACTCCTCCGGATACAGCTGCGGCGCACCGGGGCGATGCAGTTCGGTCCACTCGGTGGAGAAGTCGAGCGTGATCTGCGCGTAGTCATTGGTCACCACCTGTCCGGTGCGGACGTCCACGATCGCGGGGACCGTGATGCCGCGCGGATAGTCCGGGAACCGCGCCAGATACGCGTCGCGCAGCCGCGGGATGCCCAGCACCGGATCCACGCCACCGGGATCCAGATCGAAGGTCCAGCTGAGCTTGTCGTGCGTCGGTCCGCACAACCCCAGTGAGATCGAATCCTCCAACCCCAGCAGCCTGCGCACGATCAGCGTCCGGTTGGCCCACGGGCAGGCCCGTGCCGCGATCAGGCGATAGCGGCCCGGCTCGACCTGGTATCCGTCGCGGCCGTCGGCCGTAATGCGGGTGGTGATGTAATTCGTATCCCGCTTGAACTCACCGGCTTCGACGTAGGAGCCACTTTCTGATACCGCCTTGGTCACCTGTCTAGTCTGGCAGATCGAGGGCTCAGCCGACGGAGTCAGCGGGGTCGGTGAGCCCGGGGATGGCGGCCGACTGAGTCGGCGGGGTGGGTTGGCCTGGGGATTGCAGCCGACGGACTCGGCGGGGTGGGTGAGCCCGGGGATGGCAGCCGACTGAGTCGGCAGGGTACGGCGGCCTAGTCTTGCCGGATGAGTGATACGAAAGCCACCCGGCTGACTCGGGAAACCACCGACGGCGGAGCCGAGGTCGCGACCCTCACCCTGGCGAATCCGCCGCTGAATCTGTTCGACCAGTCGATGCTCGACGCGCTGATCGAGGATCTCGCCGAGCTATCGGCCAATCCGCCGCGCGCGGTGCTGTTGCGGGCCGAGGGCAAGCTGGTCTCCGGCGGCGTCGACGTGCACGTATTCGACGGTTTGACGGCCGAGCAGGGCGCCGAACTGTGGCGCACCCTGTTCGCGCAGATCATCCATCCGCTCGAGGCGCTGCCGTGCCCGGTGATCTTCGCCGCGCACGGCCTCACCCTGACCGCCGCCTTCGAAATGGCGCTGGCCTGCGACATCATCCTGGCCGCGCCGAAGGCGAAATTCGGCCTGGTGGAGACGGTGGTGGGCCTGACGCCGTCGATGGGCGGTCCGCAGCGGCTGGCCGAGCGCGCGGGTTCTGGCCGGGCCCGCGAATTCGTGATGACCGGTGATCTCTACGACGCCGCGACCATGGCCGAATGGGGCGTGGTCAACGCCGTCCACGATGATGTCGACGCCGCGGCAAGGGAATTGACGAACCGCCTGGCCCAGGGCCCGACCCGGGCGCATGCCGCGACCAAGCAGATCATCGAGGCCTGGCGCTCCGGCGGTGTGGCGCACGCGGATTCGGTGACGCCGGAGGTGTCCGGCGCGCTGTTCGACACCGCGGATCTGCGCGGCGCGGTGCGCAGCTTCCTGGAGGTCGGGCCGGGAAAGGCGACCTACACGGGGCGGTGACGGCCGGGACACGTGCACCGCCTGATCGGGCGCTGTCGGACGAAGTCCGCCATCAGCCTTGCGCTCGACCGAGCGTCGGCGAGTTCACCGCCTATTCCAGCGAAAATGTGACTCGCGTCATATAGTCCAAAGAGCCTGCAGGCTCGAGGCGTGTGCGGAGGACGTATGTCGCAGTTTCTGGTCGAGTACCCCCTGAATCGTCCGCATGCCTGCGACACACCGCTGGCCCGCGGCGCCGACGGGGTGCTGCGCTACGGCAATCTCACCCCCGCACTGACCGAACTATTGGATCTGCAGGTGCACGCCTTCTCGACCAGGGAGGCGGTGGTGGAGATCGGTGGCCCCCGGCTGAGCTATCGGGAGCTGTGGCACTCCGCCTCCCGTATCGCGGGCGGCCTGCAGGAACACGGCATCGGCTACGGCGACCGGGTCGCCATCCATATGCCAACAGGTGCGCGCTGGGTGCAGGCGTTCCTCGGGTCCCTGCTCAGCGGCGCCGTCCCCGTACTTGTGCACGACGGACTACCCGATGCGGTGGCCGAGCGGGTGATCGCGGACAGCAGCACCGACTTCGTGCTCGGCGGCGGTAACGACGAACTGCCCGACGGCGCCGCCTTCATCGATGACGGTGCGGCGCTCGATGATCTGGCGCTGCTCTGTTACACCAGCGGCGCCGGGCTCTGTCCGACCAACACCGCCGCGCCCAAGGGTGTCGAGCTGACCAACGAAAACCTGCTCTCGGCAATCCGTTCCGTCGTCGCGGCGCTGGACCTGCCGACCGACGGCCTGCGCAATCTGGTGCTGCTACCGCTGGCGCATGCGAGCGGCTGTGTGGACCAACTGCTGCCGACCTTCGCGGTCGGCGGCACCGTCGTCCTTGCGCCGGACAGTGGAAGACTGGCCGAAACCATCGTCTCCGAACGGATCGATATGGTTTCCGCGACGCCACGCATATTCGCCCGATTGCGGCCGGAACTCGCGGCGCTGCGCACCGAAGGGCTGCGCACCGAAGGCATCGTCCGGCTCAGCAACGCGGGCCACCGCGGTGAACGCGCCGTCGACCCGACCGATCCCGCGGATCTGGCCGCCACGCTGCGCGATATGTTCCCCGCCGCCCGGCAGTGGTCGGTCTGGGGCGCGACCGAAACCAGCGGCATCGGGCTGGTCGTCGACGACGATACCGACAACGCGCCCGGCGCCGATCCGGTGCTGGGATTCCCGTTCGGCGGTACGGAATTGGCGCTGTGGGGGCCGCGGGCGCAGGCCGGGCACGGCGAATTGCTATGTCGCGGGCCGAATGTCACCCGCCGCTACTGGAACGATCCGGAAACCACCGCGGATCGCTTCACCGGAAGTTGGTTCCACACCGGCGATCAGGTCAGCATCGATGCCGAGGGGCTGGTCCGGCGCGAGCAGGTGCAGGCGGGGTAGCTCACTCGAGCAGGCGATCGCGCAGCCGCTCGCGCAGCCGCGTGGTGAATCCGATGGCGGTCAGGTAGGACTCGAAATCGCCGTGCCGTTCGCGCACCACATCCGTGGCGACCTGTAGGTAATCCTCGCGGACGCCCAGGATGTCGATGGAGAGTTCTACTCCCGCAGTGAGTTTCGGCGCCATCATGTCGCGCAGTGCGGGGACGGCGTCATTGCTGGCCATGAAGTCGGCGAGCACGTCGGTCTCGCTGACCGCGACCGCGCGCAGCAGGGTGGCGATGGCCCAGCCGGTGCGGTCCTTGCCCGCCGCGCAGTGCACGAGCACCGCGCCGTCCCCGCTGGCGATGGTCTCGGCGATGGCGATGATCGCGGTATTGGCCTCGGGCAGGGCCGGGAAGTACCGGTAGACCTCGAGCATGTGGGAGAACGCGGAGTTGGTCTGGGCGTCGTGCGGCGGCGCCTCGGCCATCCGGGAGTCGAAGGGGGTGATGTTCAGTCGCACGCCGTCGGGCAGGTTGTCGTGGCCGATGTGCTCGATCTCGCGCAGCCCGCGCAGGTCATAGACATTGGTGACGCCGAGTTCGCGCAGGATGGCGTGCCCGGGTAGGTCCAGGCCGCTCAGTTGGGCCGAGCGCAGCAGCACGCCGGGGCGAATCCGCGCACCGTCGATGGTGCGCAGTCCGCCGAGGTCGCGGAAGTTGAACGTGCCGGTCAGGTAGAACTGGTCGGCCGAGGGCGAGAGAGTCACTGATCAAGGCTAACTACCCGAGGAATCAGTGCGGTGTCGATTGCGGATAGAGTACGGAACCCCTGGTGGTCCAGTTTGTGAGGATTTACTGTGTGATACGCCACACCGCGGCGGGCGGGGAACAACCCGACCCGTAGTCTGGTCAATGGTGTATCTCGGGCAGGGCGGGCGCGAGAGTGACGCTGGGGGAGGCGATTCCGGTGGACACCGATCGATCGCGGCGACATTCCGTTTGGGTAACAAAACATTCTTCGAGTCTGGAAATACCCAACGAACCCGTTCTTAAACTCGGAAAACCCTCTACGATTGGTGAATGTTGGACTGGGCATCCAGGAAATTCCCGATCGGGGGGATTCGTGAGATCGACCCGCCATGTTCAGCGAGTCGCGCCGACGAAGGTGCGCGAGTTGTTTCCCCGAGGGAGTCGTCGTTGAGCGTACGTGGAGATATATCGGCGGTTCGGTTGCGGCCGACCATCTGCGAGGCCGTCGAGAAGGCGGCCGCCTCACTCGATTTCACCGGAGTGCGGGCACTTCGGGTGTTGCTGCATGCCGGTGTGAGCGCTTACTGGCCACTGGTCAAGGCCGCCCCGGCCAAGCAGGCTCGGGCGTACGAGGCGACCGTGCATCAATTGGCCGAGCGCTGGGAGGCGCAGACCGAATGTGTCGCCGACCCGAAGGCCTCGGCCCTGTTCCGGGAGATGGACTCCGAGGTCGCGACCTTCCTCGACCTCTGTGCGAACCGGTCCGGCGCGCAGTGGCTGGAGCCGGTGGATGCCATCGCGGCCTATGCGGTCTCGGTGCTGCAGGGCACGGTGCTGCGCTGGCTCGCGGATTGCAATGACGAGACGACGCTCGTGGTGCTCGACGACCTGGTCAGCAGCTTGGCCACCCGGGCTGCCGCAGTCTGATCCCGCAATACTGGACGTCTGACCAGTTTGGTGGTTGAGTTATATCGGTGACCGAGAAGTCGCCGATTGTCGCCCTGCATACGGCCACGGCCGAGCTGGACCCGCCGCTGGCCGCCCTCGACCTGACCGCGCTGCGTGCCAATGCCGCGGACCTGGTCCGTCGCTCGGGCGGTGTGCCCATTCGGGTGGCGAGCAAGTCGGTGCGCTGCCGCGCGGTGCTCGAGCAGGTGCTGGGCACCGGCCTCACCGCCGATGGCGGCTTCGCGGGCATCATGTCGTACTCCCTGCGCGAGGCCATCTGGCTGGTCCGCCTCGGCGCCCGCGATGTGCTGCTCGGCTATCCGACCGTCGAGCGCGCGGCGCTGGCCGAATTCGCCGCCGATGACATCCTGCGCGAGTCCATTACGTTGATGGTCGACGACCTCGCGCAGCTGGAACTGATCCGCGCCGCGGTCGGCACTGACCTGGTGCGGCCGCGGATCTGCCTCGATGTGGACGCCTCGCTGCGAGTCGGACCGCTGCACCTGGGTGTTCGGCGCTCGCCGATACGCACCCCCGAACAGGCCGCCACGCTCGCGCGCGAAGCGCGCAATCGCGGTTTCGATGTGGTCGGCGTGATGACCTATGAGGCGCAGATCGCCGGACTGCCCGACTCCAATATCGCTGTGCGCCTGGTGAAGCGGGCCTCGGCGGCCGAAATCGTCAAGCGCCGCGGGCAAGTGCTCGACGCGGTGCGCTCGGTGGTCGGCAAGCTGGAGATCGTCAATAGCGGCGGTTCCGGATCCATCGAGGTCAGCATTGCCGATCCGGATGTCACCGAGGTGACCGCGGGCTCCGGGCTGTACGCGCCGACCCTGTTCGACAACTACCGCGCCTTCACCCCGCGTCCCGCACTGTTCTTCGCGACATCGGTGCTGCGCAAGCCGACGCCCGACATCGCGACGGTTTTCGCGGGCGGTTACATCGCCTCCGGTCCGACCGGTCCGTCCCGAGTGCCGAAGCCGGCGTGGCCCGGTGGGTTGAAGCTGCTGGGCACCGAGGGGGCGGGGGAGGTGCAGACGCCGCTCTCCGGGGCCGCCGAACTGCGGATCGGCGATCGGGTGTGGTTCCGGCATGCCAAGGCCGGTGAGCTGTGCGAGCGGTTCGATCAGGTGCATCTCGTCGACGGCGATGGCGCGCGGACGACGGTGCCGACCTATCGCGGCGAGGGCAAGAGTTTCGGCTGAGTCCACCGGCAATTGCGAATTCGTCTGCGGGCCGCGACCGTGAATTTCAAGATCAAATACTGATGCGACGGCGGCACATTGAATTCCCGATAAAAGAACCAACCGGTCCGATGATTATTTCGATCATGCACTGGCGGGCCGCTGAAAGAAATATTCAGCGCCTCGTTCAGCTGAGTCGCAGGAATGTCGCGAGATCCGAGAGATCGTCCGGGGTATTCGGCAGATATTCGGTGAGCAGCGGCGATCGGATAATGACGGCCTTCCACATGGCTCGACAGAGCGTCGCTTGAACCATGCTGCGCGACAACAGGAACCGCATGCCGTAGGGGGCATCGGCGGGGCTGGAGGTGGTCATCGACATCAGCACCACCGCGGCCTCCCGGCCTCGGAAGCGTTCGGCCGTGCCGACCAGCACATCCTCGATCTTGGCCCGTGCCAGCAGCGTGCGGATCAGGCCGACCTGGGCGCTGTAGGGCGCCACCACGAGAATGTCGTGCGGGTGCAGCCGCCGCGTCATGGCGCCGGTCGTCCACGAGACCCCGAGCAGGGCGCGCACCCGGCGGACCACCTCGCGGGCCTCGGCCACCGATTCGGTCGCATCGCCGCCGTGCTCCACCAGCACCGTCTCCAGCCCCGGCTCGATGCCTTCCAGCTGCCGTGCGAGCGTGACCGTCTCGTTGGAGCGCAGGCGGTTGTCGTAGTACAGCCGGGAGATCGGGTCGCAGATGCGCGGGTGCATGCGCCAGGTGCGATCCAGAAAGTAGCCGCGATCGGCGGGCAGGGTGTGGCGGCCCTCGGTGAGCCAGCCGAGCACCGACTCGTCGACCGGCTCCGGATGCGTGCTGCGCGCCGCGGCGGGCGCGGGATCACCGAGCAGCAGCAGATTGCGCGCGCTCACCGCGACCGCGATGGTATCGGCGAGCGGGAAGCGGCCCGCATCGGCGATCACCAGCAGATCCAGACCATCGCCCGGCACCAGGTCGTCATCGGCGAAATCGGCTGGGGCACCGCCGATCACACAGCCGTTGACCGCATTGTCCAGGAATCGCGGATAGCGCGAACCGTCGATCACCGACCACTCCGGCGCCACCGTCACGACATCCTTCTTGGCCACCAGTTCGGGCAGCACACCCATCGCGACGATCATGTCGAGCATGCTCTCCACCGTCGAATGCGACTGTGCGACAACGCCGACGCGCCACTTGTGCCGGGTGACGAGCCGTTCGATCGCCCTTGCGACGGTGGAGGTCTTACCAGTGCCGGACGGTCCCTGCACCGCGAGGTAGGAGTCGTCGAGATCGAGCATCGCGGCCGTGATCGCCGCCGCGTGGTCACCGTGCACATCCGGCAGCCGCTCGGCGCGGCGCAGACGCGGCGCCCGGCGCGCCAGGATGTCGAATACCGCGCCGGCCGGGATCTCCGGCAGCGCCATCAGCAGTTGCTGGGCCGCGAATTCGACTGCGGTTTCGATGTTCTCGTCCCAGGCGGGTAGTCCGGGCGCGATGGCGGTCGGCAGGTCGTCATACGGTTCGCAGCCGTCCGGCAGCAGTTCCTCCAACCGGACGGCGTCGTCGAAGTTCGCGTCGACCGAGCAACCGAGCACGGTCGCGGTGGCGGTCGCGCGCCGACCGACGGCGGTGATCATCCCGGCGGCAACCGGCTGGTCGTAGAAGGTGTACACGGTGGCGCCCGGCGTCAGCACCGTGCCGGTCGCGGCACCGCCCGCGGTATCGGCGCCGCCCCAGCCGATGCCGATGCGTCCGGTCAGCGTGAGATATCTGCGCATCGTCGTTTGCTGCGGGCTGCGATGCCATTTGGTGTCCACCGTGCCCCAGTCGGCCACCAGTACCCCTGGCGCATCGGCCCATTCGTCGACCGGATGACTGAGCCGGTCGGCATGGGCCCACCACAGCGGCTGGCGTTCGCGCCGGTGATAACCGAGGGCCGCCGCCATCAGCGCGGCGGGATGGCGCGGCTCGCCCTGTGCCGCCGCGAATTCCGCGAGCGCGGCCTCGATCGACGAGGGCCGCGACGGCGGCACCGGATCCGGCTCCTCCGGCCTCGGCACCAGACACCACGAACTCGCCTGATCCAGCAGCACCGCATCCGGATACACGCGCTGTTCGGCCGACCGATCCAGCAGCCAGTCACGCAGCCGCAGCAGCGTGACGCAATCACGTTCCGGGCGAGCGGCATGCGCCGCATCCGGTAGCAATCGCCGCAGGCGGCTCAGCCGGTAGGAGCGTTCCCCGATGACCAGGGCATTGCGCACGATCGGATAGAGGTCGACGAGCACACCCGCCTGCAGCAGATCCTCGACGGTCTCCTCGCCGACCCCGTAACGGCCGGACCACCGCAGCAGCGCCGAACGCACACCGGACGTGTAGTGGTACACCCGCATATCCGAGTACGTCCGGAGGCGTTGGGCGACAAAGTCGAGCGTTTCGGCCAGTGCGCGCCGCCGTCCGGCCTCCTCATCGGCGATATCGGTCATCGCCCGATACGGTGCGGGTGCGGCACCGAACGGGGCGCGGAAAGCCAAATGGACGGCGCCGGAGCCGCCCACCTCGATACCGAGCAGCTGCCCCGATGGCCCCTCCTCGATGGTCAGCGAGAGATCGCCCGGCGACGGCGGCGGTAGCGCGCCCAGCGCGATCGCGTCGACCAAGGTGTGCGTCGGCTGTCCGGAATCCTCGCGACGCAGCTGGATTTCGGCCTGGCGGCGCAGTGTGGCGAAGGTGCGTGGCGGCAGGCCGGGCACGGTGGCGGCGGTGTTCGCCAGTCGGTCGATGGTGCTCACGCCCGCCTCGCGCAGCCTGGCCCGCGCGGTGCGCGGCATCCCGGCGACCAGCAGCAGGTCACGCGCCGCCGAGAGCGCGGTGGTGCAGGTCGGGCAGTGGCCGCAGGCGAGATAGCGCGGATCGCCCCACTGCACCGGGAGTAATTCGCTCAGTTTGTCTTCCAGGATTCGCTCGACCCGTCCGCGCCGGGCGAGATAGACCGGCACCAGATCGGTCAGCGGGTAGGTCTGGCTGTCCTCGCCCAGGTGCAACCGAGCCAGGGGCGCGGTCAATGCGCCGCTGTTGTCCAAAGCGTCCGCGCAGGCGGCGAGTTCGAGTGCCGCGCCGACGCGATCCGGTGGTCCGGCCGCGGTGCCGTGCACGGTGTAGCGGACCCGGTGGCCCGCGCGCACCAGGAAATCGCTGGCGCAGACGAATTTACCGTCGAAGAAGGTGGCACCGTGGATCACGTGCGCACCGGCGCGCAGAGCGGCGATGGTCTGCGCATGGGCGGCCTGTAGCGCGGCGATATGCGCTCCGGGATCCGTCACCGGATCGTGCTCGGCCGCGGCGCCGACCCTTTCGAGCGACCCGCGAGCAGTCGCTACGGAATGGATCTCTACCATCTGGCTGCCGAACCGATCACGGAAGTCCGCGAGCCTGCGTTCGCGCGAATCGTCGAACCCGGGGCGCGGCACCGGATCCGGCACCGCATCCACCGCGCCCGAGACAGTGCCCAGTTCGGTGTCGAGGGCACGCAATAACGCGAATTCACAGTGCGCCGCGCGCACCAAGTCGACGGCGGAGCAGACGACACGATCACCGAACACGATCAAACGCGGCCCTCCTGTGTCTTCGCCGGACACGGACGGCAACACTGTAGCTAGCCGGTTTCCACCTCGGTGAACCCTCCCCGGTTCAGGAGCGTGGTTTACGCCGTTCCGGTCGCTTGGCGCCGTCGCGGTCGCGTCGCGGTCCGGCGCGGAACGGACGTCCGCCGGGCGGACCGGAATCGAGCTGCAGCTGAATGAGCTGACCGCTGATCCTGGTGCGCCGCAACGCTTCCAGGGTCTCCGAGGACAGGTCGGCCGGAAGCTCGACGAGACTGTGGTCCGGTCGGATGCTGATGTGGCCGAAGTCGCTGCGGCGCAGGCCGCCCTCGTTGGCGATGGCGCCGACGATCGCGCCGGGCACCACCCGGTGCCGCTTGCCGACGCTGATCCGGTAGGTCGCCAATTCGGCTCCGGTGGCGCGGTGCTGCGAGGGACCGCGATCCTCGCCCTCGAACCGGCGGGCGGGCCGATCCCCGCGCGGCATGCGTTCGCGCTGCGGGCGCTCGGTCGGCTCCGGCTCGGGCTCCATGAAGAAGTTGTCGCCGTCGTAGCCGCTGACCGCGAGCGCCGCCGCGATATCGACGAGCGGAATGTTGTGCTCGCGCTCGTAGTCCTCGATGAGCTTGCGGAACAACGGCAGATTCGTCGAGCTGAGGTTCTCGGTGATGGAATCGCCGAATTTGGCGACGCGCTGGGTGTTCACATCGTCGACGCTGGGCAGCTGCATTTCGGTGAGCGGATGCCGGGTGGCGCGCTCGATCGACTTGAGCAGGTGACGTTCACGCGGCGCGACGAACAGCAGGGCCTCGCCGCTGCGCCCGGCCCGGCCGGTGCGGCCGATGCGGTGCACATAGGACTCGGTGTCGTGCGGGATGTCGTAGTTGACCACATGCGAGATGCGGTCCACGTCGAGACCACGCGCGGCGACATCGGTGGCGACCAGAATGTCCAGTGCGCCGGACTTCAGCTGTCCGATGGTGCGCTCGCGCTGGTTCTGCGCGATATCGCCGTTGATCGCCGCGGCCGAGAAGCCACGCGAGCGCAGCTTTTCGGCCAGCTCCTCGGTGGCCTGCTTGGTGCGCACGAAGATGATCATCGCCTCGAACGCCTCGACCTCGAGGATCCGGGTGAGCGCGTCGAGCTTGCGCTGATGCGAGACCTGCACCCAGCGCTGGGTGATGTTGGTATTGGTCGAGGTCTTCGACTTGACCGTGATCTCGACCGGTTCGCGCAGGTACTTCTTGGAGATGCCGCGAATCGCCGAGGGCATGGTCGCGGAGAACAGCGCGACCTGCTTCTCGCGCGGGGTGTCGGCGAGGATGCGCTCGACATCCTCCTGGAACCCCATCTTCAGCATCTCGTCGGCCTCGTCGAGCACCAGATACTGCAGCTGCGACAGGTCGAGCGTGCCCTTCTCCAGGTGATCGATCACCCGGCCCGGCGTGCCGACCACGACATGCGCGCCGCGGCGCAGGCCGGAGAGTTGGACGCCATAGGCCTGGCCGCCGTAGATCGGCAGCACATGCAACCCGGGAATATGGGTGGCGTAGCGGCCGAACGCCTCGGCGACCTGGATCGCGAGTTCGCGGGTCGGGGCAAGTACGAGGGCGCGCGGAAGTTTGCCGGTCGCCTCGATGCCCATGAGGATCGGGATGGCGAACGCCGCGGTTTTGCCGGTGCCGGTCTGGGCGAGCCCGACCACATCGGCGCCGTCGAGCAGTGGCGGAATCGTCGCCGCCTGGATGGGCGAGGGCGACTCGTAGCCCACATCGGCGATGGCCGCGAGAACACGCTCATCGATGCCGAGATCGGCGAAGGTCGGGCCGTCATTGTCCCTGTCGTTGTCGCCAGGAACGCTGTCGACCTGATTGGTACTCATTGACCAGGAGTTTACTGCCTCGCAGTGGTCGTCCCGGCCACCGGGCCAATACGGTGAGACGTATGCAACCCGAAAGCGTGTCCGCGCATCACGACCCGGCGTCGTCAGTGGTGTCCGTGGCGGTGGTCCAATTCGCGCCGGGAACCGATCCGTCCGCCAATCTCGCGGCCCTGCGCGAGCACGTTCGCACGGCATCCGAACGGGGTGCGAAGGTGGTGGTCGCGCCCGAATACTCGATGTTTGCCGTCACCCGGCTCGACGAGCGGGTCGTGGCCGTCGCCGAAGCGCTGACCGGCCCGTTCGTCACCGGTCTCGGTGAAATCGCGCGCGAATTCGGGGTGTATCTGGTTGCCGGAATGGTCGAACAGGTGGCGCCGGGGGCCGGTCGAATCCGCAACACACTGGTCGCGCTGGGACCCGATGCGAGTCTGGTGGCGAAGTATCGGAAGGTGCATCTCTACGACGCGTTCGGACATCTGGAATCCGATGTCGTCGAGGCGGGGGCGATCGAGATCCCGGCCACATTCACGGTCCAGACTGTGACATTCGGCATGCAGACCTGTTTCGATCTCCGCTTTCCGGAAGGCTGTCGTCGCGTCGCGGCGGCGGGTGCGCAGGTACTGGTGCTGCCCGCGCAGTGGATTCCGGGTCCGGCGAAGGTGGATCAGTGGACGACGCTGCTGCGCGCCCGCGCCATCGAGAACACCGTGTATGTGGCCGCCGCCGATCAGTGCGCGCCGCGCGGCGCGGGCGCCTCGATGATCATCGATCCGACCGGCGCGGTGCTCGCCGAACTCGGCGACGAACCCGGCGTGCTCACCGCGGGCATCGACCTAGATCAGCTCGCCGCGGTCCGCCGTACCAACCCCAGCCTGGCATTACGTCGATTCGCGATCACCGAGCGGGTTCCGGAGTAGCGTCAATTGGGATGATCTACTCCGATCGGACGGCGGCCGGTCGCGCGCTGGGTTTGGAACTCGGCCACCTGCGTGCGGCGCAACCGCTGGTGCTCGGACTGCCCCGCGGCGGGGTCCCGGTGGCGGCCGCGGTGCGCGAAGTGATCGGCGGTGATCTCGACATCCTGTTGGTCCGCAAGCTCGGTGTGCCATGGCAGCCGGAGCTGGCGATGGGGGCCATCGGTGAGGAGGGTGTCCGGGTGCTCAATCAGGATGTGTTGTCGCACACCGGGATAACGCCGAAGCAGATAGCCCACATCGAGGATGCGGAACGTGACGAACTCGAGCGCCGCCGCGAGGTGTGGCGCGGTGACGCCAAGCCGATCCCGATCGCGGGCCGCACCACGGTGATCGTGGACGACGGCATGGCGACCGGGGCGACGGTGGTCGTCGCCTGCCGGGTCGCGCAGCTGCACCAGCCGTCGCGGATCGTGGTCGCGGTGCCGGTGTCCTCGGCCGAGGCATTGCGCCGAGCGGCCACCGAGGCCGATGAGGTGGTCTGCCCGTGGGTTCCGCACAGCCTCGGCGGGGTCGGCATGGCGTATCGGGATTTCCATCAGCTGGATGACGACGAGGTCACCGCGCTGCTCGCATGAGATTTCCCGCGGTTATCGGCGAACCTGCCCGAGGTCAGGATCGGACTTCGGTGATGCCCTTGCGGTGGCGTTGGGCGAGTTCGGCGTAGAAGCCCGGGTTGAGTTTGACCCAGCCTTCGGCCTGGGTGCCCTCGATGGACTTCTTCACCTCGGCGGGGGCGCCCGCGGCGAGCACGCCCGCCGGGATCTTGGCGTGCGGCGGGACCAGGGAGTGCGCGGCGATCATGGTGCCAGCACCGATTTCGGCCAGGTCCAGGACCGTGCTGCCGTTGCCGACAATGGCCTCCGCGCCGACCGACGCGCCGTGGAAGACGACGCTGTGGGCTATGGTCGCACCGGGGCCGATCTCCATCGGCACATCCGGCGGCACGTGCAGGACCGCGTTGTCCTGGATGTTGGCGCGTTCCCGAATGGTGATCGGCGCCAGGTCCGCACGCAACACCGCGCCGTACCAGATGGACGCGCCTGCCTCGACCCGCACGTCACCGATCAGGGTCGCGGTCGGTGCGATGAACGCCGTCGGATCGACCTGCGGCCGTTTGCCTTCGAATTCGTAAAGTGGCACGAAGCAGTATTCTCGTCGCGCCTCCGGCGCGGAGCGTTCGCGGCCCCCGATGTCTCGCGGCTGACCCTTTCGAGCGACCTGCAAGCAGTCGCTAGCGGCCCCTTTCGAGCGACCTGCAAGCAGTCGCTAGCGGCCCCTTTCGAGCGACCTGCAAGCAGTCGCTAGCGGCACGGCCCAGACTCGCGCCTGCGGCGCATGCGCTTCGGCCGCTCGGACGCGAGACGGGCCGCAAACGTCGCTCGTAAGACTCGCTCCGTGCGGGGTGATCGGTGCTTGTACGGCAGCGGTTTCACCAGCGCTCGGCGAAGTCGAGGGTGCGTTCGGCCGCGGTGACCATCGGGCGCAACACCGCGGTGAACCGTTGTGCGGTGACCGGCATGATGTCGACATCGACGCCGGTGCGCACGGAGTATCTGCCGTCGCCGACCACGTCGATCCAGCACAACACCCCGAACGGATGCAGCTCGCCGTCGGGCCGCCGCACCGAAACCACGATCTGGCCGATGCCGTCGCGAGATTGCCGCAGTAGCTTGCGAATTCGCGTCGGCGTCGCGGGTCCGGCCACCGGCACGGTGACCAGATCCCGGCTGTCCTCGTTGACCCGGGCCAGCGGCGCGGTCAGCTGTGCCATGGTGCCGGGCGTGTTCTCGGGCAGCACCGATATCACCCGCGCGGACAGGTTTTTCACCCGATCGACGAACAGCCGGATATCGCCGCCGCGGTCCGCGGTCGTTCCTGGGCGCTGTGCCGCGACCACCGCGATATCCCCGGCGATCGCACCGAGCACGCGCACCGGGCGCGACTGCGCCGCGATACCGGGCTCGGGGGCGGACGCGGGACCGGTCTGTTCGACCAGACCCGTCTGCTCGATCGTGCCGTCTGGCTCGGCCGCGCCGTTGGCTCCCGACGCGGGCTCTATCGCATCGCGCTGCCCGAAGACCTCGATGCGCACGGTGGGCCGGGCCAGCACCCGCAGCGCCCCCTCCAGGTCCGCGTCGAGAGTCTGCTCGCACCAACGGTTCAGGGCGGGGAGTTGGGCGGCGCGTTCGGCGGTATCGCGAGCCGAGAGTCGGACGGCGAGGGGATAGGGGATGCGGTCGCCGTCGGTGCGAGCCCAGGCCATGGCGAACTGGTCCGGGGTCAGCGTCCAGTTCACTCCAGTTCGGTCCATTCGCCGACGACCGGTGGTGTCGTCGGATCCATATCGCCGATCAGCTCACCGCCGTCGTCGGCCGGTTCCAGGAAGGTCAGATCGTCGTCGAAGAAGTGGTAATCGTCGTCGTAGTCTTCCTCGTCGCGGGCCTGTGCGCGGGCGGCTGCCGCACTGGTGCTCAGACCGGAGCGCGGGGTGTCGCCCGCGACCATCGCACCGCCCATCAGTCCGCCGACCGCGCCGGCGCCGGCGCCGTTGATCGCGTCGCTGCTGGCATCGCGTTTGCGCTCGTCGCGTTTGCGTTCGTCGTCCGAGGTGGAGTTGCCCGCGCCGGGGACCGTCGGTGCTATCACCGGGGCGGCCGCGGCGGTGACCACCGGTGCGCCGGTGCCGGGTCGAACGGCGAGATCCGGTGCGGCGGTCGGCGTGGTGGCCGCCGGGGTGGTTGCCGCGGGGGAATCCGCTATCGGCGCAACCGGTTTGGCTGCGGCGGGGGTGGTGTCTACGGCGGCCGCCGGGGTGATGGTGGTCGGCGTCGTCGCGGGTTGGGTCGTCGCCGCGGCGGGCTCGACGGTGGTCGGCGGTGTGATCGTCACCGATGCGCTCGCCGGAACCGTTGGGGTGGTGAGGGTTTGCGTTCCGGTATCGGGGCCGGTCGCCGCGGGAATCTGCGCTGCGGGCGTGGTGTCGGGCGTCTGTGCGGTATCGCCGGTGACCGCATCGGGGAAGGCGGGGATTCCGGATCCGGTCGGAATGAAAACCTTTGTGTAGATGCTGTCCATCGCCTGCACCACATCCTGGCGGGTGCCCTCGGCGGACTTCTGGGTGGCGGTGTTGTCGGTGGCCCGTGCCGGATCCAGCAGTGCGCCAGCGAGATCCGGTGCGGCGCCGGACGGGGCGACCACGGCCCCGCGCAGTGCCTCGGCGGCATCGCCTGCCTGGCCGAGCCGCTGGCCGACCGCGGCCATCACATCCGCGAGTTGCTGTCCGTGTCTTTCGAATTCGCGCACCGCGTCGGCCGCGGACTGCGCCGCCCCGCCGCGCCAGCCGTCGGCGATCGCGGCGCGGATTTCGGTATGCGCCTGTTCGACGGCGGTGGCGAGGCCGGTCGAGCTGCCCTGCCAGGCCTGCTGGCCACCCGTGAGGACGACCGGATTCATCAGCTGCACGCCGTCATGGATCTGCTGATGCGACAGGTTGTCGAAGATCTCGACGGTCCGCGTGTAGTCGGGGTCGACGTACCGGATGGGGGTCTTCTCACCGGTGTGCGGCATCTTACGCATGCGCGGCTCCCGCCACCTCGACCTGACCGACCGCCGCCGCGAGATCCTCATCGGCCCGGGTGTACGCCGCACCCGCCGCGCGGAAGGTCTGCGCGAGTGCCCTTGCGGCGTCGGCGTATTCGCGCAACCGGGTCATCGCGCCATCGGCCTTGTCCTCGAAGCCGCGCCGCAATGCCGCACCCGAATCGAATCCGCCGAAGCCGGGCAGCGAAGCGGCCCCGCTCAATGCGGCTATCTGGGCCTCGACCTCATCGGCGAGTTGTTCGTAGCGCTTGGCGCACTGCTCGTGCGCGCCCTCGGCGACAAGTACGCCATCGATCCAGAGCTGGCCATCGTCGATCGCTTGATTCAGCGCAGTCACATCCGACATCTCGCCGCCCCCTTCCTCGTCGTGCTGCCCGCGCAGCCGTGATCAACTCACCGATGTCGTGCCAACCCCACGACGACAGCCTGCATCCAGTCCGCGATGTCGGCAGCGACCCGCGCGCGCACCGGCTCGTGCAACAGGTCGTGCCCGGCGTCGGCGTACTCCCGCAAACTTACCCAATCGTGGCGCCGAGTCCAGACTTTCATCGCATCGATCGGCGCCCGTCGGTCCTCGACACCGTGCACGGCGAGGATCGGCAGGGTGCTCGGCAACGGCGTGCCGGGTGCGCCGGGCGCGCCGCCGCCGAGCGCGCGCTTGGGCACGCCGGATAGGACCAGCCCGACCAGCTCGCTCGGCGGCAGACTCGGTTCGCGTGGGTACTTCGTCTCCAGCCCGCTCAGGTCGTCGGCCGCGCTGGCGCGATCCGGCACCGCCGCGCCCAGGATGCCGAGGGCGGTGACCGCGCCGAGCGAGTGACCCATCAGGATCAAAGGGGTGTCCGGTAGTTCCGCGCGGACCAGCTCGATCAGCCGCATCGCGTCGGCCACCAGTTCCACCAGTGTGCCGGGATGGTCCGGATCGCCCTCGCTCAACCCGTGTCCCGAGGTGTCCAGCGCCCACACCTCGATGCCGAGGGCCTTCGGTGTCCGGGCGAAGCGGTGGTAATGGCCGCTGTGCTGCCCCATTCCGGGGAGCAACACCACCACCGCGGTCCTGTTCTCGACCGGCCATCGCCGATAGTGCATTCGGCCGCGAGCACCGTCGAAGAAGGGCATCCGTGGATACTGCCAAATCTTCGGCGATCCAGTCGAGTTGACGCACGACTTGCGTGCGTCGAATAAGTGGCAAGGTGGCTAGACTGCCGGGCGAGGCAAGGTCGGCCAGGAGAGTCGAGGTTCGCGTTGAGAAAGCTCCATCGTCCGGGCGCACGAGCGTGGTCGGTTGCTGCCGTGCTGGCCTTGAGCTGCGCCGGTCTCGGCGCGACAGATGCCATGGCCGAATCGGATGCCGTGGCCCGGCCCGGCACGGTCGCGGGATGCGCGCCCGCTCAGGCCGCGACCGCTGTGCCCGCCGGTCTGCCGGTGCTCGACTGGTCGGAGAACGTCGGATACGACGCGCAGGGCAATCTGTGGGTGTCGCGGCTGTACCGCAATGAGGTTCAGCGCTACGACAGCGCGGGACGGTTGACCGCGACGGTGCCGGTCGAATTTCCGGGCGCGGTTCGGCTCGGGCCGGACGGACTGCTCTATGTCGTTTACGGCGATTCACCGACGAGCGTGCTGCGTCCCGGTGGGGTGGTGCGTTTCGATCCCGATAATCCCCAGCCAACGGTATTCGCCTCCGGGTTCACCATGCCCAACGGCGCCGCCTTCGACGCGAAGGGCGATCTGTACGTCGCTTCGAGTGGTGGTGTGATCCGGATCCGTCCGGACGGCAGCGTCGATGCGGACTGGACGGCGCGCGCGAAGTTCTCCGGCGCCAATGGCATTGTGGTGCGGGATAACTCGATCTACCTCAGCATGAACGGCAATCCGCTCGGCCGCATCGCGCGCTTCCCGGTCGACGATCCGACCAGCGTGACGGTGATCGCCGATTTGTCGGTCTCCCCCGGGATTGCGGACTTCGCCGACGATCTGCTCATCGACGATGCGGGCGTGCTGTACGTGACGACGCTGACCGGCCAGCTCGTCCGGGTCGATCCGAGCACGAATTCCGCATGCGCCGTGCTGACCGGCCAACCGCTGACATCGGTGGTCGCCGTGCCCGGCCGATCCGAGGAGTTCCTCGCCGGTACCGAGGGCGGCGCGATCCTGCGGATTCGATTGTCGCACTGAGCGAATGGGTCACCGGACGGGTGTCCACGGTGGCGCGGGATTCTCCGCGCCCGGTCCCGGCCGCACCTCGACGTCATGCGGCCGCAACTCCTCGCCGCAGCATTCGCACACCACTTTGGCGTGGGTGACCTTGCCGCAGGTGTGATGCACCAATTCCGTCGGCGTGCCATTGATCAGGCCGGTGTGCTTCTCGCCCCACGCCAAGATCGCCGCGATGACCGGATACAGGTCGATGCCGGCCGGGGTCAGGCGGTATTCGTGCAGCGTGCGCGACGGCCCGGAGGCGTATTCGCGGCGCTCCAAGATGCCGTAGTCGACTAGTCGGTTCAGCCGCTCGGTCAGGATATTGCGCGCGATGCCGGTCTTGCGCTGATAGTCCTCGAAGGTGCGGGCGCGGAAGTAGGCGGCACGCAGGATCGCGATCACCCAGCGCTCGCCGAGTACGGCCCCGGAGCGCTCGATCGCGCAGTTACTCGCCAGCAGATCGTCGTGTTTCATCGATTCCACGATAGCCGTTGCAATTCGCAACTACGTCGCCTAGGTTCTAGTTGCATGTTGCAACGACGCGCCTGGGCGCTCCTGGCCATCTGCGGGAGCGCGTTCCTCGCCTTCTTGGACACCTCGATCGTGAACGTGAGCTTTCCGGATATCGCGGCGTCCTTCCCGCAGGCCTCGCGCGCGCAGCTGAGCTGGGTGCTCGACGCGTACTTCATCGCCATGGCGGCACTGCTCGTCCCGGCCGGTGGACTCGCCGACCGGCTCGGCCACAAGCGCCTGCTGCTCTGGGGCACCGGCCTTTTCGTGCTCACCTCGATTGCCTGCGCGGCGGCGCCGAACTGGCAGCTACTCGTCGGCGCTCGGTCGTTGCAGGGGGTGGCCGCGGCGATCATCGCGCCGGTCTCGCTGGCCCTGCTGCTGCCCGAATTCCCCAACGAGCGCCGCGCGGCGGCGGTCGGCATCTGGGGTGCGGCGGCGGCGCTGGCCGCGGGGACCGGCCCGCCGCTGGGCGGATTTCTCATCGATATCGCGGACTGGCGCTGGATCTTCCTGATCAATATTCCGGTCGGGCTGCTGATCATCGCGGCGGGCCGGGCGGGGCTGCGAGAAAGCGAGGAGGACAACGCAACCGGACTGCCCGACCTATTCGGCGCGGCATTGTCCGCCGCCGGACTCGGACTCCTGGCACTTGCGATCATTCAGGGCGGCAGCTGGGGCTGGGTCAGCCTCGACACCATCGCATGCTTCGCCGCGGCGGCCGTGCTGATCGCTTGGCTGGTGCGCCGCTGCCTGGTGCACCAGCAGCCGGTGGTCGAGCCCGCCCTGATGCGCATCCCGAGCTTCGCCATCGGCAATCTCGGCACCCTGCTGTTCGCCATGGCCTTCTTCTCGATGATCCTCGGCAATGTCCTCTTTCTCACGGGCGTATGGCAATACAGCATCCTGAAGGCGGGCTTGGCCGTGTTGCCCGGACCGCTGCTGACCACCGTGGTCGCCATCCCCGCGGGCCGCATCGCCGACCGCTTCGGCCATCGCATGGTGATCATCCCCGGCACCATCGTCTACGCCATCGGACTGCTGGTGCTGCGCGGTAGTGGCGCCGATCCCGACTTCCTCACCACCTGGCTGCCCGGCCAATCCCTGGTCGGCATCGGTATCGGGTTGGCCTTCCCGGCCCTCGGCGCGGCCTCGGTCGCGGATGTTCCCGCGGATCGCTATGGTTCGGCCAGCGCCGTCGGGGCCGCCTTCCGCCAGTTCGGCGCGGTACTGGGCACGGCGCTGCTGATCGCCATTATCGGCACACCCACCACATTGCATGCCGCGCTGGACGCCTCCGACCGAGCCTTCTTCCTCGGCATCGCGGCCGCGCTCGCCGCCGGACTCGTCGCGCTGGCGCTGCGCCCGGTTCGCGCGACGGTCGATATTCCGGTCGCCGCCGAGGCGGTCGCCGCGAGTCCAACCGTCACAGCCGAGCCGATGATGCCATGATCACGCGCAACGAAACACTCGCCACCGCAACGGCATCCATACTGCGGGCCGTTCGCGCGATCGTGCGCACCACGCAAGCGCTGGCGCCCTCCGGCCGCCGTCGACTCATCCTGGAACTGCACGTGGCCGTCAGCCGCGCCCTATCCGACCTGGCTCTGGACACCCCGGACGACTTCCCGGCAGCCCGCGCCCGCGACCCGGAAATCCCTTGGGAGCTTTGGCATTACGTGTCAGCCGACCCCTGGGGGTGATCAGTCCTCGACGAGATCGGCGGGCGCGGCCTGCCGCCACGAGTCCAGCAGGATGTCGCGCAGTTCGGTGCTGTCCTCGATGGCGGACAGGCGAGCCCGAACCCAGGACGAGGATGCCTCGTGCGGCGGGACCCAGAATTTGTGCGGTTCGGCGGCGATGAGTTCTTCGCGGTCGTGTTTGGGGCAGCGGACCGCGAACGAGGTTTGATCGTCGGGGATGGTGACGAACATTTTGCCTGCCACGTCGAAGGTGGGGTGATGCCAGCGTTCCTTCTCCACGGTCTTGGGAAAGGACAACGCGATGCGGCGCACGTCGTCAGCGTCTAGCACGGTTCGGGCCTCCGGTTCGGAAATCGGACTTCTATCGTGCAACACCGTGGTGGTGGATGATTCCGCTAGGTGACGGCCTCGGTGATGCGGGTCGCGATCGCGCGCAGCCGGTCCACCAGCACCGGCGGTTCGTGAACCCGGAAGTCCGCGCCGAGATCGATGAGGCGGTACGCCAGCCAGGTCGGGTCGTCGTCGCGGATGACGTCCAGTAGGCAGGAATCGTCGTCGATGGCGGCGATATCGCCGGGCGAATCGCCCAGGCGGCCCGCGACCCGACCGATCGGGGCCTGGATCGTCACGCGGACGCGGAAAGATGGGGTGTACCAATTGGTTCGGCGGCCCGCGACATAGGCGGCCGGGTCGGCGGCGGGCAGCGATCGCGGGGTGCAGCGGGCACCGGTGGGCTGGGGCCGTTCGATGCGGTCGACGCGGAAGATGCGCCAGTCGTCGCGATCCACATCGTGGCCGACGAGATACCAGCGGCGACGGGATGGGACGAGGCCGACCGGTTCGACGTGGCGGCGGGTTTCGGCGCCGGATTCGCCGCGATACCCGAAACGCACACGCTCCCGGTTGGTTACGGCCGCGGCCAACGCGGTCAGCACCTCCGGATCGACGGCGGGTCCATCGTCGGTGTGCGGCACCAGGGCGGTGCCGAGCACACGCACCCGGCGGCGCAACTTCGCGGGCAGCACCTGTTCGAGTTTGGCGAGCGCACGGACCGAGGCATCCTCGATGCCCGTGATGGCCGATCCGGCGGCGGCGCGCAGCCCGACCGCGATGGCGACCGCCTCCTCGTCGTCGACCAGCAGCGGTGGCATCGCGGCGCCCGCCACCAGCCGATAGCCGCCGCTGGCGCCCATTGTCGCCTCGACCGGATAGCCGAGTTCGCGCAGGCGGTCGATATCGCGGCGCACGGTGCGATCGGTGACGCCGAGGCGGTCGGCGAGTTCACTGCCGGGCCATTCGCGTGGCGTCTGCAGCAGTGAGAGCAGGCGCAGCAGGCGGGCGGGGGTGTCGTTCATGATTTTCAGGATTCTAGACAAGTAGGACACAGATGGTCCTAGATGGCTTCTAGTGTCGCTTCTGTACCGAGCACAGCTGAGGAGACATACCGATGAATGACATCCGCCCCTTCCGCATCGACATTCCGCAGGCCGACGTCGACGATCTGATTGACCGGCTGGCCCGCACCCGCTGGTCGGCACAGCTGCCGGGCAAGGGCTGGGAGCGCGGCGTGCCGGTCGAGTATCTGAAGGAACTGGCCGAGTACTGGCGCACCGGATACGACTGGCGGGCACAGGAGGCGGCGCTGAACGAGTTCCCGCAGTTCATCACCGAAATCGAAAGCCTGGACGTGCATTTCCTGCATGTGCGTTCGCCCGAACCGGATGCGCTGCCGCTGATCCTGACCCACGGCTGGCCGAACTCGTTCGTCGAATTCACCAAAACCATTGGTCTGCTGGCCGATCCGCGCGCGCATGGACTCGATCCGGCGCAGGCGTTCCACGTCGTCGTCCCATCGGTGCCCGGTTTCGGGTTCTCGGAAGGGCCGAAGGACACCGGCATGACCGTGCGTCGCGTGGCCGAGATGTGGGTCGAGCTGATGGACCGGCTGGGCTATGACCGCTACGGCGTTCAAGGCGGCGATCTCGGGGCCTATGTCGTGCCCGAAATGGCCCGCGTCGCCCCTGATCGTGTGGTCGGTGTGCACATCGACGGCGGCATCGGCATGCCGACCGAGGCCGATGTGCCGACCATGACGCCGGACGAACGCGCCGAATGGGATCGGATGCAGGGTTGGATGAGCGGCGGCGTCAACCACCACACGCTATTGCGCGCCGCGCCACAGACTTTCGCGCACGCCTGGACCGATTCCCCGGTCGGCCTGCTCGCCTGGCTGATGCAGAAATTTCATGAATTCACGCCCATGGCCGAGCTCGCCGAGGATGTCATGGACCGCGACCACCTGCTGACCAATATCAGCCTGTACTGGTTCACCGATACCGCGGGCACGTCGTCCTGGCCGATGTACGACGGTCTCGGTGACGGCGGATTCGTCTGGCCCACCGGGCAAAAGCTGGTGCCGACCGGCGTCTACGCGGGCGGCTCCGCACTCATGCTGCGACTCGCCGAGCGCGACAACATCATTGCGCACTGGCCCGAGGGCAATACCGGAAACCATTTCGTATCGATGGAACTGCCGGATATGCACGTCGCCGATATCCGCGCGTTCTTCGGCAAGGTGCGCTGAGCGCTCAGCCGATCCGGTGCGCGATCTCGCCCGGCGCCACGGCCCCCGGGGCAGCGGGGGTCTGGCCGGCCGCAGGGGCCGCCTGCGGCTTATCGGCCGCGGTGGCCGGGGCTGGTGCGGGCGCAGGAGCGCCGGCCTCGGGCGCCGGGGGCGGCGGCGCGACCACCGGACGATCCGGCACGAAGAACATCCCGACCGTCGGCGTCATCACGCAGTGCGCGAACGGGTAGTCGATCATGCCCCACATCGAGGCGATGACCGTGCCGGGACCGCTGGCCACGGTCTTCGACAGCGTCGGCAGACCGTATTCGGTCCGGTCGTCGAGGGTGCTGAGGCCGCTCGCGCCGGTATTGACATTCAGCCAGGCCACCACCAGACCGGAGGACAGCGGCGAGCCCGAATGCGCGGGTGTCGCGCTGAAGCGCAGGGTGCCGGGCAGCGGGTCGACGGCGCCGTTGGGGTTGGCGCCATCGGTGGAGGCGGCGGCGATGATCGTGGTGACCGGGCCGATGCTGCCGCAGCCGAAGGTCGGCGCGGCATAGGCGAACGGAGTGAAAGCGGCTGAGACATTGCGCAATTCGGCGATATCGACCAGCTTGGTGAACTGGTTGAGCGCGCCGACGCCCGCCTGTGCGGCCGGATCGGGTCCGGCGGCGGTGGTGAGTTGTTCGAGTCCGGCGTCGACCGGGGAGGGCTCGGCGGCCGCCGTGCCGGTGAGCGTCAGAACCGCACCGATGCCGAGAGATGTCAGTGCCGCGGCGGCGCGTGCGATGGATCTGCCGTTCACTCGTTCTCCTCGATACCGAACACGGGGATAGCCCCGACCCACGTGCAGCAACGTACCAGGTCGCCGGTCATGCCGCCCAGAGAGTCGCGAGCAACCGCAGGCCCCGCGCGCGACACGGCGACGGCGCATACCCGACCCGACGCTGTGACCCACTCGACAGGGCGAGATTACCGGGGGGTAGGTTTGACCCGGACGTACGAGACACACCGGGAGATGTGTATGAAACTAAGTCTGACGCCGGACGAGGTGAGCTTCCGCGACGAACTGCGGAACTTCTACCGCACCGAGATCCCCGCCGACATCCGTGACCGCGTCAAATACGGCCATGAGCTGTCCCGCGAGGACATCGTCACCACCCACAAAATCCTCAACGACCACGGTCTGGCCGTGCCGAACTGGCCGGTCGAGTGGGGTGGCAAGGACTGGACGCCGATCCAGCGCCACATCTGGCAGGACGAGATGCAGCTGGCCTCGGTGCCCGAGCCGCTGACGTTCAACGCCCAGATGGTCGGCCCGGTGATCGCGCAATTCGGCTCGCAGGAGATCAAGGAACGCTTCCTGCCGCCGACGGCCGCACTGGATATCTGGTGGTGCCAGGGCTTCTCCGAACCCGACGCCGGATCCGACCTGGCCTCGCTGCGCACCACCGCGGTACGCGACGGTGACTCCTACATCGTCAACGGCCAGAAGATCTGGACCACGCTCGGTCAGTACGCGGACTGGATCTTCTGCCTGGTCCGCACCGATCCGACCGCGAAGAAGCAGGCGGGCATCTCCTTCCTGCTGTTCGACGTGAAGTCTCCCGGTGTCACGATCCGCCCGATCAAGCTCATCGACGGCGGCTATGAGGTCAACGAGGTCTTCTTCGAGAATGTCCGGGTGCCCGCCGACCAGCTGGTCGGCGAGGAGAACCAGGGCTGGACCTACGCCAAGTTCCTGCTCGGCAACGAGCGCACCGGCATCACCGGTGTCGGCCGCACCAAGGTCAAGCTCGGTGTCGCCAAGGAGTACGCGCGCCAGACCAAGTCGGGGGCTGGCACGCTGCTCGAGGATCCGCTGTTCGCCGCCCGGTTCGCCGAACTGGAGAACGAACTGCTCGCGCTGGAACTCACCCAGCTGCGCGTGGTCTCGAACTCCTCGGACGGCAAGCCGAATCCGGCCTCGTCGGTGCTCAAGCTGCGCGGTTCCGAACTGCAGCAGGCCGCGACCGAGCTACTGCTCGATATCGCGGGCCAGGACGCACTGCCGGTCGGCGCCGATGACATCGCCTCGCCCGGTTGGGCGCAGCGCAGCGGCCCCAGCTATCTGAATTACCGCAAGACCACCATCTACGGAGGCTCCAGCGAGGTGCAGCGCACCATCATCGCCTCCACGATCCTCGGATTGTGAGGCGCAGCCATGGATTTCGAACTCACCGATGAACAGGCCATGCTGCGCGACACCGTTCGCGACCTGCTGGGCCGCAACTACGATCCCGAGACCCGCCTGAAGGTCACCGACACCGAACTCGGCTGGAGCCGCGATGTCTGGAACCAGCTGGCCGAACTCGGCGTGCTCGGCCTGAGTTTCACCGAGGAGGACGGCGGCGTCGACGCCGGTCCGGTGGAGACGATGGTCGTGCTGGAGGAGATCGGGCGTCGGCTGGCGCCCGAGCCGCTGCTGGACGCGGTGCTGGTGCCGGGGGGTCTGGTCGCCCGGGTCGGCAGTGCCGAACAGCGGCAGCGGATTCTGCCCGAGGTCGCCGGCGGCACCAAGCTGCTGGCATTCGCGCATACCGAGCCCGGTGTGCGCTGGCCGTCCACCGAACTCGCGACCACCGCTGTGCAGGAGGGGGATTCGTGGGTGCTGACGGGACTGAAGAATCCGGTTCCGCATGGTGACAGCGCCGATGAGCTGGTGGTCAGCGCGGTGCTGCCGAGCGGCGGCATCGGACTGTTCCTGGTCGGCCCCGATGCCGCCGGAGTACAGCGCAAGTCGTATCGGACGGTCGACGGTCAGCGTGCCGCGCAGCTCGAATTCGACAAGGCCCCAGGCGAATTGCTCGGTGACAATATCGATGCCGCCGAGGCCGTGCGGGAGACCATCGGACATGCCCAGGCCGGGCTGTGCGCGGAGTCCATCGGTGCGATGGAGGAGGCGCTGCGGCTGACGACGGAATACCTGAAGACGCGCAAGCAGTTCGGCGTCACGCTGTCGAAGTTCCAGACGCTGACCCAGCGGGCGGCGAATATGTACGTCTCGCTGGAACTGGCGCGCAGCATGAGCCTCTACGCGAACGCGTCGCTGGCCGACGGCGCCAACGATCCGGTAATCGCCTCGCGGGCGCGACTGCAGGTGGGTCGCTCGGCTCGGCATATCGGCCAGGAGGCGATCCAGATGCACGGCGGTATCGGTGTCACCGCGGAATACCCGGTGAGCCACTACGTCGCCCGGCTCACCGCGATCGAGCGCACGCTCGGCGGTGGGCTGGAGCATCTGCGGGTGCTCAGTGACCGGGTCGGTGACTACGACCTGCCGGAGCTGTAGGGCGCGGTAGATACGAACGGCGGCGTGTGCGATTGCATGCGCCGCCGTTTGCTATTCGTCGTCGCCGTACGGGCGGCGTGTCGTGGTCGGCGACTCGTCGCTCGGCTCGGCGGTGGTCGGACGCGGCCGGGTGGTCGGCGTCGACTCGATCTCGGTGGTGGCGACCGGCGGCGGCCCGAATGACGGGGTGGCGGACAGTGTGGAGGTCTGCGGACCGTGGGTCGTGGACTCCGGCGAGGTCGAGGGATCGGTGAAGCCGACCGGCTTGCGCGGCGGTCCGGGGGGAGCGACCTTCCAGCTGGGCGATGGTGGGATGACCACCTTCGGTACCGCCGAGGTGGTGGTTCCGTAGCGCACGGCCGGGACCGGGTCGTTGGCGGACTTGATCGGTGGCGGTGCGACGTAGGTATCGTGCTTGCCGAGCCCGCAGGCGCCGATAAGCACGAGCCCGAGAGAGACCGCGCCCACGGCGATCGCCGGACCTGCGATCTTGGCCCTGCTGCTCTCCATCGGTGACACTCCTCGTAGTTCGAGTGGGGCTCACAATAATCGAGGCCGGTCGGCCCGGCCAGGTGAGAACACGCTGGGCACGCGCGATGCCAGCGCATATTTAAACATCGGTAGTCCAGATATCGAATTGGTCTCTTCGGCGTGTCGCGGGCACGTGTCGTAGTCGAACCACGTGCCGTGGCCGTAGCGTGTTGTGATCAAAGTTACGCGTGAGACGCCAGTACCTAGATGAGAGACGCGCGGTGCAATTCGCGCGACGGCAATACTCTGATCGGCGTCATCGAGGAGTTGATGATGGGAGCTTACTCGACAACTCCGTTGCGAGCCTCCGCCACGACCGCCGAGTCGGCGGCCACGGAAACCTCGCAGCAAGTCGTGTCGAACCCGCCGGTGCGCACCCTGTCCGCAACCCTGTTGCGGATAACGGCCTGGCTGATTTTCATCGGCGGCATCGCCGGAGCAGTGCTCGGCATCGCCGGACTACATGTCGAAATCACCGTTGCCGGACTGATTCTGGCGTGCACCGCCGGATTGGTCCTGCTCAAGCTGCGCGCCGACGGGGCCGGCCGGACCAACTGAATCGCGCGTCGCCGCGACACGGCGGCGCGGGAAAATTGCGAGCGCGCAGGGCCTTCGGGCTCTAGCGTGATTCGGATGAGGATCGAGATCACCGCCGATGCCGCGCGGTACCGGTCGGTCACCTTGGCCTTCCTGCTGCGTGATCCGTTGCGGCACACGGTGATCACCACGGGCGTCGCCAACCACCTGACCGGCATGCAGGCCGACGCCGAGCTGTCGCGATTCCTGTCGGTGCACGATGACGACGCGACGGTGATCGGCGCCGCCATGCGCGCGGCCGGACGCGGGATATATCTCGGCGAGCTGCCCGCGGGAAGTGTTGCGGCCGTTGCCGATGCCATGGCCGAGGTCGCGCCGGGTGTGAACGGTGTCGAGGGAGCGATCGACGACGCCACCGAATTCGCCGGGCACTGGGGGAAGCGGCACGGCGTGGATTTCGTGGAGGTGTACTCGACCCGCCTCTACCGGCTCGCGACACTGGATTTCCCCGATGTCGCCGGATCGCCGCGCCGCGCAACCGAATCCGATGTGGCGCTCTGTGTCGGCTGGACCGAGGCGATGCGCCTGGAGGCCGGTATGCCGCCACCGAGCCTGACCGCCATCGCCATCCGGAACCGGATAGCGACCGGACGCTGGTGGCTCTGGGAACGCGACGGCCGCCCCGTCTCCCTTGCCGCGCACCAGGTTCCGGTCTTCGGCTGGTCCCGGATCGGCCCGGTCTACACCCCGCCCGAGCAACGCGGCCACGGCTACGCCAGCATCCTCACCGCCCATGTGGCGCGCACTCTGCGCTGGAAAGGCCTGAACGTCTGCCTGTTCGCCGATATCGCCAACCCCACCTCGAACAAGATCTACCGCGCCATCGGTTTCGAACCCGTCCGAGATTTCCGGCACTACCAGTTCACCCCGGCCATAACCCTTCGGTGATCGCTGGTCGAACCTTTTGCGCTTCTTCAGGTTTCGACAAGATCAACGCTGAAGTCTGTGGCCATGACAAATTTCGCCGCACGGTCCAGCACACTTCTCGTTAGATGCGGCATCGTCGCCGCCGCCACCTCGCAGACCGGATAGCTATGTGCGACATAGCCACTGCGTGTGCGGCGCCCGTCAGGGGGCGGGCGTGATGACCCACTCGAAGGCGGAGGCTTCGGAGCGGGCGCCTTCGGCGGTGCGGGAGCGGTTGGGTTCGGCGAGTTCGGCCAGTAGGTCCTCGGTGAGGTCCACCATTGCGGCCAGGACCGGTGGGGTGAACCAGGCGGGGCGGGTGGCGAAGAGGATGTCCTCGGTGGCGGTGTTGCCGCTGGCGCCGGGGGCGAAGGGGCAGCCGCCGAGGCCGCCGAGCGAGCCGTCGACCATGGTGGCACCGGCTCGCAGGGCGGCGAGGGTATTGGCGACGCCCATGCCCCAGGTGTCGTGACCATGGAAGACGATGCGGCGCTGCGGGGTTCGATCGCGCACGGCCGAGATCAGTGCGGACACCTGGGCCGGGTGGGCTTGGCCGAGGGTGTCGGCGATGACGATATCGGCGGCGCCTTCGGTGCGCGGGTCGTTGGCGATGGCCAGCACTCGCTCCGGGTCGACGGGGCCGTCGAAGGGACAGGTGAAGCTGGTGGCGAGGCAGAGTTGGATCTCGCCGCCGGTCTCGTGGGCCAGGCGGACGGCGTCCGGCATGACGGCGACGCTGTCCTCGGTGCTGCGGCCGATATTGGCCTTATTGTGCGCATCCGAGACGGAGAAGCAGTACTGGAAGTTGCGCACGCCCGCGGCGGCGGCCTTCTCGATATGGCGTGGCGTGGCCACCCAGACCCAGCAGTGTTGCAGCTCTTCGGGAGTCAGCGCGTCGATCAACTCCATGGTGTTGGCCATCGGCGGCACCAGATCGGCGCGGGCCATCGAGCCGATCTCCAGCGCGGGCACGCCGAGGGCGAGCAGGCGGCGGACGATGTCCACCTTGCGCTCGACCGGCAGCACCTTTCCGGTCAGCTGCAATCCGTCGCGCAGCGTCACATCGCGCAGCATCACTCCTCCTCCCGTGCATCCCGGACCGGCGGCGCCTGACGCACATGCGGCGGGACACACATCACGCCGCCGCAAGGCTTCTCGTTACTCGCCGGGGTCGGGTGCACCGTCGGCCGGATATGGCCGGGCCCATGCAATTCGCGTGCGTTGCGTCCCGGCGGTCGACGCCTGCCGTATACCCGTCGCGTCATGCGGCCTCCACTCCGTTGATACCGGCGCGCATCACGCCTCCAGCCCGTCGATATCGGCCGCGCTCATGCCGAGCAACTCCGAGAGCACCTCGCGAGTGTGCTCACCCAGATCCGGGCCGACATTGCGGATGGGCAGGGATTGTTCGCCGATCACCGGCACGATGCCGGGGAAGCCGACCGTCTTCGGTTGCGGCGCACCGACATCCACCGGAAAGGGCTGAATCATATTGCGCGCCTTGTACTGTTCGTCGGCGACGATATCGGCGGCGGTGTAGATGGGGCCGCAGGGGATGGCCGCGGCCTCCAGCAGTTTCAGCGCCTCGTCCCGGGTGTGCCGCACGGACCATTCGGCAATGCACGCGTCGAGTCGTTCGCGATTGCGCCAGCGCCCGGCATTGTCCTGCAGCTCCGGATCGACGGCCAGGTCGGGACGGCCGATCACCTCCATATAGCGCTGGAAGATGGCATCCCCGTTGCCGCCGATAATGATGCTCGCGCCGTCACTGGTCGGGTAGGCATTGCTCGGCGCGATGCCCTCCATCCGCCCACCCACCCGCTCACGATTGATGCCGTACGCGAGATAGTCGGGGACGAGCGATTCCATCACCGACAGAATCGCCTCGTTCAACGCCACGTCGATAATGCGTTCCCCCAGCGGAATCGACGCGGTCGTGCGTTCGCGCTGGAACAGCGCCATCACCGTCCCGAAGGCCGCGTAGATGCCCGCGATCGAATCACCGATGGACACACCCACCCGCACCGGCGGCCGATCCGGATCGCCGACGAGTTCGCGCAGACCGCCGACGGCCTCCGCGACCGCGGCGAAACCGGGCCGCGCGGCCAGCGGTCCGGTCTGGCCGTAGGCGGAGATCCGGGTGATCACCAGATCCGGATTGACCTCGTTGAGCACCTCGGGGCCGAGGCCCCACTTCTCGAGCATGCCCGGCCGGAAATTCTCCAGCAGCACGTCACAGTGCCGCAGCAGGTCCAGGACGATGCCCCGGCCCGCCTCGGTGCGTAGATCCAGCGTGATCGACTTCTTGTTGCGGTTGATGGTGCGGTACAGCATCGAGGTATCGCCGCCGTAGAGCCGCCAGTTGCGCAGCTCGTCTCCGGCCTTCGGCCGCTCCACCTTGATCACCTCGGCACCGAAATCGCCGAGGATGCGACCAGCGGTCGGCGCGGCGATGTAATTGCCGAGTTCCAGGACGCGAACCCCGTCCAGCGGGCTGATACTCATGGGATCAGTCTGTACTATCGGGCCGCTACCGACTGCTTGCAGGTGGCTCGAAAGGGCCGGTAGCGATTGCTTGCAGGTCGCTCGAAAGGGTCCGCCCGGCAACAGACCGACCTCGCACTCGGCCGCAGCCCGGTTGGCAGCCGCACGGCCCCTCAACTGCCGCAGCACAATCGGAGGCACCACGGCTGCCGTGCGGTCGCCGTCACAACGCGAGCGGCGAAACTTCCTCGATGATCGAGTAGTGCTCGGCATTGCCGTGACGCACCGTGCTCTCGGCGCCGTCGACACCGACCGGGATATCGCCGGCGAGGGTGATCCGGGTCAGCTTTCGGGGCTGGCCGTCGTAGTCGTCGACCGCGTAGTGCTGGGTGGCGCGGTTGTCCCAGATGGCGACGTCACCGGGCTGCCAGTTCCAGCGGGTGGTGTTCTCCAGCCGGGTCACCCGGTCCTGGAACAGGCGGAACAGGGCCTGGGACTCGCTGGTGGAGACGCCGACGAAATGCTTGACGAAGTGCCCGACCAGCAGCGCGCGCTCCCCGGTCTCCGGGTGCACCCGCACCACCGGATGCTCGGTCTCGTAGAAATCGGACTGGAACTCGGCGCGGTAGGCGTCGGTGTTCGGGGTGCTCCGGTCGACATTGGTGGCGGCGTAGTCGTAGATATTGGTATGCACCACGCGCAGGTTCTCGGCCAGGCGCTTGAGCGGTTCGGGCAGCGACTCGTAGGCGGCGACGGTGGAGGCCCAGGTGGTCGATCCGCCATAGGACGGCAAGGTGACCGCGCGCAGGATGGAGGCCTTCGGGATCCGGTCGACGAAGGTGACGTCGGTGTGCCAGCTATTGGCGCGGCCGTACTGGGAGTCGATGGCCAGGCTCTTGACACCGTGCGAGGTAACCGTCGGGTGCGGGGTGGTCGGCGTACCGAGCAGCTGCGCGAACTCATACTGCCCGTCCTCGGTCAAATGGTCCTGACCACGGAAGAAGATGACCTTGTTCTCGAGCAGCGCGCGCCTGATCACCTCAACAGTGGCCGCGTCCACATCACCGCCGAGCCGCACGTTATCCACCCGAGCCCCGATGCGCGCGCCGAGCTTGGTCACCGTGGCGGTTGCGTAGTCGACCGTCATAGGTACCACCTTCGCTGGTTTGAAATCCGCTGATACGCCCCCGAGCACACCACCCACCCGCCCACCCCAACCAGCATTTCCGTCGCCCTGATCCCAACACCCCACCCCCGAGCCCGTCGACCGCAGTCAAATAGCCGCTCCCCACCCCCCGAACCACCTTTGACTACCCTCGCCGGCACCTCAGCCCCTGGGCCCGGGTGCGTCGGTCGAGAGGAGTCGAATGGCGGCTCCCCGCTGCGCCCATTCACTACCACCATTCGACTCGCCTCGAAACGCTCGAGAACGCAACCACAGCCAGTCGACCGAGCTGGAAGCCACGGGCCTGCCCACCCGACTGCGGAAGGTAAGTCGGGTACGGCACACGACGCGCCCAGCACTGCAACGGCAAAACCACGGAACGCCAAACCATCCGGGGTCCGGCACCCCGAGAAGTCGGTGCAGAACAACAGGACCTACCGCAGCCCACCCAACCCGAACGCCACCACCCACCCCCCTCAGTTGGACGTGTGATCACGTGGAATCTGTGGCGGCATCGCCCGAGAAGCCCCCGCCACCAGTGCCACCTGATCTTGATCGCCCACTTGTAGTGCTGGCCTCGGCAGGGGAGGGGAGGGTTAGCTGATGTGTTCTCGGAGGTAGGCCAGGTCGTCGGCGACGCCCTCGGCGGGGGTCTCCAGAACCACTGGGGCGTCCGCGGTGCGGCATACCTCCGCGAGCAGTTGTGGGTCGATCGTCCCGTCGGCGAAGTTGGCGTGTCTGTCCGCGCCCGAATTGAACTCGTCGCGGGAGGAATTCAGGTGCACGAGGTCGATGCGGCCGGTGATGGCCTTGATCCGCTCGACGACGCCGACGAGATCCTCACCGCCCGCCCAGGCGTGGCAGGTGTCCAGGCAGAAGCCGGCGCCGAAATCGCCGACCGCGTCCCAGAGCCGGGCGATCGAATCGAAATGCCGTGCCATGGCGTGGTTGCCGCCCGCGGTGTTCTCGATCAGGATCGGCACCGCGAAGCCGCCCTTCTCCTGCTGACGTTCGAACAGCTTGCGCCAGTTGTCGATTCCGGTGTCCAGCTCGGCGTCGGAGCGGACATGCCCGCCGTGCACGACCAAGCCGAACGCGCCGAGATCGGCGGCGGCCTTCGCCTGCTGCGCGACCGCGTTGCGCGAGGGCATGCGCAGGCGGTTGTTCAGGCTGGCCACATTGATCTGATAGGACGAGTGCACCACCACATCGATCGGACTGGCGAGGATCTCCTCGGTCCGCGGATGCGGGGTCGGCTTATCCCAGCTCTGCGGGTCGACGACGAACAGCTGGATGACATCGGCGCCGAGTTTTTCACCGAAGCCGATCGGATCGCTGTCGAGCCGGACGTGTGCTCCAATGCGCATGGGGCCGAGCCTATCGACTACCACCGACAGCGTCTGCGACACGGTCTCGGGGACCCGGCGAAAGGCCGGGACGGACGGCAACGAACATGTTGCGCCGGGGCCGCTCGAACAGATACATCGGTAGGATCCAGGTGCTCGACCCGAAATGGGGGGTGAATCCACTGTGCTGCGAACTGGCGACGTTTTCGCTGGCTACACCATCAAACGTGTACTCGGCCAGGGCGGTATGGGCACCGTATTCCTGGCCCAGCATCCGCGCCTGCCGCGCCTGACCGCGCTGAAACTGTTGAAGCGCGAACTGTATACCGATGCCGAGATCCGGCACCGTTTCGAGCGGGAGGCCGATCTGGTCGCCCAGCTCGACCATCCGAATATCGTGACCGTCTACGACCGCGGCGCCGAGGACCAACAGCTCTGGATCTCGATGCAGTTCGTGCCCGGCGCGGACGCCTCCTGCGCCGATGTCAACGTGCTCGCGCCGGGTCGCGCGGTGCAGATCATCGCTGATACCGCCGCCGCCCTGGATTTCGCGCACGCCAACGGTGTACTGCACCGCGACGTGAAACCGGCCAATATCCTGCTGGCCAAGGCGCCGATCGGACAGCCGGAACGGGTGCTGCTCACCGATTTCGGCATCGCGGGCATGCGCGACAACGATTCCACGCCGAGTTCGCCGGGAACCATTACCGCCACCCTGGCTTACGCGGCGCCGGAGCAACTGACCGGCACGCCGGACTATCTGGCCGATCAGTACTCACTGGCCTGCTCGCTGTTCTGGATGCTGACCGGGGCCGCGCCGTTCCACGGGATAAATCCCATGGCCGTCATCAACGGCCACCTGTACGGCTCGGTACCGTCGCTGCGCGGCTATCGGCCCGACGTGCCCCCCGGGTTGGACGCGGTGCTGGCGCGGGCGATGGCCAAACGGCCCGCGGACCGGTTCGACAGCTGTACCGAATTCGCCGTGGCGGCCCGGCGGGCGCTGGTGTCGTCGGCGGCACACCCGCATCAGGGCAACGGGCACCCGTATCGCCCGCCGGCGGGCTTCGGCCCCGAATCGCGTGCCGGCACCGAACCGCCACACCATGCCGTTGCGCCCCGGAATCCGGTGCCATCTGAAAACGCGGTGCCGCCCAACACTTCCGAGCGAGTCGGGAGCAGCAGGACCACCCGGCCGACCGAGCCGACCAACCGCTCCGAGCCGCAGTCGCCGAGATCGCCTCAGCCACGCCTGCCGCTGCCGCCGCGACGGTTGGCGCGACCGGGCACCATCGCCCTTCCCGACATCCCACGCCGCCCGGGGAGAACACCTCCGGGCACCGCACCGCGGCCTCCGCCATAGCCGTGCGTTGTCCGGCGTCGCACGCGATATCGATAAGTCGACGATAACCAGGGCTTAAGCGAATCCTGCTATGGTTTCGATGTTTTCCGTGGTCAGGTGGTCCTGATCGCGCATTCTTATGCTGTACGCCAGTGCACCGGTGGGTCCCGGTGGCCGGCGGGAAGTGGAGCAGACATGCTGGCCAGCGGTGAGGTATTCGCCGGTTATGTCATCGATCGGCAATTGGGTCGCGGTGGCATGGGTTCGGTATACCTGGCGAAGCATCCGCGACTGCCGCGGATGACGGCGCTCAAGCTGCTGAACCGGGAGATGTTCTTCGATAAGGAGGTGCGGGCACGGTTCGAGCGGGAGGCGGATCTGGTCGCACAGCTCGATCACCCGAATATCGTCACCGTGTACGACCGCGGCCTCGAGGACGAGCAGCTGTGGATCTCGATGCAGTACATCGACGGCATCGACGCCGCATCGGTCGATCCGAAGTCGCTGCCGCCGGAGCGCGCGGTCCAGATCATCAAGGAGACCGCGGACGCGCTCGATTACGCCCACGGCATGGGCGTGCTGCACCGCGATGTGAAACCGGCGAATATCCTGCTGGCCCGTTCCGGCGGCGGGCGCGGTGAGCGGGTCTATCTGACCGACTTCGGCATCGCGCGCCTGCGCGACGACACCGGACATCTCACCCAGACCGGCACCTTCACCGCGACCCTGGCCTACGCTTCGCCCGAACAGCTGACCGGCGCCTCGCTCGATCACCGCTCGGACCAGTACTCGCTGGCATGCTCGCTGTTCTGGCTGTTCACCGGGTCGGGTCCGTTCGCGGCGACCAATCCGGCCGCGGTGATCCAGGGACATCTGCAGGGCACGCCCCCGGCATTGAGCAGCGTCCGTCCCGGGCTGCCCTACCAGCTGGACGCGGTGATGGCGAAGGCCATGGCCAAGCGGCCCGATGACCGGTTCGCCTCCTGCACGGAGTTCGCGGTGGCGGCCAAGCACGCACTCACCAATCCGAGCGTCCCGTCGATGCCGATCGTCGGCGGACCGCGCCCGGGCACCGGACCGGCGATTCCGGTGACGGGTGGCCCGCGGCCTACCACCGGGCAGCCGATGCCCGTGACCGGCACGCCGCATCCGGTGACGAACGGGCCGTACCCGCAGACCGCCGGGCCGTATCCGCAGACCGCCGGGCCGTATCCGCAGACCAGCGGACCGCAGACCATGCAGCCGCAGCCGTTGCCGCCGACGACCGTCAATCCCGCCGCGCAGGGCACCCCGCGTCCGCAGCCGGTGCAGACCGCGCCGACGCAGCAGCAACCGCATCCGAGCAATCCCTACAACCAGCAGCAGCCACTCGGGTTCGCGGCCCCGCCCCGGCCGCCGATGAGCGGACCCCGACCGGCCGCACCGCCGCAGCGCAAATCGAATGTCGGGCTGATCATCGCGCTGTGTGTCGGTCTGGTCGTGCTGTTGGTGATCGTGCTCGCGATCATCGGCGCGGTATCGAGCGGCGGTTCGTCGACATCCGGCGGCAGCAGCACGACGACCTCGTCCAGTTCGTCCAACGGTGGCAGCGGCTCGGTCGACGCCACCGCCGCCGCGATCAGCAAAGAGTTCCCGCGCATGGTGCCCGCCAGTGAGTCGGATTCGGTCGGCTACAACGGCGCGAAGTGCAATGCCCACAAGACCGGCGATCTGACCCTGCCGACCCCCGGTACGCCGGACTTCGGGGCCTGGGCCGCGCAGTGGGATTGCTACGGCGGCGGCGACAACGACGACCCGTTCTACACCATCTACGTCTACAAGAACGCCTCCGACGTGCAGAAGGTGCTGAGCAATCTGCCATCGGACGCCACCAAGTCGACCGATACCAATGGCGGAAAGTCCTACACCAACTACAAATTCGTCAACGACGGGCCGAAGATCGTCACCGCGTTCACCGGTGACAGCAAGCGCGCCCAATTCCTGATGTACGCCGACGGTCTGGCGGGCGCACAGGACGCGGTCCTGCGCTGGTGGCGCTCGGCCCCGCTGAACTGATATCGAGGCACTGAACCGGGCGCGAGCGAAAATCGCTCGCGCCCGGTTCTGTTCGGCCCGTACAGTTCACGGCATGTTCGGCCACACCATCGCTCTGGAGTCCGCGGTCGCGGGCGCGATGGCGGCTGCCCTGGCAGCGTCCGCAGCAGCGGCTGCGGCGCACCTCGACGGCGCCCGAAGCTGACCTTCCCCGGGATGTCCCGGGACCTCTGACGGGGAAGGTGGCCCGTCGCAGAGAGGTCCCCCGGCGACCGCGCGGTCGCCGGAAGTCATTCCTAGTCAGGGAAACTCATGTCCAAGAAGACGTATGTGCGGACCAAGCCGCATCTCAATATCGGCACCATGGGTCATGTCGACCACGGGAAGACCACGTTGACCGCGGCCATTACCAAGGTGCTCGCCGAGCGCGGCGGCGGCAGCTTCGTGCCGTTCGAGCGGATCGACCGGGCGCCGGAGGAGGCCTCGCGCGGCATAACCATCAATATCGCGCACGTCGAATACGAAACCGCCACCAGGCATTACGCGCACATCGATATGCCGGGCCATGCCGATTTCGTGAAGAACATGATCACCGGTGCGTCCCAGCTCGACGGGGCCATCCTGGTGGTCTCGGCGCAGGACGGCGTGATGCCGCAGACTGCCGAGCATGTGCTGCTCGCGCGTCAGGTCGGGGTGGAGCACATCGTGGTGGCGCTCAACAAGGCCGACGCGGGGGATCCGGAACTGCTCGACCTGATCGAGCTGGAGGTGCGGGAGCTGCTCAGTGCCCAGGGGTACCCGGGTGCCGAATTGCCGGTTGTGCGGGTCTCGGGTCTGCGTGCGCTGGAGGGTGATTCGCGGTGGACCGCGGCACTGCTCGAGCTGCTGGACGCCGTGGACACCCACGTGCCGACGCCCGTCCGCTACACCGACGCGCCGTTCCTGCTGCCGGTGGAGAATGTCCTGACCATCACCGGTCGGGGCACCGTCATCACCGGTGCGGTGGAGCGCGGCCGGATCCGGCTGGGCGACCGGGTGCAGCTGTTCGGCGGCGAGGAGCTGACCTCCGTCGTCACCGGGGTCGAAACCTTCGGCCGGACGATGGAGTTCGCGGAGGCGGGCGACAATGTCGCGTTGCTGCTGCGCGGCGTGCAGCGCGGTCAGGTGCGTCGCGGTCAGGTCGCGGCGGCGCCGGACAGCATCGCGGTGCACAGTCGGTTCACGGCGCGCGTGTACCTGCTGGGTACGGCGCAGGGCGGTCGGCGCACGCCGATCGGCACCGGCTACCGTCCGCAGTTCTACGTGCGCACCGGTGACGTCGTCGGCAACGTCACGCTGCCCGACGGCATCGCGGTCGCCCGCCCGGGCGAAACCATCGACCTGACGGTCGAATTGGGCCGCCCGGTTCCGCTGGAGTGGGGTCTCGGCTTCGCCATCCGCGAGGGTGGGCGGACGGTCGGCGCGGGCACCGTGCTGACCGTCGGCTAGCGACCGAAGGGGTGGGGCGCGGTGCGATGACCACACCGCGCCCCACTGCACCTGACCGTCGTTTGCCAGCCCGATCCGGTGTCGGGCGTAGCGGCCGGATCGCGCCGTCGAGATCTGACCGTCGCTTGCCACAGACGGTGACGGCCTGATCTGGTGTCGGGCGTAGCGGCCGGATCGCGGCATCGAGGCCTGACCGTCGCTTGCCACAGACGGTGACCGCCCGAGATCCGGTGTCGGGGCCGGATCGCGGCATCGAGCGGTGGATCGGGCAGCGCCGTTGATTGGAAGTCGAGTAGTTCGCTACTCATGCTGGTCGATTGCTGCGCGGCGCACCATGGGACCGGTGCTCGGGTGCGCGGCCATGCCTGATGGAGGTCGGGCCGCGCGGTGAAAGGAGCGTCGATGACAACCTATTCAGACAAAATCGCGGCGGCGGATATCGAGTTCGAAGAGCGGATCCCCGAGGACCGCCGATGGGAAATCTGGAACTCGATCAATGCGCTGGTCACGCGTCGGATAGCCGAGAATGTGCGCCGTCGTGAACGGGCCGCCGAGGACCGCTTCCTTGCCGACGGCTTACAGGAGCCGCTTTTGGACCAGGTGCGCGCCAGTGCGCGCGGCGCCGACGCACTGCGGCTGGCTGCCGAACGCGCACGGACCGGGACACTCGACGTCAGCGAATTGCCGACAGTAAGCGCGCAGGATCCGACACAGCACGTATCGGTGGGAATGCTCGACTATCCGTTCGCCACGAACCGTGATTTCGAAGGACCGGCGACGCGGATCTTCTCGATTCCCTACGACTTCTCCTGGTCATGGCACGATCAGCATGGCAGCGCGCCGTTCAACCAGATCATCACACGCAGCAGCGGCCGTGCCGCACTCGACGCTCGGGTCGGTAACGCCCCGGGTGCGACCGGCAGTTTCGTCGCAACTCATGCGGGCTATGGGGTGAGCCTGCGTTCGGATCACCGTGTCGCCTGCATGGCCCGCTCGCTGCGGTCCACACACGACGTCGGCGCGGCGAGCGTCGGATTGAATGCCGACGCGACCGTCGAAGCCGGATGCGAGATGACGGTCATGCAGAACGGTCACCTGGTCACCATCGCCGTCGATAAGCGTTTCCGTGGTCGAATCAGCGGCTCGGTCGGCCATCCCACCGAGAACTACAACTACGACAACGGCGGTTTCGGCACGGGCGAAACGATCGAGGTGTTGTGGACCATGGAGGCCGACACCAACTACGAACTCAATGTCGGCGCCTGGGTTTTCGCCGAGACGCAGCACGGCATCGGGGGCGCCGGAGCGCAGTCGCTGATCGACGCGAAGATCATTCTGATGAGCCTTTGGCAATGACCTCCGTGGGTCGCCCGCCGGGGATTCGGGGGTGCGGGGCCGGGCGCTGAACCTTGCCGGCCGCACGCCTCTCGTAGTACTGTCCAGACACGTGTCCATCACGTGTGTGGACAGATATCCCAGGAGGATTTCCATGACCCTGGTCAAGCCGCTGCGGGTTTCCGGAGGCGATCACGAGCACGGGCATCTCGACGAATTCCGGGTCGACCCGCTGGCGCTGATGCGGCGGGTCCGTGCGGAATGCGGGGATGTCGGGGCCTTCGATCTGGCGGGGCGGCACGTGATTCTGCTGTCCGGTGCCGAGGCCAACGAATTCTTCTTCCGGTCCGGCGACGAGGATCTCGATCAGGCCGCGGCCTATCCGTTCATGAAGCCGATTTTCGGCGAGGGCGTGGTCTTCGACGCGAGTCCGGAGCGGCGCAAGGAGATGCTGCACAACCAGGCGCTGCGGGCCGAGCAGATGCGTGGGCATGCCGCCACCATCGGGCGCGAGGTCGAGCGGATGCTGGCGGGCTGGGGTGAGGAGGGCGAGATCGATCTGCTCGATTTCTTCGCCGAGCTGACCATCTACACCTCATCGGCGTGCCTGATCGGCAAGCGTTTTCGCGATGAGCTCGACGAGCGCTTCGCCCGGCTCTACCACGATCTGGAGCGCGGCACCGATGCGCTGGCCTATGTGGATCCGTACGCGCCGATCGAAAGCTTCCGCCGCCGCGACGAGGCCCGCCGCGAACTGGTCGAGCTGGTGCAGGGCATCATGGATGGCCGCGCCGCGAATCCGCCTGCGAGCAAGGAAGATCGGGACATGCTCGACATCCTGATCTCGATCGAGGACGAACAGGGGCAGCCGCGGTTCAGCGCCAGCGAGATCACCGGGATGTTCATCTCGATGATGTTCGCGGGCCATCACACCACCTCCGGCACCGCGGCCTGGTCGGTGATCGAATTGCTCAGGCATCCGGAGGAATTGCGCCGCGTCGTCGACGAACTCGATGAGCTCTATGCCGATGGTTCCGATATCAGTTTCGGTGCGCTGCGCCGGATTCCGAATCTGGAGGCGGTGGTCAAGGAGACGCTGCGACTGCATCCGCCGCTGATCATTTTGATGCGGGTGGCCCAGGGCGAATTCGAGGTGTGCGGACATCGCATCGCGCCGGGTGATCTCGTCGCGGCGACGCCGGCCATCTCCAACCGGATTCCGGAGGACTTCCCGAATCCCGATCTATTCGATCCGGAGCGCTATATCGATCCGAATCAGGAAGATATCGTCAATCGCTGGACCTGGATTCCGTTCGGCGCCGGACGGCATCGCTGCGTCGGCGCGGCATTCGCGCTCATGCAGCTCAAGGCCATCTTCTCGATACTGTTGCGGGACTGGGAATTCGAGATGGCGCAGCCGTCGGACAGCTATCGCAATGACCACAGCAAGATGGTGGTGCAGCTGCAACAGCCGTGCGCCGTCCGCTACCGCAGACGGCGAAAGGCCTAGGAGAACGACCGGTTACCCGAGTGTGAGCGGGAAGATTCTGCGCCCCAAGGTGTTCCGGATTCACTTGTAGTGTGAAGACATGATCACGCTCAAAAAGGAAGATGGCGCCGCTGATCTCAACGGCATCACCAAGCTGACGGTCGGGGTGAGCTGGGACCCGTCGGGAGGCACCAGCGGTGGTGCGCTCGGGATGCTGCGCCGCAAGCGCGGTGTGGACCTGGATCTGATCGCCATTCTCATGCAGGGCTCCGAGCCGGTGCGATTCGCCGGTCTCGACTCCCTCGACCCGCTGGGCAATGGTTCGGTCCAGCACACCGGTGACGAGCAGACCGGCGCCGCCTCCGGCGACGACGAAGCGGTGCATGTCACCTTCGCGAATGTGCCCGAGGCCATCGACGCCATCATCTTCGTGGCCGCCGCATTCAAGAAGGGCTCCTCGTTCGAGAAGGCCAACAACATCTCGTTCAAGATCTACGACGCGACCGGCGGCAGCACCCAGCAGGTGGCCGATATCTGGCCGTCGTTGCTCGGCACGGATAACGCCAATGCCGTGGCCAAGGCGTTCCGCAACGGCGGAGCCTGGCAGCTCGAGGTGCTCAATCGCAAGGGCAAGATCAAGCAGGGCGATAAGCAGGCCCTGCTGCACTTCGCCATGGCGTAGGCGAGCAGCCGGAGCTCGGACGACGAGCTCCGGCCGTCATTGCTACAGAACGGATTCGACCGCGGTCACCACGGCCGCGTCATCGGGCGTGGTCCGCGGCCGGAACCGGCCGACTACCGCACCGTCACGGTCGATCAGGAACTTCTCGAAGTTCCACTGGATATCACCGGCCGCGCCCTCGGCATCCGCGGTTTCCACCAGTGCGGAGTAGAGCGGGTGCCGCTGCTCGCCATTGACATCGGTCTTCTCCAGCAGCGGGAAGTCGACGCCATAGGTGGTCGAACAGAACTCCGCGATCTCCTCGGCGGTACCCGGCTCCTGGCCCATGAACTGGTTACAGGGCACCCCGACCACGCTGAAACCGCGGTCGCCATAGGTCTTCTGCAACTCGACCAGTCCGGTGTACTGCGGCGTCAGCCCGCACTTGGAGGCCACGTTGACCAGCAGTACCGCTTTATCGCCGACCAGTTCGCCCAGTGTGGCCGGGTCGCCGGAGAGGGTACGTAGTGGAATGTTGCGGATATTCATTCGTATCGCACCTGCCAGTTCTTGATTCCATTGATCCACCCCGACCGTAACCGTACCGGATCGGCGACCTGGCTGATCTTGGGCATCACATCGGCAATGGCATTGAACATCAGGTCGATTTCCAGTCGCGCCAGGTTCGCCCCGACGCAGTAGTGCGCGCCGGTGCCGCCGAATCCGACATGCGGGTTCGGGTCGCGCAATACGTCGAAGGTGAACGGATTCTCGAAGGCGTCCTCGTCGAAATTGGCCGAGCTGTAGAAGATGCCCAGCCGCTGGCCCTTCTCGATCTGCTGCCCACCGAGTTCGGTGTCCTCGGTCGCGGTGCGCTGGAAGGCGTTCACCGGGGTGGCCCAGCGGACGATCTCATCGGGTGCGGTCCGGGGACGCTGCTCCCGATAGAGCTCCCACTGGTCGGGATGGTCCACGAAGGCCTTCATGCCGTGGGTGATGGCATTGCGGGTGGTCTCGTTGCCCGCGATGGCCAGCAGGATGACGAAGAACCCGAACTCGTCCGAGCCCAGCGCCTCGCCGTCGACGTCGGCATGCACCAACTGGCTGACGATGTCGTCGACCGGACGGGCGCGCCGCTGTTCGGCCATGTTCCAGGCATAGCCGAGGATTTCGGCGAAGGCCGTATTCGCGTCGCCGTATTCCGGATCGTCGTAGTTCAGCGTCTGATTCGACCATTCGAAAAGCTTGTGCCGATCCTCATTCGGCACGCCGAGCAGTTCCGCGATGGCCTGCAGCGGCAGTTCGCAGGCGACCTGCTGGACGAAGTCGCCGCCGCCGGTTCGCTTGGCCTCGTGCACGATTCGCGCCGCGCGTTCGGCGAGCGCCGCCCGCAGGCCCTCCACCGCGCGGGGAGTGAATCCCTTGGAAACGATCCGGCGGATCTTGGCGTGTTTGGGCGCGTCCATATTGACCAGCAGGGCGCCGGTGAGTTCGATCTGTTCCGGTGTGACATCGTCGGGCAGCCGGATGATCGCGCCCTTCTGCGCGGAGGAGTAGATCTCCGGATTGCGCGAAATCTCCTTCACGTCTTCGTGTTTGCTCACCACCCAGTACCCGCCGTCGCGGAAGCCGCCGGAGGTCGCGTCGGGCTGTGCGCACCACCACACCGGCGCGGTGCGGCGCAGGGTCGCGAATTCCTCGACCGGCATGCGGTTTTCCCACAGCGCGGGATCGGTGAAATCGAAGCCTGCCGGGAAAGCGGGCGCTGCCATAGCTACCTCCTGGGTGAAAATCGTTTCAGCGCAACCTGAGTCGGCGCATGAGCCGTAGGGTCGTCAGCGTGGTCTTCAGCTGCTTCTCGTAGGGGAGTCCGGCGCGGGCCGCCATCACCTGGCGCTTCTGTACGCCGATATTCACGGTGTCGGTGTACTTGAGCAGGCCGTGGTCGCCGTGCCTGGTGCCGACGCCGGACTGTTTGACGCCGCCCGACGGCGTGGACTTGGCGGCGTAGGTGGTTACGAAGCCGTCGTTGATATTGATATTCCCGGCTTCGAGCTGGGCGCCGATGCGGTTGGCGCGGGCCAGGTCTCGGCCCCAGACGCTGGCATTCAAGCCATAGGCCGTGTCGTTGGCGAGCCGGATCGCCTCCTGCTCGTCGGTGAACCGGTAGACGCTGACCACCGGGCCGAAGGTCTCCATGGTCGCGTGCGTCATCTCGGGGGTGACGTCGGTGAGCACTGTCGGCTCGTAGAACGCCGGGCCGATATCCGGTCGTGCGTTGCCGCCGGTCAATACCTTCGCGCCCTTCGCGCGCGCATCCGCCACGTGCGCCGCGACCCGCTCCATATGCTGCACCGATACCAGCGAACCGAATTCCGGTGTGTAGTCGTAGGCCGCGCCGATCTTGGCATTCAATTCTTCTGCCGCCGTGACCAATCGGCGCACGAATTCGTCATAGAGCCGGTCCTGCACGTAGATCCGTTCGATGTGCATACAGGCCTGTCCCGAATTCGCGAATACCGCGAATGCCGCACCGGGGATGACCTCGTCCAGATTCGCGTCATCCAACACGATCATCGGGTTCTTGCCGCCGAGTTCGAGGCTGCAGCCGATCAGATTGCGGCCCGCGCCCTCGCCGACCACCCGGCCGGTCGCGGTCGACCCGGTGAACATGACGAAGTCGGCATTGTCGATCAACGACGGACCCACCTCGGGGCCTTCACCGCATACGACCTGGAACAGCCCCTTCGGCAGCCCCGCCCGATACAGCAGCTCCACCCCGAACAGCGCGCAGAGCGCGGTCTTGTTATCGGGTTTGAGCACGACGCCATTGCCCGCCATCAGCGCGGGCATCGAATCCGACAGCGCGATGGCGAACGGGAAGTTCCACGGGGCGATGACCGCGACGACGCCCTTGGGGCGGTGTTCCTCGGTCGAGGTGGTGATCAGCGGCACCGGGCCGCCGCGCCGCTTGGGCTTCAACACCCGGCGCGCTGTCTTGAGGTAGTGGCTGATGACCATCGGGACGTCGCAGGACTCCTCGAAGGCCATCCGGCGGGTCTTGCCGCAGCCGATCTGGATCAGGTCGGCGATGGTTTCGTGTTCGGCGAGGATCAGCTCGTGCGCGCGCTCGAACACCCGCAGGCGGCGCTGCAGCGGCCAGGCCGCCCATTCCTTCTGGGCGGCGCGGGCGGTCGCGTAGGCGGCGGCGACGTCCTCGGGTGTCGACTGCGGCAGTTCGCCGACCACGGCTGCGGTGTAGACCTCGACCATCGAATACGGGTCGGCGGTGCCGGAGGCCGCGACCAGCCCGGTCAGCCTGCCGATCAGCTCTTCGGTGATCCGGGCGGGCAGCGCCGGTGCGGCATCCTTCTTGGCTTCGGCTGTGTTCATCGGACCTTCTTCGCGACGACGGCGGATACCCTCGAATTAGAACACGTTCTCATTGTGTCTGCCAGGGGCTTCGCCCGGATGACCTGGTCGAATGCGTGCCGAAACACGCTCAATCCGCTCGATGGTCCGGTGCGCGGCCGGCCGCGAACTCCTTGGCCCAGCGGTAATCGGGCTTACCGCTGGGAGCCCGCGTGACCGCCCGCGCGATCCAGATCTGCCTGGGCACCTTGTAACCCGCCAGATGCTTGCGCACATGGCGCTCCAGCGCCGCGAAATCCACCGGTTCGGTGCCCGCGACGGACACCACCGCCGCCACCTGCTGCCCCCAGCGCTCGTGCGGTATCCCGATCACCACGGCGTCATATATGGCCTCGTGCGCCTTCACCACGCTCTCGACCTCTTCGACGAAGACCTTCTCGCCGCCGGTATTGACGACCATATTGCCGCGCCCGATCAGCGTCACCGAGCCGTCCGCCTCGACCTTGGCGCGATCGTCGGTCACCACGATCCGCGTGCCGTCGACCGTCTTGAACAGCCGCTCGGTCTTCTCCGGATCCTTGTAATAGCCGATCGGCACCGCACCGGTCTTGGCGAGCCAGCCTTCGGTACCCGGGGCGACCGGCCGTCCCGCGTCATCGACGACGATCGCGCCGCGCCCGCTCTGCACCCGGGGGCCGCGCCCGGGATTGTCGTCCTTCTGCGCGAAACCGATACCGCCGAAACCGGTTTCGGAGGAGCCGATCGCATCGGAGACCACGGCCCACGGAAACAGTTCCAGCAGTGTGTTTTTCACCGGTTGCGACAGCAGCGCCGCGCCGGAGGCGATGGCGACGAGGGAGGTGGCCTCCACCGGCGCGGCGCGGTAGGCGTCGATCAGTGGGCGTGCCATGGCGTCTCCGGTGATCACCATGATCTGTGGGCGGCGTTGTTCGACCACCTGCCACACCCGGTGCGCATCGAACTTGGGCTCGAAGATCACGGCATTGCCGGACCAGAGGGCGGTGAAGGTCGGCATCATGGCGGCGGCGTGGATGAGCGGCGGGAGTATGAACCAGGTGCCGGGTTCGCTCTGTGCGCCGACGCGGGACTGCTGGTATTCGTCGGAAACCGGTTCGCCGGTGAAGAAGTCGATGCCGCCGCCCAGTACGCGCCACATGTCTTCCTGTCGCCACATGACGCCCTTGGGGCGGCCGGTGGTGCCGCCGGTGTACATCATGAACAGGTCGTCGGCGGTGCGATCGATGGTGCGACGGGTAGGGGAGCCCGAGAGAAGTGCCTGCTCATAGGACGCGGGCAGCGTCGCCGGGATGATCGCATCGGTGTGGATGGGGGTGGGTTGCCGGTCGTCGACGATCAGCAGATGTATCGGCGGCCCATCGGCGATTGCCTGCAGCGCCGCATCGGCGTAGGTCTCGTGGCACACCAGCACTTCGAGATCGGCATTGTCGTAGAGATAGCGCAGCTCTTCCACGCCGTAGCGGTAGTTGATATTGATCGGGACGGCTCGTGCCTTGAAGCAGGCAATGAGGGTGGTCATGGTCTCGATGCCGTTGTGCATCTGAAAACCCACATGGGTACCGGGGCCGACGCCGATGGAGCCGAGATGATCGGCCAACCGGTTCGCGCGGGCGTCGAGCTCGGCGAGGGTGAGCGCGAGATCGCCCTCGATCAGCGCCGTGCGATCCGGCATCGCGTCGACCGCGTGCTCGAACAGGTCGGCGAAGTTGTGGGACATGGCAATTCACTCTCTCGGTGCGCTCATCGGACCACGGTGAGCGGCAACGGGATGCCGCGGTCGGTGAAGGTGAAGGCGGCGCCGGTGCTGATCCGGGTGATGGCCACCTCGGTCGCCTCCTTGAACGGCGCTGCGGCGAGGGCGATTTCGGCGGTCCAGCCGTGCTCGTCGGCGGTGGCCGCGCGTGCGTAGAACCGCGGATTCACACCGCGCACCATCGCCTCCAGCGGCGCGAGATGGTCGGGGTCGAGCATCGACGGCCAGGTGCGGTCGGTGCCGGCATCGCTGTGCCACGGCACCCGCAGTCGCAGCGCTTCGTCGGTGTAGGAGACTTCGATGCCGGTGTACGACAACGGGTTCCACGCTGGATGCAGTCGCAGAACCGCTGCCAGTGCGGCCGTGTCGTCGCCGAATCCGAGCGCGGTGCGGATCCGCTCGGAGGTGAGTCCGGCGATACCGGTGAATTGTTTGCGGCCGATATCGGTTGCGGCGTCGGCGGAGCGGGCGCGCACGGCGGTCATGAAACCGATGGTGAGCAGGTGGTGCTGCAGGCAGACCTCGTCGGCCATGCGTACCAGCGCCGATTTCGAGAAGTCGGCGAAGCGCAGATCGCTCAGCAGCGGACCGGCGTAATCGCCGCGGCCGGGATCGTCGGTATCGATCGGCGACAACTCCAGTTGCGCGGCCCGTGAGTTCGCCACCACCTCGGCGTTGGGCGGTGTGGGCGGCGGGATATGTGCCGGGTCGATGGTGACGGTCCACGCGCACACCGGCTTTCGGTCGGCCGGGTGCCGTGGCGGCCGGTGGATCGGCCGGACCTGGGCATGCGGATTGGTGGCCAGGGCGGTCGCGTCGAAGGTCGGATCCTCGATGTCGTGGCACATCGACACCACGAAGTCCTCGCCCAGTGGCTCCACATCCGCCAGTGCGCCGCAGTGATCGAGCCAGAACTCGCCGTGATCGCGATCGTCGACGCGGAACCGGAAGTCCATGAACTGCGGTGGCGCACCGATATCGAGTTGCAGGCCCTTGAATATCGTCGCCACGTCATCGCCGTCGAAGCCCAGTGCGGTGCGCATGCGGCGGGTGTAGATCGGACTGGCGAGCTGCCACTCCTCGATGGCGACCGCCGTCATACCCTCGCGGCCGAATGCCGCAATGGAGTGCGCCATTCCGGACCGGTCGATCAGATGCCCGCACAGCAGGAGTTCGGGCAGCAGCGTCGCCAGTTCGGTCCGCGACAGCCGGTCGAAGCTCGACATCACCACAGTGCAACCGGTGCTTCGCCGATCCGATACCAGCCCGGCAGCTTCTTGCCGGAGACCGACCGTTCGATGCGCTTTTGCATACCCGGTGTCAGCGCGTTGTTCTGGATCATCTCCATGAACAGCTGTGAGACATTGCCGAGGTCGAAAAAGTCACGTTGCCAGGACCATTGGTAGTCGCCGCCGTAGCGGAACCAGCTGCCGCCGATGCCCTCTGGGCTGTAGTTGCGGCCGTCGGCGCGCTTGTTATCGCTGACCTGCTTCCAGAAGCCGATGACATCGCCGCTGCGCTCATCGATGACGAACTGCTGGTACGGATAGGACCAGCCCTCCAGCCCCTCCATCTCCTGACCGAGTGCGAGTTCCCGGATCTCCGCCCGCCCGACCGCCATGAATTCCTGGGTGGGGCCGTAATTCCAGCCGTAGGTGGCGTCCTCGGTGTACATCTCGGCGAGCGGCTTCCAGTCGCCCTTTTCCTCGCAGCGCTGGTTCTCCAGGATCCAGCGGCGCACCATCTCGTCGAGTTCGGCGCGGTCGAAATCTGGCATTACTGTGTTCCTTTCGCGGGTTCGTCCTCGCGGATCGACAGCGCTTGGGTGGGGCAGTAGCGCACAGCGCGTTCGATATCGGCGCGCGCGTCGGGACCTGGTGTGGGGTAGAGGATTTCGACCTTGCCGCGCTTGGGCACGGTGAAGGCGGATGGCGCTTCGTCCTGGCAGACGGCGTGCCCCTGGCACAGATCGAGATCGGCGATGATCCTCACTGTGGGCTCCTGTCCTGATCATTCGAATCCGGTAACGGACGCAGCGGCGCCTCGGGCTGGACCTCGATCAGCACGAGATGCGCGCCGCGTGGCGCGGATACGACGGCAATGACCGCGGCGGCCAGATCGGTGGCGCGCAGCATGTACGGGTGGCGGGCGAATCCCCAGGTCTTCCAGTCCTCCAGCAGCGGGCCGACCACGTCGGGGGTCGAATTCATGCCCATACCGGTCAATGTCGGACCAGGCCGCACGAGTGAGGCGCGAACTCCGGTGCCCTCCAGCTCCATTCGCATCTGCTGGACCATCGCCTCCAGTCCGGCCTTGGCCGCACTGTAGGCACCCGTGCGCGGACGGGGTTCCTCCGCGCAGTCGGAGCTGATCAGGACGAAATCGCCGCGCTGCCTTCGGGTCATCCCCGGCAGTACGCGGTGCACCAGTCGTTGCGCGCCCACCAGATGCACCTGCACCTGCTGCAGGAACCGCTCCGGCGCCATCTCGTGGACCAGCGAGAATTCGATATCGCCCGCACCGGAGACCAGGATCTCGGTCGGGCCGAGGTCATCTTCGGCGGCAACGACGAACTCGTCGATGGATGCCGCGTCGGTGACATCGAGCTGGTGGGCGAAGGCTTCGCCGCCATTGGCGCGGATCTTGGCGGCCAGCGCCTCGCACTGATCTACCCGGCGTGCACCGAGTGCGACCGGGTGCCCGAGTTCGGCGAGTGCTTGCGCCGTGGCGGCGCCGATCCCGGAGGAGGCTCCGGCCACGATCGCCGGTCGGCGAACGGGATTGGGTTCGAACCGTGGCATCTACTTGGCCTCCACGACGATGGGGAGTTTGGCGAAACCGCGGACATTGGTCGAGTGCACCCGCACGATGCCGGTGTCCGCGACGTCGTAGGACCGCACGCGCGAGACGAATTCGCGCAGCGCGACACCGGCCTCCAAGCGGGCCAGATGCGCACCGAGGCAGAAGTGCACGCCCGCACCGAAGCTGGCCAGCCCGGACTTATCGGTGCGTCCGATGCGGTAGGTGTCGCCGTCGGCGAAGACCTCCGGGTCCCGATTGGCCGAACCGATCAACAGCAGCACCTTCGAGCCCGCGGGGATGGTGCGGTCGTGCTGGTCGATATCGACCGCGGCGCAGCGCGCGACCAGCTGGCTGGAGGTGTCGTAACGCAGTGTTTCCTCGACCCAGTCGGTGACCAGCTCGGGTTCCGCGACGACCTTGGCGTATTCGCCCGGATTCCGTGCGCTCCAATACAGCGCGTTGCCGAGGAGTTTGGTGGTGGTCTCGTTTCCGGCGACCACCATCAGGAACATGAAGCCGATGATCTCCTCGTCGGTCAGCGTATCGCCGTCGATTTCGGCATCCAGCAGTGCGGAAGTGAGATCCGTTGTGGGCGAGCGCCTTCGCTCGGCGACCATATCGGCGTAGTAGGTGATGAGTTTGATCGATGCCTGCGCGGCGGCTATCGGGACGTCCAGCACACCGTCCTCGCGGTGCACCACCAGATCGGCCAGCATGCGGATCTCCGCGCGGTCGACCTCGGGCACGCCCATCAGTTCGGAGATGACGTCCATCGGGAGTTTGCCCGCGACCTCATCGATCCAGTCGAAGGATCCGGTCGCGATGGCCGGTTCGAGATAGGACAGCGTCAGTTCCCGGATCCGGTCTTCCATCTCGGCCACCCGCTTGGGCGTGAAACCCTTGTAGACGAGTCGGCGCATGCGCAGATGCCGCGGATCGTCCATGGCCAGGAACGACATCACCCGGTGTGCGTGCGGACCCCAGGCCGCCGGATCCAGCGAGACCCCGTTGGCGCTGGACAGTCGCACATTGTCCCGGAAGGCCGCGGTCACATCCGCGTGCCGGGACAGCGCCCAGAAATCCAGTTCGGCGTTGTAGTAGAGCGGCGCTTCGGTGCGCAGCCGCTCATAGGTGGGGTACGGGTCCTCGTGGAACGCGTAGTCGTAGGGGTCGAAGATCAGGGGCTCCAGGGAGGCGGCCGTCATCGCGATAACCCGTAGTTCGAGAACCAGTTCTCATCGATGACCGGTGTCGCGTCACCAATGGGAGACACATAGCTGGACATGTGTCTGGACGGTACCACCGGCTCCTCGGATGCGACAGTGCTTTGCCTGAACAATCTGTCGATGTCGAGGTGAGCGCGGGTTGCTCGGACCGCATTGTGATCAGTGGTTCTCGGCGGGGTGATCAGCCGGGCCCCGGAGGTCAGTTCTGAAACGGGTTCTTGCGCCGGATCGCGCGCCGAGACTATATTCCGTACACCTGTCCAGACAGCATCGGAGCATCCATGAGCGAGCGAATCATGTGCCAGCGCACGCTGCGCATGACGGAGCCCAGCGAGGCACAGTCATGAGCGGCCTTTTGCCCGCCGACGGTTCGCGCCTGCTGATCGGCGGCAAATTGGTCACCGGCGGGGACGGCGTCTTCGCGACGGTGAACCCGGCGACCGAAGAGGTCATCGGCCAGGCCGCGAATGCGAACGGCACGGATATGGACGCGGCCATCGCCGCCGCGCGCACCGCATTCGACGACACCGACTGGTCGCGCGATCATGCCTTCCGGGCCCGCTGCCTCGAGCAGTTGCGCACCGCGTTGCAGAGCAATATCGACGAGTTGCGCGAGATCACCATCGCCGAGGCGGGCGCGCCGACGATGCTGACCCGCGGACCGCAACTGGAAGGCCCGGTCGCGGATCTGGCCTTCTCCGCGTCGCTGGCCGAAAACTACAGCTGGGAAACCGATCTCGGCACCGCGACGCCCATGGGCATCGCGAGTCACCGGGTGCTGCGTCGTGAGGCGATCGGCGTGGTCGGCGCGATCACGCCGTGGAACTTCCCGCACCAGATCAATTTCGCCAAACTCGGTCCCGCGCTCGCGGCCGGAAATACGGTGGTGCTCAAGCCCGCACCGGATACCCCGTGGTGCGCGGCGGCGGTCGGCGCGATCATCGCCGAGCAGACCGATATCCCGCCCGGCGTGGTCAATATCGTGACCTCCACCGATCACGGTCTGGGCGCGCAGCTCAGCACCGATGCGCGGGTCGATATGGTCAGCTTCACCGGCTCGACGCAGACCGGCAAATCGGTGATGGCCGGCGCGGCGACGACTTTGAAGAAGGCCTTCCTCGAACTCGGCGGCAAATCGGCGTTCATCGTGCTCGACGACGCGAATATCGCGGGAGCCTGTTCGGTAGCGGCCTTCTCGGTATCGGTGCACGCGGGGCAGGGGTGCGCGCTGACCACCCGGCTGCTGGTGCCGCGCGCGGCATATGACGAAGCGGTCCAGGCCGCGGCGGGCACACTGGCCGGCATCGTGCCGGGCGATCCGACCGATGCGCGCACCGTCTGCGGGCCGTTGATCTCCGAACGGCAGCGCGCCAGGGTCGAGCGGTATCTCGAGATAGCGCGTGCCGAGGGCGGTCGGATCGTGGTCGGCGGCGGTCGTCCGGCGGGCCGCGAGCGCGGCTACTTCGTCGAACCGACATTGATCGCGGATGTGCCCAATTCCGCGACGGTGGCCCGCGAGGAGATCTTCGGACCCGTCCTCGTGGTGATCCCCTACGACGGCGACGACGACGCGATCCGGATCGCCAACGACTCCCCCTACGGTCTCTCCGGATCCGTGTGGGGCACCGACCCGGACCGAATTCGGCACGTCACCAACGGGGTTCGCACCGGCACGCTCAGCGTCAACGGCGGCGTCTGGTACTCGGCCGATGCCCCGTTCGGCGGCTACAAGCAATCCGGTATCGGGCGCGAGATGGGCGTCGCCGGGTTCGAGGAGTACTTGGAAACCAAACTCATCGCCACCGCCGGATAGACCCGAGCACAGCCGCAGAGGAGCTGATTTCATGACCCGATTTCCGGGAAAGACCGCCATCGTCACCGGCGCCGCCCAAGGCATCGGCGCCGCATACGCCAGGGCCTTGGCCCGCGAGGGCGCGAATGTCGTGGTCGCCGACCTGAATACCGAACGCGGTAAGGCGGTCGCGGCGGAGATCACCGCGGCCGGCGGTACCGCCATCTTCGGCGAGGTCGATGTGGCCGATCCGGAATCGGCCAGCGCCCTGGCCGAATTGACCGTCCGCGAATTCGGCGCGATCGACCATCTGGTGAACAATGCCGCGATCTACGGCGAGATGAAGCTCAACCTGCTGCTCACCGTGCCATGGGACTACTACAAGAAGTTCATGAGCGTGAATATGGACGGTGCGCTGAATATGACCCGCGCGGTCTGGCAGCACATGGTCAAGGCGGGCGGCGGATCGATCGTCAACCAGTCCTCCACCGCCGCATGGACATACTCCAGCTTCTACGGGTTGGCCAAGGTCGGCATCAACGGCCTGACCCAGCAGCTCGCGTTCGAACTCGGCGGTTCCAAGATCCGCATCAATGCCATCGCGCCCGGCCCCATCGATACCGAAGCCACGAAAACCGTGACACCGAGCGTCATCGTCGACGATATGGTGAAACGCCTGCCGCTCAAGCGGATGGGCACACCGGATGATCTGGTCGGCGCCTGCCTATATCTGCTCTCGGACGAGGCGAGCTGGGTCACCGGGCAGATCTTCAATGTCGACGGCGGGCAAGTGTTCCGGTCATGAGCGACGAATTGCGGGTCGGGTTCATCGGTTTGGGAAATATGGGCGCACCGATGGCCAAGAGCCTGCTGGCCTGGCCCGGCGGGCTCACCGTCTGCGATATGCGGCCCGATGCCGTGCAGCCGTTCACCGAAGCCGGTGCGGCCGTGGCCGTTTCCGCCGCCGAGGTCGCCGAGAAGGCCGCCGTCGTTTCGGTCACGGTGCTCAACGACGAGCAGGTGCGGGCGGTGGTCGCCGGGCCCGACGGCCTGTTGCGGGCGGCCGCGCCGGGCACCGTGATCGCCGTGCACTCCACCATCAGCGACCGGACCGCCGAAGAGCTGGCGGGCGAATGTGGCGAGCACGGCGTCGAATTGGTGGACGCACCGGTCAGCGGTGGTGCACCGGGCGCCGCACGCGGCAAGCTCGCGGTCATGGTCGGCGGCAGCGATGCCGCGTTCGAGCGGGTTCGCGGCCCCTTCGGATGTTTCGCCGATCTGGTCGTGCACGCCGGACCGGTCGGTGCCGGCACCCGGATGAAGTTGGCGCGCAACCTCTTGCACTTCATCGCATTCACCGCCGCAACCGAGGCGCAGCGGCTCGCCGAGGCCGCGAATATCGATATCACCGTGCTGGGCAAGGTCGTTCGGCACTCCGACGCGGTCACCGGCGGCCCCGGCGCCATCATGCTGCGCGACCGCACCGCACCGATCGAGCCGAATGACTTCTGGCTGCCGATCCTGAGCCATGTGCGCGATCTCGGCGAGAAGGACCTCAGCCTGGCCCTGGATCTCGGCGCGCGACTGGGCGTCGAGCTGCCGCTGGCCGAACTGGCTCTCGACCGCCTCGGGCCCGGGCTCGGCGTGCCACGCGAAAGGGAAAACAATGAGTGACGCATCGCGTAGCGACAACGGATCCGCCGAGACCGTGCGCCAGCGCGGGCTGGCCAAGATGGCCGAGGTCTACGGCACCGAATTCCAGGACTATCCGGGCGAACACTTCGCCGTGACCGCCGACCATCTCTTCGCCGATATCTGGTCGCGTCCCGGACTGACCATCCGCGACCGCCGCCTGATCCTGCTCGGCGCGCTCACCGCCCAAGGCCTGATGGATACGGCGGGCATCCAGATCGGCGCGGCGCTGCGCAACGAGGAGTTGACCGAGGCGCAACTGCACGAGATCGCGCTGTTCCTCTGCCACTACGTCGGCTGGCCCAATGGGACCAAACTCGACCTGCTGGTGGGAACGATCGTCGCCCAACAGAAAAAGGCGGCGCGCAAGCAGGCCGAACAGGCGGGGAAGTCCGAATCGTCCGAAGACGCTGACCCTTTCGAGCGACCTGCAAGCAGTCGCTAGCGGACAAGCTCCGGCGATCCGGTGCAGTCTGATCAAGCCCCCTCCGAGTAGAGCAGTAAGGAACGCGAACATGTCTGATGCCGCAAAGATTCGGCCGCTGCGTGCCAGCGCGATCTCCGCGTGGGATTTCGAGGCCGACGTCGTCGTCGCCGGATACGGCATCGCCGGTGTCTGCGCCGCCATCGAGGCCGCGCGTGCGGGCGCCGAGGTGCTGATCCTGGAGCGCACCGGCGGCTGGGGCGGTGCGGCGGCCATGGCCGGCGGGTTCATCTACCTGGGTGGCGGCACGCCCTTGCAGCGCGCGCTCGGCTTCGAGGACACGCCCGAGAATATGGAGAAGTTCCTGCAGGCCGCGCTCGGGCCCGGGCAGGACAAGGCCAAGATCGCGGATTACTGCCAGAACAGCGTCGAGCACTACAACTGGCTGGTCTCCTGCGGTGTGCCGTTCAAGGAGGCGTTCTGGGGCGAGCCCGGCTGGGAGCCGCCGCACGACGAGGGACTGATGTACTCCGGCGGCGAGAATGCCGCGCCGTTCAACGCGATCGCGAAACCCGCTCCGCGCGGGCATGTTCCGCAGATGGCCGATAAGAAGATCGGCGCCAAGAGCGGCGGCTACATGCTGATGAAACCGCTGGCCGCCACGGCCGAAAGTCTCGGCGTCCGTGTCGAATACGACACCAGGATCCGGCGGTTGGTGGTCGACGACACCGATCGCGTGGTCGGGCTCATCGCGACGCACTTCGGCAAGGAGGTCGCGATCCGCGCCGAGCGCGGGGTCGTGCTAGCCACCGGCAGCTTCGCCTATCACAAGCAGATGATCGAGGGCTATGCGCCGCGGCTGATCGGGCGGCCCGCCGCCGCCATCGAGGAGCACGACGGCATCGGCATCCTGGTCGCCCAGGCGCTCGGTGCGGAGTTGGCGCATATGGACGCCACCGAGGTGGCGTTCTTCGGCGATCCGCAGATGTTGGCGCGCGGCATTCTGGTCAACGGCCGTGGCCAGCGCTATATCCCGGAGGACACCTATCCGGGGCGCATCGGTCAGGCGACACTCATCCAGCAGGAGAATCAGGCCTATCTGGTCATCGACGAGGAGTCGCTCGAGGCCGCGCTGGCCACCGTCACCTCGACGCCGTTCTTCCGGCAGCCGCCGACCTGGGTGGCGGAGACGGTTGCGGAATTGGAGTCCGATATGGGCCTGCCGGAGCGGACACTGCAGGGCACCGTCGACTGCTACAACCTGCACGCGGCCGACGGCAAGGATCCGCTGCTCGGGAAGAAGCCGGAGTGGGTCAAGCCGATCGGGACCCCGCTCGCTGCGTTCGACATGCGGGGATTCACCGCGGGTTTCACCCTCGGCGGATTGCGCACCGACCTCGATTCGCGGGTACTGCACGTCTCCGGTGAACCCATTCCCGGCCTGTTCGCCGCGGGCCGCTGCACCTCCGGACTGTGTGCCGGAGGTTATGTCAGCGGCGCGTCCCTCGGTGACGGCAGCTTCTATGGCCGACGCGCAGGTCGCGCCGCCGCAAAGTAGGATCCAGACACATGTCCGAAGGCGAGTCCATCATCCTCGAGGCGACCCGGCGTCGCCTCACCGAGAAGCAGGCCGACACCGTCGACAAGCTCACCAAGGCCGCGGTGGAAGTGCTTGCGCGCGAAGGCTTCGCGGGGATGACCATCCGCATGGTCGCCGCGGCGGCCGGGGTCGGCACCGCCACGGCATACACCTACTTCTCTTCGAAGGAACACCTCGTCGCGGAGATCTTCTGGCGTCGCCTGTTCGCCAATTCGGCCCCGGTCAGCGACGATCCGGACCCCCACGTCCGGGTCGTCGCCGAACTCCGCAATATCGCCATGCTGGTCGCCGACGAACAGGAACTCTCGGGTGCGGTGACCAGCGCTTTGCTCGGCCGCGATCCGGACGTGGCGCACCTGCGCGCCCGCATCGGCATGGAAATCCGCAAACGCCTCATGCGCGCCCTCGGCCCGGAGGCCGACCCGGACGTAGTCGAATCCCTGGAACTGCTCTACGCGGGCGCACTCGTCCGTGCGGGCATGGGCTATGCCTCCTACTCCGAAATCGCCGACCGCATCGAGAAGTCGGCGCTGCTCATCCTGAAGTAGTGGACTCGCTCAGCCGAGGCCGAATACCGCCGGATCGTGCGCGAGTTCGCGGAAGTAGCGCGCCCCGTCCGGTACCAGCCGCCGTTCGGTCAGGTCGAGTAGACCGCCGACGCCGACGATCTCCGCGGAGATTGTGCCGTCCGCCTTGCGGATCTCCTGGATGGTCTGGTGGGTCTTCCCGTCCCAGACGAAATCGCATGTGACGGTGACCTCGTCGTCGACGAACAGCTCCTGTTTGAAGGTGAGCGTCGCCTTCAGTGCGATCGGGCCGACCCCCGCCGCGAGCAACTTCTCCTGGGTCAGGCCGCCCTGTCGCAGACACGCCCAACGCGCACGTTCGGCGTACTGCAGGTAGACGGCTTGATTCATATGTCCGTTGCCATCGATGTCCTCGGGCGCCACGGTGATCGAGAGAGCGAACGTCATGGGCCGACGGTAGCGGCGGGGTCCGACAAGAATCCGCGACTCAGGCCTTGATGAAGTCGAGGATGTCGGCGTTGAGCTGCGCGGCGTGGGAGATCATGATGCCGTGTCCGGTGGCCGGGTACTCCTTGTAGGTATTGCTCGGGATCAGGTCCTTGATCACCCGGCCGCACAGGTCGATGGGGGCCGAGGCGTCGGCGTCGCCGTGGATGACCAGCGTGGGCAGCGTGATCGCGCGCAATTCGTCCCGGAAATCGGAGGTGTAGATCGTATTCATGATCTCGTCGGCCGCCAGCAGCGAACAGTCCATGCACTTGCGGACCATCCACGCAATCCGCGCGGAGGACACCTGGTTGCCCAGATGCGTCGCGAAGAACGCCTGGGCGTTCTGCTCCATCCACAGCGGACGGTCGGCGGCGCGGGCCGCGTTCACCGCGTCGAAGACGGCCTTCGGCACGCCATTGGGGTTGTCGTCGGCTTGGGCGAGGAAAGGCATGGTCACCGAGACCAGCGCGATCCTGCTGATCCGGTCGCCGCCGTGCCGGGTGATGTAGCGGATGAGCTCACCGCCCGCCATCGAATGCGCGACCACCGTGACCTCGCGCAGATCGAGATGTTCCAGGAAGGCGGCCAGATCCTCGGCCAGGGTGTCGTAGTCGTAGCCGTGCCCGACCCAGTCGGACTTGCCGTGCCCACGCCGGTCGTAGGACAGGCAGCGCAATCCCTGCTTCGACAGCGGCAGCATCTGCAGTTCCCATGAACTGCTGCTCAACCACCCACCGGCCATGAACAGCACCGGCTGTCCGGTACCCCAGTCCTGGTAGTGCAGCGTGGTGCCGTCGTGCGATTCGAAGTAAGGCATCGGATTCTCCAATCATCAGGTGCCTCACCATCATTGCGGCCACTGATCATGAAGTCGATTACCTCTCGGGTAAGCGCCATGGCGTAAGGGCTTCGATGACACGCCGAGAGTTGGGGGAGGTCCCTGATGGCGCGGGCGGGCGATCGCAGACAGACTGATTGCATGACTTCCCACGCCCTAGGTGCCGACCTGGAGAATTCGGCTGCCGCGACTGCGGTCGCGGCCCGCGCCATCGACCTGGTGAAGGTCTACGGCTCCGGAGATACACAGGTCAGGGCATTGGATGGGGTATCGGCCGAATTCGCGAAGGGGGAGTTCACCGCGATCATGGGACCCTCCGGATCGGGTAAGTCGACCCTGATGCACTGTCTGGCGGGTCTGGACAGCGCCAGCGCCGGAACCGTGCGGATCGGCGACACCGACCTCGCCGGACTCTCGGACAAGCAGATGACGCGGCTGCGGCGCGACCGCATCGGATTCGTCTTCCAGGCATTCAACCTGGTCCCGACGCTGACCGCGCATGAGAACATCACCTTGCCGCTGGATATCGCCGGACGCAAGCCCGACCAGGACTGGCTCGATACGGTGCTCAAGCGGCTCGGGCTCACCGACCGGCTCACGCACCGGCCGAGCGAACTGTCCGGCGGTCAGCAGCAGCGCGTGGCGTGCGCGCGGGCGCTGGCCGGCAAGCCGGAGATCATCTTCGGTGACGAGCCGACCGGCAACCTCGACTCCCGCGCGTCGGAGGAGGTGCTCACCATCCTGCGTGCGGCGGTGGACGAATTCGGGCAAACGGTCGTCATCGTGACCCACGAGCCGCATGCCGCGGGATACGCCGACCGGGTGATATTCCTCGCGGACGGTCGCATCGTCGACGAGTTGCGCGATCCGACCTCCGAATCCGTGCTCGACAAGATGAAGTCGCTGGAGCAGGCGTGAGTGGCAAACCGATGCGCAAGGTGGTCTTGCGCAACCTGGCCGCGCACAAGGTGCGACTAGCGCTGACCCTGCTCTCGGTGGTGCTCGGAACCGCCTTCATCGCAGGCTCATTCGTCTTCACCGACACCCTGCAGCGCACCTTCGACGGCATCTTCGCCAATCAGGCCAAGGGCGTCGACGTGCGGGTGAGCCCGCAAAAGCAACAGGCCCAAGGCATTCCGCTGAGCGTGGTCGGCGATATCGCGAAGATGGACGGGGTGCGCGCGGTCGCACCGAGCGTCAACGGTCCGCTGGTGCTGCTGTATCCGGACGGCAAGAAGGCCGTACAGACCGGTGGCGCACCGACTTTCGGCCAGTCCTACATTCCGCCGGAGAAGGCGGTCGCCGAACCGGATAAGTTCGTCCAGGGCGCGCCACCCGCGCACGAAGGCGAGATCGCGCTCAATACCGGTGGCGCCGAACGGGCGGGTCTGCATGTCGGGGACAAGACCAAGGTACTGGTCCCCTCGCACGGCGGCCCGATCGACGTCACCCTTACCGGCATCTACGGAGTCCCTTCGGACACCGGCGGTTTCATCGGCGTGCTGTTCGACGACACGCAGGCGCGCAAGCTGTTCACCGACGGGTCGCATGTCGCCTATGTCGATATCGCGGCCACCGGCATGCCGGGCGACGAGTTGCGCGACCGGATCGCCAACGTATTACCGGATTACAAGGTGCAGAACGGCGATCAGGTGCGCGCCGATCTGAAGAAGGAAGTCTCCAACGCGCTCAACTTCATCAACTACTTCCTGCTCGCCTTCGGCGCGATCGCGCTGATCGTCGGCACCTTCATCATCTACAACACCTTCTCGATGATCGTGGCCCAGCGGCTGCGTGAGCTGGCGCTGCTGCGTGCGGTGGGCGCCAGTCGACAACAGGTGGGCCGGTCGGTGGTGACGGAGGCCTTCGTCATCGGATTGATCGGCAGCGCAATAGGTTTGGCGGCCGGCGTCGGTCTGGCCTTCGGGCTCTCGGCCCTGCTCAACGCGTTCGATCTCGGATTGCCGACGGGCTCGTTGACGGTGCTGCCGCGCACGGTGATCGTCGGACTGCTCGTCGGGATGCTGGTGACGGTGGTCAGCGCCTATGCGCCCGCCCGCCGCGCCGCCAAGATCCCGCCGGTGGAGGCCATGCGCGAGGAATTCGCCTCGACCGGAGAATCGCTGCGGGTCCGGACCGGGATCGGCAGCGCGCTCGCCGTCGCCGGGGTGGTGCTCGTCGTGCTCGGTGCGCAGAAGACCGGCGGCAATGCCGCATTGACCGTCGGGATCGGCGCGCTCGGCTTGATCTTCGCGGTGCTGCTGGCCGCGCCCGCGCTGTCGCGTCCGGTGGTGAGCGTGCTCGGTGTGCTGCTGCGGCCGTTCGGTCCGATCGGGCGGATGTCGCGCAATAATGCCGCGCGCAATCCGAGGCGCACGGCCGCGACGGCTTTCGCGCTCACCCTCGGTCTGATGCTGGTAACCGCGATCGGCATGCTCGGCGCATCGGCGAAGGCCAGCGTCAGCGTGCTCGTCGACAAGGGCGTGAAGGCCGACTATGTGCTCGCCGGACCACAGATGATCGGTGTGCCGCTCGGTGCGGGTGAAGCGGTGCGCAAGTCGGTGCCGGGTGTGGCCGATGTGGTCGGGCTGCGCGGTGTCACCTTCAAGGTCGGCGATGACCAGTTGGTCGGCACCGAATTCGATGGCGTGGCCGATAACGCCCTGAACTACGACGTGATCAAGGGCACCCGCACCCTGGGCGACCACCAGGTGATGGTCTCGCAGGACGAAGCCGATAAACGCGGCTGGAAGGTCGGCGACCAGGTCACCGTGACCAGCCTCGGGTTCAAGAAGATTCAGGTCGAGGTGGTCGGCGTCTACAAGAAGACGCCGCTGCTCGGCCCGATAGTGGTGTCGCCGGTCCTGTACGAGGAGGTGATGCCGGTCAACTTCCGGACCAACCTGTTCATGTTCGTCAAGGCGAAGCCGGGCGCCGATCTGACACAGATGCGCACCGACCTGGAGAACGCCACCGAGCAATTCGTCGTGGTCCAGGTATTGGACCGGGAGGAGTTCAAGGGCGCGCAGGGCAAGCAGATCAATACGCTGCTGGCCATCCTGTACGGACTGCTCGCGCTCGCGGTGGTGATCGCCATCCTCGGCATCGTCAATACCCTGGCCCTATCGGTGGTGGAGCGGCGTAGGGAGATCGGCATGCTCCGCGCGGTCGGCATGCAACGGGCGCAGGTCCGCCGGACCATCTATCTGGAATCCATGCTGATCGCGGTATTCGGCGCGATCGTCGGCATGCTGCTCGGATTGGGTCTCGGTGTCGGCTTCCTACGCACGCTGCGCGACCTCGGCCTCGACGAGATCGCCATCCCGTGGAACCAGTTGGTACTCGTACTCATCAGCTCGGCCGTCGTCGGCGTCCTCGCGGCCCTGTGGCCGGGTATCCGGGCCGCCCGGACCCCACCGCTGGCCGCCATCGCGGATCTATAGGTCTACCTGGGGAAATAGCGGGCTGACCACGCCGCCGTCGGCGCACCGTATGCGTCGCTCGGCGGCGTGGGTCCGAATTCGACACAGAAGTCGGCGGCCAGGCGCTCGATGACCGGACCGGCGTCGAGCGCGGTCCGCCACTCGTGCGGGATGGCGCGGCGGCCGTAGCGGGCGCCGAGGATGCTGCCGCAGATGGCCCCGGTGAGTCGCTGCCCTGGCATCCGGCCGTCCATGCGTGCGGCCAGTTCGATGGCGGTCGATGTCTCGGCATGCGCGTCGTACCTGGTGAGTTCGGTACGGGCCAGGTCCAGTGCGGCACCGAGTTCGGCGCCATGCGACAGCCCGGCGATGATCGCGGCCATGGTGCCGGCGGGCAGCCAGCCGCTCGGGTTGCCGTGGGTGAGTGCCGCCGCGTCACAGCCCAATTCGAAGATCTGCTGGATGGTCATTCGTCGGTCCAGCCCGCACGGGGCGACGCGAACGACGGCCGAGCAGCCCTTGGAGTCGTTGATGGGTGCGGTTCTGGTGCCGCCCGCGGCACCGAGGCGGAATCGACGCCGTCGACGAACTGCATGGCGATCCACAGCTGTTCGTCCTCGATGCCCCGGTCGTGGACGGTGATGATATTCGGATGGTCGAGTGTCGCGACGAGATTCGCCTCGCGCCCGAATCGGGCGCGGATCTCGTTGTCGCCGAATAGATCTCGGTGCAGCAGCTTCAGTGCCGTCAACTTCGGCAGGCGGGGGTGATGTGCGGCGTATAGCGCGCCCATGCCGCCGCGGCCCAGCTCTCGTTCGATCACATACTCCGCGAATACGTCACCACGGCGCAGCATGCGGCCCCCTCCGGCGAGTCGAAATCGCAGAGCAGCCTATCGGAGATGCGAGATGTTGTGTCTGTCCGGTCACAGTGTGCTGAGCCTGCCTAACGACTGATGCTACGTTAAACGGAGGTAGTTACTCCGTTTAACGCCTGATTACGGCCTGGGGATCGATGGGTAAGGAGGCCGCTGGCGATGGTGGCAGCGGGTCTCGGTGGTCCGAGCGTGGGTTTTTCGCCCGTGTTCGGCGGTATCGCCGAGAAGATGAGGGCGGCGGTGCACGGCCGCGGCGGCGAGGCGGTTGGGCAACTCGCGCTGATCACGGTGCTTTATCTGGGCTATCGGATCGGGCGGATGGTCACCGCGGACGACACCGTGCGCGCGCTCGCGAATGCCAGATCCATGCTGAGCATCGAGGATGCGCTCGGGCTGCCGGAGGAGACCACGGTGCAGGGCGTGTTCCTGCATCGGGATTTCCTCGCAGTGCCGGCCAACTTTTATTACGCCACAGCACATTTCACAGTTGCGGTCGGTGTGCTGTTGTGGCTGTGGGTCTTTCGGCCCGAGCACTACCGATGGACCCGAAATCTGATGGTGGCATTGACCGCGGCCGCGTTGGCGGTGCACATGCTGATGCCGCTCGCGCCGCCGCGCATGCTGCCCGAATACGGATTCGTCGACCTCGCCGCCGTGCACGGCCAATCCGTCTACGGCTCACCGGATGCCGGCGGGCTCTCGAACCAGTTCGCGGCCATGCCCTCGCTGCACGTCGGGTGGGCATTGTTGCTCGCCTTCGCCGTGGTGGCCGCGACCCGTGGCGCCTGGCGGTGGCTGGCGCTCGCCCATCCGGTGCTCACGACGGTGGTCGTTGTCGGCACCGGCAATCACTATTGGCTCGACGCGGTTGTCGCGGTCGTCCTGCTGGGGTTGGCGTCGCTGCTGCATCCGCTGGTCGTGCCCGCATCGGCCACCGCGTGGGGTGCCATGGGCCCGGTCGGCCCGCAACTGCTCCCGACGCGCTGACCGGCGCGAATGAGCTAACCAAGATCAACTCGGACGTACCATCGACAGGCTGTCTTGTTTGCCCCGCTCAGACAAGGAGTCCGACCATGGATTTTCTCACCGCGCTCGACTCGATTCTCGAGGTCGGCATCAAATTCATATCGCTGATCCAAGGCGTGGCCAGCCTGTCATCGGGCAGCTGAGTCAGGCGTTTCGGCTGGCCCAGGCTTGGATGTCGCCGCGGTCGAGGGCCAGCGCGAGTAGCTCCGGGAACTTGTCCGGGGTGCAGGCGAAGGCGGGAATGCCGAGAGCGGCCAGGGCGGCGGCGTTCTCGTGGTCGAAGGCTGGGGCTCCGTCGTCGGAGAGAGCGAGCAGGACGACCACCTGGACGCTGGATTCCCGCATCGCGTTCACCCGGCGCAGCATCTCTTCGCGGATGCCGCCCTCGTACAGGTCGGAAATCAGGACGAAAAGGGTGTCGGCGGGGCGGGTGATGAGCGCTTGTGAGTAGGCGATGGCGCGGTTGATATCGGTGCCGCCGCCGAGTTGGGTGCCGAAGAGCACCTCGACCGGATCGGTGAGTTGGTCGGTCAGATCGACGACCTCGGTGTCGAAGACGACAAGCGAAGTCCGCAGCGAGCGCATAGAGGCGAGCACAGCGCCGAAGACCGAGGCATAGACCACGCTGGAAGCCATCGAGCCGGACTGATCGATGGCCAGCACCACGTCGCGGCGCACCGCCTGCGCCTTGCGGCCGTAACCGATCAGGCGTTCGGGGACGACGGTGCGATGTTCGGGCAGGTAGTTGGCGAGGTTCTTGCGGATGGTGCGGTCCCAGTCGATATCGCGCAGCCGCGGGCGGGTGACGCGGGCGGCTCGGTTCAGTGCGCCGGAGACGGCGGCGACGGTTTGTGCGGCGATGCGTTGTTCGATCTCGCGGACCACCTTCTCGACCACCATTCGCGCTGTCGCCTTGGTGGTTTCGGGCATGACCCGGTTGAGGCCGAGCAGGGTGCCCACCAGGTGCACGTCGGGTTCCACCGCTTCGAGGAGTTCCGGCTCCAGCAAGAGTTGGGTGAGGTTCAGGCGATCGACCGCGTCGCGCTGCATGACCTCCACGACGGTGGACGGGAAATAGGTGCGGATATCGCCGAGCCAGCGCGCCACCTTGGGTGCGGAGCCGCCAAGACCCCCGGAACGCTTGCCCGAGTTCTGGTCGTCGCCGGTGTTGTAGAGGGCCGATAGCGCACGGTCCATCGCCTCGTCGTCGGCGGAGCCGAGTCCGCCGAGGGACTGCTCGGCGGCGCTGCCGAGGACCAAACGCCAACGCCTGGATTGGGTTTCATCGATCGCGGTCATTCGGCCACTCCGGAGGATTGATAACGGCGCGAAGCCGCCACGTCGGTACTGGTGGTTGGTGAGCTGAGCGATCGTGTTCGGCCGTTCATTGGGCCGTTCGGGGTGAAGCCGTCCGCGTGTAGTCGCGGTACTTGTGCGTGACGGTTTCGGTCGCTCATTGGGCTGTTCGGGGTGAAGCCGTTCGCGTGTGGTCGTGGTACTTGTGCGTGACGGTTTCGGTCGCTCATTGGGCTGTTCGGGGTGAAGCCGTTCGCGTGTAGTCGTGGCGCTTGTGTGTTGCGGCTTCGGTCGCTCATCGGGCCGGTCGCGGATAAGCCGATCACGGGTAGCTGCGGTACTGGCGCGTTGTGGTGATCCGAGACTCCGTGGATGGGAATGGTGCTCATACCGGCACCCCCAGGATGTCCGCGACGGTGCGCATGGCGACGAGCCCACGCTCGGGATCGAAAGCGGTGCCGTCGTCGGTGCGCGATGCGAGAGCGCCGCCGTCGCGCACCGCTTGGCCGATGGCGCGGCGCTCACCGGATTCGAACGCGCCGAACGTGCGGCGGAGCAGGGGCAGGATTTCGACGAACATATCGTCGCCGAGGCCGCGGAGCCAATCGTCGATGAGGCGCAATAACTCTCGGTCGTGGACGAGTAGCAGTCCGCGACCGCCCAGGAAGCCGTCGATCCAGGCGGCCTTGGCGGCGGCGGTATTGCCGATCGAGAGGGCGGCGGAAAGCCTGCGCGCGGAATCGTTTTCGTCGATGCGTCCGGCATCGGCGAGCAATCGGACCGCGCGGCCGACGAGGGCGCCGTGCACGTCGTCGCGGTCGGCGAGGCGGCGCAGGGCGGCGAGCCATTCGCCGGTGGCCCAGTCGTCGTCGCGGGTGTGGATGGCGGTGTGCGCGGCGTCGACTTGTGTGCGGAGTTGTTCGGCGGCCTCGGTGTCGAGGCCGGTGACCGCGCCGGGCAGGCCCGCGCAGATGCGCACGAGCAGACCGTCGGCGACGTGGGCGAGCGCCTTGGTGTCGGTGCCGCGCACGTCGCCGTAGCGCAGCGTGCGGGTCAGGCCGGGGAGGGCGGCGAGCAGGTGGGTCACGTCGTGGTCGAGTGCCGCGGCGGATTCCAGGCGGGTGATCAGGCCGTCGGTGGCGCCACCGAGGTCGGCCAGCAACGCCACTTCCAGTGCGGCGGTGAGATCGCCGACGGTGCTGTCCGCGCGGCTCGCGGTGTCGAGGATTTTGGCTTCGGCCGCGGTGCGGATGGTGGTGCCCCAGCGGGAGGCCTCGATGATCGAGACGGCGAATTCGGGTCGCCATTGCAGCGCCCAGCTCTCCCGGAAGGTGCCGGTACTGCGTATCTCACCGGTTGTCGGTGTACCCCAGTCGATTCCGAGCACCCGCAGCCGATGTAGCAGCCGGGAGCGCTCGACCTCGCGTTCCTTGCGCAGGTCGAGATCGAGATTGCGAGATAGGGCTTCCTGCTTTAGCCGCAGCGTGCGAATCCGGGCACGTAGGTCGGCATCCAGCGGGACGGTCGGGGTGCCGTCGGGTACACCGCCCAGCGCCTCGCCGACCACCAGTTCGGTCGCGACGAGCCGCAGCATCGTCTCCTCGCCCGCGCACATCACCGACCGCACCGCCTCGGTGACCTCCGACAGTCCGGCCAGTGGCCGGGCGCGCAGCACCGCGAGGGTATCGGCGAGCCGGACGGCTTCGATGATGTGCGCACTGGAGACCGGCAGATCGTGGGCGCGCAGCACCCCGGCCACCTTGGTCAGCCAGCGCGCGATCGGCTGCTCATGCTCGGTGAACAGGTGGTGATACCAACCCGGCGAGGTAATGCCCGCCCCATACCCGGAGGTCGTCGCCAGCCGCGAATGCGTCCACGGCACCCACGTCACCGTCGCCTTGACCTTCGGAAGTCCCTTGAGCAGCTTGGTATCCGCCGTCGCCGGCCCGAGCTTCCCGGTCAACGCCGGTGCATGCCAGGCCCCACACACCACGGCGAGCCGCTGCGCCCCCTCCTTCAACGCCTTGCGCATCGTCTGCCGCATGTACGCCTCGCGCCGCAACGTGTGCGCGTCGATGGCTTCTGGTCTGATCCCCTGTTCGGCGGCATCGCGCAGTGCGCCCATCGCTTCGGTGATCGCCTCGAAAGCATCGGCGTCGGCGACGGATTCGACCACCGCGTCCCACCAGCGTTCGGCGTCGTCGTAGCCGCCCGCGGCCGCCAGCTCGGCCAGCGGATCGATGCGATCACCCGGTTCGTCTTCGGCGGCGAGTACGGAGGTCGCGGGCAGGTCGCAGAACCGCACCGGCACCTTGTGTTCGACCGCATACCGCAGCGCCTGCCATTCCGGCGAGAACACCGCGTACGGCCAGAACGCGGCCTTGGCGGGAGAATCGGGCACATAGGCCAGCAGTGCGACCGGCGGCGACATCCCCTCGGCCGCAACGTAGCCGACGAGCGGATCGGCATCGGCCGGACCCTCGATCAGAATCGCGTCGGGTCGGTATCTCTCGAGCGCGGTGCGCAGCGATCTGGCCGAGCCCGGGCCGTGGTGGCGGATGCCGAATACCCTGGTCACGGGACCATTCTGTGCGGTCGCATTGCGGATTTCCGTAGCCGGGTCGTCGGCTTCGGGCGTGTGTATCTCTGTCACTGTGTTACCCCCGGCTCAACATGTCGCGGCAGCGGACTCGCTTCGGCCGCAACCTCATCCGGTGACCTCGCGGCACGCGCGGTAGAAGTCGGACCAGTCGGGGCGTTCGCGGACAACGGCCTCCAGATATTCGGTCCAGATGACCGCGTCGGCCACCGGATCCTTGATGACCGAGCCGAGGACCGCGCCCGCGATATCGGAGGCGCGCAGCGTGCCGTCGCCGAAGTGGGCCGAGAGGGCGATGCCGTTGGTGATTACCGAGATCGCCTCGGCGGTGGACAGGGTGCCGGACGGGGATTTGAGTTTGGTGCGCCCGTCGGTGGTCATGCCGGAGCGCAGTTCCCGGAAGACGCGCACCACGCGGCGCACCTCCTCGGCCGCGGCGGGCACGGTGGGCAATTCGAGTGCGGAGCCGAGCTGTTCGACCCGGCGGGTGACGATGGCGACCTCCTCGTCCTCGCTGGCGGGCAGCGGCAGCACCACGGTGTTGAAGCGGCGGCGCAGCGCGGAGGAGAGGTCGTTGACGCCGCGGTCGCGGTCATTGGCGGTGGCGATGACATTGAAGCCCTTGGCCGCCTGCACCTCCATGCCGAGTTCCGGTACCGGCAGCGTCTTTTCCGACAGCACGGTGATCAGCGCGTCCTGCACATCGGACGGGATGCGGGTGAGTTCCTCGATGCGGGCGATGGCGCCGCGGCGCATCGCGGTCATCACCGGCGACGGCACCAGTGCACCCTCGCTCGGCCCCTCGGCGAGCAGGCGCGCGTAGTTCCAGCCGTACCGGATCGCCTCTTCGGCAGTACCCGAGGTGCCCTGCACGAGCAGTGTCGAGGCGCCACTGATCGCGGCCGAAAGGTGTTCCGATACCCAGGTTTTCGCGGTGCCGGGCACACCGAGCAGCAGCAGCGCCCGATCGGTCGCCAGGGTCGCGACCGCCACCTCCATGAGCCTGCGCGGTCCGACATATTTGGGGGTGACCACCGTGCCGTCGTCGAGCGTGCCACCGAGCAGATAGGTGACCACCGCCCATGGCGAGAGCTGCCAGGACGGTGGACGTGGCCGATCATCGAGCGCGGCCAGTGCCCGCAGTTCGTCGGCAAAAGCCTGTTCGGCGTGCGGGCGCAACAGCACCGGTGTCGTATCGGTGGTGGTTGTCGTCGTCACTGCAACTCCTCGAGCATCATCGAGCGGTGGTTGAGGTCATGGGCGAGCTGATCGAAGGCCCGCTCCCAGTTGGGATCGCCGCACCGACGAGCCACCACGGTGGCCGCCCGCGCCGCGTTGACGGGTAGGTGCACGGCCGCCGCGGACAGCAGCGACCGATGCGCGCTCGGGCTGCTGCCGTGCGCCTCGGGGCGTTTGGCCGCGGCACGCGCGCGTTCGAACAACAACAGAATCAGATGTTGAGCAAGGGGTTCCGGCCACGGATGGCCCATCGCGGGCAGTAGCGCCTCCAGCTCCGAGAGCCAGGCGCCATCGAGTTGGAGTAGATGCTGGGTGCGATCGGGCAGCGGCAGCAATGCGAATAGTTCGCGTCGCCGCAGCATCGCCAGATCGGTCGGCACTCCGGCGTCGAACAGCGCGCGTGCCCAGGCCGGATCACGGTGTGCCAGTGCGGCATCCACCCAGCCGTCGAAGAGCGGCTGACGGAACCGGTCGACGATCTTGGCCCGCGTGGCCTTATCCGGTGCGCCGAGCGCGGACTCCCAGTGCGTCAGCGGTGTCGCGGCGACGAGTTGCCGCAGTCGCCCGGCGCGCAGATCAGGTGCGCCGTCCCATCGGTAGGTGAACTCCGCGGTGCGGTCGGTGATGCCGTCCCTGCGATCGGCGTTATCGAGTTCGTCGGGGACGCGGACAACCAGATTCGGATGCAGCAGCAGATGTTCGACCGTGACCCAGGCGCTGGCCCGTCGCGTCATGCGCTGCGCGAATGCCGAATCCGGCAGCAGCGGTAGCAGTCCGGCCGCGATCCGCCGGACATCCGATCGCCGATCGTCCAGCGCCGTTTCCAGCAGTGGTTCATCGGCGGCCGAAATCCCTTCGGCGAGTATGGCAAGCAGCTCCGCCTTCAGCGGACCGGACTCCTTCGGCCAGGACGCGGCCAGTGCCGCCCGCGCCGCGTCGGCATCTCGACGACGCAGTTCGGCGAGCCATTCCCGGCGCTCGGGCGGCTGGCCGAACTGCCAGCTCTGTTCCGTCGGCGCATCGGAATGCTCCTGTCGCACCAGATCTCGCCAATCCGGATGTTGATCGGCGAGCCAGCGGCCGCGGGTTCCGGCCAGGCGCAGCAGTGGCTCGCGCAGCTCGGTATTCGCCTTCGCCTGCTCGAGCAGCAGCGCGCACAGCGCGTCCGGGGCGCGGTAGCCGGATGGTGTTGCGGCGGCGAACCATTCGGGTAAGAAGGGGGATCGGTCGCGCAGCAGCCGGGACAGGCGGGCGGCCGCGGCCCGAGGCAGAAGTCGCCGAGCGTCGTCCTCAGCCGGTTCCGGCCTGGAAGCCGTGGCGACGGATACACCGCCGCGTGCGAAGGCGCCACGCAGCGCCGCCGATTCGAGCAACACCAGTGCGGGGTCGGTGCGCAACCGCGTCGCGACGGCCGCGACCGGGGCCTCCAGCCGCGCGGGATCCAATGCCCTGCGGGCCGTGCCGAGCAATGCCACCGAGGTCAGATCCTCCGACGGCGGCGCGGCCGGCGAATTCGACGCGGCGCGCGTCGCGAGTTCCGCACTGCCCACATCGACGATCTCACCCGCGGTGAACGCCGAGATCGGAACCAATCCGGCAACGCCCCACTCGGCGGCCAGCGTCACCGGATGCCCACCGGACACCCCGAGCAGCCGCCATGGCTGCTCAGTAGCCGCAACCGGTAGCGCTGTCCCGTCGGATTCGGCGATGTACCAGCCGTTTTCGGTCCAAACCGGCACCACATCGGTGAGCAGCATCGGACGCGATCGCAACCACGGATCACCGCCCAGCGCCTCGGCATGCTCGTCCAGCGCGGCGGCGATCGTGCCCTCGGCAACCGGCAGCGTGGTGAACGGTTCGGCCGCGCCGTGCCGCTGGCCCCACAGGGCCCGCAACGGCGCACCGCCCGGGTAGTAGTGCAGCTCCGCGTCGGCCATCATGCCGGGCAGCGGCACCTCCGCCGAGAAGTTCGGCGCACCGAAGGAGTGTTCCAGCAGCACCGCCCAGCGCCGAGTCTGCCTGCCGTACAACCAGGTTCGACGGGTGTAGAGCCGCTCCTCCTCGCTGGTACGGATGCCGAGGACCTGCCATTGATCCCGGACCGGGGGTTCGGCGCGCACGGTCTCGGTGTGCGTCGGATAGCCGATATGGGTGCGGATGCTGGCCCGCAATTCGGGGGACAGCTCGTCGAGACGACGGTGCGCGGCGATCAGCAGATGCAGCCTGGCGTATTCGGCGAGCACCACATCGGGCCAGTCCGCCCGGCTCACGACCGTGGTCGGCAGCTGTCGCAGCGCGGCGGCGACGCCGGGCGCTTGTGCGTCGACCATGCGGGCCGCGATCGCCTCGAAGGCACGGAACGAGCGATCGGTCTGTGCCAGCCCGGTGCGCACCTGATCGCCGAGCCAGATGTCGAGTTCCTCCAGACCCGCGGTAACTCGCACCCGTCGCTGTTGGGCGGTCGCCGGATTCGCCATGCGTGGGGTGTCATCAGCGGGCTGTGTGGCGCGGGCCGCGCGTGCGTTGATCCATTCCGCGGCGAAGTCCGCGATTGTCGATGCTTCCGTGACCGCGCCGCCCGACCAGGTCAGCAATAGCGAGAGGGCGTGCTTACACGGAAATTTGCGGCTGGGACACGAGCATTTGTACGCGGGCCCCGCCAGATCGACGATCGTCTGATACGGCTTGGCTCCACTGCCTTTGCACAGGCCCCATAGAGCTGTGTCCGACCGGCCGGTGCCCTGCCAGCGCCCGGCGAGCTTGCGCGCGGCGGCGAGCGAGCTCGCATCCGGTGCCAGCGCATTGACCTGGTCTTCGGTCCAGGGCGCGGTCATCTCGACTGCTCCCGCCTGGCTCATCCGGCGGCTCCGGATCGAGTATGCGTCATATCTTCCCCCGTTTCTCGGTTGACGGATTTCTACCGCAGCCCACCGACAGCTTGTGGTGAACAGGCACTTTTCCTGGAATACGCTGCGCGGACGCCATATTCGAAGACCTGAGAGCCTTGCGTTGGTTGTCCGATTCTGGCATTCTGTCCTGTTCGGCTCCGACCGAGCCACCCAAATCGGGTGACACACCATCGAGCTGCCCGCCGGGGTTGGCGAGGGGTGGACATCGAGCGGGGCCCAGCCCGTTCGATGGCCATACCATCCCCGCGGGCAGATTCGCACCGCCACTGCTCGAGTCGCTCGAACCGGCACCGCTGTGGGCGAATTCGACGCCATCGGGTAGCGTTTCGCTCAGCTTTCGACAGTGATACCCGTTACGGGGTTGGAGGACTTGCCGCGGTTCGGTGGTGTAGGGGGTTACCCATGCGTTCAGATCCGGGAGCCGATCCTGCGACGACCGTGCCGCGCCTGACCGAGGTGGTATCCCGGCGGCTCACCGCTGATCCGGCGGTCACCCCCGATGTCGCGCACGCCGTGCTCCGCGCCCTCGGCGGCGGCGAATCCGATGATCTGGCAACCGAATTCGACGGCTCGGGAATCTTCCTGCGCGCGATCCGGGTGCGCGGCTTCCGTGGCATCGGGCCGGAGGCGACGCTCGAGCTGCCGCCCGGCCCTGGTCTCACGTTGGTGGTGGGACGCAACGGAAGTGGTAAATCCAGTTTCGCCGAGGCCGCCGAACTGGTGCTCACCGGAAGCAATCGCCGTTGGGACGGCCGGTCGGCGGCCTGGCGCGAGGGCTGGCGCAATCTGCACGACGGTGATTCGGCCCGCATCGAACTCGAATTGCTCACCACCGGGCCCGATCCCGAGCTGTCCATCGCCAAAGAATGGGCGCCACAGGCGGATCTGGGCCAGGCACACTGGACCGAACGGCGACCCGACTCCGCGCCAACGGATTTCGACGGTGCCCGCTGGGCGGGGCTCCTGGAGCTATACCGTCCCTTCCTTTCCTATAGCGAACTCGGCGCACTCGTCGACGGCAAGCCGAGCGACCTGTTCGACGCATTGCATCGGCTCCTCGGCCTCGATGAATTGACCGTGGCGCAGGAGCGAATTCGCACGCGGCGACTGGAACTCGAACGCGCCGCACGAGATTCGCGCCAAGAACGCGTCGAACTGGTCGCCGCGTTGGAGACGGTGGCCGACGACCGTGCGGTCCGGATGGCGGCGCTGCTGCGCCCGGATCGGCCCGATCTCACCGCGATCGGTCGTGAGGTGCTCGGCACGGCTGAACATCCGGTCGGTCCGGATGGGTTGCGCGCGATCGTGCGCCTCGCCTTGCCCACCGGTGCCGAGGTCGAAGCGATTGCCGCGCGCCTCGAACAGTGCCGTGCGGTGCTGGCCCGCGATTCGACCGCCGACGCCGAGGCCGACCTGCGGGTGCTGGAGTTGCTGCGCCGGGCCCGCGATCACGTCGCCGCCAGCGGGGAATGCGCATGTCCGGTGTGCGGGCGCGGTGATTTGGACGCGGCGTGGTTGCGCGGCGCGCAGGCATCGATCGCCGAGCTGACCTCCCGGGTCGACGCGCTCGCGACGGCACGGAACGCGCTGCGACAGGCCGTCCGCGACGCTCGCGCACTGCCGGAACATATTCCACCGGAGCTGGATTTCGATCCGCGCAATCCACCCACCGTCGACACCACCGCGGTGCGCCGAGCCTGGACAGACTGGGCGGCGCTGACCGGTGCCGACTACTCCCCGGAACTACCCGATCGACTGCGCGGTGCGCACGCGCGCCTGGTCGACGAGCTCGAGCTATTGCAGCAGGGCACCCGCAAGGAATTGAACCGACTCGACGAGGTGTGGTCGCCCCTGGTGCCGCGAATCACCGGCTGGCTGGACGGGGCACGCGCGGTCGTCGCGAACGGCAGTGAACTGCGCACCCTCAAACGCGCCGAGGATTGGCTCAAATCCGCGACGGCCGGGTTGCGCGGGGAGCGAATGGCCCCGCTGGAGACCACGGCGCGCTGGGTCTGGCGCACGCTACGTCAGCAGAGCAATGTCGAGCTCGGCGCGATCCGGTTGCAGGGCAACGCCGGAACCGCGCGCCGGGTACTGCTCGATGTCACGGTCGACGAGGTGGACGGCGCCGCGCTCGGGGTGATGAGCCAGGGCGAGCTGCACGCCCTCGGCCTTTCGCTGTTCCTGCCGCGAGCGACCGTGGAGGACAGTCCCTTTCGCTTCGTCATGATCGATGATCCGGTGCAGGCAATGGATCCCGCCAAGGTGGACGGTCTGGCCAGGGTGCTCGAGGTGATGGCGTGGACGCGGCAGGTGATCGTCTTCACCCATGACGAGCGGCTGGCCGAGGCGGTGCGCCGGATGCAGCTCGACGCCAGCGTGCTCGAGGTGCAGCGCCGCGAGCGCTCGGTGGTGGAGGTGCGGGTATCCAGCGACCCCATCCGCCGCTACCTCGATGACGCGCGCTCCCTGGTCCGAACACCGCAACTGCCCCCGGCGATCGCCGACGAATTGGTGGCCACCTGCTGCCGGTCGGCCGTGGAAGCGGCGAGCTTGGCCAGGGCCCGGCGCAACCTCCTGGCCGCGGGCATGGACCATCGCGACGTCGAGCGCCATATCGAAGGCGCGCAAACCACGCGCGCGATGGTCGCGCTGGCGGTGATGGGTATCGACGGACGAGTCGACGACCTCAACAAACACCTTGCCCGCGAAGGGAAATGGGTTGTCGACGCATTGCGCAATGCCACGGCAGGCGCACATGTGCCGATCGGACGCAGCATGCGCGACCTGATAGCGGACACCGAGAAGTTCGTCGCTTGGTTACGTCGATGAGCCGGCGCTGTGCCTCGGCGGCGCGGGGGCGGCGCAGGTGAGCGGGCCGGGTGGTGTGGAGGGGTGGGATCGACAGGGTGGTGGGGATCAACAACGCGCGGAGGATCAACCGCGTGGTGGTGATCGGGAGGGCGTTGCTCGTCGCGAGGGTGTTGGTGGTCGAGAGGGCGTTGCTGGTCCGGAGGGGGCTGGTGGCCGGAAGGGGGCTGGTGATTGGCGGGGTGCTGGTGGTCGGGAGGGAGCGGGTGGCCGGGAGGGGATTGATGATTGGCGGGGTG
>NZ_JBKBET010000020.1:561395-563069 GCF_048910785.1 Nocardia nepalensis | reverse complement strand
GGGACCGTGAGGGTGCTGGTGATCGGCAAGACGGTCGGGACCGTGAGGGTGCTGGTGATCGGCAAGACGGTCGGGACCGTGAGGGTGCTGGTGATCGGCGGGGCGGTGGTGACCGGCGTGGCCTTGGTGATCGGCAAGGCGGTGGGGACCGGCACGATGTTGGGGATTCGCGGCGGAAGACAGGACGACGGGGTGGGACGGGCAAACGCGGTGGGGACGGTCGGGAGGGCGGTGGGGACCGGCAAGGCGGTGGGGATCGGCACGATGCTGGGGATTCGCGGCGGAAGACAGGACGACCGGGCGAGGCGGGCAAGCGCGGTGGGGCCGGGCGGCAGGGCGGGGCGGGTCGGCAAGGTGCCGGTCGGCGGGGCGAGGGTATTCGGAAGGGCGGCACGCGTAGACAGGGCGCGGCAGCGCGACCCAGTCCGCCACGGCCGACCGTGGCCGAGCGGTTCGACGCCGTGGATCGGCTGCTCGACGGCTCGGTGACCGATGCCGACGGTCTGTGGTCACGGGCGACGGTCTGGATTCTGCGGCTCGCATTGGAGCAATCCGTCGACGAGTTGTGGTTACAGGTAGCACCGGCACTGGCACGCTGCCCGATGCGCGCACAGCTGCTCGCATTACGCGTATTCGCGGGCGATGACACCGCCGCACAGGTCGCGACGGTATGGGCAGCTCTGTCCCGCGCCGCCCATCACCACGACTACGAACTCGCACCGAGCGTCACCGAACTACGCCGCTGGCGCGAGCAGACCGCCGCTATAGCCGCATCCCTGGCCGCATCCGCCGCAGGGTGAACGCGTCAGGTGCGGCCGCACACCGAAGCGACCGCCCAACACCAGCCCGCAAATCGATGCAGTCGCCAACACTGGGCGGCGCATCGGCGGTCACCGCACGGGCGATCGCGCACCGGTTGGCCACTCCCGCGCAGCGCGGGGCCGCGCACTGGCGTTCGCGCCTCAGCAGGCCGCGCCATAACCGTCGACAGGCCGACCGTGCACAAGCGCGATCACGCACGAGGAGGTTCGCGGGTTGGTCTGATCGCGCATCGGTGCGCCCGCGCATCGCCAGGCGGCGCATTGGCAGTCCGGGCATGGGCGATCGCGCCACGCAGGAACGCGCAGTGGGCCGCATATCGGTGCGCTCGCGTATCGGCAGTCCGGACAACGACAAAGGAGTGCATCGCCGGGCGGCGCATCGGCAGTCCGCACCGATAGCCCGCGCAGCGGTAGGTCTCACGCAACGGAATCCGCGCAGCGCTTGTCAATTCCGGCCGAATCGTGGCTCTGGCACACATTCCGTGATCGTCGGCCGCTGCGGTCCGCCCGAGATGCACTACTGGACAAGTGATCACGTGGAACTGACGGCGGCACTCTCTCGGCCGATGCCGCCACCAGTTCCACGTGATCGTCCGACCAACAGCGCGGAAGGTGATGTGGTGCAGAGGGGAGTCCTGTTGAGTGAGTGGGCGATCCCATGGAGTCGCGGAATGTGTGCCAGATCCAGTCTTCAGGCGGAAGCGACAGCGCTGAGCCTCGCATCGGTTGCGTGATCGCACCGATGCGCGGCTGCCGATCGGGTCATATCGTCGTGCGGGTGAGCGGTGCCTGGCGGAGCGGCCGCAAATGTGCGTGACGGTATGACCTTTTGATGGCAGACCGCGCATCGGTG
>NZ_JBKBET010000020.1:0-561372 GCF_048910785.1 Nocardia nepalensis | reverse complement strand
CCTCGCATCGGTTGCGTGATCGCACCGATGCGCGGCTGCCGATCGGGTCATATCGTCGTGCGGGTGAGCGGCGCTTGGCGGAGCGGCCGCAAATGTGTGACGGTATGACCTTTTGATGGCAGACCGCGCATCGGTGCGATCACGCAACGCAAGTCGCGCAACGCAAGTCGCGCAACGCAAGTCGCGCAACGCAAGTCGCGCAACGCAAGTCGCGCAACGCAAGTCGCGCAACCCTGGGCCACGCATCAGTTGCGTGATCACACCGATGCGCGGCTGCCAATCGGGTCATATCGTCGTGCGGATGAGCGGTGCCTGGCGGAGCAGCCGCAACATGTGTGACGGTATGACCTTTCGATGGCAGACGCACATCGGTGCGACCACGCAACGGTGCGATCTCGCACCAGTTAGTCGCGCAACGCTGAGTGGCGCAACGGTAAGTGGTGCAATGCGGTGAGTCCCGCAACGGTAAGCAGCGGCTCGATGCCGGTGACCCGGCGAATCGCGAACCGGGTGCACTTGAACTTCGGCCGCACTTAGGTGTGGCGACCAGGCCGCACCAGTAAGCAGCGCACCAGTTGGGCACGCATCGCAGCCGGGCACCGAAAGGTTGTGCGACGGTGTGGCTTTCGACCGGCAGATCTATGTGCAGGTCCGATCCGTCGATGCTGTTGTGCCGCAGCACATTCGCATCGCAGGGTGCGGGTCGAGGATCAGAGCATGCCGAATAGGTCGATGATCGTGGCCAGCAGTGAAATACCGCTCGAGGCGATAGAAGAACCGGTACTCAAGACGTTCAATACATTCAGCAGTCCCATGGCGGGCTCCTTGATCGGTGCTAACACTTCCGCACGTTCACAGCGTGATTCGTCGCTCGGAAGTTGCCGGATCGCCGACCTCCCCCCACTATCACCCGACACTCCGAGCGACACGCCAAAGTTGTTTCCATCCCCCCAAGAACACCCAAGTCGCCAAACCATAGCCAAGCGCTCGCGCCCAAAACCCCTCCCGCCGAGCCCCCTCCCCCAAACCGCGAGTATCAAGATCAGGTGGAAGCTATGGCGGCATCGCCCGACAAGCCCCCGCCACCAGTTCCACCTCACCGGCATGGTGACATTTGGGTATGGACGAGTCGGGGCCTTGCCCGTGTAAGCGTGGGGAAGCGTTCGGTGTTTGCTGTGGACCGGTGCTGGCGGGGGAGCGGGCAGCGGCGACGGCCGAGGCGCTGATGCGTTCGCGCTACACCGCATTCGCGGTCGGCGATGTCGAGTACTTACTGCGGTCCTGGCATCCGCGCACCCGTCCGAAGACGCTCGAGCTGGATCCGGATCAGCGCTGGCTCTTCCTGGAGATCCTGCGTACCGAGCGCGGCGGGCCGTTCGACGAATCCGGCACCGTCGAGTTCATCGCCCACTACCGCGTCGACGGACGACGGGGATCCCTACACGAGGTCAGCAGATTCACCCGCGTGGACGGCGCCTGGGTCTACCTCGACGGCGTCATCGAACCGTGACAGGTAGCGTGCCACCCATGCCACGTGTCGCGATCGAGTACTGCACGCAATGTCGCTGGTTGCTGCGCGCGAGCTGGATGGCGCAAGAATTGCTCAGCACCTTCGCCACCGAACTCGGTGAGGTGGCCTTGATCCCGGGCACCGGCGGCGTCTTCCGCATCACCGTCGACGGCGACCAGGTCTGGGAACGCAAGGCAGACGGCGGCTTCCCCGATATCGCCGTACTGAAACAGCGCGTACGCGACCGAGTAGCCCCCGACCGCGACCTCGGCCACGCCGACAAGCGCGACTGACCACTGCGGCGCACCGGAATCCGAGACGGCGCGGCTGGCCGACGAACATGTGGCCAGCGCGAAGAACACGAACCTCGCCATGCCATTGGCGCAGTGCCGTGGCGCTCATGGACCGGCGCGACGATCGTCGAGGCTGGTCGTGAGGCTCCCGGAACTGGTCGCCACGATCGAACCGATCCCAGCCAGGACGGCCCGCGCGAGCGTGATATCGACCACCCCGATCACCCCGCCCCGACCAGCGGCGAAATCAGCAGCCGCAACCCCCGCCACAGCACCCGCCACCGGCGGGCCGCGGCGCGGGCGCGGATGACGGTGCACCACCGCCACCCCTGCTGACCGTGGCAAATGTGGTCAGTAGCTTGACCGTGTCGTCGTGGCCGTTGGGGCAGGCCGCCGGATTCGATGCCTCCGCCATCGGACGGTTGACATCGAAGGTGTCGCCACAGCTGCGGCAGCGGAAGCTATAACTCGGCATCGGCCCAGCGTAGCGCCCGGGTGCGGAGGTCCGTCTTACCCGTACCACCGTCCTGGTGGACGTACTCTCGAAGAAGAGATCGCTAGGTGCTGGACCCGGCCGGAGCAAACTCGCAGCGCACTGCCCGGGTCGTAGGCGGGAGGTGCGGAAAGACCATGAGCGAGCGCAGCGAGCGAATCAAAGGCGCAGCCACGCGAGTGGGCATGACGGAGCCGAGCGCCAGCGAGGTGCAGTCATGAGCACTCAGTTCGATACGGAACCGGACTCCGAGGTCGGTGACACCGAGCCGGTAGCGCGAACGACCTGGGGCCGGGTGAGTGGACGCTGGGACGGACCGGTCGCGGTGTGGCGCAGCATTCCGTACGCTTCCGCGCCCGCGGGCCCGAATCGCTTCCGGCCGCCGCTGCCGCCGCAGCCATGGGATGGGGTCCGCGAGTGCACGACCTTCGGCGAGATCGCTCCGCAGACCATGGGCAATATGGTTCCGGTCGACTCCGATCTGCGGATGGGGGAGGACTGCCTGTGGCTCAATGTCTGGTCCCCGCGCAGTTCCGCCGATACCGGTGCGCCGCGACCGGTGCTGGTGTGGCTGCACGGCGGCGCCTACTGCCTGGGCACCGCGGCCCAGGGCATCTACGACGGCCGCAAGCTGGCCGAAGCCGGTGATGTCGTGGTGGTGACGGTCAACTATCGGCTCGGCGCGCTCGGCTTCCTCGATTTGTCATCGCTGTCCAGTGAATTCACGCCCAATCTCGGTCTGCACGACCAGATCGCCGCACTGGAGTGGGTGCGCGACAATATCGCCGCATTCGGCGGCGATCCCGGCAATGTGACCCTGTTCGGCGAATCGTCCGGCGCCGGATGCGTTACCGCACTGTTGACTTCGCCGCCGGCGGCCGGGCTGTTCCACCGGGCCATCGCGCAAAGTCCGCCAGCGACAACGGTTTTCGGCCACGAGCGGGCAGCCGGCGTGGCGCGACGCTTTCTGGAACTGATGGAACTGCCCTTCGCCCGCGCGAGCGAATTGCTGGAGTGCCCGATCGAGCGGATCGTGACCGCGGCGGGCGTACTGCTGGACGAGATTCCGTTGCAGGAGCCGGGCAGGCTGGCCGCCGCGCCGGTCGTCGACGGCAATCTGGTCCCGACCTATCCGATCGATCGGTTCCAGCACGGCCGCTCGCATCGCGTGCCATTGATCATCGGCACCAACAAGGACGAGGCATCCCTGTTCCGCGTCCTGCGCTCGCCGATCATGCCGGTGACCCCCGATGCGGTGAACGCGATGCTGCGCGATGTGGCCGCCAGCCACCCCGATATGTCGCCCGAGCGCATCGCCGAAATCACCTCGGCCTACCCGGATCTCGCGAAGACCCGTGGCGCACTCGCCATGTCGACCGACGCCGCGTTCCGGATGCCTGCCCACTGGGTCGCCGACGGCCACGCCCAGCACTCACCGACCTGGATGTACCGCTTCGACCACGCCACCCCCATGCTGAAGGCGGCCCGCGTCGGCGCCGGTCACGCCACCGAATTACCTTATGTCTTCGGCAATTTCGGCACTCTGAACCACGACCCCACGTTCTGGCTCGGCGGCCGCAAGGTGGCCATGGAGGTCTCCGGCCGCATGCGGCGCCGCTGGCTCGCCTTCGCCACCCACGGCGTCCCCGCCGCCCTCGACGGCTCCAAACACTGGCCCCCCTACCGCCCCGACACCCGCACCACCCTGCTCATCGACAACATCGACCGCGTAGTCGACAACCCGGACCGCGACCTCCACACCGCCTGGGGCGAACAAGCCGTCGGCTTCAGCTGAGCAAGCCGCCCTCACCTCACTGAGGCCGCAGCAGCAACACCAGCCGGACGTTGGCGCAACGATTACGCCCCGCGTGCCAGCTTCGCGACTCGGGCTGAAAGTGCCGCGTGCCAACTTCGCGACCCGGGCCGAGAGTGGCGCGTGCCAACTTCGCGACGCGGGTTGAGAGTGCCGCGTGCCAACTTCGCGACTCGGGCTGAAAGTGCCGCGTGCCAACTTCGCGACCCGGGCCGAGAGTGGCGCGTGCCAACTTCGCGACCCGGGCCGAGAGGGCCGCGTGCCAGCTTCACGATCCGGGCTGAAAGCGCCGCGTGCCAACCCCGGTCCGCTTAAGTGACTCCACGCGCCAAATACCAACTGCGCCTTGGTATCAGACGTCCGTAGAGAAGCGAATACCGCCGTCGGGGATGTCGACGCCCGGCCATACGCGGGCGCCCCGTAGTAGTTCGCACCGCGCACCCACGTTGGCGCCATCGCCGATGACGGCGTCGCGGACGAGGGCGCGGGGGCCGATCCGGGCGCCGAAGCCGATGATCGAGCGCTCGACGGTGGCGCCGGCTTCGATGCGGGCGCCGTCGAACAACACCGCGCCGTCGAGGCGGGCGCCCGCGCCTACTTCGGCGCCGCGCCCGACGACCGTGCCGCCGATGAGCAGGGCGCCGGGTGCGACGCCAGCGCCCTCATGGACCAGGGATTCCCCGCGCTGGCCGGGCAGGGCCGGGGAGGGCGCGATGCCGCGGACCAGGTCGGCGGAGCCGCGAACGAAGTCCTCGGGGGTCCCCATATCGCGCCAGTAGGAGGAGTCGACGTGGCCCTGGACACGCGCGCCCTCGGCGAGCAGCGCCGGGAAGACCTCGCGCTCCACCGAGACCGGGCGGCCCGCCGGGATCTTCTCGATGTATTCGCGGCGGAAGACATAACAACCGGCATTGATCTGGTCGGTCGGCGGATCCTGGGTCTTCTCCAGGAAGGCGGTGACCCGGCCGTTCTCATCGGTCGGCACGCAGCCGAAGGCGCGCGGATCGCTCACCCGGACCAGGTGCAGGGTCACATCCGCGTTGGTGGACTCGTGGGTGTCGAGGATCGCGCCGAGGTCGGTGCCGCCGAGCACGTCGCCGTTGAACACCATGATGTTGTCCGCGCGCAGCCTGGGCAGCACATTGCGGATACCGCCGCCGGTGCCCAGCGGTTCGGTCTCGGTGACGTACTCGAGTTCCAGACCGAGCTCGGCGCCGTCGCCGAAATGCTCCTCGAAGACCTCCGCCTTGAACGAGGTGCCCAGCACAACGTGGCTGATCCCGGCGTCCGCGATGCGCGCGAGCAGGTGGGTCAGGAACGGCAGCCCGGCCGTGGGCAGCATCGGCTTGGGCGCCGACAGGGTCAGCGGACGTAACCGCGTGCCCTGGCCGCCGACCAGAATCACGGCGTCGGTGCCTGCATTTCCTGCCATCATGCTCCCCTGTTCACAGTGGATCGTCCTCGCTGGTGCACTCGGCACATCCTTCGACACCAGTTTCAGTACCCAGCGACACGCGCCGGGCACCATCGCATGCCGAAGTTGTGACGCTAGCCCTGAGCTTCCCGCGCCTGTTGGCGCAGCGCAGATCGAACCGCAATTCGGGAACGGATCGCAAGTCCAGCACGCAACGCGAGCCGCAACGGTGCCTGCCACCAGTGCGGATGCCGATCGGCCTGGAATCGGTACGCGCTCGCGTGGTGGGCGGGCAGCATGACCTCGGGGTGACGTCCGGCCGCGTGTCCCTTGGCGTGGGTGACCTCGGCGTCGGGCACGAAGACGTTATGCCAGCCCGCCTTGCCCATCCGGTCGCCGAAGTCCACGTCCTCCATGTACATGAAGTAGCGCGAGTCGAAGCCGTCGATCGAATCGAAGGCCGCGCGCCGCACCAGCAGGCACGAGCCGGACAGCCAGCCGACGGCCCGCTCGGAGATCTGCTCGTTGTCCTGGCGATAGCGCAGCGTCCAGGGGTTGGACGGCCATACCGTGCCGAGGATCGCGTGGCCCGCGCCGTCGAGCAGTCCGGGCACCGAGCGCGCGGAGGGGTAGACGCTGCCGTCGGGTTCGCGCACCATCGGCCCGAGCGCGCCCGCCCGCGGCCAGCGCTTCGCGGCGGCGAGCAGCTTGTCGATGGAACCGGCGCCCCAGCGGATATCCGGATTGGCGATGACGATGAATTCGACGCTCGGATCGATCTCGGCGACGGCCCTGTTGATCGCGCCGCCGTACCCGATATTGCCGCCGGTCCGTAGCAGTCGCACATGCGAGTTCGCCTCCGCCGCCAGCTCCGGCGACCCGTCGACCGATCCGTTATCGGCGAGGATCACCTGCGGTTTTTCGCCGGTGGCCGCGGCCAGGGTGGTGATGAAGTGCTCGAGGTGCTCGCCAGGTGAATAAGTCACCGTGACGACGACAAGGCCGGATTCGGAAGCGTCCACGGCCATGCAGCCTACTGTGACAACCCCGACAGCGCGCCCCCGAGTGCGGCCTGCCACGACCGCAGCGGAGTCAGCCCGGCATCGTCCCAGGAACGGTTGGACAACACCGAATATGCCGGGCGCCGTGCGGGTCTCGGAAATGCGGTCGAGTCACACGGGCGGACCCGCGCGGGATCCGCGCCGATTCCGGCGAATATCGCCCGCGCGAATTCGAACCAGCTGGCCTGGCCGGAGTTGGTCGCGTGCAGGACCCGCGGCGCGTCCGGTCGACCCGCCAACTCCAGTAGTCCCGCTGCCAGATCGGCGGCGTAGGTCGGGGAGCCGAGCTGGTCGCTGACCACGTCCACGGTGTCGCGTTCGCGTTCCAGCCGCAGCATCGTGGCGACGAAATCGCTTCCGCGCCCGGTGTATACCCACGCCGTGCGCACCACGTGAGCGCGCGGCGCGAATTCCAGCACGGCCTGTTCGCCCGCGAGTTTGGAGCGGCCGTAGACGGTCGCGGGTTCGGTCGGGTCGGCGGTGTCGTACGGCTTGTCGTGGGTACCCGCGAACACATAGTCGGTCGAAATGTGGATAAGTCGGGCGCCCACTCGTGCACAGGCCGCGGCGAGTACGGCCGGTCCGGTCGCATTACCCGCGAAAGCGGCGTCGGGATCGGATTCGGCCTGGTCGACGGCGGTGTAGGCGGCGCAATTCAGCACCACGTCACCGGGTTCGAGTGCGGCGCCCACCGCGGCCGCATCAGTGATATCCAACTCATCTCGACCGAAGGCGCGGGCGGCGGGTGCGCGACGCAAGAGTTCGCGCCCCAACTGTCCGCCCGCCCCGGTCACGACGAGGCGCGCGGCTACGGTCGAGGAGGGCGATATCGCGGTCACGGGCACGAGTCTGGCACGCCGTGACACCTGCGGTTGAGGTCCACCGGGGTAACCGTTGGTTAGCCTTGACGCAACGGATACGGGGGTGACCGGAGGCGGGGCGGTCGAGACAGCGACGCGTCGGCTTCGACGAAACCGGCGCTGCGCAGGCAGAACATCAGCTGGGAGCGCTCGGCGAGCACAGTGGTGCTCGGGGACGGATGCTCGGGTTCGGCGAGAGGATGCAGTGGTGTGGCAGAGGGAGAGGGCGACAGCGCCGTCGCGACTAGCCCGGGGCGAGGGCGGCCTCGGGCCGCTGCGCGCGTTCATCGCGGCGGGAGCGGTGCTGGTCCTGCTCATCACCGGATTCGCCTGGCACAGCGTCGACTCGCTGATCTCGAATATCGAACGCATCGGCGGCCTCGGGCTCGGCGGCGGCCGCGACGGCGCCGTCGACATCCTGATGGTCGGGGTGGACAGCCGCACCGACGCGCACGGCAATCCGCTCAGCAATAACGAGCGCGCCATGCTGCACGCGGGCGATGAGGTCGGCACCAATACCGACACCATCGTGCTGGTCCGCGTCCCGAACGACGGCCGCTCGGCCACCGCCATTTCCATTCCCCGCGACTCCTATGTCGACATCCCCGGCATCGGCATGGGCAAGATCAACTCGGCCTACGGCTCTACCAAGGAGACGACGCGGCTCGAGCTGATCAAGCAGGGCGCCTCGGAGGCCGAAGCGGATAAGCAGTCCACCCAGGCGGGCCGTCAGGCGCTGATCAAGACCGTCGCCAATCTCACCGGCATCACCGTCGACCACTACGCCGAGGTCAGTCTGCTCGGCTTCGTGCTGCTGACCGATGCGGTCGGCGGGGTCGACGTCTGCCTGAACAATCCCGTCGATGAATGGATGTCCGGCGCCGACTTCCCCGCCGGGCGCCAGAAGCTCAACGGCCCACAGGCTTTGAGCTTCGTGCGTCAGCGCCACGATCTGCCGCGCGGCGACCTGGACCGGATCGTGCGCCAGCAGGTCTTCATGGCGCGGTTGGTCGGTCAGGTGCTCAGCGCCAAGACGCTCAGCAATCCGGGCAAGTTGAAGGATCTCAGCGACGCGGTGGGGCGCACCGTTGTACTGGACGATGATTGGGATGTGCTGGCATTTCTGCAGCAACTGAAGGATATGACGGGCGGTCAGGTCAGTTTCGAGACGGTGCCGGTCGCCGATCTCAACGACACGACCAGTGACGGCGAATCGATCGTCCGGGTCGATCCGAAGGCGGTCAAGTCGTATGTGGCGGGGCTGGTCGACGGCAAGTCGGAGGATCATGCCGAGCCGACGATCGATCCGGCGTCGGTGAGCGTCAGCGTGTTCAACGCGAGTGGCATCGGCGGGCTGGCTGGTCAGGTGGCACAGGCCTTGACGGCCAAGGGATTTCAGGAGGGAATGGTCGGCAACTACACCGGGCCCGGCGTCACCAGCAGCCGAGTGCTCGCGGTGAATACCTCGAATCCGAAGGCCAAGGCGGTTGCGAAGGCACTCGGGGGGCTGTCGGTGATCGCGGACAGCACGTTGTCCCCCGATTCGGTCAGCGTCGTGCTGGCAAGCGACTATTCTGGTCCGGGCTCGGCCGCGGGCAGCATGTTCGACTTCTCCGGAACGTCGAGCATCGCAACGCCCGTCCCGCCCGCTCCACCGATCGACGCAGGCCAGAACGGACCGAAATGCGTGAATTGACCGATGCGTGACCAACACCACGCACTGACCCTCACCGAGGCGGTGCTGGATCCGATCCTCGAGCGCGATCCCGCGGGTCCGCGCGTCACTTACTACGACGACGCCACCGGCGCCCGGATCGAGCTGTCCGGGCTGACGCTGGCGAACTGGGCGGCCAAGACCGCCAACCTGATCCGCGACGAATTCGGGCTGAGCCCGGGGGCCAGGGTCGCGGTGCTGCTGCCCGCGCACTGGCAGACCGCCGCAGTGCTGCTCGGCTGCTGGTGGGCCGGGACCGAGGTCGTGCTCGGACCCGATCCGGACGCCGATCTGGCGCTGGCCACCGCCGAACGGCTGGCCGAGACCGACGGTATCGCCGAGGTCGCCGCGCTCTCGCTGGACGCCTTCGGGATGCCGGTGCGCGATCTGCCGATCGGCATCACCGATTTCGCCACGTCCGTGCGGGTGCACGGGGACCACTTCCTGCCGCGCGGCGCCGGAGTGGCGCTGGATGGCATGCCGGTCTCCGAGGTGCTGGCCGAGGCCAGGAGATCCGCGCTGCGGCAGGGGTTCGGCGAGGGCGACCGGGTGCTGTCGAGCACGTCCTGGGACACCGCCGCCGAGCTGATCGACGGGTTCGTCTCGGTGCTGGTCGCGGGGGCCGCGCTGGTGCAGGTGGTCAATCCGGATCCGGCGCTGCGCGAGCGGCGCATGGAGTCCGAGCGGGTCACCGCGCAGCGCGGCTGAACTCCTACCCGGGTATCGGTCGGCGTCCGACCATGGGACGTTCCACTATTGCCGGGCAGTCCGTACGGTGGAATTGTCGCGCAACGATGGGGTTGGTGAGATGAAGCCGCAATATTGGTTCCGCTGGTTGTCGGCGCAGGGTGCGCCGCGGTTGGCCCTGCGCACGGAGGCCCGGCGCGGGATTCCGTTCGCTCAACTGCTGGGCGGGCCGGACGGTCTGGCCGATCCCTACCCACTGATCGAACGGCTGCGCGGCCAGGGTCGGCTGCAGCGCACCTCGATCGCGTGGGCCACCTTCGATCACGATCTGTGTCGAGCTGTCCTGCGGGACAACCGATTCTTCGTGCGCACCAGCGATACCTTCAATATTCCGAAGCCGCTGCAGTTGCTCGCCAAACGACTTCCGTTGCCGCCCAACCCGGTCGAGCCGCCGTCGATGCTGGTCATCGACCCGCCGGAGCATACGCGGATGCGCAAGCCGGTCGCCTCGGCCTTCACCCCGCGCGCGATCGGCCGATTGCGCGATCGGGTCGAGACGGTCACCGAGGAGTTGCTCGGCGCGCTGCCGTCGGGTGGCTCGGCCGACCTCATCGAGTCCTACGCCGCGCAGGTGCCGATCGCCATCATCTCGGAAATGCTCGGATTCCCGGAAAAGGATCGAAAGGTATTCCTGGACTGGGGCGATCGGGCGACACCGCTGCTCGATGTGGGGATCTCCTGGCGGGCGTTCCGGCGGGCGCTCGCGGCGATGGAGGTGATGAACGACTACCTCGACGGGCATATCGCGCGACTGCGCCGCGAACCGGGCGAGGACATCCTCAGCAGCCTGGTCACCGCCGGTGATCTCGACGACATCGCATTGAAGGCGACCGCGAGCCTATTGATGGGCGCGGGATTCGAGACGACGGTCAACCTGATCGGCAACGCCGTCGCCCAATTGGTCACCCACCCCGAACAATTGGATCGGTTGCGCGCCGAACCGGACCTCTGGCCGAACGCGGTCGAAGAGGTGCTGCGGATCGATGCGCCGGTGCAGACCACGGCGCGAATCGCATCGACCGACTTGGAACTCGAGGGTGTGCAGTTGCGCAAGGGCAGCACGGTTGTGCTGTCGCTGGCAGGCGCGAACCGCGACCCCGCCGTGTTCGCCGATCCCGACGTCTTCGACGTAGGCCGCGCAAATGCCAAGGAGCACTTGACATTCAGCACCGGCGTACACGCCTGCCTCGGCGCCAGCCTGGCCCGCATGGAAGCCACCTACGCCCTGCGATCTCTGTTCGACCGCTTCCCCGACCTGCAACTCGACGGCTCGCCGCAACGCCGAAAGTTGTTCACACTGCACGGATATGAACGAATGCCGGTCCGCCTCGGCCGCCGGGCCCCCGCCCCCGAACCGACGGCCGTCTGAGCTCCAACGGTCGCGGAATCTCGAGCGACGCTGGTTCACGAGCGCAGTGGAAGCCCGAAGCTGTATCAGGCCCACCGAACGCAGTGAAATGGCGGCTCGACAGCCGACGAGTAGCACCATTTCACTCAACTCGATGGACTCATGGCCTCACATGCCGTGCCGGCGATCGCCCGTCGCCGCTTCGCACAGTTGCGCTTCGGTTTCCGCCGAGAACGGCTCCCGGTAGGCCGCGACCGCCTGGCGGGTCTCCTCGGCGACGAGGTCCGCGTTGATCTGGGCCGCCGCGGCCGCGCCCGCCGCTGCGGCGGCGCCGACCTGGGCCGTGAGATCGGTGACGTTGCCCGCGGCCCAGACGCCGGGGATGTCGGTTCGGCCGGTCGGGTCGGTGGGGACGTACTCGCCGACCCCGGCCGGGTGTTCGGTCGGGCGCAGTCCGAGGGTGGACAGGAAGTTCGCGCGGGCCACCATTCGCGACGCCACCGTCACCACGTCGCGGGCGACCACGGTGCCGTCGCTCAACCGCACTCCCGTGAGACGGTCGTCGACGATCTGCAGCGCGGTCACCGTACCGTCCACTACGCGAATACCGCGGGCGGCCAACTCCTCCGATTGCTCGGCGCTCAGCGGTGGCATGGTGTGCGAGAAGTAGGTGACATCGGCGCTCAGCTGACGAAACAGCAATGCCTGGTGCACCGCCATCGGCCCGGTTCCGAGGACGCCGATGGCTTGATCGCGGACCTCCCAGCCGTGGCAGTACGGGCAATGGATCACATCCCGGCCCCATCGTTCGCGCAACCCGGGCACCTCGGGCAGCTCATCGACCAGGCCGGTGGTGACCAACAATCGACGCGCCCGCACGGAGCTGCCGTCCACTGTCACCGTGAACCCCTCCGTGTCGCGCACCACGGCCTCGACCACCCCGTTCACCACCTGCCCGCCGTAGCCGCGGACCTCGGCGCGACCGGTCTCCAACAGCTCGCCGGGCGGTGTCCCGTCGCGGCCGAGCAGTGCGTGCACACCATCGGCCGGGGCGTTGCGCGGCTGGCCCGCATCGATCACCACCACCGATCGTCGCATCCGAGCCAGCATCAGCGCGCCGCTCAATCCCGCGGCGCCGCCGCCGATCACCACCACGTCATAGCCATCTTTCAGCTGATCGGTCACCATGACCACCACCTCCTCCCGACGACCATGCGGGAGCGACGGCGATTGTGGCAAAGATATTTGCCGAGATGGCAAGCTGGTGGCATGGACAACGACCTCGGCCATGCACTCGACGCGGTCGGACCTCGGTTGCGCGCGCTGCGTCGCCAGCGCGAAACCACATTGGCCGACCTGTCGGCGGCGACCGGCATCTCGGTGAGCACCCTGTCCCGGCTCGAGTCCGGCGTCCGCCGTCCCACCCTCGAACTACTGCTGCCGCTGGCCAGAGCGCACGGCGTCACCCTCGACGAACTCGTCGACGCCCCACCCACCGGCGACCCACGCATCCACCTGCGCCCGATCACCCGCCACGGCATGACCATGCTGCCCCTGACCCGCCGCCCGGGCGGCATCCAGGCATACAAACTCGTCATCCCCGCCAACACCCGCCAGGAACCCGACCCGAAAACCCACGAGGGCTACGAATGGCTCTACGTCCTCAACGGACGCCTGCGCCTGATCCTCGGCGAACACGACGTCGTCCTCACCCCCGGCGAAGCCGCCGAATTCGACACCCGCATCCCACACTGGTTCGGCACCGCCGACTCCGCCCCGGTCGAATTCCTCAGCCTCTTCGGCAAACAGGGCGAACGCGCCCACCTCCGCACCACCCCCAAACCGAAATCCCCTTCGCCATAACCCGCACCGTCACGGCTCAGCTGTCGCCTTACTCGGGACGGATCTTCCAGATGTAGCGGGTTTTGGGGCGACCGGCTCGGCCGTAGTCGGATTTGCGGTCGACCAGGCCGTCGTCGGCGAGTTTTTCGAGGTAGCGCCATGCGGTGATGCGGGAGACGCCGACGGTGGTGGCGGTGTCGGCGGCGGTGAGGCCGCCGGGGGCGTCGCGGACGGTGCGGGAGATTTCGTCGAGTGTTTGGGGGGCAACGCCTTTGGGGGCGGTGGCGCGCTGGTCGGAGGTGCGCAGGGCGCCGAGGGCGCGATCGATGTCCTGTTGGGAGATGGCGGTTTCGCCCGCGGGGAGGGCGGTGCGGAATTCGCGGTAGCGTTCGAGCTTGTCGCGGAAGGCGGCGAAGGTGAACGGTTTCAGCAGATAGAGGACGACGCCGTAGGAGACGGCGGTGCGCACCATGGCCAGGTCGCGGGCCGAGGTGATGGCGATGACGTCGGGCCGGGGTGCGAGGCCGGTCAGGGCGGCGGCCACGTCGAGGCCGCTGGCATCGGGCAGGCCGATATCCATGAGCACCAAGTCGATGGGTGCGTTCTCGGCGGCGGCATCGGCGGCCGCGCGCATGGCCTCGCGGCCGGTGTGCGCGACGGCGACGGGGGTGAAGCCGGGAATGCGTTCGACGTACGCGCGGTGCGCCTCGGCGATCAATGGCTCGTCCTCGACGATCAACACTCGGATCATCGCGCGTCCTTTCGCGGAATCGTCACGGTCACGGCGCTTTCCGGATCGCGTTCGGTGCCGATCACGCCGCCGTGGCGGTCGACCAGTCGGTGTACCAGCGCCAGGCCGAGGCCTTGGTGGTCGGCTTTGGTGGAGTAGCCGCGTTCGGCGGCACGGGCGAAGGTCTCGGCGGACATTCCGGGCCCACTGTCGGCGACCCGGACATACAGCGCCGAATCCCCGTTCCCCGATCGCGCCGAATCGAACGCCGCCGCCAACTCGATCGCCAGCGCCGGATCGGATGCCAGCGCCGGATCCCCGGGTTGTATCGAATTATGTTGGCGCACTGTCACTTCCACCCATCCAGTGGCATCCTCCGATGCGGCGTCGATGGCATTGTCGATCAGATTGCCCACCAGCGTCACCGTCTCCTGCGCCGACAGCGGTGCGGTCGAGTCGAGCGCCGTGTCCTCGGTGATCGTCAGCTCGATGCCGCGTTCGGCGGCCTGGTTCACCTTGCCGAGCAGCAGCGCCGCCAACGCCGGGTCGCCGACCGCGGTGAGCAGCCGATCGATAAGTGCTTGGGACAGTTGCAGTTCCGCGGTCGCGAATTCCACCGCCTCCCGATAGCGGCCCAACTCCACCATGGTGATCACGGTGTGCAGCCGGTTGGCCGATTCGTGCGCCTGCGCGCGCAGCGATTCCGCGAAACCGCGCACCGAGTCGAGTTCGCCCATTACCGTACGCAATTCGGTGTGATCGCGGATGGTCATCACGGTGCCGATCGGCCGCCGCTCCCAGGTGACGATGTCCTGGTTGACGAGCAGGATCCGATCCGTGGTCACATGCATTTCGTCGCGGACCACACCCCAGCTCATGCGCTGCATCGAAATCGGCAGATCGCGGCGCTCGACCGTCCCGTCGGGCAGATCGAGCAACCTGCGCGCCTCGTCGTTGACGACCTCGGCGCGCTCACCGGTCGGCCCGAATACCACCAGCCCCTCGTGGATCGAGTGCAGCACCGCATCGTGCTGTTCGTACAACGTGCGCAGCTCGGCCGGCGCGAGGCCGTGCGTCTGCCGGCGGATGCGCCGACTCAACAGGAAGGAACCGGCCGCCGCGACCGCCAGACCCGCCGCGGCGACACCGAGGATCAACGGGAGCTGCGTACCGACCTGGTCGCTGATCCGGGCCCGGGTGACACCCGCCGAGACCAATGCGACGATGCGCCCGCTGTCGTAGACCGGTGTGACCGCCCGGATGGAGGGGCCGAGCGTCCCGGAGTAGGTCTCGGTGAACGTCTCCCCGGCCAGTGCCCGATCGATATTGCCGCTGAACAGCTGTCCGATGCGCTCAGGGTTGGTGTGGGTGAACCGGGTCCGGTCCGGTGCCATCACCACGATGAAGTCCATCCCGGTCTGCTTGCGGGTCCGTTCGGTCACCGGTTGCAGCAGGGCGGTGGGATCGGGGGTGCGCAGCGCCTCGATGGTCGAGGGCGCCTGCGCGACGGTCACCGCGACATCGGTGACCTCCCGCGAGGTCGTCACATCGCTGTTGTGGCGGGCGTCGAGCACCGCGAGCACCGCCCCGATGCCGATGACCAGCCCGAGCACCACGAGCTGGAGCACGAAGGCCTGGCCGGCCAGCGATAGCCGACCGCGTCCCCCATGTCTGTCACCGCGCAACACTCTCTATCCCTCGTGCCCATTGAACGTAATGCACCAAAGCGTGACCGTCGTCACCCCTAGCAGCCAACATTGTGCACGTGAGGGCGTGAGCCACCTCACGCCGGTACCACTTGAAGGGGACTTCACCCGCCATGAGCGCTAGCAGCGACCGAACAACAGACACCGCCGAGACACCACAGCGGCCGGTGCCACGCGACCGCACCCACTGGCTGTATCTGGCCGTCATCGTCGCCGTCATCGCCGGAATTCTGGTCGGCTGGCTGGCGCCCGAATTCGGTCAGGACCTGGCTCCGCTGGGCACCATGTTCGTCAATCTGATCAAGATGATGATCGCGCCGGTCATCTTCTGCACGATCGTGCTCGGCATCGGATCGGTGCGCTCGGCCGCCAATGTCGGCAAGGTCGGCGGACTCGCGCTCGGGTACTTCCTGGTCATGTCGACGGTGGCGCTCACCATCGGATTGGCCGTCGGCAACCTGCTCGAGCCGGGCTCCGGCATGAATATCGCCAAGACGGCCAAACAAGGGGCGAAGCTGGCCGATCAGGCCCATGCCGCGGGTGGCACCTGGGACTTCATCCAGAGCATCATCCCGACCACGCTGGTCTCATCGCTGACCACGGGCAGCGTGCTGCAGGCGCTGTTCATCGCACTGCTGGTCGGATTCGCGCTGCAGGCCATGGGCACGACCGGTGAGCCGATCCTGCGCGGTGTCGCGTCGCTGCAGAAGTTGGTGTTCCGGATCCTGTCGATGATTCTGTGGCTGGCCCCGATCGGCGCGTTCGGCGCCATCGCGAATGTGGTCGGCAAAACCGGACTCGACGCGGTGAAGCAGTTGGCGCTGTTGATGATCGCGTTCTACCTGACCTGCCTGATATTCATCTTCGGCGTGCTCGGCGTGCTGCTCTGGGCGGTATCGCGGGTATCGATCTTCAAGCTGGTCCGGTACCTGGCCCGTGAGTATCTGCTGATCCTCGGCACCTCGTCCTCGGAGTCCGCGCTGCCGCGGCTGATCGCGAAGATGGAGCATCTCGGCGTCGAACGCACCACCGTGGGTGTCGTTGTGCCGACCGGATATTCGTTCAACCTGGACGGCACCGCCATCTATCTGACCATGGCGTCGCTGTTCATCGCCGACGCGATGGGCAAACCGCTCAATATCGGTGAGCAGATCGGCCTGCTGCTGTTCATGATCGTCGCGTCCAAGGGCGCGGCCGGGGTGACCGGCGCGGGTCTGGCCACGCTGGCGGGCGGACTGCAGAGCCATCGCCCCGAACTGCTCGACGGCGTCGGCCTGATCGTCGGCATCGACCGCTTCATGTCCGAAGCCCGTGCGCTGACCAACTTCTCGGGCAACGCCGTCGCCACCGTGCTGGTCGGCACCTGGACCAAGACCATCGACCTGGAGTGGGTCCAGTCGGTCCTCGACCGCAAACTGCCCTTCGACGAGCGGACCATGGTCGACGACGGCCACGGCCCGCGGACACAGCACGAGCCCGACGCCGTGGACATGGTGAAGGCGTAGCGCCTCGCCCGAAAAGGTCGAGATCGGCCATGACCGCCGCCGAAGGATGGTTCCCGCCCGAAGGTGATCTGCACCTGCGGATCTGGATGGCCGGTGTGGTCTTCGACTACACCGCCACCGCGGCGGCGGTACGCAATCTGATCGACGATTGGCGGCGGAAGCGCTGGTGCACAATCGAATTGATCCGAGAAACCGTCGAGGAACGTCGGCTACTACCGCGCCTACCGTGCGAACGCTTATTCCTCGGGCCGTGACCAGCAGCGCCACGATGCCGGTCGGCACCTGGACCCGGACCGTCGACGCGGACTGGGTCCGCACGGTCCCGCATCGCAAGCCGCCCTTCAACTAGCGGACCATGGTCGACGATGATCGAGGCCCGCGGCCGCAGCAGGACGGCGCCACGGATCTGGTTCCGGCCTAGCTGTACCCGAATAACGAAGGGGCCCGCAGGATCTGCGGGCCCCTTCGTGGTGCTGGTTGCTTCGGTCGGTGAGCCGAAGCCGGATGATCAGGCGTTGACGGCGGTGCGCTGGGAGTCCTGTCGGTTCGCGACGGTCCGCTCGCGGATCAGCAGCGCACCCGTGAGGGCGACCAGTGCGGCGGTCAGGCCGTGGATGCCGAACGCGGCCGCGGTGGAGCCGCCCCAGCTGAGCACGGTGAGCATGTCGCCGACCGGGACCAGCGCGATCACCAGGGTCACGATGCCGAGGGCGTAGCGCTGCTTGGTGGCGAGCAGCACCAGGATGATCAGTCCGAATACGGTGTCACGCACGCCCTTGAGATTCATGAACGCCACGGCGTCGCCGGAGGGCCAGGCGGGCAGTCCGAATCCGGTGGCGATCGTCTCGGGGGTGACCAGGTAGCTGATGCCGATGTAGAGGATGAAGGCCGCGCCGATGAGGGAAAGGGCGGTGGCGATGCGCGAGATGGTCATGGGGTGCTCCTCGGTGCGGTGCTCGTACTGCTGCTCTGAAATCTAGCGGCGCTAGATTTGAGAGCAAGATTAGCGGAGCTTCGTTAGCTTGTCTAGCGCTGCTAGAATTTTGGATGTGACCACGCAGAACCGCAAAGAACGCGAACGAGCCGAACGCCATCAGCGCATCATCGACACCGCGCGCGAACTCGCCGAGACGTCGGGCTGGGAGGCGGTGACCGTGCGCCGTCTCGCCGAGAAGATCGAATACAGCCAGCCGGTGCTCTACAGCCACTTCGCGAGCAAGGCGGCGATCGTCTCGGCCGTCGCTGAGCAGGGGATTGCCGAACTCACCGCGTACCTGCGGGAACGGCGCACGGGCGTGCAGGATCCGGTGGCCGCGCTCGAAGTCATGGTGCGGGGCTATCTGGACTTCGCGATCGAGAACCCGGCCCGCTACGACGCGATGTTCGTACTCAACACCGAACTCACCTTCGGCAACGATGCCCCGCAGGTGCTGCGGGACGCGTTCGGCGAGATCCAGAGCGCCTATGCGCCGTTCGCGGGCGAGTTCGATCTGCAGGCGGGCACCGAGGTGGTCTGGAGCACGCTGCACGGCATCGCGACCCTGGATCGCAGCGGTCGGCTGGTCGATGACCTGCGCGAAGAGCGCATTCGAGTGCTGCTCGGCCAATGGACATATCAGGGCGTGAATCGGTGATCGATACCTCTCGCGGGTGACGGCACGGCCCGGATCGGCCCGGCAGAATCGAGGTATGCCTGATGTCGTCGTGGTCGGTTCCGGTCCCAACGGTCTCGCCGCGGCGGTGATCCTGGCCCGGGTCGGTCTGGATGTCGAGGTGTACGAGGCGCAGGCCACCGCGGGCGGCGGTTGCCGCACGGGCGAGCTGACGCTGCCCGGATACCGCCACGATGTGTGCGCCGGTGCCCATCCGATGGCGTTGGCGTCGCCGTTCTTTCGCGCCTTCGATCTGGCGGCGCACGGCGTCGAACTGCTCGCGCCGCAGGTGTCCTACGCGCATCCGCTCGACGGCGGTACGGCCGGGGTGGCGTGGCGCGATCTCGATCGCACGGTGGCCGGCCTCGGCCGCGACGGCGCCGCGTGGCGGTCGCTGTTCGAGCCGATGGTTCGGCACTGGCGGCAGGTCGTCGATTTCGCGATGTCGGATCTGCGTCGCCCGCCCGCCGATCCGCTGACCGGACTGCGCTTCGGACTGCGGGTGCTCGAGCAGGGATCACCCCTGTGGAATATCCGATTTCGGGAGCAGGCGGCCCCGGCGCTGCTGACCGGCGTTGCCACCCATGCGATCACCCCGCCGCGCGCCATCCCCGCGGCCGGCGCGGGCATGCTGCTCGCCACACTCGCCCACGCCGGTGGCTGGGTGCTGCCACGCGGCGGCAGTCAGGCCATCCCCGACGCACTGATCGCCGAACTCGAACGCCTCGGCGGCAAGATCGTCACCGGACACCGCGTCGACTCACTCGACGAATTCGGCGGCGCGCGTGCGGTCGTGCTGGATACCGCCCCCGCCGAACTCCTGCGCATGGCGGGGGACCGGCTGCCCGAGCGCTACGCAAAGGGGTTGCGGCGCTTCCGTTATGGCGGCGCGGCCTGCAAGGTCGACTTCGCGCTGTCCGGACCGGTGCCGTGGCAGGCGCCAGGCTGCGAACTCGCCGGGACACTGCATCTGGTCGGCACCCGCGCCGAGGCGATGGCCGCCGAAAAGACCGTCGCCGCAGGTCAACACGCGGACCGTCCGTACGTACTCGCCATCCAACCCGGCGTGGTCGACCCGACCAGGGCGCCCGCGGGCGGTCACACGCTCTACACCTACGCGCACGTCCCGAACGGTTCCACCCGCGATATCAGCGCCGCCGTGATCGCCCAAGTCGAACGCTTCGCCCCGGGCTTCACCGACCTGATCCTCGCGAAGAATGTCGTCACCGGCGCCGAAATGCCAACCCATAACGCCAACTACATCGGCGGCGACATCTCCGCGGGCGCGATGACCCTGCGTCAGTTCGCCTTCCGCCCCGTCCCGCGCTGGAACCCTTACCTCGCACCACTACCCGGCGTGTACCTCTGCTCCGCCTCGACCCCGCCCGGCCCGGGTGTCCACGGCATGTCGGGCTTGCACGCCGCCCGGCACGTGCTGCGCAGGGAATTCGGGATCCACACCGACCCATTGGATCTAGTGCGCACCTAGAATCCGGCCTGAGCGTGCACGTTTCGCCGTGATCCGCCAAGAATCACCCAGCGTGCACGCTCGGGCCCGATCGCGCGGCAGGCCGAACTCGTGACCGCCGAATCAGGGCCGCGGGGTCCGATACAGGTCGGGTTCCAGATACATCACCCGCGCGGCGGGCACGGCCGCCCGGACCCGGGCCTCCGCGTCATCGATGGCCGCCGCGATCTGCTCGATGTCCAGATCGGGCACGATCGAAATCTTCGCCGCGACCAGGATCTCCTCCGGCCCGAGATACTGCGTCTTGAGATGGATCACCCGGTCGATGCGGGTGCCGTCGACCAGGTTGGCGCGGATCGCGCTGTCCTCCTCGGGAGTCGCGCCCTCACCGATCAGCAGGCTCTGCATCTCCACGATCAGGATCAGCGCGATGATGCCGAGCAGCGCGCCGATGGCCAGCGTGCCGATGCCATCCCAGACCGGATCATCGGTGATCATGGTCAGCCCGACCGCCGCGAACGCGAAGACCAGACCGACCAGCGCGCCGGTGTCCTCCAGCAGCACCACCGGCAGTTCCGGACTGCGCGAATTGCGGATGAACCGCCACCAGCTCCCATTGCCCTTGAGCGGGATGGATTCCCGCATTGCCGTGGTGAAGCTGTAGCCCTCCAGGCAGATCGCGATGAACAGGATGACGATCGCGACGATCGGATTGCTCAGCTCCTCCGGATGCTGGATCTTGTGGACGCCCTCGTAGATGGCATACATCGAGCCGAGGCTGAACAGCACCAGCGCCACGATGAACGAATAGAAGTAGCGATTGCGCCCGTATCCGAACGGATGCAGTTCGTCGGCATCCTTGGCGGCGCGGCGCTGCCCCAGCAGCAGCAGACCCTGGTTGGCGGTGTCGGCCACCGAGTGCACCGCCTCGGCCAGCATCGATCCCGAACCGGTGATGAACGCGCCGACGAACTTCGCCGCCGCGATCCCCGCGTTCGCCGACAACGCGGCGAGAATCGCCTTTTTGCCACCACCAGCCGACATGAATGTGGGTCCTCCTGCTCGATTGCCGATCTCGGCTAACTTAGCCTGTGCGCGGATCGGACTCCGAACGCCGCCGATCACGATGGGCCGGACCGGTCAGTTCGCGCCGCCGACGCACGCGCAGAACAGCTGCGCGTCACCATCCATCGCTTGGGCGCGAATCTCGGTGTCGGCCGCCGATATCCACGCCGCAGCACCGCGTCCCAGCAGCAGCTGACTCGAGCCCTGTAGCAGCCGCACCCGCCCCGCGGTGCACAGCACGATGCCGGGCCCGGCGGAGGTCAGTGGCACCTGCCCGGTTCCCGCGGTCAGGTCGAAGCGACGCAGGGCGAATTCGGGTGCTGGCGTTCGATAGCGCACCGATCCGTCGCCCGCGGGTTCCGGCAGCACCACCGGCAGATCGATCGGCTCGAAATCCAGCACCCGCAATAATTCCGGCACATCGACGTGCTTGGGCGTGAGACCGCCGCGCAGCACATTGTCGGAGTTGGCCATGATCTCCACGCCGAGTCCGCGCAGATACGCGTGCAGGTTGCCCGCCGCCAGGAACAGCCCCTGTCCCGGCTCCAGCGTCAACCGGTTGAGCAGCAGTGCGGCCAGCACCCCGGCATCGCCCGGATAGGCCTCGGCGAGTTCGAGCGCGGTGCGCGCCTCGGCGGTGAACTCGCGGCTGCCCTTGACCGACAGATAACGCACGCAGCCATCGAGCACCTGGGGCAGCAATGTGGCGAGCACGTTCTGCGGCAGCGTGATCCAGGTCGTGAACAGCGTCCGCAGTCCGGCCGAATCGGGTTGGGCGGCAAGGAGTTCCGCATAGTGGCGCAGTCCGGGCACATCCAGTGCGCGCAGCAGTTCGACCGTGCGCCGCGGCTCGCGGAATCCGGCAAGCGCCTCGAACCGGTCCAGCGCCACCACCAATTCGGGTTTGTGGTTCTCGTCGCGGTAGTTGCGCATCGGCGAATCCAGCGGCACCCGCGCGCGGTTCTCCCGCTCGAACCCGGCCTGGGCCTGCGCCGAACTCGGATGCGCCTGTAGCGATAGTGGTTCCTCCGCGGCGAGGACCTTCAACAGGAACGGCAGCCGTCCGCCGAATTCCGGTGCGGCGGCGCCGAGTTCGCGTTCCGGATCGGCCGCGACCAACTCCAGCAGGGAGCGGGTGCTGTTCTCGATGCGGACATGCGCCGGATCGGCGGGATGCGCGCCGAACCACAGCTCCGCCTCCGGATGCGCGGATGGGACGGGTCGGCCGCACAACTTAGCGAGTGCGGTGCGTGAACCCCAGGCATAGGAACGCAGCGCACCAACGAGTTCGTGCACTAGTAGGGTCCCCCGTCGAAGTGTTCCTTGGACGGCTGGGCATCGCCGCGGTACCCGATCAGCCGCAGATAGGCCGCGGCCATCTCCAGGCGCAGCGCGAGCACCGCGAGTTGTTCGAGTTCACTGGCGTGGCCGACGGTGCCGGGTATGGGTGCGCCCGATTCGTCCACTCCGGCCGGCGCTGGCGCGGCGGGATCGGCGAGCGAGGTGTGCAACACCTCCACATCCGCGGTCACCAGATCGGCGTCGACCAGCCCCGATCCGGCGCCGCCGAAGACGGCCAGCCTGCGGCGCGCCGCCGACTGATCGAGATCCGCGCTGAGCACGAATACCCGGATCCGCTCCACCGGCGTGGGTCCATCGAGTTCCTCGTCGTGGAACAGCGGATCGAAGTTCGGCGCGGATTGTCCTGCGGCCTCGACCATTCGGGGATTGGCGGCGACGGCCTCGGCCAGATCCACCGCACTGGCCACCTTGCCCGCCGACTGCAACAGCACCTCGGCACCGTGTTCGGCCAGTTCGCTGGCGGCGGGGGAGTCACCGGCCAGCACGATGCCGCGCTGCTGCATGCGCGCGGCCAGGGTCTTGGCCGGATTGTGGAAGACCTCATTGTGCGGGCCATCGCGCAATGCCTCGGCATCGAGCACATCGGCCAGCTCGGTCAGATCGGGCACGACCGCACCCGAACGGGCCGGATCGACGATGCGCAGCACCGCGATACAGGCCGCGAGGAAGCGCAGCAGCCGATTGTGGTCGAGGACCGGAATTCGCGGCTCCAGCAGCGATGTGCGCCCGGCCGCGGCGGCCCGCAGCGGTCCCTCGTGCGGCGCCGCGACCACGACCTCCGCACCTCGGCGCTGGGCCCGGTCGACCGCATCGATCAGCCTGGGATCACCGGCGTCGTCGCCCGCGACGAGCACCACGTCCAACGGCCCCACCCACGGCGGTAGGGCGGCGACGGGCACCACGGGTAGGCCCGCGCGATTTCCGAGCGCGGCGACGATCAGACTGGCGGCACGTGCGGCCCGGCCGGCCCCGGAGACCAGCACCACGCTGCGTGGTCGCAGATCGATGAGTCGTGCGAGCGCATCCTCACCAACGGCTGCCGCGGTCGCGCGTACCTGCGCGCCGCCGGATGCGGCGGAGCGCAGGGCGCCGCCGACATCGGCCGCCTCGAGTGAAGCGGCATCGTCGAGGTCGAGCACCGGTGTTCCAGCGATCATCGGGCGTCCCACCTCCCCTCATCGCGCTGTGTGCGGTCCCGCCCTGCTCCCACCCGGGCTGTCGACTCTGAGAAATCGACACGGGCGCCCAGGTCGGGCGAATCCAACGTCTGTGATTCCACTATTCCAGTCAGGAGCGAACGATGCTCAGAATCTCGGTTACGAGTGCGTCTACATCCTCCGTCGACCGGGCCTCGACGTTCAGCCGCAGCAACGGTTCGGTATTCGACGCGCGCAGATTGAACCAGGCGTCGTCGGCGAGCTGGACGGTGACCCCGTCCAACCGGTCCACCGATACCGCCCGATCCCCGAATGCCTCCACTACAGCCATCGTCCGCTCCTTTGCGTCCGCCACTGTCGAGTTGATCTCTCCGGACGCCGCATACGTTTCGTACGACGACATGAGCTCCGAGATCGGCCGATCCTTCTCGCCGAGCGCGGCGAGCACGTGCAATGCCGCGAGCATGCCCGAATCGGCGCCCCAGAAATCGCGGAAGTAGTAGTGCGCGGAGTGCTCGCCGCCGAATACCGCGCCGGTGGCCGCCATCTCCTGCTTGATGAACGAGTGGCCGACCCGGGTGCGCACCGGGGTGCCGCCGAGCTCGTGCACGAGTTCGGGCACCGCGTGCGAGGTGATCAGGTTGTGGATGATGACCGCGCCCGGTTCCTTGGCCAGCTCACGTTCGGCGACCAGCGCGGTGATCGCCGAGGGCGAGATCGGATCGCCGTTCTCGTCGACCACGAAGCAGCGGTCGGCGTCGCCGTCGAAGGCCAGGCCGATGTCGGCGCCGGACTTGCGGACCAGATCCTGCAGATCGACCAGATTCTTCGGATCGAGCGGATTGGCCTCGTGATTGGGGAACGAGCCGTCCAGCTCGAAGTAGAGCGGCACCACGGTCAGCTGCCCCACGGTGCCCAGCACCTCGGGCACGGTGTGGCCCCCCATGCCGTTGCCCGCGTCCACCGCGATGGTGAGCGGGCGGATGTCGTCGAGGTCGACCAGTCCGCGCAGGAACCTCGCGTAGTCGGTCAGCAGATCGAGCTTCGTGGCGCTGCCAGGCGTTCCGTCGTAGGCGGGCACGCCGTTGATCACTTCGTCCTTGATGGTCGCCAGGCCGGTGTCCTGGCCCACCGGAAGCGCCTTCGCACGGCACAGCTTGATGCCGTTGTAGCGGGCCGGGTTGTGGCTGGCGGTGAACATCGCGCCGGGACAGTCGAGGTGACCGGAGGCGAAGTACAGCTGATCGGTCGAGGCGAGTCCGATGTGCACCACATCCAGGCCCTGGCCGAGCACGCCGTCGGCGAAGGCGGCGGCGAGTTCCGGTGAGGATTCACGCATGTCGTGTCCGATGACCACGCGGGTCGCGCCCTCGGCGCGCATCAACCGCGCGAACGCGGCACCGACATCCTGGACGAATTCCCCGTCGATTTGTTCACCGACGACACCGCGAACGTCATAAGCCTTGATCACCGCGTTCACGAATTCGGCAGAGCGGGCCACTGTCATGGTGACCACACTAGTGGCTCCCACCGACGCCGCTGACACGGTCCCGCCCCGACCTCAGTTGGGCGGGTCCGGCAGAACTCGAAGGTGTCCGCGACGGCCGGTGCGGGTGGCGCGCGGCGGGGGCGGGGCGTAGTCGGAGTAGCCACGCTGGTCGTGCTCCGGGGGACGGCGGCGCAATCCGGCCTCGCGGACCGCCTCGGCCAATGCCGTCAGATCGTCGTCATCCGGTGTGCTGGAAGAGAATCCGCCCTCGTGGCGAACCATCTCCCAACCCTTCGGCGCGGTGATGCGGGAAGCATGCGTTTCACACAGATCCCAGGAATGCGGTTCGGCCACCGTTGCCAGTGGGCCGACGACCGCGGTCGAGTCGGAGTACACGTAGGTGAGCGTCGCAACAGCGGGATTCTTGCAACCTGGTCGGCAGCAACGACGCATGGGGATCACGCCGATGAGAGTAACCCTCTCGACGCCGCGATGTGCTCAGACACGCTAAGGATTCGGCGTTTTCGGGCGCGAGTTCACCCGCTCGCGGTCACTCGCCTTCGGGATCGATGATGTCCGGATCGACGCCCAGATAGGTGGCGATCTGCTGGACGAGCACCTCGCGCAAGAGGTCGACGAGATCGTCGGGATCGCCCGCGCGCAGTTCGAGTGGCTTGCGGAACAACACGACCCGGGCGCGGGTGGCGACGCCGTGCCGGTCGACACCGGCCGGTATGAGCCGCGACAGCGGCACCGGCCCGTCGGCCACCACCTCATCCGGCCAGGTAACCGAATCCGGGTGCAGCGGACGGATTTTCGGCACATCGTCGACGGCGATATCGAGTTTGGTCAGCCGGTCGTGCCATCGGGTGTCCAGCGGTGCGAACGCCTCCAGGACCAGCCGGTCGAACTGCTGCCCACGGGTGCGCCACGCCGGCACGGTCGGTGGGAGCATCGGCCCGCGCACCCCGCGCCCGCGGCGGATCACCGAACGTGCGGTCGGTGGACGACGGTTACGTGAACGGGCCATGACTAAAACTTAGTCAGCCCGCCCCGGCTATGCGCATCGAGGCGGGCTCATCCGCCTCCCGAGTCTTCGGCTGACGTATTGAGTCCTCGTCAGCCGCGCTGCGGACCGGCGGTCGATCGCGGTTCGACTGCTGGGCAGGCCCCAGGAGTTACCCATGTGCTCGCGGCTGCGCGACGGGTAATCCTGGGGGCGCCAGAGTCTGCTAGCCGATGCCGCGCTTCAGGCGGCGCCGCTCCCGTTCGGAGAGGCCGCCCCAGATGCCGAAGCGTTCATCGTGTGCGAGTGCGTATTCCAGGCACTCGTCGCGTACCTCGCAGCCCATGCAGATCCGTTTGGCCTCACGGGTCGAGCCGCCCTTCTCGGGGAAGAACGCCTCCGGATCGGTTTGTGCGCACAGGGCACGTTCCTGCCACTGCTCTTCGATCGATTCGAACATCTCGTCGAAGCCGGTCACGACCAAGCTGAGCCGGGGTGCCGTCACTCCGTCGGTCATCTCAGGTCCGATCCGGTCCGGTTCGATCCGACCGATCTCTGCGCAGACGCCACGTGCTGCGCCTGCTGTGGAATCGGTTTGCGATACGCCGCCCGGCATGCCCGAAGGGGCCAGCTCATTGGCCATCGCTCCGCCTCCTCACTGTGTGTTAGCGCAGAATGATTCTTTCCGTCGGACCAACACGCACACCGACGGCCGTACCCCGCGACGTTGTCCCGCGGACATCCCCGAGCTTGCCATCCCGATGCGAACATCTGTTCGAAAGTCGGTCCGCGCGTTGAGCTCTCGCGCGAACCCGAAATGACATGACTGTGATTAGACACGCCGGACGTGTCGATGGTCAAGCCGCCGTCGCAATTCCGTTACTATCTGCCGCCACATTCCACAGCTGATCTTGAACACGGAATAGCAAATGACCGGCAAATATGGCGCCAACCGCGGCCGCTCCGGCAGCGCATAGGCTGTGTCGATGTGACTCCACAACAAGCGGACACCACGCCCGCCAGTGGCCCCAAGATCGCCGTCCTGGTCGGCGGGGTCGGCGGCGCGCGCTTCCTTCAGGGTGTCCGGGAACTACTGCCCGATGCGGATGTTTCCGCCATCGTCAATGTCGGTGACGACGTCTGGATGCACGGCCTCCGGATCTGCCCCGACCTCGATACCTGCATGTACACCCTCGGCGGTGGAATCGATACCGAACGCGGCTGGGGCCGGGTCGCGGAAACCTGGCACGCCAAGGAAGAACTGGCCAAATATCACGCCCAACCCGATTGGTTCGGGTTGGGGGATCGCGATATCGCGACGCACTTGGTTCGGACCGAAATGTTGCGCGCCGGGTACCCGCTCTCCGCGGTCACCGAGGCGTTGTGCAACCGGTGGCAGCCGGGCGTAAAACTCATCCCGGCTACCGACGATCGCTGCGAAACACATGTCGTTGTCAGTGACCCCGACAACCCTGGCGAACGCCGCGCGATCCATTTCCAAGAGTGGTGGGTTCGCTACCGCGCGGGCATCGAGACGCATGGATTCGCCACAATTGGGGCCGATGAGGCCAAACCCGCGCCAAATGTGACGCAGATCATAGCTGAGGCCGACGCCGTGCTGCTGGCCCCGTCCAACCCGGTGGTGAGCATCGGCGCCATCCTCGCGGTGCCCGGAATCCGCGGCGCGCTGCGCACCACCGAGGCCAAGGTGATCGGCATCTCCGGCGTGATCGACGGAAAACCGTTGCGCGGCATGGCCGATGAATGCCTCTCGGTGATCGGCGTCGAGACCACCGCCGAGGCGATCGGACGCTACTACGGCGCGCGCTCGGCCACCGGCATCCTGGACGGATGGCTGATCCACACCACCGATACCGCGGACGTGCCCGGTGTCGAGGTGCGCAGCGTGCCATTGCTGATGACCGATCCGCCGACCACTGCTGAAATGGTGCGACAGGCGTTGGATCTGGCGGGAGTCAAGCCGTGAGTCGGGAAGGTGACGGTGTGTCCGAGCGAGCCATCAATATGACCGGACCCCTCGACCACGCGGCGGGGGAGTTGCGCATCCTGCCGATCATCGGACTGCCGGAGTTCCGGCCGGGCGATGACATCGGCGAGCACATCGCCGTCTGCGCGCCGTGGCTGGCCGACGGCGACATCCTGGTCGTCACCAGCAAGATCATCGCGAAGGCGGAGGGGCGGATCGTCGAGGCGCCATCGGACCCGGAAGAGCGCGATACCGTCCGTCGCGCCCTGGTCGAACAGGAAGCGGTGCGCGTGCTCGCGCGCAAGGGCCGCACGCTGATCACCGAGAACAAGCTCGGCATCGTGCAGGCCGCCTCCGGGGTGGACGGATCCAATGTCGAGCAGGGTGAACTGGTGCTGTTGCCCGCCGATCCGGATGCCAGCGCGAAGGCGCTGCGTAACGCGTTGTCCGAGCGGCTCGGCGTGAACGTCGCGGTGGTCGTCACCGACACCATGGGCCGGGCCTGGCGCAACGGCCAGACCGACGCCGCCATCGGCGCATCGGGTCTGCGGGTGCTGCACGACTACGCGGGCGCGGTCGACGGGCAGGGCAATGAACTGCACGTCACCCAGGTCGCGGTGGCCGACGAATTGGCCGCCGCCGCGGATCTGGTGAAGGGCAAGCTCGGCGGCGTCCCGGTCGCGGTGGTGCGCGGGCTGCCGGTCACCGACGACGGATCCTGCGCCGCCGACCTGTTGCGCGGCGGCACCGATGATCTGTTCTGGCTCGGCACCGCCGAGGCGATCGTGCGCGGGCGCTCCGAGGCGCTGCTGCTGCGTCGCTCCATCCGCCAATTCGCCGATACCCCGGTCGATCCCGAAAGCATCCGCGCCGCGGTCGCCAAGGCGCTCACCGCGCCCGCGCCGCACCACACCCGCCCGGTGCGCTTTGTCTGGGTCCGCAAGTCCGGCCTGCGCGCCCAGCTGCTCGAGGCGATGGCCGAGCGGTGGCGGGCCGATCTCACCGCCGACGGGCTCGACCCGGAGCGGGTGGAACGCCGAATCGCCCGCGGCCGAATCCTTTTCGACGCACCCGAGGTGATCATCCCGTTCTGCGTGCCCGACGGTGCGCACGACTATCCGGACGAGCGGCGTCGCGATAACGAGCGGACCATGTTCACCGTCGCGGTGGGCGCGGCCGTCCAGGGACTGCTCGTCGCGCTGGCCGCCGACGGCATCGGCAGCTGCTGGATCGGCTCGACCATCTTCGCGCCGGAAATCACCCGCGACGTCCTCGGCCTGGCCGACGACTGGCAACCGTTGGGCGCCATCGCCATCGGCCACCCCCTGGAAGAGCTCACTCCTCGCCCGGTCTTCGGCCCCGGCCCCGGTTTGGTCGAACTGTGAACCCCCGCGAATCCGCAGGTGGGATCCGCACTCGTCGTGGGTGTCCGCAAGGGGTGCGGAAGGGGGCGGATCGGTGAGCGCGAGTTCCCTGCACGCCTCGGCGACGCAGCTGCTCGAGGCGTGGCAGCCCACCGGAGTCGACGCCTCGCTGCGGGAGGCGATGCTGGCCTTCCTCGGATCCGCCCCGCGCGGGTGTCTGCGCGAGCACGCTCCCGGTCACATCACGGCCTCGGCGGTGGTCTTCTCGCACGACGAGCGCGAGGTGCTGCTGACGCTGCACCCGCGAGTCGGCCGCTGGATCCAACTCGGCGGGCACTGCGAGGAGGGTGACGAGACCGTGGCCGACGCCGCGCTGCGCGAGGCGACCGAGGAGTCCGGCATGGCGGGTCTGCGCATCGATCCGGAACTCTATGGCGCGCAAGCACATCCGATCACCTGCTCGCTCGGCGTCGCGACCAGGCACCTCGATCTGCTGTTCCGCATCGTGGCCCCGGCCGGTGCGATCCCGGTCCGCAGCCACGAATCCACCGATCTGCGCTGGTGGCCGGCCGACGCGCTGCCCGACAACGCCGACGTCCTGCTTCGCTGATCGGCGAGACTTCCGCCGACCCAGGGTGGTCGCGTTGTGGGGTTCCCGGCGCAAGCCGGGAACCCCACAACCTCCTGCGGATGAACTACGCGGTCACGCCGTAGGTCATCAGGATTCGACGGCGCTTGCGCGGCTGGATATTGGCGAGGGTGATATCGCCGCCGTAATGGGCCAGCACGCGGTGATCCATGATGTGTCGCCAGAGCGGCGGGATGGCCGCGAACACGATCATGGTGGCGTATCCGGCCGGCAGCTGCGGCGCCTGCATCGAGCTGCGCAGCGTCTGGTACCGGCGTCCCGGATTCGCGTGGTGGTCACTGTGCCGTTGCAGGTGGAACAGGAAGATGTTGGTGACCAGGCGGTCGCTGTTCCAGCTGTCGCGCGGCGAGCAGCGCGCGTAGAGACCGTTGGGGCGGCGCGCCCGCAGCAGACCGTAGTGCTCGACGTAGTTCACCGTCTCCAACAGCGCGATCCCGATCAGCGCCTGCAGCGCCAGATACGGCACCATGCGCCAGCCGAAGATCGCGACCAGCGTGCCGAACAGCACCACGCTCATCGCCCATGCCTGCAGGATGTGGTTGTCCAGGCTTAACCAGCGTTTGCCCTTGCGGTTCAGGCGGTCGCGTTCCAGTTTGATAGCCGAGCGATATCCGCCGGAAACACTGCGCGGCAAGAACTCCCAGAGCGATTCGCCCATCCGGGCGCTGGCCGGATCCTGCGGCGTCGCGACCCTGGCATGATGGCCGCGATTATGCTCGACGAAGAAGTGGCCGTATCCCGATTGCGCCAGCGCGAGCTTGGCCAGCCAGCGCTCCAGGTGTTCGACCCGATGCCCGAGTTCGTGCGCCGCATTGATGCCGATGCCGCTGACGAAGCCCAAAGTCGCTGCCAGCCCGAGCTTGTCGACCACGCTGAGCTCGTCACCGGCCCACATGTAGGCGGCGATGACCAGCCCGATCATCTGGACCGGTAGGAACAGGTAGGTGCACCACCGGTAATACCTGTCATTGGACAGCAACTCGTAATCCTCATCGCGTGGATTGCTGCCGTCCTCACCGACCACCCAGTCCAGCACGGGGATCACGATCAACACGATGATCGGCCCGATCCACCAGAAGATCGGGGCACCGGTATGCAAGACCAGCTGCGATGGCAACAATGCGCTCGATGGTGCGATCAGACCGAGGACCCACAGATGGCGTTTGGGGTCGGGAGACCCCGCCGGTTTGCCAACCGTTTGCACGTTTGCCCCGCTAAATAAGTACCCTAACTCCGACGCATGACAATACATACAGACCTTACGTCTGTTACACAGCAGTTGGGCGCTGAAAGGCGTCAGCGGTTACATGCCTGACAGTTGGTATTTAAGCATGTTCACATGTGGCCGCGATCACGGCACACTCACCGCAAACGGTCAACTTCTCACTGGTGGGATCAACGCCGTTCTCGCGGGGCTCAACGCCGTTCGCGCGCGGCCAGAATCGCCTCGACGTACGGACCGAATACCGCACTCAATTCCGCGGGTGCGTCGCGCCCCGGCGCGGGCGGCGTCGGGATGTAGCTCAGCGCGATCCGCACCAGAGCCTGGGCCAGTACATCGGATTCGGCGGCCGTCGCCTGCACCCAGGTGTGCTGGAACGCGGTGGACAGCCGCGCGGTTGCGTGTTCGAGCAACGGCTCGGCATCAAGGGTGATGAGCCGCAACAGATCCAGCTTCACCTCACCGATGACCAGCGACTGCACCAGCGGGTCGGCGGCGGCCGCCCGGAAGAAGTCGCGCAGCCCCTCCTCGAACGCGGCGCGCGCGTCGCCGATATTGCCGTCGATCGCGGAGCCGACGTGGTCGACCAGATCGTCGGCCAGGCGCAGCGCGTAGGACTGCGCCAGCCCGGCGCGCGAACCGAATTCGTTGTAGAGGGTCTGCCTGCTGACCCCGGCCCTGGTGGCCACGTCGCCGAGGGTGATCTTCGACCAGTCCCGCTCGGTCAGCAGCTCGCGCATCGAATCCAGGACGGAGGTGCGCAGGAGTTCCCGCGCCGCCTCCTGATAGGAAACCCTCGGTCCGGTGCGCGGCATACCCGCGAGGTTGTCACGGGTGGTTGCCGCAGTCAAAATTCACGACCGTTCGATCTCGACCATGTAGAAATCGGCCTTGGCCGCGCCGCAGTCCGGACAGGTCCAGTCGTCCGGAATATCGTCCCAGCGGGTGCCGGGCTCGATCCCGTCCTCCGGCCAGCCCTTGGCCTCGTCGTACTCGAAGCCGCACTGGATACATTGGAATAGTTTGTATTCCGTCACTGGGGAACTCCCATCGGTTCGAAGTCGATCTTCTCGCGCACACCGCAGTCCGGACAGCACCAGTCGTCGGGCACCTTGTCCCACGCCGTGCCCGCCGGAAAGCCTTCGTGCGGCGCACCTTTCAGCTCGTCATAGACGTAATCGCAAACGGGACAGCGAAACCTGCTCATGATCACGCCTCCGCCGTACCGTAGCGCGCGATCACCTTGTCCCGCTTGGCCGGATGGATATTGGCACGGGTGATGTCGCCGCCGTAGTGCGCGAGCACCCGCTTGTCCATCACGCGCCGCCACAGCGGCGGGAAATAGGCGAGCAGGATCATGCTCGCGTAGCCGCTCGGCAGATTCGGTGCGCCGTCCCAGCTGCGCAGCGTCTGGTAGCGCCGGGTCGGGTACGCGTGGTGATCGCTGTGCCGCTGCAGGTGGTACAGGAAGATATTGGTGACGATGTGGTCGCTGTTCCAGCTGTGCACCGGGGCGGGCCGCTCGTAGCGGCCGGATGCGGTGCGCTGGCGGACCAAGCCGTAGTGCTCCAGGTAGTTGACCGCCTCCAGCAGACTGAAGCCGACGATCGCCTGCAGGATCAAATACGGCAGCAGGCCGATGCCGAACGCCGCGAGCAGCACCGCGCACAACGCCACCGACATCAGCCAGGCGCTGAGCACTTCGTTCTGCAGGCTCCACGGCTTCTTGCCCAGACGTTCGAGCCGGGTCCGCTCCAGACGCCACGACGAGGTCAGGCTGCCCCACACCGTACGCGGCAAGAAGGCCCAGAACGTCTCGCCCACACGGGAACTCGCCGGATCCTCCGGCGTCGCGACGCGCACGTGGTGGCCGCGGTTGTGCTCGATGTAGAAGTGGCCGTAGCACGACTGGGCCAGGGCGATGCGCGAGAGCCAGCGCTCCAGGTCGACCTTCTTGTGGCCGAGTTCGTGGGCGGTATTGATGCCGATGCCGCCGATCATGCCGATGGTGATGGCCAGACCGATCTTGTCGACGATGTGCAGCCCGCCGTCGATGCCGAGCCAGCTCAGGTTGTCCGCCGTGATCAGGTAGCAGCCCATGATCAGCGTCGCGTACTGGAAGGGCAGATAGAGGTAGGTGAGGTAGCGGTAGTACTTGTCGTTCTCCAGGTACTCCATCACCTCGTCCGGCGGGTTGTTGCCGTCCGGGCCGAAGAAGATATCGGCCAGCGGAATCACCACGTAGACCAGCACCGGGCCGAACCAGAACGGCACCTGGGCCAGCCTGTGCCAGCCGAATTCATTCAACGCCCAGACCAGCGGCAGGCCGATGGAGAACAGGCCGGTCGGCGCGAACAGCCCCCACAGCCACAGATATCGCTTGCTGTCGCGCCAGTCGGTCGCCTCGACCCGGGGGCCGGACGCATGGGTTTCCGTGGACATCGTTGTCTCCTCATCAGGGGCACATCACATGTGGTATGCAGCACCACTAAAGTTGACAATAGAGATCATCTTGTCGTCTGTCTAGACAAATCATTGAATTTGTAAAGAGTGGCGGAAACGGCAAATCGGATGAATCGAACTTGTCGGTGGCTGGTGGGATGCTGCCGATGTGGTGCGGCACACTTCGTTCCGGTTCTGCTTGGACCCCACGGTCGAGCAGCAAACAGTGCTGTGGCGCCACGTCGGCGCGGCGCGGTTCGCGTTCAATCAGTGCCTGCGCGCGGTGAAGTCGGCGTTGGCCGCGCGCAAGAGCGACCCGACAGTGTCGGTGCCGTGGTCGGGGTTCGATCTCATCAACTACTTCAACCGGTGGAAGAAATCCGAGCAGGCCGGGCGGGTGTTCGTGGTCGACACAGAGGGCACCACCGTCACGTCGGCCACCGGGCTGGTGTGGCGAAGCGAGGTATGTCAGCAGGTGTTCGAGCAAGCGGGCGTGGATTGTGCGCGGGCATTGGCGGCATGGACGGACTCGCGTCGCGGCACCCGCAAGGGTCGCCGAGTCGGCTTTCCGCGGTTCAAGAGGAAAGCCGCAGGACAACGATCGTTCCGGTTGCGCAACAAGAACTCCCGAGGGTGCCTGCCTTTGATCCGAGTCGGAAGCGATGACCGTCCGCGATCGGTCATACTCCCCGGTATCGGGACGGTTGCGGTCCGTGACGACACCCGGCGATTGCGGCGAATGCTCTTGGGTGGTCGTGCGAAGATACTGTTCGCCACAATCACCATGAAGGGCGGGCGGTGGTGGATCACGCTGAATGTGGAGGCGGTCGACCTGCACCCACGCTTGCAGCACCCCGCCCGCTCAGCCGCAGACAGTGGTAGTTGGGTGGGGGTGGATCGTGGCCTGTCGGCATACTTGGTCGCGGCAACCAGCGGTGGCGCCCAGGTTGCTCGTGTTGATCAGCCTCCGAAGCCTTTGGTCGCCGGGATGCACAAGCAACGCCGCCTGGCCAAATCGGTAACCCGAAAACCGAAGGGCTCCAACAACAGACAACGAGCCGCAGCCAGACTCGGTCGCCACCATGCCCGGGTAGCCGATATTCGCCGCCATTTTCTGCATCAGGTCACCACCGAGTTGGTCAAGACCCACGACCGCCTCGTACTGGAGGACCTGAACATTGCAGGCATGCTGCGCAACCGCCATCTGGCCCGCGCGATCGTCGATGCTGGATGGTCCGAGTTCGCGCGAATGATCACCTATAAACAAGCCTGGCGCGGAGGCACCGTCGTCCTCGCTGATCGGTGGTTCCCCTCGAGTCAGATCTGTTCCCGCTGCGGCACCCGCAACGCCGAACTGACCCTGGCCGACCGAACCTTCAGATGTAAGAACGGACATGAACTCGACCGCGACCACAACGCCGCGGTCAACCTCGCCGCCTGGGGCGAACAACACCACAACACCCAGGCTCGGGAGCCCGAAGCGCGAGCCCCGGTTACCAATGTCCGCCGACGGGAAGGCGCTGGCCCACAGCTATGTGTGGGTGCAACCGGTCCGGACGACGCGGAAACCAATGCTCAAACCGCACCAGCGGGAGTGTTGGACGTCCGAGAAGGACGGTGTCTACCAGGCTCAACGGCTGGCGGACACGCTGTAGCCTAGGTGCGGTACTGACGAACCAGGAGAGGCTGATAGAGGCAGATGACGACCTCAGAACTTCCCGCACGCACGTCCCTGACCGCCGATGTCCGCAACGGCATCGATTACAAGGTGGCGGACCTGTCGCTGGCCGAATTCGGCCGCAAGGAGATCCGCCTCGCCGAGCACGAGATGCCCGGCCTGATGGCACTGCGCCGCGAGTACGCGGAGGTGCTGCCGCTGAAGGGTGCGCGCATCTCCGGTTCGCTGCACATGACCATCCAGACCGCGGTGCTGATCGAGACGCTGACCTCGCTCGGCGCCGAGGTCCGCTGGGCCTCGTGCAACATCTTCTCCACCCAGGACCACGCCGCCGCGGCCGTCGTCGTCGGCCCGCACGGCACCGTGGACGCGCCGACGGGCACCCCGGTCTTCGCCTGGAAGGGCGAGACCCTGGAGGAGTACTGGTGGGCCGCCGAGCAGATGCTGACCTGGCCGGGTGAGCCCGCGAACATGATTCTCGACGACGGTGGTGACGCCACCATGCTCGTGCTGCGCGGTGCGCAGTTCGAGAAGGCGGGCGTGGTGCCGCCGGAGGACGAGGACCACTCGACCGAGTACAAGGTCTTCCTGAACCTGCTGCGCGAGCGCTTCGAGACCGATAAGACCAAGTGGGGCAAGATCGCCGAATCGGTGCAGGGCGTCACCGAGGAGACCACCACCGGCGTGCTGCGGCTGTACCAGTTCGCGGCGGCGGGGGAGCTGGTGTTCCCGGCGATCAATGTCAACGACTCGGTCACCAAGTCCAAGTTCGACAACAAGTACGGCACCCGTCACTCGCTCATCGACGGAATCAACCGGGGCACCGACGTTTTGATCGGTGGCAAGAAGGTACTGATCTGCGGCTACGGCGATGTCGGCAAGGGCTGCGCGGAATCGCTTGCGGGACAGGGCGCCCGGGTGCAGGTCACCGAGATCGATCCGATCAACGCGCTGCAGGCGCTGATGGACGGCTACGACGTGGTCACCGTCGAGCAGGCGATCGGCCAGGCCGATATCGTCATCACCTCGACCGGCAACAAGGACATCATCACCCTCGATCACATGAAGGCGATGAAGGACCAGGCCATCCTCGGCAATATCGGTCACTTCGACAACGAGATCGATATGGCGGCGCTGGAGCGTTCCGGCGCAACGAAATTGAACATCAAGCCGCAGGTCGACCTCTGGACGTTCAAGGAGTCCGGCAAGTCCATCATCGTGCTCTCGGAGGGGCGTCTGCTGAATCTCGGCAATGCCACCGGACATCCGTCGTTCGTGATGTCGAACAGCTTCTCCAACCAGGTGATCGCGCAGATCGAGCTGTGGACCAAGCCGGAGGAATACGACAACGAGGTCTACCGCCTGCCCAAGCACCTGGACGAGAAGGTCGCGCGCATCCACGTCGAGGCACTCGGCGGCACGCTGACCAAGCTCACCAAGGATCAGGCCGAGTACATCGGCGTCGATGTCGAGGGCCCGTACAAGCCCGACCACTACCGCTACTGAGCCGCGGCAGGTAGCGCCGAAAAGGCCTGTGCCCCGCCGACCCACCTCGGTCGGCGGGGCGCTGTCAATTGATGTCGCCGCCTGGCGGTAACCTGCTCGCCATGGGCGTGCTGATTGCGGTTGAGGGCCTCGATGGCGCCGGGAAGCGGACGCTGATCGACGGCGTCCTCGCGGACCTGCGCGCCAGGGGTCTGCGCGCGGAAACGCTCGCCTTTCCACGCTATGACCGGTCCGTGCATGCCGATCTCGCGGCCGAGGCATTGCGTGGCGCCCATGGCGATCTCGCCGATTCGGTGCACGGTATGGCGCTGATGTTCGCGCTGGACCGGGCGGGTGCGCGCGATGAGTTGTCGAAGTTGTTGGCCGACAACGACATCGTGATTCTGGACCGCTATGTGGCCTCCAACGCCGCGTATTCGGCCGCGCGCCTGCAGCAGTCGGCCGACGGTGAAATCGTGCGCTGGGTGGGCGAATTGGAGTTCGGCCGCTTCGATTTGCCGGTACCGACGCTGCAGCTGTTGCTGGACGTACCGACCGAGGTCGCGGCCGAGCGTGCCCGGCTGCGTGGCGAACTCGACCGGACCCGCGCGCTCGACGCCTACGAGCGCGACGGCGGACTACAGCGGCGCACCGGCGAGGTGTACCGTGAGCTGGCCGAACGGAACTGGTACGGGCCGTGGTGGAGATACCGATCCGGTGACGATCCGGCGACGCTGGCCACCAGATTGGCCGAAATTGTTGCCGGATAGGGTTGGATGTGCGGCGGGATTGCACCAGTGTTGGCGTGGCGGCCCGTTCCGAGCGCGAGAGATGACAACATAGTAGTTATGAAGCCGAAGATTCTGGTCGTCGACGACGATATGGCACTCGCTGAGATGCTCACGATCGTCTTGCGCGGGGAAGGGTTCGACCCGCATGTGGTCGGCGACGGCACGCAGGCGCTGGCGGCGGTTCGTGAGATCCGCCCCGATCTGGTGCTGCTCGACCTGATGCTGCCCGGTATGAACGGCATCGATGTATGCCGGGTGCTACGGGCCGACTCGGGAGTTCCGATCGTGATGCTGACGGCGAAGACCGATACGGTCGACGTCGTACTCGGTCTGGAGTCCGGGGCCGACGATTACATCGTCAAGCCCTTCAAGCCGAAGGAGCTCGTCGCCCGGGTGCGTGCCCGCCTGCGCCGCACCGAGGAGGAGCCCGCCGAACTGCTCTCCATCGCCGATATCGTCATCGATGTGCCCGCACACAAGGTGACCCGCGGTGGTGCGCAGATCTCACTGACGCCGCTGGAGTTCGACCTGCTCGTCGCCCTGGCCCGCAAGCCGCGCCAGGTCTTCACCCGTGAGGTGCTGCTCGAGCAGGTCTGGGGCTACCGGCACGCGGCCGACACCCGTCTGGTGAACGTCCACGTGCAGCGGCTGCGCGCGAAGGTCGAGAAGGATCCCGAGAACCCGGAGATCGTGCTGACCGTCCGCGGTGTCGGTTACAAGGCCGGACCCCCGTGATCGGAGGCGATGCGGATCGTTCGACCGCCTCGCCCGGGGTGGTGCAGCGTCTCGAACGATCCCTCGCGCCGGTGGTGGCCTGGCTGAAGGAGGTCGGCAGCGCACTCGGCCACGTTTGGCGGCGTTCGCTGCAATTGCGCGTCATCGTGTCCACGCTCACCCTGTCGCTGATCGTCATCACGATCCTCGGCGTGGTGCTGACCAGTCAGATCACCGACCGGTTGATCGACGCGAAGATCAACGGCGCGGTCGAGGAGATGGATCGCGCCCGCAATACGGTGGAGAGCCAGCTGGCCGGTGTGCACGATATCGGCACCCAGCAGCAGCGTCTCATCGATGCCCGCAACGCGCTGTCCAACCGCGGCGGCACCGGCCAATCGACCGGCGTCGCAGGCAGTTTCGATTCGGCGCTGAGCCTTGTCGGCGGTACCCCGCAGCAGCAGATCTCGACCGGGCCGATCCAGGAGGTGCCCGAGGAACTGCGCCGGTTCGTCGCGCGCAACCAGGTCAGCTACCAGTTCGCCACGGTCGCGGACCCGGACGGCTATCACGGCCGGTCGCTGATCGTCGGCAGCCCGAGCGCCGAGGTCCCGACGCTGCAGATCTATCTGATCTTCCCGCTGGCCAATGAGGAGCGCAGCCTATCGCTGATGCGCGGCACCATGATGATCGGCGGCATCGTGCTGCTGGTGCTGTTGGCCGCGATCACCGCGCTGGTCACCCGGCAGGTGGTGCTGCCGATCCGCTCCGCGGCCCGGATCGCGGGCCGTTTCGCCGACGGCAGGCTCAAGGAACGCATGCTGGTGCGCGGCGAGGACGATATGGCGCGGCTGGCCCAGGCCTTCAACGAGATGGCCGAGAGTCTGTCCAACCAGATCAGCGAGTTGGCGGAGTTCGGAAATCTGCAGCGCCGCTTCACCTCCGACGTCAGCCATGAGCTGCGGACCCCGCTGACCACCGTCCGCATGGCCGCCGACCTGATTCACGGCAGCAGCGACGATCTCGATCCGGCCCTGGCCCGCAGCTCCGAACTGCTGGTCACCGAACTGGACCGGTTCGAGGGTCTGCTCAACGACCTGCTCGAGATCAGTCGGCACGACGCCGGTGTGGCCGAGCTGCAGGTCGAATCGCTCGACGTGCGGATGTGCGCGCGGGCCGCGATCTCCACCGTGCGGCATCTGGCCAAGGAGTCCGGTGTCGAGGTGGTCATCGACATGCCGGAGGAGCCGCTGGTCGCCGAGGTCGATCCGCGGCGCGTGGAGCGGGTGTTGCGCAATCTGCTCGCCAATGCGATCGACCACAGCGAGGGCAAGCCGGTGCTGATCCGGATGCGCGGCGATGTCGAGGCCAATGCGGTCGCGGTGATCGTGCGTGATCAGGGTGTCGGCCTGCGGCCCGGCGAGGAGAAGCTGGTCTTCAACCGGTTCTGGCGCTCGGACCCATCGCGGATGCGGCGCTCCGGCGGCACCGGACTCGGCCTGTCCATCAGCGTCGAGGATGCGAATCTGCACGAGGGCAAGCTCGAGGCGTGGGGCGAAATCGGCATCGGCGCGAGCTTCCGGCTGACCCTGCCGCTGGTGCGCGGCAAGAAGATGGGCGCGAGCCCGCTGCCGCTGGAACCGGTGTTGCGCAAGGCATTGCCCGTGCCGCAGGTCGATACCCAACCGGCCGAACCGGAACCGGCCGCCGAGGGCACGGTTACGGACCTGGCTTCGGTGATCCGGGTCGAGACGAACGGTGCCGACGCGACCTCGATCGCCCCCGACCCGGTCCGCACCGATTCGGCCGACTCCGACTCGAACGGGATCGCACCCACCAACGGCACCGGATCTGCGGCCGACGCGGCCGCGCCCGATGCCGATACCGCCGAACCGGAGCAGGCCGGGCACAGCGTGCCCGGTGACGGCGGGGACGTACAGTCATGAGGATGCGTAGCTGGTATCCGAGGCGCACTTCGCTGCGGCTGTCCGCGCTCGGCGCGGCGGCGGTGGCGGCGCTGCTGGTACTCACCGGATGCGCGAGCCTGCCGGAATCCTCGGCACCGCAGGCGCTCGGCACCATCAATCGGCAGCCCACCTCCGATGGCCCGCCGCCGCCCATCGGGGGGCGCGATCCGGATCTGCTGCTGCGTGACTTCCTGCAGGCCACCGCGGATCCGGCCAACCGGCACCTGGCCGCCCGGCAGTACATGACACCGACGGCGTCGGCACAGTGGGACGACGCGGCGGGCACCTTGATCGTGGACAGGGCCGATACGCTGCGCGAGTCGCGTTCCGGCGATAAGGCGACCTACGTGATCCGGGCGCACAAGGTCGGCGAGCTGGCCGCGGACGGCGCCTATCGGGCCATCGATGCGCCGCTGGAAAACAAGATCGAGATGACCAAGGTCGACGGCGAATGGCGCATCGATGAGCTGCCCGACGGCGTCGTCATGGAGCAGACCGCGTTCGCCAAGTCCTATCGGCGCTACGTGCTGTACTTCATCGACCCGTCCGGCACCACCCTCGTCCCGGATCTGCGCTGGATCTCGGTGGCCAAGAACCAGCTGACCCAGCGGCTGCTCGCCCTGCTCGCCGAGGGGACCCAGCCCACACTCGCCTCGGTGGTGCGCAACGAACTCGCGCCACCGGTGAGCTTGCGCAGCCCCATCACCAAACCCAATAACGACAACAATGACGTCGGCGTCGGACTCGGCGGGGTGCGCCTCGATTTCGCGGGCGCCGCCGCACTGTCCCCGCGCGATAAGGAGCTATTGGCCGGACAGGTGGTGCTCACCCTGGCGGGCGCCGATATCCTCGGCCCGTACATGCTGCTCGCCGACGGTAAACCGTTCGACGATCGCTTCGCCGCCAACGGCTGGTCGGTCGCCGATGTCGAATCGCTCAGCCCGGCCGTCTACGCGCGCAACCAGATCGGGCTGCACGCCCTGCGCAACGGCTCACTGGTGCAGGTCACCGACGGCGGCATGATCACTCCGCCCGGCTACTTCGGTGCGGTGAACAATCTGCAGTCGGTCGCCCTGTCACCGGACGGCCAACTGGTCGCCGCGGTCGCCGACGCCGGACGTCCGCCGCCGGAGCCGGCGCGCACGCTCATGGTCGGCAGCTACGGCGGCAACGCCTTCCCGGTCGCCGCGGGTTCGACGATCAGCCGACCCTCCTGGAATGCCGATGGCACCGCGGCCTGGGCCGTCATCGATGGCGAACGGGTCATCCGCGCGGTCAACGATCGCGCCACCGGCAATGTCTCGGTGCAGGAGGTCGATATCTCGGCATTGACGACCTCGGGGTCGGGTCTGCGGCTGCCGATCACCGAGTTGCGGATCTCGCGCACCGGTGTGCGGGCGGCGCTCATCGCCGACGGCAAGGTCTACGTCGCGGTGGTCGAACGACGCCCGGACGGCAAGTACGTGCTCACCTCGCCGCTGCAGCTGGCACTCACGCTCAGCACCAGGGCGGTGTCGTTGAGCTGGCTCAGCGCGGAAACGATCGTCATCGCCAGGGAGGGCAATGTCGACCCGCTGTCGACGGTTTCGATCGACGGATCACAGCCGACCCCGCAGATCAGCCAGAATCTGACCGCGCCCGTGCGGGTGGTCAGCGCCTCGCCGGAAGCGGAGTACGTGGGAGATTCGCGCGCGGTGCTCCAGCTCCAGTACAGCGATCAGACCGCCGATCGCTTCTGGCGCGAGGTACCCGGCCTCAACGGCGAGAACTCGGTCCCGGTACTTCCCGGCTGACCGGCGGCGGCGAAACGAGCGCTGCGACTCCGACATTCGGCGAACCTGTCGGTGGGTGGGGGCAGACTCGGGCGATGCGGACGCTGCTGGATCTGATCCTGGCCATGGATTGCGCCGGATGTGGTGTGGTCGGTGTGGGCTGGTGCGGGGAATGTGCGGGGACGCTGCAGCGGCCGCCGGTACGGGTGCGGCCGCGCACCGATCCTGGGGTGCCGTGCTGGGCGCTGGGGCCTTATGCGGGTCCGGCGCGGTGGGCGGTGCTGGCGGTGAAGGAGCGCGGGCGGCGCGATCTCGCCGAGCCGTTGGGGCTGGCGCTGGCGCATGGGCTGACGCGGTTGCGCGACGGCGAGCGGCCGCTGGTGTTGATCCCGGCGCCGAGTCGTCGGGCCGCGGCGCGGCGCCGCGGCGGGGATCCCGTGGTCCGGACGGCGCGGGCGGCGGCGAGGTGGCTGCCGGATTGCCGGGTGGTGCCGATGTTGCGGGTGTGGTGGGGTGTGCGCGATTCGGTGGGCTTGACAAGCAGTGAGCGCCAACACAATATGCGCGGTCGCGTCATTGCTCGGCCAGGTGCTGCGGCCGAATCGGAAATTCCGGCGAATGCCGAGGTCGTACTGGTCGACGACGTGCTGACGACCGGTGCCACGGCCCGCGAATCGGTCCGCGCGCTCCACCATATAGGGGTGCCGGTCCGTGCCGTGTTGGTGACGTGTTCGGCTTGACTCCGGGAAATTTGCGTGAACACTGGCGGACCGCCCGTTGTCGTACTACCGTCGCGATCACACACCCGAACCGGGAGTTTGGAGGTGGCGCCTCGGACATCATGTGCCGAGAGATTGTCTATCGGCACGGCTAATCCCGCCGCACGCACGTTGGTCTGTGCGGCCATATCCGGGAGGTACGCGTGACGACTTCTTCACGACCTTCAGTGAAAGTTGCCCCCTCTGTTAAAGAGGCACAGTCTTCGGTGCTCGATGACAGCACCTTGCAGGCAACAGCCGAACCCGAAGCGGACCGACCTCGAGCGCCTCGCGGCGATGTCGTGGTGAAGGGCCGCAATGTCGAGGTTCCCGACCATTTCCGAATTTACGTCGCGGAGAAACTCTCCCGTCTCGAACGCTTCGATCCGTCGATCTTCCTCTTCGATGTGGAGTTGTTCCACGAACGCAATCGTCGTCAGCGCAAAGCCTGCCAGCGCGTCGAGATCACCGCGCGCGGCAAGGGCCCGGTCGTCCGGGCGGAGGCCTGTGCGGACAGCTTCTACGCTGCCCTCGAGTCGGTGACCGGGAAGCTGGAGAGCCGATTGCGCCGGACGAAGGATCGGCGCCGGGTGCACTACGGTGACAAGACCCCCGTATCGGTGGCCGAGGCGACCGCTGACCTGATCGATGAGTCCCTGTTCGCACCAGCGAACGCGACCGCTACGGTGCACGAACATCCCGAGGTCGAGGGCCGTCGGCCCGCCGAATCGGAATCTCCGGAATATGCGGCCGGTCCCGGCCATATCGTGCGAACCAAGGTGCACAGCGCGACCCCGATGTCCGTCGACGACGCCCTGTATCAGATGGAGCTGGTCGGCCACGACTTCTTCCTCTTCCAGGACAAAGAGACCGACCGACCGTCGGTCGTCTACCGTCGCCACGCATTCGACTACGGCCTGATCCGGCTCGCGTAGTTCCCGCTCTACCTTGCCTCCGGGTATTCAGCGCACGAGTTGAATACCCGGAGGACAGTGCTGTGTGCCTGCGTAGCAACTGATTTCGCAAGCACATGGGTTCCTCATCGGGTACGTCCAAGCCTCGGCCAGGCTTTCGACCGCCGGCCCGCGACGAACCTGTCGTGGCACCCGACGACCGGCCTAAGATTCGGGGAGGCGGGGGAGCCGATCGCGAAAAAAGGTTCTGTGTAGCAAGGAATCTCGGCGTTGCGGGCGCATGGCCGCCAGCATGACCAGGTCGGCGAAGGTCTCCGCATCGCGTTCGCGCGCGGATTCATAGTCGCTGCGCCCCAGCACATATGCGATGGACTCCGGGGAAATCGAGGGGAGCAGTTCGGCGATGGCGGACAGCGGCCGTGGCGCGGATGTCTCGGTCGCCGATTCCGGTCCGTGGCCGAGCAGCATATGGCCCAGCTCGTGCACGATGATGTGCTCGGCATGCCATTCGGTGGTGTCGGCGCCGTAGACGATGATGTCGCTGTCGCGCTTGGCAATCCACAGCCCGCTACCGGTACCGCAGCCGGTGCCGGCGAGCAGTGCGGTATCCACCGGTTGCAGGGTGATGGTGCGGCCGCGATGTTCGGCGACGGCGTCGAGGTAGTCGCGCAGCTTCCAGGGGGACGGTATCGGTACGTCCCGGGACACTTCCCGGAACCGGCTCTCCATACCGGGCATTCGTGGCAATCTCCTACAGCGCTGCGGGTTCCGCCCCGTGTAGGTCACGATGCTACCCAGTCGTCGGAGACTGCTCCGGCTGTGGTTGCCGCACGGGTTGGTCCGTGCTTTCGATGAGCGCGGTCAACGTGGCGAGATCGACCTCGGATCCGCGCAACGCGATGCTGGCGACGTTGGCGTCACGCATGGTGGCCAGCAGTTCGAGTTCGCGATCGATCGCGGCCGCGGCGGCACCGGTGGTGGTCAGATAGTCGGCGCTTACGCCGAAACACTGGGCGATCGCGGCGAGCAGGTCGGATCCGACTGGTGCGGAGTCGAATTCGCCGCGGCGCAACCGCTCGATCCGGCCCACTGGGATGGCGCGGCCCAGCTGCGTGCCGACCTGTTCGGCCACCGAGGCGGTCGTGCGCTCGGGCTCCGAACGCGGGTGTACGGTCGCGAACAGTCGATTCACCTTGTGGCTGAGCGTTAGTAGCGCTCGGCTCTTCGCATCGTCGGTCATCTGTGTCGCCCTCTACTGCTTGCCATTTCGAATCGATGTCGCGCCCGGATGGGCCGCCAGCCAACGTGCTCGGAAGCGTGCCTCGGTGGCGGCGTCCACATCCTCCACCCGCCCGGCCAGCCAGCGGCGATAGCGGCGTTCCTCCAGTTCGGCGGGATCGCTCGACTCGGCTGGCACCTCCAGCAGATGGGAGAACGCCATCGCGACCAACGGGTGCAGCGGCCTGCCCGGTCCGCCGTTGCGTTCCAGCATCGCGGTGGCATAGCGCGCGGACAGGCGGGAGACGACCCCGTTGAGCTCCGAAATGGCCGATAGCAGTTGGGGTTCGGTGGTCCGGCCGCGCTCGACCGCGTCGTTGAGCCGACCGGAGGCGGCGAGCAGCCCGGTCAGATCCGAGATTTCGAAGCGGATCGAATCGGGTCCGGAGACGATCGACTCGTCGGTGCTCGCGGTGTGCGCCGCGATATCGCGTGCGGTCGGGTCGCCGCCCGCGTAGGTGCGCGCCGCACTGCCGGGCAGCCAGCGCAGTGGCGCGTCGAGTTTGTTCAGCGTGTGCGTGCTGATCGCCGCATCGCCGTCCTCGATCTTGCGGATCGTCGGCGCCGAGGGCCCTCCCAGATCGCCGATCTGCATCTGTGTCAGGCCGAGTTCGTCCCGGCGTTCCTTGATGATTCGGCCGAAGCGCTTATGTCGCGACAGCTCCGAAGGGCTTTGCATAGTGAGCCTCATGCTAGAGCCCTCCTGGGCAAGAAGACAACTTCATAGAAAACATTTGAAAAACTAATGGAAAGATTGCTACTGTTTCTTTGCGCCGGAAGGTGTCGACGTCCGCCTTGCGTGTTCCGGAACGAGCAGGGGCGTTCGCCGGGACAGGCGCCGCTCATCCGCCGCCCGGGGCCTTTTCCGGCCGTGGGTGCCCCGACAGTGTCGTCGCGGGCCGGCGGTTGAGTGCCAAGTCGGTTTCGGTGGTGCCAGGGAGTTGCCCGTGTGCCTGCGAAATCAGTTGGTGCGTGCGGAGAGTGCACCGGCGCGCGGTGGGGAACCTGCCCGGCTCAGCGGCGATGGAGGGGATCGCTGAGCCGGGTACCGCCGGGCCTGGACCTTGAACTTACTTCCAAGTAAGTTTGTGGGGGTAGGTCTCTCGAGGAGGAACCCCCCATGGCTACCAGTGCTGCTCGCCGTGCCGTCATCGTCTCCGGTGCGCGGACGCCGTTCATCAGGGCATTCACCGATTACACGCGGATGGATTCGATCGCGCTGGCCGATGGCGCGGTGCGTGGGCTATTGGAGCGGACCGGGCTGCCGGGTGCGCAGGTGCAGGCCATCGTGTGGGGTGGGGTGATCTTGCCGAGTGCCGCTCCGAATATCGCGCGCGAGATCGCATTGGACCTCGGTCTCGACCCCGGGTGTGAGGGTTACACGGTGACGCGTGCCTGCGCCTCCGGACTCCAGGCGATCACCTCGGCCGCGGCGGCGATCGAGCGCGGCGAATACGACATCATGATCGCCGGAGGCAGCGATTCGACCAGCAATGCCGAGGTGAAGTTGCCGCAGAAGCTGGTGCACGCCGCAGCGCCGCTGGCGCTGGGCAAGCCGAAGCCGACGGACTATCTCACCGCGGCGCGCCAGCTCGCGCCCTTCACCGATCTGCTGCCGAGCCGACCGAAGATCGCCGAACGCACCACCGGTGAGGTGATGGGGGAGTCGGCGGAGAAGATGGCCCGCATCCACGGGATCAGCCGCGCGGATCAGGACGAGTTCGCGGCGCGCTCGCATCACCGCGCGGCCGCGGCCATCGATTCCGGCCGATTCGATGACGAGGTGCTGCGGGTACGCACGCCGGACGGCGCGGACATCACCCGTGACGGACTGGTACGCGCCGATACGAGCGTCGAGAAGTTGGCGAGGCTGCAGCCGGTCTTCGCGCGCGACGGCAGCGTGACCGCGGGCAATGCCAGCCCGCTCACCGACGGCGCGTCCGCGGTGCTGCTGATGAGCGAGGAGACCGCGCACGCCCTCGGCTACCGGCCGCTGGCCGCCTTCCGCTCCTGGAGCTATGTCAGCGTCGACCCGACCGACCAGGTGCTGATCGGTCCGGCCATCTCCATGCCGCGTGCCCTCGACAAGGCGGGAATGTCCCTGGGCGATATCGATTTCGTCGATATCCACGAGGCGTTCGCCGCCCAGACGTTGTCCGTGCTGACCGCGCTGAACAGCGACGTGTGGGCCAAGACCCGCCTCGATCGCGATACCGCCATCGGCGAGGTCGATATCGACAAACTCAATGTGCACGGCGGTTCGGTCGCACTCGGCCACCCGTTCGGCGCCACCGGCGCGCGCATGGTCACCACCATGGCCAACGAATTGGCCCGCACCGGCAAGCGCGCCGCCCTGCTCGGCATCTGCGCCGCGGGTGGGATCGGCGCGTCGGCGGTGCTGGAGAGCGTCTAACGCGCAGCGGCGGGGGAGTAGGTCTCGTGGTGGACGGCGTCGGCGAGGGGGCGGCCGGTGCGCCAGCCGAACCGTTCCAGGTCCGGGACCTGCTGGAATTCGTGCACCGGGCCGACGCACAGCCAGGCGACGGGGCGGATGCCGTCGGGTAGGCCGACCAGCTCGGCCAGGAATTGCGCATCGTAGAACGAGACCCACCCGACACCGACCTGCTCCGCGGTCGCGGCCAGCCACAGGTTCTGGATCGCCAGAACCGTTGAGTAGATGCCGGTTTCGGGGACGGTGGCGCGGCCGAGGACCTGCGGACCGCCGCGGTCGTGGTCATAGGTGACCACGATGCCGGTGCCGCTCTCGGTAATGCCCTCGATCTTGATCGGCTCGAAGGTCGCCGCCCGCTCCGCTGGCAGCGCGTCCCGGAATTCGATCCGCTTGCGCGCGACGTGATCGGCGAATTTGCGCAGCGTCGCTTGTTCGCGCACCACTACGAAGTCCCATGGCTGCGAGTTGCCGACGCTGGGCGCCCGATGCGCGGCATCGAGCAACCGCCACAGCGTCGCATCGTCGACCGCAGCCCCGGTGAATTCGGCCCGCACATCACGCCGCATCCGGATGGCCTCGTAAACGCTCAGATCTTCAGCACACACGGCTCCCAGTCAACCAGCCGCAACCCGCGCTCTCACCGCCGCCCGGGGATGCTCCGAGCCCGCTCGGCCGGTTACGGCTGCGACCCGATTTGCCCCATCGAAAGGTGAAGGCGCCCACGGACTTCCGTGAGCGCCCGCACCGAGACCGGGCGTCAGCCGACGGCTACGGCGCGCCGGGCGAATCGGCGGCGACCCTGCTTCAGCGCCGTGCGCAGCCCCCGGCGCTTACCGGTGACCGGGTCGAAGCTCGGCATGGTGTCGCCGTCGAACTTGCGTTCCGAGGCGGTCTCGGGGGCGTCGTCGGCGGTCGCGCGCAGGTACTTGTTGGGCAGCGACAGCTTCAGGATGGTGCGCCAGGCCTTGAAGTACTGCACCGGAAGCGAGCCGGTGGTGTAGGGCAGGTCGTACTTCTCGGCCAGGGCGCGCACCCGCACCGCGATCTCGGCGTAGCGGTTGCTCGGTAGGTCCGGGAACAGGTGGTGTTCGATCTGGTGGCTCAGGTTGCCGGTCATGAAGTGCATGAGCGGCCCGCCGGAGATATTGGCGCTGCCCAGCATCTGGCGCAGGTACCACTGGCCCTTGGACTCGTCGTCGATATCGGCCTTGGTGAACTTCTCCGCGCCGTCCGGGAAGTGGCCGCAGAAGATCACGGCATTGGTCCAGACATTGCGGATGATATTGGCGGTGAGGTTCGCGGTGAGCGTCGAGACGAATGCGGGACCGGTCAGCAGCGGGAACAGCAGGTAGTCCTTGCCGATCTGCTTGCCGATCTTGACCAGCACTTCCTTGCGCTTGACCTCGAATTCGGCCCGCTCGGGCGAACCCTCCTTGTACCGGCCGACCTTGCCCAGCTCGAGATGCTGGACCGCGACGCCGAATTCGAAGAACATCTGCAGCAGCAGGTTGTAGACCGGGTTGCCGATATTGAACGGCTTCCAGCGCTGGTCGCGAGTGACGCGCAGCAGGCCGTAGCCGATGTCGTCGTCCATGCCGAGCACATTGGTGTACTTGTGGTGCAGGTAGTTGTGCGTGTGCTTCCAGTGCTTGGACGGGCCGGTGTTATCCCACTCCCAGTAGCTGGAGTGGATTTCCGGATCGTTCATCCAGTCCCACTGCCCGTGCATGACGTTGTGCCCGATCTCCATATTCTCGATGATCTTGGCGGCACTGAGCAGGGCCACGCCGGTGAACCAGGCGGGCGGGAGGAAGCTGGCGAACAGCACCGCGCGGCCGCTGATCTCGAGCGCGCGCTGCAGCCGGATGACATTGCGGATGTACCGCGCGTCACGAGCACCGCGCGAGGCCTCGATATCACGGCGGATCGCGTCGAATTCCGCACCTAGTGCCTCCACATCGGCTTCGGTGAGGTGCGCGTATTCCTTGACATCCGAGATCGCCATGCCGGTTACAGTACCGTAAGTTACGAGACCGTAGGTTGCTGGGACTTGTCTCCAAAATGTGGTAAATCCCCCATTGTGTAAGTGACCGGGGGGTGCTAGATCATTTCCGACGCCGGATTCGGCGGATAGCCCTCTCGCGCATGGCTTTTCGCTGCAATGTGGCCTTCTCCTGGCGCGCCTTCTCCTGCAGCGCCAGCTTGGCCTCGCGCAGCACTTCCTTCTCGTGCCGGGCCTTCTCCCGCAGCACCACCTTGGCCTCGGTCAGCGCCGAACGCAGCCCGCGGCGCTTACCGGTTTCCGGGTCGATGGGCAGCCAGTGCGTCTCGTTCCACTTATCGGCCCAGCGCTCGGCATTGGGCATCGACGGCATGGTCGGCATCGAGGGCATGGCCGGCAGCGAAATGCCGGCGAATTTGCGCTCCGAGGAGGTCTCCGGCGCATCGTCGGCGGTGCGCTTGAGGAAGCGGTCCGGCAGCGCCAGCTTGTGAATGGTCCGGAAGGCCAGCAGATACTGCTTGCCGAGCGAGCCGGTGGTGTAGGGCAGGTCGTACTTATCGCAGAGTTCGCGGACCCGCACGGCGATCTCCGGATACCGATTGCTCGGCAGATCGGGGAACAGGTGATGCTCGATCTGGTAGCAGAGGTTGCCGCTCATGAAGGCCATCGCGGGCCCGGCCTTGAAGTTGGCGCTGCCGAGCATCTGGCGCAGGTACCACTCGCCGCTGGTCTCGCCCTCGAGCTGTTCGATGGTGAATTTCTCGGCGCCGTCGGGGAAGTGGCCGCAGAAGATCACCGCGTAGGCCCACAGATTGCGCACCAGGTTGGCGGTCGCGTTCGCCTTGAGCGTCGACATGAAGGCGGGTCCGGTGAGCGCGGGGTAGAACACGAAGTCCTTGGCTACCTGGCGGGTGATCTTGCGGGCGAACTCCTTGTTCGGCTCCGACATCAGCTCCTTGGGCGGTACGCCGGACAGTTCCTTCTCGATGCTCCAGTCGTGCAGCGCGATGCCCCATTCGAAGGTGGCCGCGAGCAGGATGTTCGCCAGTGGCTGTACCAAGTGGATCGGTCGCCACTGTTCGTCGCGGGTCATGCGCAGGATGCCGAAGCCGAGGTCCTCGTCCTTGCCGAGCACATTGGTGTAGGTGTGATGCGAGTAGTTGTGCGCCCGCCGCCACTGCGCCGACGGCCCGGTCATATCCCACTCCCAGGTGCTGGAGTGGATCTCGGGATCATTCATCCAGTCCCATTGCCCGTGGCTGATGTTGTGCCCGAGCTCCATATTCTCGATGATCTTGGCGACCGACAGCAGTGCCGTACCGGTCAGCCAGGCCCATCGGTTGCGGCTGCCGAACAACACGGCGCGGGCGAGCACTTCGAGGCCGCGCTGCGCGGCGATGGTGCGCCGGATGTACTTCGCGTCACGTTCGCCGCGGGACAGCTCGACGGAACGTCGAATGGAATCGAGTTCCTGCCCCAGTGTTTCGATGTCGCTCGCCGTGAGATGAGCGAACGCCTTGATATCGGTGATGGCCACCGGGGTCCTTTCCCTGACTGGATGTACCTCGAGGGTACCTGCCGGATCCCCCCGACGGTCGGTCTGCGGCGCTCGCTGTCTCAGACGTCGAGCGTGCAGTCGCCCGCCGCTGCCGAGATGCAGGTCTGCACCTTGTCGCCCTCGCGGCGTTCGTCACCGTTGCGCAGATCGCGGGTATGCCCGGACGTCAGTGTCACGACACAGGTTTGGCAGATGCCCATCCGGCAGCCGAACGGCATCTGCACACCGGCGGCCTCGCCCGCCTCCAGCAGACTGGTCGCGCCGTCGACCTCGGCGGTGCGTCCGGTCTTACCGAAGGTGACGGTGCCGCCTTCGCCGATGGCCGAGCGTTCGATCTCGAATCGCTCGATATTCAGGCGGTCACTGATGCCCGCCTCGTGCCAGTGGTGCTCGATCTCGTCCAACATGGCGGCCGGGCCGCAGGCCCAGGTCTGACGCTCGCGCCAATCCGGAAACTTATCGTCGAGTGCGGTGAGGGAGAACCGGCCCTGCTCATCGGTCAGGTGCAGGTGCGAGGAGAAGCTGGGGCGCCGGTCGTGCAGGTCGCGCAGCTCGGCGCCGAACATCACGTCGTCGAGGGTCCGCGCGGAGTGCACATGCACCACGTCGGTGACCACATCGCGGCGATCCAGCGCACGCAGCATGGCCATGACCGGGGTGATGCCGCTGCCCGCGGTGAGGAACAGCACCTTCTCCGGTGGCGGTGAGGGCAGCACGAAACCACCCTGCGGCGCGGCCAGCCGGACGATGGTGCCCGCTGCGACACCGCTGACAAGGTGGCTAGACAGGAAACCCTCCGGCATCGCCTTGACCGCGATCGAGATGGTTCGCTTGCCGCGGTGTTCCGGATCGGTCCAGTTCGGCGGGCAGGTCAGCGAGTACGAGCGCCAGTGCCAGCGGCCGTCGACCAGGATGCCGATGCCGATGTACTGGCCCGGTTCGTATTTCCAGTCGAAGCCCCAGCCCGGCTTGATGACCAGGGTGGCCGAATCGGCGGTTTCCTTGCGCACCTCGACGATTCGGCCGCGCAGCTCGCGCGCCGACCACAGCGGATTCGCCAGGTGCAGATAGTCGTCGGGCAGCAGTGGTGTGGTGACGCGTGCGACGGCTCCGCGCAGTACGTTCAGCCGTCCGCCGCGCTCGGCGACCTCGGCCGCCGGCGCCTCCAGCCACTCCCGGACCGTGCGCACCGAGAATGCCGCTTTTTTCAAGACCATTGCCGCCGTTCGTCTCCCTGTCGTGCGGCCATTAGTGGGACCGCCTCGCAGCCAGGTTACGGCATCGTAGGTTAGTACGGGGCGTCCAGGTTGAGGGTCACAGCTACACCTCGCTGGCGCTCGGTTCCGCCGTGCCCCTCAGGGCCTGTGTTTTCGGTTCACTCGCTGGCGCTCGCTCGCAGCTACACCTCGCTTGCGCTCACAGTAATTCGAGTAGGAACGGCAGCTCCTGGGCGGCGTACCAGGCGAGTTGATGGTCCTCGGCGTCGCCGAGGACGAATTCGGCGTCGGTATCGCCGAGATCGGCCGCGTCCACCACATCGACCGCCTTGGCCACCTCGGGTTCGGCCTCGGCCAGATCGACGTGCGCCGACGCGATCCGGTCGTAGCCGATCGGCCCGGCCAGCCGGACCACCGCATCGTCGAGGTCGGGGCGCAGATTCGCGCCGGTCACATCGGCGGCGACGACCGCGCGCCGGTAGACCGGACTGTGGTAGGTGGTGGCGGGGCCGTCGGCGTCCTCGGATTCGGCATCGTCCTCGGCCGCCTCCTCGGCGTCCTCGCGCTCGGCGGCCAGCAGTCGCAGCGAGGCCCGCGCGGCCTCGGCCATCGCCACCTCGGCCAGCTCCTCGTCGTCACCGGAGGCGTAGGCCTCGCGCAGCGTGGGGGTGACCGCGAAGGCGATGCCGCCGACCGCGCGCAGCTCCCGGTTCGCGACGAGCTCACGCAGCATCGGCACGGTGGCGGGAATGTAGACCCGCATGGTGTTCTGATCAGACGCAGGCACCGAGCATCTCCTCCATGGACTCGTGCACCGACGCGGCCAGCACGCCGATATCGGCCATCGCGTCGCGGTCGGCGTTGAGTCCGTAGAAGACGCGTCCGTCATAGGACGTGATCCCGATGCTCGAGGCCTGGTTGCGCAGCAGCGGCGACACCGGATACATCTCCAGCATCCGCGCGCCGCCGATATACATCGGGGTCTGCGGACCCGGTGCGTTGGTGATCACCAAATTGAACGTGTGCTCTGCGAACGTACTCGCCGCCCGCACACTCATCGCATGCAGGCTCGCCGGAGCGAATCCGGCCAAGTGCACCAGGGTGCGAGCCCGAACCCCGCGCCGGTGCTTGCTATTGGCCTCGGTGGCATGGGAGATGTGCGATATCCGCATCACCGGATTCGGTTCGCCCACCGGCAGATCGATCAGGAACGAGGACACCTCGCTGACCGGTGTCAGCTGGTCGTCGATGCCCTCGACATAGACCGACATCGGCACCACCGCGCGCAGCACGGTCGATTCGGTGAGCGCCTCGCCGCGCGAGAGCAGCCAATTGCGCAGCGCCCCGGTGACGACGGCCAGGATCACATCGTTGATCGAGCAGTTGAAGCGCTTGCGGATCTTGCGGTAGTCCTCCAGATCCGTGCGCACCACATCGAAGCGGCGGTTGCGCGAGGTCTTGGCGTTCAACGGGCTGTCGGGTGCGCCGAAGGTGGCCGCCCGCACTGCCGAGACCACCGAGTCCACCGCCTTACCGGCAGCCTCGACCACCGAGAACGCGTGCGCGCTCGCGTCGCGGGCGACCTCGAGCGCCTCGCGCGGCTGCCCGGCCAGATGGGTGAGCGCGCCGACCAGCAGCTCCACCTCGTTGGGTTCGCGCGGCGCCACCCACGCGTCGTCGGCGATACCGCGCGGGGAAGTGCTGGTATCGAGGATCACGTGCCCGATCTCGAGCGCGGTATCCCCGTCGACGAGCGCCGAATGGGTCTTGGTGAAGATCGCGGACCGGCCCTCCGCGAGGCCCTCGATCAGATACATCTCCCACAGCGGGCGGCTCTGATCGAGCGGTCGCGACGCCAGCCTGGCCACCAGATCGTGCAGCTGATCGTCGGTGCCCGGATCGGGCAGCGCGGAGCGGCGGATGTGATAGGTGATATCGAAGTGGCTGTCCTCGACCCAGACCGGACGGCCGAGCGCGAACGGGATTTCGCGCACCTTCCTGCGGTAGCGCGGGACCAGGGAGAGCCTGCTCTCCACCAGGTCGACCAGCCGGTCGTAGTCCAGCGCCGGTTCCCCCTGCGCGGAATCGTTGCCTCGGACAATCGCGAGAGAGCCGATATGGATCGGATTGCTACTCGACTCGAGCCGATAGAACGACGCGTCCTGCGGCGTCAATCTCGTGATCACGCTGCCCGGTGCTCCTTCCGACGTGGCTCCCACCCGAGCCGTTCTTCAACGCCTATTGTGGTCGCCCACAACGGTTCGCCGTGCCCCCTGTGGTATTTCCAGCGATATTCGTGCACCCCTTTACTCGAACCTGGATCCGTGGGAGGGTTCATCGGTTCGATTCCGGGGTACTCGATTCGATCACAGCGCGCGGGTTACCGCGCGGGACATGCCCAAGAGCCGCGCTGCCCTTATGTCATTGCATGCCGTCCGACCTCAACAAATGAGTGGATATATCCGACACCACGGACGACTTACATCGTATGACAACCACAGTGAAACAGGTTCGACTCCAATTCGATTGACCGAAGTTCTCGTCGGTCCGCGCGGTCGGACACCGCGAGCAGCCATTTCTCGCCCGCTCGCGCGCGCGACAGACGGGTACGGTGAGAAGAAACGGCTGCCGCCTCGGTGGTAGCGGCGGGTGCTGCGCTGGGGCGCTGGTAATCGGCTGGCTCTTTCGAGCGACCTGCGAGCAGTCGCTACGGAACTAGCATGGTGGCCGCATTACCATGAACGGTGCAGCGGATTCCGCCATGCTCGGCGGGGGCCCTGAGCACACTGCCCGACCCGGGTGACGGCCGAACATTTGACACACCGACCAGAGGACTGACGAGACCCGTGCCTGCGCTGACACTGACGAGGTTGCTACGGATTGGTGAGGGACGCACGGTCAAGCGGCTCTCGCACCTGGCGGACGAGGTCCTCGCGCTCGGGCCCGAGTTCGAGGAACTCACCGATACCGAGCTGCGGGCCAAGACCGACGAATTCAGGGAGCGCTACGCGGACGGCGAATCGCTGGACGATCTGCTCCTGGAGGCGTTCGCGGTGGCCCGTGAGGCGTCCTGGCGGGTGCTGAACCAGAAGCACTACAAGGTCCAGATCATGGGTGGCGCGGCGTTGCACCTCGGCAATATCGCCGAGATGAAGACCGGTGAGGGCAAGACCCTGACCTGTGTGCTGCCCGCCTACCTCAATGCCATCTCCGGCGACGGTGTACACGTGGTCACGGTCAACGACTACCTGGCCAAGCGCGACGCGGAGTGGATGGGCCGTGTGCACCGCTTCCTCGGCCTGAGCGTCGGCGTGATCCTGTCCGGCATGACCCCGGCCGAGCGTCGCGAGTCCTACAACTCCGACATCACCTACGGCACCAACAACGAATTCGGCTTCGACTACCTGCGCGACAATATGACCCATTCGCTGGACGATCTGGTCCAGCGCGGGCACAACTTCGCCGTGGTCGACGAGGTCGACTCCATCCTCATCGACGAGGCCCGCACCCCGCTGATCATCTCGGGTCCGGCCGACGCCTCCTCGAAGTGGTACGCCGAATTCGCCCGGATCGCGCCGCTGTTGAAGAAGGACCTGCACTACGAGGTCGATATCAAGAAGCGCACGATCGGCGTGCACGAGGCGGGCGTGGAGTTCGTCGAGGATCAGCTCGGCATCGACAACCTCTACGAGGCCGCCAACTCGCCGCTGGTCAGCTACCTGAACAACGCCGTCAAGGCCAAGGAGCTCTACCACCGGGACAAGGACTACATCGTCCGTGACGGCGAGGTCATCATCGTCGACGAGTTCACCGGCCGCATTCTGATCGGGCGCCGCTACAACGAGGGCATGCACCAGGCGATCGAGGCCAAGGAAGGCGTCGAGATCCAGCCGGAGAACCAGACCCTGGCCACCATCACGCTGCAGAACTACTTCCGCCTCTACGACAAGCTTTCCGGCATGACCGGCACCGCCGAGACCGAGGCCGCCGAGCTGCACCAGATCTACAGCCTCGGCGTGGTCCCGATTCCGACGAACAAGCCAATGATCAGGGCCGACCAGTCCGACCTGATCTACAAGACCGAAGAGGCCAAATTCGCCGCCGTGGTCGACGATGTCACCGAACGGCACGAGAAGGGCCAGCCGGTGCTGATCGGTACCACCAGCGTCGAGCGCTCGGAGTACCTGTCCAAGCAGTTCACCAAGCGCGGCATCGCGCACAACGTGCTGAACGCGAAGTTCCACGAGAAGGAAGCCGAGATCATCGCCGAGGCCGGTCGGCCGGGCGCGGTCACGGTCGCGACGAATATGGCCGGTCGTGGTACCGACGTCGTGCTCGGCGGCAACCCGGACATCATCACCGACATCATCCTGCGCAGGGAGGGTCTGGATCCGGTGGAGACGCCGGAGGAGTACCAGGCCGCGTGGTTGCCGACGCTGGAGCGGGTCAAGGAGCAGACCGCCGAGGACGCCGACGCGGTGCGCGATGCCGGTGGTCTGTACGTGCTCGGCACCGAGCGGCACGAGTCGCGTCGTATCGACAACCAGCTGCGCGGTCGTTCCGGCCGTCAGGGTGACCCGGGGGAGTCCCGGTTCTACCTGTCGCTGGGTGATGAGCTGATGCGGCGCTTCAACGGCGCCGCGCTGGAAGCCATCATGACCCGGCTGAACCTGCCCGACGATGTGCCGATCGAGGCGAAGATGGTCTCCAAGGCCATCAAGAGCGCGCAGACCCAGGTCGAGCAGCAGAACTTCGAGATCCGCAAGAACGTGCTCAAGTACGACGAGGTGATGAACCAGCAGCGCACCGTCATCTACGGCGAGCGCAACCGGATCCTGCGTGGTGAGGACATGGAGGGCCAGGTCCAGGAGATGATCACCGATGTGGTCACCGCCTATGTCGACGGCGCGACCGCCGAGGGTTATGTCGAGGACTGGGATCTGGACAAGCTGTGGACGGCGCTGAAGACGCTGTACCCGGTGAGCCTGGATTACAAGGATCTGACCGGCGAGACCGGCGTCGGCGAAGCGGGCGACCTGACCAAGGAAGAGCTGGTCGAGGCGCTGCTCGATGACGCGCACGACGCGTACGACAAGCGCGAGCAGCAGATCGACGGTCTGGCCGGCGACGGTTCGATGCGCAATCTGGAACGCCAGGTGCTGCTTTCTGTACTGGACCGCAAGTGGCGCGAGCACCTCTACGAGATGGATTACCTCAAGGAGGGCATCGGCCTGCGTGCCATGGCGCAGCGCGATCCGCTGGTCGAATACCAGCGCGAGGGCTTCGATATGTTCGCCGCGATGCTGGAAGGTCTGAAGGAGGAGTCGGTCGGCTTCCTGTTCAACCTGCAGGTCGAGGTGCAGCAGCCGCAGCCCGAGGGCGTCGCGATCGACCCGGGCCTGCGGTCCCCGGTCGGCGCGGCACCCCGTCCGCTGCCGACCCAGGAGGCGCCGGTCGCCAATGGCGCCCCGGCGGCGTTGCGCGCCAAGGGGATTGCCGAGCCCAGGTCGAACAACGGCTTCCACTACTCCGGTCCGGATGAGGGCGGCCACGCCGCGGTGCACAGTGACGCCGAGGAGTACGGTGACGGCTCCACCCGCCGCGAGCGCCGCGAGGCGGCCCGCGCGCAGGCCAAGCAGAAGCGCGCCCCGAAGTCGCGTCGCCGGCACTGATTCGTCGATCACGAAGGCGCCCATGGACCGCGGGTCCATGGGCGCCTTTCGCGTCGCTAACGGCCACGAGGGCCGGCGCGGCGGAGTAGCTTCGAGGCGTGGATCGGGACGCTGTCGAGAAATGGGTCGGTGGTTACGAACGGGCTTGGCGCTCGCCGGGTACCGGACTGCTCAGCGAGCTTTTCACCGAGGACATCGAATATCTGGTGTCGCCGTGGGCGGATCCCATCGTCGGTCTGGCACCGCTCGGTATTTTCTGGGAGGCGGAGCGCAGCGGGCCCGATGAACCGTTCACCATGGCGTCCGAGATTGTCGCGGTACAGGATTCGACCGCCGTTGTGCGAGTGAGCGTGGAGTATCGGTGGGATACGCTGTCGCGCTGGCGGGATCTATGGGTATTGCGGTTCGACGCCGATGGCCGGTGTGCCCGGTTCGAGGAGTGGCCGTTCGCCCCGGAGCAGCTCAACGGGCACTAGGGCTGGGCTACCAGGACTCGTTGGAGTTGAGTGCGGTCAGCAGCAGCCGGATGGCGGCCACGCGACGTTCCTTGCCGGGCAACGCATCCAATGCGCATTCCGGATCCGCGGGCGGACCGAGGTGCGTGCAGCCGCGGGGACAGTCCTCGATGGCGGCGGCCAGGTCGGTGAAGGCGGCGATGACATCGTCGGGGGTGATATGGGCCAGGCCGAACGAGCGCACGCCGGGAGTGTCGATGACCCAGCCGCCCTGGGGGAGTGGGAGGGCGACCGACTGGGTGGAGGTGTGCTTGCCCTTGCCCACGCCGGAGACCTCGCCGACGGCCCGATCCGCGTCGGGGACAAGACGATTCACCAGCGTCGACTTGCCGACCCCGGAGTGGCCGATGAATGCGGTGAGGCGGTCGGTGAGCAGATCGAGGACCGGTTCCAGGGCGTCGTCGATGCCGCCGTAGATGATGGTGAGGTCGAGATCGTCGAAGGCGGCGGCGAATTCGGATTCGGCGGCCAGATCGTGTTTGGTGAGACACAGAATCGGTTGCAGCCCACCGGCATACGCGGCGACCATGGCTCGTTCGACGAAGCCGGTGCGCGGCGGCGGGTCGGCCAGCGCGACCACGATGAAGAGCCGTTCGGCATTGCCGACGACGATCCGTTCGAAGGGGTCGGTGTCATCGGCGGTGCGGCGCAATACCGTTGCGCGTTCGGCGACGCGGACGATGCGCGCGAGAGTGTCGGGTCTTCCGGAGAGATCGCCGACCACGTCGACCCGGTCGCCGACGACGATCGGGGTGCGGCCCAGTTCCCTGGCCCGCATGGCGACGATCAGCTTGTCCGGATCGCCGCCGAGCACACAACCCCAGCGGCCGCGGTCCACCGAGACGACCATGGCCGATTCCGCATCATTGTGCTGCGGACGGGTTTTCGTGCGTGGACGAGTCGATTTGCCCGGGCGCACCCGGACATCGGACTCGTCGTACTCGCGACGTCTCAGCGGGCCGCTCCTTGATCCGAGAGCGTGGGATCGAGCATCTGCTGCCACAGGCCGACGAATCCGGGCAGTGTCTTGGCCGTGGTGCCGATATCCTCGATTTCCACGCCGGGCACCCGGAGCCCGAGAATCGCACCGGCCGTTGCCATTCGGTGGTCGGCGTAGGAGTGCCAGGCGCCGCCGCGCAGCGGGGCGGGGGTGATCTCCAGTCCGTCCTCGGTCTCGGTGACATTGCCGCCGAGCCGGTTGATCTCGGTGGACAGGGCCGCGAGCCGATCGGTCTCGTGTCCGCGCAGATGCGCGATACCGCGCAGCCACGACGGCGAATCCGCCAGTGCCGCAAGGGCGGCCACGGTCGGGGTCAGCTCGCCCACATCGTGCAGATCGATATCGATGCCGGCGAGCCGCTCCGGACCGCGCACGGTCAGCACACCGTCGAAGCGGGTCACCTCGGCGCCCATGCGCACCAGGATCTCCCGGATCACGTCACCGGGCTGGGTGGTCAGGCGCGGCCAGTGCGGGATACGGACCTCGCCGCCGGTGATGGCGGCGGCGGCCAGGAAAGGCGTGGCATTGGACAGATCCGGCTCCACATCCCAGTCCACCGCGCGGATCGGGCCGGGTGCGACGGTCCAGGTCTGGGCCTTGCGGCTATCGGCGGGGGCGTCGACGGCGACCTCGGCGCGTCGCAGCATCTCCACGGTCATCTCGATATGCGGCATGGAGGGCAGCGCCTTGCCGTCGTGGTGCACCACGATGCCCTCGTCGAAGCGGGCCGCCGACAACAGCAGACCGGAGACGAACTGCGACGATCCGGAGGCGTCGATGGTGACCGCGCCGCCGCGCAGCGCACCCTTGCCGTGCACGGTGAACGGCAGTGCGTCGCCCTCGATATCCGCGCCGATCCGGCGCAGTGCGTCCAGGATGGTGCCCAGCGGGCGGACCCGGGCCTGCTCGTCACCGTCGAAGGCGACATCGCCGCTTGCCAGGGCCGCGACCGGGGGCAGGAACCGCATAACGGTGCCGGCCAGACCGCAGTCGACGGCACCGCCGTGCAGCGGTACGGGTGTCACGGTCAGCGTTTCGCCATCGCCCTCGATCCGCGCGCCCAGTGCTCGCAGCGCGCCGATCATGAGGTCGGTATCGCGGCTGCGCAGGGCGCCGGAGATGGTCGAAGGCCCCTCGGCCAGCGCGGCCAAGATCAATGCCCGATTCGTGATCGATTTCGATCCGGGCAGGGTCACGGTCGCGTGCACGGGGACATCGACATGGGGCGCTGGCCAGAAACTCACCTGTCCATCTTCGCCCATCCCGTCGCCGGACACGCGGGGGGTCACCGAACTGCACCCGAATTCGCACGCACCACAGGCCACAGGCGCCGCACCGGTCGCACGGACCGATGCGGCGACCAGCGGCTGCTACTTGTGCCGTCCGTGCAGGATCGGGACCAGGCGACGCAGCAGCTTCATCGTGGACTGGGTCCGCGAGTAGCTGAGCAGCGCCATACCGGGAATCGCGAAGCGCTGCACCGCGATCGAATGCGGACGGGAGAATTCGCGCAGGCCGGGTTCGCCGTGGATGCGGCCGATGCCGGAATCGCCGACACCGCCGAAGGGTAGGCCCGCGATGGCGGCGAAGGCCAGCACCGAGTTGACCGAGGTGGCGCCGACGCGCAGCCGACGGGCGATCTCCAGGCCGTTCTTCTTCGAGTAGACCGCCGAGGACAGGCCGTACTTGGAACTGTTCGCCAGCTCGACCGCCTCGTCGACGCCGTCCACGGTCCGGATGGTGACGGTCGGGCCGAAGGTCTCCTCGGCGACCGCCTCGGAGCTCTCGTCCACATCGACCAGCACAACCGGCTCGATGAACGGACCCTTGACCGACTCCGGCCCGCCGAGCACCGCGGTGCCGCCGTTCTTCAGCGCATCGTCGATGTGGCGGCGCACGATGTCGATCTGGCTGGGCATGGTCATCGGACCGTAGGCCGCATCGGCGCCCGAGCCCGGCTTGATGTCGGTCAGGATGCGCTTGACCTCGGCGACGAAGTCATCGCGCACCGAGCGATCCACGTACACCCGCTCCACCCCGGCGCAGGTCTGGCCGCTATTGGCGGTGGCGCCCCAGGCGACCGCGTCGGCCGCGGCCTTGATATCGGCATCGCCCGCGACGATCACCGCATCCTTGCCGCCGCATTCCAGCAGCACCGGGGTCAGCGAATCGGCGGCAGCGGCCATGATCTTCTTGCCCGTCGCGGTGGATCCGGTGAACGCGATCTTGTCCACACCGGCCTTGACCAGCTCGGCGCCGGTCGCGCCGTAACCGTTGATGGTCTCGAAGACGCCCTCGGGCAGCTCCGGATTGGCCTTCTTGAACGCGGCGGAGAGGAAATTGCCGATGCTGGTGGAGAATTCGCTCGGCTTGAAGACCACGGTGTTGCCCGCGGCGAGCGCGTAGGCGATGGAGCCGTTCGGGGTGTAGACCGGGTAGTTCCACGGGCCGATCACGCCGATCACGCCGAGCGGGCGCTGCTCGAGCCGTGCGGAGAAGTTCGCCATGAACGCGCCGGGGGCGATCTTCTTCGGCGAGAGCACCTTCTTGGCGTTCTTGGCCGCCCAGGCGATGTGCTCGAGCGCGAGCATCAGCTCCAGGAACGCGTCGTCGAGCGGCTTGCCGTTCTCCTTGTGGATCAGCGCGGTGAATTCCTCCGAGTCCGCGACCAGCTGGCTCGACCAGCGCAGCAGATGTTTGCGCCGCTCGTCGAAACTCAGTCCGCCCCAGGTCGCGGCGGCGGTACGGGCCTTGGCGACGGCCGTGCGCACGGCCTCCGCATCGGCGACGGTGTGCGTGCCGATGACCTCTCCGGTGGCCGGATCGACCGATTTCAGCGCCGTTTCCGGTGCCGCTGGTGTGGTCTCGATGGTTGTCACGGTGGGACTCTCCTCTTGCCGAGTTAAGTTAACGGCCATTCTCTGAGATGATGCTATGCCACAACTCTCACCAGGTCACCACCTCCCATCAATTCTTCCCGAGTCTGTCGGCCCCTAGTGGAAGTATCGAGATATGTGCGGCAGATACGCGACAACTACCGATCCTGGTCGGCTCGCCGTGGAGCTGGATGCCATCGACGAGACCTCGGCCGATAACAACGGCGGATTCACCAACTACAACGTTGCGCCGACCACCCAGGTGCTCACCGTGGTCGAGCGGCATGAACACGGCAATCCGGACGACGACCCCAAGCTGCGCATCCGGCGGATGCGCTGGGGGCTGATCCCGGTCTGGACCAAGGTCGCCGAACCGGGAGTGCCGGTGAAGGGGAAGCCGCTGTTCAACGCCCGCGCCGATAAGGCCGCGACGACGGCGTCGTTTCGCGATGCGGTGAAATACCGCCGCTGTCTGGTGCCGATGGACGGCTGGTACGAGTGGCTGGTCGAACCGGACGCCGGCGCCAAGGGCAAGGTCGCCAAACATCCGTACTTCATGGCGAATGCCGATGGATCGCGGCTGTATATGGCCGGATTGTGGTCGGTATGGCGGGACCGCTCGCAGCAGGAGAGCGAACCGCTGCTGTCCTGCACCATCCTGACCACCGACTCGGTCGGCGACCTGACCCGCATTCACGACCGGATGCCGCTGCCGATGCCGCGGGAACACTGGGATGCCTGGCTCGACCCGGATCACCCGGCACCGGCCACCCTGCTCGAGACGCCGAGCGCGGAATCCGTGGCGGGGATTGTGGCGCGTCCGGTCTCGTCGCTGGTCAACAGCGTCCGCAATAACGGCCCTGAACTGTTGGCGCCGTTGGATATTCGGTCCGATACGGAAGAGGCCGGGCAGATCAGCTTGCTGTGATCGCCCGGCCCGCCGTGGGGTAGCTCAGTGGCTCAGAGCTGGCACTTCACGCTGTCCGTCGCGATATTCAGCACACACTTGGCAATGCTGCCGGCCAGGTCGATGACCTTGCCCGCGGCGCCGCTGCTCAGGTCGATGACCTTGCCCGCGACACCGCCGCCCAGCTTCTCGGCCTTTTCGGCCTTTTCATCCTTCTTCGGGTTGCCGTTCCTCTTCGGTGCGTCATCGACGCCCTGCCCGTCGAACGGGAAGTCTTTGACTTCCGTCACCGCGGGACCGCCCGGGGCCGCGGTTGCCGTCGGCGCGAGCAGCGCGACCGGGCCGAGGGCGAGCAGGAGAACTCCGAACAGAGCGACGATTACGGTGCGCAAACGCTGACGAGCGGACATTTCGCATCACATCCTCGAGTCGGACGATCTTGGCCCGTTCAGTAACGCACAAATGTTGCTGACATGGTGCGGATTTATACCGAAGTGACTGGTGCGGTTACCGCTTCGGTGAGTCGGACCAGGTCCGCCGGCGCCAATTCGATCTCCAGCCCGCGCCGTCCCGCACTGCACAACATGCGGTCCCAGGCCAGGGCCGAGGCGTCGACCACGGTCGGCAGCAGCTTGCGCTGGCCGAGCGGGGAGATCCCACCGAGCACGTAACCGGTGATTCGCTCGGCCTTCGCCTTATCCGCCATCGCCGCCTTGGGTGCGCCCAGTGCCGCGGCGGCGGCCTTGAGCGACAAGGTATTCGGCACCGGTAGCACCGCCACCGCGAGCACGCCGGTCGACAATTCGAGCACCAGCGTCTTGAAGATCTGTGCCGCCGTCACGCCGACCTCGGCGGCGAGCGCGTCGACGGCCTCGGTGCCGTAGGACTCGGCGCGCGGATCGTGCTTATAGGCGTGCACGCGATGGGCGACACCGGCCTTGGCCAGGGTGCGGATCGCCGGGGTCGAGGCTCCTGCCATGCGGTCACCCTAATGGTGATGGACGCACGGTCGGCAAGCGGTTTTTCGGTGCGGAGAGTTCGCCGTGGGAACACAGTCGGGCACGGACATGTTGCATGCGAATACAGAAAGCCGCACGGCTTTACGACGTGAAGGAGAGGTCGGTGCCCGTTCTGCTGCAAGAACGCCCGGTGGCGTCACCGACAGAAGCTCAGTTCCCACTCGATCTGATCGCGCCTGTAGATTTGGCAGGTACGGCGATCGAAGGGATTGGTGTGACGAGCGACGATGACGTGGTGACCGACGGTGCGGTCGGCGCCGCGGTCGACGATACCGAGCTGGTGCGGCGGTTCGAGCGCGATGCGCTCCCGTTGCTCGACCAGCTCTACGGTGCCGCGCTGCGTATGACCCGGAATCCGGCCGATGCCGAGGATCTGGTGCAGGAGACCTACGTCAAGGCGTTCCAGGGCTTCAAATCCTTCAAGGAGGGCACCAATCTGCGTGCCTGGCTCTACCGGATCCTGACCAACACCTACATCAACTCCTACCGCAAGAAGCAGCGCCAGCCCGCGCAGTACCCGACCGACGAGATCACCGACTGGCAGCTCGCCGCCACCGCCGAGCACACCTCTACCGGCCTGCGCTCGGCCGAGGTCGAGGCGTTGGACGCACTGCCCGACGATGACATCAAGTCCGCGCTGCAGGAGCTGCCGGAGGAATTCCGGATGGCGGTGTACTACGCGGACGTCGAGGGGTTCCCATATAAGGAAATCGCCGACATCATGGGCACCCCCATCGGTACCGTGATGTCCCGGCTGCATCGCGGCCGCAAGCAGCTCAAGGGTTTGCTCGCCGATGTGGCGCGCGAACGTGGATTCAACCGCAACGGCGCGGAACGCCAGGAGGTCAAGCAGTGAGTACAGAGCGTGACCCCGATATGGAGTTGGACTGCACGGCTGTGCTCGCCGACGTGTGGCTGATGCTCGACGGCGAATGCGACGATGCCACCCGGGCTCGGCTGCAGCACCATATGGACCACTGCTCGCCGTGCATCGAGGCCTATGGCATCGAGGAGAAGATCAAGAGCCTGCTGAGCCGCAAGTGCGGCGGCGATCGGGCACCGGATTCGCTGCGCGATCGGCTGAGCCTGGAGATCCGCCGATCGGTCACGGTCACCCGGGTCGAGACCACCGAGTAGTCCCGCCCGACATCCCTGAACACAGAAAAACACCGAGGGCCACTGCTTCCTGACGGAAGATGCTGGCCCTCGGTGTTTTTCGTTTTCGAGCGACTTGTACGCAGTCGCTACGTCACGGCTCAGGCGTTAGGACGCTTGCCGTGGTTGGCGGCGCTTCCCTTGCGGCTGCGCTTCTTACGACCACGCTTACCCATCGGTAGTCTCCCTTCTGATTGAAGGCCATTGTTTCATGTGTGGTTGGCTGTAGCTTCAGCGGATACAGGCCGAACGAATGGATAGGGTGTCATGGCTGAGGAAGTGCTCTCGGAGCTGGTGTCGGTCGTACAGCAGGTTGTCGTCGCCGAGGGCGACGCGGTGCACGAGGGCGACACGCTGGTGATCCTCGAATCGATGAAGATGGAGATCCCGGTTTTGGCCGAGAGCGGTGGCACGGTGACCTCGATCGGCGTCAAAGCGGGCGACGCGATCAAGGCCGGGCACCTAATCGCTGTCATCTCTTAGCATCTGGAGCGGGTAGACCGAACATGGCGACACTGAGCGAGCTGCTGGCAGAACACACCGACCTACCCGGCGTCGCCGTGGACCATCTGCAACGGGTGGTCGGCGATTGGCAGCTGCTCGCCGATCTGTCCTTCGCGGATCTGCTGCTGTGGGTGGGCGCGGGACCCATCGCCGACGGCGCGGATATCGTCTGCGTCGCGCAGTGCCGCCCGACGACGGCGCCCACCGTGCATCCGGAGGACCGGGTGGGCGGTACCGCGTCGCAGGCCGATCACCCGCAGGTTTTCGACGCGCTGATGACCGGCAAGATCGTGCGCGCGGACAGCGATGTCGAGGCCGAGGGCGTCTATCACCCGCATCCGGTGCACGCGATCCGCGAGGCCATTCCGGTGCGCTGCGGTGACGATGTCATCGCGGTGCTCAGCCGCGATACCGATATGCAGCGGTCGCGGGTGCGCAGCATGCTGGAGATCGCCTACGTAGCCTGCGCCGACGATCTGTGCCAGATGATCGCCGACGGCACCTTCCCGACCACCGAGGACCGCGCCGCGACGCACTCCAGCCCGCGCGCCGGTGACGGTTTCATCCGGCTCGATACCGAGGGCATCGTCGTCTACGCCAGTCCGAACGCGCTGTCGGCCTATCACCGGATGGGTCTGCAGGCCGATCTGGCGGGCCAGGATCTGGCCGTCACCACCCGGTCGCTGATCACCGATCCGTTCGACGCGCAGGAGGTCGTCGGGGATATCCAGGCCGCGCTGGCCGGACGCACCGGACGTCGCATGGAGGTCGAGGCGCGCGGTGCCACCGTGCTGCTGCGCACCCTGGTGCTGCGCCCGCACGGCGAATTGGCCGGGGCCGCCGTGCTGGTCCGTGACGTCACCGAGGTCAAGCGCCGCGACCGCGCGCTGCTCAGTAAGGACGCGACCATCCGGGAGATCCACCACCGGGTGAAGAACAATCTGCAGACCGTCGCCGCACTGCTGCGGCTGCAGGCGCGCCGCACCGAGAACGAGGAGGCGCAGGTCGCGCTGACCGAATCGGTGCGCCGGGTCACCTCCATCGCCTCGGTGCACGAGATGCTGTCGATGTCGGTGGACGAGGAGGTCGACCTCGACGAGGTGGTGGACCGGCTGCTGCCGATCATGGCCGATGTCGCGACCGTGCACACCGCCAGAATCAAAGTGCGTCGGGCGGGTTCGCTCGGCGTCTTCTCCGCCGAACGCGCCACCCCGCTGGTGATGGTGCTGACCGAACTGGTGCAGAACGCCATCGAGCACGCCTTCGATTCCGGCGAAAACGGCACGGTGACAATCCGTTCCGAGCGTTCGGCGCGCTGGCTGGACGTGATCATCAGCGACGACGGCCGTGGCCTGCCGCCGGGTTTCAGCCTGGAATCCTCCGACCGCCTCGGACTGCAGATTGTCCGCACACTTGTCACCGCCGAACTCGGCGGCTCCATCGGCCTGCATCCCGGCGCCGATATCGGCACCGACGCCGTTCTGCGCGTTCCCCTGGGCCGCCGCTCCGGGCGCTGACCGACAGCCGCGACTCTCCTACGGGCACAAATAAGCCCGGCACCTGAGGGTGCCGGGCTGAATGCGTTACCGGGGCCGGGGGCTGAAGGTCCGGTAACGCCTGTCGTCCTACTAGACGACGGTGCGGGTCCGCGTGCGGGCGTTGCGGCGTTTGAGCGCCCGACGCTCGTCCTCACTCATACCACCCCACACGCCCGCATCCTGCCCGGACTTCAGGGCCCAGGACAGGCAGTCGGCGGTAACGGGGCAGCGAGCGCAGACTAGCTTGGCATCGGCAATCTGCGCGAGCGCAGGACCGCTGTTACCCACCGGGAAGAACAGCTCGGGGTCCTCGTCGCGACAGATGGCCTTGTGGCGCCAGTCCATTCCTCTGCTCCTTTGCTGGGCGCCGCAAAGGGCGCCTACGGTTTGTGGATCGTTCACTTGTGCGACTCGAATGTTTCCGCACGGTTGCTTGTGAATGCTTTCACGAACACCGTAGATGTCAATAGGTATCTGGTGCACCGTGGGGAAGCTCACGCTCTCAAAGTCCCCCTAGGGGGACCTGCCCGGTCCTTTGTACTCGCTCAACCCGGTTTTCGCAGCACAACACCGAGATTTTTCGCGCGTTTCGTGCTCATTCCGGGCGCGGAGCGACGACCTCGAGCACGTCCGGCACGGCTGTGAAATCCACCATGTTGCGCTTTCCGATAAAGTCGCCATCGATTTGCAGGCCGATGGGCTCGGTGGACTCGATTCGCACGGTCGGCACATCGTCCTCGCGAAAGAGGTTGCGGGACTTGGGATTTCCATTGGCGGCCAGCAGCTGGCGGGCGAGCAGCAGCGTGGAGACCACCGACATCGACCGCACGGCAAACACGCCGAGACCCGTTTCGAAGGCCGTGCCGGGGTTGGTGTGCACCGGGGTCTCGTTCAGGTAGGTCCAGGGAGTGGCGTTCGTTACGAACGCGTAGTGGACCCCGTCGACGGGGTCGAATCCCGGAATCTGCACCCGGACGGTCGGTTCCCTGCGCTTGGCTTTGAAGAATTGTCGCACAGTTGTTCGAACGTAGCGACCCGGGGTGGCGGCGTGACCGTTGGCGCGGCTGTTGTCGATCGCCTCGCAGACGTCGGCGTCCAGGCCGACGCCCGCGCTGAAGCCGAACCAGCGATCATCGGCCAGTCCGAGCCCGATTTTGCGGTCGCGGTCGAGGGTGAGCAGATCGATGAGCTGATTGGTCGCGGTCACCGGATCCGGGGAGATGCCGAGTGCCCGCGCGAACACGTTCGCCGATCCGCCGGGGATCACCCCGAGCCGGGGCAGCCAGGCCTGTCCGTCGTTCAGCTCGGGCAGCGGCAGGAAGCCGTTGATGGTCTCGTTGACCGTCCCATCGCCGCCGTGCACCACGATCAGATCCATCTCGTTGGTCGATGCCCACTGCGCCAATTCCGCCGCGTGGCCGCGATGCTGGGTATGCGCGACGGTCAGCTGCGTCCGGCTCTCCAACGCGTGCGCCAGCAGGTCTCGGGTCGCTGGCGTAGTCGAGGTGGCATTCGGGTTCACGATCAGCAACGTCCGCACGTTCGCCAAGCCTAATCGGGTGTCGGCCCGGTCCGAAAAGCCGGGAAGTGCGTTCTAGGCTTGGCCCGTGGCGGACAGCGGCAAGGACGAGGTTTCGGCGGGTGTGCCCGCGACGGTGCGCGGTGCGGGCGGATTGGTCGCGCTGGAGGGTGCGGTCGCGGTGGTCGTGGCGATCGTGCTGATCGTGCGCGGACTGCTCGGGCACGACCAGAGTGCCGCCAGCGGCTACGGCACGGCCGCGTGGTTCGGCATTCTCGGCGGGGCGGTGTTGGCGGCCGGCATCGGTCTGCTGCTCGGACATCGTTGGGGGCGGGCCATCGCGGTGATCGCGCAGGTGCTGCTGCTTCCGGTGACCTGGTCGCTGCTGACCGATTCGCATCAGCCGGTGTTCGGCTCGCTGCTGGGTGTTGTGGTGATCGCCACACTGGTGATGTTGTTCGCGCCCGCGTCGAACCGATGGATGGCGGGGGGCTACTCGAGCGAGTAGGGATTCAGGGCGCGGTGGCGGCGCGCAGTGCCCGACGGCACAGGTGATCGGCCCGCCGGGTGGTCTCCGGCTGGCGGTAGCGCGGGGTGAGCGCGAGCACCTGGGCGCATGCGGTGTCGAGGTCGATGAGATGGCCGACCGAGACGAATACCGGTTTGATGCCGCGCTGGGTGCGCAGGGCGCGTCCGACGATCTCGCCGTCCATCGTGATATCGCTCATCGCACCGCGTTCCGGGCCGGGCTCGCGATGGTCGCCCCACGGTGTCTTGGCGACGCCGATCGTCGGTGTGCCCGTGAGGATTCCGACGTGGCAGGCCAATCCGAAGCGACGCGGGTGGGCCAGGCCCTGGGCGTCGCAGATCAGCAGATCCGGTGTGGTGTCCAGCTTTTCGAGTGCGGCGAGGGTGCTCGGCAGTTCGCGGAAGGAGAGCAGGCCCGGCACATAAGGGAACGTGACCGTGCCATGCGCGACCGCGGTTTCGATGGGTTCCAGTGTGCCGCTGTCCAATACGACGACGGCCGCGGCGACGATGCCGGTCTCGTCGTCGTAGGCCGAGTCGAGTCCGGCGATGGTGTGGAACAGCGGCGGATGCGGGTTGGCCGCAACGACCAACGGCCGCAACGCATCCTGGACCGCGATCGCCTCGTCCGCGGTGGTCGGCCATTCGGTGGGTGCGGTAACCCTCATCGCTGCACTCGAAATCCGCATTGCACCAAGCTGATTCGCCTACCGAGCCGGTCGCTCACCAGGCTTCTGCGGCGAGCTTGTCGATGGCCGCGCCGGTGAGACGGTAGCCGACCCACTCGTCCTGGGGGTTGGCGCCGATGGACTTGTAGAACTCGATGGAGGGCGTGTTCCAGGTCAGCACGGACCAGTCGACGCGGCTGTAGCCATTGGCGGCGGCCTCCTGGGCGAGGGCGGCCAGCAGTGCCTTGCCGTACCCCTTGCCGCGGGTCTGCGGCTTGACGTACAGGTCCTCCAGGTAGATGCCGTGCACGCCGGTCCAGGTGGAGTAGTTCAGGAACCAGATCGCGCAGCCGACCACACCGGTCTCGTCCTCGACGACATGGGCGAAGACCGCGGGCGACGGTCCGAACAGGGCGGTGTGCAGCTGTTCGGCGGTGAGTGTGCACTCGTCGCGGGATTTCTCGTATTCGGCGAGGTCTTCGACGAGGCCGACCAACGCGGGTACGTCGGCGGGGGCGGCACGGCGGATCTGGCCGGGGCGAGTCATAGAGCGGCTCCATGGTCTGCGGGAACTAGATTGTGCGCCAGGATGGTTCGGTCCTCGTGTTCGTACCCGAGCACGGTGATCGCGGCGGTCGACATGGCGAAGCGCCGCCCCTCCCGGATATCGAGCTCGGCCCAGCGGGTGATCAACGCCCGGGAGAAATGACCGTGCCCGACCAGCACGATATCGCGGTCCGGCAGTGTGGGTTCGACCGATGCCAGCACGCGGTCGGCGCGGGCGGCGACCTGTGCGGCGGTCTCGCCGCCGGGCACGGTTCCGCTCCAGATGGTCCAACCGGGATCGTGCTCGCGGATCTCGACGCTGGTCAGGCCCTCGTAGTCGCCGTAATCCCATTCGGCCAGATCGTCATCGACCACGGCCTGGGTGAGCCCCGCGAGCGTCGCGGTCCGCACCGCGCGCTGGCGCGGGCTGGTGAGCACCAGCGGGTCGCGCAACGTCAAATCGCGCAGCAGTCCGCTCGCGGCGCGGGCCTGCGCCTCGCCGCGTTCGGTGAGCGGCAGATCGGTGCGGCCGGTGTGGCGCCGCTGGTTCGACCAGGTGGTTTCGCCGTGCCGGAGCAGCACCAGCCGCGCGTCGTAAGTCATCACGAGCCCAATGCGTATATCGCGGTGCCGCGCTTTTCCAGCACCGTGGTGCCCAGCACGGCGAGCGAGATCGGGGAGCCGTCGTAGCCGGGGCGGGCGATCGGAATACGGGACACCTCGGTGCCCGAGGTGGGATCGAGGACGGCGATCGCACCATCCACCGGCACGAGTAGTCGGCCAGCCATGAAGACCGGGCTGCCGAGTGCGCCGGGGGCGGCCCAGATCGGATCGAAGGTGCTGGCGTTCAGGGCGATCAGGCTGTTGCCGGTGAATACCAGGAACAGCGAGCTGATCCGCGTGGTCGTCGTCCTATCGCTCAGCGGCGCGGAGAGTTGATGCGCCATGAGGGCATTGCCGGTGCTGTCGAAGACCTCCAGTCGCGGCGAGGTCGCCTCGGCGCCGGCGGTCGCCGCCGCACCGGGCAGGTAGAGCACGATTCGGTTGTCGGACACCGCGATTACGCGCGAATCGGGTGAGTCCGCGCCGGGTCCGCTGAGCACGTGCGAGCCGTATTCCTCGGGCACCGTGTTGTCCTTGGGCGCGGGGTTGAGGACGGTCAGCCGGTTGGTGGGGTCCTCTGGGCAGCGTTCGAGCACGGCGAGCCGGGTGGAACTCGAACTCGACGAGAGCAGTTTGCAACCCTTGCGCGGCTGGGTTTTCACGTTGACCGGTGCGTCGACGTAGCCGTATTCGATGGTGCGCACCAGATCCGAGCGCCACATTTCCAGCCGCCGCGGGCCCTGGGCCAGCACATAGGTGCCGTCGACGGATAGCTGCACCGCCGGATCCATATAGCTGCTGCGCGCGGTCCGCCGCGCCCCGTCCTCGCCGGCCAGCAGGGTGGCCTGGCTGCAGCCGCGCTGATCCTTGTACACCGCGATCACCGTGCCGAATTGCGACTCCACGCCGCACAGGGGCAGATCGCGCCGGTAATGCCACAGGGCCGCACCGGTGCGCGGATCGTGACCGGTGACCGTGCCCTCCTCGCCGGTGACCACCGTGCCCGCGGCCACCAGCGCGCGGCTCGCGGCCGGATCGGAGGCATGCCAGAACTCGCGCAGACTCGTCGGCACCTGATCGGCCGCCGCCGGGGTGGAAACCGGATGTTCGGCCGTCACCGACTCGGTGCCCTTGGCGTCACTGCGCGCCCACACCACGACCGCCGCGATCACCACGAGCACAGCGATCGCGACTGCGGAGATGATGTCGGCGCGCGTTCGCCGCTCGGGTGCGAGCACGTTTGCGAGACTACAACGTGTCGCCCGGCCGATGCGATCGGTCTTGCCGTGGACATCCGCCGACCCATGCCGGCCGCCCATGCGTCCAATGGCCCTTACCTGCCGATACTTCCACGTTCAACGGCTCATCGACGCTCGCCTGCGACCGTGCATCGGCGACGCATCCGCGCGGGTGCGGCTCGGACGACACAGGCGCGCCTGTCCAGGACAGACGCGCCTGCGTATCGACTATGCCGAGGCGGTAACCGTCTCGGGAGCGGTCTCCGAGGCCGTTTCGCCTGCGGCCGCTTCACCCGCGGGCTTGCGACGGCGGCGGCGACGGCGCGCGGGTTGATCGGCGGTATCGGCATCATCGGTGCTGCTGTCCGAAACCGCCTCGGCGGTCACGCCGTCTGCGTTGTCCCCGTTGCCATTCGACTCGGTGCCGTTATCGGCGGCCGCGTCGGCGTCACCGGCGGGCTTGCGGCGACGGCGGCGGCGACGGGCGGGCTTATCCGCGGTCTCGTCGGCGTCACCGTTGGTCGCGGCGTCGAGTGATGCTGGGGCGGTGTCGGTTTCGGCGCCGTCGGTCGCATCGGACTCGGTGCCGTTGAGTTCGCCCTCGATCGGCTGGCCCGCGCGGGTGCGCCGGCGATTGCGCTTGCGCGGGGTGCGGGCGGGGCGCTCGACCACTTCGGCGTCCTCGTCGCGCACCGGCTTGGCCTTGCGGATCGTGCCGGTGACGCCCTCCGGGATGCCGAGGTCGGAGAACAGGTGCGGGGAGCGCGAATACGTCTCGACCGGATCCGGAATGCCGAGCCCGAGCGCGGTGTCGATGGAGGCCCAGCGGTTCAGCTCGTCCCAGTCGATCAGCGTCACCGCGACACCGGTCCGCCCGGCCCGGCCGGTGCGCCCGATCCGGTGCACGTAGGTCTTCTCGTCCTCCGGGCACTGGTAGTTGATGACGTGGGTGACATCGTCGATGTCGATGCCGCGCGCGGCGACATCGGTGGCCACCAGCACGTTGATGACGCCCTTGCGGAACTTGGTGAGCGCCTTCTCCCGGGCGATCTGCCCGAGATCACCGTGTACGGCGCCGACGGCGAAGCCGCGGTCGGCCAGATCGTCGGCGACCTTCTGCGCGGTGCGCTTGGTCCGGGTGAAGATCATGGTCGCGCCTCGGCTCTCGGCCTGCAGCACCTTGGCGACCAGCTCGCTCTTGTCCAGTGCGTGCGCCCGGTAGACGAACTGTGCGGTGCGATCGTGCACGGCGGAGTCGTGCGGCTCCTCGGCCCGGATATGCGTCGGCCGGGTCAGGAAGGTGCGGGCCAGGGTGATGATCGGGCCCGGCATGGTGGCCGAGAACAGCATGGTCTGGCGCTGCGCCGGGACCATTCCGAGAATTCTCTCGATATCGGGTAGGAAGCCCAGATCCAGCATTTCGTCGGCCTCGTCCAGGACGAGCACGCCGATCTTGCCGAGAATCAGATGGCCCTGATCGGCCAGATCCATGAGGCGGCCGGGAGTTCCGACGACGACGTCGACGCCCGAGCGCAGCGCGGCGATCTGGGATTCGTATGGGCGGCCGCCGTAGATCGAGAGCACGCGCAGCTGACCCTGGTGGTTCTTCAGGTACTTGCTCGCGTTCTCCAGATCCTGGGTGACCTGGATGCACAGTTCACGCGTCGGCACGATGATCAGTGCCCGCGGGGTGCCGTCCAGCGGGGTCGTCCCGGAGTCGGCGGTGGCGATCCGGTGCAGCAGCGGCACACCGAATCCGAAGGTCTTTCCCATACCGGTGCGGGCCTGACCGATGAGGTCTTCACCGGCGAGCGCCAACGGCAGGGTCAGTTCCTGAATTGCGAAAGTGCGTTCGATTCCGATCTCACCGAGCGCTCGCACGATTTCATCGCGAACGCCCAATTCGGTGAATGTCGGCGCGGTGTGGGTTTCGTCCAGTTCGGCGGTCAGCAGGGTATCCGCCAGACCCGGTTCCTGTTCGACAGTGATCTTGCTCAGGTTCGTGCCTTTCCTCGTTATCGCGTCACGCGCGCACGAGGCGTGGGGCGGACCGGTCGGCCCGCGACGACCACGTATCCGCCTGTGATACTCACCTCGGCCACTGGCCTGATGTCGGCGGGAGCTCGTCGTTTCGGGCGGCTACCTCGGGAGACATCGGCGCGGCGCAAGGGTGATGCGGATCTGGTGCGCGCACATATTCCTGAACGTCGAAAACCTCGCCTCCGGAACTCGGGCGACCTTGCGATCCGGTGCCCGGATGGGACGAAAATTTCCGTTGTCCGCTGAGATTGTAGCGTGATATTGTGCTCGGCCCGAATTGCGCCACCGTAGCGACTGCTTGCGGGTTGCCCGAAAAGATCGGCATTTCCGGGGTAAAAGTATGTTTTTCCTCGGAAGCGCCTTCGACGTACGCTGCGCCACATGGCAATTCATCCTGCGCGCCGAATCTGGACCACCATCGAACCGCTACATGATGTGGTGTATTTCGGCGCGGGTGTCAAGGAGGCCGGACTGGCGCTCGGACTGCGCGGTTTCTGGCAGACCTACTTCGCGTTCCGGGCCGCTCCGCTGGGCGCGGTCGGCGCGGGCACCGTATCGGCGACCTTCGCCGTATTCCATCCGGACACGGTTCGCAAGGCGGTGCCGGACGCGTGGGTCAGGACGACGCCGGAGGAATGTTTGCGGGCCCGGCTCGCGCTTTCCGTCGGTTTGCTGCGCGGCGCCGGAGCCGGTGACGCCGAATGCGCCCGTGCGGTGGAATTGCTCGAACCGGTATCGCGCACGGCCGATCCGACCGGCCGGGCGTTGTACGCGGCGAATGCGGAATTGCCGCTGCCCGCCGATCCGGTGGCCGCGCTGTGGCAGCTCACCACCGCATTGCGGGAACATCGCGGTGATGGGCATATGGCCGAGCTGGTCGCCCACGGGCTGAGCGGACTGCAGGCGCTGGTTATGCAGGTGGCGGCGGGCAAGGCGCCCGAATCGGTGATGCGGCCCTCGCGTGGCTGGTCGGAGCAGGAATGGTCCGATGCCGCCGACGAGTTGCGCGCCAGGGGTTTGATCGCCGGGGAGCCGACCAGCCCGGAGCTGACCGGCGTGGGTGCCGAATTGCTCGGACAGGTGGAGCTCGGCACGGATGAGGCCGCCTGGAACGGCGCGCTATCGGCGCTGTCGCAGGACGCCATCGCGGAGCTGACGAATTCGCTCGCGTCGCTGGTGCAGCGCGTCCAGGAGAGCGTGGTGCCGCCGATCAACCCGATCGGCATGGCGCGCGGCTGAATATGCGGCGATGCTCACACTCCAGACTTGCCTGTTACTGCCGGTACCGGGATATGAGAGATTCTTAGGTGTGAGTTTCACCGATACCGTCACCATCGCCGCGCGCAACGCTTGGGCGCTGACCTTCGGACAAGGCGTCGAGGCGCCGGATCCCGCGCCGTCGACGGTGCTGTGGGATGAACCGCATCGGCAGCTGCGTCGGTTCGAGGCCAGCGAATCCGCCACGACCACAACGGATTCGGCGGTACTGCTGGTGCCGCCGCTGGCCGCGCCCGCCAGCTGCTTCGATCTGCGCCCCGATCAGAGCGTGGCCAGATTCCTGCTCGAGACGGGCCGCGCGCCCTATGTCGTCGACTATGGCGATATCACCTTCGCCGATCGGCGGATGGGCTTCGAAACCTGGATCGACGACATCCTGCCCGAGGCCATCCTGCGCACCTCGGCCGATCGCGACGGCAGGCCCGTCGATCTGGTCGGCTGGTCCATCGGTGGCACCCTGGCGCTGCTGACCGCGGCCGCGCACGCCGAACTGCCGATCCGCTCCATCACCGCGGTCGGCGCGCCGCTGGACTACGACAAGATGACCGGCATCCCGCAACTGCGCGCGGTGGCCAAGCTGACCGGCGGGATCGCGACCTCCACCGCGGTGCGCGCGGCGGGCGGCATTCCGGCCACACTGACCAGGATCGCCTACAAGGTCACCGCATGGGACCGCGAACTCACCCGGCCCTGGTTCGTCGCGAGCAATATCGCCCGCACCGAAACCCTGGCCAAGATGGAGTCCATCGACCGCTTCATGGCGCAGATGCCCGGCTATCCCGGCCGCTTCTACGGCCAGCTGTGGGGCCGCCTGATTCTGAACAACGACATCGGCCGCGGCGTGGTGAAACTGGGCAAGCGCCGCATCGAGTTGGCCGATGTGACCGCGCCGGTGCTGCTGGTCGGCGGACCCGCCGACGTGATCACCCCGGCCCCCGCCGTCGCGGCCGGGCAGCGCACCCTCACCGGCGCGCAGTCCGTTCGCTACGAGGCCGCCCCCGGCAGCCACCTCGGCATCCTCACCGGCGAAACCGCGCGCGACACCACCTGGACCTACCTCGACAAGTTCCTGTCCGAGCTGTCCTGAGCCAGCCTGGATTCCAGGCGTTCGCCGCAACGTCGATGACATGTGCCGGGATGACAGGTGACAGGTAAGGGACCGGGACTAGGCTGTCCCGATATGGGAGCACAGTCATCCGCAGCGCTAGGCACACGGCAAGCGGTCGCGCAGGGGGTTTCGTTGTCCGGCTCGTCCCTCGTCACCGATGATCCCGGCGTAATCGATCTGTTCGCGGTGCTCGCCTACGGTGAGATCTCCGCGTTCTACCGGCTGGCCGAGGAGGCCAAGCTGTCGCCGACGCTGCGCGGCAAGGTGGCCGTCGCGAAGATGGCCGCCGCCGAGATGCGGCACTTCGAAACCCTGGAGTCCGCACTGGCCGAACGCGGTGTGGACATCTTCGACGCGATGGCGCCGTTCGTGCGTGCCCTGGACGCCTACCACGACTCCACCGACCCCTCGACCTGGCTCGAGTCGATGGTGAAGTTCTATGTCGGTGACGGCATCGCCGCCGACTTCTACACCGAGATCGCCGGTGCCCTGTCTCCCGAGGTCGCCGCCGTGGTCCGGGATGTGCTCGCCGAGACCAGCCACTCCGAATTCGTGGTCGAGGAGGTGCGCCGCGCGGTCGCGACGAGCCGCTCCGAGCGCGACCGGTTGACGCTGTGGGGCCGACGGCTGCTCGGCGAGGCGATCACCCAGGCGCAGTACGTGATGGCCCAGCGCGACGAGCTCACCGAACTGGTGCTCGCCGCGACCGGTGACCTCAATGGCATCGCCGCGCTGTTCGAGCGCATGCAGGCCAGCCATGCCGAGCGCATGGCGGTCCTGGGAATCTGATTACTCGTTGACCGCGCGGACCAGTCGCAGGCCGGGGGACTGGGCCTGCGCCTGGTCGGTGAGCCAGACGACGATGCTCTGATCGCGGTCGCCGTTCAGGGTTTCGAACGCGACATCGATATGGCCGTGCTCCGGGTGGTCCAAGCGCAGCGTCCCGGACCCGAGATCGTCGATATGCTGCGGCTGCCAACGGCTTTCGAATTCCGGATGCTCCAACAGTGCGGTGATCAGTTCGAGTAGGCGCTCCTCGCCCGGCCAGCGCATGGTCGCGCTGCGCAGTGCGGCCGAGAAGCTGTCGGCCACCTCGTCCCAGTTGCGCAGCACCTGTTCGGCGCGCGGATGGGTGAAGGTGAACCAGGCCAGGTTCACGGTTTCCGGACGATCGAGCAGACCGAGGGGTTTGGCGATGTCCTCCCACGCCGGATTCCAGCCGAGCACGTTGAGCCGTCGCCCGAGCACGAAGGCCGGGGTGGGATGCAGTGCGCGCAGGATGGTCTCGATCGCGGGCGTCGGATGCTCCGCAACGGCTTCGGTGGTGGGGCAGCGGGATTCGTTGCTCGTGGTGATGGCGAGCCAGCCGAAGTGGTGGCGGTCCTTACCCTCGATCAGCAGCGCCTGTGCGAGCGCATCGATGACCGCAAGCGACGGATTGGTATCGCGGCCCTGCTCCAGCCGGGCCAGATAGTCGGCGCTCACCCCGGCGCGCACTGCGACCTCTTCGCGGCGCAGTCCGGGGGTCCTGCGGCGGCCGCCCTCGGGCAGTCCCACGTCCGAGGGCCGCAATTGGGCTCGACGTGCGACGAGGTACTCCGCGAAGGGGTTCGGTGCCATGCGTTTCATCGTGCCCCGTCCTGGGATGTTTATCCGCGCCCTGCCGGGTCCAGGATAACGGCGGTCTGGTTAACGGACCACGGTCCGGTCATGGTCTATGGCATGACATCTTCCGCTGAATCCAGCACCGCCACCGCGCTCGTCCCGGGTTCCTGGACCCTGGACGCGATGCATTCCCAGGTCGAGTTCACCATCCGCCACCTCGGCATCTCCAAGGTCCGCGGCCGCTTCAACAAGTTCGAGACCGAGTTCGTCATCGACGACAAGGGTCTGGCCACCCTCGGCGCCACCATCTACCTCGACTCCTTCGACACCGGCAATCCCGATCGCGACAACCACGTCCGCACCGCCGACTTCCTCGATGTCGCCAACCGCCCCACCCTGACCTTCCGCGCCGTCGAGCCGGTCCAGATCGCCGAATCGTTCGAGGTCGAGGGCGAGGCCACGCTCGGCGGGATCACCAAGCCGGTCACCCTCGATGTGGAGTGGGGCGGCGTGCAGGTCTTCGCCGGAACCGGCGATCGGCATGCGGGCTTCTCCGCGACCGGAACCATCAAGCGCACCGACTTCGGCGTCGGCGGCCCGCTGCCCGGCATGCTCAGCGATACGGTCAAGGTCGAGCTCGAAATCCAGCTCATCGAACCCAAGTAGTCGCATTCGCCGAGCGGGTGCGACGTTCGCGACGGGCGAACGTCAGCCCGCGCGCTCGGTGCAGCGGGCTGTCGATTCCGCACGTGATCACTGATTTCGCAGGTACATGGGTGACTCGTCGGGGATGCCCGGAGCTGAATTGTTGCCTGACCGTCGGCCGCCGACGTGGATTCCGTGGCTCATAGTGGGGCGCTGAATACCCGGGGAGGCCGGGGAGCATTAGCCTTGATTTCGACAGCACACAGGACTCTAGGTTCGGAGGTTGGCCGTGGAGGTCAAGATCGGTATTTCGGATAGCCCGCGCGAGCTCGTGATCAATAGCGGGCAGACCCCGGACGAGGTCGAGGCGCTGGTGTCCGGTGCGCTGAGCGGCGAGGGCGGCGTCGTCGCGCTCACCGACGAGAAGGGCCGCAAGTTCCTGATCCAGGCCTCGAAGGTCGCCTACGTCGAGATCGGCGCCGCCACCGGCGGTCGCGTCGGCTTCGCCGCGGTCTGAGCCGAATCCGGCGCGACAGACAAGAGCCCCCGCACTCGCGCGAGTGCGGGGGCTCTGTCGTCTCGTTTCAGTTGATCGGGTGCAGCGGCACGTGCGACAGACCGCCCCAGGCCAGCGAGACGGTGGTATCGACCGCCTCTTCCTTCGGGATCGGCCGATCCGCCTCCAGCCAGTACCGCGCGGTGAACTGACTGGTGCCGACCAGCCCGACCGCGAGGATCCTGGCCCGGTAGGGATCTAAACCGGAATCGTGCGCGACCAGATCGAAGACCGCGTCCACACAGGCCTCGGTGGCCTGCTCGACCCGGCGCTGTACCTGCGGCTCGCTGATCAGATCGGATTCGAAAACCAGTCGGAAGCCCTGCATTTCGTTGTCGACGAAATCGAAGTAGGCCTGCACGGCGGCGCGTACGCGCTGGCGGTTGTCGGTGGTCGAGCGCAGCGCCTGGCGCACACTCGACACCAGCATGTCGACGTAGTTCTGCAGCACCGCCAAATAGAGTTCGAGCTTGCTGGCGAAGTGCTGGTACAGCACCGGCTTGCTCACTCCGGCGCACTGTGAGATCTCATCCATGCCAGCGGCGTGGTAGCCGCGTTGCACGAAGACCTCACTGGCCGCCGCGAGTAGCTGTTGACGACGCTCGTCGCGCGGAAGCCGGGTACCGCGCTTGGTCGGCGCCATGGCATCGGACGACGTTCTGCGAGACGTCATCCGGTCCACGAGGTCAGTCATTTCGGCTCTCCCAGTCGATGCCCCGGCAAAATGGGGTGTACACCGGGTATCCCATGAACGATACCCGGTTGTAGCTCACATGCCGATCGGGGCCGGAGATCGAGCCCACTCGGTGAGATATGTCGCACCTGAGCGGGGGCGCTCGCGTACCCCGGCTGAACGGTATTGCGCCCTATGAGACTCTGGTTGACGTGACCCCGCGCGTGAACGGGCACCGGGCACTCGATTCCGGCCCGCCGAATGTTTCCGGCGGCGGGCGCAATGCGCACCGCCGGGCTAGCTCCGGCGCATCCGGTTCCGTAGTCTGGGGCCCTGTGGAAAGGCCAGGTCCCGAGGTGCGTACGGGGGCAGCCACCCGAAATGGTGACGCTGCCCCGGACGGCGCCGAGGGTGAGATCGAATGGAGATCCGGTTCGCCACCCCGGGATGAGAACGGTGTCGAAATCTATGACCCGCTCGGCTTGTACCAACCGCCGGTCGATCGTTCCTATCAACCGTTGCGGGCCCGCTGGGATCCCACCGCCACCATCGAACAGCGCTCCAGGCGGCCCAGACCCGAGCGCGATACCAAAAAGCAGAGCGCGCTCGGTCGTTTCATCCGCACCTATGGTTGGCGCGCCTATGCGCTTCCCGTACTTTTCGTGGTCACCGTGCTGGTAATCGTGGACGCGGTGCGCGGCGGCACCGATCCCGCGAATCTGGTAAGCGGCGCACCGGGTTTCGGGCGATTGAGTCCGCACGGGGCCTCCGCCGGCATCATCGGCGCACCGCCCGGCGACGGCCACTTCCCGACGAATCTGCCGACCGGCGCATTGCCCGACGGCGGACCGTTCACCGAAACCGGCGCGGGCACATGGCATGTGCTGCCGGGGACCACCGCGCAGGTGGGTACCGGGTCGGAGTTCCAGTTCAAGTACACCGTCGAAATCGAGGACGGCGTCGACACTTCCGGATTCGGCGGGGACGAATCGGTGGCCAAGATGATCGACAGCACCCTGGGCAATCCGAAGAGCTGGGCGCACGACAGCAAATTCGCCTTCCGGCGCATCGATCAGGGGCAGCCGGACTTTCGCATCTCGCTGACTTCCCGCGAATCCTCGCGCAAGGCCTGTGGTTTCGACATCCCGATCGACTCCTCCTGTTTCAACGCCGACCTGCGCCGGGTCGTGCTGTCGGAGGTGCGCTGGGTGCGCGGCGCGCTGGCCTTCGAGGGCGATATCGGCTCCTACCGGCAGTACCAGGTCAACCACGAGGTCGGCCACGCCATCGGCTATCACCAGCATCAGCCGTGCGAGACCGACGGCGGGCTGGCGCCGGTGATGATGCAGCAGACCTTCGGCACCAAGAACAACGACATCGCCGCCCTCGACCCCGACGGCGTGGTCCCGATGGACGGCAAACACTGCCGCTTCAACCCCTGGCCCTACCCCCGCGGGTGAGTTTGAGACCATGGTCGGGAAGAACGGCCCGGTCGTCGGTGTTGAGCTAATAGGCGCTGAGCTACCACAGAACGATCGGCCAATTCGATTCGAGGAGTCCTGGACGTGTCATCACCGAAGTCCCTGCCGCCGCTGGTCGAACCAGCCGCGGAGCTGACCAAGGACGAGATCGCCCGCTACAGCCGTCATTTGATCATTCCGGATCTGGGCGTCGACGGGCAGAAACGTCTGAAGAACGCCAAGGTGCTGGTGATCGGTGCTGGCGGGCTCGGATCGCCCGCGCTGCTGTACCTCGCCGCCGCCGGGGTCGGCACGCTCGGCATTGTCGAATTCGACGAGGTCGACGCCTCCAATCTGCAGCGCCAGATCATTCACGGTGAATCCGATATCGGCCGCTCGAAGGCCGATAGCGCGCGCGATTCCATCCTCGAGATCAACTCCGGCATCGAGGTCCGGCTGCACAAGATCCGCCTGGAGCCCGAGAACGCCGTCGAGCTGTTCGCCGAATACGACCTGATCGTCGACGGCACCGATAACTTCGCCACCCGCTACCTGGTCAACGATGCCGCGGTGCTGGCCGGCAAGCCGTATGTCTGGGGCTCGATCTACCGCTTCGAGGGCCAGGTCTCGGTCTTCTGGGAGGACGCACCCGACGGCCGTGGCATCAACTACCGCGACCTGTACCCGGAGGCTCCGCCGCCCGGTATGGTCCCCTCCTGCGCCGAGGGCGGCGTACTCGGCGTGCTGTGCGCCTCCATCGGCTCGGTCATGGTGACCGAGGCGATCAAGCTGATCACCGGCATCGGTGAGCCGCTGCTCGGTCGTCTGATGGTCTACGACGCACTGGATATGAACTACCGGACCATCAAGCTGCGCCGCGATCCGGAGCGTCAGCCGATCACCGAACTGATCGACTACGAGGCGTTCTGCGGTGTGGTCTCCGAGGAGGGGCAGGCCGCGGCCGCCGGCTCGACGATCACCGCGCGCGAGCTCAAGGAGCTCATCGACGCGGGCAAGGAGATCGAGCTCATCGACGTGCGTGAGCCGGTCGAATGGGACATCGTGCACATCGAGGGCGCCAAGCTCATCCCGAAGGATCGGTTCCTCTCCGGTGAGGCGCTGTCGGATCTGCCGCAGAACCGCCCGATCGTCTTGCACTGCAAGACCGGTATCCGCTCGGCGGAGGTGCTCGCTGTCCTGAAGAACGCCGGTTTCTCCGACGCTTCGCATGTGCAGGGCGGCATCGTCGCCTGGGCGAACCAGGTCGACAAATCACTGCCGGTGTACTGACTCCGCCCCGCGCCGACCTGCTCGGCGCGGCTTCCCTGCCTGCGTTGACCCCAGCGGTACCGTACGGCCGTGACTTCTGTGGAACCCCCCGAGCACGTGCGCGCCACGTTCGGTCTGCGCGAAGTGACCCCGGTTTCCCTGGGAGACTGGGACGGCGGCTGGCGCCTCGGTGATGTGGTGTTGAGTCCGGTCGCCGACCATGCCAGGGCGGCATGGTCGGCGAAGGTCCGCGAAACCCTGAAGGTGGATGGCCTACGGCTGGCCCGCCCCGTCCGCGCCACCGACGGCCGCTACGTCGTATCCGGTTGGCGCGCAGACACTTACCTGGAGGGTGTGCCGGAGCCGCGCCACGACGAAGTCGTCTCGGTATCGCTGCGGCTACATCAGGCCACCGCCGGACTCGAACGCCCGCGCTTCCTGGTACAGCCTCCGGTCGCGCCCTGGGTGGATGTGGATGTGTTCGTCGCCGCCGATCGCGCCGCCTGGGAGGCGGTGCCGCTGCGCAGTCTGCGCGCGGGTGGGACACCGCCGGCGACCTCGCCCGACGGTCAGCGCAGCATGGAACTCATCGGCCAATTGGCGACGCTGCGCAAACCGGTCCGAACGCCGGACCAATTGGTCCACGGGGATCTGTTCGGCACAGTACTTTTCGCCGGAGTATTCACCCCCGGCCTCACCGATATCACCCCCTACTGGCGGCCCGCGGCATGGGCCGCCGGTGTCATCGTCGTCGACGCACTCGCCTGGGGCGGCGCCGACGACGGTCTACTCGAGCGCTGGTCCGATCTTCCCGAATGGCCGCAAATGTTGTTGCGCGCGGTGATGTTCAGGCTTGCGGTACATGCGCTGCATCCCCGTTCTACGCCCGAGGCCTTTCCCGGTTTGGCGCGGACGGCGGATATGGTTCGGTTGATGCTCTGAGTCTCGTTCCGACGGCGCTGCGACCGGTTCCGGTAATACCGGAATGGAATCCGCACGGACCCTCGCGTAGCCAGCGTTAACATGGTGGCCCGTGCTAATTTTGACGTTGGTCCACGCGGTTTGCCTGCGACATGGGGTGAGGACGGCGGCAGGTGAGAATCCAACCGAGACAACAAATTCTGGATATGTGGCGCGCCATACTGGCGGCATGTTGGGATGGCCGGGACTGGCGCTGGGGCGGTCGACTCGATTCCAACTCCATCAGCGATTCCGAGCAATTGCTCTGCCTGCTGTATCCGGCCACCGAGATAGCCACATTCGCGTTGGACAGCCCCGATCGCATGGAGGACGACGTCAGTTCGGTCCTCGAGCCACTCGGCGGCCCGAAGCAGATCGGCGGCTTCGTAGTCGGGCTGCTGGAGTCTTATATCGAGCGGAACACCCGCGACGACGGACAGCCGAACTTTTCCGCCGGTAGCTATCTGCGCTCTGCTGACGAGCGGGAACCCAATGCGGCGCAGCGCGGCATCGAGGTCGTCGACTCGTATGCCATCGCCCTGACCCTCTGCATGGCCGGCCTGCGTTTCCTGCGCGCCTTCCGCGGCTGGGCGCGGCCGGGGGAGTCGACCCAGCGGATCGACAGGCTCACCGAACAGCTCAATGCGCGCCTCACCGCCGCCATGACCGGATTGGTCCGCAGCTTCGTCGTCAGTACATTCAAGCCGAAATCCTTTGAAGGACAGTCGATCCTGGGGATGTTGAACCAGACCGGCGAGTCCGAGCAGGCCATGGTCGACGGTGTCCGGCGCAGTCTGGAACGGGTGCGGGCCCGGCTGCGCAGTGACGTCACCCTCGGTCAGGAGGAATCGGTCGAGGAGCTCGAGGATGAGAACCTGCTGTTCGAATGCGGGTGGAGTTGGGGTGTGGTGCGCGACGCCACCGAGGTCGACTTCGTCGAGGCAAAGATCGCGCGCCAGCGGGGCATCGCCGATCCCCGCCCGTCCCTCTACTTCACGGCCGCGGCGCTGGATTGCATCAACGACTTGGTCTCGCCGCGTGCCGGTGAGCTCGGTCTGCTCGACGAGAGACAACACCGGCTCGCCCAATCCCTGCGCACTCGCTGGGAACTGACCCAGCGCTATTGGTCGACGGTCGCGCGCTACGGTTGCGGCGGTTGGCCGCTGGAGGATATTCCGTGGCGCACCTGCGACGGTGCGGAGTCGGAGTACTTCAGTCTCATCGTATCCGCCGTTTTGATCCAGGATCTTCTCGCGCGCACCGCCTCCGATGACGACTTGACAAGGGTCGTGGCCATTTTCGACGAGTTGGCCGGTCGCGGCCGGATCACCCGCAGGCCGATGCGTGCGGATCCGGCGGTGGCGCTGCACACTCCGGGTGTCCGGCTGACGCTGCGCGGTAGCGAGGACGTCGATGACGGACCGGTACTGCAATGGGAGGTATCGGACTTCTCGGCAGTGCTGCTCGAGCGCATACTGCAGGCCGCGAGGCTTTCCGATAATGTCGCTGCCCGCGACAAGCTGATGGAATTGTCGAGATCGGTGATGGAGCATCTGGATCGGCGGATGCTCCGGGCCGGTACCCCTGGGCTGTGGGACGATCCGGCAGGGGTCTTCGGGGAGGACGACGATCCCACGGTCGACAGGCCGTCCTGGTCCATGACCGAACGAGTCATCGAATGTCTGGTGACCGCGGACCGGACCTACCGCGAAGCGCCGCTCAACTGGCCGGAGTTGCAGACCGTCGCGCGGATCATGTTGAACACCGCCGAGCATAGGTTCGACCAGCAAATGCTCGGCGTCAGCATCGATGACGTCTCGGGCAACCGGGCCGCGCTCGATCGGGTGGAGGACCATATCGACCAAGCCAGGCGGCTTTCGCGCGAGGACTCCGCGACCACCTTCGTGCACGCGCTCGACGCGCTGCGTGAACTCGACCGGCTGGCCGCCGCCCGCCGCGACGCGACAAGAAACCTCTGAGCGCATGATCGTGTTCGCGACCTCCGACAAGGGCGGCACCGGCCGTTCGGTGACCAGCTGCAATCTGGCCTACCGGATGTGTGTCCGGGGCAAGCGGGTCGCCTATCTGGATTTCGATTTCGGCTCCCCGACCGCAGGTGCGCTGTTCGAGATCAGCAGAGTGGAGCGCGGCATCTCCAGTGGCGACGGCCTGCATTCCTATTTGCTCGAACAGGCGGGTGTCGCGGCCCGAATCGACGTGCGGGACAACACCGATCGCCACGAATTACGCAAGATGCGCACGCGAACCGGCAAGCTGTTGCTGCTGCCGGGGGACGCCGGTGGTGCGGAGTTCACCAAGATCAATGAACACATCCTCGGCCGCTGCGCCCTGCTGCTGCTCGAGCTCGATCAGGAATTCGACGTCTGCATTGTCGATGTCAGCGCGGGGCGCTCGGTGGCGCTGGAGATCGCCCTGAAGGCGACGGCTCTGCCGCAGCTCGCCGCAAGGACCGTGCGCTGGTTGGTATTCCATCGCTGGACGCGCCAGCACATCATCGCCGCACAGGGTCTGGTGCGCGGCCGGTACGGACTGCTCGAGCTCGGCAGGGGCGCGGGCCACGATTCCGAGATGCTGCTGGACAACATCCGGTATGTTCGCACCGCGGTGCCGCAATTGAACGAGGCGACCGAATCCCCTGGACCGCAGGCGGCTTGGCTGCACCAGCAGGCCGCCATGTTGAAACGGCTGGCCTCGACGAACCAGGTCGGTTCGAGCGACCTGCTCGGCGAGATCCCCGTCGAGCCGATATTGCAATGGCGCGAACAGTTGATTCTCGATATCGACGTGCAGAAGGAAATCGCGAACAGGGCAACCGTCGAGGCCTTCGATACGCTCGCCGATCGCGTGCTCGATCCCGCTACGTGGCGCCGAATCTGAATCGACGGAACTCGAGAACACCATCCTGGGAAGGATTTCGAGCACATGGAGCATGCCGCAGGCTATAGCGAGTCGACCGAGCTCCCGCGGGTCGCCAAGGTGCCGCTGTCCCATGTGTCGATCGAGGTCGGACATTTCTACATGAACGACCTCGTAGACGGGGAGGACCGAATCAGTGCGCAGTTCCGTCGGATCGTTCCACTCGTCGATGCGTTCACCGAGGCCGCGAAGGTCGAATTCGGTCCGCGAGCCAGGGTCAGCACATGTTTTCTCACCGACGACTATTTTCGGTCCGATACCAGCCCCGGCGAGATTCTCGATAAATTGCTCGGTGTGGCCGACGAATGCGGGCTGAGAATCGACTATCTCGCCCGCGAAGCCGGCTGCTGGTCCGTTCCCCCAACCGAATACGGCGCGGCGATAACGCCTCGAATCGAGTTGGCGGAACTGGTCCGCGCCCGTGTCGTCGCCGAGCCGCTCGAGGGGGCGAACGGCCGCAGGCCGCCGACCGCCGAGTCAGGGTGGTTATGCAACGGTCGACGGGCTTCCGACGACGCGCCGGGCCAAGCGATGCATGACGAACCCTATGCGCCACCCGAGGAGTTCGGCCGTCGCGAGCATTCGATCTTCCTCGATGTGCAGCTGTGGAGTAAGCACACCCGAAACGTGAACGGGCGCATGGAAACGTTCACCAAATGGTCTTGCCCCTATCTCGCGTCCATCTGGCAGTTGGTGCGCCTGGGAATGCTTCGCTTCGATGGCCGGCCGGTCGTCGAGCCGCAACTCTGGGAACCTACCGATGCCTGGCCGACCAGTTGGTGGGAGTTGCCGGCACTGATTCAATTGAATCCACGCGCCAAACCGTTTGCCGCCTACCGGTCACTGTCACTACTACCGCAGCGTTATCTGGGTATCGAGCATTCCGTGCGGGTGATCCTCGACCACATTCAGCTCGATGACGAGGTCGTCGATCAAATTGTCGAGCGGGGCCTGGCAGAGGGAATCACGGTGCCGCGCAAGGTGACCGAACGCCTCACCCATTTTCTGCTGGATGGATCCTGACATGACCGAATCGAACGATTCGGCCGCGCGCCGGGTGCGTAGGGATCGCTCGACCCCCCTCGGCCGGGAACGCCGCCGCGGACGGGCCGTTCGGCTGCTCGTTCGCGGTGCCGAGGCACAGCCGCGGACATCGGCGGGCCCGCTGATCGTAGTCGGTGAAATCGCCACCTGTTTGTTGCCGACGGCAACGCCGCTGTCACGCACCGAACTGGCGGAATTGCTCGCGCTGGCGCCCGGTCGGCCGATGCAGTGGCGGGAACGGCCGATGGCCCTTGCCATTTCGCCGACAATCGCCGAGGGCGTGGATTGCCTGTTGGCGGTGCGGACGCATGCCGATGTGCGGGCGATCGGAACGGTGGCCTGTCACGTGGCGGTTGTCGGCGGTCGGGTGCTGCAGAGTTCGGTGCACGCGCGGGTGGTCCAGGCCGCCGGCGATCAGCGACGCGCCTGGTCGCACTATCTCAACCAACTCGGGGTGCTCGAGGTGATCACAAAGGTCACCTCGCAGACGCGCACGCGCCTCATCGAGGGCTTCCTCGCCGTCGGTTCGCCGCCCGTCGGCACGCTCGATCTGGCTTCGGTCGCGAATCGACTACTCGGCCGTATTCGGTTGGACCATCGCCTCGATCAGAATGTGCCGGTGCGATCGGGAACGACCCGGCTGCGCTGGGCGGCGCGGATCGGTGACCAGGAATCGCCGCATGTGGCATTGCGGCTCGAGAACGACGCGGTCCGTACCGTGCTGGTCACCGTCCGGAGCGAGGATGAACTGGCCGAGGTGCAGCGATTCTGTGAGGACCTCGCGATGCACGATTGGTTGCTGACGGTGCATGCCGAGGCGCTCGAGCACGCCGATATGTTCGAGCCGGGCGAGGAGGCGCAGGCGACGCTGGCTCCGATACTGCACCACCTGGCGCATCTGTGGATGCCTGGGGCGCATACGCCGCCACCCTTGCGGGGGTTGTGGGATCAGCTGCAGACCGATCCCGGTTTCACCGTGGGTTGGCGGGGTCTCAGCGATCGGCTGCGCAATCGGGTCTCGGTGGCGACGCTGGATGCCGTGCGGCGCACCATAATCGGCGTCGGGGACAACCCCCGGGAATAGTCGTCCGGGACCGGTTTCAGTCCTGAGCGCGGCCGCTCGTCAGTCACCGTTTGTCGTCTGGCCCGGAGACAGCGCGGTCACGGGCGGGCCTTCGATGGGGTATGCCAGTACATCCCGCGGTTCCCCCTCACCGAAGTACTGCTGTTCGCGGCTGACCCTGTGGAATCCGGTGTCCTCATACAGCTTGACCACGTTCTGCTCGGTGGGCTTCACGGTGAGGTATATCGAATCGGCCAGCGCGGTACGACAGCTCGTCACCGCCCGTTCCAGCAGTTCCCGGCCGAAGCCGCGACCCCGGTATTGCTTCGCGACCGCCAAACCCATCAGCCACCCGCGCCGCTGCGCGCTGACGCAGACCAGTGCGTATCCGCAGACTCTGCCGTCGATTTCGGCCACCACCCAATCCGACCCGTGCAGATCGAACAGCGGCCGCAGCATCCTGTGTGGAACACACAGGTCTCCGAATTCTTCCCCGTCGAGCGCGGCGATATCAGCGAGATCTTCCAACTTGGCGGCACGGAACACCGGTTGTTCCGCCCCCGTGGAAAAGTTCAATGCGCACCTTCCCGGTATGAGTCAGATATCCAGCGCAAAGCCATGTTCGGCGTTTCGATGTGGCATCCGGCGATCACCCTCACCGAGGGCCGTATCAGTCGCGAGTGTCCCAGCCGGACCGCTTTGTGGGACGCCGACGTTCGCCGACGGGCTCGGAAAGATGACTGATCGACAGCGCTGATAGTACGAGAACGAGCCCGATGGTCCAAGCCCAAGTGCCCATGTCGGAGCGATTGGCCGCGACACCGGTCAATGGCGCCGTGATCGCCAGCGCCAAGAGCGTGACTCGGTACGGTGACCGCGGGAATCGGTTCGATATCGAGAAGGGCGACAGCTCGTACAGTGCCAGGCTCACGCCGAAAAATGCTCCCGACACCAAGCCTGCCGGAACCGACTCGCTGATGTAGGAGAAGGTGATCGGCAGCGAGATGAGGAAGGGGTAGAAACCGCCGTACTCGGACAGGATGTTGCCCGTGCGGATATAGGTGTTGAACGAGTTCGATCTGAGTCTGGCTATATCGCCCGCACTGTTGGTGTATATCACCAGAGCTAGCGTCGTAGCGAGCGTCGACGCCAGGAGTAGGGCCCGGACCAGGTTGGGAAAGCTGTCCGAGGTCAGCGAGAAGCCGAGTATGAATGTCACCGCGGCGAGTATCGTGCCGGCGAAAGTGACGCTTGTCGACACTTCGTCCGACTCCAGCCCCGCGAGATCGTCGCGATCGAACCGGCAGAACTCGAACGCAGGTCCGGACGGTAGTTGGACGATCGCGGTGATCACGTACTTTTCGTCGGAAAGAAGTCTTTCCCAGTGCTCATCGGCCGCGACCGGAACCAGATATCGCTCGTCGGGATCGAGGAAGTCTACGCGGAGCTTGTGCTGGCAATAGATTCGGTCGCGACCCGGTCCGAAATAGCCGCGCATGATGGTTCGGGCCACGAACCTTCTGGAGAAGAGCAGTCGGAGCATCGCGTGGTTTTGCGGGCTCGTCATTGTCGAGATGGACGGCGACTTGCCGTCGCTGGTACTCCTCAGCTTCGACATCATGTGATCCAGGAGCCGCGCTCCGAGACCCTGTCGTTGCCAATCGGTGTGTACGGCAAGCGAACTGATGTATACGTGGCTGGGTGAAGGTCGCTCGAAGTGGATAAAGCCGACGATCTTGTCCTCTTCTACCGCGACGAACACTCTGCCGCCGGATACTCCGTCCTCCAGTTCGTCTTCGGAAGCGGGCTCCAAGCGATGGTCGTCGTCCGGAAAACACGATGCATCGAGCACTTTCAGATCCGCGACGTCATCCGCATTCGCTACTCGGATCTCCGCCATCTTCGACAGCCCCCTTGAACCGCCTACCCGCCAGGCGTGATATCCACTTTAGCCGAAATGCCGAATGCCGCGCTGGAGGACCTTTTCAGCGCGGCATTCGGGTCTATCGGGTGGCGCGGCTGCCGGCCCGGAGGGGGGTCGGGGGCAACCGCGCCGGGCCTGCCGATCGGGGGTTCGGGCCGAAAGGCAGGCGGCGCAGGCGGTTACACGTTGGCGTAGGCCAGCGATGGCACGCGGGACACGGCGAACGAGGACCGCAGATAGAAGAACCAGGTGACCGCGGCCATTACCAGGAAGGCTCCGGCGTAGGCCCAGAATGCGGGGTTCATGCTGTGGAAGTTGATGTTGGACAAGCGAAGTGCCTGCTGCAGCAGGTAGCCGCCGGAGGCGCCGATCGCGCCGATGACACCGATCGCGGCACCGGCCTGACGCTTGGCCGAGGCCGTGGCGTCGGTGATGTCGAGACCGTGTTCGGAGGCGTACTTCTTGGCTTCGGCGCTGAAGATGGACGGAATCATCCGGTAGGTCGAACCGTTGCCGATGCCGGTCAGGATGAACAGCAGCAGGAATGCGACCAGGTAGAGCGGGAAGCTCTTCGCCTTCAGTCCGGCCATGATCAGGACACAGGCGATCGACATACCGCCGAATACGAAGATGGTCATCTTGGCGCCGCCGACCTTATCGGAGATCCACCCGCCGAACGGACGGCTGAACGAGCCGACCAGCGCGCCGAGGAAGGCGAGGTTGCCCAGGGTGGTGATCCAGCCGATCTTGGCCAGATCCGGGAAGTTGGCCTTGATCAGGGTCGGGAAGGCGAAGGAGAAGCCGATGAACGAACCGAAGGTGCCGATGTAGAGGAACGACATCACCCAGGTGTGCTTATTGGTCAGCGCCAGCTTGTAGGACTTGCCGTCGGCCTTGGCCGTGCTGATGCTGTCCATATAACGCAGCGCACCGAAGAAGGCGACCAGGATGAACGGGATCCAGACCAGCACCGACAGCGTGATGCCGAAGCGGTAGCCCGCCGGGTTCTTGGCCATGATGTGGGTGCCGAGGGTGATCAGCAGCGGCAGCACCAGCTGGGTCTGCGCGACGCCGAGATTGCCGCCGGCGGCGTTGATGCCAAGGGCCGCACCCTTTTTCCCTTCCGGGAAGAAGAACGAGATATTGGCCATCGAGGACGAGAAGTTACCGCCGCCGAAGCCGGCCAAGGCGGCCAGGATCATGAACACCCACATGGGGGTGCCCGGGTGGTTGACGAAGTAGGCCAGGCCCAGCGTCGGGATGAGCAGCATGGCCGCACTGAACGCCGTGAACGCGCGCCCGCCGAACTTCGGAATGGCGAAGGTGTACGGAATGCGCAGTGCCGCACCGACCAGGGTGGGGGTGGAGGTCAGCAGCAGGGCGTTGCTGACGGCGGTCGGGTTGCCCTTGCCGAGTCCGGCAAGGAAGTCGAAACCCGCCAAACCCATGCTGGTCACCACGGTGCCCCAGATGACCCACACGCTGAAGCCGAGATTCTCGGCGAAGACGGAGAAGATCAGGTTCTTGCGAGCGGTGAGTTTGCCGCCCGATTCCCAGAATTCTGTGTTGTCCGGCTCCCAGTGATCCAACCAGCGTCCCTTTTTCTGGTGTGCGAATGCTGGGGTGTCCGACTGCTGGCCGGTGGCAGCTACCGTGGCGGTCATCGGCTTCCTCTCGATCTGGCTCGGTGGGTTGCCGAGCTGCGGTCGAGACAAAGGTAAGAGCCAGTTGTTGCGTGTGAATGGCGCTCGGTGACGTTCCCGGCAAATCCGACTCACACCTTGGGAACGCGCATGGTGACCAGTTGGTTACCTGGTAACCGGCCGGGTCTTTTCGGTCATCCGACCAGTGAGCTATCGGTCCGGATACTCCGCGATGAGCGAGCCGAGGAAGCACCGCGCCGCCTGAGCGGCGGCGTCCGGATCGCCGTCGATGACCGCCTGCACCAATTCATTGTGCTCGGCGTCGTAGGCGTCGTCGGATTTCGCGGTCCGGGCCCGGATCACCTGCTCGATAATCGGCAGCAGCGAATCGTAGAACTCCAGATATACCGCGTTGTGACTGGCGACGACGATCGCGCGATGCAATTCCACATCCGCTTCGATGGCCGCGAGATTGTGTTCGTCCCAACGCTGTTGGCTGCGTTCCTCCAGCAGCCGCCGTAGATTCGCGATATCGCCGTCGTCGCGGCGGCGCGCGGCGAGTGCGGCCGCGTTGGTATCCAGGGCCATGCGTAGCTCCAGGACATCGCGTTCCTCCGCGTCGGCGAAGTACTTCGCGAGCGTGCCACCGACCTCCGAGGCGGCGATGACATAGGTACCCGAGCCTTGGCGACGTTCCAGCATCCCGGCATGGACGAGGGCCTGGACCGCCTCGCGAACCGTATTTCTACCGGTTCCGGTGAGCTCGGTGAGCTCCGGTTCGGTGGGGATGCGGGAGCCGATCGGCCAACGGCCGGAACGAATTTCGGCACGCAGCTGCTCGGTTACCTGGGCAATGAGGCTGGTCCGCCGGACGGGTTGCACGGCAACAGAGTACCGCCCATCACAAATCCTTGCCTCCGATCATCGGGTCATCCTATGATTTCGCGGTGACTGCGACACTCCCGGAAACTACGACTCGCCCGGATTACGCCCGGGTCGAGCGGCGCAAACGTGCTCTGACGGAAGGGCGACTGCTCGTCCTCGCCGCCATTGTGATGTCCGCGCTCACCCTGCGGGTCGCCGTCACCGCGTTCTCACCGCTGGCCGAGCGCATCGGCGCCGATATCGGCTACTCGACGGCCGTCGTCGGTGTCTTCGGCATGATCCCGACCCTGATGTTCGCCGTGTCGGGGCTGCTCACCCCGGTCTTCGTGCGCCGACTCGGGCTGGAGCGCACCGCGCTGGTCGCGATGTTGCTGGCCGGATTCGGCATGCTGATCCGGGCCCTGGTCGGCGGTACCGCGGAACTGCTCATCTTCTCCGCGCTGGCCCTCGGCGGCATGGGCATCGGCAACGTGGTGATCCCACCGCTGGTCAAGCGGTATTTCCCGGACCGGCTCGCCCTGGTCAGCTCGCTGTACATCACGATGGTCCAGCTCGGAACCGTGGTGCCTGCGCTGATCGCGGTACCCGTTGCCGAGGCGCACGGCTGGCGGATCTCGCTCGGGCTGTGGGCCGTGCTCGGCTTCGCGGCCGCGCTGCCGTGGCTCGGTGTGCTGCGGGACCGTCGTGGTCACGATCGGGTCGATGGCACCGCTGTGCCGCCGCGGACCCGTGAGCCCAAGGGCAAGGTATGGCGTTCGCCGGTGGCCTGGGGCATGGCGGGCATGTTCGGCATGACCTCGCTGACCACCTACGCGATGTTCACCTGGCTGCCGAAGATCCTGTCCGAGGCGGGCGCGAGCGCCGCATGCGGCGGGACCATGGTCGGTCTGTTCGCGCTGGTCGGTCTGGTGTCGGCGTTCACCGCCCCGACGATCGTCGCGCGGTTCCGCAATCCGTTCCCCTTCGTAGTGGGCTGCGCCTTCTTCTTTTTCACGGCGTTCGCCGGGCTACTGATCGCGCCGATGACTGCGACGTTGCTGTGGGTCGTGCTGCTCGGCCTGGGCCCGAGCACCTTCCCGATGGCTCTGACACTGATCAATATGCGCACCCGGACCCCGCAGGGCTCGGCCTCGCTGTCGGGCTTCACCCAGGGCGTCGGGTACGCGGTCGCCTGCATCGGCCCGGTGCTGTTCGGCATGCTGCACAGCGCGACCGACGGTTGGGCCGCGCCGTTCGCGATGCTCGTCGTCGCGGTGCTGGTGTTGCTGACCGGCGCCTGGCAGGCCTGCAAGCCGCGCATGCTCGAAGACACCTGGAATTGATCGCACCGTTCGAGTTGCGCGCAGGTGTGACGGCGCGCATGCTGTGCGCGTCACACCTCACCGGCCGGTAATCGCGAGGTCGGCTCTTTGTGACGCGTGGAAACCGGTGCGTCACATGCCCGAAACAATTCGTTGAAACTCACCCGCGACTCCCGGTAATCGTGAGCAACCGTTGATTTGACGGTCATTTGGGGCAGCATTTCGGCAATACCCGTTTCCTACCGTTGGGCTAACCGATTTTGGGAGGCCCCTGTTGAGCACGCTGACGCGTAACCACAACATCGAGCATTGGGATGCCGAAGACGTCGCGGCCTGGGAGGCCGGTGGCAAGGACATCGCCAAGCGGAATCTGGTGTGGTCTGTTTTTGCAGAGCATGTCGGTTTCTCGGTGTGGTCCATCTGGTCGGTCATGGTGCTGTTCATGCCCACCGATAAGTTCGGCATCGATCCCGCGGGCAAGTTCTTCCTGGTCGCCATGCCGACCCTGGTGGGTGCGGTGCTGCGGATTCCGTACACCGTCGCGACGGCACGCTTCGGCGGCCGCAACTGGACCATCTTCAGCGCCATGCTGCTGCTCGTTCCGACGCTGCTGACGCTGTACTTCGTCAACCAGCCGGGCACCTCGTACACGACCTTCCTGGTCGTCGCGGCATTCGCCGGTTTCGGTGGCGGCAACTTCGCCTCCTCGATGACCAATATCAATGCCTTCTACCCGCAGCGGCTGAAGGGCTGGGCGCTCGGGCTGAACGCGGGCGGCGGAAATATCGGCGTGCCCGTCATCCAGTTGATCGGCCTGCTCGTCATCGCCACCCTCGGCAATACCTACGCCTCGCTGATCTGCGCGATCTACCTCGTGCTCGTTGCGCTGGCGGGTGTCGGTGCGGCGCTCTACATGGACAACCTGAAGAACCAGAAGGCCGATCTCTCCTACATGATCGCGGCGCTCAGGGTGCCGCAGTCCTGGGCGATCGCATTCCTCTACATCGGCACCTTCGGTTCGTTCATCGGCTACAGCTTCGCCTTCGGCCAGGTGCTCCAGATCAGCTTCAAGGCCGGTGGTGACACCGTCGCGCAGGCCGCGCTGCACGCCGCGCAGATCGCCTTCATCGGTCCGCTGCTCGGTTCGCTGGCCCGTCCGTACGGCGGCAAGTTGGCCGACCGGATCGGCGGCAGCCGGGTCACCATGTACACCTTCGCCGCGATGACCGCGGCCGCGGTGCTGGTGGCCGTGGCGAGCACCGCGGGCGACCGCAGCGGCGGCGTGCCGAGCGGTGGCGCGATGGTCGCGCTGGTGGTCGGGTTCATCGCGCTGTTCGTCGTATCGGGCATCGGCAACGGGGCCGTCACCAAGATCATCCCGTCGGTCTTCGACGCCAAATCCAAGAGCCTGGACGCGAGTCCGGCCGCCCGGGCCGCCTGGTCGCAGAACACCTCCGGCGCGCTCATCGGTTTCGTCGGCGCGATCGGTGCGCTCGGCGGCGTCGCGATCAACCTGATGCTGCGCACCTCCTACGCCTCGACCAAATCCGCGACCACCGCGTTCTGGGTCTTCATGGCCTTCTATGTGGCCTGCGCCGCGGTGACCTGGATGGTGTTCCTGCGCCGTCCGCGCGTCGCGATCGACTCCGAGGTCGTCGCCGAGGCCGAGGCTCTCGTGCTCGAAGCCGAATCCACGTCCCAGTCCACCAGCCCGTCGGCCCGAGCCTGACGCCGAATCATCAACGGAGGACAGTCATGAACTCGACAGTCGACCCCACCCAGCGCAAGACCGCCGTGGTCGTCGGCCACGGCATGGTCGGGCACCGATTCGTGGAGGCGCTGCGGTCCCGGGACGAGGCCGGTCAGTGGCAGGTGGTCATCCTCAGCGAGGAAAAGCTGCCCGCCTACGACCGCGTCGGACTCTCGTCCTACGTCGGCAACTGGGAGGCGAGCGCGCTCGCCCTGCCCGGTAACGAGTACGCCGGTGACGATCTGGTCGAGCTGCGGCTGGGCCAGGCCGCACAGGCCATCGACCGGGAGGCCCGCAAGGTCACCACGTCGGCGGGCGACACCATCGCCTACGACGCGCTGGTGCTGGCCACCGGTTCGTACCCGTTCGTGCCGCCGGTGCCGGGCCACGATCTGCCCGAGTGCTTCGTCTACCGGACCATCGATGACCTCGACGGCATCCGCGCGGCGGCCGCCGCGGCCGGACCCGGCGCGGTGGGCGTGGTGGTCGGCGGTGGTCTGCTCGGCCTGGAGGCGGCCAACGCGCTGCGGCTGCTCGGCATGACCCCGCATGTGGTGGAGTTCAATGCCCGCCTGATGCCCGCCCAGGTCGACGAGGGCGGCGGCGCCATCCTGGAGAAGCTGGTCACCGACCTCGGGCTGCACGTGCACACCGGCGTCGGCACCGCGTCGATCGAAACCGTCGCCGAGGCGAATTCGGCTGAGCGCCTGAAGATTACGCTCTCCGACGAGTCGGTGATCGAGGCCGGCCTCGTGGTCTTCTCCGCCGGTGTCCGCCCGCGCGACCAGATCGCCCGCGACAGCGGCATCGAGGTCGGCCCGCGCGGCGGCATCGTCACCGACCTCGGTCTGCAGACCTCGGATCCGAATATCTACGCGATCGGCGAATGCGCCGCGGTGGAAGGCGTTTGCTACGGCCTGGTCGCCCCCGGCTACACCACCGCCGAGATCGTCGCGGACCGTTTGCTCGGTGGCGCGGGCGAATTCCCGGGCGCCGATATGTCGACCAAGCTGAAGCTGCTCGGCGTCGACGTGGCGAGCTTCGGTGACGCGCACGGCACCACCGAGGGTGCGCTGTCGGTGGTGCTGCACGATGCCGCCAAGGGCACCTACGCGAAACTGGTCGTCTCCGATGACGCACAGATCCTGCTTGGCGGCATCCTGGTCGGCGATGCCACCGCGTACTCGGCGCTGCGTCCGCTGGTCGGGCGTCCGCTGCCCGCCGAGCCCGCCTCGCTGATCTCGCCCGCCGGTGCCGAACTCGGCGCCGACGCACTGCCCGACGACGCCCAGATCTGCTCCTGCAACAACGTCTCCAAGGGCGCGATCTGCGGGGCCATCGAGGACGGCGCCTGCGATATCGCGGGCATCAAGAAGTGCACGTCCGCGGGAACCTCCTGTGGCGGTTGCGTCCCGATGATCAAGAAGCTGCTCGAGCAGTCCGGTGTGGAGATGTCCAAGGCGCTGTGCGAGCACTTCTCGCAGTCGCGCGCCGAGCTGTTCCAGATCGTCCAGGTCACCGGCATTCGCACCTTCTCCGGCCTGATCGCCAAGCACGGCAAGGGCACCGGCTGCGATATCTGCAAGCCGACGGTCGCCTCCATCCTGGCCTCGACCTCGAGCGATCACATCCTCGACGGCGAACAGGCCGCGCTGCAGGACACCAACGACCACTTCCTGGCCAATATGCAGAAGAACGGCACCTACTCGGTGGTGCCGCGGATGCCCGGCGGTGAGGTCACCCCGGACCAGCTGATCACCATCGGCCAGATCGCCAAGGAATTCGACCTGTATGTCAAGGTCACCGGCGGTCAGCGCATCGACCTGTTCGGCGCGCGCGTCGAACAGCTGCCGTTGATCTGGAAGCGCCTGGTCGAGGTCGGCATGGAGTCCGGACACGCCTACGGCAAGTCGCTGCGCACCGTGAAGAGCTGCGTCGGCTCCACCTGGTGCCGCTACGGCCAGCAGGATTCGGTCGGCATGGCGGTGCTGCTGGAGAAGCGCTACCGCGGACTGCGTTCGCCGCACAAGCTGAAGCTGGCGGTCTCGGGCTGCGCCCGGGAATGCGCCGAGGCCCGCGGCAAGGACGTCGGCGTGATCGCGACCGAGCACGGCTGGAACCTGTACGTCGGCGGCAACGGCGGTCTGACCCCGAAGCACGCGGTGCTGCTCGCCGGTGATCTCGACGACGAGACGCTGATCAAGTACATCGACCGGTACCTGATGTTCTACGTCCGCACCGCCGACCGGTTGCAGCGCACCGCGCCGTGGCAGGAGGCGCTCGAGGGCGGTCTCGACTACCTCAAGCAGGTCATCTGCGAGGACAGCCTCGGCATCGCCGACGATCTGGAGGCGGCCATGGCCCAGCATGTCGCCGGCTACCGCGACGAATGGGCCGCGGTGCTCGATGACGAGGAGAAGCTGTCGCGCTTCGTGTCCTTCGTCAACGCCCCCGAAGAGGCCGATCCGACCATTTCGTTCGACGAGAGCGGGGAACGGAAGGTTCCTGTGTTGCTCGGCATACCGGAAATGCCGGTCGCCACACGCGGGCAATAACCGCTTAACCCCGAAGAAACAGGGCGCCGGTACCAATGGGTAAGGCGTTTGGAGGATGACACCGATGACCGTGATCGACACCCCCGGCATTGCCACAGCTACCACGGGTTGGACGCAGGCGTGCCGACTCGACTACTTGATCCCCGGCCGCGGCGTCGCGGTGTTGCTGAAGGGCGGCCGACAGGCGGCGCTCTTCCTGCTGACCGACGGCACCCTCGCCGCCGTGGGCAATATCGATCCGATCGGCCGGGCGGCAGTGATGTCGCGCGGGATCGTCGGTGATCGCGGCGGCGTTCCCGTCGTGGCGTCGCCGCTGCTGAAGCAGGCATTCTCGTTGTTGGACGGACGCTGCCTGGACGACGATTCGGCAGCACTGCCGGTATACGCGGTGCGCGTCGAGGACGGCATCGTTTCGGTTTCCAATGAGCCGGTCGGCACCGGGCTCGACGCCACGGACGGTGGATAGGCATGACAACTATCGATACGGGCGCCTGTCTGGCCGGTTTCACGGTCGGCATTACGGCGGCCAGGCGGGCCGATGAGTTCGCCACGCTGCTCACACGTCGGGGTGCCGGTATCGTCGCGGCCCCCGCCATCCGCATCATTCCGCTGTCCGATGACAACGAGCTGGAGCGGGTGACCCGCGAGATCGTCGCCGATCCGCCGCAGCTCGTGGTCGCCACCACCGGCATCGGCTTCCGCGGCTGGATGGAGGCGGCCGAGGGCTGGGGCATCGCCGAAGACCTGCGCGCGACCCTGGCCTCGACCAGGATGCTGGCGCGCGGGCCGAAGGCCAAGGGCGCCATCCGCGCCGCCGAACTGCGCGAGGAATGGTCCCCCGCGTCGGAATCCTCCGCCGAGGTGCTCGACCACCTGCTCGCCGAGGGCGTGGAGGGCGTGCGGATCGCGGTCCAATTGCACGGCGCCACAACGGAATGGGAGCCGGTTCCGGATTTCTGTGAGGTATTGCGCTGCGCCGGTGCGGATGTCGTTCCGGTGCCGGTGTACCGCTGGGTGCCGCCGGATGACCAGGGGCCGATGGATCAGCTCATCGAGGCCATCGTCACCTCCAGCCTGGACTGTGTGACCTTCACCAGTGCGCCCGCCGTGGCGTCATTGTTGATGCGCGCCAAGGAAACCGGGCTGCTCGAGGGTGTGCTGCACGCCCTGCGCGGCCGGGTGCTGCCCGCCTGCGTCGGACCGATCACCGCGGCTCCGCTGGAGGAACTCGGCGTGCCGACCTCGATGCCGGGACGCGCCCGACTCGGTGCGCTGGCCCGCCACGTCGCCGAGGAATTGCCGCGGCGCGCCAATCGCATTCAGGCCGCCGGGCACACGATCAGCGTGCGCGGGGCGTGCGTGGTGGTCGACGGTTCGGTGCGCCAGCTCGCGCCGGCGCCGATGGCCCTGATGCGGTCGCTGGCACGTCAGCCGGGCCGGGTCGTCTCCCGGGAGGATCTGCTCGCGGCGCTGCCCGGCGGCGGTGACGACACCCACGCCGTGGAAACCGCGATCGCGCGGCTGCGCGCCGGTCTCGGTACGCCGAAAGCCATTCAGACCGTGGTCAAGCGGGGCTACCGGCTAGCGCTGGACGCCGCGGACTGCGCCGACGATTATCCGCGCACCGTGACCAACGGACGCCCGGTGGCCGGTATCGCAACCCCGGCGCGTGCGCCGAGGTACGCCCAGACGGCGGGTAGCTGGTGACGGCTCCGGCCCTGGTCCTGGTAGCGCACGGCACCAGGAGCACCAGGGGTGTGCAGATGATCGCCGCGCTGGCCGAGGCGGTGACCCGGGAGCTCGGTGGGATGCCAGCCGGCGGGGTGGATGAGCACAGCGGGCCGGAGACATCCGAGAAGCCCTGGGTTCGTACCGCTTTCGTGGACGTGCTCGGTCCGTCCCCGTCCGAGGTCCTGCGCGATCTGACCGATGCCGTCGGGGAATCGGTTCCCGCCGTGGTGGTTCCGGCGTTCCTCGCATCCGGATATCACGTGTACCAGGATGTGCCGCGCGAGGTGGCCGAGAGCGGTCATCCCGAGGTAGCGGTAACACCCGCGATGGGACCGGACCCGGCATTGGCCCGCATCATGACCATGCGACTGCGTGCCGCGGGCTGGCGTCCCGGTGACGCGGTGGTGTTCGCGGCCGCTGGTTCCTCGGATGCCCGTGCGCGCCAAGATGTTCGGCGCGCGGCGGGCATGCTGGCCGAACATCTCGGTGTACCGGTCCGCATCGGCTATGTCGCCACCGGAGCCCCGCGCGTCCCGGAGGTCGTTGCCGAACTTCGTGAGTCGGGTGCGCAGCGCGTCTTCATCGCGTCGTATCTGCTGGCCCACGGCCTGTTCCAGCAGCGCCTGCACGAGGCCGGAGCCGATGGTGTTGCCGAGCCGATCGGTGTTCACCCCGCTGTCGTCCGGCTGATCGCCGACCGCTACCGCGCCGCCGCCCGAGAACTGGCGCGGGCCGACACATTCCCTGTGGAAGTCAGAGGCGCGTAGCGCCCCTTTCGTCCAGGTCGTCATACTCGATCGGCCAACCATCCGCGCCTACCGCACAGAGTGAACCGTCCGCGAGCTGGCACAGCGTGGCGCTATTGGCGGGAGCCAGTTCGAGCTTGCGTCGCGTGTCCTCGTGGAAGGCGGTCAGCAGTGCCCTTACGGCGGGGGCGATTCCGTCTCGGTGGCGCTGGATCTCATTCATATGTGTTGTGCCCCAACGCGTTAGGGATATCCGCCGCGCACAGCAGGGCCGCCCAGTAATCGTTGCGTACCACGTCCCAGAGGTCGTCGTGCGCGGGCAGCAACTCGCGCGCGTCGGCCAGATCCGGATTTACGTCGAACAGGATGGTTCCGGGCTGTACCTCCGGAAGCGGCATTCGCGACGGAAGCCGATGCGCGACGAACGACTCGCGCGGGAACTGCACCCGCAGCACGCGCGCCGAACTACTGACCAGCTGCCACACCGCAACCTTGCCACCGTCGCGAGTCCGACTGGTACGCAACATATCCCGCCGCATCACCGCACCTCGCCACTGGCACGCCCGATGCCGGGGGTATCGACACCCCGGCACCGGGACGACTCGGTGGGCGCGATCCGCGCTGCCCATTCTTGGACCGCGTGGGCGAACAACTCGACCACATCGGCCGACGCACCGACGTAGCTGTTGGGTGGACCGATGAACGGATCTCGTTGGGGAAGCTCATGGTTCGACATCTGCGGTCCTCCCGTACCTCGATGGCTATAGTTGTGTGCTCGGGCCTCGGCAATCCCGCGATGTCTTCGGGGTGGAAGCGGATTGCTCGAGGGGAGCTGGCGCCCTGCCCGGCGCATATGTAGAAGACCACCGAGTAGGCCGCTCGGAGCTGTCGATCTGAAATTTCGCGAGAAGTCCTGCAAATGGCCTGCACGGATTACAGATATTTCGCGACGCTGCTTCAAATTGAAACGTCACAGAAGGGGAGATGGGCATGGATGAAACGGACGAACCGCAGTCGTTGCCGAAGCGTCAACTCGGCCAGTACCTTCGAGAGGCCCGCGAGGAGCAGGGCATGAGCCTTGCCAAGGCAGCCGAGCACATCAACCGCTCGGCCCCGACTCTGCTGCGGATCGAGAAGGGCATGACGAAAAAGGTTCAGCCGCTGGAGATCGAGGCGCTCTGTCGACTGTACGGATTCGATCCGGTGAAGACGGAGGCAATGAAAGGGCTTGCTCAGCAGGCGAATACGAAGAACTGGTGGCGTGAGTTCGATGACTTGATCCCGGCAAACTTCGATATCTACGTTGGGCTGGAGACTGCGGCCCAGGAGATTGCCACATACCAGCCCGACCTGATCCCCGGCCTGTTGCAGACTCCCGACTATGCCCGCGCACTCATGCGCAGTGCGCTTCCGCTTGATGCGACGGAGGAAATCGAACGCCGCGTTCAGTTGAAGATGCGACGGCAGCTCCTCATCACACGTAAGGCCAACCCGGTCGCGTTCCAGGTTGTCATCCATGAGGGCGCGATTCGCCGCGTCGTTGGTGGTGCCAAGATGATGGCTGCGCAATTACGCCATCTCGCCGACATGAGCACCCGCCCCAACATCAGTGTCCAAGTGCTTCCCTTCACTGCGGGCATCCCGCTGGGCGATCCTGTCGGATCATTCGTCATCTTGCGGTTTGGCGCGGGCGTGCGCACCGTGGTGTATGCCGAGATCTTCACCGGCGACCTCTACCTGGAGAAATCCGCTAGCCTGCGCCGGTATGCTGGTGCGCACGAGGCCATTCAGAAAGCTGCGCTGGATGAGACCGGAAGCAGGAGCCTGCTCCGGCAGGTGGCGAAGGAGTATCGAGGGTGAACGCTGATCTATCCGGTGCCAAGTGGTTTAAGAGCAGCCGGAGCACGGCGTCCAAGGAATGTGTGGAGGTCGCTTTCCTCGATGACGGCATGATCGGCGTCCGTGACTCCAAGAACCCAACCGCCCCAGCGCTCGTATTCACTGCTGGCGAATGGTCGGCCTTCACCGCTGGCGTGAACAACGGCGAATTCGAACGCCCCTAACCCAATTCAACTCCCCGCGCCTTCGGCCCGTGATCAAGATCAGGTGGACATGGTGGCGGGGGGTTCACGGGCGATGCCGCCATAGTTTCCACCTGATCTTGATTATGGGGTGCGGGTGAAGGTGGCGCGGTAGGTGGTTGGGGGGAGGCCTACGTGGCGGAGCATGTGTTGGCGGAGGGATTCTGCGGAGCCGATGCCGCTGTGGCGGGCTACCTGGTCCATGGGGAGGGTGGTGGATTCCAGGAGTTCGCGGGCGCGTTGGATGCGTTGGTGGAGTAGCCATTTCTGGGGGCTGAGGCCGGTTTCGTCGTGGAAGCGGCGGGTGAGGGTGCGCACGCTGGTGCGGGCGTGGGTGGCCAGATCGTCCAGGGATAGGGGAGTGTCGAGGCTTCCAGGGCCCAGGTGCGGGTGGCCGAGAGCGACAGGCCGTTCTCGGGCGGCAGTGGTGAGTCGACGAATTGGGCTTGGCCGCCGGGGCGTACCGGTGTTACCACAGCGGCGCGGGCCGCGGCATTGGCGACCGTCGCACCGTAGTCGGTGCGAATCAGGTGCAGGCACAGGTCGATTCCGGCGGCGGCGCCCGCGGCGGTGGTCACCGGTCCGTCTTCGATGAACAGTGCGTCGGAACGCACGGTCACGTCCGGGTACATCGCGGCGAGTTCGTCGGCGAGTCCCCAATGCGTGGTGGCGGTGCGTCCGGACAACAGCCCGGCCTGGGCCAATACGAATGCGCCGCTGCAGATCGAGGTGACCCGCTTGCCCTGGTCAACGGCCCTGCGGAGGGCCGCGATCGTGGCCGCGTCGGCGGTGCCGCGACTGCCGGTGCTCGGCACGATGACCGTATCCGCCTCGTCGAGCGCGTCCAGTCCGCGCGGCACCACGACATCGAAGCCGCCCAGCGCGCCGGGCACCACGCCGGGTTCGGCGGTGCACACCACCATCCGATAACACGGCTCACCATTCACCGTCACCGTGCCGAGCATGGTTCCGGGCATGGCGAGTTCGAAGGGCTTCACCGGCGCGACGGCGACAACGGCCACGGTCTTCATGGCTGGATCCTTGGGATAGATGGCTAACCGGCCACTAGTCTAACGCTCCCATGCCGGGCAATGTTGACGGCACGCGATCGGCAACCGGCTCAGATCGCGTGAATCACCTTGTCTCAGAAGGGAAGTCGCATGCCTTCGCATGTCATCATCGGCCGCGGCGCCACCGCCTCGGCAACCGCCGTCAGGTTGGCCGAATCCGGCGACCAGGTACGGATGATCAGCCGCAGCGGGACCGGCCCCGAACATCCCGAAATCGAGCTGATCGCAACCGATGCCGTGGACACGACCGCGCTCGCCGACCTCGTCAAGGGCGCGGACACCCTATTCAATACCGCGATGCCCGCCTATCACACCTGGCCGGAGACGGTACCGCCGCTGTTCGGCGCGATACTGTCGGCCGCGGAGCAGGCCGGCGCGAATTACGTCATGCTCGGCAACCTTTACGGCTACGGCCCGGTGGACGGCGTGGTCACCGACGACACACCGTTGGCGGCCAAAGGCCCCAAGGGGCGGGTGCGCGCGCAGATGTGGCTCGATGCCAAGGCGGCGCACGATGCGGGGCGGGTGCGGGTCACCGAGGTCAGGGCGGGCCAATTCCTCGGCCCCGGTGCGGTATCGCTGTTCTCGCTGGTGGTGCAGCCGAAAGTGCTTGCGGGCCAACTCGCTCTGGTCCCGCAGGACCTGGACCTGCCGCATCCCTACACCGCGACCGGCGATGCCGCCGACGCTCTGGTCGCGGTCGCGCGCAGCGAAAACGCCTGGGGCCGTGCCTGGCTCGCCCCGACCATTACCAGCACCGTGCGCGCCGCCGCGGAGCGCTTCGCGGAAACGGCCGGTGCCCCGAACCCGCGTCTCGAGGTGATGACCGAGCGCGAACTGACCCTGCTCGGCCTCGCCGACCCGTTCTGGGTCGAGTTGTTCGAGACCTATCACATGTCGCACCGGAAGTTCACCGTTGACGATGCGGCGATTCGGGGTACGTTCGGGGTCACCGCCAGCGACCTCGACGCCGTCTTCGCGGAGGTGGTTTCGGCGTCCTGATCGGTACGGATCGTCGCGGTCCCGGGCCGCGGCGAGATCCGGACTCACCGCGACCGATCTCGCGGAGGTGTCCTGATCGCGTCTTACGACGGCGACATCCCGGCGGGCGTGGAATGCCGCGGTCTCGGATCGGTAGTGCCGTAGGTTGGCTCGTGGATGTTTCAGCGGCAGGCTTTCCGAAATACCCGGGGAGGCGTTGTGACGGGAGCCGACGACAACACCGCGGTAGCGGCCGATACCGGTCCGACGGTCTTATTGCCCGAACTCCTACGCGCGGGCACTGTTCCGGATGCGGTCGCCCTACGTGACGGTGCGCGCACGATGACCTATCAGGAGTTGGACGAGGAATCGTCCAGATGGGCGCGTGAGTTGATGGCCGGTGGTGCGGGACCGGGCGAGTTCGTGGTGGCAGCGCTGTCGCGGCCGGTCGAATCCGGGCTGGCGCTCTGGGCGGTCGCCAAGACCGGAGCGTGTTTCGTTCCGGTCGACCCGACCGAGCCGTCTTGCCGGATCGCGACGGTGATCGCGGATTCCGGTGCACGACAGGGGATTACGGTCGCATCCGTCAGACGGGATCTGCCCCGACACGGCATCGACTGGCTGATGTTCGATGATTCCGCCGCCGCCGGGCGAGCCGCGCGTCGTCCCGCCACTCCGATCGACGATATCGACCGGGCGCGGGCGCTACGGCCCGGCCATCCGGCGTATCTGATCTACCCGTCGGATACGACGAAGGGGGTGCTGCTCACGCATCGCGCGCTGAACCCCCGCACCACCCACCCGCCCTCCGCCGACGTAGCCGGGCATCCCTTTTCGTAGCCGATGTGTCGGGTGCCCGGCTATCAGACGAGGTGTCCGGTCTCAGGCGTTGTCGTACGCGTCCTGCAGAACCTTGATATCGAGCTTGGACATCGACCGCAGCGCTGTCGCGGCAGCTGCGGTCTTGATGGGGTTCGCGCCGTTCATCAGGGTGAGCAGCGTCGCTGGGACGACCTGCCAGGACAGGCCGTAGCGGTCGGTCAGCCAGCCGCACGGACCGGGTTCGCCGCCGTCGACCAGGGCGTCCCAGAGTCGGTCGACCTCCGTTTGGGTTTCGACCACGACCTGGATCGAGGCGGCATCGGTGAACGGGTGGCCGGGGCCGCCGTTCATCAGGGTGTAGGGGTGGCCGTCGAGTTCGATGGACACGATGAAGGCCGAACCGTCGGGGTGCCGGTTGACCTCGACAATGCGGGAGTTGGGGATCAGCGCGGTGTAGCGGGTGGCGGCTTCCTCGGCGTCGCTGGCGAACCAGAGGAATGTGTTGACCGACATGGTGGGCTCCTTGGGTTGTCGATGACCTGCTGTCATCCGTTGGTCGGAGCCGATCGGACACCTTCGACGTATCGCCACGGATTTTCTCGAGAATTTTTTCGCGGCGGACTCAGACGCTCGCGAGGGCGACGAACCGATCGGGAGTAATGGTGATCAGCACCCGCGCGCGATCCTGCTGCGCCAGCGCCGATTCGTTGCCGTACTTCTCCCAGATGCGCTGGGTCCAGACACCATTCGGGTCGACGGTCAACTCGGCATCGCCGATGATCCGGACCTGCCGGTTCGGCCGCTGACCATCCGCGCGCCGGCCGACCACCTCCCGGTCGATTACCAACCCGACCCGCGGATTCGCCCGGATCCGCCGCAAATGCGGACGCCCGGCCCAACTGGTGAGCCGGAAGGCATGCTGATCCCACAGGAACCAGATGGGCGTGACATGCGGATATCCGGCCGCGTCGATCGTGGCCAGGTGCGCGACGATATCGCTCGCCAGCAATCCGGCGATCTCGGCAGGACGCAGCGTCCGCATCTCCAACCCCTCGATTCGAACTTATGTTCGAGTCTACCTTGTGTGCGGCCGGAGGTCGGAGCGACCGGTGATTTTCGCGGTCCGTAACAACCGGGGATCATCCGACGACTAGCGAGGGGGTATCGGACGACCGTCCAAATTCACCAGACCCATTGCGCGTCTGTCCTTTTCGGGTCAGGCGGCAGGCGCAGGAGGAGAGACCGTGCGGATCATGCAGATATTGGGCAAGGGGCGCCGATGGCGCGTCGGCACCGGACTGGTGCTGGGCGTCGTGGCGCCGGTGCTGATCGTGACCGCGTGCACGGCCGACAAGCAGGATTCCGCCGCGCCGCACTCGGGCACGGCGACGGTCACCTCGATCAGCGCATCGAGGACGACGCCCCCGGCCACCACCACGGCACCGGGCAATCCCGGTGGGGGAAATCCGGGCAGTGGAGGCGGAGCGGGCACCGGACAGACAGCCGCGCAGCCGGTCACCCCGGGCGGCACCGACAACTGCGGAATCATTGTCTGCGGCGCACCTCCCGAAGCTCAGCCGGCACCAGGTGGCACGGACACCTGTGGCGTGACCTTCTGTGGCACAACGAGCAATCCCGCTCCGACGCCCGACTATGTCAAGTGCACCGACAAGATCAACTACGCGGGCGATCCACGGCCCAACGCCGAGATCAACAGCATCGGTGAACGAGACGGCAAGTGTCCCGAACCGATTCACCCCACGACAACCAGCAGTGCGGCACCCACGACCACGACCACGGTTGCGCCGACCACGGATGCGCCGACGACAACTTCGTCGCCGACTACGACCGTTACGACGTCAACGGCTACGCAGTAGGAGGGCGGGTCTGGAGCTCGGCGCCCAGGGCGCGGGCTCCGGACATCAGTCCGGTGTCGACTGACATCAACGGCGCGCATCGCTGATCGGTCGACGCCAAGCCATCATCGCCACCGGGAGATCCGCGTCCGCGATGGCGGCGAGATCCTCGGTCGGCCACGGCCGGACCCGTGCCGCGAGACGACTTCGCGGATCTGCCGGGTCGACGTCAGGTATTGCATCGCTGATCGGCAGACGCCAAGCGGTCATCGCCACCGGGAGATCCGCGTCCGCGATGGCGGCGAGATCCTCGGTCGGCCACGGCCGGACCCGCGCCGCGCAACGACTTCGCGGTCAGGTCTTGCGCCTGCGCGGCAAGCGGGTGCGTCGAATGCTGGGCCGGTCTAAGCGCAACCCGGGGCGTCGGCGTCCTGGAACAGCGGCATACCGGTGGGTGGGGCGTAGACGACGTCGAGGACGAGTGGGTCGGGGCCGAGGTTGCGGCCGATGTGCACGTTCCAGGCGCCCTCGGGTTCGTAGATGAAATCGCCGGTGCGCAGGACCGGGGCTACGCAGTCGGGGCCGGGGTGGGTCAGGGTGCCCGAGCGGACGAAGCCGAAGACTGGGCCGTCGTGGTAGTGCCAGCCGGTGGAACCGCCTGGGGCGATGGTGATTTCGCGGACGACGAGATCTCGCCCCGCGACGAAGGGGAGTAGTCCGGCGGGGATCTGGGCCTGGCCGAGGGTGACCGCGGTGATATCGGTGCCGGGTGTCGCATTGGCGGTCGTCGCGCCGACAATCGAACCGCCCAATACGAGCGCCGCGATGGCCCCGCGCGCAAATGGCGTCATTGCGGCAGCTTATCCACCGAGACGCCGTCGGAAAAGGGTGCTGCGCGGCGGCCGGTCCGAGATCGTGCCTGCCGCTGGGGTATTCGTTCGTTTTGTACGAATCGAGTCGGTCGGTATTCGCGAAGGCCGCTCGGCGCAGAGTTCATGAACTGTTCGTGCCTGGGAAGCGGTGCCGAGTTGCGTGATGCGCCGCGGCCGTAGAGCATCGGAAGCCGTGCCGTCGAATGCGCTGAACCCCGCTGGCGATCTCCCGGATACCGGAATTCCCGCGGCCTTGGCCGCTCGGATGACCATGGCCGAGCAGCACGAGTGGCACCGGAATTATCTACGCCGCCATGCCGTCTCGCGGCGCAATGTGCTGCGCGGTGCGGCGGCGGCAGCCGCGGTCGCGGCGGTCGGCGCCTCGCCGTTCGGCAGGCGCGCCTACGCCGAGGACGCGCAGCTCGCGGTCGGCGGTCGGCACGTCGGGTACGGCCCGGACGCGACAAGTCAGCTGCGATTCGCCGGTCAGCTCTCCCGGCCACCGGCCGGTACCAAGGTGTTTCTGGACCATGGCCCGACGCCCGCGCTGGGCGGCACCATCGAGGCCGAGGTGCGCAATCTGCTGACCCAGGTGCCCACCGCCGACAACGGAGTCCTCGCGGCCGAACAGTTCTACGTGCACGCCCCGGTCGACGGCCTGCCCGGTCGCCTGCCGCACTTCTACCGGTGGCGCACCTCCGACGGATTCACCGGCGATACCCGCACCGCCGCGCCCGCGATGCCGAGCGCGCGCAGTGCCATCCTGCCGTTCCGTTTCACCATGATGGGCGATCAGGGCACCGAGGACACCCCGGCGCTGCCGCCGGGCACCGTGCCCGGCGACTACGACGACAAGCACTACAAGTCCGATAACGATCCGACCGCACCGCACGCGAGCAATGTGCTGCGCCAAATCGCCGCCGCCAAACCGGATTTCCACATCCTCGCCGGCGATATCGCCTACGCCGACCCGTCCGGCCACGGCAACCCGAACGAATTCGTCGCCAACGGCGCGAAGCTCCGATCCGGTTTCGACAAGTACAACCCCTACGTTTGGGATGTCTACTTCGGCGCCATCGAGCGCAGTGCCGCCGAGACGCCGTGGATGTTCACCACCGGCAACCACGATATGGAAGCGACCTACGGACAGCACGGCTACGGCGGCCATCTGGCGCGGCTGGACTTTCCCGGCAACGGTCCCGCGGGCTGCCCGTCGGCGTATTCGTTCACCTACGGCAATGTCGCGGTGCTCTCGCTCGACGCCAATGACGTCACCTATGAGATCCGGGCCAATACCGGGTATTCCGGTGGGGCACAGACGAGTTGGGTGGAGCGCACCCTCGCCGCCTACCGCGCGGATCCGGAGATCGACTTCCTGGTGTGCTTCTTCCACCACTGCGCGTATTCGACCACCGAGGCGCACGCCAGCGACGGCGGCCTGCGCGATGCCTGGACGGGACTGTTCGACAGGTATCAGGTGGATCTGGTCCTCCAGGGGCACAATCACGTCTTCGAACGCACGGATCCGATCCGCGCCGGCGCCGCGACCAGGGTCGCCGGTGACAACTCGATCGTCTACCCGGAGACCGACGGCACCGTCTACTACACGGTCGGCGGCGGTGGCCGAGCGCGCTACGAATTCCAGCCCGGTTCGCAGGAATCCTTCCGCGGCCACGAATTACCGGACACCGCGGTCCCGAACAGCTATGTCTGGACGTCCTCCGGTGACAAGCAGGACGAGGCCGCTCCTTGGTCGCGGGTGCGGTTCCGCAACTACTCGTTCCTGCGCGTCGATGTCCGGCCGGGCATCTTCGCCAGCGAAATGGATGTGGTCGCGGTGGATGAATACGGCCGGCAATTCGACAAACTCACCTTCCGCCGCCTCGTCCGCTGAACCGCTACTTATCCTTTTTCGGCGGCAGTGAGCGCGCATAGGTGACGCCGCGATCGATCCATTCGCCGAGCGCGTCGTCGTCGGCGACCGCCTCGCCGTCGACGCGCAGCCAGTTGTTCATCTCCCGACCGCCCATCACCATCGCGCCGACATATTCGCGGGCGAGCAGCGTGGTGCTCTCCTGCGGGTCGACGCGGACGAGCAGACCGCCCTTACCGCTGGCGGCGACCGCCATATTGCCGCCGATCAGGAAGGCCAGACCACCGAACATCTTCTTCTCGGCCACGTCGGGCGCGGGCTCGATCAGCTCCCGGATCCGATCGGCGAGCTCCTTGTCATATGCCATACCGCATTGTCGACCAGGGCACCGACAAGTTCGCTGACGAATCGCCCGCGTGCCCGGTCGGCTATGCGCCGATCGCGGCGGCGAACATCGGCCAGGACTGGTGCAGGTCGTCCTGCCAGTAGGTCCAGGCGTGGGTGCCCGAGCGCAAGTTCACGACGGCGGGCACGCCAGCAGCGGCCAGCCGGTCCACGAATGGGCGGGTGCAGCTGTCGATGACGGTCTCCATCACGCCGCCGACCAGCATGCGGTCGGCCAGGCGGGCCGGGTTGCCGTCGATGCCGGCATCGTTGAGGTTTTCATGCGCGCCGGGAGCGCCATTGCCCGCCGAGATGTAGAGCGCCATACCGCGCAGCTGGTCCACGTGCAGCATCGGATCGTGCTCGGCCCAGGCCGGATTGCCGGGCGCGCCCCACATATTGGCCGCATTCGCGCCGAAGACCGCGAGCTCGGCGTACACCTTGGCGATGCCTACTGGGTCACTGGTGCGCGGGCAGCCGCTGTAGGAACCGACCGCCTGATACAGGCCGGGCGCGCCGATCGCCAGATTCAGCGCCGAGGTCGCCGACATCGACAGTCCCGCAACGGCATTGCGCCCGGTCATGCCGAAACGCGATTCCAGCAGCGGCGGCAGTTCCTGGGTCAGGAAGGTCGTCCACTTATTGCGGCCCAGGGCGGGATCGTCATTGAGCCAGTCGGTGTAGTAACTCGCGTGCCCACCGATCGGCACGATCACATTGACGTGCTTATCCGCGAAGAAGTCCGCGACATCGGTGCGGCGCATCCACGGCCCGCCCTCCTCGCCGCCGTCGACCGCATTGAGCAGATAGAGCGCGGGCGCACCGGAGCCGGGATGTGACATCCACAGCGTGATGGGCCGGTCCATCGCCGCCGAATAGACCACGACCTCGAACTGCCGCCCGCCCAATGGGCGAACGTCGAGGATCTGGGAGCCGGGATCGGCTCCGGCGGTGGTGGGGATGGTCGCGGAGCAGACCGCGAACAGGAAAACCAGGCATCGCACGAGCTGGTACATGGGTCGAATTCCTATCACGGCCGTCTACGTGTCCTCGGGATTCGACGGGCGTGTTTGCTAGGAAATCACCGGCCCCGCCCTCCCGATGCGGGAGGGCGGGGCCGTGGGGCATCGGGTGAGAGGACCCGAACTCGGGGGTCAGCGCCAGGTTTCGGGCGTGACGGGGGCGTCCCAGGCGCGGGCGTAGCGGCGCTTGTCCGGGGCGTTGGATTCCTTGGCGCGATAGACGATGTAGGGGCGGGTCAGGTAGCCGACGGGCGCGCTGAACATGTGGACCAGGCGGGTGTAGGGCCAGATCGCGATGAGGGTCAGCACGACGAGACCGTGGAGTTGGAAGGTCCACGGGGTGCCCACCATCAGCTCGGGCTGCGGGTGCACGGTGAACAGGCTGCGGAACCACGGGGATACGGTTTCGCGGTAGTTGTAGGTGCCCCACAGCAGGTTGCTGCCCCAGGTGTTGAGCAGGCCGGTGATCAGCGCGGCGGCCAGCAGGACGTACATGAGCTGGTCGTTGCGGGTGGTGGCCTTGCGCACGGCGGGGACGGTGACGCGGCGGTAGAGCAGGATGCCGACGCCGAGGATGACCGCGATTCCGGCGACCGAACCCGCCGCGACCGCGACCAGGTGATAGGTGTGTTCGGAGATGCCGACCGCGTCTGTCCAGGATTGCGGGATCAGCACGCCGAGGACATGGCCGCCGATCACCCCGAGCATGCCGAAGTGGAACAGCGGGCTGCCCAGGCGCAGCAGGCGGCTCTCGTAGATCTGGGATGAGCGCGTGGTCCAGCCGAATTGGTCGTTGCGGTAGCGCCACAGGTGGCCCAGCACGAACGAGGTGAAGGCCACGTAGGGCAGGGTCATCCAGAAGGTGGTGGTCATCGGCGGGCCTCCGATCCGTCGAAGAGGGAGGGGTCCATGGCGAAGGGGTCGAGGCCGACCTCTTCCTCGGGCGGTCCCTGGGCGGCGAGTTCGGCGATCCGGCGGCGGTCCGCGGTGGTCAGCGGCGGAAGTGTGGCGACCACCGCGGCAAGGACCCCGGCGTAGGGGGATCCGTTGTCCACCAACGACAGTCGCAACAGTTCGATCACCGGGACGTGCTCGCCGAGCAACCGTTCACCGCCGATCGGGTCGATGGTGGCGGCGAATTCCAGCAGCACCGGCAGGTGGTCGGGCAACTCCTCGTCACCGAGTTCGACTCCCGCATGACGGTAGGCGTGCTTGAACCGCAGCAGTGCCATGCCGCGTTTGCGGGTGTCGCCGTAGGCGTAGAACGTCAGGTGCATGCTGGAACGCCGTCGCATATCGAAGGTTTCGACATATTGCTGAGCCAGCGTGATCGGCGGGGTGGCACGCAGATGGTGGACGAATTCCAGCAGGTGCGCACCTACCTCGTCCGGCAATTGTGTTGCGGCATCATAGATCTGGTCGACGTTCGCCAGCATCTGCTCGCTCGGATAGTCGAGCAGCAGGGCGGCGATCCGCCACACCAGACGGCAGTCACGCTCGGACAGCGCAGCGACGGGCTCTGGCCTGCGGCGCACCTTCAGCAGGGCCATCACTGGCCTCCGAGGACTAGCGCGCGGGTCGTGTTCATTGGGTTGCTCCGGTCGGCGTCGTTGCGGCGGAACCGTTCGTCACCGGTGTCGCGCCGTTGGTCGAACCGTTCGTGGTCGCACCGTTTTTCGCCGAGCCATTGGTTCCGTTCACGCCGTGCCCGTTGCCATTGCCATTGCTCGCGGTAGGCAGCAAACCCTCGGTACTGCGCCCATCCCAGTTCAACAGGTTGATCCGGGTCGACTTCGCATCCGGCGCGGCATCATTGGCATCGGTGAGGTGGAACTTCTCCACCATCGTGTCGAACGCCGTCATGCCCGGCCCGCCATCGGTATCCAGGCTGCACCCGGTCGCCAGCGAATCCAGTTCGTGCGCCTGGGAAGTCGCGCCTTGCGGAATCACATACCGATGCTCGTATTTCGCGATGGCGAGCAGGCGATACATCGCCTCGATCTCCTCGGGCTCCAAACGCACCGAAGGCGCGATCGAAGGATCCGGTTCCATACCGAGATTCACCGACCGCATGAACGAACGCATGGCCGCGAGCCGCTGCAGCGACGCTCGCACCGGCCCGATCTCACCTGCGGTGAACAGCTCGGCCAGGTACTCGACCGGAATGCGCAGTGCGTCGATGGCGCCGAACAGGTTCGACGCATCCTCGGCATCATGCCCGGTCTCGGAGAGCACATCCACTACCGGCGACAGCGGCGGCACATACCAAACCATCGGCATGGTGCGGTATTCCGGATGCAGCGGCAGCGCGATCTGGTAGTCGACGATCAATTTGTAGACCGGCGAATCCTGCGCGGCCTCGATCCACTCCGGCGAGATCCCGGCCCGCTCCGCCTCCGCGATCACCCGTGGGTCATGCGGATTGAGGAACACCCCGAGTTGCGAGGGATACAGATCCTTGGTGTCGGTGACCGAGGCCGCCGCCTGCACGGCATCCGCGTCGTAGAGCATCACGCCGATGTAGCGCAGTCGCCCGACACAGGTCTCCGAGCAGACGGTCGGAATGCCGACTTCCACGCGCGGGTAGCAGAACGTGCACTTCTCCGCCTTACCCGTCTTGTGGTTGAAGTAGATCTTCTTGTACGGGCAGCCGCTGACACACTGCCGCCAGCCGCGGCACTTGTCCTGGTCGACGAGCACGATGCCGTCCTCGGACCGCTTGTAGATCGCACCCGACGGGCACGAGGCCACGCACGATGGATTGAGGCAGTGCTCGCAGATCCGCGGCAGGTAGAACATGAAGGTCTGCTCGAACTCCAGCTTCACCTGATCCGACAGCTTGGCCAGCAGCGGGTCCTTGCCGACCTGTTCCGGGCCGGAACCCAGGTCGTCGTCCCAGTTGGCGCCCCAGGTGATCTTCGTATCCTGGCCGGTGATCAGCGATTTCGGCCGCGCGACCGGGCTGGTGTCCATCGCGGGCGAGGACAGCAGGTTGTCGTAGTCGTAGCTCCACGGCTCGTAGTAATCGGAGACCGTCGGCAGATCCGGGTTGGCGAAGATATTGAGCAGCCGCTTCATTCGCGAGCCGGACTTGAGGGTCAGCTTGCCGCGCTTGTTGAGCGTCCAGCCGCCCTTCCACTTGTCCTGGTCCTGGTACTGCCGCGGATAACCCTGTCCCGGGCGGGTTTCCACGTTGTTGAACCACATGTACTCGGTGCCGCCGCGGTTGGTCCACGCCTGCTTACAGGTGACACTGCAGGTGTGGCAGCCGATGCACTTGTCCAGGTTCATCACCATGGCCATCTGTGCCATGACACGCATGTCAGTACTCCACTTCCTGCGAGCGACCATCGGACAGAGCGTGGTGACCTCGTCGGATCATGTCAGTACTTCACTTCCTGCGAGCGACGACGGATCGTCGTGACCTCGTCGCGCTGATTTCCGGTGGGGCCGTGGTAGTTCAGTGCGAAGGACTGCTGCGCATAGCCGCCGATGAGATGCGACGGCTTGATCATGATGCGGGTGAGCGCATTGTGGATGCCGCCGCGCTTACCCTTACCGGGCTGCTTATCCGGTGCGGCCCAATCGAATCCGTTGCCATTGCCGTTCGAATTCGGCAGCCCCTCGATGCGCGGCACGTCCACCGCGCGGTCCTGGGCGTGGTACATGAACACCGTGCCCTCGGGCATCCGGTGGCTGACGATGGCCCGCGCGACGACCACACCGTTGCGGTTGACAGCCTCGATCCAATCGTTGTCCGCCACACCGATTTTCGCCGCGTCCTTATCCGACATCCAGATCGTCTGCCCGCCGCGCGAGAGCGTCAGCATGTGCAGGTTGTCCTGGTATGCCGAGTGGATCGACCACTTCGAATGCGGTGTGAGGTACCGGACGGTGACGCCGTTGTCACCGACGGACCCCACCCCTGGCTCGCTGAACAGCGCGCTCATATCGAGCGGCGGCCGGAAGATCGGCAGCTGCTCACCGAGTTCGGCCATCCAGTCGTGGTCGAGGTAGAAGTGCTGGCGCCCGGTGAGGGTGTGCCAGGGCTTGAGGCGTTCGGTATTGATGGTGAACGGGGAGTAGCGCCGTCCGCCGGTCTCGCTGCCCGACCACTCCGGCGAGGTGATCACCGGAACCGGCCGCGACTGGGTGTCGGCGAAGGTGATTCGCTTGCCCTCGTGCTCGGCGGCCAAATCGGCCAGCTCGGTGCCCGTACGCCGTTCCAACGCGTGGAAACCCTCGACCGCGAGCCTGCCGTTGGTGGTGCCGGACAGGGCGAGAATCGCCTCGGCCGCGTGCGTGTCCTTGGCCAGCGACGGACGCCCCTGGGCCACACCGGAAACCACGGTGCCGTTCACACCGGCGAGGTAGGCCACCTCTTCGTCGGGATGGGTGGTGATGCCCTTGGTGGTGACGCCGAGCGTATCGATCAGCGGTCCGAGCGCGGCCATCTTCTCCGCGAGCTTGGGGTAGTCCCGTTCGACCACGACCAGCTTCGGCATGGTCTTGCCCGGAATCGGCTCGCACTCACCGGTTTTCCAGTCCAGTACGCGTCCACCGGCCTGCGCCAGCGCATCCGGCGAATCGTGCTGTAGCGGTACCGCGACGATGTCCTTGCGCTTGCCCAGATGCTTCTCCGCCATCCAGGAGAATCCGCGCGCGATCCGGTGGAACGCGTCGAAGTCCGTCTTGGCCTCCCACGGCGGGGAGATGGCGGGGGAGAAGGCGTGCACGAACGGGTGCATATCGGTGGAGGACAGATCGTGCTTCTCGTACCAGGTGGCCGCGGGCAGCACGATATCGGAGAACAGCGTGGTGCTGGTCATCCGGAAGTCCAGCGACAGCAGCAGATCCAGCTTTCCGGTCGGTGCGTCCTCGCGCCAGACCAGCTCCTGCGGCCGCACACCCGCGACATCGGTGGTCTGCAGATTGGAATCCGCGCCGAGCAGGTGCTTGTGGAAGTACTCGTTGCCCTTACCGGAGGATCCGAGCAGATTCGCCCGCCACACGGTCAGGCAGCGCGGAAAGTTCTCCGGCGCGTCGGGATCCTCGCAGGCGAAGCGCAGATCCCCGGACTTCAGCCCGTCCACCACATGGTCGGGCGCGGTCTTGCCCGCCGCTTCGGCCTCGTCCACCAGATCCAGCGGATTGCGGTCGAACGTCGGATAGCTCGGCATCCAGCCCAGGCGACTGGCCAGCGCGATATTGTCCGCAGCGGTGCGGCCCGCGAATTTCCCACTGCCCAACGGCGAGGCGAAGGACTGCGCGGTGAACGGGTCGTAGCGCCACTGGTCATTGCTGAGGTACCAGAACACGGTGCCCTGCATCTGACGCGGCGGCCGCTGCCAGTCCAGCCCGAAGGCCAGCGTGGACCAGCCGGTTACCGGCCGGCACTTCTCCTGGCCGACGTAATGCGCCCAGCCGCCGCCGTTCACGCCCTGGCAGCCGGTGAGCAGGGTCAGCGTGAAGAAGGAGCGGTAGATCTGATCGGAGTGGAACCAGTGATTGGTGCCCGCACCCATCAGGATCATCGAGCGCCCGCCGGATTTATCGGCGTTATCGGCGAATTCGCGGGCGATGCGCTGGGCCTGCGCGGCGGGCACGCCGGTAATGGCCTCCTGCCAGGCCGGGGTGTAGGGCTCGGACGCGTCGTCGTAGCCGGTCGGCCACGTCCCGGGCAGTCCGTCGCGCCCCACTCCGTACTGCGCGAGCAGCAGGTCGAAGACCGTGGTGACCCGCTTGCCCGCGACGGTGATCGTCGGTACGCCGCGCACGACCACGCCTGCGGTATCGGTATCGAAACGCGGCAGCTGCACCGCGATCGGGTGCTGGTCGGCCCGATCGTGCAGGGTCAGCAGCGGATCGACGCCTTCGAGATCCAGATTCCACTTGCCCGCGTCGCCCTCGGTGAAGCGGTGGCCGAGAGAACCGTTGGGCACCACCGGATTGCCGGCGGCGTCGAGCAGCACCATCTTGTGCTCGGCGGTCTCGTCGGTGTGGCCGAGGTCGGCGGCGGTGAGGAACTTCCCGGGCAGTGCGCCGTCGTGGTGGTAGTCACCATCGGCGTCCCAGCCCTCCGGATCGTCGAGACACACCAGGAAGGGCAGGTCGGTGTAGCGCTTGATGTAGTCGAGGAACCGGGGCGTGCTGCGGTCGACGAAGAATTCCTTCAGGATCACATGACCCATCGACATGGCAAGGGCCGCATCGGTTCCCGGTCGCGCGGGCACCCATTCGTCGGCGAATTTGGTGTTGTCCGCGTAGTCGGGCGAGACCACCACGACCTTCTGACCGCGGTAGCGGGCCTCGGTCATGTAGTGCGCGTCCGGGGTCCGGGTCACCGGGACATTCGATCCCCACATGATCAGGTAGCCCGCGTCGAACCAGTCGGCCGACTCCGGCACATCGGTCTGATCGCCGAAGACCTGCGGCGAGGCCACCGGCAGGTCGGCGTACCAGTCGTAGAACGACAGCATCGAGCCGCCGAGCATCGAAATGAACCGTGCGCCAACGGCATGGCTGACCATGGACATGGCCGGAATGGGGGAGAATCCGGCCACCCGGTCGGGTCCGTACTTCTTGATCGTGTGCACGTGTGCGGCGGCGGCGATCTCGGCGGCCTCCCACCACTCCGCGCGCACGAATCCGCCCTTGCCGCGAGAAGACTTGTAGCGCTTGGCCTTTTCTGGATCCTCGACAATCGATTCCCAGGCCAGCACCGGATCCTTGAGCCGCTCCTTGGCCTCCCGGTACAGCTCGAGCAGGACACCGCGCACATACGGATAGCGCACGCGCGCGGGCGAATAGGTGTACCAGGAGAACGATGCCCCACGCGGGCAGCCGCGCGGTTCGTATTCGGGCTTATCCGCGCCGACCGAGGGGTAGTCGGTCTGCTGCGACTCCCAGGTGATCACGCCGTCCTTGACGTAGATCTTCCAGGAGCACGATCCGGTGCAGTTGACTCCGTGCGTGGAGCGCACCACCTTGTCATGTGACCAGCGGTCCCGGTAGAACTCGTCGGCGGTGCGGCCGCCCACCTGATGCAGGCTGCGCTGGTCCGTCGAGACCTCGCCCCGGTGGAAATATTTGCCGAGACGCAGCAGTGCGTCACTCGCGTCCGTGGATTGCCGATCGGCCGAATCGGAGGACGCGGAAGCCTGAGTACGCGAATTAACCACGACGTCCCCTTCGAGCTGTTAAACCGGGCTGTTGCACCGACTGTAAGGAGGTCGCGGCGCACGTCCAAACAAATCTCTCACAGCGCGCGCTGGCCAATGGTGAGTTGTGAGGTCGGCGCAACGTGGTAGTCACCGCGGGATTGCCCCGAAACGTCGCAGACATCGATGTGACCTGGGCGGATCCGCCCTGACCGGCCGAAATGCGGCCTCCGGAGGGTGTTTCGGGGACTTGCCGGTGATGCTTTGGAAACCGCTGGTTCTCGGGTGGTTTACATTTGTTAACACACCTCGAGCGGTCCGCTGAGGCCCATTTCACACTCGATCCGGGCGGTCGAACGGCGACGCGCGCACCATTTTCGCGACCTGCTTCGCTATTCGCTCCAGATTTGCCGATAGTTTCCGCGGGGTGCGCGCGGCATTCGACGTACTGTCGTTTTCGACGCGCCGCGAACTTGTCAACGGCGTTGTCGAGGCGAAACGGCCGCAAACCCGGACCCGGCGGATCGAGAAGGCGGTGGCCGCCGCCAGCTGAGGCGAATGCCTCAGGCCAGGGTCAGTTCGGCGAAGGAGTCGATCCAAAGGTGTGGGGGCCGTGCGGGATTGGGCTCGCCGGGACGGTGGACGCCGGTCACCGACCAGCCCGCGGCGACCGCGGCGTCGAGTTCGTCCGGATGATCGGAGAGGAACAGGATGCGGTCGGCGGGGGTGCCGATGGCGCTCGCGATCTTCTCGTAGGAGGCGGATTCGCGCTTCGGGCCCGCGCTGGACAGGTCGAAGTAGCCGCTGATGAGTGATGCCAGTTCGCCGCCGCGGGCGAAGCCGAACCAATCCTGTTGGTTGCGTACCGATCCCGAGGAGTAGACGTAGAGCGCCAGGCCCGCGGCATGCCAGGCGGCGAGGGCGGGCGCGACATCCGGGAAGAATTCGCCGTGCAGCGCGCCATTGCGGAAGCCCTCGGCGCAGATGATGCCCTGTGCGGCCTTGAGCGGTTCGGCCTTCACATCCGAGCCGAGCCAGTCGCGCAGGATCGCGGCCACCTCGTCGGTGTCGGCGTCGGGGCGTCCGGCGAGTGCGCGGGTGTCCGCGATGACGGGGGCGGCCGCGCCCGTGCGGTTTTCGGCCAGCCACTCGGGCAGGCGCGCACGGGTGTAGCCGTACAGGTCCTCGCGCACCGAGCTGGTCGGGCTGGTGGTGCCCTCGATATCGACGACGACGGCGGCGATCACGGGGCGGTCAGCAGCTGGTCGAGGGTCGGGAAGCCCGCGCTGATGGGGTCACCGGTGAAATCGCCGACCCAGCCGTCCTCCTCCTCGAAGAAGCGGATGGCGATGAAGTCGGGGCGGGTGCCCATATCGAACCAGTGCAGCGTGCCGGCGGGCACCGAGAGCAGGTCGCCGCCTTCGCAGACCGCCGCCACGACCTCGTCACCGAGATGCAGGTAGAAGCAGCCGCGTCCGGCCGCGAAGAATCGCACCTCGTCCTCGGCGTGCCGATGCTCGCTGAGGAACTTCTCCCGCGCGCCCTTGGCGATCTGCGGCCATTCCGGATTCGCGTCGTCGGGGTGGATCCGAGCGATATCGATATGCTTGTAGCGGCCGGAGGCATTGAGCTCGGCCACCCGCTCGTCGTATTCGGCGAGCAGTTCGTCCGAGGACGCTCCGGTGGCGTTGTCCAGCACCGGCCAGCGGTCGAAAGTGATTCCGCGCGCGGCCAATTCGGCTGCGATCAGCGCGTCGTCGGTGGTGCGCAGCACTACCTTGTCGGCATCGTCGGCAGCCATAACCTGCAGCAGCGTCATGAGGTCAGTCCAATCTCGAGGATCTCGTTCGGGTTGCGCGCGGCAAAGGCCTGCCGACGACCGGTGCGGGCCACCAGCTCACACAGGGCCTCGAGGCATTCGGCACGGTCGCGTGCCTGGGCGAGGTTGTCGCCCCAGGTCGTGATCCCGTGCCCGGCGATGCCCAATACCGGTGCCGCGGTGGGGTGCTCGCTCAAGTATCGCTCGATATCCGCACCGATGCGTGCGACGTCGGGCCAGTTCGGGAAGACGGGCAGGTCCAGGGCGGTCGGGTAGGTGCCGTCCGGTCCCTTGGCCACCAAGCCCTTGATGAGTTCGTAGTCGGCGATGCGCAGGGTGGTCACCGCGGCGGGGGAGCCGGAGCGGGTCGCTGCGGTCGTCGCGTACGGCGGATGGATGTGCACGACGGCCGTGGCGTCGGTGGTTCGATACACCGCCGTGTGAATCGTGGTCTCCGCCGAGGGTTTGCGCTGCTGGTCCGGCACCGGCGTGGAGTCCGAGACGCGGACGGTCACCATGTCACGCGCGGTCAGTTCGCCCTTCGACAGCCCACTGCCGGTGATCACCGCGGTATCGCCGGTGCGCACCGAGATATTGCCCGCCGTGCCCGGCATCCAGCCGCGACCGTACAACTCGCGCGCGGTATCGGCGATGGCCGCACCCGGATCACCTTCGGCCCGTTCGGCATTCGCGCCGTGGACGACACCGAGTTCGGTGACGACCGCCGTCACCAATTCCGCGGGTGTCACATCGAAGGCCGGATTGAAGGCCTCGGTATCGGCGGGAGCCGTTGCGGCGCCGCCGAATCCGGTCACCTCGGCCGCGGCCCGCTGTTCCACGACGATATCGGCGCCGGTCGCCATCCTCGGATCACGCGTCGACTCCGGCGCCACCACGATGAACGGAATGCCGTGGTGGCGGGCCGCGATCGCGAGCCCATAGGTGCCGATCTTATTGGCGACATCGCCATTGGCGGTCACCCGGTCCGCGCCGACCAGCACACAGTCGACCTGACCGGTCGCCATCGCCCAGGCGGCGGCCGAATCGATGGTGAGCCGATGCGGGATGCCCGCCTCGGCCAGCTCCCAGGCGGTCAGCCGCGCGCCCTGCAGCAGCGGGCGGGTCTCGTCCACCAGGACGTTCTCGATCGCTCCGCGCTCGGACAGCACCCGCATCGCCCCGATCGCGGTGCCGAAGGCGCTGGTCGCCAGCCGCCCGGTATTGCAGTGCGTGAGCACCCGCAACGGCCGGTCCGGGCAGAGCCGCTGCACGAGATCGGCGGCGTGCGTCGCGGCGGCCCGGTTGACGCGGCCGTCCTCGGCCAGCATGGCCAGGGTCTCGGCGAGCACGGCATCCGTACCGAGCGGCACCTTGGTCAGCACCCGCCGCACCGCCCAGGCGAGATTGACCGCGGTGGGCCGGGCGTCCGCGATCCGTGCTGCGTCGGCCTGCACGCCTGCCACATCGACGACGCCGTCGGTCGTATGCGCGGCGGTTGCGATGACAACGCCGAACGCGCCCGCGATCCCGATCGCGGGCGCGCCGCGGATGGCCAGCGTCTTGATCGCATCGATGACCTGCTCGACCGTGGTCAGCCGCAGCTCGCGCACCTCGTGGGGCAGTTCGCGCTGGTCGATGGTGACCAGCGCACCGTCGTCCCAGATCAGGGAACTGTCGTCCATCAGGCGCATCCTTCGGTCGAGCGGAGTCGGGAGTTGTCCCTGGTCAACGGTATCGGACCGCCTCCTCGATCCCGTCCCAACCCCCGACCGCGCCTGCCGTACCCCCGATCCCCCCGACACACCGGCGCTATTACGCCTCGGCGCATAACTACCGCGCGTCCTCGCCTCGATGGCCGCCCGCAATGCATTTCGCATTTTCGGCGGCGAAAAGCGGCGCTGCGGCGGGCCGGACGTAATTAGAACGGCGCGCAGTGCATTTGCGATAACAAGTCGAGCGTTATGGGTTGATCAGCCGAAACACATTGCCGTAATTAGTAGCCCGAACCGACCCGAACCGGGGAAGTGCCGCAGCGGAGCCGGGGGCGCACGGCCGGGCCGCCGGTCCAATGAAGGAACCGGCGGCCCGTTTCAGATCAGTGCTGCCCTGGTCGGCGCTGCTGCTCCTCAGCACGTCGCCGGTCGGGCGTCTGGCCCTCGCGCTGCTCGCGCTCGCTGATGCCAGAACGGATGCCCTCTTGGCGCTGCTGTTGCTGCTGCCGCTCCATCTGCTTGGGCATTTTCTTAGGCGTTTTCTTCGACTTTTCAGCCATCTCCACTCGGTCCTTTCCGAAGTGAGTGATTTGTATTCGCCTAACGAACACACAATAGCGAGCGGACATCAGCAGTGGAAGAAAAGAGAAAATTCTTTACACCCGCAGTGGCAGGAATTCGACCAGATCGTCGTCTACGGCCTCGGCCGCGACGATGACCAGGCCGTCGCGGTCGACGAGGCCGCCCAGATGGGTGGTGCGGATCTGTGGATCGCCCAGCCAGCCGCCGTAAGGGGCGATCCGGGCCGGGACGATGCGGGTGACGGGGCCCGAGATCGCGCTCGCATTGTGCAGCGGTCCGATCAGCGGACGCAGCGGATGGCCGCCGGTCCGGCCTTCGACGAGGGCCGGCGACAGGGCCATCAGCGTCGCCAGGGCCGCGAAGGGGTTGCCGGGCAGGCCGAGAATGGTTGTGCCGGTGGTCAGCTCGGCGACGACGGTGGAGCCACCCGGACGTATGGCCAAGCGGTGCACCAGGATTCGGGCCCCGGCGCGCGCGATGGCGCCGCGCAGTTGGTCTGCCGCGCCCCCGCCGGTGGCGCCGACGATCACCAGCAGATCGCAATCGTCCGCCGCTGCGAGCACTTCGTCGAAACCGCGCGGGGTATCGCGCAGGTGGACTCGATCGATAGCGCGAATTCCATACCAGGACAGCACATCCGGCAGGATGGGGCCGATCGAGTCGCGGGTCTGGCCGGTCTGCAGCGGGCCGGTGCTGCGAATCTCGTCGCCGGTCATGACGATCCGGGCCCGGACCGGGCCGCGCACGAGGGCCTCGGTCACCTCCACGCTGGCCGCGGCGGAGATCAGGGCCTCGGTGACCGCGGTGCCCTCGGGGGCCACCAGATCGCCCGGATCGCGGTCCTCGCCACGGCGGCGGATATCCTCGCGCAGCGGGGAATCCTCCTGCCGGTACAGCATTTCGGCGTTATCGGTCCGCGCGAATTCGTCACGGAGCACACGTGTGGTGCCGTCGGGCACATGTGCGCCGGTGGCGATTCGCACCGCCTCGCCTGGCAGCAATCCGACCGGCCGCCGTCCGCCCGCGAAGCCGATATCGCGGCGCAGACGCCACGGACCGTCACCGGCGACGGCATATCCATCCATTGCCGAGACGTCGAAACGTGGCAGCGGCCCGACGGCGGTCAGCGGCCCGGCGAGAGTGGCGCCGCGCACGGAGCTCAGCTCGGCTCGGTACTCGGTGAGTCGAGACAGATTGGTGCGCAGGATATTCCGTGCTTCGTCGAGGGCCAGCGGCGCACCGGCGACGGTCGAGGACGGTGCGGGGCGCCGACTCGACGCGGCGGCCCCCGCATCCCAGGCCATCCGGGCCCGCCGCACCTGCTCCTCGGTATCGCAATCGGCGATACCCGCCATGGTGACGGTGACCGTATCGGCCGGAATCAGGGCCTTCATCGGCTGATTGATCAGTGAGTCCAGCCGCTCGAGCGCGGCCGCCAGCGCGGTGCGCCGCCACACGCCGATCAGATACTGCGGCCGCCCGGACTCGTCGGCCGCGAAGACCGCGTCCGCACCGGATTCGCTGCCGTGCCGAATCAGTTCCAGCACTGTCGATTCCGACAGGAAGGGCAGATCCGCCGCGAGCACCACCACCAGCGGGGCCGCGGTCGGTCCGAGCGCGCGCAGCCCGGCCCCCACCGCGGCGACCGGACCCGAGCCCGGCGGCACCTCGCGCACCTGCACGATTTTCGGGTCCAATTCCGGCCGGTGCGGTCCGACGACGACGGTTCGCCCACACGGCCGCACCGCCGCGAGGGCCGCATCGAGCATGGACCGGCCGCCGATGACGATGGCCGGCTTGTCGACGCCCCCCATGCGGCTGGCGCGCCCGCCCGCCAGCACGATCGCATCCGCGGCGGTCACCGGTCGGCGCCCGGCGCGATGGGCTGCGCGATCGCACAGCGATTCGATGCGGGGCGGCGGTCGGGCGATGGGTGGGCGAGCATGGCCGACATGCTAATTCGTCGGCAGCGCCGACCCGTTGAGGGCAGGTGCCTCCAGCGACCCGCGGGCGGTGGCAACGGCTAAACCGTCGAATAGTCCGGTCGGACCAGGCAGAACTCGTTGGTCTCCGGATCGGCGAGCATCAGTCCGGGCATACCGCCGACGGCATTCGGGGCGACCTGGGTGGCCCCCGCCGCGCGTAGCCGGGCCACCTCGGCGGCCGGATCGTCGGTTGGGAAGGAAGCCAGGTCCAGATGCAGTCGATTGCGGCCGCTCTTCACATCGGGAGTGCGGACGAACTCCAGCCAGCAGCCGAGTCCGGTCGCCGATCGCAGCCCCGCCACCTGCGCGCCGCCGTGGGCGACCGGCCAGCCGGTGGCGGTGGACCAGAACTCGGCCAGCCGCACCGGATCGTGCGTATCGACCACGATCGCGGCCACCGCGCCGGTGTCCACGTACTCCTCCCTCGGCTCGAGCACGCAGAATTCATTGCCCTCCGGATCGGCGAGCACCACCCACGGCACCGAGCCCTGGCCGATATCGACGTGGCGGGCTCCCAGCGCGAGCGCACGGTCGACCTGGACGCGCTGGTGGTCGAGTGAGCGAGTGGCCAGATCCAGATGGATGCGGTTCTTGCCGTCCTTGGCGCGCGCCGTGGGCAGGAAGGTCAGGGCCGGGTCGAGGCCGTCCGGATCGTGCGCCGCCACGTCGACCTCGTCGGGGCGGTCGATCGTCACCGCCCAGCCCAGCAACTCGGCCCAGAAATCCGCGACTAATCGAGGTCGGTCCGCATCGAAGACGACACACGCCAGGCGGGTGGACATGACTCAACGTTAACCGCCGATCGACGGCGGCGCGGCCGTTTACGGGAGCGGAAAACGCGCGGCGCGCAGGTCCACTCGGCCGTCGCGGATCGGCACGCCCTCGGCGGCCAGCAAGCGCAACTGACGGTCGGCGAGATGGGCGGCCGGGCGGCCGCCGGCCCCGATCACCCGATGCCAGGGCAGATCGGCGGAGTCGGTGCGCATGATCCAGCCGACCGTGCGCGGGGTGGACAGTCCGGCCGCCGCGGCGATATCGCCATAGGTGACCACCCGGCCGCGGGGAACCGTCGCGACCAGTTCGCGCACCCGCTCGACCTCGGCATCGGTGGTGGCCATCGAGTTCACAGCACCGATCGGATCAGCGCCGCGGTCTCGGCCGGACGGGCCTGGGCGACCATATGATCGCAGTCCCATTCGAGCATGGTCAGATTCTCGCCGAGGTGCTCGGTGAGGGCGGCCCGGAACTCGGGCGTCACGAAGGGCGGCACCACCTTCATGGCCTGCACCAGGACCGTCGGCAGATCGGTGGGCGGCAGCACATAGTGCCGGGCCAGCTGACCCCAGTAGGAGTTGATGGCGGGCAGGCTGATCCGCCAGCCGACCCGACCGTCGGCGGTGGGCATCAGATGTTCGGTGAGTTCGGCGTCGAGCAGGCGCGGTTCCACCTCGCCCCAGCCGGTCGAGATCTTGTCCTGACGCGCGTGCTCGACGGTGTCGTAGTCCGGTGAGGCCAGGCTGGACAGCGCGATATCCATCAACCGCTCCGGCTCCAGCGCGATGGCGGAATCGAGCAGGATCAGTTTGCGCACCAGGTGCGGATGCTGATGGACCAGGTGCAGCGCGCAGGCTCCGCCGAACGAATGCGCGACCACCACCACCGGTTCGTCGGTCTCCGCGGTGAGCAGTTCGACCAGATCCTCGACGATGGTCTCGAAGTTCCACGGCGGCAACGAGGTCGAGTGACCGTGTCCGCGCAGGTCGGGGGCGATGATCCGGACGTCGGGCAGATGTTGGGTGGCCAAGTCCTCCCAGCGTTTGCCATGACCGGTCACACCGTGCAGGGCCAGGACTTTCGGCCCGTCGGCAGGCCCGTACCGGTACACATGAAGAGGTGACACAAGAATCATATTGACGCATATCGAAATCCATCGCAGACCGAGGCGTGTGTTCGACCTCACCGATGCGGGAATCGCCCGCGTGGCGTGTCGGAGGTGTCTGTTGCAATAGCCCGCGTGGTGCGATCGGATAGCGCGGTGCGACTTGTTCGCCGGAACATGGCGGCACCCCCGGCTCTGGCCTGGGGTGCCGATGTCCGCGCGCTGTTCGACGCCGCCGCCACCGTCGGCCCGATTCGACCGGACTGGCGGCCGTGGCAGGTGCTCGGCGGACCCGGCACCGGCAAGACCGCGCTGCTGATCGATCTGGCCGCCGAGCGCATCGCCGCGGGCGCCGATCCGGAATCGGTGCTGGTGCTGACCCATTCCAAGCAGGCGGCGAGCACGGTGCGCGACGCCATCACCGCCCGGCTGAGCGGTCCCGACACCACCGAGGGCGGGGTACCCGGCGCCACCAGGGAGCCGCTGGTGCGCACGCTGCACTCCTACGCGTTCTCGGTACTGCGCAGACATGCCAGCGCGCACGGCAATCCGCCGCCGCGTTTGCTGACCGGTGCCGAGCAGGATGCCGTGCTGCGCGAAATGCTGCGCGGTGATCTGATCGATATCGCGGCCGGGGCCGGTGGCCTGTGGCCGGAGCGATTGCAGCCCGCGCTCGGCCTCGGCGGGTTCGCCGAACAGTTGCGCGATCTCATGCTGCGGGCCACCGAACGCGGGCTCGGACCCGAGGATCTGGTGCGGCTGGGCCGCGAGCACGGTCGGCCGGAGTGGGTGGCGGCGGGTAAATTCGCGGTCCGCTACGAACAGTCGATGCTATTGCGCTGGTCGGTCGGGGTGGAGGCGCCCGAGGCGACCGCGCCCGCATTGGATGCGGCCGAACTCGTCGGGGCGGCATTGGACGCGTTGGCCGGTGATGCGGATCTGCTCGCCGCCGAACGGAATCGGATCCGATACCTGCTGGTCGACGACGCCCAGCATTTGGATCCGCAGGCCGCACTGCTGGTCCAGGTGATGGGTACGGCCGCGCATACCGCGGTGGTGGCGGGCGATCCGGATCAGGGCGTCTTCGCCTTCCGCGGCGCGGACGCGCGCTTCGTCGCCGATCTGGCGGCACCGGACGGACAGCGAATCGTCCTGCGGGACAACCACCGATCGGGCGGTCAGGTACAACTGGCCCTCGCGCGGATCGCCGCCAAGTTGCCCGGCAGTGCGCCACAACGCTTTTCGGCCCCTGGGCACAGCGTGGAACCCAAGGACGACGGCACCGCGGTGCGGGTACGGGTACTGGCTACCCCGGCGAAGGAAGCCGCCCTGATCGCCGACCATTTGCGCCGCGCCCACCTCACCGACGGCGTGCCGTGGTCGCGAATGGCCGTGATCGTGCGCTCGGTGCCGTTGTCGCTGGCGCCGCTGCGCCGCGCCCTGCTCGCGGCCGGAGTGCCTGTGCAGCAGCCCGCGCTCGACGCACCGCTGGCGCGGCGGCGCGGTGCGGCCTGGATGCTGCTCGCGCTGCGGGCGGTGCTGGCGGAGGATGCCGAGCGCCGCGGTCGACGGCGCTCGGCTGAGTCGATGTTCTCCGCGGAGGACGCCCTGGACCTTTTGGCCGGACCGCTCGGCGGCGCCGATCAGATCACCCTGCGCCGATTGCGTCGCGGTATTCGCCGCAGCGTGCTGGAGTCCGCGCGCAGTGAAATCAAGGCCGCCCGGGCGCATGCGAATTCGGTACCAGGTGCTGAACCCGATTGGGCCGCAGAGGGTTTCCCTCCGGATGCGGAGATGGTTCCGCCGGACGATCTCGACCCCGGGGATCCTAGGACGGACACCTCCGAACGTAATGTCACGACTACCGAACGGAATATCAGCCAAGCCGAACGGATGGCAGACGACGCCGATTGGTACGGCATCGAACGGGAATGGACTCATCGCGACTCCGAATGGCACGGTGATCGTTCCGAATCGGAAGTCGATGACTCGGAGGGAACTGGCGAGTCGAGTAAACGAGGCGCTGCAGGCCCCGAAGAGGGCGCATCCGAGGCGGAGCGGGCCACCATCGGCGATGCATTTGGGGACACTCGCGACACCGAGCGGGGTCAGGGCAATACCGAGGGGGGCGCGCGCGATTCTGAATATGGCACGGACCAAGTGGAGTTGGGCCCACACGCCCCTGCGCCGGGCGCAGACGATGCTGGACGAAGCTCGCAGCGAACCGATCAGGGTGGCGTAGACGATGCCGAGCGGAGCGCGGACGACAGTGGTTCCGAATGGCGCGCCTACGTCGACAAATCCTCTGCGGAGGTGCTGCGGGATCTGCTGGTCGGGCGCGCGGATCGCCGAATCATGGAGCGGCTCACCGATGTCGAGGCCGCGCCGCTGAAGCGGGTGTTCGACGCGCTCGATCGGGCCATCAGGACTCGGCGGCGCGGGGCCGGGCTGGAGGATGTGCTCTGGGCGCTGTGGACCGGGTCGCGACTGGAGCGACGCTGGGTCGCGCAGTCCGAACGCGGTGGGGCAGCGGGCATGCAGGCCGATCGCGACCTCGACGCCGCCGTCGGACTGTTCGACGCCGCGGCCGCCTATGTGGACCGGTTGCCGCGCGCGAGCATCGAGGGCTTCGTCGAATACCTTGTGCAGCAGGAGATTCCGCACGACACGCGATCGCTGACCGCGCCGGGCGAGGCGGTCGCGCTGCTCAGTGCGCACGCGTCGGCGGGCCGGGAATGGGATGTGGTCGCGGTCGCCGCTGTGCAGGAGGGCATCTGGCCGAATCCGCGTCCCCGCGGCACCCTGCTGCAGACCGAGGATCTGGTCGATCTCACCGCGGGCATCGTCGACGCGGGTGACGTGGTGAGCCGTGCGGCCCCGATCATGGCCGAGGAGCGCAGGCTGCTGCTGGTCGCGTGCAGCAGGGCCCGGCGCTCGCTGCTGGTCACCGCCGTGGAATCGGTTTCGGGCGAACGCGATCTGGTCCCGTCCCGATTCCTCGCCGAACTCCTCGGCCACGACGACGAGAGCGAACCCGGCGCGCTACCGGTCGCCGACCCGGGCCGGGCACTCGTCATGCATGCGCTGGTGGCCGAATTGCGCGGTGTGGTCTGCGATTCCGAGGCCGAACCGGAGCGCAGGCGCCGCGCCGCACACCAACTGGCCCGGCTGGCACACGCGGGCGTGCCGGGTACGCATCCGGACCACTGGTACGGCACCGCCGATCTCAGCTCGTCGCGTTCGCTGTGGGACGAGGACGACGCCGCGGTCGCCTTGTCCCCGTCCACCGTCGAGCTGCTGCGCACCTGTCCGCTGCGCTGGGCGCTGGAACGCCACGGCGGCACCGACGGCGACAATCCGCACGCCGTCAAAGGCAATCTCGTGCACACCCTCGTGCAGGCGCTGGCGGGCAAGGTGCCCGAATCGCAGGTCCGCGCGGCATTGGACAAGGCATGGCAGGCCATCGATCCCGGCACCGGCTGGCATTCGCGTCAGGAGTTGCGCCGCACCGAGGCCATGTTGGAGACGTTCATGGCGTGGGTGCGCAATACCCGCGGCGAGCTGACCCAGGCCGGCGTCGAGGTTCCGGTCGATTGCGTGCTGCCCCCGCGCACGGAAGACGAACGTGCCGTGCGGATTCGGGGCCGGGTCGACCGGCTCGAGCGCGATGCCTTCGGCCGGTTCGTCATCGTCGATGTGAAGACCGGGAAGTCGCCGGTCACCAAGCAGGCCGCCGCCGACCACGCTCAACTCGCGACCTATCAGGTGGCGGCCGCCGCGGGCGCACTCGATATCACCGTCGGTGAATCCGCGGATTACGACAGCGCGCAGGACGAATCCGGCACTACTGCTAAAGGCGAATCCGGCGCTGCCAAAGGTGAATCCGGCTCTGCCACAGGTGAGTCTGGCGCTGTCGTAGGTGAGTCTGGCGCTGTCGTAGGTGAATCCGACACTGCTGCAGGTGAATCCGACTCTATTGCAGCTGGATCCCGCGCTGCCGCAGGTGAATCCCGCTGGGCTGCCGCCGAACCCGGTGGCGCTCGCCTTGTCTATGTCGCCAAACCGAGCAGCAAGGAGGGCGCCACCCAGCGCATGCAGCCCGCACTCGATGCCGAGGCACTCGAGAAATGGCGTGGCACAATTCACGATGCCGCGGCCGCGACGCAGGGCCCGAGCTATCTCGCCATGCGCAACGATGGCTGCAGGCATTGCTCGGTGGCGGGTAGCTGCCCCGTCCAGGACACCGGAAGGCAGGTGACCGACGAGTGAGCGAACGCAGAACCATGTGCCAGCGCGCGTCGCGCGTGCCGGAGCCCAGCGCCAGCGAGGCGCAGGCATGAGCGGCACTGTCTCGCCGAACCGGCTCGCGGAGGCGCTCGGCCTCCCGCCACCCACCGACGAGCAGGCCGCGGTGATCGCGGCCGCACCGGGTCCGACCCTGGTGGTGGCCGGAGCGGGCGCGGGCAAAACCGAGACCATGGCCGCACGCGTGGTGTGGATGGTCGCCAACCGGCTGGTGCTGCCCGACGAGGTGCTCGGCCTGACCTTCACCCGAAAAGCCGCCCAGCAGTTGACCTCCCGCATCCGCACCCGGCTGGCCCGGCTGGCCGGTTCGCCACTGCTGCGCGAACTCGACACCGGCGGTGAGCTGCGCACCCAACTCTCCGGCGCCGAACCCGAGATCAGCACCTACCACTCGTACGCGGGCCGCCTGCTCACCCAGCACGGCCTGCTGCTGCCCGTTGAACCCTCGGCGACACTGCTGACCGAAACCCAGCTGTGGCAGCTCGCCCACCAGGTGGTCCGCGACTGGGACGGCGACCTCGATACCGACCGCACCCCGGTCTCGGTCACCGAGGCGGTGCTGGCCCTGTCCGGCCAACTCGCCGAACACCTGGTGGAACCCGAACAACTCGCCGAGGCACACACCGAACTCGAAAAACTGGTCCACACCCTGCCCGCGGGCCCGCGCCAACGCGGCGGACCGAGCCAGGCCCTGCAGAACATCGTCCAGGTGCAGCGCGAGCGCGTCGCCCTGCTGCCCCTGGTCAAACAGCTGGCCGAGGCATTACGCCGCCGCGGCGCACTGGATTTCGGCGCCCAGATGTCCCTCGCCGCCCGCCTCGCCGCCGAACACCCCGAGGTCGCCGCGGCCGAACGCGCGCGCTTCCGCCTGGTGCTACTAGACGAATACCAGGACACCGGCCACGCCCAACGCATCCTGCTCGCATCACTGTTCGGCGGATCGTCCCCGCAACCGCAGGCCAAGCGATCACCAAAGGTCGCCGACCCGCCGAAGTCCACACCTGCCACCAGGGCCGAAGGGCCGGCGCCGGATCCGCGTGCGCCGATCGACCTCGACTCTCGCCGGAGCGAGCCCGACGCTCGCGAGAGCCACGGGCATACGACGCAGGGGCGTCATTCGGAGGGCGCGCACAGAGCAACCGGCCGTGGTGACCAACGTTTGGCGGTTACCGCGGTGGGCGATCCGATGCAGTCGATCTACGGCTGGCGCGGCGCGTCCGCCGCCAACCTGCCCAGATTCGCCACCGACTTCCCCAGCGCCCCAGGGATTCCCGCGCCGATTCTGCCGCTGCTGACCAGCTGGCGGAACCCGCCGGAAGCGCTCGCCCTGGCGAACCTGGTCGCCGAACCTTTGCGCCGCAATGCCATCGACAGTGGTGGCGTGACCGTCGACGCGCTGCGCGCGAAACCCGATGCCGAACCGGGTGTCGTCGCGCTGGCGCTGACCGAAACCGTTGCCGACGAACGAAACTGGTTGGCCGGTCGGATCGCCGCCGAATGGGCTACCAAGCGCGAAGCGGGGGAGCCGCCGCCGACCTCCGCCGTGCTGGTGCGCCGTAATGCCGATGCCGCCCCGCTCGCGGAAGCCCTGCGCGAACAAGGACTTCCGGTGGAGATCGTCGGTCTCGGCGGTCTGCTCGCCACCCCGGAGGTCGCCGATATCGTCGCAACCTTGCGGCTCATCGCCGAACCCGGCGCGGGCAGCGCCGCCATGCGCATACTCACCGGCGCCCGCTGGCGCATCGGCGTCGCCGATCTGGCCGCGCTCGCCCGCCGTGCCAGGGATCTGTCGATCAGCCGCCTGCACGGCAATGAGGTCGATGAGATCACCGACTCGGCCGCACTCGCCGAGGCCCTGCGTGAGGTGGCGCCTGAACCGGCAGAACAGGCCGGGCTCGCCGATGCGATCGCCGATCCCGGTCCGTCGGAACAATATTCGGAATCCGGCTGCCAACGCATTGTCGCACTCGGCCGCGAACTCGCCGCACTGCGGGAACGCAGCGGCCAGCCGCTCGCCGAACTCGTCGCGGATGTGGAACGCACCATCGGCGTCGGTGTGGAGACCCAGGCCCGCCGTGCGATGGTCGGCGCCGGTGCCGGGCGCGAACATCTGGACGCCTTCGCCGAGGTGGTCGCCGGATACGCCAGCGATTCCGGCGCGTCGCTCGGCGGCCTGCTCGCCTTCCTCGCCGCCGCGGAATCCGTCGAGAACGGTTTGGAGCCGGGCGAAGTCGAGGTGGCCAGGGACCGCGTCCAGGTGCTGACCGTGCACGCGGCCAAGGGACTGGAATGGGAGATCGTCGCGGTGCCGCATGTGACCCGCGGCGTCTTCCCCTCCGGCGCGGCCTCGGGCACCTGGCTCGGCGCACTCGCCGAACTCCCCACCACCCTGCGCGGTGACCGCCAACAGGACGATGCCGCCGAGGGCGTCCCGGTCCTCGACCTGTCGGACCTCTACGACCGCGCCGACCTGGAGCGAGCGATCAAGTCCCACAAGGAATCCCTGGACCGCCGCCGCATCGACGAAGACCGCCGCCTGTTCTACGTCGCCCTCACCAGAACCGAACGCGTCCTACTCGTCTCCGCCCACCACTGGGCCGAAACCGGTACCACCCCCAAGGGTCCCTCCGATTTCCTTTTGGAACTCAAACACGCCAGCGAGGCCCCCGACAGCCCGGCCAATGGCGCGGTCACCATCGACCGCTGGGACGAAGCCCCCGACGTCGACGCCGTCAACCCCTTCACCGACCACCCCGCGACCGCCGAATGGCCCCGCGACCCGCTCGGCAACCGCCGCGACCCCATCGAACAGGGCGCATCCCTCGTCCGGGCCGCCCTCGCCGAACTGGCGGCGCAATCCACCGCCGGTATCACCGCGACGCACCGCGCGGGCCAGAGCCGTGACAAAGCAGCCGCCCTCGCCGCCCTCGCGGCCCGATCCGGCGATGGTGTCACCGCAACGCTCGAGGACACTGACAAAGCAACTGCCACAGTCGATTTCGCGGACCGCGAACCCGGTGACATCGACATGACATCGACAGTAGCCCCACCCACCGACAACTTTGCCGACCCGAGAACAACGGCCGCTCACCCCGACGATCCAGCACTGTCGGTCGACCCGTATGCCGACGTTCCCCCGCCCGACTTTCCCGATGCGCCAGCACCGTTCGACGATCCGTACGAACCAACCAGCGTCGCCGGCGCATCAGATCCCCACGAACCGGATGAATTCCCACCACCCCCAGACGACTTCGAGTCGCACTCCGATGACTTCGTGCGGTACACCGACGCATTCGATCCGTACGAATTCGACCCGCCCCCAGACGACTTCGGCTCCGAATCCCCACTGTCACACGACGGCTCGGTCGATCATCCGTCCGATCCCGACGACCCGGACGGCTGGGCCGCCGACGTCGACGCCCTACTCGCCGAATACGAAGCCGACCAGGCCATCGCCCAGGAAGTAGAACTCCCCGGCCAAATCGCCGCCACCGCCCTGGTCGAAATGCGTGCCGACCCAGCAAAACTCGCCGCCCGCCTGCGCCGCCCCCTGCCGTTCCCGCCCAATCCGCTGGCCCGCCGCGGCACCGCCTTCCACGCCTGGGTGCAGCGCTGGTTCGCCGCCGACCGCCTGCTCGGCTTCGACGAACTGCCCGGCGCCGCCGACAGCAGCGCCGCCGACGCGGGCCTGGACACCGAACTGGTCACCATGCAGGAGTCGTTCCTCAATTCGCCGTGGGCCCATCGCAGCCCGCTCGAGGTGGAGATCCCCTTCGAGACCTCCATCGCGGGCACGGTGATCCGCGGCCGGATGGATGCGGTCTTCGCCGAACCCGGCGGCGGCTGGATCGTGGTCGACTGGAAGACCGGCGCCGAACCCGCAGCCGCCGACGAGCCGGCGGTCGCCATGCAGCTGGCCGTCTACCGACTGGCCTGGGCCAGGTTGATGGCCGCGCGCGATCACGGCACCGAGGCGCAGATGCTCGAACGCATCGCCGCCGCATTCCATTACGTGCGCACCGGGCGCACCATCGCCCCCGCCGCGCTGCCCGGTCCGGACGAACTGGCCGAGCTGATCAGGAATGCCGCGCCGACCGATCCGCGACCATAGGATTCACCAACTGTTCGCGTGGGTGCCGGGTGCGCCCGCGACGACCCGGTAGGCTCCCGTGCGTGCCGGAGGGACAAATAACGCCGGAGGTAAGCGACTCGGCCAGGATGGGTGAGTCCGGTGTTCGGTGATCGCGAACGCAGTGTCGGGTTGTCCACTCGCCCGGATTTCGCATTGGTCGGTGTGCTGCGCATCCCCGAAATCCAGTCCAGTCCATGGGCTTCGCTGGTGCGCCGGGTGCTCTTCGCGATCGGCTTGCTGTTCGCCGCGGCGCTGGTGGTGTACGTCGGACGCGATGGCTACCACGACAATTCGGGTAACGAGCTGTCGTTCCTCGACGCCTTCTACTATGCGACGGTTTCGCTGTCGACCACCGGCTACGGCGATATCGCGCCGGTGACCGCCACGGCCAGGCTCGTCAATATCGTCATCATCACCCCGCTGCGCATTCTCTTCCTCATCGTGCTCGTCGGAACCACCATCGGCGTGCTCACCGATCGTTCCCGGCAGGCATTCAAGATTCAGCGTTGGAGGCGCAGCGTGCGTAATCACACCGTCGTCGTCGGATACGGGACGAAGGGCCGCACCGCGGTCGACGCCATGCTCGGCGACGGCGTGCAGCCCGCCGATATCGTCATTGTCGATACCGATACCGTCGCACTGGAGGCGGCGGCGAATGCGGGCCTGGTGACGGTGCACGGTTCGGCCACCCAATCAGATGTGCTGCGACTGGCCGGTGTGCAGCGGGCGGCCTCGGTCATCGTCGCAACCAACCGGGACGACACCGCCGTGCTGGTCAGCCTGACGGCGCGCGAACTCAATAAGAGCGCCAAGATCGTGGTCGCCATCCGGGAGGCCGAGAACACCCATCTGCTGCGCCAGTCCGGCGCGGATTCGGTGGTGGTCTCCTCCGAGACCGCGGGCCGGTTGCTCGGCATCGCCACCACCACCCCGACCGTGGTCGAGATGATCGAGGATCTGCTGACCCCGGAGCAGGGCTTCGCGGTCGCCGAACGCGATGTGGAACCGTCCGAGGTCGGCGGCTCGCCGCGCCATCTCGGCGATATCGTGCTCGGCGTGGTGCGCGACGGCGTGCTGATCCGGGTGGGCGAGGCCGAGGTGGACGCGCTGGAGGCGACCGACAAGCTGCTCTACATCCGGCACGCGGGCAGGTAACACCGACGCGACGGCTGGCGTTCGCGGCGGCGCGATAGTCTCGAACCGTGGCCTCAGGATTTCAGCTCAATGGTGTTCCGCTGCTTTCGCGTTCAGTGCTCGACCGAGCCGAGGCGATCCGGGCCGACGAACAGGCGCTGAAGGAAGGCTGGGCCGACGCCGGACTGCTCCGGGTCAACAAGCGCGGGCAGTTCCGCTTCGAGGACGGTGCGCTGGTGCTGGAACCGGCGATCGAACTGTCCGCCGAGCCGAGTCCGGCCGCGGTATTCCTCGGCATCGAAGGCGGCAAACATGTGTGGGCGGTGCGCGATCCCGAACTGCGGGGCACACTGACCGATCTGCGCGCCATGGCGGGCGGCGTCGACGATCTCACCGCCGGTCTGCTCACGGCCGCCATGGCCCTGCTGAACTGGCATGACAAGGCCGGGTTCAATGCCGCGGACGGCGCCGCGACCGTGGCCACCAAGGGCGGTTGGTCGCGGCTCGCAGAGAACGGCCACGAGGAGTTCCCCCGGATCGATCCGGCCGTCATCTGCCTGATCCACGATGGCGGCGACCGGGTGCTGCTCGCCCGCCAGCACGCCTGGCCCGAGACGCTGTTCTCCCTGCTCGCCGGATTCGTCGAGGCGGGGGAGTCGCTGGAGCGGTGCGTCGAGCGCGAGATGCTCGAGGAAGTCGGGCTCCAGGTCCGCGACATCACGTACCTGGGCAGTCAGCCGTGGCCGTTCCCGCGCTCGCTGATGCTCGGTTTCGCCGCCGTCGCGGATCCCGATCAGCCGCTTACCTTCTCCGATGGCGAGATCGCCGAGGCGTACTGGTTCACCCGCGCCGAAGTGCGCGAGGCGCTGGCCGTTGGCGATTGGTCCGCGCAGAACCAGGGCGCGCGGCTACTGCTGCCGGGGTCGATCTCGATCGCGCGCACGATCGTGGAGTCCTGGGCCGCGCTCGAGAGCTGATCGCGGGCACAAAAAGCTCCGTGCGGACCGACTGGTCCGCACGGATTGATCAACAGGGTGATCAGGCCAGCGTGGCCAGCGTCTGCTTGACCGCGGCCAGCGACGGATTCGTCGCCGTGGAGCCGTCCGCGAACTGCACCGTCGGCACGACATGGTTGCCGCCGTTCACACTGCCGACGAACTCGGCCGATGCCGGATCCTGTTCGATATCGATCTCGACATAGCTGATGCCGGACTCGTCCAACTGCTTCTTGAGCCGGCGGCAGTAGCCGCACCAGGTGGTCGAGTACATCGTCAAGGCGGGGGTCACGTCAGTCACGGATCGTTCAACATTCTACGGACCGATCCTGTTCCGTCCTCGGACTTGCGCCATATTTAGTATGCGCGCATACTAAATCCATGACAACGATCGCCACCGCACAGGCCACCTCGTCCGCGGCGCCCGCCGCCTTCTTCGCCAAATGGGCCGATATGGCCACTTGGCCCGAGTGGAACAACGACACCGAATGGGTGCGTCTCGACGGGCCGTTCACCCAGGGGGCCACCGGCACGTTGAAGCCGAAGGGCGGCCCCAAGGTCCCGTTCCGTGTCGAGCGGCTCTCCGAGACCGAATTCGTGGACGTCTCCAAGCTCATCGGCGCCCGCCTGACCTTCGACCATCAGGTCACCACCGGCCCGGAGGGCACCACCGTCACGGTGACCGTCTCGATCGACGGGCCGCTGCGCTGGTTCTGGACCAAGGTGCTGGGCGGCGATATCGCCGAGTCCGTCGAGCCCGATCTCGACGCGCTGGTCGTGGCGGCCGAGGCGGTGCTGGTATGAGGTATTGGCTCGGAGTGGTCTCCAGGGAGCATGTGCTGCGCGGTGTCGAACTAGGCATCGCACAGGTCAACCACGGAAAGCGGACCCCGCTCGAACGCATGAGTCCCGGCGACGGCTTCCTCTACTATTCCCCGCGCGAGGGCATGCGGACCGGCGCGCCGATCCGTTCCTTCACCGCCATCGGCACCATCGACGACCGCCCGGTCTGGCAGGCGGACCCGCAGGACGGCGGGTGCTTCCAGCCGTGGCGGCGCGCGGTGCACTATCGCACCGACACGCGTGCGATCCCCATCGACGAACTGCGCGGTGAACTGGATCTCACCAGCACACCGAATTGGGGCATGGTGCTGCGCCGCGGACTTGTCGAACTGACCGCGCACGACTTCGCGGTGATCGCACAGGCGATGATCGACGAACCAGAGGTAAAGGAGGCATATGAGTGAGGACCGGGGTCTGCGCACCAGATTCGCCGAGCCCGACGAAAGTCCCGGGCTCTTGCTCTGGCAGGTGACCAACCGCTGGCAGGCCGCCCAGCGTGCGGCGCTGGCCCCCTTCGACCTCACCCATGTGCAGTTCGTCCTGCTGGCGTCGCTGACCTATCTGGCCGCCCGCCGCGACGAACCGGTGATGCAACGTGATCTGGCCGCGCACGCCGCCACCGATCCGATGATGACCTCCCAGGTGTTGCGCGCGCTCGAACAGAAGGGTCTGCTCGAGCGCCGCGACCACCCGCACGACCGCAGGGCCAAGGCCCTGGTCCCCACCGAAGACGGTGTGGCACTGGCGAATCGGGCGATGGTGGTGGTCGAGGACTGCGATCAGGAGTTCTTCGCTCCGCTCGGTGGCGAGGCGCCGGGGTTCGCGGGCGCGCTGCGGCAACTGCGCGATCGCTAGTGCTCGTCGCCTCGCCCGGCCGCGCGACCCGGCCAGCGAACCGGCGGAATCCGGTGCGGCCGATCCGGACCGGACCCTAACAGGCCCGACGCCGTGGGCCGGTTTCTATCCGGGCGGCATGACTTGTCGGCGGGCACTGCCATGATGTGTGTCGTGTCGGCAACCAGTACGAGCGAGCCCGTCCGCCGAGCGCTGGACTCGCTCGACCCCGAACAGGCCGCCGCCGTGCGTGCGCCGCGGGGTCCGGTGTGTGTGCTCGCGGGTGCGGGCACCGGCAAGACCAGGACCATCACCCATCGCATCGCACATCTGGTCTCCGCCGGACATGTGAAGGCCGACCAGGTGCTCGCGGTGACATTCACCGCGCGCGCGGCGGGGGAGATGCGCGCCCGCCTGCGCGCGCTCGGACTCGGCGGCGAGGCCAATCAGGTCCAGGCCCGCACCTTCCACGCGGCCGCGCTGCGGCAGCTGAAGTACTTCTGGCCGCAGATCGTCGGGGATGTGCCCTGGCAGTTGCTCGATCGCAAATTCCCGATCGTGGCGCAGGCCGCCCACCAGGCCGGACTGTCGTCGCACACCGACGCCGTCCGCGACCTGCTCACCGAAATCGAATGGGCCAAGGCCACTCTCATCGCACCGGAGGACTATCCGGCGGCCGTCGCCAAACATCGGCGCGAGGCACCGTACGACCCGATGCGGGTCGCGGCGGCATACAGCGGTTATGAGAAGTTGAAGGCGACGCCCGACGGTCTGCTGCTCGACTTCGACGATCTGCTGCTGCATACCGCCGCCGCACTGGAGGACTATCCGTCGGTCGCCGACGAATTCCGCGGGCGCTACCGCAGTTTCGTGGTCGACGAATACCAGGACGTCACGCCGTTGCAGCAGCGGGTGCTCGACGCCTGGCTCGGCGAGCGGGACGATCTGACCGTCGTCGGCGATGCGAACCAGACGATCTACTCCTTCACCGGCGCCACCCCCGGCTATCTGCTCGACTTCTCCCGGCGCTTCCCGGAGGCGACGGTGGTCCGGCTGGAACGCGACTACCGCTCGACCCCGCAGGTGGTCTCGCTGGCCAACCGGGTGATCGGCGCGGCGCGCGGGCGCATCGCGGGCACCCGGTTGCAACTGGTCGGCCAGCGTGACGACGGGCCCGAACCGGTCTTCGCCGAATTCGACGACGGTCCGGCCGAGGCCGCGGCGGTTGCCCGGTCCATCAAGAAGCTGATCGCCGGGGGCACACCGGCCGCCGAAGTCGCGGTGCTCTACCGGATCAACGCGCAATCGGAGGCCTATGAGCAGGCGATGACAGACCAAAACATTCCATACCAGGTCCGCGGCGGCGAGGGTTTCTTCGCGCGTGCCGAGGTAAGGCAAGCCGTATCCGTGCTGCGTCAGGTCGCCTCTCGCGACGATCTGCCCGGCCAGTCCCGCAGCGGCAAGGCCTTGGTCACCTTGGTGCGCGCCGCGCTCGCGCCGGTCGGCCTCACCGCCACCGAACCCGCGGGCGCCCAGGCGCGCGAGCGCTGGGAATCGCTGGTCGCGCTGGTGCGCCTGACCGAGGAGCTGGTCGACCACGACGCCGCGCTCGATCTGTTCGGGCTGCTGCGCGAGCTGGCCGCGCGCGCCGAGGCCAGGCATCCACCGACCGTGCAGGGCGTCACCCTCGCGTCGTTGCACGCGGCCAAGGGGCTGGAGTGGGATGCGGTATTCCTCGTCGGTGTCGCCGACGGCACCCTGCCGATCGCGCATGTGCTCGGCGATGACGGCTCGGTCGCCGATCAGGGCGCGCTCGAAGAGGAGCGGCGACTGCTCTACGTCGGCGTGACCAGGGCCCGCGAACATCTGCAACTGTCCTGGGCGCTGGCCCGCGGCGAGGGCGGCAGGCGCACCCGGCGGCGCTCCCGATTCCTCAACGGCCTGGTGCCCGACGACTCGCCCGCCTCGCGAATCGCCGCACCGGTCGCCGATACCGCCTCGAACGGCGTGCGCCCGACCTGTCGGGTCTGTGCCAAACCACTGATCGGCACCTACGCCACCATGCTCGGTCGCTGCCGCCGCTGCCCGGCGGAACTGGATACCGAGCTACTGGCCGCGCTGCAGACGTGGCGGGAGGAGAAAGCCCAGGATCTGCGGGTGCGCGAGTTCGTGATCTTCACCGACACCACGCTCACCGCGATCGCCGAGCAACTGCCCGCCGATGACAACGCACTGGCCGCGATCCCTGGAATCGGGGCGAAGAAGCTCGAGCAATACGGGGCCGAGGTATTGAAGATAGTGGCCTCGCGGCTGCGGTCAAGCCCACAAAACCGCAGGTAGAAAATAGGTTGTCGCGATGGGCGACAACACATATGGTGGGATTCACGCACCGGGAGGTCATCCCGGCGCGCACAGTTACCGACACGAGTACAGGAGGGAGGCAGAACGATGAATGGCAACACCAACTTCAGCGCGAAAGGAGCTGCAGTGAATGCTGCACCCGTCATGTCGGCCTCCCGGGGGATCCTCGATTTGCAGGGGATCGGTCTGTCCGGCGTCGACGTATTTGGGGTTCAGGCGCAATCCATGCCGATGCATTCCCCGATTCGCGTCCTCGAGCAGGACAAGCCCAGCGCGGGTTGGCACCCGGCCTTTGCCACCACGGCAGAAGTCGGCGCTTGCGCAGTTGAGGCCGGATATGCACCGGCAGAACTGCGGGCAGCACGCCTCCGCCGCACCGCACACCCAGCGACCGTGATCAGGATTCGACAGAGATGTCGAACTAGGTAGGGAACACCCCCCGACCTCCTGGCCACGGATCGCCCGAAGCGAAACCGTGGCCAGTATTTTTTACCGGCCCTTCAGCCAACACCGGCCTCGGTTTCGCGGAACGAACGAAACGTACCGCTGCAAACGAGCTGAAGGAGAACGACGTGTTCACCGCGGAAAGCTGGCCACAAGCCACTACTGACGTGACATGCCGAACCGTGGCACGGCCCACCCGTCCCCGGGAGGTCACAAAGGTCCTGCCTTGTCGAGCCGGAGACCCCGATCTCTGGTTCGCCGAGAGCCCGGTCCAGTTGGAGCAGGCCAAGGCGCTGTGCGCGTCTTGCCCCATCCGTAAGGGCTGCCTGACCGCGGCCATGGATCGGGGTGAGCCATGGGGTGTCTGGGGCGGTGAGATCTTCGACCAGGGTGTCGTGATCGCCCGCAAGCGCCCGCGCGGTCGCCCGCGCAAGGTCGCGATCTCGGCATGAGATCCCTGACCTCCCTCCCTCCGGTCGCTGAGGCCTATCCGGCCGTTTCGGATCCGGGCAGGGCCCAGGAACGAGAAAGCAAACAAGCCGCTCACCGTGAGATCCGGTGGGCGGCTCGTTTGCGTTCTGGGCCAACGGCGTTCGGTGCGCCCTGTGCGCGGGGATTCGTCAGCCGAGCCTGGTTCAGCTCGCGGAGCGCTCCTCACGGAAGCCGGGCATCCAGGTCCGGACCAGCTGCATGAACGGCAGTTCGGCGTCGAGCTGGGCCAGGATGCCGACCGAACCGCCGAGCACCCGGAAGATCATGACGAACTGAGCGGGCAGCTGCAGAGCGCGCGCGGTCTTCATATCCGGGCTGGTGAAATCGGAGGCCTTACCCGCGACCCGCTGCATCCACTTGCGGGTGAAGTGGAACGAATCGGTCTGGATCGGATCGGTGAACGGGCGCAGGTAGTCGGCGATCTCCTGATCGGTGACGGTCCGGCCCGGAATAACCCAGCCGTTGTCGTACATGAGCTCGATCAGTTCATCGAAGCGTTCGTCGATCTCGAGCGCCAGCATCCGCCCCAGGATCTCCGGGAAGCCACCCGGCATGGGCGCGCACGCGCCGAAGTCGATGACGGCCAGCTTGCCGTCGGGCAGCATCATGAAGTTGCCCGGATGCGGGTCGGCGTGCAGCAGGCCGACGGTCTCCGGTGAGGAGAAGTGGAATTTGCCCATCAATCCGGCGACGCGATTGCGCAGGACGCGGGTGCCCTCCGGATCCGCGGCGCCCTGTTTGATGATCGCCGAGACCGGGGTGCCGTCCAGCCATTCGGTCACGATCACCTTGGGCGCGCTGGCCACCACCTTCGGCACCACGATCTCCGGATGCCCGTCGAAGCCCTTCGCGAAGGCGCGCTGGTGGGCGGCCTCATTGCGGTAGTCGAGCTCTTCCTCGGTGCGTTCGGTGATCTCGGCCAGGATCGGCTTCACATCGGCGCCCGGAATCACCGAAGCGATCAGGCCGGTCATCCGCGACAGTGTCTTGAGGTCGGCGCGCAGCGCCTCGTCGGCGCCCGGATACTGCACCTTCACCGCGACGTTGCGGCCGTCGGACCAGACCGCCTTGTGCACCTGGCCGATGCTCGCCGATGCGGCGGGAGTGTCGTCGAAGGATTGAAAGCGCTGCCGCCATTGGGTGCCGAGCTGCTGGTCCAGGACCCGGTGCACGGTCTCGGCAGGCATCGGCGGCGCGGACGCCTGCAGTTTGGTGAGTGCGTCGCGATAGTGCTCGCCGAACTCCTCGGGAACCGCGGCCTCCATCACGCTCAGCGCCTGGCCGAACTTCATCGCGCCACCCTTGAGCTCACCCAATACGGTGAACAATTGCTCGGCGGCCTTCTGGTTCAACTGGGCGTTGATCTCCGACTTGTCGCCACCGGCCAGCTTCTTACCGAACCCGACGGCGGCCCGTCCGGCGATCCCGAGCGGAATCTTGGCTAACTTGGCATTGCGGGTTGAGCGACGACGCACAATCTCAGACACGTACCCATCATGGCGGACAGACCCGTGGCTGTGCCATGCCAATCTTGATGTCTTTCCTTGGCGGAGTGTAAGAATCGACACCCTCATCGGGTCGGACCAGCGAAAATTCCACGGCAGCCACACCCTTCGTGCTGCGGCCATTCGCGGCGCGAGATCCGGTGCGTATCCAGTTCGAGTTCGATCGTGGTGTTCATGGTGTCGAGCGGGCGCTCGGGGGAACAGCGCATGATCGCCTCGAGTTCGCCGAGCAGCAACGCCGCCGTGGCCAGGATTCCGGCCGGTGAGGCGTGTCCGACCCGGCCGAGCAATTGGCTCGCGAGCTGCGGCCATTCCGGATCGTATTCACACCGGGTGAGGTCGAGGCAGCGCAGACAACTCGTCAGGCCCGGAAATACCAGCGGCCCGACAATGCCCTTGTTGCCATCGCGAATCCGGACCTGCAGATGCGGAATCCCGTGCAGCACCAGCTCATTGGCCAACCGCGGGTCGATGACCAACGCATCGGCGAGCACCACGAGGTCACCGCGCCAGTCGGGCACCGAACCATCGGGACGGTATCCGCGCGATCGAATCGCCCGCAGCCCGAGTCGCCGCAGCCCGGTCGTGACCGCATCCGAGAGTGGCCCGAGCCCGTGCACCCGCACCGATCGCACCTGCCCGAGCCGCTCGTCGGGAGGCAGTAGCAGCCCCGCCTCATCGATTCGGTTCAACAACTCGGCCGCGTCCCCGGGGTCGATCCCGCACTCTCCGGCCCGCCAGATGACCTGCGGTCGACTCTGCATCCCGTCCAGCAGCCGCAGAAATGCGAGCACCGTCGCGGTATCCAAGGCGGTCCGATCCAGCAGCAACGCCCCCTCCGGATCCCACCCCAACTGCACGACCCCCGACGGCCGCACCAGAACCGTCACCCGCGGCGCCAGCATCGGCCCGCACATCCGCCTCGTCATGCCAGCAGTATGCGGACCGCCTGATCGGCGAATAGCCGCGAATTCCGTAGTAATCCACAGGGATTCGCGCCTATCAACAGGACATTACTAGGACGGGTCGGTGTCCTTGCCAAGGTTCGGGCCGGGCTCGCCGTCGTCCCCGGCGGCCTCGCGCTCGGCCTTCTCGCGGGCCTCGGTCTCGGCCAGTTGGGCCAGCGGATCGTCGAAAGCGTCCGTGCCGCCGCCGATTACGGAATCGATGAAGGCGGCGGGAGAGTCCAGATCATTGGAATCCGGTAGCAGGTCCGGATGCGACCAGACGGCGTCTCGCGCCTCGATGCCCGCATCGGTGGTGAGCCGCCGCCACAGTGCCGCCGCCTCGCGCAGCTTGCGCGGGCGCAGTTCCAGCCCGACCAGGGTCGCGAAGGTCTGCTCGGCCGGACCGCCGGTGGCGCGGCGGCGAATCAGGGTTTCGGCGAGCGCGCCCGCGCCGGGCAGGCGATCGCCGACCGCGTCGGTGACCACGACCTGCACCCAGCCCTCGATGAGCGCGAGCAGCGTCTCCAGTCGTTCCAGTGCCTGCTTCTGTTCCGGCGTGGTCTGCGGTTCGAAGGCGCCCTGGGACAGAATCTCCTCGAGTTTCGACGGATCGGTCAGCGACATCGGGTCGATGCCCTGGGCCGCCGACTCCAGTGCCGAGAAGTCCATCTTGATGCCGCGCGCATAGTCCTCGACCGCGCCGAGCACCTGCTGCCGCAGCCACGGCACATGTCCGAACAGCCGCTGATGCGCGGCCTCGCGCGCCGCCAGGAAGACCAGGATCTCACTCTCCGGCTGCTCCAGTCCGGCGCTGAACTCCGAGATGGCGGCGGGCAGCAGCGCCGCGGTGCCGGTCGGGCCGAGCGGCAGACCGATATCGGTGGAAGTCAGCACCTCCTTGGCGAGCTGGCCGAGTGCCTGGCCGAGCTGGGAGCCGAATGCCAACCCGCCCATCTGACCGAGCATGCCGACCATCGGACCGGCGAACTCGCGCGCCTCCTCCGGCAGCTGTGCGGTCCACATTCCGGAGATCTGTTCGGCCACCGGATCACACAGCCGCTTCCAGGTCGGCAGCGTCTGCTCGATCCAGTCGTTGGCGGTCCAGGCCGCGGTCTTGTTCGCGCCGGCGGGCAGCGTGGTCGCGCCATCGAGCCACAGGTCGGCCAGGCGTGCGGCATCGGCGACGGCGCTGACGGTGCCCGAGGTAACCGGCGTCACTGTCGAGCCGAGCTGCTGGCGGGCCAGTCGCTTGGCCACGTCGTAGTTGACCGGGCCGGACTGCGCCGAACCCGGCTGTCCCATGCCACTGAGCATCTGTCCGAGCGAGGTGAGCATCTGTCCGAGCTGTGCCGGATCGAAACCGCCCGCGCCTGCCCCGCCGATGCCGAACGGGTCGTTCGCCCCTGGACCACTCGGATCGTCGCCGCGTTTGCGGTCGTCGTCATCGCGGTTCGAGAATCCGAAGGGGAGGTCACTCATACCCTAAACATACGCGCGTGACATCGGGGCTCGATGTTCGCGCGGCGCGAAACAGGGACACGCGCGCGGGGGTAAATATGCGCCTCGCCCGCCCGGTTGTGGGGGCGATCATTACTGTGGTCCAGGTGAATCGTCGGATCCTGACCCTGGTGGCCGCCCTGATCCCGGTGTTCGTGCTCGGTGCGGTGGGCAGCGTGCTCACTGTGCCGTTCGTCGCACTCGGTCCGGGGCCTACCTTCAATACCCTCGGCGCGGTCGACGGCAAGCAGGTCGTCGACGTCCGCGGCGCCGAAGTGGACCCGGTGACCGGGCACCTGAATATGACCACGGTCTCGGTGCGCGACGGGCTGAACATCTTCGAGGCGTTCGGGTTCTGGGTCAGCGGTGAGCACGGGTTGGTCCCGCGCGCCGAGGTGTATCCGCCCGGTGTCCCGCGCGAGGAGATCGATAAGTCCAATCAGCAGGACTTCAAGGACTCCGAGGGCAATGCCGAGGTGGCCGCGCTGCACTTCCTGAACCTGCCGACGGTGGTGCTGGTGCGCAAGGTCTCCGACGACGGCCCGGCCAAGCAGACGCTGAAGGCGGGCGACGAACTGGTCAGCGTCAACGGCGCACCGATCGCCACGCCCAAGGATGTGGTCGCCGCGGTCTCCTCGCAGCCTCCGGGCAGCCAGATCACCGTGGTCTACCGTCGCGAGAACGCCGAACAGACCGCGACCATCACCCTGGCCGCCCGCCCGGATGACGCGAACAAGGGCTATCTCGGCCTGACCCCGACCGAGGGCGCGGTCCCGCCGATGCAGGTGTCGTTCAACCTCGCCGATATCGGCGGCCCATCGGCGGGCCTGATGTTCAGCCTCGCGCTCATCGATAAGCTCTCGCCCGGCGAACTCGACGGCGGCAAGTTCGTCGCGGGCACCGGAACCATCGACCAGGACGGCAAGGTCGGCCCGATCGGCGGCATCCAATACAAGATGATGGCCGCGCGCGATGCCGGCGCGGAGACCTTCCTGGTCCCGGCCGCCAACTGCAATGAGGCCAAGCAGCGCACGCCGGAAGGCCTGCGGCTGGTGAAGGTCGAAAGCCTCAGCGGCGCAGTGCAGTCGCTCAACGACATCAACGCGGGCCGGGAGACCGTCTCCTGCGGTTGATCACTCCATCGTGTGGTGCAGCGCCTCGATGAGGTTGGGCGCCAGGTTGGGGTAGGTGCGCAGGTCGAGATCGCCGAAGTCGTCGGCGTCGTCCTCGGGCTTGATCTGCAGCAGGCACAACTGCGCGCCCGAGCGCAGCACCGCGGCGAATAGTCGCGCGGTGCGCCGTTCCGGATGCGTCTCGGCCGCGGCCCGGGCCGCCGCGTCGGCCGCCTCGTGATCGGCGAGCAGCGGGGTGAGCGCGTCATCGAGGGTGCTCTCGGCATCCGGCGGGAGCACCACGATCTCCTGGACCAGCACGCAGCCGCTGACCGCATCGGGCCAGCTGGTGGTCGCCAGGAATTCGTCGAGCGCCATCGAACCGCCGGTGATGTCGTCCGGGAACGATTCCTGCGCAATGGGAGTCAGCTCGCTGCCCTCATCGAGCTGATCGAGCAACCCGGGCTCGGCCGCGACCAGATCGGCCGTCGGCACCAGCGCGAACATTTGCGGCGGTCTGCCCCATCCCTCGGCGTCGACGAAGTCCGCCACCTCGCGGACGGAACGGGCGAGGACGTGTTCGGCGTGCAGGTCTGCTGTCACACCGACATCCTTGCACCATCGCCTGAGCAATCAGGCCCAGGGGCGGCGGCATAATCGCAGCAGGGGGCTGCGAACACGCCGCGCCCGCGCGGCCGACAACACAGATTCCGTAGAGTGGGCGCGAGATGGTCTGTAACGGACTACCTGCAACATCGGACTGCGGTGCGACGGCCGAGATATCGGTGCGAGCGCCGCCGGACCTTGGAGAGTGGCATCGTGGGCATGCGGCCCCCCACCGGCTTACCTTCGTTGTCCCGACGCAGCCGAGTGCTGCTGGTGACGGCCATCATTGTGGCGGCACTGCTGCTGTTGGAACCGAAGCTGACCGACACATATACGAACTGGCTGTGGTTCGGCGAGGTCGGTTTCCGCAGTGTCTATCTCACCGTCTTACGAACGCGGATCCTGTTGTTCGTCGTCGTCGCGGTATTCGTCGGACTTGTCGTCTGGCTCGCGCTGCTGCTGGCCTACCGGACCAGGCCGGTATTCGTGCCGGTGGCGGGTCCGAACGATCCGATCGCGCGCTACCGCACCACCGTGATGAGTCATCTCAAGCTGTTCGGCATCGGCATTCCGCTGGTGCTCGGCGTGACGTCCGGCCTGGTGGCGCAGTCGAATTGGGTGACCGTGCAGCTGTTTCTCCACGGCGGTTCGTTCGGTCAGAAGGATCCGCAGTTCGGCCTGGACGTCGGGTTCTACGCCTTCGATCTGCCGTTCTACCGGATGGTGCTGGACTGGCTGTTCGTCGCGGTGGTCATCGCGTTCTTCGCCAGCCTGGTGACGCACTACGTCTTCGGCGGCCTGCGCCTGACCGGACGCGAGGGCACGCTGACCCGCCCCGCGCGCATCCAGCTGGCGGTGACCGCCGGAATCTTCGTGCTGCTCAAGGCCCTTGCGTACTGGTTCGACCGCTACGAGCTGCTCTCCAGCAGGCGCAAGGAGCAGACCTTCACCGGCGGTTCCTACACCGATATCAACGCCGTACTGCCGGCGAAGCTGATCCTGCTGTCCATCGCGGTGATCTGCGCGATCGCCTTCTTCGCCGGAATCGTGCTGCGCGATCTGCGGGTGCCCGCGATGGCCGCCGCCCTGCTGGTGCTGTCCTCGATCCTGGTCGGCACGGTGTGGCCGCTTGTGGTCGAGCAGTTCTCGGTGAGCCCGAATGCCGCCGACAAGGAAAGTGAATACATCCAACGCAATATCGCCGCGACCAGGCAGGCGTTCGGCATCACCTCGGACAGGATCGAGTACAAGGACTATAAGGGCGACAGTGCGAAGAGCCCGGTGGAAGTCCCCGTCGATGCGGCGACGATCGGCAATGCCCGCCTGCTCGACCCGAATATCTTGTCGCCCACCTTCACTCAGCTCAAGCAGCTGAAGAACTTCTACGGCTTCCCCGAGTCGCTGGACATCGACCGCTACAACCTCAGCGGCGATATCCAGGACTACATCGTGGCCGCCCGTGAACTGCACCCATCGGCGCTGAGCGGTAATCAGACCAACTGGATCAACAAGCACACCGTCTACACGCACGGCAACGGCTTCGTCGCGGCACCGGCCAACCGGGTCAACCGGCCGCAGTACGAGGACCCCAACACCGGCGGCAGCAGCGACAGCGGCTATCCCATCTTCCTGGTCAGCGATCTGTTCAATACGGGCGAACAGCAGCAGATCAAGGTCGACCAGCCGCGCATCTACTACGGCGAGCTGATCTCGCAGTCCAACCCGGACTACGCGATCGTCGGCGCCAGGAGCGGTCAGGAGCCGCGCGAATACGATTCCGACGCGGCGCACTTCACCTACGACGGCAAGGGTGGGGTCTCGATCGGGAACTGGTTCAACCGGTTGGCGTTCGCGGCCAAGTACACCGAGCGCAATCTCCTGTTCTCCTCGGCCATCGGCGACAACTCCAAGATCATCTTCAATCGCAGTCCGCGGGAGCGGGTGCAGAAGGTGGCGCCCTGGTTGACTACGGACGGCAACGCCTACCCGGCCGTCGTCAACGGCCGGATCCAGTGGATCGTCGACGCCTACACCACCCTGGACAAATATCCGTACGCGCAGAACACCTCGCTCGAGGGCGCGGTAGAGGACAGCATCGATAAGAAGACCGGAAGGCTGTTGCCGCGCAAGGAGGTCAGCTACATCCGCAACTCGGTGAAGGCCACCGTCGACGCCTACGACGGCACGGTGACCCTCTACGAGGTGGATCCCACCGACCCGGTGCTCAAGGCCTGGCGCGGCGTGTTCCCCGGCGCGGTCAAGCCGCAGAGCGAGATCTCACCGGAGCTGCGGGCGCACTTCCGCTATCCCGAGGATCTGTTCAAGGTGCAGCGCGAAATGCTGACCAAATACCACGTGGACAATCCGCGAGAGTTCTTCACCACCAACGCATTCTGGTCGGTGCCCAGCGATCCGACCACCGAGGGCGGCGGCACCTTCAAACAGCCGCCGTACTACGTGCTGCTCGGAGATCCGGTGACGAATAAGCCGGTGTTCAATCTGACCAGTGCCATGGTCGGCTACGGCAACCGTCAATTCCTGACCGCGTATATCTCGGTGCGGTCGGATCCGGACGGCTACGGCAAATTCACGATCTTGCAATTGCCGACCGATACGCAGACGCAGGGTCCGCAGCAAACGCAGAACAGCATGACGACCGCGCCCGAGGTCTCCAGTCAGAAAACATTGCTGTCGAACTCGAACAAGATCAGATATGGCAATCTGCTGACATTGCCGGTCGCCGACGGCGGAATCCTTTATGTGGAGCCGTTTTACAACGAGCGGAATACCGGGGCGGGCACCGCCACCTTCCCGCAGCTGTTGCGCGTGCTGGTGAGCTATCGCGATGTGGCGGGCAGTGTGAAGGTCGGCTTCGCCTCCACCCTGGCCGATGCGCTGAATCAGGTGCTACCGGGGGCGGGTTCGCTGGCCACGCCGTTCGGCGGTGATCCGAGTACCAGGCCGAAACCGGGCACCACTCCGCCGACGCAGGGCGCAACGCCGCCGACCCACGGCACCACGCCACCGCAGGGCGCCACCCCGCCGACGCAGGGCGCCACACCGCCGCCCGCGACCGGATCCGCCGCCAAGGACGCGGCGGCCGCGGAGCTGAACAAGAAGATCGAGAATATGCGAAATGCCATGAAGTCCGGCAATTTCCAGGACTTCGGCAAGGCGCTGGAGGAACTGGATGCCGCGGTGAAGGCATATCAGGACGCCGGTCGCTGATCGTCGAAAACGAGAACGGCCCCGTCACCCGAAACCGGGTGGCGGGGCCGTTCTAGTCGACGTCGGACGAGCCGACGTCACCTTCGGCGCCGTTGCCGAGTGACGTCGGATTCGTGCGTCAGCGACCGAAGGAGTCGATCAGCGCGCCGTTCTGGTCCAGGATCTGCTGGTACTGGCCCTCCAGGCCGTTCTGCTTGGCCAGCTCGTAGCCAGCGGACTTGGCCTGCTCGATGGCGGACTTGACGTTGGAGGGGGCGGGGGCGATCGCGGCGGGGGCGGCGGGCTCCGGCTCGGCGACGGCCGGGCTCGGCTCGGACTCACCGGCGCGCAGGTACTGGCCGCAGACCGGCCAGGCGCCCTGGCCCTGGGTGGCGAGCACGTTCTCGGCGACCCGGATCTGCTCTTCCTTGCTGGCGTTGTTGGCGGAGCCGTGGCCACCGTTGGCGGCCCAGGTGCTCTGCGAGAACTGCAGACCGCCGTAGTAGCCGTTTCCGGTATTGATACCCCAGTTGCCACCGCTCTCGCACTGCGCGACGCCATCCCAGTTGTGGCTGGGGGCGGCCGCGGCGGTACCGGTGGAAAGACCGAACGGGACGGCAACGATTGCGCCGGTGACGGCGGCATAGCCGAGGGCGCGGGTGCTGAGCTTTCGGTGCTTCGACATGATGATTTCCCTCCCTGCGCCCACCGCCCTCGGTAAACGAAAAGCCGAGTCCCTGCCCCCAGGTGTGTCGGGGATCCTCGAACCGCGGGACAGGGTCGCCGGTGTTCGGCGGTTCGAGTTCGAGCCCATCACGTTTGATCCGGGCCGCGGATCAAACGGTAACGAAGAAATCTCATCAGATCACATCTTGATAACTTCGCGATTGCATGATGCGAATAACGTGTATATCAGTGTTTGCCCAGGTCGCAAATGCCATAAGAATGGATTCTGGACAGTCTGTTATAGCACCGTTATGTGTTCGGGATCACTGTGAAATAGTGACCCGGGTCACGTTTGACGCCGTTGACCGACCGGTTCGATTGCGCTTCTTGTGTGCCTGTCGTCGTTAGGGCGATGCGCTCCGACGGGGCTTCTGCAGGCTGCCGCACGCACCTCCGGAGATCTGCGCGCCGCACGCCCCGCACCGGCCGCCACCGCTCATCCTGCCCGCTGACCAGCGAAAACGCCCTGCGAGGTAAGCGATTTGCCTTCCCCGCGTAGACGTGTGTAATGTTGTGTTTACCGACGCGGGGTGGAGCAGCTCGGTAGCTCGCTGGGCTCATAACCCAGAGGTCGCAGGTTCAAATCCTGTCCCCGCTACAAAGGGAAAACGGCCCGGAACGCATTGTTCCGGGCCGTTTTTCATTGGTGCTCGGGAACCTTAGCCAAGCTCAGGATTGTGGATCCTTGTCTCTCGGTGGGTTCGGGGCGGTGTCGCCCGGTAGGTAGTACGCGCCGCGGACGGCCGCGTCCCGGTCCATCCCCGGCAGCATGTGCGAGTAGGTCTCGAGCGTGAACGCCACATCGGCATGACCGACTCGATCGCTGACCACCTTGGGGCTGATCCCGGCGGCTCGGTCTGCATGTCGACGTGCTCCCCGCGCACGCGGGGATGATCCGTCGTTGACGCTCCATTCCGAGCCGATCGAGATGTTCTCCCCGCGTACGCCGGGATGATCCGTCGGTGAGGTCCAAACCTTCTCCGCCGCTGGACAGGTCTCGAAGCCATCGCCACAGCGCGAACTGGGAACGGATTTGGGAACGAAACGTATCGGAACGCATCGAGATAGGTGGTACCTCGTCGATGACAGGATCGCGGTCTGCCCCGCTGGTAGGTTGCGATAGTCGACGCCAACGATCCCGGACCATCCGCCAACGAGTTGGCCGACCAGTGGCAGCTCTTCGAACTCGGCATCCCAACCGCCTCCGCGTCGGCGCACAAACCGCGAGGTCAGCACTCTTGCAATCACTTTCGCGTTCGAGGCTGGTTGCGATCCCAGGTTGACAGATCCTTCCACCGCCACAAGAGTGTCTATGGCTGCGCCGTCAGGGGGGATGCAGGACGGAAGGCTCCCGTGACAGCCAGTCGTCGACACAGGGTGCGACCAGTTGCGCGAGAGGGGGTTCGATGTCGATTCCAACGACGAAAGAACCCTGTCCCGCGCAGTGGTGCGAGACAACGAGGTGGTGTGATGGCGGCGGGGGGATACTACAATCACTACGACGACCCCGATGAATACTGGGATGACGAGCCACTTGTGCCGCAGAGGCCCAACGCCGCTCGGCCTGTGTCGGCGTCACCAACCGTAGCGCCGAAACCAGCACCGGCCGTCACCAAGTCAACGCCGCCCCAGGTCGACGCCCCCCTTGCAGTGGCTGACCCATCTGCGACTCCAATTCGTATCGGATCATCTTTCGCCTCAATGGAACTCGACCGAGGGTGCCTTCCGATCCGAATTCAGATCGGTCCGCACTGGAGTCGTTACGTTGCTCCCGGTGAGGTAGGCGATGAACTCATGGCAGCCTACAGAGCCGCTATGGAGAAGCGTTTAGATCAGCTGTTCGCTTCGGGCCATCGGGCAACTCCGCAGGAAATTTCGGAGGCAGCGATCCCGGATCACCGGACAATTCTGATGATGTTACTCGAGACTCGCAGCTGGGAGGAATACTGCAGCGTGTCCAGCGGCATGATAAACAGTGGCCACTTCCAAGCATCGGGTCAAGTGATATTTCATGGACAGCATCCCGTCAGGCTGAGCGCTGACGTATCCCGAGTGCTGTCGATCGTAGTGCGGAGTGACTGGGCAGCGACCGCGCAGCCCGAACGGATCGTCGACGAGGTCCTGTGGTGCGCCGACCAGATCCGTTCCATGCGCCCAAAGCGCGTCGTACGGGGCGACTATTCACGCTACGCAGACGATGATCTGGAATATCAGTTGGACCGCCACCGGCTGCGGCTCCTAGAAGAACGGATGGGCTGATGGCAGATAAGCTGACACTTAACCTGCGAGCAATGAAATTGGCTGCCACTAGCTGGGGCGAGGCCGCCGATGACCTCAGGGCCGGGGTTGAGACGACGAAGAAGCTGGAAATTACCGCATCAGAGGCAGGCACGTTCGCGGAAGCCCTGTCCAAGTATCAGCCAGCCCCCGGCTACTTCCGAGACAGGTTGAATGAAGGTGTCATCGTTTTCGAGGATATCGGCAAAGTTCTTAAATCCGCGGCCGATACGTATGAAGCGGAAGACCTCGAGAATAAAGGAAAGCTGGCAAAGCTCGAGGGGGAGATATGACAGTCGCAGACGACAAGCGAAGCTTGCTCGAAAAGTCATCGTATCTTCGTGCGAAGGTAATTGAAGTGGGAGATCTGCCAGCAAAGGTGAGCGAATCCTGCGGGCACCTCGTCGCGCTTGTCCGCGCAAACGGATATGGCGGCGTCCTCACCGGCAACTTGGCGGGGGCATTGACGGTTGAAGATACCGTCGACTCGATCTGGGCAGAACGCGACAAGGCAAACGCGGCTATTAATGAGACTTGGGAAAAACTCAAGAAGCTCGAACCCGATCTAGACGTTCCAGTCAAGTTCATCGACGTCGCGAATGAATGGCGCAACCTCAGGAACAACCTGATAGCAGCAAGCGGCGATTTCATCGACACCAAGCTTTCTGAATGGTCGGGCGATGCTGCCACCAGGTACGAGGAAATGCGCACCACCAGGCAACAGCCCGCTTTGGACAATTTGCCGCCAGAATTTAATCAAATCGCAGTCAGCTTGGAAACTATCGCTGGGGCAGAGTTGACTCTCTACGGCGAGATTGCCACGAAAGTGCAAGAGTTGATCTCGAAGGTTGAGGACGGCTTTTTCAATGGTGTCAAGGCCCTGGTATCCATATCGTTCTCCGGCGCGCTCTCTATGGCGCAGGAGTTGGTAAAGGTGGTTGAGGCTGCAAGGACCTTCATTATCGGTATTGTGAAGACTATGGGGGATGCCGCCAAGACCAATATGATCGAAGGTAACAAGATATCGCAGATCGTGGGGATTCAAAAGGGCCTGCCGGACAATAAGTGGCCCAGTGGTGTCAAATCTTCCTACGGGACTGGAATCGAGGGGATCCGGGAAGCCATCGGCGACGCGTCGACGAAAGACGGGGACAAGTCGGATTGGACGGTGCCCCAGTGAGGATTGGCTTGCTAGCCGTGGTCGCCACCGCTGCGCTGGCCTCGGCCGCCGGATGCTCCTCGGCGCAGCCCGCTGCAACACCCGTATCGTCTCAGGCTCGACCGACGATGACGCAGGGAGAGCTGTGCGATGTTGTGAAGAACTTCTTTACAACCGAGTTGCACGCCGTCGAAGTGCGAACCACCGATTCAATCCTCTCGACAGGCACCGTCCTTGCTCACGGTGGAGTGTGCCAGCTCGCCCAGGGGCAGAACCCGATTGGGAACTACCAGGTGCAAAACGCACCTGACGATGCGGACCCAACAGAGGGGCTCCGTGGATACGTGAAGAAGCCAGAGCTGGGCGAGGAAGTATGGGTGTACGACCTGCGAACGGATAAGGGGAACCCCTCCAACACTGTTCGGTTCGCTACCCGCATAAATAAATGGAACGCAATTCTCGAGATCCGAGATTCCGAAACCCGAACAGCCACTGGGGAGCTTCATCTGAACGATGACGACAAACGTAAGTCCGTACAATTTCTTACTGAGCTGACCACGAAATTGGCAGTATAGCGCTCGCCATTCGCCGGGGGACGAGTGGCGGGAAGCGATCGCGGTCATCGACCAGCTGCTGCGGTACGCCCATGCGGAGTTCAGTGAGACCGCCGACGATGACGAACTCGCGACAGCGCTGAAGATGTTCGACGACCTGAGGGCGGAACCGCAGGACGAGATCGACACGCATCTGAGCCCGATTCTCAGCGGTGCCGTGCAGGAATGGCTTACCGGCAAGCGTAAGCACCAGGTGGCCGGCGAGCAACCCAGAGGTCGCAGGTTCAAATCCTGTCCCCGCTACAAAGGGAAAACGGCCCGGAACGCACAGTTCCGGGCCGTTTTCATTTTCTCGCGGGAGCGCATTCGCCGAACCTCGGCCGGGCTCAGGATTGTCATCCAGTCGTTGATCATCGATGCGATCAATAGCTGGCGGGCCGCACGGATCAGCATGCGCGTGCTTCCCCGGCGGTCAGTTGCCGGATCGGGGCGGGGGGCCGCCGATCGGCCTGCCCATGCCGGAACCGTTCAGGCCATTGGTGCTGCCGCCCGGGACGCCTGGGCCATCGTCCATGCCGTCCGGCGAGTCGGTGTTCGTGCCGACTGTGGTCGCGGTGCTGGTGCCGTCTGCCTGGGTGCCGCGAATGGTCACGGTGTCACCGACTTTCACGGCGGTGGCGCCGGTGGTGGTGGCGGTGATGGCGTAGGTCTGGGTGTAGTCGTCGACGCTCTTGGCGGTCAGGGAGTTGCTGGAAAGCGCTGTGATGGTGCCGGTTTGGGTCAGTTCGGTGCGGTAGCCGCCATTGCCGTCGCAGACGACGAATTGGCCGTGCAGTGGTAGGCCGGTCATGGCGCCGTGGTTGCCACCGGCGTCGCTCGAGGACGCCGCGTAGATGATGCCGCCGCCCGCCGCGGCGATCACACCGGCGATACCCACGGCTGCCAGGGTCTTCCGCGTCGACCAGCCGGTTTTCGCCGGGGGAGTGGGTGCGCCCCAGGTGGGGTCCTGGCCGGACGGGGGCTGGTGGGTGGGGGTGGTCATGGTGGGGTGCTCCTCTGCGATGACGGCCGGTGAGCGCGCCGGTCCGGGTGTCGTATTCGGGGTCAACCGTGGTCGACGAAGTTAGGTGCGAGCTGTGGGCGGCGTCTGGATCCACTATGTCCGATTCGGCGCACAGCAAGCTCACAGCGAGCGCATAGTCGCCGCCGAGCCGCCGCGCGCAGTATGAGGTCCATGTCCACGATGACCACTGGAAACAGCCCGGCCAACCGAGCTGCCATGCGGCGTGCCGACGGCAGTCCGATCAACGTGCTCGTCGTCGATGACGAACCGGTCCTGGCCGAGATGTTGTCGATGGCGCTACGGTACGAGGGCTGGGAGGTCGGCACGGCCGGTGATGGGCGCACGGCGGTGACCAGGGCGCGCGAGACCAGACCGGATGTGGCGGTGCTCGATGTGATGCTGCCCGATATGACCGGGCTCGAGGTGCTGGGCAAGCTGCGCGCGCAGGTTCCGCAGCTGCCGGTGCTATTGCTGACCGCCAAGGATTCGGTGGAGGACCGGATCGCGGGGCTCACCGCGGGCGGCGACGATTACGTCACCAAGCCGTTCAGCATCGAAGAGGTGGTGCTGCGGCTGCGCGCACTGCTGCGCCGCACCGGGGTCGCGAGCGAGGACGGCGGCGCGCAGATCGCGGTCGGTGATCTGGTGCTCGACGAGGACAGCTATGAGGTCAGCCGGGCGGGTGTGCCGATTGTGTTGACGGCCACCGAATTCGAACTGCTCCGGTTCTTCATGCGCAATCCGCGGCGGGTATTGAGCAAGGCGCAGATTCTGGATCGAGTCTGGAGCTACGACTTCGGCGGGCGGTCCAATATCGTCGAGCTGTACGTGTCGTATCTGCGCAAGAAGATCGATAGCGGCCGGGCGCCGATGATCCACACCCTGCGCGGAGCCGGATATGTCCTCAAGCCCGCGGGCTGAGGTGCGCCGCATGCGGTCGCCGCGTCGGTGGTCGTTGCGGGCCCGGCTGCTGGTCGGGCAGGCGCTACTGCTGGTGACTGTGGTCGTCGGGATCGGCGCCGCGACCGAGTTCGCGTTGCAACAGTTCCTGGTGCATCAACTCGATACCCAGCTGGTCGATGCGCAGAGGCGCTCACTCGGTGATTCCGGCGGCGGTCCCAGCCTCGGGCCGCCACCCGGCGAGTCTTCCGGCACCCAATCAGTCCCGCCGCCCCCGCCGCCGCATCCACAGAGCACGGGACCGGGGCCCCAATTCCTGGACCGGCGCGGCATCCAGCCCGATGCGGTCGGTGCCATCGTCGATAAGGGAATCGTCACCGCCGCGGGCCGGATCGGCAGCGATGGCATGCAGGCCGCGCTGTCGGACGCCGCCCGCCGACAGCTCGCCGCGGTGGCCGCCACCGGTAAGGCGACCACCGTGAATATCGACGGTGCGGGCCGCTATCGCGTGATCGCGGACCGGACCTGGCAGGGCACCACCGTGGTGACGGGTCTGCCGCTGGCGGCCGTCGACGAAACGTTGATGCGGGTGTTGTGGGTGCTGGTGATCGTGACCGTGATCGTGCTGTTGTTCGCGGTCACCGTGGGCATCTGGCTGATTCGGCGCGCGCTGGCACCGCTGGATCGGGTCGCGGCCACCGCCGCCCGGGTCGCCGATCTGCAGTTGGATCGCGGCGAGGTCACCCTGCCCGTGCGGGTTCCGCGCGATGACGCGGATCCGCATACCGAGGTCGGTCAACTCGGCTCGGCGGTCAACCGGATGCTGGACCACATCACCGGCGCACTCTCGGCACGGCATGCCAGCGAGACCAGAGTCCGGCAATTTCTCGCCGACGCCAGCCATGAACTGCGCACCCCGCTCGCCGCCATACGCGGCTATGCCGAACTGGCGCAACGCAAACGGGGCGAGGTGCCCGGTGAGGTGGCCAATGCGATGGGCCGGGTGGACTCCGAGGCTCGGCGGATGTCGGCCCTGGTCGAGGACATGCTGCTGCTCGCCCGGCTGGATTCCGGTCGACCACTGGAACACGAGGCGGTCGATCTGACCCAGCTCACCGTGGACGCGGTGAGCGACGCGCATATCGCCGGACCCGAGCAGCAGTGGGATCTGGACCTGCCCGACGAACCCGTCGTTATCGTCGGCGATGCCGCCCGATTACACCAGGTGCTGACCAACCTGCTGGCCAATGCCCGCGTCCACACCGGTCCCGGCACCACGGTCGTCACATCGCTGGCCTTCGATGGTGCCGGCGGTGCGGTGTGGCGCGTCACCGACAACGGACCCGGCATCCCGATCGCGTTGCAGCCGGAGGTTTTCCAGCGCTTCGCCCGCGGCGACTCCTCGCGCTCGCGGCGTGCGGGGAGCTCAGGTCTCGGACTGGCGATCGTCGCCGCGGTCGTGAAGGCACACGGCGGCGATATCACGGTGGACAGCAAGCCCGGCCGGACCGAGTTCACCGCGGGATTGCCCGGGGGCCGAGTCGCGACCGCCGCCTGACCGGTCCCAGCGGTGGGCTCACAGCGAACCCACAGCCGCGGCAGAGCCTGGAACCACATCGCGTCCTCAGCATCGAAGTCTGACTACGACTTCGCTGGAACCTCCCGCGCCGCGGGTGCCCGCGCCGATCGTCGTCGGGCCGCACCAGGCTGTGGCAGCTCTCGCACGGCAGCACCTCCTAGACCTGCTCGAGCGCACAGACAGCGCATAGCAATCGCAAATATCGGACCCACGTCCGCGGATCAGGATCGGAATATGACTACCGCTACCGAAGCGCCCGTATGGCGTGCCGAACGCGCCGAGCCGGATGGCTCGGTACGGCAGGAAACACGATGGACCCGGCTGCTGTTCGGCTCCCGCGACCAGCCCCGGTGGACCCGCCCCGGCCTGTGGACGCTACTGGCTGCGACCGCCGTCCTCTACCTGTGGGGCCTGAGCCGATCCGGCTGGGCCAACGACTTCTACGCGGCGGCCGTGCAGGCGGGCACGCAGAGCTGGAAGGCGCTGCTGTTCGGTTCGCTGGACGCCGGTAATGCCATCACCGTCGACAAACCGCCCGCCGCGCTGTGGGTCATGGGATTGTCGGGCCGGCTGCTCGGATTCAGCTCGTTCTCGATGCTGCTGCCGCAGGCGCTGATGGGTGTGGCCTCGGTCGGGTTGGTGTACGGCGCGGTTCGGCGCTGGAACGGTCCGGCGGCCGGGTTGCTGGCCGGAGCCGCCTTGGCGCTGACTCCCGTTGCGGCACTGATGTTCCGGTTCAACAACCCGGACGCATTGTTGGTACTGCTGCTGGTCGCGGCGGCCTATTGCGCCGTGCGCGCCACCGAGAACGGCAGCGGGCGGTGGCTGGTATTGGCGGGTGTCGCAGTGGGATTCGGCTTTCTCACCAAGATGATGCAGGCGTTCCTGGTGCTGCCCGCACTCGGTCTGGTGTTCCTGGTCGCCGCGCCGATCGGCTTCTGGCGCCGAATCGGCAAGCTGCTCGGCGCTTTCGCGGCCATGGTGGTCTCGGGTGGTTGGTTCGTCGTGCTGGTCAGCTTGTGGCCCAGTGCCTCTCGGCCCTATATCGGCGGATCGACCGACAACAGCCTGCTCGAGCTCGCGCTCGGCTACAACGGGCTCGGCCGCGTCCTCGGCGGATCCGGCCACGGTGGCGGCGGCGGTGGTGGCGGCAACGCCGGATTCGGTGGCAGCACCGGCATCACGCGGCTGTTCGGGGATTCGATGGGAACCGAGATCTCCTGGCTGCTGCCCGCCGCGCTGATCGGTCTGGTCGCGGGCCTGTGGTTCACCCGCCGCACGCCGCGCACCGGACGGACCCGCGCCGCGCTGCTGCTGTGGGGCGGCTGGCTGGTGGTGACCGGCATCGTATTCAGTTACATGCAGGGCACGATGCACCCCTATTACACCGTCGCCCTGGCACCGGCGATCGCCGCGCTGGTGGCGGTCTCGGCGACCGAACTGTGGCGCGGCAGGCACTTCCGGACGGCCCGAATCGCGCTCGGCGCCATACTCGCGACGACCGGTGTCTGGAACTTCATCCTGCTCGACCGAACCCCCGACTGGTATCCGGCATTGCGCTGGATCGTGCTGATCGGATCGATCCTGATCGCCGCGATCATCGTCGTCGGCGGCCACCAGATCGGCAGGTTGACCGCGGTGGTCGCCATCGCCGGTCTGCTGTTCGGTCTGGCGGGAACCACGGCCTACGCCATCGAGACGGCGGCGACACCGCACGGCGGTTCCATCCCGACCTCCGGTCCGAATACCGGTCGCGGGATGGGTGGACCCGGCGGCAATATGGGCGGTGGCCCGCGACCAGACGGCACCGAATCCGGCACGGCCGGAACAACTTCCGACGGTTCCGCACCCGAGCGCATGGATCCGGACGGGGCCGGAACCGGCGGCCGACCGGGCGGCTCGACCTCGAACAACACCGCGCTGCAACAGCTGCTGAAGACCACCGACAACCGTTGGGCCGCGGCAACAGTTGGCTCGCAATCGGCCGGTAGCCTCGAATTGTCCACCGGCACATCGGTCATGGCCATCGGCGGCTTCACCGGCGGCGACAACTCGCCCACCCTGGCCCAATTCCAGCAGTACGTCGCCAACGGCGAGGTCCACTATTTCATCGCGGGCGGCGGCAGGGGCGGTCCCGGCGGCGGCTCGGGCAGTGCCAGCGAAATCACCGCATGGGTCAAGGCGAATTTCACCGCGGTAACCGTCGCAACGACCACGGTGTACGACCTCGGCCAGCCCCATACCTCCTGATCATCGAGCGGGATTGTACTGCAGCACAACGAATTCCAGCGCCACCTCTTCCCGATGCTGAGAAATGGGAAGAGGTGGACGGAAGATGAACAATTGGTTTCCCAGAAGTGTTGCCGCGCAACAATAGTTGCGTCATGCTGAGGGCATGGCCAGACGGTCGAAGAGGCGGCCGGTCCGGCCGAGGTGGGGATCCGAGGATCCGAAGGGGTGCTGTCCGCGCCCCGTCGTGTTGTTGCGCTGGTTCGGTACGAGTCGTTGGCGGCGGCGCGCGGGATGGTTGCTGGTCGCCATCTTCGTGCTGTTCGTCTTTCCCGGATTCGTCGGCGCGGTGGCCAGTGCGCAGTACCAGGCCGCCGCCACCGGCAGCAGCGTCTCCGAAATCGACGGGCTCAGCTGGATGCAGATCCGGGACTCTTCCGGAGTTCCGTTGGCGAACTACTCCTTCGCGACCGACCACGGCGGTGTGCTCAACCCGGGCGCGACGATCCTCTGGGCGATCCTCGGCTTCGAATTCATCGGCTATATCGCCATCGTGACAACCGCGATCTGGTTGATCGGCAATGCCCTGAGCTTCCAGTGGCTCAACATGTTCGGCTCGGCGCTGACCGGGGTTGCGGACCGGCTGACCGGTCAGATCGCGACGCCGATGCTGCTGGTCACCGCGGCGACGATCGGCGCGTTCTGCGTCGCCTGGTTCTGGTTGCGCGGCTATCACGCCAAGGCGGTGCTGCAGATCGTGACGATGCTGGGTGTGGCGATGCTGGGACCGGTGTTCCTGGCCGAACCGCTCGGCGACGTGCTGTCCTCGGACGGATTGCTCGCCAAGGGAAGGGATTTGGGCATTTCGGTCGCGGCCGGACTGAACGGCAACAACAACCCGAATCCGAATCAACTGGTGACGACCATGCAGGGCGACCTGGCGGACAACTTCGCGCGCCGCCCGGTGCAGGTGTGGAATTTCGGGCATGTGATCGACGAGGAACCGGCGTGCCGTTCGGTCTGGTCCGCGGGGATGACCGCCGGTGACGACGATCGCGTCCGCAAGGGCATGCAGTCCTGCGGCGACTCCGCCGCCTACGCCAAGGCGCAGAATCCCAGCATGGGTCAGGTCGGCACCGGCCTGATGCTGTTGATCTGCGGTGGCATCCTGCTGGTCTTCGCGGTGGTGCTCGGGATCAGGGTCGTCAAGGCCGCACTGGACACCATCTATCACGGCTTCATGTCGATATTCGGTTTCGCCGCAGGCGGATTCGTATACGGGCCGTCGCAGACCTTTCTGGTCCGCAATCTCGTCGACAGTGTCGTCGCGGCCGCCCGGATGACGGCCTACACCATCTTCCTCGGCGTCTATGTGCTGTTCATGGGCAATCTGTTCGCACAGGCCAGGGGGCAGACCCTGGCGGTGATCGTGATCGCGGGCATCGTCGAGATCGTGGCCGTCTCCCAGCTGAAACGCCTGAGCCGCAGCCTGAGTCGGGGCAATGACTGGATCGCCAACCGGTTCGCGCTGGCTATCCAGGGTGCACGCTCGACCGCGGGTGGCAGCGGTGGCATGGCATTGGGCATGGGTACCATGCGCGCCGGAGGCAGTGGGTCGGGGTCCGGACTCATGACCGGCTTGGCCGCGATCAATACCGCCAACGCCAACCCGCTGGTGGCCTGGTTGGCGTTCAGAACACCCAGACCAATGGATCCCGATGCGCGACTGCGGAGGGCGGCCGAGAAGGTCAACATGCGCATCGCGGCATCGGGGATGACGCGGGACCAGCAGCAAGAACTGCGGGCCGCGCGAGAAGTCCTCGACACCAAGGCCAGGACGCGCGCGGCCGAGTTCGGCGGCATGGGCGACTTCGTGGGCAGGGCTCATGCGTGGGATGGTCTCGGCGATATGGATGCGAGTTACCAGGGCAAGATGGGCTCGCTGGCCCGGCAACATGTCGACCGAAGGACGATCGGCAATATCGCCTCTGTGCATGCCATTCAGAAGGCAAGCAAGACGCCGAACCCGTTCGAGTTCGCGCCGCGGGCGTCGGCGCATGCCGCCTTGCAGGCGGCGGTGAACCGTCGTACGGAGCCGGGGCAACCCCGCTCGGCCATCGCCAACGAATTGGCTGGCCAGGCGCATGTCGCGGCCTATAACTTCCGCAACAACGCCCCGCGGCCCGCGCCCAACGCCGCCATCGACGAGCGGCTGGTGACCGATGTCGAGACGGCCATCCTGAACAACCAGGCGCTCGATACGGCCATCCATCCGGATCGTTGGGCCAATGCGGACAGAGTGACGCTGCAACATATCGGAAGGAGTCTCGCGAGCGACTACTACGAATCCGTCAACACGTGGGCACGCGATCAGACGGATGCAAATCTCGCCGCAGCCGTGACCAGGCTCGAACATGCGAACACGTTCGATGGCCTCACCGACGGCCTGGTGAATGATCCGTGGTCGGGCCTGCGGATGCGGAACCTGAGCATCCAACCGGATGATCCATTCGCGCAGGCAGCCTGGCGAAGTCTGTAACCCTGAGGGTTGGCGGCGGTTACCGTGGGGCACTAAAACCTTACGGTCCGTCAGTTATTGTGTGGGCCTATCGTTCGAGTACCCGAATGATCGTGAGGCTCACTGTGCGGGACAGGGCACCAACCACCTTTCAGGAACTACGTGCCGTCCTGCAGCAGCGGTTACCCGAACTCGCCGACGGCCAACAGCGAATAGCCAGGCTGATATTGGACGATCCCGAAGGCACGGCCTTCCGGAGCATCGGCCGCAGCGCCGAACTGGCGGGCGTGCATCGTTCCTCGCTGGTGCGGTTCGCGACCATGCTCGGGCTGCCCGGGTATCCGGCCCTGGTCGAGCTATGCCGCAGGCAGCTGGCCGCCGAGGCGTATCTGGTGCGTAGACCTGTTGGCGCACCGCCGCCCTCCGCGCACGACGAATTCTTCGGTGCCATCACCGAATACGACACGAACAACCTGACCCGCACCTTCGCGCGGATCGATCGCGGCGACTGGGATCGGGCGGTCGAGACGCTGGCGACCGCGCCGGCCGTCCACGTCATAGGCTTCCGGCGCTGTCTGGCCGTCGCCTATATGGCCGACTATCTGCTGCGGATGATCCGACCACGGGTTCGGCAGTTGGGGGCCTCGGCCCGCCTGCTGACCGACGAGCTGCGCGATATCGAGCCCGGCGATGCGCTGGTAGCGGTGTCGATCCGCCGATACAGCAGCGACACCGTGCGCGCGGTCGAATCCGCCAAACGTCGCGGCGCCACCACCATCGCGCTCACCGACGATCCGTCCTCCCCGCTGGCCCGCATCGCCGATCTGACGTTCTACGTCGAAACCGGCTCCGTCACCGTGCTGCGCTCACTCACCGCATTCACCGGACTCGTGCACGCGCTGGTCACCGCGGTGGGATTGCGTCTGGAATCCGTCGGCGGCGATACCGACATCCTCGACGATCAACTATTCGAATAGCGAACATCGCCGCAGCTCTGCGCCGAGTTTGCCGGTTCGGCGCTCGGGTACCGCTGGGATATGACGCCCATCCATGATCACCGGGGGCTGGGTTTGCCCGAGTCGATCTCGGTGGCGCTGTTCGATCTCGACGGCGTTTTGACCGACACCGCTGCGGTGCACCGGCGGGCGTGGAAGGCGGTATTCGACGAATTCCTGGCCGGTCGCAGCCATGGCGCATTCCGGCCGTTCTCCGATTCGGACTATCTGGGGTATGTGGACGGCAGGTCGCGGGCGGACGGGATCCGGGAGTTCCTGAAGTCGCGGGGGATCACGCTGCCGGAGGGCGAAGCCGATGCCGAGGAGGGGGAGGCGAGTGTCGCCGGGCTCGGCAATCGAAAGAATCGACTGTTCCGGTCGATCCTCGAGCGCGACGGCGCACAGGTCTATCCGGGGTCGGCGAAGTATCTGTCGGCGGTGCGCGCGGCCGGGGTGAAGACGGGCGTGGTGACCGCATCGGCGAATGCCGCCGCGGTGCTGTCGGCCGCGGACCTGGGCCGGCTCGTCGATGTGCGTATCGATGGAGTCGAGATCGCCCGCCGCGGACTGCGCGGCAAACCCGCGCCGGACGCATTTCTCGCGGGCGCGGAGGCGCTGGAGGCGAAGCCGGGACAGGCCGCGGCCTTCGAGGACGCCATCGCCGGGGTGACGGCCGGTCATGCCGCTGGCTTCGGATTCGTGGTGGGTGTCGATCGGGTTCGGGATGGCACCCATGCCGAGGCATTGCGTCGGGCCGGGGCGGATGTGGTCGTCACCGATCTGTCCGAGCTCGGGGCGCGGCAATGACCGTCGAGTGTCGTGGCTTCGATGTCGATCCATGGCATTTGCGTTGGTGTGGAGTGGATCTCGACGCGCTGCACCGGACCGAATCGATTTTCGCGCTCGCCAACGGTCACCTCGGGCTGCGCGGCACGCTGGAGGAGGGGGAGCCGGTCGGCACACCGGGCACCTACCTCAACGGATTCTACGAGAAGCGGCAATTGCCCTATGCCGAAGCGGGTTACGGCTATCCGGAAGAGGGGCAGACGGTCGTCAATGTGACCGACGGGAAGATCATTCGGCTGCTCGTCGAGGACGAACCGATGGATCTGCGCTACGGCAAGGCCGTCGAACACGAGCGGGTGCTGGACTTCCGATCCGGTACCTTGCGGCGCCATACGGTCTGGAACTCGCCGACGGGTCGATGTGTGCGCATCCGCTCGGAGCGGCTGGTGTCGTTCACCGAACGTGCGCTGGCCGCGATCCGCTACGAGGTCGAACCGCTCGACGACGATCTCGAGTTGGTCGTCCAGTCGGATCTGCTCGCCAATGAACCGGTGCCGTCGCCACACGACGATCCCCGCCTCGCCGCGGCGCTGGACTGTCCGCTGGTGGCGGACTTCGCCGCGGCCCGCGATTTCGCTGCGGTGCTCGTCCATCACACCCGGCGATCCGGGCTGCGGATGGCCGCGGCCATGGACCACGAACTCGACGTCGAAGTGCGGCCCCGGTGCAGTGTGCTGGCCGAGGACGATATGGCGCGGCTGACGATCGCGGCCGATGTGGCGAAGGGGCAGTGTCTGCGATTGACGAAGTATCTCGGCTACGGATGGTCGAGTCGGCGCTCGATACCGGCGCTGCGGGCCCAGGTCGACGCGGCCTTGGCGGCGGGATTGGAGACCGGCTGGGAAACGCTGCTGGCCCGGCAACGCGCCTACCTGGACAACTTCTGGTCCACCGCTGATATCGAGATCGATGGCGATCCGGAGCTGCAGCAGGCCGTTCGATTCGCGCTGTTCCATGTGCTGCAGGCGGGCGCACGCGGCGAGACCCGCGCGATTGCCTCCAAGGGGCTGACCGGGCCCGGCTATGACGGCCATTCCTTCTGGGACACAGAGACTTTCGTACTTCCGGTGCTGACCTACACGGTACCGGTCGCGGCGGGTGACGCCCTGCGCTGGCGCCACGCCACGCTCGACCGGGCCCGCCAGCGCGCGGACCAGTTGGCGCACACCGGGGCAATGTTCCCGTGGCGCTCCATCAATGGCGACGAAGGCTCCGGCTACTGGCCGACCGGAACCGCGGCGGTGCACGTCAATGCCGATATCGCCGACGCGGTGGTCCGGTATCTGGGCGCGACCGGCGATGAGCAGTTCGAAAAAGACTGCGGTGTTGAACTTTTGGTCGAGACCGCGCGGTTGTGGGTGAGTCTCGGCCACTACGACACCGCGGGCGAGTTCCGGATCGACGGCGTGACCGGCCCCGACGAGTACTCAGCGCTCGCCGATAACAACATCTATACGAACCTGATGGCGCAGCGGAACCTCGCCGAGGCCGCCGAGGCCTGTGCGCGCAATGCGGATATCGCCCGACGCCTGGATGTCGATGCGGAGGAGATAAACGGCTGGCGCGACCGCGCCGAATCGACCTTCCTGCCCTATAACGCGGAACTGCGGGTGCACGAGCAGGCCGAGGGATTCACCACCTATGCCCGCTGGGACTTCGCCGCAACCCCGCCCGAGAAGTACCCACTGATGCTGCACTATCCGTACTTCGATCTGTACCGCAAACAGGTCGTCAAACAGGCCGACCTGACCATGGCGATGTACCTGTGCTCCGAGGCGTTCACCGCCGAGCAGAAGGCCCGCAACTTCGACTACTACGAGGCGTTGACCGTGCGCGACTCCTCGCTCTCGGCCGCTCCACAGGCGGTTCTGGCCGCCGAGGTCGGCCACCTCTCGCTGGCCTTCGACTATTTCGCCGAAGCAGCCCTGACCGATCTGCACGACCTGCACCACAATGTCGCCGCCGGACTGCATATCGCCTCGCTCGCCGGGGCCTGGCTGTGCTGCGTATTCGGGTTCGGCGGCATGCGCGACCACGGCGGCGAATTGAGCTTCGCGCCCAGACTTCCCGCCGCGATCGATCGCCTGGCATTCCGAATCATCTGGCGCGGCAACGGCATTGCCGTCGAGATCGGCCCCGACTCGGCGACCTACCGCCTGATGTCCGGAGATTCGGTCGTCCTGCGGCATCATGGCCGCTATCACACCGTCGGCAAGGTCGCGGTGACGCTGCCGATCCCACCGCCGACCGACCGATCCGAGCCGCGGCTACCAGACGGGCGGGCGCCATACCGTCGCAGGTAGCGCCGACAAAGGAGCGGGCATGGCATCGTTCACCGAATCCGAGTACTGGTTGGGCAGGCTGGTCTTTCAGCACGGCCTCGCGGTGATCTATCTGATCGCGTTCCTGTCGGCGGCGCGGCAATTTCGGGCGCTCATCGGTGCGCGGGGCATGTTGCCGGTGCCCCGGTTCGTGCGGCGGGTTTCGTTCCGCAGTGCGCCCAGCCTCTTTCAGTTGCATTACTCCGATCGGTACTTCGCGGCCGTCGCGTGGTCCGGCGCGGCGCTATCGGCCGCGGTGGCGGCCGGTGCGCTGAATCTGGTGCCGCTGTGGGCGTCGATGCTGATGTGGTTGGTGCTGTGGGTGCTATATCTGTCGATCGTCAATGTGGGGCAGACGTGGTACGCGTTCGGGTGGGAGTCGCTGCTGTTGGAGGCCGGATTCCTGGCGATCTTCCTCGGCAACGATCGGGTGGCGCCGCCGGTGTTGGTTCTGTGGCTGGCGCGTTGGCTGGTGTTCCGGGTGGAGTTCGGCGCGGGGTTGATCAAGATGCGCGGGGATTCCTGCTGGCGGGATCTGACCTGCCTGTATTACCACCACGAGACCCAGCCGATGCCCGGTCCGCTGAGCTGGTTCTTCCACCGCCTGCCCAGGCCGCTGCATCGAGTGGAGGTGGCGGCCAACCACTTCGCCCAACTCGTCGTGCCGTGGGGGCTCTTCGCGCCGCAGCCGGTGGCGAGCGTGGCCGCGGCGTGCATCATCGTCACCCAGCTCTGGCTGGTGCTCTCCGGGAACTTCGCCTGGTTGAACTGGGTGACGATTCTATTGGCCGCCACCGTGATCGACGGATCCTCGGCCGCCGCGGTATTGCCGGTGCCGAACCCGCCGGCGCTATCTCCCGCGCCGCCGTGGTTCGCGGGCCTGGTGATCGCGTGCACCGTCGGGGTGGTGATCCTGAGCTACTGGCCCGCCCGCAATCTGATATCCAAGCAGCAGCGAATGAACGCTTCCTTCAACCCGTTGCACCTCGTCAATACCTACGGCGCGTTCGGCAATATCGGCCGCACCCGCGAGGAGGTGGTATTCGAGGGTACCGACGAGGCGGAGATCACCGAGCAAACCCATTGGCAGGAGTACGAATTCAAAGGTAAGCCCGGTGATCCCCGTCGACTGCCGCGGCAATGGGCTCCTTACCATTTGCGGCTGGATTGGTTGATGTGGTTCGCCGCGATCTCCCCGGCCTACGCCCGCGGCTGGCTGCTCGCCTTCGTCGAGCGGCTGTTGCGCAATGATCCGGCGACGCTGCGGCTGCTGCGCCGGTGCCCCTTCCCCGACGCACCGCCGACATATGTGCGGGCGCGAATTTACCTGTACCGCTTCGCAACCCGCGCCGAGCTGCGGCACGAGCGAACATGGTGGCACCGCACGCTGGTCGGCGAGTACCTCCCCCCGATGACGCTGGCTCAGTAGAAGCTACGACCGGCGCGACCGCCGGAGACCGACCAGACCTCGGTGATGACCCCCGCGACGGTGCGCAGAATATCGGTGCCGCTGATGGCAATGGTCATACCATCGGGACCGGTCGACTCCGCGCCGTACGGCCGTGCCACGAATCCCGTTCGGGTGTCATCCATTTGGACGACCGGTTCACCCTGGGGTGCGAATCGGATCCCGGCGCGCTGCTCGCGAAATTCGCCGACCTTGGCGGCAAGGGCCTGCGGATCGTGAATATCGTCGTACTCGCTGCCGTTCGGCTGCGCGTAGCGGAGGGTGAATTCGGGGGCCATGATCTTCTCCGCGAGCGCCAGCTCGCCGTTCCACATCGCGGTCCACTCGTCGAACAGGGTGATGCCGAAGTCGCGCATCGTCACTCCTCAATAGTCTCATTGATACGGTCTCGATGGCACTAACATATAGTCTCAGTGAGACGGTGTCAATGGGATGGAGGAGCCATGCCGGATCTCGGGCCGCAGGACCACATCGTGCTGGGGTTGATCGCCAGGCACGGGCCGCTCACGCCGTATGAGTTGAAGGCCGCACTCGAAGAGAGCGTCGACTACTTCTGGCCGGTGCCGCATGCGCAGCTCTATCGGATTCCCGTGCGCTTGGCCGAGCGGGGTCTGCTCAACGAGGAGGCCGAGCAGGGTGGGCGGCGGCGCAGACTCTTCCATCTGACCGACAAGGGCCGGGCCGAACTGCGGCGCTGGCTCGCCGATCCGCACAATCCGCCGGCCGAAACCCGTGACCCCGCACAGCTCAAGCTCTTCTTCGCCGATCTGGGCGCACCGGGCGATGTGGTCGCCTTGGCGCATAGCCAAGCCGCGGAACATCGTCGGCTGCTCGAGTCGTATCGGTCACTGCACGCCGATATCGACCCGGCCGACAAGGTCCGCGCGGTTTCCCGCGCCCGCATTCTGCGGCTCGGCATCCTGCACGAGCAGGCCTACGTCGAATTCTGGGAAGACCTCGCCGCCGATCCCGAATATCGGGACCGGCGGGGGTAGGACGCCTCAGGCGCGGCGGGCGCGCTTGACGAAGCGGACGCTGAGGGCGATCAGCGGGGCGAAGAAGATGATCGACAGGACCGGGGACAGCCAGGCCATGGTGTGGACCGGGAGTTGGTAGGCGAGCAGGATCCGGACGATTGCCTCGGCGAGCAGGCCGATACCCCAGGCCGCGGCAAGGGTGGTGAAGCCGCGCCGCTTGGCCGGATTGTCGCGGTAGGACTGCTCGAATTCGGCGAGACCGGCCGGTCCGGCGGCCGCCAGCGCCTTGCGCGCGGACAGGTAGGTCAGCGGCTTGCCGACCACGGTGCTGATCAGGAAGGCGATGCCGACGAGCGCGGTGCCCGCGGAATCCTTGACGATCATCATGCGGGGATCGCCGCTGATCAGCGAGCCGACCAAGCCGAAGACGAATACGCCGAGGATGATCGCGGCGAAGGGTTCGAGGCGGCGCGACCGGATCGACTCGATGATCAGCACCGCACCCGAGAACAGCGATCCGGCGAGCAGTCCGGCGAAGTCGCTGTAGCCGAGACCGGTCAGCAGGAAGTAGGCGCCGATGGGCACCGCGATATCCCGCGCGATCGGGGCGAGCACGCGGATCGGGTTGAAGCGCGGCGGCGGGGTCTGCGCCGTTGCGGTCGGCTCGGCCACGGGCGTGGTGGCTGCGGTGGTCGTCATCTCGGGTGCTCCTGGCTGGTGCTTCGGCTGTGCACTACGAGAAATGACGCTACGGACCGCCGCCGGCCGACAGATCTGCCAAGCATCACGGGTCGGGCATGACAACTGTCATGCCCACTACTTCGACGAGGCTCCGAACAGTGCCGATGGCTGGATCCTCGGCGCGATGGCGGAGCGACGGAACTGCCGGATCGGTCTGCTGGTCAGCATGCGCGCGAACAATCCGGCAAAACGCAAGTGGCCCAGCGCCTCTCGCTTCGTGAACGCGACCGACCACACGGTTTCGGTGCCCGCCGGGGGCAGTGGGCGCTGGTCGAAGCGATCCGCCAGCCAGTTCATGGTGACGGGTGCGCCGATGAACAGCAGCGGCATATGCAAGCTCAGGCGGTCGCGCAGATAGCGCACGTGCGCACCGTGGATCGCGTACCGCGCGACATGCTGGTCGACATCCTTTACGGCGATGAGCTCGTCGTTGACGCCCTGGATGATCAGCATCGGCATGGCGGGCGCCTGCACGCCCGGCCGGATATCGGCCAGGATCTGTTGCAGGTCGGGTTCGGCGAGTAGCTCGGCGAAGGTGCGGTGGCTGTAGTTGTCGATGTTCTTGCCCATCAACCGGAACAGCAAATGCAGTGTGGTGCGCGATTCGGCATCGGCGAGTATGTCGAGGAATTCGGATTTGAGATGCGTGCGCAGGATGCGGTCCAGATCGGCGTAGGCCCGCCGCAGCCCGGCCACGGCCATCGTCGAGAAGGCCGCGAAGAAGGTGCCGTTCAATCGCGCGAAGGCCGAGCCGAGATCGCCGACCGGCGAACCGGCGACCGCGCCGACGATATCGAGCTCCGGCGCGTATTCGGCCGCCAACTCCGCGGTCCAAGCGGTGGCGAGTCCACCGCCCGAATAACCCCACAGCGCAATGGGAGTCGAGTCTGTCAGGCCGAGCGGTGCGAAACTCAGACTCGCCCGGATCGCGTCGAGGGACCGATAGCCGGGTTCGCGCGGCACTCCGAAGTGTCCGGCCAACCCGCCGTGGTCCGGAATCGATACCGCCCAGCCCTGAGCCAGGGTGTAGGCGATGACCGGCAGTTCGACCTGCGGAATCGAGCCGAGCGCCTGCGCGCCGCGACGCAGTGCGTAGGAGGGCAGACACCTCGAACTGACGCCGTCGATGGCGCACTGGAAGGAAACCAGCGGTCGTGGCTCCTGCGGATCGGCGCCCCACGGCAGCAGGACCGTGGTAACGGCCGCCTCGGCGCTGCCGTGCATATTGCTGGTGCGGTAGAGCAGCTGCCAGGCCGAAACCTTTTGCGGCACACGGCCGAACAGCGCCAGTTCGACCCTGCGGGTGCGCAGCACGGTGCCGGGGGCGAAGCGTGCGAAACCGGCGGGCGGACGATAGAACCGATCCAGCTCCGGGGGCAGCGGCCGGTCCGAGGCAAACATTTCGGCAATAGGACTCGCCGAGCCCATCCCGGTGTCGGCATGCACGGTCATTCCTCATCCTTTCGAAAGGCACACCGGCATGGTGTTTATTTGAAATGACGCCGGAATCCTGTACTCAAGGTAGCAACGGCGGCGGCGGAAAATAATTGTCCCGAAACACAATTGAGTCGGGTGTTTTTCTCCGATGGGAGGTGTTGACGGTGACCAGCGTCACCCGGTAGCGCGCGGAACGCGCTGGTGAGCAGGGTCATAGCGGGCGGCGTTGTCACTGCACGCGAGCGAGAATAATTCGCGGAAAACTTGTGTTCGGAGACAACCGACCGGGTGGTTACGAGATTTATTGGTAAATGGCATCGTTGGTAACGTGCAAGTCATGCCCGTTGTCCTGCCCCCGCTGTCCGGAGATGCCCCGATAATCGCCCGACTGGTCCGTCGGTTGCCCGAAGTCGCCGAACGCATGCTCGCGGCGGGCCTCGGATCGACGCCACCGGCCGCCGATCTGCCGGACGGGCACTTCACCGAGGAGGTGCTGCCCGCGATCGCCGGATGCGGCCGCGCCTTCCTGCGCGCGCTCCAGGAGCAGCGCACGTTCACCGGGGCCGAGGTGGTCGAGTTCGTCGGTCCGGTGGCCGAGCGGCATGCCGAGGACCGGATCCCGTTGGGGCTGTTGATGCATGCCGTGCACGGTTCGGGTCAGGCGATCCTGCAGGAGGCGGCGGCGGTGGCCGAGCCCGAGGATATGAACGATCTGATCGCCTTCGGCGGTCGGCTGCTCGACCTGCTGCGGGATATCAATGTCGCGGTGGTCGAGGCCTATACCGATGTCGAGCAGTCGATCTACCACGCCGAACGTGAGGCGCGCCGGGCTCTGTGCTCGGCACTACTGCGCGGCCAGCCCGCCGAGGAACTGGCCGCACGCGCGGATGTCGTGCTCGCGGAAAGCTATACGGTGCTCGCCATCCACATCTGCCCGGACGAGCACCCGCTCGTGGTCGCCGATCTGCTCACCCGCCGCCGCATCCGGGTGCTGCAGCGGGCATTGGACGGGATCGCCGGGACAAAGGCGCTGAGCACCTTCGACGGCACGACCGGAATCGCCCTGCTGCCGAGCGGAGCCGACTCCAAGGAGTACCAGCGGCTGGCCGCCGAACTCAGCGAACAGTTCGGCGTCGACGTCTTCCTCGCCGAACGCCGCGCCGTCGAACGGGAACTGCTGCCACACGCCGTTCAGGAGGCGACCGATCTGGCCGAGCTCGCCCGGCTGCTCAACCGGCCGAGCGGCCGGTACGACCTCGACGATCTGCTGCTCGAGTACCAACTCACCCGCCCGGGACCGGCCCGGGATCGCCTGGCCGACCGGATCGCGCCGCTGCTGCTGCGCCCGCACCTGTTCGAGGCGCTGGCGGCGCATCTGCGGCACGGCTCCGATCGCAAGGCGGCCGCCGCCGAGGTGCACGTGCACCCCAACACCTTCAGCTACCGGCTCAAGCGCATCGCCGAACTCACCGGCATCGATCCGAGCGAACCCAATGGCTCGCGGCTGCTGGCGGCGGCGCTCACGGTGCACCGCTTCTATCCGGTGGCCGAGGCGACGGAGGTCGTCGAAGGGGACTGATTTCACAATCCCTTAATGCACGCGGTGCGACCGTGTGGGCATGGCAGCAAGGGAACGGGTCCGTCGTGGGCGATGAGCGGGCGTTGATCGCGCATGTGCTGCGGCGGACCACCTTCGGGCCGTTTCCCGGGCAGACCGAGCGGTGGGTCGGCCGGGATATCGGCGCGGTCGTGGACGCGGTTCTCACGGCACGGCCGATGCAGCCGGGCACGCCGGAGTTGACCGATGACGATGCCGATGTGGATGGCGGCCCGGTCGAGCGCTGGTTGACGGTGCTGGCCGATCCGGCGGCGGGACTGCACGAGAAGCTGGTGTGGTTCTGGCACGGGCACCTGACCACGAGTTACGACAAGGTCGGCGAGTGGCGGTTGCTATGGCGACAGCATCTGCTGTTGCGCAGGCACGCCCTCGGCAACTTCCGGACGTTGCTGCACGAGATCACCGGGGATCCGGCGATGCTGGTCTATCTCGACGGCGCGGGCTCGCGCGCGGATGCCCCGAACGAGAATTTCGGCCGCGAGCTGCTGGAGTTGTTCGCACTCGGGCGCGGCAATTACACCCAGGGCGATGTGCGCTCGGCGGCGATCGCATTGGCGGGCATGGATCTCAACGAAGGCGGGAATACGGTCATCGATCCCGATTCAGCCAACCGCGTTCCACGAGAATTATTCGGCCGGAAGGTAATTGGCCCGCGCGATGTGATCGACGCGGTCTGCGATCACCGCGCCTGTGCGCCGTTTCTGGTGACCAAGCTGTTCCGGTTCTTCTGCGGCGCGGATCCGGAAGATGCGATGTTGAGCCATCTGACGGACGTTTTCGTCAAGAGCGGCTTGGAGATTCGCCCGCTTATGGCCGAAATCCTGTACAGCGCGGAATTTCTCGGCTCGCGCTCGACGCGACCACGCTATCCGGTCGAGTGGGTGACCGCGGCGAGCGCGGTCTTCGGACTCGATGACACGGCCGCACGCCGGGAGGCCGTCGAGCGACTCGGCCAAGTGCCGTTCGCGCCGCCCAATGTGGCCGGATGGCCGTCCGGTCCGCGCTGGCTCTCGCCCAGCCATGCCATGGCAAGGGCCGCGCTGGCCATCGAGGCGACGCCCTTGGCGCAGATAGCCGATGCCGCCGACCCGGTCACCGCGGCCTTCGAACGCGCGGCCGTCTACGACCCGACACCCACCACCCGCGATGCGGTGACGGCCCTGGCCGCCACACCCGGCCTGGACCCGCGCGATCGCGCGGTGGCAATCCTGGCCTGCGTCGTCTCGTCACCGGAGTTCACGCTGTCATGATCAGCCTCGACCGCCGCAGGTTCCTGGGTCTCACTGCCGCAGGCAGTTTCGCCGCCGTCGGCGGATACGCGGCGTGGCGGCTCGGCTCGGAATTCGCACCGCCTCCCGCGTCGATGCGTGCGCTGACGCCGCCGGTGGCCGCCCCACCCGACCAGCGCAAACTCGTCGTCATCGAAATGGCGGGCGGCAACGACGGTCTGTCGATGGCCGTCCCCTACGCCGACGACCGCTACTACGCGCTGCGCCGCAATACCGCCATCGAGGCGTCGCGTGTGCACCGGATAGACGACCGGATCGGCCTGCACCCCGAACTCGAGCAGGTGGCGCTCGGCGGCGCCGCGGTTCTCGCCGGTGTCGGCACCGCCGTACCCGACCTCTCGCACTTCGAGATGCTGCAGCGCTGGTGGACCGGGGATCCCGAAGGCAAGCTCCGGCCCACCACCGGGTTCCTCGGCCGGCTCTGCGATGTCATGGGCGATCCGGCCGCGCCCGCCGTCGGTGTCTCACTCGGCGGCGGACCTTCACCCGCCCTGGTCGCCGAACGGTGCACCACGCTGTCGATGGATCCCGACACCCGTGGCGCTTTCCCGGCACCCGACGATCCGGCCTTGGCGGCGGCCTGGCTCGCGGCCCAGCGCGCGATGAATCACCCGGACCGCGGCGACGCCGCATTGCTGTCGACCGCCCGCGACAGCGCGCGCACCGCACTGCGTTTCAGTGATGTCGCGGCCACCTTGCCCGCCGCGGCCGACGGCTACCCGGATACCGACCTGGGCTCCCAATTGTCGTTGGCCGCGAGAGTTCTCGCCGACGATCGGCACGGCATCCGAGTCGTGCACGTCCCGATGGCCGACGATTTCGACACCCACACCGACCACCTGACCAGATACGCGACCATCATGCGGCGATTCGACACCGCCATCGGCGCCTTCCGCGCCGACCTGGACCGTCGCGGTCTCACCTCCCGCGTACTCATCGCCACCCTGAGCGAATTCGGCCGCCGCGTCCCCGATAACGACTCCGGCGGACTCGACCACGGCGCGGCGTCGACCGCACTATTGTTCGGCCCGGTCCGCCCCGGCGGCCACGGCGAGCAGCCGTCACTGCGCGGTCTGGACCGCGAGGACAATCTGAAGGCCACCGTCGATATGACCGAGTTCTACGCGACCATCGCCGAGAGCTGGTTCACCGTCCCCGCCGAACTGGTCCTGCCGGGCCGTCCGAAACCCGTCCCCGGCATTGTCGTCGACCGATGATGTGATCGACTGTGCTGGTGCGGTTGCTGGTGGTCGAGGATGACGCGGGGCTGGCCAGGGTGCTGGTGCGCGGCCTGCGCGAGGAGGGGCATGCGGTCGACCACGCCCCGACCCTGGCCCAGGCCGACGACCTGTGCTCCTATAACGACTACGCGCTGGTCGTCCTGGATCTCGGCCTCCCCGACGGTGATGGACTGAGCCTGTGCCGCCAGCTCAAGGCCGACGGCCGCACCCGCGTACTCGTGCTGACCGCGCGGGGCAGCGCCACCGATCGGGTGACCGGTCTGGACACCGGCGCCGACGACTACGTCACCAAACCCTTCGACTTCGGCGAACTCGCCGCACGGGTGCGCGCGGTGCTGCGCAGGCCGGTGACACAGGGCGGTTCGGTGCTGCGGGTCGGCGATCTGAAATTGGATATGGCAACCCACCGAGTGTGGCGGGCGGAGGTGCTGATTCCGTTGACCGCCAAGGAATTCGCGGTAGTGCAGTACCTGATGCAGCAGTCGGGTAACGCGGTCAGCCGGACCGAATTGCTGGAACAGGTCTGGGATCTGCACTACGAGGGCACCTCGAATGTCGTCGACGTCTACGTCTCGACCCTGCGCCGCAAACTCGACCTGCCGACCGCGCGAACCCGCCTGGATACCGTGCGCGGTGTCGGGTTCCGCTTGTACGCCGAGGAATGACGATGTATCTCAGGCGATTTCGCATCCGTCTCACCCTGGCCACCGCGCTTGCCGCGCTGCTGCTGGTCGGCGCGGGTGCGGTCTATCTGGCATCGGTACTCGCCGACCGCAGTGAGGCGGAGGCGCGGGTGAGCGCCACCGAGCACGTCGCGGATGTCGCGGCCCAACCTGATCCGGCGCGGGCCCCGGACTGGTTGCGCGAGAACGCGTGGGTCGTCGACGCGGCGGGTGTGGCCACCCCGCTCGGTGAGGTCTATGTCGGTGCGCCGGTACAGGATCTGGCCGAGCAGGCACGCGATCCCGACTGGGGCGCCGGTTCGGCATTGCGTGAGGTGTGGACCGAGGACGAGCACTACTTCGGCGCGGCCCGACTGCGGCCCGACGGCCGGGTCGTGGTGACCGCGACGCCGCTGGACGATACCGACGCCGAAATCGTCCGGCAGCGTTGGTATGTCGCGCTGATCGCGGTCGGCGTCACCGCGTTGCTGACCGGGCTGACCTGGCTGCTCGCGGGCCGCATGCTGACACCGGCGGTGCGTGCCCAGCAGTTCCAGCGCGACTTCCTCGCCGATGCCGCCCACGAGCTGCGCACCCCGATCGCGGTCATCCGCGCGACGGCGAGTCAGGCCATGTCCCGGCCGCGCGAAGCCGAGGAGTACGTGCGCACACTGACCGAAATCCGCGCGGCCACCGAACGTGCGGGGGAAAGCGTCGTGCAGCTGCTCGACCTCGCCCGGCTCGACGCGGGCACGGTCGAACCGGTCCGGATGCCGCTGCGCGTGGACCTGCTCACCGAGGAGATCGTCGCGACGGCCGCGGCGGGCGGGGCCGCGGTCGAGCTGACCGATACGCGCCCGGCGGTCGTCGACGGTGACGACATCCTGCTGCGACAGGCCATCGACAATGTCGTGCGCAATGCCGTCGCCCGCGCCGCGCATGTGCGGGTCGGTGTCGCGACCTCCGGCAAGGAGGTGGTGGTGACGGTCACCGATGACGGGCCCGGATTCGATCCCGCCGTGCTGCCGCATGTGTTCCGGCGCTTCGCGCGAGGCCACGGACAGGGGCACGGCCTCGGGCTCGCGCTGGTTCGTTCGATCGTCGCACTGCACGACGGGCGGGCCGAGGCGGTCAACCGCCCGGAGGGCGGCGCGCAGGTGCGGTTGCATCTGCCGCTCAGCAATACGGGCACCACCTGACCTCGGATATTCGGCATTGTCCCGTTTCCCGGGGTGAATTCGGAATTCGGATATCGGACGCATCGACGCGGCCGTGCGTGAGTAACGTCACTGGTCGAATTCGTTCGACCATGATGCCGGATTTTTGCTGTGCAATTTCCGTGCCGTGAAGTGGCGTTTTACGAAATATTAGCGTCAGCGGCATCTACCTGCGGCGATGGTGGATTGGTGATCGATCTGTCAACTGTTCACCGCAATGTCACTTGCCTTCGTTTAGCGTGAAAGGCGTCCGATTCGGCGTGAATTATGCGCTGCCGATCGACCTTTTCCTATCGGACAGACGGAGGCATGCATGCGTGTGCTGATGAAAAACACGCCATCCAGACAAACCGAATTCGCTCCCCGACTTTCCGCGAATACGCTCGGGCGGCTGCCCGTCGGCGTGGCCCGCCCAGGGTTCGCGCCGCGCAGCCTCGCCACCGGGATCCTGCACCTGGGCTGCGGATCCTTCCACCGCGCACATCAGGCCCTGGCGACCCAGCACGCCATCGACGCCTGCTCGGACCCACGCTGGGGCATCGCCGCGGTGGCCATGAAGCGACCGACGGTCGTCGACGCGCTGCGTGCACAGGACAACCTCTACACCACCCTGCTGCACGATAACGGGCAGGCCAGCGTCGAGGTGGTCGGCGCTATCACCGAGGCGGTGCACGCGCCATCGGATCCGATCGGTATCCCGAAACGCATCGCGCACCCGGATATCAAGCTCGTCACGCTGACCGTCACCGCGGGCGGATACGGCGTCTCGCCGGTCACCGGACGACTCGACGCCGACTGCCGATCGGTCCACCACGACCTGCGGCATCCGCGTCGCCCGGAATCGCCGGTCGGCATGCTCGCGCACGGGCTGGCCGCCGTTCGCCGCCGCGGCGGTCCGCCGCCGGTGGTGCTGAGCTGCGACAATATGTGCGGCAACGGCAGTAAGTTGCGCGGGGCCGTCATCGATTTCGCGGCCCTGCACGACGATCACCTGGCCGACTGGATCGCGCGCAATGTCCAATTCCCCAACAGCGTCGTCGACCGCATCGTGCAACCGGCCACCCCCGCCGACCCGGCCGCGGCCCGAAACTGGTTGGGCGGCTTGGAGGATCGCACGCCGGTATCGGCCGAACCGTTCATGACCTGGACCATCGAGGATTTCGACGGCGAACGCCCGGACTGGGAGCTCGCGGGCGCGCGCTTCGTCTCCGATGTCACCGACCACGAGCTGGCCAAGCTGCGCCTGCTCAACGGCACCCATATGCTGTTGGCCTATCTGGGCGGTCTTGCCGGATATCGCACCATCGCCGAGGCCAGCGCCGATCCGGTGCTCGGCGCCCTGGCCAGGCAGTTCATGGTGTGCGAACAAGGACCGACACTGGCACTGCCGCCCGCCGAACTGGCGCGGACCGTGGACGAGCTGATGCGCCGGTTCCGCAATCCCGCCATCTGCCAGGACCTGACCAGGGTCGGGCGCAATGGTTCGGACAAGATGGTGGCCAGGGTCGTCGCCGCCCTGTGCGACAACATCGCGGCGGATCGGCCGACGCCGGGCGCGATCCTGCTGATCGCGGCGTGGATCCGGTGGTTCACCGCGAGCCGGGCCGCCGATGCCGTGATGGAATTGATCGACCCGCGCGAGAATTCACTGACCCCGCTGGTGGACGCCGCGGACCCGCACTGGTCCGCCCAGGCGTTCCTGCAGCGCACCGATGTCTTCGGGCCGCTGCCGGACCGGGAACGTCTACACCGGCAGGTCGGCGACGCGCTGGCCGAACTGGCGCGCGACGGAGTGCGGGCCACGGTGCGGCGCAGGCTGTCGCCGGAGTTCGAAGGGAGTGTCGAGTGACCGAATCAGCTGTGCGGGCTGTCGTTTTCGATATGGACGGACTGCTGATCGACTCGGAGCGGCTGGCGATGGAGTCGCTGGTCAGTGCGGGCGCCGAAATCGGATACCGGATGTCGCTCGAGTTCTGTCGCACCATGATCGGCGTGCCAGCCGACCGCTGTCGCGAACTCGCCTCGGCCGCATACGGTTCCGGCTTTCCGCTGGAGCGGTACTTCGAACTGCACGAGGTGCATCTGCGTCGGCTGGTCGACGCCGGGCAGCTGACGACCAAGCCGGGGGCCATCGCCTTGCTGGATGTCCTTGACCGGCAAGGCATTCCGAAGGCGATCGCGACCTCCTCGTCCCGGGACCGTGCCGACCACCATTTGCGGCTGGCCGGCATCGCCGATCGGTTCGACGCCGTGGTCACCCGCCAGGATGTGGTGCGCGGGAAACCGGATCCGGAGCCGTATCTGACGGCGGCCGCGGCGCTGGGCGCGGACCTGCCCGGCACCTTGGCGCTGGAGGATTCGACCAATGGTCTTCGTGCCGCACACGCCGCTGGACTGCGCTGCATCCTGGTGCCCGACCTGGTGCGGCCGACCGAGGAAACCCGGCGACTCGCACACCGGCTGTATCCGGATCTGCACCACGTCGTGGACTACATCGCGGCGGCCAATGGTCGCACGCACGTGCCCGGATGAACCCGTCGGCGCGGTGCACCGTGAGGTGAGGGAGATACTCGGGCCGGCACCGCCACGGCGGTCGATAACTCCAGGAGCGCGCCTCATGTCGACGATCAACGGTCTACCCGCCCATGTGCTGCTGGTACACGTCATTGTCGTATTCGTGCCGCTGACCGCGGGTCTGCTGATTTTGTCGGCACTGTGGCCCGCGGCGCGCCGTCGGTTGATCTGGCTGGTCACGGCGCTGGCCGCGATCACCGTCGCGCTGACGCCGGTGACAACGGAGGCGGGGGAATGGCTACAGCACAAGCTCGGCGGCTCACCCGCGATCGATGTGCACGCGGACCGGGGCAACATGATGATCTATTTCGTGGTGCCGCTACTGCTCGTCGCGGCCTTGCTCATTGTCGTGCACCTGCGAGCCGAGCGCGGGCGGCCGGTGGCCCGCGTCATTACCGTGCTGGTCGCGGTGCTGGCGATCGCCGCGGGCAGTGCGGCGATCGTGCAGGTCTACCGGGTCGGGGATTCCGGCGCGCATGCCGTCTGGGGAGCCCAGGCGTTCTAGGGTGAGACCAGACCGTGCTTGTGCGCGTACACCACCGCGTGAATGCGATCGCGCACACCGAGTTTCGCGAGCACCCGGGACACGTGCGTCTTGACCGTCTCTTCGCCGACCCCGAGGGCCGCGGCGATCTCGGCATTGCTGCGGGCATCGGCCAAGAGCAGCAACACTTCTCGCTCGCGTGCGGTGAGCTGATCCACCTCCGGCGGGGCTTTCGGCGGCGCGAGCGTGCCGGCGAAGCGTGCCATCAGGCGTCGCGTCATGGACGGATCGATCAGCGCGTCGCCGCGGGCCGCGATGCGGATGGCGGCCACCAACTCTTCCGGCGGCAGGCTCTTCAGCAGGAATCCGCTCGCTCCCGCCTGGAGCGCGCGGTAGAGGTTGGCTTCGCTGTCATAGGTGGTGAGCACCAGGACGCGGGTGCCGCCCGCCGCGACAATGGCCGAGGTGGCCGCGAGCCCGTCCAGCTTCGGCATCCGCACGTCCAGGATCGCGACATCCGGTCGCAGCCGGGCGGTTTCGGCGATCGCGTCGCGGCCGTCGCCGACCTCGGCGATGCATTCGAGATCGGGTTGACTGTCGACCACGGCGCGCAGTCCGGAGCGGAACATGCTGTGGTCGTCGGCGATCAGCACGCGGACCGGTGCGTTCACGATCCTCCGATCGGCAGGGAAACCGTTGTGTGCCAATGAGTTTGGGTGCTGTCGGGACCGAATCGCAGCTCGCCGCCGAATAATTCGGCGCGCTGGCGGATACCGCCGAGGCCGCGGTGCTCGGCCGCGTCGTCCACGTCGGTGGTGTCGGCGAGCGGGTTGACCGTCTCCAGTACCACGCGATTCGGCCGGTAGTCGACGAGCAGGTCCGCGTGTACGCCGTCACCGTGGCGCAGGGCGTTGGTCAGCATCTCCTGCACGATGCGATACAGCGTCAGGTTCAGCGAATCCGGCAGCTCGACCGCGGCACCGCGCACGGTGAATTCGACGGCCAGACCGGCCGCGCGCACGCGTTCCAGCAGGTCATCGATATCGGCGAGTCCGGGCTGTCGCTGACCGTCCTCCTCGCGCCCGTGCAACAGATCGAGTTGGCGCCGCAGGTCGACCATGGCCGCCCGGCTGCTCGATTCCACCGCGATCAGCGAGCGGGTGGCCGCGGCATTGCCGGTGTCGGCCATGGCCATTCGGGCCGCACCGGCATGGATGCCGATGGCACTGACGTGATGGGAGATCACATCGTGCAGATCTCGGGCAATGGCGGCACGTTCCTCGGCCACGGCGCGGGCCAGCGCGGTCCGCTGCTCCTGCTCGCGCAGTTTGGCCTGCTGCTCGAGATCGGCGATATAGGCGCCCCGGGCCGCCGTGTATCGGCCGACCAGCCACGGCACCACCCCGGCCGATACCGTCGAGGCCAGCAACAGCCGCCAATCGTGTGAGGTATTGCTGCCGACGAGCAGATGGGCGGCCGTGAAGCCCGTGCACAGAGTGATGACTGTCGCCACCGATTTCGGGCCGACCATCCAGGCTCCGGCCCGATATCCGGCCACCAGGAATCCGACATCGGCGAACCGGGCTGCGAATCCGTGCCGGTGCAGCATCACCGCCTCCACCAGCCGCAGCGCCACCTGGATCACGGCCACCGCACCCGCGGTGCGCGGCGGCGCGGCCAGCGCCAGATCGGCCGCGACGATCCCGATCAGCACCGCGGCGGCCTGCCACGGCGCCACCGAGAAGATCCCGTTCAGCGCCAGCATCGAGGCATCGACGGCCGCCGCCGCCACCGCGACCACCAGCGATTGGCGAGCCAGCGATCTGCTCACATCCAACAGTTCGCCACCACCTTCGCGCCGTCCGACAGTCCAGGTCGAGCCGTCCGCGGGCGATCCTACCCAGCATTGGTCTCTATGCCCTCGACCGCACTCTGCCCGGATACGCGGCGCGGTGCATCCCCCGCGCGAGGGACGGCCGATCCCTCGCCAGCGCGATGTTTGCCCAGGCCAGCGCCCGTAACGTGACGGTGTACGCAGAGCGGAGGAGACATTGTGAACGGTGCGCAGTTGTTCATATACGCCATACCGGCGTTTGCCGTACTCATGTTCGTGGAGTGGATCGACTACCGCCGCGATCCGGATCGCCCGGCCAACGGCCACTCCGGGCGGGACATGGCCTCCAATATCACCACCTACCTGCTCGGCCGATTCCTGAAGCCGGTGACGCAGTACCTGATTCCGTTCTCGGCGGTGGTGCTCGCCGCCGCCATCACGCCGCTGCACCTATCGCCGCGCACCTGGTGGGTGTGGGTTCTCGGGCTGGTCGTCACCGATTTCTGCTACTACTGGGCGCATCGCGCCGACCATCGGGTCCGGCTGCTGTGGACCGCGCACAGCGTGCACCACTCCAGTCAGTACTTCAATCTCTCCACCGCCATCCGCCTGCCGTGGGTGCATCCCGCGGCCAGCATCGTGCGCGGATTCGCCTGGGTGCCAGCGGCCTTGATCGGCCTGCCGCCGTGGATGATCTTCCTGCTGCAGACCATCGGGCTGCTCTACCAGTTCCCGATCCACACCCAGCGCATCGATACCCTGCCGCGCCCGATCGAATTCCTGTTCAATACCCCGGCCCACCACCGGATCCACCACGGCTCGAATCAGCCCTATATCGACAAGAACTACGGCGGCGTCTTCATCGTCTGGGACCGCATGTTCGGCAGTTTCGCCGCGCAGAGCGAACCCATTCGCTACGGCCTCACCAAGAACATCGGCACCGACAACCCGCTGAAGGTCAACTATCACGAACTCGGCGCACTGATCAGCGATGTGCGCCACGCGAATACGTGGAAGGGCCGTCTCGGCTACATCTTCGGTCCGCCCGGCTGGACCGAAGCGGCTCGGCCCGAAACGACCACGGCGCTGCCCATGGAGTCAGCGGCCGAGGGATCGGTTGCCGCGTAGCGTGGTGACAACGCTGGTGACTGTGGCGACCTGTTTGCCGTCGCCGCGGACCACCTCGCAGGTGTAGTGGGTGATGGTGCGTCCGCAGTGGCTCGGTCGTGCGGTGGCGCGCAGGGTATCCCGCCAGACCGGGCGCAGGAATACGGTGCGCAGGTCGATGCTGGTGAACGATTCGTCGGCCCCGACCACGGTGGAGTGCGCGGTCCCGATCGCGGCATCGGCCAGTTCGGTGATCAACCCGCCGTGCACGGTGCCCTGCTGGTTGCCGTGGATCTCGGCGTCCACGTCCAATTCGACAGTGGCGCAGCCGTGTTCGATATCGACCAGTCGGATGCCGAGGGTCCGGGAGATGGCGGTCGGATAGCGGAACCGGCAGTGCAGCCCGGCGGTGGGCAGCCCGGCGACCTGCCTGCGCAGGAATTCCAGCACGGACAGCTCCGGTGTCGTCGTCGTCATGGACGTGACCTTAGGAAGAGCGGTCCAGGACATTCAAGAAATTGTCCTAGGTACAGTCGGGTGATGTCGTCGTATCGGGAGGTCGCCGCCCAGATCGCGGCGCAGATTCGCGCCGGACGCTGGTCGCCGGGCGAACGCCTGCCCACCCACCGGGCACTGGCGGCCGAGTGCGGCATCGCGGTGGCCACGGCGACCCGGGTGTTCACCGAACTCCAGCGGCTCGGTTTGGCGGTCGGCGAGCCGGGCCGTGGCACCTTCGTCCGGGACCGCTCGATCCGGTTGGTGCCCGCCGAGTACGGGCCCGGACCCGATACGGTGTCGGCGGATCTGTCTGTCACCCAACCGATGTCGCCACGCCGGGCCGAGCTCTTGCGCGGTGCGCTGCGCGATCTCGCGGGTGCCGGCGACCTGGATGCCCTACTGCGGCAACAACCTCCCGGCGGGCGCCCACGGGATCGCGAAGTAGCGGCGGCGTTTCTGGCGCAGCGCGGCATAGACGCCGATCCCGATCGGATATTCCTCACCGGCGGCGTCCAGCACGGCCTGGATCTCATTGTGCGCTCGGTGCTTGCACCCGGTGACGTCGTCGCGGTCGACGCGCTCACCTATCCCGGCTTCAAGATGCTCGCGCAGGCGCACCGCGTCGAGCTGGCTCCGGTGCCGGTTTCGCCGACCGGACCCGATCTCGCCGCCCTCGCCGAGCTGTGCCGTCGACGCCGGGTCCGGGCCGTGTATTCGATGCCGACGCTGCACAATCCGCTGGGTTGGGTGCTCGACGACGCCGCCCGCGAACATCTGGTGGCCATCGCTCGCACGCACGATCTGCTGCTCATCGAGGACGCCTCCTACGCATTCCTCGCCGCACCCGCACCCGCGCCGCTGGTTTCCCGGGCGCCGGAGCGCACCTATTGGCTTTCCAGCCTGTCCAAGAGCGTGGCCGCGGGGCTGCGGTTCGGGATGCTGGTCGCGCCGCCGAGCGGGCGGAACGTGCTGAAATACGCAGTGCGCGTGGCGATGGCGAGTCCGCCCGGCCTCGTCGCGGCGGTGGCGACGCGATGGCTGGCCGACGGCACGGTGACCGCGCTGGAGGCGGCGAGCCGCCGGGCCGCCGAACAACAGCAGCGGGTGCTGCGCGGCGAGCTGGCCGGTCTGGATGTCATCGCCCATCCGCGATCGTATTTCGCGTGGCTGTCGGTGGATCCGCTACAGCGGATGGATCGGGTCGCGGCCGAGCTGTCGCGTCGCGGTGTGCGGGTATCGACGGCGGATATCTTCGCGACCACCGCCCACGTACCACATGGATTGCGGATCGCGGTGGGATCACCCGCACCGGCTGACCTTCCGGACGCGCTCGCCGCGGTCCGCAGTGCCATCGATGCCGTGCCGCTCGGCTAGTGCCGCGTCCCGCGCCTCGGGTCCGCGGAGTTCCGTCGACCGTAGTCGAATGGTGGTCGCACATGCTGGATTCAACCGCCATATCACTGCGCTCGGCGAGCTGCTGGGCTAGCTGGAGTGGATGAAGATGCGGATGGCGGTGATCTGGCGGGTGTCGGCGGCGAATTCGACGAAGGCGACGCCGTGGGCCGAATCGAGTCGGATGCTGGCGGTTACCGTGCGACCTGCGGCGATCAGTTTGTCCCAGTGCATATTTCGGGCGCGGTTGGTGAATTCCTCCAGCGAGACCCGGGTTCCGGCGGGCAGTTCGATGATCGTGCGATCGCTGAGCAGTCGCCGCACCCGCGCGATATCGGTGGCGGCCGCGGCCGCGAACACCTCGGCCGCAGTGCGTTTGCCCGCTCGCCCGATGCCGCGCAGCGCCTGCATCATGCCGAGCATGCCGCCCAAGCCCTGGTTGGCGATCAGCTGCGGACCCAGCTTCAGTGCCGCGCCCAGTCCGGGCACGCCGGTGCGCAGCAACCGCACGATCATCGCGGCCAATTCCCAATGCGCCCCCAGCCGGGTGATCTTCCAGACGCCGTCCTCCTCGACCAGGTCGTAGCGCAGGTGCATCGGTACGGTCACCGTGGCGCCGGTCGACATGGTGGTGCGGATCAGCAGGTCGCGTACCACCGTCGACCGCCCGACGAAGTCGTGATCGATCTGGAAGGCGATCGTGTTCGGGCCGATGAAGGTGTCATAGAACCGTTCGATCGCCGCGCGGCCGATATGCGGGCGCGAACCGACCGGATCGTTGACGGCGGCATCGGCGGCGAACAGGTCCACCCAGGCCGCCTTGTCGTGCGCCGCCACCGCGCGTGGTGACGCCTTTACGGCCGCGAGCAGGTCCTCGGCTGTGGAATCCAGCGGCATGACAGTTCCTCCTAGCTACTGCGTCACATGGTAGAACATGTTCTAATTTCGGTGTCGCGGGTTCGGTCGGAACCGCTCGGCGCCCGGCTCGACAAGGACTCTCATGGACTGGTACACCGGCAACACCGCCTACGACACCGTGCTGGCGATCGCCTTCGCCTTCGCGGCATTCGTGCTGATCGGCGGCCTTTTCGCGCAGAGTCCGTATGGCCGGTTCGGCACCACCGCGATCGGCTTCAACCTCAACCCGAAGCTCGGCTGGTGGTTGATGGAGATTCCGGCGACGGTGGTCTTCGTGGTGTTCTACCTGACCGGCCCGGACCGGTTCGAGCCGACCTCGCTGGTGCTGGCCGCCATCTGGGTGCTGCACTACGGCAACCGCGGCTGGTTCTTCCCGCTGTCCATCCGCCAGGTCCCCGGCAAGCGCAGCAGCTTCAATGTCTCGGTGATCGCCGCGGGCACGTTCGTCACCGCGCTGCACGGCTACCTCAACGGCGCGCTGTTCAGCCACGACTACCTGCACCAGTACGGCACCGACTGGCTGACCGATCCGCGTTTCCTGATCGGTCTGGTCATCTACCTCGGCGGCTTCGCGCTGCTGGTCCGCTCGGAGTCGATCGTGCGCAATCTGCGCGATAAGGACAATCCGGGCGCGACCGAGTACCGCATTCCGCACGGTGCCGGTTTCCGGTTCGTCACCAGTCCCGCCTATCTCGCCGAGCTGATCGCCTGGGCCGGATTCGCGTTGCTCACCTGGTCCTTGGCGGGTGTGGTCATCTTCTTGATCACCGCGGGCAATCTGGTGCCGCGAGCCTTCGCCACGCACAAGTGGTACCGGGAGAAGTTCGCCGACTATCCGGCCGATCGAAAGGCATTGATTCCCTTCGTCATCTGAGGCGTCATACAGTGGCGTAATGGCGATCATCGATGCTTGGGCCCAGCATCCGACGGTACGGCTACTGCGGCACGAAATGCTGGATTCGCTGCGTCGCTGGACCGGCGACACCATTCCGGACCAGCCGCCGCCGGTCTCGATGACGCTCGCGGCGATGGATGCGGGCGGCGTCGATACCGCATTGATCAGCGCCTGGTACGGGCCCGAAGGCGTGCTGATCTCCAATGACGAGGTCGCCGGATTCGTCGCCGAATCCGGGGGCAGGCTGGTCGGCGTCGCCTCGGTCGACCTGCGCAAGCCCATGGTCGCGGTGCGGGAACTGCGCCGCGCGGTCACCGAGCTGGGGATGAAGGCGCTGCGCATTGTGCCGTGGCTGTGGGGTCTGCCGCCGAACGACCGCCGCTACTACCCGCTCTACGCCGAATGCGTCGAACTGGGCATCCCGTTCTGCACGCAGGTCGGGCACACCGGCCCGCTGCGCACCTCCGAAACCGGCCGCCCGATACCGTATCTCGACGATGTCGCGCTGGATTTTCCGGAGCTGGTCATCGTCGGCGGGCATATCGGCTATCCGTGGACCACCGAGATGATCGCGGTGGCAACGAAATACCCGAATGTCTACATCGATACCTCGGCATACACGGTGCGCAGGTATCCGCCGGAGCTGGTGGCCTACTTGAAATCTCACGGCCGTGGCAAGGTGCTCTTCGGCACCAACTATCCGATGATTCCGCCGCAGCGCGCCCTGGCGGGACTCGACGATCTCGGCCTGGACGACGAATGTCGCGAACTGTTCCTGTCCGGCAACGCGAGTCGCATTTTCGGCCTGGGGAAGTCCGACTGAGAGAAATCGTCGTTGTCTGGTAAGTATGGTGACTTGCCAGTATATTTGGGCAGTACGTGAAGTCGGCCGTCGAATTGGGGCGTCGGTTTGATACAGGCACGTAGTAACCAACCGTCTCCGCCCGGTGCGAGCCGTAAGTCTCGCCGCTGCTTCGATATGGAACTTCTCGGTGGCGAAGAGATCGTCGCCACCAGGGCGGGCGGGTGGTGTTCGCGATGCAGGTCACGTCGATACACGCACGTCGCGAAGCTATAAGTCCACGGCCGCAACCCATCTGGATCGCGGAGCCGCGCCGCCTGTCGCCGCGCCCGCAGCATCGCCTCATGAACCGGCGTGTCGAATTTCGAACCGGTAGTGAAACGACGAACGATCCCCGCGGAGGAGGACATCATGAAGACTACCCAGATTCCCGGACCCGTCGAAGAGGTCATCCGGCGGATGCGCACCATCAAGGACGAACTCGATCCGCGAGACGGAGTCGCAAGCTTCAACAACATGTACCTGCGCGTCACCGAATTGGTGGGACAGCAGATTACGGAAGGATTCTTCGCGGACCCGGAATTCGTCGAACGCCTCGATGTGAACTTCGCGCAGCTGTATTTCGACGCGATCGACGCCGCCAAACGGGGCAAGCGGCCCAACCCGGTCTGGAAACCGGTCTTCGATTGCCGGTCCAACCGCATCGTGTGGCCATTGCAGTTCGCGCTCGCGGGCATGAATGCCCATATCAATCATGATTTGGCGGTCGCGGTGGTCGAGACCTGCAAGGAGCGGGCCACCACGCCCGACACCAAACCGGTACATGCCGACTATCTGAAGGTCAACAAACTGTTGGCCAGGATCGAGGCGGAGGTCCGGGCGGAATATGAGCCCGCGCTGCTGAAGTTGGCGACCAGGGATGCCGAAGCGCTCAAACACATCTTCAGCAGTTTCAGCATCAGCAGCGCCCGAGACAGCGCTTGGGCCACCACGCAGCTGCTCTGGATACAGCGCGACAACCGCCTGCTCTTCGGAATGACGCTGCGCACCCTCGAGGAAACCGTTGCCGCTGCCGGTCGAATGCTGCTCACACCGGTCGTTCCCCCGCCAGCATGACCGACGGCGCCTACGGAACAAGGAGATTGAGCAATGGCGCCTGGCGCAGTAGTTCGGCGGGGCCGCCGGCGAGACCCGCGGTGAGACACACCCGCGCGGGCGCGCCGATCCCGGCCAGCAGCGTGTAGTCGTGCCCGGCTTGGTCGAGCACTTCGTCGGGGGCGAATCCGGCCAGCCGGGCGCTACCGCCGAGCGCGATGACGCCGAGGACACACAGGATGTGGGCATAGCTGTAGGCCAGCGGCACCGGGAGCGGATGTAGTCCGCCCCCGGCGAACATGCGCTGGAAGCAGGACAGTACCGACCAGACCGAACTGCGCTGGGTCGCAAGCACTTGCGAGGGTCGGGCCAGGGTGCGTCGCGTGTAGAGAATCCAGGCCGGATCGTCGATACCATAATCGTCGCGGGGCAGCGCGGCGGGTTCGGTGCTCGCCAGATCTTCGAAGTGTGCGCACCACCCCGGAATTGAGGTCGTGCTGCCGTCCTCGGGGACGACTACCGTCAAAGGCGCTCGCGGCCGGTGTGATTGTAAGAGTCCCTCGGACAGGGAGGTGGCGAAGAGAGCGGCGGGCCGGTTCTGCTCGATGAGCCACCGTAATTCGTCGTCGCCGAGATTCGGGCTCACCGGGATACCGACGCCCCCCGCGCGGATTACCGCGATGGTGGTTTCCACCGACTCGACCCGATTTCCGAGACAGACCACAACACGATCGGCGGGGCGCAGGCCCGCCGCGACGAGATGACCCGCCATTCGTGCCGTGCGGGCCTCCAGTGTGCGATAGTCGACGGCCCGTAATCGGTCCTCGAATGCGATCGCGGCACCGGAATGCAGCGCGCGCTGGGTCAGCAACATCGGGACCGGGCGAAGTAGTTGAGTTCGAAACATTTTCACCTCGGTTGCCGTCGAAGATTAATCGCTCTATATCGCTTATCTTTTGGATACGACCGGGCGCGGGCCGGAATGGCAGGTTCCTGCTAGTTCAGCGCAGGAACCACTCGCGGATGACCAGCGCGGGTCTGCGGTTAATGTATATGCGATAACACCGGGCGCAGACGGCGTCGCTGGTGCGGCCGTAGAACAGCAGTTGCCGATACGACTCCGACGATGTGGTCTGCAGTGCGGCGCCGATCCCGGCCGATTCGGTCTCCAGTGCGGTCGAGAACGCCGCGGGCAGGCGTCCGAGTGCGATCAGGGATTCGGCTCTGGCATACCGGGTTCCGGTGCGGGCCCCGATCAGATCGACCTTGCGTACCAGCACTTTTTCCTCGGGTGGCACATCGAGCCAGCCGTCGCGATCGGCGAGCGCGGTCGTCTCTCGCTGGGCGGTACACCGCGCCTCGACCGGTTCGAGCACATGCGCCTCCAGGGTGCGGGTCACCGTGCCGTCGGTCAGCAGGACGCTGCGGTGATAGGAGCTCAGGGTCGCGGCGGAGACGTCGTGCCAGCCGGACGGGCGCGCGGCCGGTGCGTGGAAGTGCCGGCGCACCAGCACATCGGCCGCGAAATCGGTCAGCATTGTGGTGCCGCGCGGTCGGCCCGGCGCGGAACACCAGCCGGGGTGCGTTTGTGTCTCATGCTGAGAGTTTGGCGAAAGGCGTTGTGGCGCGGAAACCCCTAAAGCGTCCCCTATTACGAATCGTCTGCTGTTTCACTCTGCCTTGACAGCAATCTCGGGGTGAGGTTTCCTTGGGGTATCTGAATGATGCAGCGACAGTTGATGATCTGCTACTCACATGCGTGTTCAGTTGCGACAGAGCCGCCGTGACATTGCCATGCAATTCGCCTGCGACTCCGGGGACACAATATGGGAAAACTCGATCCGCCCGCGCGGGATAGCCCCTCGCCGCCCACCTGGAAGAATCCGAGTCCCGTTGTCGGCAAACCCGTTCCGGTTGTAAACAGGGCGACCGGTCTGTCTGCCGCCCTGGCCGACGATATATTCACCGTGGAATGCGAGGGTCCGATTCGGGTGGGCGCGCGGGGTGCGCTGCGCGAGGATGTCGGTCGGCAGGCGGTCAGCGATATCGGTGAGGCCGTCGTGCACCGGCTGCGCCGCGGCGGTGTTGAACATATGCGGGTCGGCGAGGCCATCGCGGTGCTCGGCGCGGCGAGTGCCATCGAGACCATAGCCACCGTGCTGCAACAAGATCCGGTGGCGGTGGACCGGGTCATCGCGCAACTGACCGCGAGCGGACTTGTCGAGGCGGGGCGGTTCCGGCATCGGGAGGTCGGCCGGTGCATACTGCGCGGGATGCGGGTCGATGCCCGCAGGCAGTTGCATCATCGCGCCGCGGCCGCCCTGTACGACCTGGCCGCGCCCGCGGCGACGGTCGCCGAACATCTGGTGCGGTCCGGGCAGACCCGCTATCCATGGGCGCCCGCGATCCTGCGCGTCGCCGCCGACGAAGCACTGGCATTGGACGAGATCGACCGCGCAGTGCACTGTTTGGAGCTGGCCTACCGCACCGCCGTGTACCCGGCCGACCGGGCCGAGATCGCGGCCGTGCTCGCCTCGATCGAATGGCGGGTCAATCCCTCGACGGCCACCAGGAATTTCGCCAGACTGCATGCCGCCGTGCGCGCGGGCACCCTGTCCGCGCCCGCGCTGCACGCCGCGGTGCGGTATCTGCTGTGGCACGGGCGGATGGACGATGCGCGCGCGGCATGGCTGCTGCTGGAACGGGATTCGCGACCCGAGCCCGCCGGTGCCCGAGCGCGGCACCGCGACGAACTCACCTTCCTGCGGTCCTGGATCGCCTATACCTATCCCGAACTGCCACTGCGCCAACCTATCCCGGACGCCCCCGCCCAGGCGGTGCCGCGTGCGCAGGACAGCATCGACGGGACGCCATCGCTGCACCTGGTTGCCGCGAACCTGCTGACCGCCATCGCCACGGACGCCGGTCGCGAGGCGACAGTTCCGGTGGCACATCAGATCCTGCACCGACATAGATTGGACTCCGCCACCGTCGAGGCCCTCACAACGGCGTTGGAGGGCCTTATCTACGCCGATAAGCTGGAAGTCGCGACCGCTTGGTGCGATGCCCTGCTCGCCGAATCGGTGGCCCGCACCTCGCCGACCTGGCAGGCGATCTTTGCCGGGCTGCGCGCGGAAATCGCGCTGCGCCAAGGCAGATTGGACGATGCCGCCGGATACGCGGTGCAGGCGCTGAACCAGGTGCCCGCGGGCAATCTCGGCACCGTTGTCGGCAGGCCGCTGTGGTGTTATGTCCGAGCGCTCACCGCGGCGGGCCGTTATACCGAGGCGCAGGCCCAGCTGGATCGCGAAGTTCCGTTGAGCCTGTTCGATTCCCGGCTCGCGCTGCCCTATCTGCATGCCCGCGGCCACCTCGCGCTGGCGACCGAACGCGTCGAGGACGCGCTGCTCGACTTCCAGCTCTGTGGTTCCCTGATGCGGCGCTGGAGTATGGATCTGCCCGCACTGGTGCCATGGCGCAACGATGTCGCGCTCGGCTATCTGGTGGCCGGTGACCGGCACCGGGCGCGCGGATTCGCCGAGCGGCACCTGATGCGCCTCGGCGACGCGCGCCGACACGGCACCGGTGCCGTATCGCTGCGGCTGATCGCCGCCACCGTCGACCCGTCGGAGGGGGTCGCGCTGCTGCGGCAGGCGGAGACGATCGCGCGGCGCAGTGACGATCGGCTCGAATTGGCCACGGTGCTCGCGGATCTCGGGCGTACCTATGAGTTGGTCGGCGAAGTGGACCGTTCCCGATCGCTGCGTCGTTCGGCGCTGCGCCTGGCCGTGCACTGCGGTGCGGAGCCGCTGGCGCGGCGACTCTCCGGTGACCAGTCGGATGCGGTAGAGCCGGTGCGCGCGGCCGAGGCACTGGACGTCGGATCATTGAGCGCGGCCGAACATCGAGTGGCCGAGATGGCGGCAAAAGGCTTGCGCAACAGGGAGATCGCCGAGGAACTGGAGATCACCACCAGCACCGTCGAACAGCATTTGACCCGGGTATACCGTAAGTTGAAGGTGCGTCGGCGCACCGAGTTGCGCTTCATGCTGAGCACCAAATGCTGAAGTGGACCGGCAGATGACCGAGCCGACCGTACACGAGCGCTGGCTGCAACGGTTGCGGCCGCACCCGCGCCCGCTGGCGCGCATGATCTGTTTCGCGCACGCCGGTGGTTCGGCGAGCTCGTTCGCGACGCTGGCACGGGCCATCGACGGGCCATTCGAGGTGCTGGCGGTGCAGAGTCCCGGTCGGCAGGACCGGCGCAGGGAGCCGTGCATGGAGACGGTGGCGGAGTTGGCGGCGGGCGTGCTGCCGGCCGTGCTCGAACGCACCGATCTGCCGATCGCGTTGTTCGGGCACAGTCTGGGAGCTGTGGTCGCCTTCGAGGTCGGTCGATTGCTGGAGGCCGAAGGTGTTGTGCCACAGCATATTTTCGCGTCGGCACGGCGGGCGCCGTCGACGGTGCGGGCCGAATCGGTGCATCTGCGTTCGGACGCCGGAATTCTGACCGAGCTGCGGTTGCTGGGCGGGCCCGGGATCGAACTGCTCGACGATCCCGAGATCGCCGCGGCCTTCCTGCCCGCGATCCGCAGCGACTACCGGGCCGTGGAGACCTATCGGTGCTCGCCCGGCGCTCAGGTGAGGTGTCCGGTGACGGCGCTGGTCGGCAACCGCGATCCGCGGGTGAGCCGGGCCGAGGCCGAGGCCTGGCAGTCGCACACCTCAGGGGCGTGCGAGCTGCGGGTTTTCCAAGGTGGCCATTTTTATCTCTGGGACCGGGTCGGGGAGGTCGCCGCCGTGATTCAGCGCGAGTTGGTCGAGGTCTGAGTGCTGTCGCGAGTGGCGTCCTTTACGGCGCGGATGAGTTCCTGATACGGGTCGGTGCCCGGCAGCGCGGCCGCCACGGACGCGTCGGGGCGCAGCAGTACCGCGGTGGTGCCGCCGAGCCCGTATGTCGCCGATACCTTGCCGGCGGGGTCGGTGAGCGCGCCGTCGGCATGCTCACCGTCGCGGGAGACCGCCACCGCCGAGAGCGGGGTGGTGTCCATCATGCGCACGTAGCCGAGGGCGTCGAGCCAGGTCGATTCGCTCTCGGCGTCGAACAGCAGCACGTACTCGTCCCGGCACAGCTCGAGTATTCGGGGGTCGTCGGTCTCCTGTTCGCCTGCCGTCGAGGGTGATTCGGCGGGGTGCCGTAGCTCGGTGATGTCCGCCAAGGTTTTGTCGATGGCCCGATCGATGCGTCGGTGCATCGGCAATGCGAGCAGGGCGCCGAGCGGCAGCAACGGCAGTGAGGTGCCGAGCCAGAGGGCGAACGCGGTCAACGTGGCGGCGCGCAATACCCGCCCCCGCCGGGCGGCCGCTCGGATCAGGCTGCCCCAACGCCGGAATACTCGACCGGCCAGCAGGTCCGCCCCCGCGATCGGATACACGACCTTCGTGCCGGAGATCTCGGGAGTTCCCGCGGCCCAGGCGATCCCGCAGTCACGGACCCGATCGAGTTCGCGCTTGTCGATACCGGCTCTGCCGAAAACCCCACGCGCCTCGCGCTTACCGCCCAGCAGCCAGCGCAATGTGGTGACCAGCGTGACGAATTGGGGCCGCGTGTCGGTCGCGACGACCGCGCCCAGGTGCCGGGCCCCGAGCGCGCGCAGGCGTCGATCGACCTCCACCGCGGCGGAATACCACATATTCCGACAGGCGATCACCGACACCACATCGCGATCGGCGAATACCTCGGGATGGGCGTTGAGCAGGGTGCGCATCGGCAGCGATGGCGCGAGGAACCACACCTGATAGGCCAGCACGACCAGCTCGTCCGGCGCCGAGTGCGGCTCCGAAACCGAGGTGTCGAGCGCGATTTCGGCCCGTTCGTCGACGCTGTCGGGAAAGACGCCGAAGAATTTTCCGATCGGCCAGGGGAACGGATACGGCCGAACCGGTGTCACCGGGACGTGGCGGATATGCCAGCCCGCCGCGACCAGCGGTTCGGTGAATGCCCTAACGGTATCGGTCAATTGGCCGGTCTGCGAGTACGAGAATATGACCGCGCGCTTGTCGTGCTGATCCATGACCATGGTGCTGCCCACTTTCGCCGGGCGGATTCGGAGAATTAGCGATGTCGAAAACTGTATCGGCGCGCGCATCGGCCGGTCAAGGCGCTAATTCTGCCGATAGGGGTTGCTGAATAGGGGTTGACGCAATCGAATTGTACTGTCGGACAACACATTTCGGATTGATCATCTTGACGGTCATAGGGGCCGATGCAAGACTTGGTGCAGGCCGTTCACCCGGCTCCCGGGCGGGGCCTATCTCAGCAGAATGGGGTAGCGCATGTCGATAGTAGACGAAATCCAAAAGGATATATTCGACTATTTGGATTCGCATTATGGTATCGAGCGGGACGAAATCAAGAGCCATTCGGCGTTGAACGAGCTCGGGATCGATTCGCTTGGCCTGCTCGCCATCGCCGATATTGTGCGGAAGAAGTACGGCATCGTCCTGGACGACGAGCGGATCGCCTCGGTGCGCACCTTCCAGGACTTCACCGACCTGCTCGAGCGGAAGCTGGCGGCGCGAGCGACGGGCCAGGCGGCGGTGGGCGACGGGCGGGCCCACGAAGGGACCCGGGAGCGCCGCGAATTGAACGGAGCGGACAAATGACCGCATACATCACCGCGACCGGCCGTTTCCTACCCGGCGACCCGGTGCCCAATGACGAAATCGAGGACTACATCGGCAAAGCCGGTCTCGCGTCCGCGGATCTGCGCGAGATGATCCTCGGCAATAGCGGTATCAAGACCCGCCACTACGCGATCGATAAAAGCCAGCGGACGGTGATGTCGAATGCGGCGATGGCCGCCGAGGCGGTGCGCGCGGCCGTCGCGCGTGCCGGTCTCGGCCCGGACGAAGTGGAAATGCTCGCCGCCGCGACCACCATGCCCGATCTGCTCGGTCCGGGCCACGCCAGCATGATCCACGGCGAACTCGGTTACGCGCCGATGGAAGTCATGACCGCACACGGGATCTGTAGCTCCGGGATGATGGCGTTGAAGGACGCCTATCTCCAGGTCGCGATCGGTGAGAAGAGCAATGCCGTTGCGGTGGCGAGTGAATTCGCCTCGCGCGGTTTCAAGAGTTCCCGGTACGCAGAGATGAAGTCGGTGATCGAAGAGGGCACGCTGCCGATGGAAACCGCATTTCTGCGGTACATGCTCTCCGACGGTGCGGGGGCGGCGGTGCTGCGGTCCGAACCGGAGCCGGGCAAGATCAGTCTGCGCATCGACTGGATTTCATTGACCTCCTACGCCAATACCGAACAGGCGTGCATGTTTCTCGGCAGCAATGACAATGCCTGCACCAAGACCTGGGGCGACTATCCGACCACCACGGCGGCCGCGCACGATGGCGCGCTCGCGATCCGGCAGAAGCTGTCGCTGCTCCCGCATCTGGTCGAGGTCGGCATACAGGAGTATCAAAGACTTGTTGCGGCAGGGAAATTCGATCCCGAGAAGGTCACCTGGTATCCGGTGCACTACTCGAGTGAGCGGATGAAGGAGCTGATGATCGGCGAGTTCAAGCGCCGTGACATCACTCGGGGTGAGATGGTGAACTGGTACAGCAACCTCACCAGAGTCGGCAATATCGGCAGCGCCAGCATCTACATCATTCTCGACGAAATGCTGTCCGAGGGGTTGATCAAGGAGGGCGACACGCTGGTGTGCATGGTGCCCGAATCCGGCCGCTTCATCATCTCGTTCATGCATCTCACGGCGGTGGCCGCGGACCGGGTCTGAGGTGTGCCGCCATGGCTGAGGAACAGCGGCTGCGCGAATACCTGCGGACCGCGGCCCGCGAATTGCAGCGGACCCGAGATCGGGTGCGGCAGTTGGAGGCTCGTACCTACGAGCCGGTGGCGATCGTATCGATGGGCTGCCGCTATCCCGGTGGCGTGCTCTCGCCGGAGGACCTCTGGGAGATGGTCGCCACGGGACGCGAGGTCATCTCCGGGTGGCCCGCCGATCGCGGCTGGGACTTCGACGGGGTCACCGATCCCGATCCGACCCGTTCCAAGATGGTGGAGCAGGGCGGATTCATCGAGGACGCGGGCGATTTCGATGCGCGCTTCTTCGGGATCAGTCCCCGTGAGGTATTGGCGATCGACCCGCAGCAGCGTCAACTGCTCGAGGTGGCGTGGGAGACCTTCGAGCGGGCGGGCATGGATCCAACCAGCCTGCGCGGCAGTCGAACCGGCGTATTCGTCGGTCTGATCGGGCAGTCGTACGGCACCGTCGACGGCGCGTATCGCGCGTTGACGACCGAGCAGATCTCCGGTCTGTCCGGGTTTTTGCTGACCGGCAAGGCAGCGGGTGCCGGCTCGGGGCGGATCTCGTATGTGTTCGGTCTGGAAGGTCCGGCCATGACGGTGGATACCGCGTGCTCCTCCTCGCTGGTGGCGCTGCATCAGGCCATGGCGTCGGTGCGGGCCGGGGAGTCGACGCTCGCGCTGGTCGGTGGCGTCACGGTGATGGCGACGCCCGATATGTTCGCCTCCTCGAGTGAGCGTGGCACCGCATCCGATGGGCACTGTCGCTCGTATGCGGCCGCCGCGGACGGGACCGTGTGGTCCGAGGGCGTGGGAATGCTACTGCTGGAACGGCTTTCGGATGCCGAGCGCAATGGCCATCCGATGCTCGCGGTGTTGCGCGGTTCGGCGGTGAATCAGGACGGCGCGTCCAATGGCTTCACCGCGCCGAACGGTTCGGCCCAGCGGCGGGTCATCCGAGCGGCGCTGGCCAACGCTCAGTTGTCCGCCGCGCAGGTGGATGTGATCGAGGGCCACGGCACCGCGACCGTACTCGGCGACCCCATCGAGGTGCAGGCGCTGTTGGCCACCTATGGGCAGGATCGGGACCGGCCCGCGCTGCTCGGGTCGATCAAATCGAATATGGGCCACTGCCTGGCCGCTGCCGGGGTGGCCGGGGTGATCAAGATGGTCATGGCGATGCGCCACGGCGTGGTCCCGCCGACGCTGCATGTGGACGAGCCGACGCCGCACGTCGATTGGGCGGCCGGGCAAGTGGAGCTGGTAACCGGAACTCGGCCGTGGCCGGATACCGGGCGGCCGCGACGGGCCTGCGTCTCGTCGTTCGGCATCACCGGCACCAATACCCATGTGGTGCTCGAGCAGGCCCCGGCGCAGCAGCTCGCGCCCGCGGCGGACGGTGCGCCGCCGGTGCTGGCCTGGGTGGTATCGGCGCGGTCGCCGCGGGCGCTGACCGGTCAGGCGGAACGGCTCGCGGCGCGATTGCGCGCGCATCCGGATATCGATCCGGTGGATGTCGGTCATTCACTGGCGGTTTCGCGTGCGCGGCTGCCGCATCGCGCGGTGCTGATCGGTCGCAAACATGATGATCTGCTGGCTGGTCTGGAATCGCTTGCGGCCGGACAGGATTCGCCGACAGTCGTGCGTGCGGTCGCATCGCCGGTGGCAAAGACGGTTGTGTTGTTTCCCGGTTCGGGGCTCGTCGGTGTCGGGCGCGGACTGTATGCCGACTTCCCGGTGTTCCGCTCGGCCTATGACGAAATAGATACGGCGTTTACCGATTTGGGGCGTCCGCTGCGCGATCTTGTGACGGGTGAGCCCGACTCGGTGACTCGGTTGTGGGATAGTCCAGAGTCCGCGCGGGCGGGGGTTTTTGCCGTCGCGGTCGGGTTGTATGAGTTGATGGCTTCGTTCGGGGTGCGGGCCGACTATCTGGTCGGGCAGGGGATCGGTGAGATCGCGGCCGGATATGTGGCGGGGGTGTGGTCGCTGGCCTCGGCGGTCGAATTCATCAGGGCGAGGGACGATCCGGCGGCAGTCGCGCGGGTGTGTGCGGGCGCGAGTTTCGGGGATCCGAGGGTCGCCATTGTGTCCAGTCGAACGGGGGAACAGGTCGGTCGGGACGAGCTGAGCGCGGCCGAGTACTGGACGGCGCAGGCTCGCACGGATGATCCGCCGTGGGAGGCGATTCGATGGGCGGCCGGGCATGCCGGATCGATCTTCGTCGAATTGGGTTGCGGCGCATGGGCGCAGCGGGTGCGTGAGATCGTCGTCGCCACCGTTGCCGCAGAGACAGATGTTGTAGTGACGTCGGTCTCGGGAACCGGGGGATACGGTCCCTCGGACGAGGCCATCTCGTTCGTGACCGCATTGGCCCGGGCGCATGCCGCCGGAACACCGATGGACTGGTCGGCGCTGTATGCGAGCACCGGTGCGCGGCGAATAGACCTGCCCACCTACGCTTTTCAGCATCGCACCTACTGGCTGGGCAGGTGAGGCGTGGGGGATGGCCAGCATATCGCGGTGGTCGGCGCGGGAATTTCGGGACTGGCGGCTGCCCATCGTCTCCAGCAGGCGGGCCACCGTGTCGAACTGATCGAACGCGAGCCGCAGCCGGGCGGGCGGTGCGGCGTATGCCTGCTCGGTGACCGGCCGATCATGGCGGGCGGGCGGCTCATCGGCCGCAAATACACCGCACTGCGTGAGTTTCTGACGGAACTGGGTCCCTTCGCCGTGGAGCCGTATCCGCTGCGGATGTCGCGGATCGTGGGCGGCGAGCTGTTCACCATCGACCATCGCGATCGCTCCGGCGGCCTGCGGCATCTGATCGAAGTGGGCACCCCCGCACCCGATGTCGCCAAGTTCTCCTACCTCGCCACGCGCGCGCTCACCGCCGACGGACTGCTCGAACCCGGCTATTTCACCAAACTCGCCGCACACAGCGACCATAAACCGCTCAGCGAACACTTCGGCCCCGCGCTCACCGCAATCCTGTTGCGCCCCATGACCGTATGGACCCACGGTGCCGAACCCGAGGAGGTCTACCTCGGCGCCTTCGGTGCGACGCTGGCGACGGTGCTCGACGACTTCGACCGTCTCACCGACGGTATCCAACCGGTCTTCGACGCGATGTCGCGACGGGTCGTCCTGCGCACCGGCGCCACCGCGAACCGCCTGCTGGTGCGCAACGGCCGGGTCCGCGGACTCGCCGTCGCCGAAAACGGTGCTGCGCCAATCGAACACCGCTACGACGCGGTCCTACTGGCAACTCCGGCGCCGGCCGCCGCCGAGCTGGTCATCGACGAATTCCCCGCCGTCGGCAAGCTGCTCGCGCAGATCAGGTACCTCCCCGCCGCGGTCGCGGTCGTCGAATACGACCGCGATATCTTCGCGCCCGACGTCTGGGGCATCACCTTCGACGACGGCCCCTGCCGCGCCGTCGGCCCGGAGAGCCCGACCCGCCGCGATACCGTCCGCTACATCTTCGCGGGACGCGACGCACGCCCCCTCCCAACCGCCAGATCCTTCGAAACCTGGCTCACCCGAGCCGAACGCGCCGTCACCGAGCACTGCGCCGCAACCGGCGCTACCCGCCGCCATCGCGTAACCCGCAGCTGGGAAACCGCCTACTGCGCCTACCTCCCCGACCACGGCGACTTCACCGCCAAACTCCGCCACGAAATCACCGCCTGTACCGGCCTGGCCGTAGCGGGCGACTACCTCCTCGGCACCTCACTGGAAGCCTGCTTCCGCTCCGGCACCACCGCCGCCGACGACCTGCTGGCTCAACTCGCGTGACGCCCATTGCACCCCGTTAACTCGGCGAAGGACCCGCGCGATACTCCACATGAAGCCCCGGACCATCCCCTTCGGTCCGGGGCTTCGCCATCGATGTGCGGCGGCGCGATTCGCATGGGACGCTGCACGCATGTTGGAATCGCCGAACCTTACGGGGCAGGGCAGGGTTGCGTCCGTGTTGCGGTTTACGGTCGAGCTCATTGCTTGGATCGCGACGCCGTGGGCGGTGGCCGCGCGTTTCGATTCGGTTTTCCTCGCGGTGTTGTCGGTGGTGGTGCTGATCGGCCTGCCTACGGTGTTCAGCACGCCCGGCGACAAGAAGCAGGTACTCCTCGCCGCGCCGGGGTGGGTCACGATCGCCCTTGTCGTCCTGCAACTGGTCGCGGCGGTGCTGAGCGCCTGGGTCATCTGGCCGAGCTGGATCGCCGTCGTCGTCCTGGTGTTGGCGGTGCTGACGGTGATCGCGGAGCTGCCGCGCTGGTGCTGGCTGTGGCGCGCTGGGGGTCGCCTCAAACAGTGATGGTGGCGCGGAGGTAGTTATGGTCCGAGAGACCGCCGACCGCCAGCACGGCCGCGTCCTGCACGGTGGCGCCGTGGACGACCACGTGGTCGATGAATTGTGACTTCGTGCCCGAGGTGCGCGGGAGTGTCGGCAGGGAATCGGCGGGAAGGTCGACGATGGCGAAGTCGGCGCCGAGTGCGGATGCGACGGTGTCGCGGTCGATATTGAAGTCGCCGAGCAGGACGCTCACTCGATCCGGTGGGGCGAGTTCGGCCAATCGAGCCAGCTGGCGGGTGCGCCGCGGGTCGCCGGTCACATGGGTGGCCACGAAGACCATTCCGGCCGTTTCGACGGCCAGTGCGCCCTTGCCCGGATCGTTGTCGAAGGATTCGGCCGCGACCTCGCGGCCCGATCCGGCGACCACGAGGACGAGATGTTCGGTGCGGTCCTGCAGCGGACTGGTGCCGCTGCGCGGATGCGGGACGCGTGGGTAGCGCAGTGCGTGAATATCCCTGTCGGGCAATGCCGATCGCAGGCTCGCGAGTTGGTCACCGCTGACCTCCTGCAGGGCGATGACCTGTTCGGGCCGTCCGGCTATCCAGTCGGTCACCGCCGCGATGCGCACCCCTTCATCGGGCCAGCGCGTCGCGATATCGGAGCCCCAGTTCTCCGCGTGCACGCGATGTAGGACGTTCCAGCTGGCCACTGTGATCACAGAGCACGATGCTAATGGTCATCGGCCGGGAAGTTTGCTCACGAATTCCGCCATCGGCACCTGCATCCGCTGCCACCGCTCGGCGGACATGCGCGGTGGCGCGTCGAGGCCGACGACCAACGCGGCGGCGACGGTCTGCGGCTCGGTGTATTTGAGTAGTCCCTCGGGACCGTGTCTGCGGCCGAGCCCGGAAATGCCCATACCGCCCATCGGCGCGGTCGGGCTGGCCGCGGCCACCGCATACCCTTCGTCGACATTCACCGCACCCGAGCGCAACCGGACCGCGATGGCCTCGCCCTGGGCCGGGGTCGCAGCCCACACGCTGGCGCTGAGGCCGTATGCGGTGTCGTTGGCGAGTCGGACGGCCTCATCGACGTCGGCGACCGGATAGATCCCGACGAGCGGTCCGAAGGTTTCCTCACGGGCGCAATCCATCTCGGCGGTCACACCGGTCAACACCGTGGGTTCGAAGAACAGCGGACCGAGGTCTGGTCGCGCCTTTCCGCCGGCAACTACAGTCGCACCTTTGGATTTCGCATCGGCGAGGTGTTTGGCGACGGTGGCGAGCTGTTCAGCAGAGCTGAGACTGCCCATCGCGGTCGAGAAGTCATAACCAGCGCCGAGCGGCATAGCTTCGATCGCGGCCACGAACTTCGCCATGAACTCTTCGGCGATCGCTTGCTCGACGTAGATGCGTTCAATGGACAGACACAGCTGGCCCGCATTCGAGAAGCACGCGCGCAGTGCGGCTTTCGCCACCTTGTCGAGATCCGCGCCCGCGGTGACGATCATCGGATTCTTGCCGCCCAATTCGGCGGAGAATCCGATCAACCGGTCGGCGCACTGCCGGGCGAGGACCCGCCCGGTGGCCGAGGAGCCGGTGAACATGAGGTAATCGCAGTCCTCGACGATGGCGCGCCCGACCGTCGAGCCCGAACCGGGGACGACGGCGAGCAGTTCACGGGGCAGCCCCGCCTCGTAGAGCAATTCGGCATTGGCCAAGGCGGCGAACGGAGTTCGGGACGCGGGTTTCAGCACCACCGCATTGCCCGCCAGCAGCGCGGGAATGGAATCGCCGATGGCCAGGAACATCGGATAATTCCAGGGTGCGATGACACCGACAACGCCCTTCGGTTGCGCGTGCACGCGCACCCTGGTCAGGCCGGGCAGCGGCCCGGGAACGCGCTTAGGTTTCAATAACTCCGGTGCCATCCGCGCGTAATACCGTGTTCCGGCGATGATTCCGAGTATTTCTTCCTGTGCGGTCCAGCGGGCCTTTCCGGTTTCGGCCTGGATGATATCGAGCAATAGGTCGCGGCGTTCGAGTACCAGCGCGCGATAGCGCTTGATGACGGCGGCTCGGTCGCGCACCGGTCGAGCGGACCAATCCCGCTGTGCCACGGAAGCTTTGGTGAATGCGGCGTGCACGTCATCGGCATCGGCCAGCGGAATCGGTCCGAGCGGCTTCCCGGTGAACACCTCATCGATCGTCGTGGCCGGGCAGCCGTCGGGGTCTATGACCGAGGCGAGTCGACCCAAACGTTGGAAAACAGTGGATTCCGGAACCGGCATTGTCGTACTCCCGCCTCGCATGGAACGTCGAATATGAAAGCTACCGCCGAAATCGACGAATCGGGGCCTGCGGTGGCCCACCGATTACCGCACGGTGGACGGGCGCAGACCGGTGCCTATTTACGCTCGAAATATCGGCGGAAGTCGAATGCTTTCCGGTGCAGCGCAACCACATTCGAGGAGTCCAGATGTCACAGTCGAATGGCGACCGCAGCGCGGTGCTCGAACGCGATGAGCTCGGCCGCCGCTCACCCGAGGAGCAGCGGCGGCTGCTGCGCGAGCTGGTGGTCCAGCAGGTGACCGATGTGCTCGGCGCGGTCGCGCCCGAGGTCATCGACGTGTCGGCCTCGTTCCGGGATCTGGGCTTCGACTCCCGATCCGCGGTCGAACTGCGTGACCGTTTGCGCCGCGCCAGCGGTGTGGAGCTCACGGCGGCGGTGGCCTTCGACTATCCGACCATCGACCGGCTCGCCGAACTGCTGCGCACCAGACTGATCGGGGCCGATGCGCCCGAGGGCAACGGATTCGCGACCCATGCGACCGACCCGGAGGAACCGATCGCCATCGTCGGCATGGCCTGCCGCTATCCGGGCGGCATCGCCGCACCGGAGGATATGTGGCGCATGCTCACTGACGGTCGCGAGGTGACCTCGGAATTCCCGCCGGAACGCGGCTGGGACGATTGCTACGATCCCGAACCGGGCGCCGAGGGCAAGACCTATGTCCGCTCCGGCGGATTCCTCGACGGCGCGGCGGCATTCGACGCGGGCTTCTTCGGTATCTCGCCACGCGAGGCGCTGGCCACCGATCCACAGCAGCGCCTACTGCTGGAGGTCTCGTGGGAGGCATTGGAGCACGCGCGCATCGACCCGAGTTCCATGCACGGCAGCCGCACCGGCGTCTACGCCGGAATGTTCTACAACGACTACGCCGATGACACCGCGCCCGCCGACCTGGCCGGATATCTGATGACCGGCATGACGGGAAGTGTTGCCTCCGGCCGCATTTCGTATGCGCTCGGCCTGGAGGGTCCGGCGCTCACCATCGATACGGCCTGCTCGTCGTCGCTGGTGACGGTGCACCTGGCCGCCCAGGCGCTGCGCCGGGGCGAGTGCGATACCGCCTTGGCCGGTGGGGTCACGGTCATGGCGAAGGCCGCGCCGTTCATATCGTTCAGCATGCAGCGCGGGCTGGCACCGGACGGACGGTGCAAGTCCTACGGCGAGGGCGCCGACGGCACCGTGTGGTCCGAGGGCATCGGTGTGCTGGTGCTGGAGCGACTGTCGCGGGCTCGCGCGCAGGGCCGCCGGATTCTGGCGCTGGTGCGCGGTTCGGCGGTGAATCAGGACGGTGCCTCGAATGGGCTGGCCGCGCCGAATGGTCCGGCGCAGCAGCGGGTCATCCGGGACGCGCTGGCCGATGCCAGGATCACCGCCGCCGACGTGGATATGGTCGAGGGGCACGGCACCGGAACGGTTCTTGGTGATCCCATCGAGGTGCAGGCGCTGCTGTCCACCTATGGCCGAACGCGGCCGAGTCCGGATAGCCCGCTGTGGCTCGGCTCGATCAAATCGAATATGGGACACACTCAGGCCGCCGCCGGTGTCGCCGGAATCGTCAAGACCGTGCTGTCCATGCGGCACGAAATGCTGCCGCGCACCCTGAATTCCGAGCAGCCGACCGAACATGTGGATTGGACCGAGGGCAATGTCCGACTGCTGGCCGAACCGCGGCCGTGGCCGCGCCGGTCGACGCCGCGACGCGCCGGGATCTCCTCGTTCGGCATCAGCGGCACCAACGCCCATCTGATCATCGAGGAACCGCCAGCCGACGAGTCGAACAGCACGGCCCCACAACGGAACACGCCACCCGTGACACCCTGGGTGGTGTCCGGGCGCACCGACTCGGCGGTACCTGCGATGGCGCAGCGACTATCCGAATTTCTCCAGAGAAACCCTGACACCGATCCGACCGATATCGGCTACTCGCTGACCGCGACCCGCTCGGAATTCGAACACCGCGCCGTCCTGCTCGGCTCCGATCGTGATGACCTGCTGACCGCGCTGGAAGCACTGATCGCACAACAGGATTCGTCGCAGGTCGTCCGCGGCGTCGCCGGACGCGATGTCCGGACCGCGGTGCTGTTCCCCGGCCAGGGCGCGCAGCGCGCGGGCATGGGCACCCGGCTCTACCGAGCCTATCCATTGTTCGCCGAGATCTTCGACGAGGTGTGCGCGCAGGTCGACGCCGCCAACCCGGACTGGACCGCCGGACTGCGCAGCGTGATCTTCGCCGAGCCGGGCACCCAGGAGGCGGCCCTGCTGGACCGGACCGAATACACCCAGCCCGCCCTGTTCGCGATCGAGGTCGCCCTGTTCCGGCTGCTGCAATCCTGGGGCGTTAGCCCCGACTACCTGGTCGGCCACTCCATCGGCGAGATCGCCGCGGCCTTCGTCGCCGGGGTGTGGTCGCTCTCGGATGCCTGCGCGCTCGTGGCGGCGCGGGGACGTCTGATGCAGGCTCTGCCCGAGGGCGGAACCATGGTCTCGGTCACCGCCGACGAGGACGAGGTCGCCGAGCTCATCGGCGATCGCGCGGACCGGGTGGGCATCGCGGCGGTGAATGGGCCGCGTTCGCTGGTGCTTTCTGGTGACGACGATGCGGTAGCCGAGGTCGTCGCGATCCTGGCCGAGCGTGGATGCAAGACCAAGCGCCTGGTGGTCAGCCACGCATTCCATTCGCCGCGGATGGAGCCGATGCTCGCCGACTTCGAAAGGGTCTGCGCCGGACTGACTTACCACAGGGCGACCATCCCGATCATCTCCACGGTGACCGGCGAACCGGCCACCGATGACGAATTGCGTTCCCCGGATTATTGGGTCGGCCAGGTTCGCCGACCGGTGCGGTTCATGGCGGCCGCCGAGCGGCTGATCGCGGAACGAGTCGGCGTCGCGTGGGAGGCCGGACCGGGTGCGGCGCTGACCACGTTGGTGGTGCAGACCGCCGCCGCGGCCGAAAAGCCGGTACCGACGACCAAGCCGGTGCTGCGCTCGCCCGGTGCGGACGGTGAGATATCCGGACTGATTGCCGCACTGGCCGCCGGATATTGCGCCGGCGCGCATGTGAATTGGACGGAGCTGTTCGCCGGAAGCGGTGCGACGGCGGTCGACCTGCCGACCTATCCGTTCCAGTGGCAGCAGTACTGGCTGCAATCCGCGGGCGTCGGCGATGTGCGGCAGTCGGGGCTGGAGGATGCCGCGCATCCGCTGCTGGGTGCGGTGGTGCGGCTGCCGGAATCCGATGAGATCGTCTGCGCCGGACGGCTTTCGCTGCGCAGCCATCCCTGGTTGGCCGACCACGAAATCGCCGGCATCATCCTGCTGCCCGGCACCGCATTCGTCGAAATGGCGCTGCACGTGGGCGCTTTGGTGGATTGCGCCCGGCTGGCCGAGCTGGTCTTGCAGGCGCCGCTGCCGCTGCCCGATACCGGTGCGATCGAATTGCGCGTCGTCGCGGGCGCACCACAGGACACCGGCAGCCGGGCACTCACCGTGTACTCGCGGCCACAGTCCGAATCCGAGACCGGCGAGCGGATCGAGTGGACTTGCCATGCCGTCGGTGTCGTCGAACCCGCTCCGCGGGACGAATCCGCGACGGCAAGTGCGGATTTCGCGGCATGGCCGCCGCCCGGTGCCGAACCCGTCGAACTCGACGGCGGCTACGACGACCTGGCCGAGGCCGGATATCGCTACGGCCCGCTGTTCCGTGGACTGACCGCACTCTGGCGACGCGGCGAGGACTTGTTCGGTGAGGTGGATCTACCGGAGCAGGCGCGGTCCTCGGCGGAGCGGTTCGGCGTGCACCCCGCGCTGTTGGATGCCGCGCTGCACGCCATCGCCCTCGGTGGGGCCGCGGCGGGCGACGATGGCGAGGTGTCGGTGCCGTTCTCATGGGAGGGCGTCTCGCTGCACGCGGTCGGTGCGTCGTCACTGCGGATACGGCTGTCTGCGCCGGCGCCGGACCGGATCTCACTCATCCTGGCCGACGCGGGCGGCGGTCCGGTCGCCGAGGTGGCGGCGCTGGCACTGCGTGCGCTGCCGCGCGAGGCGCTGATGGTGAAGTCGACCGCGAACGCGGATCTGCTCGGCACGATCTGGATTACCGTGCCGCAGCCGGAGAATGTGACCGTTGATCAGCCTTGGGCGCGTTCGGGTGCGGGCCAGGAGACGGTAACCGTGGCCGGGCAGCGTGCGGTGGTACTTTCCGCTCCCACGTCCGAATCGGTGGGCGGCACACCGGAATCGGTGCGCGAATGGGTGACCGACCTGATGACCACGGTGCAGCGGTTGGTGACCGACGAGGACGCCGCCGAACGGATCCTGGTGGTGGTCAGCCGCAACGCGGTCGCGGTACACGGCGCGGAGAATGCGGATCTGGCGGGCGCGGCGGCCTGGGGCCTGCTGCGCAGCGCGCAGAACGAGAACCCCGGCCGAATGCTGCTGGTCGATGTCGACGACTGGGCGCACTACCGCGAAGCCGTCGTACAGGCCATCACCGTGGCCGACGAACCACAACTGGCGCTGCGGCGCGGCGGACTGCACGCGATCCGACTGAGCCGATCCGGTGCCGACACGGTCGAAGCGAGTATGCCCTCGGACGACGGTGACTGGCGGCTGCTCCCACTCGGCAAGGGCACGCTGACCGGCGATAACCTCACGTTCACACCGGATCCCGATGCCACCGCCCCGCTGGCTCCCGGCCAGGTCCGCGTCGCGGTGCGGGCGGCGGGCGTCAACTTCCGTGATGTGCTGATCGTGCTCGGCATGTACCCGGATCCGGACGCGCCGATCGGCGGTGAGGGCGCGGGCGTCGTGCTCGAAGTCGCCTCGGACGTCACCGATTTCGCGCCGGGTGATCGGGTATTCGGCTTCCTCCCGGTGGTCGGGTCCACCGCCGTGGTCGATCGGCGGCTGGTGGTGCCGATGCCGCGCGGCTGGTCCTTCGCTCAGGCGGCCGCTGCGCCGGTGGTCTTCGCGACCGCGTACTTCGGCCTGGTCGATCTGGCCGGACTACAGCCGGGGGAGACGCTGCTGCTGCATGCCGCGACCGGTGGCGTCGGCATGGCCGCGGTGCAGCTGGCCCGGCATTTCGGCGCGGAACTCTATGTCACCGCGAGCAAGCCGAAGTGGGATGTGCTGCGCGGCATGGGATTCGACGAGACGCATATCGGCGACACCCGCACCCTCGACTTCGAACAGCGATTCCTCGACGCCACCGAGGGACGCGGCGTCGATATCGTCCTGGACTCACTGGCCAACGAATTCGTCGACGCCTCCCTGCGCTTGCTGCCGCGCGGTGGCCGGTTCATCGAAATGGGCATGACCGACCGGCGTGAGCCGGACAAGGTGGCCGCCGAACATCCCGGCGTCTACTACCGGGCCTTCCATCTGATGGAGGCCGGCCCCGACCGGCTCCGCGAGATCATGACCGAACTCGTCGGACTCTTCGATTCCGGTGTACTGCAACCAATTCAGGTCACCTCATGGGATGTCCGGGAGGCGCCGGAGGTATTCCGGTTCATGAGCCAGGCCCGGCATATCGGCAAGAATGTGCTGACTGTGCCGCCACGGTGGAACCCGGAGGGCACGGTCCTGGTGACCGGCGGCACCGGCGGACTCGGTGCGGTGCTCGCCCGGCATCTCGTCGGCGAGCGCGGCGTGCGCCGGCTGCTGCTGGCCAGTCGTCGGGGTCCGACCGCCGAGGGCGCGACCGAACTGGTGGCCGAATTGACCGCGCACGGTGCCGATGTCGATATCGTCGCCGCCGATGTGGCCGATCCGGCCGCGATATCGGCACTGCTGGACACGATCCCGGCGCAGCATCCGCTGACGGCGGTGGTGCACACCGCCGGTGTGATCGATGACGGCATGTTCGACTCCATGACCGCAGAGCAGGTGCGGACCGTCTTCGGCCCCAAAGTCGATGCCGCGCACCATCTGCACGAGGCCACCAAGGACCTCGACCTGGCGGCCTTCGTGCTGTACTCCTCCATCGCGGGCGTGCTCGGCGGACCGGGACAGGCCAATTACGCGGCGGCGAATGCCTATTTGGACGCACTGGCCCGCCGCCGCCATCTCGCCGGACTACCCGCTACCGCGCTGGCCTGGGGCGCTTGGCGCAGTGCCAGCGGCATGACGGCCCAACTGGGCGACCAGGATTGGGCGCGCATGCGCCGAGAGGGCATGCTGCCCATCGACGATGACCACGGCATGGCGCTCGTCGACGCCGCACTCGCGGGCGGGCGGGCCGCCACAGTCGCCGCGCGCTTGGACATGTCGGTGCTCTCGGCGATGGATCCGGCCGATATGCCCGCCATGCTGCGCGGTCTCGCCCGTTCCTCGCGGCGGACCGCCGCGGCCAGGTCGAGTGAATCGGCCAAATTCGCCGCCGGTCTGCTCGGACTCGACCCGGCCGAACAGGAGCGGGTGATCGTGGACGCGATTCGCGCGCAGGCGGCCGCCGTGCTCGGCCACCAGTCGCCGGATGCGATCGACGTCGAACGCCCATTCCAGGAACTGGGCTTCGATTCGCTGGGGGTGATGGAGTTCCGCAACCGGGTCAAATCCGCGGTCGGCATCAACCTGGGCACGACGGTGGTCTTCGACCATCCGACCCCTGCGGCACTGGCCGGATACATCCGGCAGGAGATCGCACCGGTCGACGACGCACCCGCCCGGATCAGGTCCGAGGTGGAGGCACTTGCGAACAGTTGCGCCGCGGCGTCGCTGGATCCCGACGATCGGCGCGATATCGCCACCCGGCTGCGCGCGGTGCTGCGCGAACTCGACGGCGGTCCGGAAAGCGCGAGCATCGGCGATCTCGCGGCGGCCGAGGACAGCGAATTGTTCGAATTCATCGACCAATTGGACTGATCGGACGCCGAAGGGAGGTGGCACACCATGGCCGATGACGAGCAGTTGCGCGAATATCTGCGGCGCGCCGTCCGTGAGCTGCACGAGACCAGGCAGCAGTTGCGCGAGGTGCGGGCCGAGCGAGCAGAGCCGATCGCGATCATCGGGATGGCCTGCCGGTTTCCGGGCCGCGTCCGTTCGCCGGAGGAGTTGTGGGACTTGGTCGCCGAGCAGCGATCAGTGGTATCGGAGTTCCCGGTCGATCGGGGCTGGCGACCGGCCGCGGCGCACGACGAAGCGGGCATGACCACCGTCGGCCTCGGCGGATTCCTCGATGACATAGCGGATTTCGATGCCGGATTCTTCGGGGTGTCCGAACGTGAGGCCGGGGCAATGGATCCGCAGCAGCGGTTGCTGTTAGAGGTGGCGTGGGAGGCGATCGAGCGGGCGCGCATCGACCCGACCACGCTGCGCGGCACCGATACCGGGGTGTTCGCCGCGGTCAGCGATCAGATCTACTCGGATTGGTCGCCGGACTGGGATGGGTTCGAGACGTACTACGTGCTCGGCACCCAGGCCAGCCTCGCCACCGGGCGGATCAACTATCTGCTCGGGCTGGAGGGGCCCGCCGTCACGGTCGACACGGCCTGCTCGGGTGCGCTGGTCGCGCTGCATCAGGCCGTCGAATCGCTGCGTGGCGGTGGGTGTTCGCTGGCGTTGACCGGCGGCATCACGGTGATGTCGATGCCGTCGCCGTTCATCGCGTTCTCGCGGCAGCGCGCGCTCGCCCCCGACGGCCGGTGCAAACCCTATGCGCAGGCCGCCGATGGCACCGCCTGGGCCGAGGGCGTCGGCATGTTCGTGGTGGAGCGGCTGTCCGACGCCCGGCGCAACGCACATCCGGTGCTCGCCGTGATCCGCGGCGGCGCGATCAATTCCGATGGCGCGTCCAATGGGCTGACCGCACCCAATGGCCAAGCGCAGCAACGTGTTATCCGGCAGGCGCTGGCGAATTCCGAGTTGTCCGCCGCCGAGGTGGATGTGGTCGAGGGCCATGGCACCGGGACGCCACTCGGCGACCCGATCGAAGCGCAGGCCTTGCTCGCCGCCTACGGTCGGCACCGAGATCCTGGGCATCCGGTGTGGCTGGGATCGATCAAATCCAATATCGGGCACACGCAATCCGCCGCGGGCACAGCGGCATTGATGAAGATGGTGCTGGCGATGCGCCACGGGGTGGTGCCCGCCACGCTGCATGTGGATCGACCGTCCGAGCACATCGACTGGTCGGTCGGCGGGGTTCGGCTGGCCAGCGAGGCGCGACCGTGGCCGGAGACCGGACGGCCACGGCGGGCGGGGGTGTCGGCATTCGGATTCAGCGGCACCAATGCGCACGTCATCGTCGAGTACGACCCGACCGAAACATATGCCGAGCCGGACATCGAGGACGAACCGCGGGCCCTGCAGCGGTATCCGGCGTACCCCTGCGTGCTCTCGGGCCGGACGGCACAAGCGTTGCGGGATCAGGCCGCGCGCCTGAGTTCCATCCCGCCGGCGGATATCGCGGATGTGGGTTTCTCACTGGCGACGACCCGGACGGTCTTCGATCACCGGGCCGTGCTGCTGGCCGGAGATCCGGACGAACTGCGGGAAGCGGCGGCCGCGGTGGCGCGTGGCGCGGTCGACCGAGCCGTGGTCACTGGTGCTGCCGCGTCCGGTCGGAAGCTGGGCCTGCTGCTACCGGGTCAGGGCAGCCAGCGCACGGGTATGGGGCAGCAACTGTACGAGGCGTTTCCGGCCTTTCGCGCGGCCTTCGAAGATCTGTGCACCGCCTTCGACACCCATCTCGATCGGCCATTGCGCACGGTGATGTTCGATCCGGATGCGGCGGATGCGCTGGACCGCACCGAGTTCACCCAGCCCGCACTGTTCACCGTCGAGGTCGCGACCTACCGATTGCTCGAATCCTGGGGACTGACAGCGGATTTCCTGCTCGGCCACTCGATCGGTGAACTCGCCGCGGCACATATCGGCGGCGTGTTCACCCTCGCCGACGCCGCGGCAGTGGTGTCGGCGAGGGGACGATTGATGCAGCGGCTCGGACCCGGTGCGATGCTCGCGGTGCGTGCAACGTTCGACGAGGTCGCGCAATCGCTTGCCGGATACGACGATCGGGTATCCATCGCTGCCAGCAATGGGCCCAACGCGACCGTTATCTCCGGTGACGAAGCCGTGATCGGCGTGTTGGCGAAGCAGTGGCGTGCCAGGGGTAGACGGATCCGGCGACTGCGGGTCGAACGTGCCTTCCACTCCCCACATCTGGACGGACTGCTCGACGAGTTCGCCGCGATCGTGGCCGCCGCCGAATTGAAGCCGTCCTCGATCACGTTGCTGTCCAACGTCACCGGCGTACCGGTCACCGCCGCGCAGGTGTGTACACCGGAATACTGGGTCCGCCAGGCCCGCGGCACCGTGCTGTTCCACGACTGCATGCGATATCTGCTCGATGCCGGAGTCGATACGTTCATCGAGATCGGGCCCGGTGACGTGCTGTCCGGCATGACCTACGAGTGTGCGGGCGATCGATCGTGCGTCTCATTGCCGACTCTGCGTGGGGAATCCGAGCAGCACGGCCTGATGCAAGCCGCGGCCGGAGCGTGGGTCCGCGGTGTCGGGGTGGACTGGGCGGCGGCTTTCGCCGACTCCGGTGCCCGCACCGTCGATCTGCCCACCTACGCGTTCCAGCACCGCCGGTATTGGCGAGCCACACAACACTATTGGTGCGACAGCAGCGAGCACATCGCGCCGCCGCACTACGACGAGCACGCACCAACGGCACAGTCGACGGAGGACCCGGACACCGAATTCCGTGCTCGCGTACGGGCGCTACCCGAGCCGGAGCGATCCGACTTCGTCCTCGCGACGGTATGCACCCAGATCGCCGCGATCCTGGTCGACCGCGACAACGGCGAGATCGACACGGACACCGGTGTTCTGGCGACCGGGCTGACCTCCCTGTCGGTACTCGAGCTGCGCAACCGCATGAATGCGCTTGCGGGCGCGAGCATTCCGGTCGAGGTCTTTCTGGACAACCCGACCCCACGGGCGCTCGCCGGACTGGTCCTGGCCGAACTCGACACGGCCCGCGTAGGGATCTGAGGAGATAGCATGCCGAATGAACTGCGCACCCCGCCGACCGCAGGGCTGAGTTTCGAGCAGACCGTGCCGTGCTCACTGGCCCACCGACGCTGTCTCGGCGAAGTTTTCGTCGCCGACACCGCGGCCGCGGGCCCGGGGGAGTACCTGGCCGCGATCCAGATACCACGCGCGCACTCGCTGTGGTCGGACCGTGTGAGCGACTTCCACGACCCGCTGGCGGCGGTGGAGGCGATCCGCCAGGCCATGACCGTGCTCGGACACCGCTACCTCGGGCTACCGCTCGGCACCGCACTCAGCCTGCAACGGATGACCGCCGAGATCGAGGATCACAGCGCGCTGGGCGATACCGGAACCGATCCGCTGGAGGGCATCGTGCGGATCCGTACCGACCTCGGATCCGGCACCAGCTATCTCGCCGAGCACTCCTTCGACGCCACGTTGACCATCGGCACCGCCGCGGCGCTGACGGTGCGTGGCGGCGGCATCGCATTCCCACCGGAGACCTACGCCGAATTCCGGACACACCAACGGCGTAATCGCCCCGAGGAAGGTGTGCATGCCGAATCACCTGACCCCGTGCCACCGAATCGGGTGGGTCGGCGCGATCCCCGCAATGTCGTTGTCGGCGGCGATCTCGAACTGCTCGTGGACCGAACACACCCGTCCTTCTTCGACCACCCCTACGACCACGTCCCTGGGCCGCTGATGTTGGAGGGCTTCCGGCAGGCCGCCCTGGTGGCCGCGGGCGAACCGTACGCACTCGGCGGGCTCGAGGCCACCTTCACCGGCTTCGCCGAGCTGGCAGGCCCGCTCACCTTCACCTACCGGGTCGACGCCGATCCCGACTTCGGTGCCGACGTCGACTTGGTGCTGTCCCAATTCGGCATTCCGATCGCCGAATGCCGAATCGAACTCATTCCCAACCCGTCCGAAGCGCACCTGTCCGACGCGCAGAACTGAGGAGACCGCGATGGAAAACCCGAGACGAGCCGACCGGCGGCTCGCAGTCGTCGGTGCCGGTATCGCAGGCATGACGGCCGCACTGCATCTGCACAAGGCCGGTTACGAGGTCGAACTGATCGAGCGGATGGATGTGCTCGGCGGGCGTTTCGGTGTCGATCAACTCGGCAACCGTCCGGTCATGACCGGCGGTAAGAACCTGGGCCGCAAGTACAGTGCGCTGCGGGAATTCCTTGCCGAATTCGGCGAACCCGAATACGAGGAGTTCGGCATCAACACCTCCCGTGTACTCGACGGCAAGATCCTCACCCTCGACAGCAAACAGAGCGCCTGGGACAAGATCAGCCGCCTGCGCCGCCTCGGCCCGCTGCGCGATCTGCTGAAGCTGGCGTATCTGGGCTTCCTGGTGCAGCGCAAGGAAGAGAACCGCTTCCTGGGCTCGTCGGCATTCACCAGGATCGCCGCCCGCAGCGACGACCGCCCGCTCAGCGCGCACTTCAGCCCACGCATCGTTCGAAATATGTTCCGTCCCATGAACGTCCGCATGAACGGCGCCGAACCCGACGAGGTCTACCTCGGCACCTTCGGCACCAACCTCAACATGATCATGGACACCTACGACCAACTGACCCACGGCATTTCGCCGATCATCCACCAGTTGTCGAAGCTGGTACAGGTGCGCACGAGCACCAAGGTCGAGCAGGTCCTCACCAGTAACGGCCGGGTGATCGGCCTCGGCATCTCCGAGCGCGGCGGCCCGGTCACCGACCACTTCTACGACGGAGTCGTCCTCGCCTCACCCGCATACGCCACCGCCGAGATCGTGAAATCCGAACTGCCCGCACTGAGCGATCTACTGCGCGAGGTCAAATACTTTCCGGCCGCGGTAGTGCTCGTGGAATATGACCGCCCGGTCTTCGGCTCCGACGTCCGCGCCATCGTCCTCGATGACGGACCGTGCAGCAATGCCGGTGTCTACGGCATCAACGACCTACACATCGTCCGCTACACCTTCAGCGGCCGCCACGCGCGCCCCACCCCCAGCGACGATGTGCTCGACAAGTGGATCGACGACGCCGAGCGCCAGCTCACCGGACTGCTCGGGGTGGACCATGTGAACCGCGTAAACATGGTCAAGCGGATCTGGGACGCGGCCTATTGCGCCTACCTCCCATTCCACGGAAAGTTCCTGTCCCAGGTTCACTCCGAGGTCGCCGCAACCCCCGGCCTCGAACTGGCGGGCGACTACCTTCGTGGCGCCCCACTCGAGGCATCCTGCCGCTCCGGCATCGAGGCCGCCGACAAGCTGCTGAAACAGCTGAAATCGGCCGTGCCGGTGTGAACTGGTTTCTTGCGGGGATAGGCCCCGAACCAGCTCAGCTGGAGGGGATTACGGGCCTATCCCAGAACCTGGATTCATGCCGGAGCGCGGTACACCCTGGGCTGCAGCGAGGAATCCTGGGTCAGGATCAGGTGGTGCAGTCGCTGCAGTTCGTGCCCCGGCTCGATACCCAACGTGTCGACAAGCGCGGTGCGCGAGCGGTGGTAGACGTTCAGTGCGTCGGCTTGGCGACCGCTGCGGTAGAGCGCGAGCATGTACTGCCGATGGAAGCTCTCGCGCAATGGCGCTGTGGTGGTGAGCAATTCGAGTTCCGGCGTGATCTCGCGGTGCCGCCCGCATGCCAGTTCGGCGTCGAAACAGTCCTCGTAGGCGTTGAGCCGTTCATCCTCGATGGCGGTCACTTCGCTCCAGAGGATGCCGTTTTCCACCAGATCGGCCAGTGCGTTGCCGGACCACATGCCGATCGCCTCGCGCAGGTGCAGGCGGCCGCGGGCGGGTGCGCCCGCATCGAGTTCGGCGCGGCCGAGCCGGGTCAGTTGGCGGAAGCGGTAGAGGTCGACCGCTTCCGGGTCGACGCGGAGCCGGTAGCCGGGGACCTGGGTGAGTAGCGTCGTGGCGGATTGGCCGTCCGCGTGCGCGAAGATCTTGCGGATCGCGGAGACCGCGTTCTGCACGATCTTGCGCGCCGTCGGCGGTGGATCCCCGTGCCACAGCGCATCTCGGATGCGGCTGGTCGGGACGACCTGATTATCGTGTAGGAGCAGGTATCCGAGCACCGCCCGGCGGGTCACCCCGCCGAGATCGATCTCGGCACCGTCGGCGCTGATATCCAGCGCACCGAGGACTCGGAATTGCATTGCGCCGCCTCCCGATCGAGCCACTGTAGCGGTATCAACCAGGTGTATCAGGCGCACCGATGGGCGAGGTACCCCTACCCGCGGCCCCCTTACCGCCCAGATAGCTTGCCGCCCCTACCCGCTCCGGCCGCTCGCCGAGCGTAGTCATATGGCGGTCGAATAGGGCGTGGGCAGCCACCTTTTGACTACGTTCTACCGAACCCAGGACGGGTTATTAGTTGACGGCGCGTTCGCGGCCCTGCCAGAACTGGTCGCGCAACTCGCGGCGCAGGATCTTGCCGCTGGCGTTGCGGGGCAGGAAGTCGATGAAGGCGAAGTGCTGTGGCCGTTTGAAGCTGGCCAGCTTGTCGCGCAGGAACAGCGTGAGCTCGTGCGGGGTCACGGTCTGCCCGGGAACGAGCGCGACGAACGCGTGCACCGTCTCACCCCACCGGTCGTCGGGGGCTCCTACGACCGCGGCCTCGCGCACCGCCGGATGCGAGACGATGACGTTCTCCACCTCGGCCGGATACACGTTCTCACCAGCGACGATGATCATATCCTTGATCCGGTCGCTGATATAGAGATAACCGTCCTCATCCAGATATCCGGCATCGCCGGTGTGGATCCATCCGTCGACCAGTGTGGCCGCGGTGGCTTCCAGTCGGTGCCAGTACTCCACCATCGGCGCGGGTCCGTGCACCACCACCTCGCCGACTTCGCCCGGCGGCAACCGATTTCCGTCCCGATCCAGCACCTCGATCCGCGCGCCCCGATATGGGAATCCCGCCGAGCGCAGTCGTGGATTGCCCACCCAGTGGTCCTCGGGCGGGAGAAACGTGATGGGCGTCGCGGTTTCGGTCATCCCGTAGAACTGCAGGAACTGGCAGCCGAATTGCGTCATGCACTGCGCGAGCATGTCCTCCGGTATCGGGGACCCGCCGTAGGCGACCAACCGCAGCTTGCCGAAATCGGACGCGCTCACCCCGGGCTCGACGAGGATGAGCGCCAACATGATCGGTACCGCGTAGACGGCGGTGACGCCGCACGTCCGGATCGCCTCCAGCGACAGTCCCGGCGTGTACTCGGGCAGGACCACCGTGACGATGCCGTCGATCAGCCCCTGCACCACCCACGCCAGACCCGCGATATGGAATCCGGGGATCACCACCAGCGCCACGTCGTCATCGGGCACCTCCAGCCATTCCAGCTCCGATTCGTGGCGCACATCGCGCACCGCGAAAAGGCTCTGCTGGGCGATGACCACACCCTTCGACTTGCCGGTCGTGCCGCTGGTGTACATCTGCAGCAGCGGGTCGAACCGCGAAACCTGGCTCACCGGAGGCGAATCCGGCTGGTCGGCGTGCCATTTGGCGAATTCGGCCCCGGCGACGCCGTCTCGATCTATCCGCCGCAGCGCGACCTCGGCGGACACCTCCGACAACGCGCTCTGCGCGGCGGCCTCACGGCCAGCGTCGACGAACAGCAGCTTGCAGCCGGAATCCGCGAGCACATGCGCGATTTCGGCGACGGTGAGCCGCCAATTGATGGGCACCAGCACGATTCCGGTATGCGCGGCAGCGATCACCAGCTCGTAGAACCGCTCGCTGTCATGTCCGAGATAGCCGATCCGATCGCCCGCGGCCAAGCCCTCGGCCAGTAGCGCATTGGCCACCTGGCAGGAATTCCGATGCAGGGCAGCGTAAGTCGTCTCCTGCTCGCCACAGATCAGTGCCACGGCATCCGGCCTGTGCAGCGCATGTTCGCCGATCACCGTCGGGAGTCCGATCGTGCTCGATTCCATAGTGGACTGCGACATCATGATGCTCCTGAATTCCGAGTACGGGCCAGTCGACGAACCCGCAATCACGTTATCCACCTGCGGTAATCGTGCAGTAACCGCGAAAAGCCTTCGTATGCCGCCGCACTTTCGGATCGAATAGGGGTAATCGATAGGGGTTGGCCCGCCGGGGTCGCTGGGGTGCAGTGGTCGCGGAACCGAACCGGGTGTTCGGGGGGAGGCGGGAACACGATGCTCGAGGAGACCAATGATGCACTCGCCCAATGCTCTTCCGCCGCCACGCATCGCGCACGCCGTCGAACGCCTGCGCGCGCGGCTGCGACGGCTGGCCCAACGCCTCGCGCCCGCACCGATCGGCGTGCTGGAACTGGCCGAGGGCTGGCTGATGACACAGGCCCTCTACACCGCCGCCGCGCTCGGCATCGCTGATGTCCTCGCCGACGGGCCGTGCTCGGCCGAGCGGATCGCGGCCGCGGTACACGCCGATCCGGACGCGACCTACCGATTGCTGCGGGCACTGGCCAGCCGGGGCGTCTTCGCCGAACTGCCCGAACGACGGTTCGCGCTCACTCCGATGGCCGATACCCTGCGCGCGAACTCGCCGAGGACCGTACGGCCGGTGCTGATGATGCTCGGCCACCCCGCGGTCTGGGTCGCGCGCGGCCAGCTGGTCCACACGGTCGAGACCGGCCGATCGGGTCATGAATTAGCGCACGGCACAACCGGATTCGACTATATGGCGGAGCATCCCGATTTCGCCATGGGCTTTCACGAGGCGATGAAGGTGACCACCCAGCTGTCGGTCGGGGCGATACTGGCCGCCTACGATTTCGCCCGATTCGACCGGATCGTCGACGTCGGCGGCGGCAGCGGATATCTGCTCGCCGCCATCCTGCGCGCCGCGCCGTGCGCCAACGGCGTCGTCTACGACCTGGATTCGGCCACCGCCACCACCGCGGAGATCTTCGACCGCGCCGGGGTGGCCGATCGCGGCGCGATCGAGAACGGCTCGTTCTTCGACTCCGCGCCGCCCGGCGCCGATGCCTACGTGCTCAAACACATCATTCACGACTGGCCCGACGAACCGGCCGGAAAGATCCTGCGCTCGGTGCGTGCCGCCATCGCACCGCACGGCAGACTGCTGCTGATCGAATGTGTCGTCCCGCCGCGCAACCGGGCACACTTCAGCCTCTGGCTCGACCTGGAGGTGCTGCTGTCCATCGGCGGCCGGGAACGCACCGCCGCCGAATACGCCGACCTGCTCGCACGCGGCGGCTTCCGGCTACGTCGCGTGGTGGCAACGGCCGGGCCGCATTCGATTATCGAGGCGGTGCCGGATGTGGGGGAGAGCTAGAACTCGCCGTAGGTCGCGGGGTCCGCCAGTGCGCCCTCGGCGGTCCGTAATCGGTCGGTGAGTGCCGTGAGTAGGTCCATGGACTCCGTGGACAGGCCGAGCGCCAGATGCACGAGGCGGCGTAGTGGGCCGCTCAGGATCTGACTCGCCACGAGGATGTCGTGGTCGTTGGGTCTTGGCAGGTAGTCGAGGTTCACGGCGCGGTTCTCACAATCTGTCATCTGTTCCCGGATTACCCGTCGCTACAGCGGTTGGTCGCGCTACAGCAGGTACGGCCATCGGACCTCGATGCGCAGGTCATCCGGTTCGAACCACTCCGGCACTGTGACGCACATCGCACAGAATCCTTCGCTGTGTCGTGGTCGAATGTTTCGCGGTTCGTCCGGCCTTTGATCGTGGACATTAGCGTCTAGTATCCGGGCAAGTGGAGGCCACCCCTCCGATCATCCCCTAACGAAGGGCAGAACAGTGGCGTTCGCCGACTATCAGAATGAGATCTACTTCGCCGCACTCGGCGGGCACGCACCGGATTTCCCGATGGATTACCTGACGCTGGAGGCCAAGGCCGCCGCCGCGATGCCCGCGTCGCTGCACTCCTACATCGCGGGCGGAGCCGGTGACGAGCTGACCCAGCGGCGCAATGTCGAGGCGTTCGCGGACTGGGGTGTGATACCTCGGATGCTCGTCGGCGCGAGCGAGCGCGACCTGGCGGTCAACGCATGGGGACTCACCTTCCCGAGCCCGATCTTCATGGCCCCGGTCGGTGTGATCGGGTTGGTCGGCGATAAGCACGGTGATATCGCGGTCGCCGAGGCCGCCGCGAAAACCGGTGTGCCCGGGGTCTTCTCGACGCTGATGGAGGATCCGCTGGAGGAGGTCATCGGCCACGCGGGTGCGACGCCGAGCTTCTTCCAGCTGTACACGCCGAAGAATCGCGACCTCGCCGCGAGCCTGGTGAGCCGGGCCGAGAAGGCCGGATATCGCGGCATCACGGTCACCTTGGATACCTGGGTGCCCGGCTGGCGTCCGCGCGATCTTTCGATCGGCAATTTCCCGCAGCTGCGCGGGCACGTTTTGAAGAACTACACCAGCGATCCGGTATTCCAGCAGATGGTCGGTTCCGACGACCCGCAGTCCATCGTGCTGCACTGGGTGCAGACCTTCGGAAACCCGCTCACCTGGGACGATCTGGCGTGGTTGCGGTCGCTGACCGACCTGCCCATCATCCTCAAGGGCATCTCCCATCCCGACGACGCGCGCCGCGCGATCGACGCGGGCGTCGACGGCATCTATTGCTCCAATCACGGTGGGCGCCAAGCCAATGGCGGCCTCAGTGCGCTGGAGACGCTGCCCGGGGTGGTCGAAGCATGTGCGGACCGGGTGCCCGTGCTCTTCGATTCCGGTGTGCGCTCGGGTACCGATGTGATCAAGGCGCTCGGATTGGGTGCGACGATGGTCGGCATCGGCCGCCCGTACGTGTACGGCCTTGCGCTGGGCGGGGTTTCGGGTCTGGTGCATGTGCTGCGGATGATCCTGGCGGAGGCGGATCTGCTGATGGCGGTCAACGGTTATCCGGATATCGCCGCGGTGCGCGAGAATATCCGGCCGCGTCGCTGAAGCGGGTGTCATCGGGCTGATCAGGAAGCGGGTCAGCGACGCTCGACCCGCTCGCTCACCCGAGGACGGTGCTACGCGGGCAGGGGCGCAACGGCCGCGGTGTGCGGCGCGCGGCGAGTGCCACTAGCGTGGGGCGGCGAATCAGCACCCGATCGCTGGGAGATGAGCGTGCCATTGTCGACGATCGAGAACACGCAGGCGCCGTCCGCGGCGCCGACCACGCCGGAGCGTCGCACGATCCCCAACGTCGCGTTCTGGGCGATCTCGGTCCTCGGCGCGGTCGCCGGTGTCTGCTACATCGTGCAGGTTCTCGCGACGCCGCAGGTGATGATGCATCTGATGGATCTCAGCGTCTACCAGATCGCCGGGCACCGGGTGGTCGACGGTGTTTCCGTCTATGACACCCCGCTGCTCGGCCACACTCGCGGTGTCTGGGAGTTCGTCTACACCCCGTTCGCCGCACCGCTGTTCGTGCCCCTGGTCGGCCTGCACGGTGACCTGTACACCTATGTCGGCGCATTGGGGAACTTCGCGATGCTGACCGCATCGGTCTGGGCGGCATTGTCGATGCTCGGTTATCGGCGGGACCGGCGGCTGGTGTTCTCGGCTCTGCCGATCGCCGGACTGCTGATGTGGTGCGAGCCGGTCCGCGAAACCATGGCCTTCGGCCAGATCAACATTCTCCTGCTACTGCTGGTGCTCGCGGATATGGCGCTACCCGACTCGTCGCGCTGGAAGGGGGTGCTGACCGGGATCGCGGCCGGAATCAAACTGACCCCTGCCTTTTTCGTGGTCTACCTGCTGGTCACCCGCAGGTACCGCGCCGCCGGCACGGCGATCGGCGCGTGTGCCGCGACCGCACTCGTCGGTCTGGCGGCCATGCCCAAGGATTCGCTGACGTTCTGGAGCGGTGCATTCATGGACCCCACGCGCGTCGGCGTTCCGGAGAACCCGCGCAACGAATCGCTGCGCGGCCTGCTCGCCCGGACCGTCGGTGTCGGCGGTGCGCACCAATTGCTCTGGCTGGCAGGCGCTCTCGCCATCGCCGCCATCTGCCTGATGCTGGCGCGGCGACTGTCGCTGGCCGGACACGAACTGCCCGCCGTCGTGCTGTGCGGACTCACCACCACGGCGGTGTCCCCGTACAGCTGGGTGCACCATTGGGTCTGGCTCGCGCCGCTGCTCGTGTACCTCGCCGACCTGGCATTGCGCCGCGGTGGTGTGCTCGCACCGCTCGGATTCCTGGTGGCGCTGGTGGCCGCGTCGGGTGGTTTGATCTCCCTCTTCGATCCCACGGTGGTCAGCATCCTCGACTATCCCCTGGGCAGCCACCTCACGACGGTCTTCCACAACGGGTACATCTGGCTGACGGTCGCCCTGTTCGGGGCTGCCGCAGTGCGGTTACCACGCTCGGTGGACGATCGTGACAGTTGGCTGGTGAGGATTCGGCCCGCGTTCGATCGCCGGAACTAGCGCCGCATCGCCACCGGATCCATCGCGGCGAAGGTCGTCGACCGTGCGCCGCACCCACCGCATTGGAACTGCACGCCTAGGTCGAAGAACCAGTTGATCCGCACGTAGCAGGGATCGCACATGAGGTCGGCGCCGCTGATCTGGCAGCACGGTTGCTTGCGGAGCGCGAGGCGGCCACACATCACACGGTCATCGCAGATATGGCTCATACTGCAGACCGGCGCACCGGCGTCAATGGGGTCAAAGCGGGCATGTCAGTGATCGAATAGGCGCATAATCCGGACAAGGCTGATCGGCGATCGGAAGGTGGCACGGTCGTGGCTGTGACTCAACTCGAAGCGGTCCGGCCCTATCCGCAGCGGATGGGACCGAAGGGCTCCTATGTCTGGAAGATGATCACGACCACTGATCCCAAGGTGCTCGGGGTCATGTACATCGTCACGTCGATGGCGTTTTTCTTCATCGGCGGCCTGCTGGCATTGCTGATGCGGGGCGAACTGGCACGGCCGGGCCTACAGTTCCTATCAACGGAACAGTTCAATCAGCTGTTCACCATGCACGGCACGATCATGCTGCTCTTCTATGCGACGCCGATCGTATTCGGCTTCGCCAATGCGGTATTACCGCTACAGATCGGGTCGCCGGATGTCGCGTTTCCCCGACTCAACGCATTGAGCTATTGGATGTATCTATTCGGCGCCTCGATCGCGACGGCCGGATTTGTCACTCCCGGCGGCGCGGCCGACTACGGTTGGACCGCGTACTCGCCGCTGACCAGTATCCAACACGCACCCAGCGCGGGTGCGGATCTGTGGATCATGGGGTTGGTGTTCGGCGGCGTCAGCACCATCCTCGGTGCCGTCAACATGTCCACGACGGTGGTTTGCCTGCGTGCCCCGGGAATGACCATGTTCCGTATGCCGATTTTCACCTGGAATATCTTCGTGACCAGTGTGCTTGTGCTGCTTGCCTTTCCGATTCTGGCGGCGGGGCTGATGGCGCTGGAGGTCGACCGGCACCTGGGCGGGCACATTTACGACCCCGGAACCGGTGGGACGCTGCTGTGGCAACACCTGTTCTGGTTCTTCGGGCATCCCGAGGTGTACATCGTCGCGCTGCCGTTCTTCGGCATCGTGTCCGAGATCTTCCCGGTGTTCAGTCGAAAGCCGATTTTCGGTTACACGACGCTCGTATACGCGACGCTGGGTATCGGCGCGCTATCAATGGCGGTGTGGGCGCATCACATGTACGCCACCGGCGCCGTGCTGCTGCCGTTCTTCTCGTTCATGACCTTCCTGATCGCGGTTCCGACCGGTGTGAAGTTCTTCAACTGGATCGGCACGATGTGGCGCGGTCAGCTGACCTTCGAGACGCCGATGCTGTTCGCGCTGGGCTTCCTGGTGACCTTCCTCTTCGGTGGTCTGTCCGGCGTCATCCTGGCCTCGCCGCCGCTGGACTTCCACGTCACTGACACCTATTTCGTGGTCGCGCACTTCCACTACGTGCTCTTCGGCACCATCGTGTTCGCGACGTTCGCGGGTATCTACTTCTGGTTCCCGAAGATGACCGGACGGATGCTCGACGAGCGCCTGGGCAAATGGCACTTCTGGACCACGCTCCTCGGTTTCCACACCACCTTCCTGGTGCAGCACTGGCTGGGTGCGGAGGGCATGCCGCGTCGTTACGCCGACTACCTGCCCAGCGACGGATTCACCACGCTGAACACCATTTCCACGATCGGGGCGTTCCTGCTGGGTGCGTCGATGCTGCCGTTTATTTGGAACGTCTTCAAGAGCTACCGTTACGGTGAGGTCGTCACCGTGGACGATCCGTGGGGTTACGGCAACTCGCTGGAGTGGGCCACCACCTGCCCGCCGCCGCGGCACAACTTCTACGAGCTGCCGCGGATCCGGTCCGAGCGTCCCGCCTTTGAGCTGCACTACCCGCACATGGTCGAGCGACTGCGCGGCGAATTGCACGTCGGCTGGGGTTCGGGTGCCAAGCATGCCGCAGCGGTCGCGGAACTGACGAAAGCCGAGACCGGCGCCGCCGAAGCGCCCCCGACGTAACCGTCCGGCCAGGGGCGCTCGAACTCGCCGTCGTGCATGCCAGCGGTGCACGCGTCCCATTCACCGGGGTAAAGATGAGGGGCGCGCTTGTCATCTCATACGTCGCTCCACAAATACGAATGGACGAATGCGAGTCCCATACTCATCCAGGAATCGATGTATGCCTGTCCGCACGTGCCGACGGAGCAGGAGGAATCGCAGTTCAGCCACGATCCGATCGATACCACGTAAGGATCGGAGTTCTGCATATCGACGGAGATCTTGAATGTCGTGGTGTCCATTCGGCCGGAGTCGTTCTTGTACCTATCCGGGCCGCCACTGATCGTGTCGCTGTCGATCATGACCGAGTTCGTTCCGCCGATCTGCTCGCCGTTCTGCCAGACCGCCAAGAAGAAACCGACCTTCCACCACGCTTCGCCGTCGCCCAGCCAACTGGTCGGACCGATCAAATGTGATTGGTATTCATAGTTCAACCAGGGCACTACCTCCGCGGTGACATAGCGTCCACCCCGCAGGACAATGTGGAATCCGAACTCGCCGTATGCGAGGTCGGGCTCACCGGCGACCGATTTGCACTGCAGCGCATATTGATCGGCGGGATCGGACGAGAACTCCGTCGAGTCCCACAGATCGCCCCAGTTCCAGTAGGAGTACGACTGCGGACTGACGATCGACGTCGCACCGGCCTGGCCGACGGTGACCGGTGACCACGTGCTGATATGTGCGGGGTTGTAATCGAATTCGGCCACTCGCCCCACTCGCCGTGCACTGTCGTGCGGCAAATACCTGTGCTCGCGCTGGCCGACCTTTCGTATGGTGCCGAGCGCATCGTCTACTTCGGCCGAGCGTGCCGGGCCACAGTGCTCGGCGATAATGCGCTCGGCCTCTTTGCGGGCCTTGGATCTCTCCCGATCGGCCCGCAGCCCGTCGAGCACCGCGGCGCGCCGCGCGGCCGTCACCTTCTCGACCTCCGCCGCCACCGTGGCTTGATCGGTCACGATCTCTACCGGCTGCGCTCGGCCCGCCTTTATCGTCCCCATGGCTCACCCCTCGATACGTTGATCGCCTACCTGAGTAAGGATCCCGCCGCGGGGGTGAGCGCATCGCGGAGTCCGCAAACATACCGACGGGATTTCTTCGGCCAGCTCTGCGGCGATATCGAGGACACCGCAAACGCCGCGTTGGCCACCAGAGTGCTTGTGCCGCTGTAGAACACCATCCCCGAATCATCGCGCTGTTCGCTGTTCCATCAGGGCAAGGGCAGATGCTCGACTTCGCCTGAACGATCTGCCTGTGACGTGCGTCGCACCGCGGCCCGGGAACCAGCATCGGGCCGCAGCCGACCTGTGTGCGAGGGCTGGTACGCCCGAATTCCTTGGCAGATCTTTCTTTTCGCGGATTGGTGGCAAAACGTGCAGGTCAAGCGCTCGCCCGACCACCTCATCTGGCTGATCGCGGCCGTCGCCTGTGGCGCGCTCGTTGTCATCTCCGTGACGGCAGCCGGTGATATGCCCTACCGCCGGGCAGGTCTCGCCTATCCCGGATTCATCGATGTCCTGACGTATGTCGCGCTGCGGGTGGTGTCCGCGCTCGCGGGCGCGGCCACTGTCGGCGCGCTGATCTACGCGCTGTGCTGCACCGTAGTCACCGCGCGCGGGCGCGTCGATGTGGACGGGTATGCCGGGGTCCGGGTGGCCGAGCGGGCGAGTCTGGTGTGGCTGGTTTCGGCGCTGATCCTGATTCCGGTGAGCGCGGCGAATGTGGGCGGGCTGTCGATGGGCGCCGCGCTGGAGCGCGGTGCGGTCGGCGCGCTGATCGATGCGAGTGAGAAGCCGAAGGCGTGGATCGTGGTCGCGGGGCTGGTCGGTGTCATCGCGCTCGTGACCCGGCTGACCTTGGCGTGGACCGGTCTGGTGGCGCCGACCGTGCTGGCGCTGCTCGCGGTCCTGCCGCCCGCGCTGGTCGGCAATGCGGGGGAGGGGCCGAATCACGACTTCGCGACCGGCGCGATGATCATCTTCCAACTGGCGGTTTCGGTGCTTCCCGGGTTGGCGTGGTGTGTCGCGGCACAGGTGGGCCGCAATGGTTCTCACGTATCGACCGCGGTTCGACGCTACGCACTAATCGGAATGTTGTGCCTTGCCGCGGCCACACTCAGCGGGCTGGTGCTCGGCGCGATCCTATTGCCGTGGTCGGCCTTGTTCAGCACCGGATACGGGCGGCTCGCACTGCTGGTGGTCGCGGCGGCAGTCGGCATCGCGCTGATGCTGAGGAAGACTGGAACCAACCATGATTCGGCTCCATGGCTGATCGCCGGCACCGGTGCGCTTTCCGCGGTGGCGATGGCCGCATTGGTGTCGATGGCCGTCCAACCCGCCCCGGCCTTCGCCGATCGATCGTTCACCGCAGAGGAGGTCTTCCTCGGTTTCAACCTGCCGGGTAAGGCCGACATCTGGCACCTGATCACCATGTGGCGCTTCGATATCGTGCTCGGCACCGCGGCGCTCTTCGGCATCGCGCTGTACGCGGCCGGGGTGCTGCGACTGCGGCGACGCGGCGACACCTGGTCGCCTCGGCGCACCCTATCGTGGACGAGTGGCTGTGCGGCCCTGCTGATTTCGACGTCATCGGGCATCGGTACCTATGGCTACGCCATGTTCAGCATGCACATGATCACGCATATGGCCCTGAATATGTTCGTACCGGTGCTATTGGTGCTCGGCGCTCCGGTCACCCTGCTGCTGCGCACCGTGCCCGCGGCGTCGAAGGACGCGGTTCCCGGTGTGCGCGAATGGGTTCTGTGGATTCTGCATTCGCGCCCGACCGCGGTTCTGGCCCATCCCGGCACCGCTATCACCGCCTTCGTGCTCTCGCTCTACGGCCTGTACTTCACGCCGCTATTCCAGAGCCTGATCCGCTATCACTGGGGGCACGTGCTGATGAACGTGCACTTTCTGATCATCGGCTATCTGTTCTACTGGGCGATCATCGGCATCGATCCGGGCCCGCGCCGGCTGCCGCACCTGGGTCGGCTGGGAATGTTGTTCGCCATCATGCCTTTCCACGCATTCTTCGGCGTCGCGGTGATGTCGATGAACACGATTATCGGCGAGCGGTTCTACCAGCAGCTCCAATTGCCCTGGCATATCGACCTGATGGCCGATCAACGGGTCGGCGGCGGAATCGCCTGGGTCTCCGGCGAAATCCCGATCCTGCTCGTGGTCGGCGCACTGCTGACCCAGTGGGTGGCCCAGGATCGCCGCACCGCGGTGCGCACCGACCGCAAGGACGACGAGTACGGGGATTCCGAACTCGCCGCCTACAACGCGATGCTGGAGAAGCTGGCGCAATCGCGCCGCTGACTCAGCGCGCGAGCCGAACTCGCCGCAGCCGCAGGCTGTTCGACACCACGAAGAACGACGAGAACGCCATGGCCGCGCCGGCGATCAGCGGATTCAGGAATCCGAGCACGGCCACCGGGATGGCGACCACGTTATAGCCGAAGGCCCACACCAGATTTCCCTTGATGGTGCGCAGGGTGGCATGCGCGAGTTCGATGGCATCGGCCACGGCGGCGAGATCGTCACGGACCAGGATGACATCGGCGGCCGCGATCGCGACATCGGTGCCCGCGCCGATCGCCATCCCGAGATCGGCGGTGGCCAGCGCCGCACCGTCGTTGATGCCGTCGCCGACCATCACGATGCGGCGACCCTGTTCCTGCATGCGGGCGATCAGTTCGACCTTGCCCTCCGGAAGCAGTTCGGCGACAACCTCATCGATGCCGATCTCGTCCGCTACCGACTGGGCGGCATAGGCATTGTCGCCGGTGAACATCATGACGCGCAGGCCGAGTGCGTGCAGCCGCGCGATGGCGTCGGCGGCGGTGGCCTTGACGGTATCGGCGACCGCGATCACCGCATGGGCCGCGCCGTCGACCACGACCAGCACCACGGTGCGACCCGCGCGTTCCTCTTGGCGCACCGCACGACTCAGCGTCTGCGGCACGACTATGCCGCGATCATGCAGCAGGCGCAGGCGTCCGACCATCACCTCTCGGCCCGCGACCGTGCCGCGCGCACCCAATCCCGGTAGTGCCGTGAAGGATTCGACTTCCGGCAGTCCGTCGAGCGTTGCCGCGGCGTGCCGGGTGATGGCCGCGGCGACGGCGTGTTCGGAGGCCGCCTCCACCGCACCGGCCAGACGCAGCGCCTCGGCCTCGGTCGAAGCATCGGTCAGGGTGACCGCGACGACGCTCATCGCGCCGTTGGTGACGGTCCCGGTCTTGTCCAGCACCACGGTATCCACGTCACGAGTGGCCTCGAGCGCCTGATGGCCCTTGATGAAAATGCCCAGCTGCGCACCGCGTCCGGAGGCCACCAGCAATGCCGTCGGAATCGCCAGCCCCAGCGCGCACGGGCACGCGATCACGAGGACCGCCAATGCCGCCGAGGCGGCCGGGTCGACGCCGGAACCGAGCAGCCACCAGGTGGCGAAAGTGCCAGCCGCCACGGCGAAGACGAACGGGACGAACACCGCCGAGACCCGGTCCGCGACCCGCTGCATGCGCGCCTTCCCGGTCTGCGCCTGCTCGACGAGCCGGATCATGCCGGACAGCTTCGTATCCGCGCCCACCGCGGCGGCCTCCACGATCAGGCGACCGGTGAGTGCGGTGGTGCCGCCGATCACCGCCATGCCCTCGGTCACATCGACCGGGATGGATTCGCCGGTCATGGCACTGGCGTCCACGCTCGACTCACCGGACACCACAAGGCCATCGGTCGCGATGGTCTCGCCGGGACGCACGACGAAGCGCTGTCCCTCGACGAGTTCGCCGATGGGAACCCGCATTTCGCGATTGTCGCGGGTCAGCACCGTGACCTCGCGTGCCCCGAGTGCGGCCAGTGCCCGCAATGCGCTGCCCGCCGACCGCTTGGCCTTCGCCTCGAAATACCGTCCGGCGAGCACAAATGTGGTGACACCAGCGGCCGCTTCGAGGTAGATCGAATCGCCGGACCAGAACGCGTCCCATACGCCATCGGGGGTTTCGGTCCGGTCCGCGTGCAGGAACATGGTGTCCAGTGACCACAGCGTCGCGGTCGTCACACCGACCGAAACCAGGGTGTCCATGCTCGCGGTGAAATTCTTCGCACCCGCCAACGCCTTTCGATGCAACGGCGCGGCCGCCCACACCACCACCGGCAGCGCGAGCACGGTCAGGATCGCCTGCCAGCCGGTGATCCTGGTCGCGGGCACCATCGCGAACATCACCGACAGATCAGCCAGCGGGAAGAACAGCAATAGCGCGACGACCAAGCGGCGGAACAGATCCCGGACCGCGGCCTCCTCGGGGGCCGAGGAGATCGGGCCGGTGCCCTCGACGATCGGCTCCGCGCCATATCCCGCCGCGACCACCTCGACGCAGAGCTGCTCGGCCGAAATATTCTCGGCCGCATCGACGGTGGCGACGCCGGTCGCGTAGTTCACCGATGCGAGCACGCCGTCGACCTTGTTGAGCTTGCGCTCCACTCGGTTCGCACAAGCGGCACAGGTCATTCCGGATACCGCGAGCGAGACGCGGGTGGTGGCACGCTCCGGCAACGTAGCGCGGTCGGTAGGCTCACCTAGCATCGAATTGCTGCGCAGTGCGGTGTTCATAAAGTTCCGTTCGATCAGGCGGCAGGATCTTGGGTCGAGCGCAGATGGCCGGTGCGGCGGCCGAATTGGGCGCCGGGCGGCAGGACGAGTTCGGTGGGCGCCGGATTGCTCGCGCGGGTCGGCGGTGAGGTTTCCGGCCGACGGGTGCGATGCACCACCACGACCAGCACCAGCGCGGCGACCAGGATGCCGTGTGAAAGCACCCGCGAGACCGGCACGACTCCGGAATACAGATCGCCGATGACGAATGCGCTGAGCGCCGCGACCAGCACGCCGAGCACGGGCAGCACGCCCGATGTCGCATACGGCCGCACCGCGCAATAGATGAACCCGATGCCGATCGCGAGACTCCACGCGGTGGACTCGTTCATCAGGTGCCGGGTCATCTCCGCACCGTGATGGTGGGTCATGCCGAAGTCGAATCCGGCGAACTGGCCGATCGCCAGTGCGCATTGCACGACGCCCAGCAGACCGAGTAGCAGCCGGGTCCACTCCGACCGGCCGACGCCGGAAAGCGCTGTGCGCCAACTCGATCCGCGCGGACGCTCCAGGTCGGCGGCGGCGAAGATCGCGTCGGTGAGGTCGGGCGTGTAGGCCGAACTGCCGCGCAGCAGGCGCGAGGTCTCCACGGCGGCGGCGTACCAGGAACAGCACTGCGCGCACTGTTCCAGGTGTTCGTCCACGCGCGCCGCGGGCACGGTTTCGCGTTCGCCATCGATCCGGGCCGACAGCGCGGTCCGGCATACCTTGCACTCCACGTCCAAATAGTCGGCCACCACGACCACAAAGTTCCCACGGGTCGTCCGCGGGTTATTGTCGACGTCATGCCGACGCCCGCCGAGGATGACGAGACGACGCAGCTGGCACTCGCGGCGGCGCGTGGGGATCGACGAGCTCTGGAAGCTTTCATCCGGGCCACCCAGAAGGATGTCTGGCGATTGATGGCCCATCTCACCGAGCTGTCGCGCGCCGATGACCTCACGCAGGAGACCTATCTGCGCGCGCTGGGCAGCATCAAGCGGTTCGAGGGCCGCTCCAGCGCCCGGACCTGGTTACTTTCCATCGCGCGCCGCGTCGTCGTCGACCAGGTGCGGATGGCCGTGGCCCGGCCGAGCGTCGCTCAGGGCGTCGACTGGGTGGCCGCGGCCGACCGGCAGGTGGGGCGGCGCGACGGGCTCGCCGACATCGTCGAACTGAATCTGTTGCTCGCGGATCTTTCCGATGCTCGGCGTGAGGCATTGGTGCTGACACAGGTGCTCGGGTTGTCGTATGCCGAGGCGGCCGCGGTCTGTGGATGTCCGGTCGGAACCGTGCGGTCCCGGGTGGCACGCGCGCGTGAAGACCTTATCGCCGCAACACGTTTCGGTGGTAAGCGCCGCGCCAACGGCTGATCCTTGGCACACCGGCTGACTCTCTGGTGCGGCGGCTGATCCTTGGCGCACCGGCTGATCCTCTGGTGCAACGACTGTCCCTCTGGCAGAACGACTGATCCTTTGGCGCATTCGCTCATTCTCGGGAGCCGCGCCATCGGCGGAGGCCAGACGCGGATCCCCGATAAAAAGTGCAGCTTTCGGGCCGGAGGGCCTCACAAGGAAGCCAAAGGCTGTGCGGCGTAATGCAATCGGACGATGCCGTCATCGTGCAGTTCGGCCTTTGCGACCACCCCGAATACCGTCCGCAGCAGTTCGGGTGTCATCACGTCCAGCACCGCACCCGCAGCGGCGACCTTGCCGTGATCGAGCACGACCAACTGGTCGCAGCAGCGAACGGCGAGGTCCAGTTCGTGCAGCACCGCGAGGGTGGTGATGCCGGTCGAGCGGACCAGGTCGAGTAGTTCGAAGCGGGCGCGGACGTCCAGGTGATTGGTCAGTTCGTCGAGCACGAGCAGGCGCGGGTGTTGGGCGAGCGCCCTGGCCAGCAGGACGCGTTGGCGTTCGCCGCCGGAGAGGGAGCCGATGGGGCGATGGGCGTAGGCGGTGACACCCGTTCGTGCCATGGCCTTTTCGACGGCCACGTGGTCCGCGGTGGTATCGCGGCTGAACAGCGCGTGGTGCGGATTACGGCCCAGGCCAACCATTTCCGCGACGGTGAGCTCCGGTGATCCGGCCCCGTTCTGCAGGACCGCGGCGGTGGTACGTGCCGCGCCGCGCACGGACATTCCGGTGATATCCGAGCCGTCGATCAGCACCACGCCCCGATCCGGCCGCAATGACCGGTAGATCGTCCGCAGCAGCGTCGTCTTACCGCTCCCATTCGGCCCGACCACCCCCACCACCGCCCCCGGCGGCGCCTGCAACGTCACCGCATCCAAGACCTGCACACCCCCGAGCCCCACACTCACCCCGACAACCGACAACTCGGAGGTCTGGGCCCCCGGTGGCTCGCCCGGTTCGGCAACGTCGGCGGCGGTCACGAGGGACCTCCGTCGCGACGCAGCAGCCAGAGGAAGAAGGGCGCGCCGAAGGCGGCGGTGAAGATACCGAGCGGGAGTTCGTCGGGGGCGTCGAGGGTGCGCGAAAGCAGGTCCACCGCAACGAGATACGCCGCGCCGAGGAGAGCGGCTAACGGCAATACCCGGCGGTGGTCCATGCCGAAGGCCAGGCGCACCAGATGCGGAATCATCAAGCCCACGAACCCGATTCCGCCCGCCACCGCGATCAGCACACCGGTCAGTAGGGAGGCGAGAACCAGCAGAATGATGCGTGTCGTGCGGACGTCGACGCCCAGGGCGGTGGCCTGTTCATCACCGGTGCCGAGCACATTGAGGCGTCGGCCGAAGGCAAGCACAACGGCGACGACCGCGAGAACCACCAACGTGACCGGACCGAGTCGCGACCAGCTCGCGCCGGAGACACTGCCCATGGTCCAGAACATCACCGCGCGTAGCTCATTCGGGGTAGCGCGCAATTGCAGGTAGTTGGTCGCCGCGAGCAGCAGATATCCGACGGCGACACCGGCCAGTACGAGCCGGGTCGGGGCCAGCGTGCCACGTCGCTGTCCGAGTGCGAAAACTACCGCGGCGGTGCCGATCGCGCCGATAAAAGCTGCCGTGGAAACACCGATTCCACCGAGTGCCGCACCCGCGGTGACGATTACCGTAACCGCACCCAGCGAGGCACCGGAGGACAGGCCGAGCACGTAGGGGTCGGCGAGCGGATTATTCACCAGCGCTTGCAGGATCACGCCCGAGACCGCCAGCCCGCAGCCGCACAGCGCGGCGAGGATGACCCGGGGCAGCCGGTAGTTCCAGACGATCTGATCGACGGTGAACCCGACCTCCGGCGTCTTACCGGACAAGTGGGCGAGGATGACCCGGCCGGTATCGGCGATCGAGACCGTGACCGATCCCGCGCCGATGGACACCAGCATCACCGCGAACAAGATTGCCAGCGAGCTGGCGACCGCGACGGGCAGGGGTGTGGCGGCCAACAGTCTCTGTTGTCGAAGCGAGCGCGTCATCGGTCAGAACTGTTCGGGGTGAACGAGTCTGGCGATCTTGTCCACCGCGAGGTCATTGCTCGGGCCCAGGTAAATCGAATCCGAGAGCACGGTGTAGTTGGTGTTCTTGCTCGCGTTCCACTGTGGGAACTGCGCGAGGATCCCCTTGGCCGCCCCATCGATATCGGGATTGCGGTAGTTGACCACGATCAGGCCGTCGATCGCGGTGACGGCCAGCTGTTCCTTGCTGATCGTGACGAAAGTTGTGCCGTCCGTGCGGTTGAACGGGTTCACCGCATCCGCCTGCTCGATAATGTCGTTCCAGATGCCGCCCGCCGCGATGGCAGAGAAGTCGCCCGCATCGCCCATGCCCATACCCGGGAAGATGAGCAGCACATTCTTCTCGGGCTGTCCGGCGACCCGCGCGGCCGTCTCGGCGATCTTGCGCTTGGTCTCGTTGATGAGCTGTTCGGCGCGGCCGGGTACGTCGAAGATGGCGCCGAAATCGCGCAGCATTGCGTAGCTGTCCTCGATGGTCGGCGTGCCGGTGACCGCGCCGGTCACACCGCAGTTCGCGTGGGGCACATAGGTGTTCGCGCCCGCACTGGACAGCTCGGCGCGGGTGGCGAAGCCCTGATCGGCCGAGAATCCGCCGCCCCCGGTGGAAATGACCAGATCGGGATGCTGGGCGAGCATGGCTTCGCGGGGGATGTCCTGCAGGTTGTTCGGGGTGATGCCGCCGGTCGGGAGCGCCGCGATGGCGGCGGCACGGCCAGGCACCTCGGAGGAGCCGTAGGACTGGGCATTCGCGAGGATCCGGTCGGCGACACCCAGGGCGACCAGGGACGAGACCTCGCCGATGGAGCCGCCGTTCATCACCACGACCCGCCGCGGGGTCTCGGTGAAGGTGTAGCTCTTACCGCAGTTCTCAATGGTGATCGGATATTTGGTGACGCCCTCGGTCGCGGCGGCGGGTGCGGTGGTCGCGGATTCGGTGACCGAGGTCGAACATCCGGCGACGGCGAGGGTGCCGACGGCCAAGGCCAGCACGGCTGCACGCTTCATGGGCGGGGTTGGCCTTTCGTGCGGGCGCATCCGAAGTGCTGTGTGCTGCATGAACACCTAGTCGTACGGTGCGGCGGTCTGGTTCCCGGCGATTTCGCGCACCCTGCTCTTCCTGCGCTCGCTCGCGCGGCAGGCCGCGAAGTAGCCAGGATTCGGTAGTAGCGAAACTCGTGTCGTCGCCACGCACTATCCCTGTACAGACCCCGCGGACCCTGCTTCACTTGGTGATACAGGTCTGCACCCGGACCGCAGGAGCGAGCGCATGCCCATCCAAATCGCTTATCCAGCAGGGCGACCAGCTGACCGTGGTGATCCGAAACACGGTGAGCGCGTCGATATTTCGACCATGCCCGGCACTCGGGTCATCCAGTGCTCGGTGAGCCACCCACGATGCGATGTGACGCTGGTGGTGGTCGCGGGCGAAGTCGATCTGTGCACCGCGCCGCGGCTGCGCGAGAAGCTATTGCGCGCCTTCGGTTCTCAGGACTCGATCATGGTCGTCGATCTCTCGCCGGTCACCTTCTTTGCCGCCGCCGGATTGACGACGCTGATCGAGGCCCAGGCGGCGGCCGAAAAGGCCGATCGCCGAATGGTGTTGATCAACACCGTGCGCTGTGTCGATCGCGTCATCGAGATCACCGGATTGTCCACGGCGTTCTGCCGCGCCGGTTCCCTTGCCGCGGCACTCGCGGACACCACGCCGGGATGTGCGGCCCCGGTGTAGGTTCCGGCGATCTCGATGGCGTGAGTCAGCGCCGCCGCGCCTCCACGCGGTCACGCGCATGCGCGATTCGTTCCTGCGCCAGCGTCACACGTTCCTGGGCTAAATCGAGACGGCGCAGTGCCCTATCGATGCGCGGCTGCGCCCGCTTGGCCTGCCGCTCGGCCTTCGCGGCGAGGCGCGCGCCACGCTTCTGCGCCTTCTCCGACAGCTCGACGCCGCGCCCACGTGCGGTCGAGGCGAGTTCGGGTCCACGCTCTTTGGCGATCTCGGCGAGTTCCATCCCACGATGCTGGGCCCTCTCGGCAATCTCGGCCCCACGATGCTGGGCCTTCTCGGCGATTTCGGCCCCGCGGTGCTGTGCCTTCTCGGCCAGATGCGCACCGCGTTCCCGCGCGGTCGAGGCGATTTCGGGTCCGCGTTCCCTGGCGATATCGGCGAGTTCGGCAGCCTTCTCGGCCAGCTTCGCGCCGCGCTCCCTGGCGAGTTCGGCCCACTCGGGACCGTGTTCCTTGACCGTATCGGCGATCTCGGAGCCCCGCTCCTGCGCGACCGTCGCAACCCTCGTCGCGGCGACATCGCCGAGTTCCCGGGCGCGGACAGCGGCGTCTTGCGCATGTCGGCGCAGCGCTTCGGCGGTCGGCGACTCCGTCGCCGCGAAGGGCAATGCGGCCGAGACCGCCGCGCTGGCATTGCTCGCGGCCCGCCGGCCTCGCCAGCCGAGCGACGGCTTCCCGCCGGTATCCGCGCTGGCGATCATCAGACCGCCGAGCAAACTCACATCCTTGAGGAAGGCATTGCGCTTGGCCGCCTTGCGTTCGGGATCTTTCTCCGCCCAGAAGTCCTGTTCGGTGACCGTCGCCGGAATCACCGTCGCGGCCAGGGTGAGCGAGGCGAGTCGGGGCATCTTGCCCAGTGCGAGCAACGCACCGGCCGAGACCTGGGCGATCGCATTGATCTTCACGACCATTCCCGGATCCGACGGTAGTTTGGCGGCGATATTGTCGGGCAGCGATTGCTGGCCCTGCTGTACCAGCGCCGCCGCCGCTTGAGTGCGCGACTCGGGGTGGACAAGCGCGTCGACACCATCGGCGACGAACGCGGTCGCCAGCAGTGGTCGGGCAAATCGGCGAAGCAACATGACGTCCCTTTCCTCGGTGGCTGAGGTTCGGGTTCCCGCGTTCGGCACTGCCAAACAACAAGATCAACACCCGGAATCAGGGTTTGACCGGGTGTTCTGTCGCGCCGAACGGCCGTACCTCCTGACTGGATAGGAAGGTGGTGATGATGTTCGTAACGGTCTCTGGAGCCTCCACCATAGGCAGGTGTCCGCATTCGGCGAGCTGAATTCGGGTGTGCGGATGCAGAGTCTTGTCGAGTTGGGCGCCGGCGCGGGCCGACAGGATGCGGTTCTGCTCGCCCCAGATGGTGCAGATCGGCGGAAATCCGGGGCCGGGGGTGAAGATGTCGAGGTCGGCGTAGGTGGGGAAGTCCTGAACCAGACCGTGCAGCGCCTGCAGCCGTCCCTTATCGCCCCAGTGCGCCGTGAGGCGCGGCGAATGGTGCAGATCCCGACGTCGCCCGTCCTCGCCCAACTGGTCGGCGACGATCCGGGACACGACCGCATCCGGCAGTGCCAGCCTGCGGGCCACCGGTCCGAGCGGGAGCCTGGCGTCGACCCAGGCCAGTCCGGCCTGACGCCCGGCGCGCATGGTATTCCACGTCAGGGGGTTGCACAGCACCAGTGCGCGCACGTTTTCCGGATGCGTCATCGTGTACCGCAGCGAGGTCGCGGCCCCGAGACAGTTGCCGATCAGCACGACATCGGTGAGATCCTGTGCGGTGAGAAAAGCCTGCAGCATGCTCACGTAGTCCGCGAGCCGGTATCCATCCGCAGGCTGGTCGGATTCACCGTAACCGGGCAGGTCGAGCGCGAAAACCTCATATTGATGCCGTAATTCGCCGACTTGGTCGTCCCAGATATGACGCTGGGCTCCGGCGTTGTGCAGCAGGACCACGGGTGGGCCGCTGCCGACCCGGTCATAGACCACATTCCGACCCCGGTGCGCAAATACCGCCACATCGCCTCCTTGCGAGTGGATAGGCGAACACCTGTGTTCGCCATTAACAGATAAGGTAGCGCGGATCGGCCGTCGAAGCGAATCGCCGAGCGCCCGGTCGGTACGGCGGGGTCAGCTCTTGGCGGCCCCCGCCCTGAGGAATCGGCCTGTGCGTTGGGTGCCGAGGATGGGGGCTGCCATGCCGTCGCCGAAGACGTATTCGCCGCCGACGAGTACCGCGGTCACGGTCGCGTCGTTGCGGTTGACCATTCGGGACAGGTTGTCGAATGCGGCGACCGGGTGTTCGGCGTAGGCTTCGACGGTTTCGTCCAGGTGTTCGGGATCGATGATGACCAGGTCGGCGCGGTCACCGGGGCGCAGGTGGCCCGCGTCGATGCCGTACCAGTCGGCGAGTTCGCCGGTAATGCGGTGTACGGCGCGTTCCAGGGACAGGAATGGTCGGCCCGCGCGTTCGGCGTCGTGCACGCGGCGCAGGAACCGCAGCCCGAAGTTGTAGAAGGCCATATTGCGCAGGTGCGCGCCCGCGTCCGAAAAGCCCAGCTGCACGCCGGGATCGGCGGCGAACTTGTCCAGCACCTGCGGCCGGTGGTTGGAAATGGTTGTCCGCCAACGCACTTTGCCGCCGTATTCGACGACCAGGTCCAGGAAGGCGTCCACCGGATGCACGCCGCCGCGATCCATTCCGACCTGACCGAAGGTCTTGCCGAGCACCGATTGATCCGGGCATTCCACGATCTCGGCATCGAAGAAATCGCGATGCCAGACCCGCGGCCCGAACTTCTTGTCGTAGTCCTTGCGGAACCGGCGTCGATAGCCTTCATCGCGCAGCAGCTCCCGGCGCTGCTCCAGCTGGTTGGACAGGTGCAGTGCCGCCGCGCCCGAACCGAATTCCTCGAAGACCGGCAGATCGATGCCGTCGGAGTACACCTCGAACGGCACCGGCAGATGCTGCCAGCGGAAATCGCCGCCGAGCCGGTTGAGCATGCGGGCGATCAGCGGAAAGATTTGCGCGACAGCGGGAATGGCCTTGATATCGGCCGCCGAGAGCAGGCTGACCTTGAGCGGGGCGCGGAAGATGCCGAGGCTGCTCGCCGCCATCGCGACCAGACTCTGCGGCCGGGCCACATCGGGACCGCCCTGTAAGGCTCGGCCGCGGCGGCGCAGGATCGCATTGAGCCTGCGGCGTTCCCGGGTGGTCGCGTAGGTCGAGGGCAGGGTGCGCGATCGGCACACCTCACCGTCGAGTTTGTCGAACAGCAGCTGCTGGGAGGACATGCCGACGAAGCCCGCATCCAGCGCCTCTTCGAGTTTCGCCGCAATTGCCGCCAATTCGGCATCGGTGGGCCGAACCTCCTTGCGGGTGGCGCGATCCAGACCCATCTCGGCGGCGCGGATATCGGAATGTCCGATGAAGGCGGCGAGATTCGGGCCGAGCGGCAGCTGCTCCAACGCCTCGACATATTCGTGCGCCGAAGTCCAGGACTTGGTTTCGGTCATCGCCGCGATCACATGTTTGCGCGGGATCGCCTCGACCCGCCCGAAGAGGTCACCCGCGTCGGAGGCGTCGACGTGCACCGTCGACAGTGAGCACGAACCGAGCAGCACGGTGGTGATGCCGTGCCGGATGGATTCGGCGAGCGCCGGACTCTGCAGCACCTCGACGTCATAGTGGGTGTGGATATCGATCATGCCGGGAATCACCCACTTCCCGGCGGCATCGATGACATTCGGGCAGTCCGTCTCGTCGAGCGGTTCGGCCGAGACGACGGCGATGCGGCCGTCCCGGATGCCGAGATGACGCAGGGCGGACGGAGAGGCGGCGCCGTCGAACCAGCGTCCGCCTTTAATGATGGTGTCGTACATGACTTCTCACATCTCAGTGCTGATCCGAGGAGAGCGCTTCGGCGATCCCGGCGCGCACGACCTTTCCGGTCGCATTGCGGGTCAAGGGTGTTGTGGTGATCCGCCAGCGTGCGGGCACCTTGTAGTAGGCGATGCGCTGCTTCGCGAACTCGATGAGTTCCTGTTCGGTTGTGGCGGAGGGATTCTCGACGACGACCAGGGCGGCGACCAGTTGGCCGAGATCGTCGTCGGGCAGGCCGACGACGGCGGATTCGCGCACCGCGGGATGTTCGTCCAGGCACTGCTCGACCTCGGTCGGGTAGACGTTCTCACCACCGCGCAGGATGAGATCCGAACGCCTGCCGGACAGTCGGAGTCGGCCCTGCTCGAGTACGCCGATATCGCCGGTGCGCAGCCAGCGGTCGGCGGTGATGGCCGCGGCGGTCGCGGGCTCGTCGGCCCAGTAGCCGAGCATGACGTACGGGCTGCGCACCCAGATCTCGCCCTCCACACCCTCGTCGACGGGCTCGCCGACCCCATCGCGAATCTGCAGCTCGACTCCGATGACCGGGCGGCCCACGGTATCCGGGAATGCGGCGAGTTCGGCCGGTGCGGCGATGGTCGCCGCCGTGCTGCATTCGGTCATGCCGTAACTGGTCACCAGCGCGGTCTTGGCGACCGGAAGTTGGTCGCGCAGATGCTGCTGCAGCGCCGCCGAGGACGGTGCGGAGTTGAGCGAGAAGGCGGCCAGCGATGACAGGTCGTAGTTCGACAAATCGACCTCGAGCAGTCGACTCGCCATGGTCGGCATCGCGCCCCAGTTGGTGATCCGCTCCCGCTCGATCAGCCGCAGTATCCGGTCGGCGTCGAACGCACCCTGGTAGATGACCGCGGTATCGCCGGTCACCATGCGCGGCAGCACCAGATTGTGCAGGCTGGCGATGTGGAACAGCGGGGAGGTGAGCAGGAAGCGACGCCCCTTCGGCGCGCCGTCGTCGACACCGCCCTGGAAGGCGGCGGCGAGTGCGTCGTTGAAGCGGTGGTAGTCGATGACCGCCACCAGGTTTCGGTGCGAATGCACCGCGCCCTTGGGGCGGCCGCTGGTGCCGCTGGTGTAGAGGATGACCGCGGGATCGTCCTCGTCCACCGGGGTGCGCGGCAGTTCGCCGTCGCCGAATTCGGCGATCAGCGCCGGCAGGTCGTGCTCCATGGTGAGCACGGGCACCTCGATATCGAGCTGCGCCACCTGCGCCGCGCGTTTCGCGTCGACAATCAAGACGGTTGGACTGGTGTGCTCCACGCCGTAGGCGATTTCGCGCGGCATCCACCACGCGTTGTAGCCGACGGCGATCGCGCCGAGCGCCTGCGCGGCCCAGAACGTCACCACCCATTCGGGGGTATTCGCCGCGAGAATGCCGATGCGGTCGCCCTTTCCGACGCCGTACCGTTCCCGCAGCGCGCGGGCCAGCGCACTCACGGCGGCCGCGTGCTCGACATAGGACATCCGCCGGTCCTCGGTGACCAGGTAATCGCGGTCACCCAGCGCCGCCGAATCGGCGAGTACGTCGCCCAGCGACCGCAAACGGTCCTTGATCACCGGAATCGGTGCGCCGAGCACATTCTCGACCACCATCTCGAACGGCCCGCCCGGCCCGGTCAGCCGCGCAACGGCCGGTGCGGCCAATGCCTGTGGATCGAAAGGCTTTGTCATAAGGCACTTCCTCTTGGGTTCAGGGCACCAGCACGGCGCGGCCGGTAATGAGTCCGCGCTCCAGTCGGTCCAGGGCCGCGCGGCCGTCCGCGAGATCGAAGCGCTCGACCTCGACGGTGAGCCTGCCCGACTGGGCCAGCGCTACGGAGTTGATCAGGTCGGATTTGGTGCCGCCGTAGGACTTTCGGATCGACGCGCCCCACGGCCAGCCCGGTCCGCCCGCCGGTCCGGCGGTGATCTCCGGTGCGCCGCCGCCGAGTCCGATCATGCGATACGCGCCATTGGGGGCGACCGATTCGACGGCCAGCGTGGCGGTCGCGTCGACGCCGACGAAGTCGAAGACGGCATCGGCGCCGCGACCGCCGGTGCGGTCCAGGATTTCGCGCGCGGTGTCCGGACCGCAGAGCAGACCCTCGGCCGCCCCGCAGCGGGTTGCGAGCGCGAGCTTGTCCTGGCTCACATCCACCGCGATTACCTGCGTCGCGCTGGTCGCGGTGAGAATCTGCACCGCGACATGGCCGAGCCCGCCGATGCCGATGACCACCGCCACCGAACCCGGTCGCAGGTGCGCACGAGCGCCGTCAATGGCGTGATAGCTCGACAGAGCGGCATCGGCCAGCGGCGCGGCCTGCAGGAAATCCAGGTCGCCGATGGGCACGAAAGAGCTTGCGGGAATGCGGATGTATTCGGCCATGCCACCGTCCGGCCCGAGTCCGGGACACGGCGGCATGGCGGTCCGACCGGCCGCGATACAGACATTCTCGTTGCCGCTGACACACTCCCGGCACACACCGCACGACCAGCACAGATAGACGATTCCGCGTTCACCGGCCGCCCGGCCCTCGACGGCACCCCCGACCGCCTCGATGGTGCCCGCGACCTCGTGCCCGAGCGTCAGCGGTTGCTCGCGCATCTTGAATGGGATATGCAGCACATGCAGATCCGAGTGACAGATGCCGGCCGCGCCGACGCGCAGCAGCAGATCCGTCGGCCCGATCTCGGGCACCGCGACCTTGCGCAGTTCGAGCACACCGGGATCGGTGAGCTGCAGCGCCCGCATCATGACCGCACCACCGAAAACACCTCGCGCAGATAGGCATTCGCGCGATCGGAGCCGATGAGTCCCGGCGCCATCTTGTTCATGGTGTAAGCGAAGGTGATCCGGTGCTCGAGGTCGTTGACCACGATGGCGCCGCCGAATCCGGCCCACCAGCAGACCCGGCCGTCGGGAACCTCCGGTGCGGTCTGCGGCTGGGGGAGTCCGTAACCGAGCCCGAAGCGCAGCGGCAGCAGCAGCGCCAGATCCGCACCGTCGGACTGCTGTTCGAAGATCAGATCGATTGTCTTCTCCGACAACAACCTTCGACCGTTGAGCGCGCCGCCGCAGGACACCAGCGACTGCACGCGAGCCACCGAATGGGCATTGCCATGTCCATTCACCGCGCCGATCTCGGCCGCCCGCCACGCCGCGCTATTGGCCTCCGGAATATCGAGCAGCGGACTGGTGAGCGTCTTGACGAGGATGCTCTCCTGATCCAGCGCGGCCATATCGAATTCCAGTAGCGGCGGCGGGACCAGCGGCGCGATTCGGTGGTGATGTTCCGGACCGGTGCCGATATGGAAGTCGGCGTGCAGCGGTCCGGCGAGTTCATCGGCGAAGAACTGTCCGAGCGTGCGGCCGGTAATGCGGCGGACTACCTCGCCGACCAGATGTCCGTAATTCAGCGCGTGATAGCCCGATGCGGTGCCGGGTTCCCACCACGGCCGCTGCGCGGCGAGCCGAGCACTAGCGGCTTCGGTGTCGTAGATATCGGCCAGCTCGATCGGCCGCTCCCAGCCGGAGACGCCGGAGGTGTGCCCGAGCAGATGGCGAATCTCGATATCGCCCTTGCCATTCGCGGCGAACTCCGGCCAGTAGTGCGCGACCTTTTGCTGTACGTCCAGCTCACCGCGGTCGACCAGCAGCAGCGCCGACAGCGCGGTCATGGTCTTGCTGATGGAGAAGACATTGACCAAGGTGTCCTCGGTCCATGGCACCGTGCGTTCGAGGTCGCGGTGTCCGCCCCAGATATCGACGACCGGCTCGCCGTCGACCATTACGCAGATCGACGCGCCGAGCTCCTCGCCCGAGGCGATCTGTTTCGCCAATTCCGTTCGCACACCCGCGAATTCGTCTGCGCAGATTCCTGATGTCGTCATGATGAGCGGCCCCTCACGCGTTCGCGAAGACCCGGGCGGGCACCGGTAAGGCATTGCCCGCGGCGGCGGCTCGCTTCGCGCCCCTTGCCATCTCCCGGTGCATATCGCGCACATACGGCTCGAATTCGATCTGGATGGTGTGCCGAGGCGAGTTGTAATACCGCCCGCTGCGCCGCTGTTCGGCCGCGGCGATCTCCGCGGTCATCTCCGCCTCCGACGGCGGCAGATACTTGCCGGTCAGATACGCCGCGACCAACTTGCTCTGCTGTTCGGCGAAATTCACCAGCGTCGGCAGCGGCTGGGCCAGGCCGAGATAGAAAAGATTGTCCACGCCCGGCTTCATCATCTGCTTGAACAGCGGGATGCGATTCTGCTCGTCCGGCAGCAGCCTCGGATCGGAGAAGAACGGGAAGCTGATGTGATAGCCGGTGGCGCAGACGATCACATCCACCTCCTCGGTGCTGCCGTCGGCGAAGCGCACCCGCGGACCCTCCAACGCGGTGATCGCCGGTTTGAATGCGATATCGCCACACCCGGCGCGATGTAGGAACTCCTCACTGGCCGACGGATGTGCCTCGAATGGTTTGTGATCCGGCTTCGGCAGTCCGTAGAACTCCATATCGCCGCGGAACTTGCGCACGAAGCGCTGCTTGAGCTTCATGCTGACCTTGCGCGGAATCCACGGCGGCACACTCTGTTTGTCGCCGACCGTGCCGTGCACATACTTCGGCAGCACCCACACGCCGCGCCGGGCCGAGACGGTGAGCTTCTCGGCGATGAAGCGCTGCGAGAGTTCCGAGGCGATATCCAGTCCGGAATTGCCCATGCCGACCACAACGACCTTCTTACCGCGCATATCGACCGGGTCGAACGGATCGTTGTAGGCATGGCTGTGCATCAGCACGCCGTCGAATTCGCCCGGATAGTCGGGCGTGCGCGGATCCCAGTGGTGGCCGTTGCACACGATCAGCACGTCGTAGCCGCGGGTGCGGCCGTCGCTGGCGGTGACCAGCCAGCTGCCGTCGTCTTGGCGTTCGGCCGCGGTGACCTTGGTATCGAACAGGATCTTGTCGCGGAAGCCGAAATGGTCGACGTAATCCTGGAAGTACTGGAACAGCTGCGAATGGTGCGGGAAATCCGGCCATTCCTCCGGTGCCGGGTAGTCCTCGAAGGCGAGGCGGAACTTGCTGGTGTCGATATGCAGCGACTGGTAGCAGGCCGACATGCCATTGGGATTCTTGAAGTACCAGTTGCCGCCGACCTCATCACTCGCCTCGAAGACATCGAAGGGAATGTCGAAGTCCTGCAGGCGTTTTGCGGCGGTGATACCGGAGGGGCCCGCGCCGATGACGCATACCCGGGGCAGATTGCGTTGAGTCAATTCACTAGTCCTCGTCTGAAGGCTTGCCGTCACCTATCGGCGGCACCGGATGCGGTGCCCGAACCATCCGCCGGCCGCCTGCGACCGTGGAGTGACGTAGGCAACAAAGTAGCACTGGGTAGACGTGGTGTCTAGTGAATGACATGATGTCTACCATGCCGACCAAGTCGAACCAGCCCGCGCTGAGCCTGCGCGACGAACAGAAGCTGCAGACCCGCGCCAAATTGCTGGAGGGCGCCAAGGCGCTGTTCACCGAGCGCGGCTACGCGGCGGTCCGGGTGGACGACATCGTCGCCGCCGTCGGCTGCAGCCGCGCCACCTTCTATCTGCACTTCACCAGCAAGCTCGAGGTGTTGCGCGCCATCGCCGAACAGAGCACCGCCCCGACCGCACTGCACTTCTACGAGGATCTGGACCGCGTGCTCGACACCGGCTCCCGCGCCGAATTCGTGGACTGGGTGACCCGCGCCATCGCCTGGTTCCACGAGTACAAGGACCTGCTGCCCGCCTGGGACGAGGCGACCGCACTGGAACCGGAATTCCGCGAAATCGCCCGCCGCGGCATCCTGGCCCTACCCAACGCCATGACCTCCTACCTCGCCCGCTGGCCCGAAGACCGGCAGGACGAGGCCCGCCTGCGCGTGGAACTGCTTGTCGCGCAACTGGAACGCTTCTTCACCCGCTGGGCCATGCAGGGCACCATCGACGTCACCGCCGACCAAGCCGCCGAGGTGCTCACCGATATCTGGTTCCCGGCTCTGCGGGCGCCCGGGGTCTGACCTGCCCGATCGGTCGTTCGAACAGGAGATGCCGCCGCTCCGATCCGGTGACGGCTCGGCTCAGTGATGCCCGTCACAAGCACCTGGTGTCACAGAATGTGGTGGACCGGCGTCTTGTGAGCGAGTTGGTCGAGAACGAAGAGACAGGAGCCACCGATGGCGAGCACATTCGGGATCCAGCGAGCGCGGTCATGAGTGCGGATCGCCGCCCGGACCCCGCGACCGAAGCCTTCGTCGCCCATCGCAACCTGCTCTTCACCGTCGCCTACGAGATGCTCGGCTCGGCCGCCGACGCCGAGGACGTCCTGCAGGAGACCTGGCTGAAGTGGGTCGGCGTCGATCTCGACACGGTGCGGGATCAGCGCGCGTACCTGGTCCAGATCGCCACCCGCCAGTCGCTGGGCCGATTGCGCACGCTCGGCCGCCGCAAGGAGTCCTACGTCGGCTCCTGGCTGCCCGAGCCGCTGCTGACCACGCCCGACGTCGCCGACGATGTCGAGCTGGCCGAGAACGTCTCGATGGCGATGCTGCTGGTGCTGGAGACGCTGACGCCGACCGAGCGGGCGGTGTTCGTGCTGCGCGAGGTATTCGATCTGTCCCACGACGAGATCGCCGAAGCCGTCGACAAAACCCCGGCCGCGGTCCGCCAGATCGCGCACCGGGCACGGTCACACGTCGCCGCGCGCCGACCGCGCGGTGTGGTTTCTCCGGCCGATACCCGTGGGGCGTTCGAGGCGTTCCAGCGGGCGATCGCGACCGGCGACATACAGGGCCTGCTCGACATCCTCGCCCCGGATGTCGTGTTGGTTGGTGACGGCGGCGGAATCAAACAAGCGGTGCTGCGCCCCGTCGCGGGCGCCGACAAGGTGGCCCGCCTGCTGGCCATCGGCAAGAGCCAGATCGCCGCCATGTCGCTGCACCCGGCCCAGGTCAATGGCTACCCGGCACTCGTGCTGCGCCTCGACGGCGAGGTCGACACGGTCATCGCCCTGCGCATCGACAACGGCCTCATCACCGGCCTCTACGCCGTCCGCAACCCCGAGAAGCTATCGCACATGCACCGCGAAACCACCCTGCGCCGCTGAACCCGTGACCGGCGCGAGGCTTCGTCCCACGGCCACATCGTCCGCCGGAAAAACCACCTTGGCCCGAGCCATCCAGGACAGTGCCAAAAACCGCCGCCAGACCGCACAGCTCTTCGGGTGCTGGTCCGCCTACGCGAAGTGACTCCGGCGACGGTGGCCGACGAACCATCGCTGGCAGTCGACGACATTGCATGGGCTGGAGCGACTCAGCGGCGCCCGCGGAAGGTGCGGCGCAGGTCTTCGGTCCAGAGGTCGGGGATTTCCCAGGGGATGAAATGGCCGCCCCTGTCGTGAGCGGTGAGGTTGACGTGGTTGTACCAAGCGGCGCGGTCGCCGGCCAGAAAGCTCTGGACGCGTCGGTCGGTGGTGACGCCGGGGGGATTTTCGTAGCCGACGAAGGTGATGCCGGTGGGAGCCTCGATGACGGGTTGGCGGTCGTGGGACGGGGTCCACGGGTAGCGATTGTTATTGGCGTAGGTCCGGATCGAGGTGCCGATCGAGTTGGTGGCCCAGAAGATCATGGCGTGGGTGAGCAGATCGTCTCTGGGGAAGACGGTTTCGATATCCCCGCCGTCGTCGCTCCACCGCATCCAGCGCTGGAGTATCCAGGCGAGCATGCCCGCCGGTGAGTCGGATAGGCCGAAGGCGAGGGTGCTCGGTTCGAGCACATGGGCGGCGAGATGCACGCCGAAACGGTGCTCCAGCTCGATGATTCGGGCGTACACGTCATCGGGCAGGCCCTCCGGAATCGGGCGGCCGCCGGTGATATCCCAGGCCCGATCGCCGTTGAACAAGGTCAGCTTCTGGCCGGAGCCGATGTGGATGGCGTGCAGCTCGTCGGCGTATTTGTGGCCGAGCTGCCCGGTGACCAGCGCGCCGACATCACAACCCGCGGCGGCGTACTTCTCGTAGCCGAGGGTTCGGGTCATCAAGGTGTGCCAGAGATCGGCGACCTTCCAGAAATTCATATCCGGGTTGTTCGGCAGCGGCGTGGAGAAGCCGAAACCGGGAAAGGACGGCACGATCACGTCGAAGGCGTCGGCCGGATCACCGCCGTAGGCACCGGGATCGGCGAGCGGGTCGATGACCTTGGACCAGTGCCAGAACGTCCACGGCCAGCCATGGGTGAGAATCAGCGGCACCGGATTCGGGCCGACGCCGGGTTTGCGCATGAAGTGCACGGGGACGCCGTCGACGTCGACCCGGTAGTGCTCGTAGGCGTTGATCGCGGCTTCGGCCTTGCGCCAGTCGTATTCGCGATGCCAGTACTCGACGAGTTCCTGCAGGTAGCCGCGGTCGACGCCGTAATAGCCGTCGTCATTGCCCGCATCGTCGGGCCAGCGTGTCAGGGCGAGTCGTTGCCGCAGATCGGCGAGCACCTCATCGGGTACGTGGATCGGCGTCGGCTGCAACGGGAACGGCCGGATGTCGGTGGCGTGGCTCAAAGATCATCTCCTGCAACCGCTTCGCGAATCTCGAATGCCCCGACCGTAACACCGGCGAGATAGTACCGAGTCACGGCTCGGGCGGCGAATCCGCCTCGGCCGCAGGCGCGTCGACCTTCGTCGGCACGGCAACCGGCCGCAGCAACACCCAGACCAGGAATGCCAGCGCCACCGCCCCCATGCCGATCCCCGCCCAGACATTCACATTCACACCACCGGTCTTGGCCTCCTCGGCCGCGGTGTCGTGCACGAGCCCGGTCACGATCAGGATGACGGCGTAACTGCCGAGCAGCGACCCGACGATGGTGCGGATATCGAAAAGCATAGGCTGGCCTCCTTATCCGACGACGATATCGAGGGCGATGACCAGGACCAGGGCAATGCCCGCGAGCAGCACCGGACGCTGATACCAGGGCAGGCTGGCCTCGTCCGGATCATGGCGCAGTTCCTTCGGCGTCTGCGAATAGACGAGCCCGATGAGTTCGGCGTCGGGTTTCGATCGAATCACCTGGGTGACCGCGACGCTGACCACGATATCGACGACGAACGCGACACCGGCCGCGACGAAACTCGACCCTTGGCCCGACAATTCGAAGACACCGGTCTTGTGCAGAATGAAAACCACGATGGCCGAGAGGGTTCCGAAGACCAGCCCCATCCAACCCGCCGTCGCCGTCATCCGCTTCCAGAACATGCCCAGGATGAACGTGGCGAACAATGGCGCGTTGAAGAAGCTGAACAGCGTCTGCAGATAGTCCATCATATTGCTGAAATTGCCGGCGATGAACGCGGTTCCGATCGCCGCGACGGTCGCGCCGATCGTCGCCAGCCGCCCCACGGTCAGGTAGTACCCGTCCGGCCGATCCCGGCGCACATACTGCTGCCACAGGTCATAGCTGAACACCGTGTTGAAGGCGGAGATATTGGCGGCCATACCCGCCATGAACGCCGCGAGCAATCCCGCCAGCCCGACACCGAGCAGCCCGTTCGGCAGCACATCTTTCATCAGATACAGCAGCGCCTGGTTATAGGTGACATCCCCGGAGAAGTTCGGATCGGCCTTGACCGCCGCCTTGTACTCACTCATCTGCGGCACCAGCACCGCGCTGATCATGCCGGGAATCACCACGATCAACGGAATGAACATCTTCGGATAGGCGCCGATGATCGGGGTGCGCCGCGCGGCGGAGATGGAATGCGTGGCCAGCGCCCGCTGCACTTCCACGAAGTTGGTGGTCCAGTAACCGAATGAGAGCACGAATCCGAGGCCGAAGACGATGCCGATCACGGACAGGAAGTTATTGGAGAATCCGCTGAGCGCATTGCCCGGCCAGGACTCCAACTGGTCGGCGCCGCCCGGCGATCCGGTCACCTTGTCCCGCAGCCCTTCCCAGCCGCCCGCCTTGTGCAGGCCGACCAGGGTCAGCGGCAACAGCGCGGCGACGATCACGAAGAACTGCAGCACCTCGTTGTAGATCGCCGCGGACAATCCGCCGAGGGTGATGTAGGAGAGCACGATCGCCGCGGCGACGATCACCGAAACCCACAGCGGCCAGCCGAGCAGCACATTCAGGATGGAGCCGAGCAGGTAGAGATTCACCCCGGCGATGAGCACCTGCGCGATCGCGAAACTCAGTGCGTTCACCAGATGGGCGCCGGTGCCGAAGCGCCGCCGCATGAACTCCGGCACACTGCGCACCTTGGAGCCGTAGTAGAACGGCATCATCACCACGCCGAGGAACAGCATGGCGGGCACCGCGCCGATCCAGAAGTAGTGGAAGGTCGGGAAGCCGTATTCGGCGCCATTGGCCGACATGCCCATGATCTCGACCGCGCCGAGGTTGGCGGAGATGAAGGCGAGGCCGGTGACCCAGGCGGGCAGCGATCGTCCGGAGAGGAAGAAGTCGATACTCGACGAGACCCGCCGCCTGGCCAGCAGGCCGATGCCGAGTACGAAGAAGAAATACAGTGCGACCAGCGCATAGTCAACGGGCTGGGCATCCAGTCGCAACGTCGAGGAGGCCTGCGCCGGGACGATATCCGGCGCTGATAGGAAAACGGTCGAATCGGCAAGCGGCACAGCGTCGTCCCTCCAGGCGATGAAACCGGGCGTCGAGCTAGTGGTGCGTTCTACTGTGCGTGATTGTGCCGCACCCGCGGGGCACAATCACGGAGAAAAATTGGACATTCGCCCAATCGGTAGCTCAGTCCGCGCGGTGCGCGCCCGCGCCCGGCAGCACCACGAAGGTGCGGGGTGCGTCGAAACCCGATCGCGCGAACCGATTTCGCACCCTATCCGCGACCGTCGCGGTCACATCTCGGTCGACGAGTGCGATGGCACTGCCGCCGAACCCGCCGCCGACCATGCGCGCGCCGTGCGCCCCGGTATCTAGCGCCGCGGTGACGGCCGTGTCCAGAGCCGGTGTGGACACCTCGAAATCATCGCGGAGGGATTCGTGCGCAGCGGTGAGGATCGGTCCGATATCCCGTGGATCCGCGCCTTCCCGCAACTTTTCGGCAACCGTCAATACTCGGGCATTCTCGGTGACGACGTGTCGAGCCCGGCGCCGCAGGACCGTATCGGCGATCCGGTCGAGCGCGGCGATCGAATCGACATCGCGCAGTGCGGGCACGCCGAGTTCCGCGGCCGCCGCCTCGCACTGGGCGCGTCGGGTGGCGTAACCCCCCTCGACCAATTCGTGCGGCTGCCCGGTATCGATCACGAGCAGTTCCAGTCCGAACCGATTCAGGTCGAACGGGATCTGTTCGTATCCGCTGCCGGCCGACCCGAGAAAACGACGAACGTCGAGGAAGAGCGCATGTCCGGCCCGGCACAGGACGGAGGCGCACTGATCCAGCACCCCTGTCGGCACTCCCGCGTACTCGTTCTCGGCGGCACGCGCGATATCGATCAACTCGCGATCGGTGACGCTGGGCGCGAACAGATCTCGCAGCGCGACCGCCACCGCGCACGACAGCGCGGCCGAGGAGGACAACCCCGCACCGATCGGCACCGCGCCGTCCAACTCGAGATTGATCCCGTCGACCGGATGCCCATGCTTCCCGAATTCGGACACAACGCCCAATGGGTAGCGCGCCCAGGACGGCAGCCGATCCCGTTCGGCGCCAAGGTCACCCGGCTTGACAACCACCACCTCGCCGGGGCGCTGCCGCGATGCCACCCGTACCAGCCCGTCCCGGCGGACCTCCGCCGCACACTCGACTACCAGCGGTAATGCGATGGGCAGCACGAAGCCGTCGTTGTAATCGGTGTGTTCACCGATGATGTTGACCCGCCCGGGCGCCACCCACTTCGGCACGAATTCCTCGCTTTGTTCATCGCCAGTGCCCACGCTTGTCATCCCAGCAACCACCGGGAACCACACCCTACGACACGCCGCGCGAGCACGGTCTTCGGTCGACGCGAATGCGCGATCGATCTTCATGACGCACAGTCGAATTCAACGCAATACCGGCCTGCAAAATCGGCCGACGGTTTCGGGAGGGCATTATGATTCACACGACCCCACGCAGCGGCCTACTCGGGCTGCAGTGGATCGATCGACTACTCCCACCCATGGGCAGGCCGGAACGCGGCGATCAGCGTGACTCCGGAGCTCCACTGACGATCGAGATCGGCGCGGCGACCGGGGCGGGCCCGACGGCCATGTCGGCCTTCGATGCGGCACTGCGTGACCTGGGAGTAGGTGATGCCAACTTGATTCGCCTGTCATCGGTCATTCCGCCGCGCGCCACCCTGACCCGTACCGGCCGCGTCCGCAAGCCGATCCCCTGGGGAGATCGGCTCTACTGTGTGTACGCCGCGCAGCATGCGAACGCGGCGGGTGAGCGGGCCGGCGCCGGCATCGGCTGGGTGCTGCGCGACGACGGTTCCGGCGCCGGACTTTTCGTCGAACACGAGGCCGAAACCGCCGCCGAGGTCGCGGGACTGATCCGAGCCAGCCTGACCGATATGACCCGCAACCGGCCGGAGCGGTTCGGCCCGATCCAGTTGTGCACCACCGAGGCCCGCTCCGATGGCACACCGACCTGCGCGCTGGTGCTGGCCGCGTACCACACCACGCCATGGGGGCCGCGATGACGGCGGCATCGCGCAGCGATTCGATGGGGGGTGGTGGTCGGGCGACGGGTGGACTGTATGAGCTACACGTCACGATCGAATCGTGCATACCGGACGAGCGGATCGAGATGTTCCACCGGCTGTACGAGGAGGCCTTCGGGCCATTGCGCACCAAGGCCATTGCCAGACAGGTGCTGCACCGGTCCGAATTCCACGAGGAGATGGTCGACCCGCGAGTTGCAAAACATGTCGCGCGCACCGCGACCGGTGAACCCATCGGGGTGACGACGCTGACCAAACATCTCGAGACCGTTCCGTGGATCAGCCCGGAGTACTTCGTCGCCCGCTATCCCGAGTATGCGGCGCGCGATGCGATCTACTACGCGGGTTTCACCCTTGTTGCGCCAAGTGCGCGACAAGGGGCCGCGTTCCATGCCATGATCAAATCAGTTGTCCAGGTACTGGTGGCCGAGCGCGCAGCGGTCGGTTGGGACATCTGCTCGTACAACAACACTCGGTTTTCCTTCGCCGACAGCATTCGAGCGGTGCTCGATGAGCAACAGGCGAACGTCGAAGTCGCGGTGGAGGATTCACAGACCTACTACGCGGCGCGGTTCACTGGGGATGGAGCGACCAAGGGGGGCTGATGACACTCAACGAAGAGCAGCCGACGACCGCCCGGCGCCGCATCGAAGTGCGGCGGTGCGCAGGACTTCTTGCGGGTACCGCGATCGGGCTCACGGTGCTGCTCCTGGTCGATTCGCGGCTGTTGTCGCTGCTGACCATGGCGGCCGTGGTGATCGGTGCGCTCACCATGATCGGTGTCGGTCTGCGGCGGCATCGGCCCGAGCGGCCGCTGCCGTGGTACCTGCTCTCGGCCTCGGCCGTACTGTTCGCCGTGGGCACGACCACGCGCGAGATCGACGGCCACTCGATGCACCCGATCGACGATCTGTTCACTCTCACAGGCTATTTCGGCATCGGCGCGGCCGCGACGCTGTGGCTGCGTCCGCGCCAGGTCCGGGCCAACTACGATCTGCTGCTCGACTCCGCGCTCATCGGCCTGGGTGCGCTGCTGACCTCGTGGACCTTTCTGATATCACCGATCCTGCAATCGCACGACACCGCCGCGAACACCCTGGTGGCCGCTACCTATCCGGTGGTCGACGCATTGCTGCTGACCCTCGTCGCGCATTCGATGGCGACCGCGACCCGCTCGGAGACCTCGCTGCGGCTGCTGCACGTCGGCCTGATCGCCGTGCTCATCGGCGATCTCGGCTACAGCCTCGACACCGTCGGCAACGCACCCGTCGCGCACGAGATGCTGCTGGCGCCACTGCTGGTGGCCTACCTGATCGTCGGTATCGCGGCGCTGCATCCGACCATGGCGACCCTCGGCGCGCCCCGGCGCATCCACCCGCATCACTCGCGGCAGCGGGCCAGCTTCATCGCGGTCGCGTTGATCGTGGCCTCACTGGTTCCGGTGGTCGGCTCCATCCTGGACACCCTCGATCGGGTGGTGGTCTCCTCGCTGTGCGCACTGCTGCTCATCGGCGTGCTGGTGCGCAGCGAACGCGCCATCGTGCGCAGTGCGCGCAGTGAACGGCGCGCGCAGTACCAGGCCGATCACGACATGCTCACCGGATTGCTGAACCGGGCCGCCCTGCTGCGCGCGCTGAATCGCAACCGCGAGCACTGGATCGAGCAGCCGCTGTGTCTGGTTTTCATCGACCTCGACGGTTTCAAGATGGTCAACGACAGCTACGGCCACGCGGTCGGCGATGAGCTGATCGCGAATGCGGCATCGCGGATCCGGCACGTCATCCGGCGCGAGGATGTGGTGGCTCGTTACGGCGGCGACGAATTCGTGGTGCTCGCGCCGCTCGGGCGGCAACAGGCGGCCATGCTCGCGGAACGACTACTCGGCGCCTTCGTTCGGCCGTTCGAGCTGAGCGCGGGCGAAATCCCGATTACCGCGAGTGTCGGGCTGGCGTGCGCCAGCCCGCGCAGCTCCGAGGACACCATCTACGACCTCATCCGGGATGCGGATTCGGCGATGTACCACGCGAAGGAGTACTCGCTCGGTTATGCGTTCCACGACGATCTGCGCCACGGCGTCGAGATACGCCATGGCAGCGACGCACGCCACGGCACGGCCGACTCGGGGCGCCGGATCTGGCGCCCGGGTGGCAGGACGCACAATGCCAGCGGTAAGTCCGCCAGCACCGCGGTCTGATCAGCCCATCGCGGTCTGATCAGCCCAGCATCGCAGTCTGATCAGCCCAGCACCGTAGTCCGATCAGCCCAGCACCGCAGTCTGATGGGCTGACCACCGCGTTCTGATCAGCTGAGCACCGCGGTCTGATCAAACCAATACCGCGGTCCAGCCAGCACGGCGGTCCGGTCAGCTAGCGTCACCAGTTGTTTCAGCCACCACCGTGATCTAGTCCGACAGCTCCTCGAGCAGCCGCCGCGCCTCCTCCAACTCGGCCTGTAACTGCTGCACTTTGGTCTCCTGCACCACGCGCGCCGCCTCCAGGATTCCGGCGACCACCTCGGCCACCTCCGGATGCAGCACCTTGGCCGCCTGCGCCACCGCCGAGCTGGTCACCGGCAGCCCGCGCACGGTCTTCTTCTTACCGCTGACCACGTCGACCGACCATTCGCCGTCCGCGGTCCCGGTCAGCGTCACCGTGACCTCCGGCGTCTTCGCCTTGCTGCGCGCGGCGGCGGTGGCCTTGGTCGCGGGCTTCGTGGTGCCCGCTGGCGTCGCCGGTTTGGCCGGTTCGGTCGCGGGGGCAACGGGTTTCGGGGTGGCGGTCGGAGCCGGGCTCGGCGCAGGGGTCGATGGGGTGGCGGTGCTCGTCAAGGTCGACGGCTGGGTCACAGTCGATTCCTTCCTGGTTGTCGACTTCGGCTGGGCAGGGCTAGCGGTCGCCGCCTTATCCCGTGGCGGCTTGGTCAACGTGACTTCGGTCGGAGAAAAGGACAGTACATCCTTCGATCCGGTCGGCTTCACGCGCAGGAAGTCGCTCTCGGATCGATCACCGATCTCGATCACTTTGCCGGACCGTCCCTCCGGCACGCCCACCGCGGCCGCGGTAAACCACACCATCGGTGGCCGACCACCCGCGATGTCCGTGGCGATCTGCTGAATCTCAGTGTCCGACAACGGCTGTGGTTTCGTTCTTGGGGACGGCATGGTGCACTCCGAGCGGTATTCGTGGATGGCTGCGTGCACAGATGATGCCGCACACCACCGACAGATACACAGGCCACCGCCGAATCCACCCATTAACAGCCAAGTTTCCGAACTGTAGCGAATATTCAGCTACATCAGCGGCGGACAAGCGCCCCCGCCCGATTGTCATCGGGCGGGGGCACTGTCCTGCGTTGTGCGGCAGGCTATTTTGCGGGTGCGCTGAACGGCTGGCTGGTCGTGGTGAAGTACTGGAGCGCGGCACCGATCGCGACCGGAGCGGTCACGAGGATCTGACCCGCGAGCACACCGAGCGCGCCGACCGCGACGATGCCGCCGAGGCAGCCGACGGCCGCGGCCGGGATGAACGGGCCGAAGAGGCCGACGATGGTGGCCGAGGCGACCGTGGCACCCGCGATGCCGCCGAGGATGCAGCCGATGGCGCCGCCGCCGATACCGCCGACCAGGGTGCCGATGGTGGCGCCCATGCTGATGGTGCTGGTCATGCGCGACCACGCGGCCTGCTCACGGTCGTACTCGGTCTTCCAGGGCGCCTTGTCCTCGTAGGGCAGCGCGACCGGCCGGTAGGTCGCATGCGCCATATCGAGCTGCGGGGTGAGAGTCGCTGTGTGGTGGGCGATTTCGGCCGCGACCGGGAATTCGAAGTCGTCGACGCGGAAGGTCAGCGGGGTACCCGCGACCGTAGTTCCGTTGGCGGCCTTGATCTTCAGCGCACCGTCCTCGATCACCAGCGAACCGGAGTCGGTGGTGATGACCGACTGGGTGTCGGTGGCGTGGGCGGTGAAGTTGATCGGCGCTTCGGCGGACTCGATCGGTGCGGCGGAGCTCGCACCGGCGGCAATTCCCACCGCGGTCGTCATGAACGCGGCGGCCAGGGCGAACTTGGTGATCTTCATGAGATTGGTAAATCCTTTGTCTGGAATGTTCGAGGCATGGCGATACAACGGCCGTACCTCTGACGTTCGGTCGTTCGAATTGGTAACTGCCGGAGCCCCTCACGCCCCGGCGGTATCAGTCAGTGCGTTCCGTCGCGCCTCGCGCGAAATCGCACGGCGATAACGTGCGCGGCACGCGAATCGGCGGGACTACCCGCTGCACTAGGTCGTGGCGCGGTTGCGGGCGACCAGACCGACGATGACATCGATGGCGAGGAAGGCGAGCAGGCTCAACCCGACCAGCGGGACGAACCAGCCGACGACCAGTGCGGCCGCCACGATGGGCAGCGCCAACCACGGCGAGGTCTGGCGCAATGCGCCGCGCCGGGGTGCGCGCCCGAGGCCCGAGCGCGACGAACCTCGGGTCGGCCGCCGCTTCCACCACATCAGATAGCCCAGCACGAGCACGGTGATCAGGCCGATCATCGCGACGAGCAGCAGCAACTGGTTGAGCAGCCCGAACATCAGGCCCATGTGGAACTGGATGCCCCAGTTGGTGAGCTTGGCCATCAGCGGCCAGTCGGCGTAGGCCAACGTGTCGGTGACCGTGCCGGTCGCGCCGTCGACGGCGACCGCATCGACGGTGTAGGTGCCGGACATGCGCCGTTCCTTCACCGCGAATGCCACGCCGGGCTTGGCCGGGATGCTGATCTCGGAGCCCTGGGTGATGCCATTGGCGCGGGCCGCCGCATGCACCCGGTCGAGTTGTGCGATCCGGGTCGGCGTATCGACCGGCGCATGGGCGGCGTGATCGCCGTCGTGGTGGTCGCCCCCGGTGTGTTCCGGGGTAGCCGCACCCGGCAGCGCGGTGCTCACCGCGGGCGTGGTCCAGCTGAGCTGCTTGCGCAGTTCGGTGATGTTCTCGCCCGCATAGGTCGACCAGGTCATACCGGTCGCCGACAGCAGCAGGATCACCGGCATGATCCAAATGCCAACGGCCCCATGCCAATTCATCGACCGGCCGCGTCCCTTTTGCGACCCGTCCGGTGCCAGCAGCCAGGCCGCCGAGTTCCTATTGCGACGGCCGCGGACCCGGCGGATCCACAGCACCAGACCGGCCAGCGCGACAACCCACAGCCAGGAGGCGGCGAGCTCGCTGTAGATCCGTCCCGGCTCACCGAGGTGCAGATCGCGGTGCAGCCTATCGATCCAGGTACGCAGCGGAAGCGCACCTGAACTGCCATAGACGACATCGCTGCCGACTGGCTGCGCGGTATACGGATTCACGAACACCGCGCGTCGTTCCGACTCGCCGAGGGACGGGTCGGTGAACAGCACCCGGGTGGTGTCGTCCGCCTCGGGCGCGGGCGCCACCGCGACCAGCTTCAGCTTCGGCTGGGTGGTGACGGCCGCGCTGACCTGTTCGGACAGCGGCCGCATCTCGCCGCTCGGCTCGACCTTCAACAGGTCGTGCGAGGTAATCGATTCCAGGGTCGGGGAGATCGCGTACAGCGCTCCGGTGACCGCGGCGATGAGGATGAACGGTGCGACGAAGATACCCGCGTAGAAATGCAGCCGCATCGCAAGCGGATAGAGGCCGTTGCGCGGCCGTGTGGTCGTTTCCTTTGCCGGAGCCGATGTTTCGGCATCCGGTGGACTGATGTCCGTAATGCTCATGGTGATTCGTTTCTGGAGTTCGGAAACCCGGAAATCGTGCGTCATCGGCGAGGGCAGTCGGAATCCACCGGACACCCGTCATCGCGGCGAAACGCCGGAATTCCTGACGGACAGTGGATCCCGGCGTTCACCGGGCGAGCGCCGCGCAACAATGAGTCAGCAGTGCTGTTCGGTGAGCCATGAATCCAGCGAATCGGATTCACACACCTGAGGTGAGATCCGGCTCCCGAAAAGGAATTTGCGCAGTGACGACGAAGCACGAGCAGAGCCCGTGCACCGGGTAAATGAGAATCAGTAACCGAATACCAACGGCGGACCGCGCGTGCGCAGCGATTCCGCGGCGAAAATCCGCAGAATGACGCGATCGCGATGGGTCAGGCGCAGCGGCAGCGGCCCGGGAATCGCGGGCGGGTGATACCGCATCGGCAACACCCGCGACAGCACGGCACAGCCGGTCCGATACGCGGCTTCCGCGCCTCGGATCACAATCGCAGCGAGCGCGGCCGCGATGACGTGCGCGGTGAGCATGCCGGGGGTGAGCTGGGCATCGCCGTGATGCATAGCGCTCCACCCCATGGTGAGGTGGCCGAGCAGCTGACCGGTGACGAGCACCACGACCAGCCCGATCGACGAATCGCGCAGCGACGCCAACCCGGCGACCAATGCGCCGATGACGGCCGAGGCGGCCGCGAGCAGCACGAGGGTGGTACCGCTCGGCGCCATACCGCCGGACGCCCACCCATGTGCGGCAACGGATATGGCCCCGGAGATCGAACCGGCACATGCGCCGCGCATTCGCGCGACGGCGCTGCGTTGCCCCGCAGCGGCCGGGCCGGACTCGATACTCACGCGCTGATGATAGCCGAAGGATTACCGACCGATTCGCCGGCGATCGCTTGCGGGCCACTCGGTCGGCGGCCGAAATTCATGGGATGCATCGAGTTTCTTAGTGGAGGAAACGCAAAAGCCGCACACCTGGCGGATTTCCGGTGAATTCCGCAGGTGTGCGGCCGGCGAGTTCAGCTCGCGTCGATTTCCATCTCGATCAACGGCTTGCGCAGCAGCTTGCCCGTCGCATTGCGTGGCAGCTCGTCGAGGAAGATCACCTCGCGCGGCACCTTGTAGCGCGCCAGATTCGCCTTGACATAATCCTTGATCTCCTGCGCGTCGCGCTTGGAGTCCGGGCCGGGAACGACGAAGGCGCGCAACCGCTTGCCGAATTCGCGGTCGTCGACGCCGACCACTGCGGCCTCGAAGATATCGTCGCGGCCCGCGATCAGGTTCTCCACCTCGAGCGGGAAGACGTTCTCGCCGCCGGAGACGATCATGTCGTCGTCGCGGCCGTCGATGTAGAGCAGGCCCTCGGCGTCGAAATGCCCGACGTCACCGCTGGACATCATGCCGTCCACGATCTCCTTGGTCCGGCCGTCGGTGTAGCCGGTGAAGGCGAAACCGTTGTCCACGAAGATGGTGCCGGTGACATTCGGCGCGGTGATCGGCTTGCGGTTCTCGTCGAGCAGCACGATCCGGATGCCGACCGGGGCCTTGCCCGCGGTGGTCGGGGCCTTGCGCAGATCCTCGGGGGTCGCGACGGTCATGACCGCGCATTCGGTGGAGCCGTACAGGTTGTAGAGGCTGTCGCCGAAGTAGTCGAGGGTGCGCGTGACGACATCGGGTGCGATGGCCGAGCCCGCCGCGAAGATCACCTTGATGCTGCTCGGGTCGTATTTGGCCAGCACCTCGTCGCCGAGATCGAGGATGCGCTGCAGCATGGTCGGGACCACGACCAGCGAATCCGCCTTGTAGCGAGTGATATTGGCGAGGGTCTTCTCCGGATCGAACCGGCGCTGCTGGAAGATCACCCGGTTGCCGAGGGCCAGGCCGAGGGTGAACTGCGACAGGCCGGTGCCGTGGAAGATCGGCGCCGCCATGATCATGGTGCCGTTATTGGGCAGCGGCACCCGGTCGACGAACTGGGCCGAGGCGAACGGGCTGACCCGGTCGCGCGGCGCGCCCTTCGGAGTGCCGGTGGTGCCGCTGGTCAGGATGACCATGCCGCCCGGCTTCGCGGGTGCGGGCAGCGGTTCGGTGGAACGGCCCGCGATCAGCGATTCGATGGTCGGGACCGACGGATCGACACTGTCCTTCTCGTCCACCCAGGTGAGCACCCGAGGGATCTCGGTCGGAATCGCGCTCATCAGGTCGAGGAATTCGCTGTCGTGCAGCACGGCCTTGACGTTCTCGCGCTCGGCCACGTCCGCGAACTGCGGTTTCGCGAAGCCGGTATTCATCAGAACCGTGCGCACACCGAGCTTGCCCGTCGCGAGCAGGCTCAGCACCATGCCGCGATGGTCGCGCGCCAGCAAGGCGACCACGTCACCGGGCCTGATGCCCTGCGCCTCCAGCCCGCGGGCCAGCGCGCTCGACTGCTCGTTGAGCTGGCCGAAGCTCACCTCGCCGCGCTCGTCGACGATGGCCGCCGCGCCCGGTCTGGTCTGCGCCGCGTGCATGACGACCCCGGCGAAGGGGCCGAACTTGAGCACATTGAACGCGGACCGTGCCGCGTGATCGGGCCGGAGCGGATTGAACAGCCGCCGCTTGACCATGACATTCACGCCCTGGGCGAAATCGCCCGCTTTCCGGACGGAGCCATTCAACGCAGGCAGGGTTAGAGACATACGACAACGCCTTCCGCAGTCCACCCACCGGGACCGGGGGTGGTGTGGACCGCAACTTCGAGATCCAGTGCTGCCGCTAACAATAGCAAGCGTCTGTGACCCGGTGTGTCACGTATCTCAGTTGCCCGATTCAGTTGTCCCGATCAGGCCCGGACTTCGTACTCGACCAGCACTCGGCGCAGCAGTTTCCCGGTGGGGTTGCGGGGGAGATCGTCGAGGAAGACGACCTCGCGCGGCACCTTGTACCGGGCCAGGTTCTCCTTGACGTAGCTCTTGATCTCCTCGCCGTCGGGGGAGTGACCGGCCTCGGGGACCACGAAGGCGCGCAGGCGCTTGCCGAATTCGACATCGTCGACGCCGACCACCGCGGCATCGAATACGTCCGGGCGCTCCAGCAGCAGGTTCTCCACCTCCTGCGGGAAGACGTTCTCGCCGCCGGAGACGATCATGTCGTCATCGCGGCCGTCCACCATCAGCAGACCGTGCTCGTCGATATGCCCGACATCACCGCTGGACATATAGCCGTCGATGATCTGCTTATGCCTGCCGTCGGTGTAGCCCTCGAACGGCGCGCCGCTGCGAACGAAGATGCGCGCGGTGGTGTTGATCGCGGTGACCTGCTTGTCGTTGTCGTCGTAGAGCCGGACCTCGCAGGTGATCGGCGCGCGGCCGACGGTGCCGGGTGCGATGGCCAGATCGTCCGGATTCGCGACGGTGGCGACGGCGCATTCGGTCGAGCCGTACAGGTTGTACAGCACCGGGCCGAAGATCTGCGTGGCCTTGACGCACAGTTCCGGCGAGAGCGCCGAACCGGCGAGCAGAATGCATTTCAGCGAGGTGGTGTCGTATTTGGCGCGGATCTCCGGCGCCAGTTCGGTCATCCGGTGCAGCATGGTCGGCACCGCGACCAGCATCTCGGCCTTGTGATCGGCCACCATCTTCAGTGTGGCCTCGGCGTCGAACCGACGGCGCACCACCACCTTATTGCTCATCGCGGAGGCGACCAGGTAGGTGCCGAGTCCGGTGCTGTGGAAGATCGGCGACACGATGACCTGAGTTCCCCTGACCGGGAACGGAATTCGGTCCACCATCTGCGCGGTGGCCAGCGGGGTCACCTTGCTGCGCGGCGCGCCCTTGGGCAGGCCGGTGGTGCCGCTGGTGAGGATGACGAAGCCGCCCGGCTTGGCCGGCGCGGGCAGATCCGCGGTGGAGTTTGCGGCGATAAGATCGTCGAGAGTCGTTGCGCCCTCGGGCAATTCGGTGCCCTCGTCGACCCAGGTGAGATAGCGTGGGAGGTCGGCGGGCAGCGCGTCGAGCAGTCCGAGGAACTCGCTGTCGTGCAGCACGGCCTTGACCTTCTCGCGCTCGCAGACCTCGGCGAACTGCGGCTTGGCGAATCCGGTGTTCATCAACGCGACCCGCGCGCCGAGCTTGCCCGCGGCGGCCATGGCCAGGATGAGGCCGCGGTGGTCGCGCGCCAGCACACCGACCACGGATCCCTCGGTCAGATTCGCCTGCCGCAGGCCGCGTGCGATCGCGGTCGACTGCTCATCGAGTTGCCGGTAGGTCAGTTCGCCGCGCTCGTCCACCAGCCCGGGCGCATCGGGCGCGACTCGCGCCGAATGCCGGATCAGCGTCGCCTGCGGCCCGTAGACCTGCGATTCCTTCGCCATCCGCAAAGTCTCCAGCGGCTTCTTGGGATCGCTGACCCCTCTCGCCCGCAGCACTCCCAGCGCCTTGACCGCCTCCAACGCATGCGCCAACTTCATCGTCGACCACCTCTACCAGGAACTCGCGTCGGCACTCGACCTAGCGATATCGAACGAGCGTTATGTCTCATCAACCGTATCAGCGGCTATGGCGTGGATCACAACCATCCGCCCGATCTTGGTCAGCGCCGAGTGATAGCCAACGCGATCAGCAACGGCACGACGCGCTTCGGGGGGACTTCGAAGCGGCCGCGTTCCACCGTGTGCAGCCAGCCGGTGGCCGCCAGTTGGCGCAGGTGGTGGTAGATCTGGCCGGAGGTGCCGACCTCGTCGAGGTCGGTGAGTTCGGCGGCGGTTCGGCTGCCGCGCAGGATCTCGCGCAGAATGCGCAGGCGGACCGGACTGCCAAGGGCGGCAAGGCATTCGGCGGCATCGTCCCAGTCGTAGGCGACCATCTCGTCGGTGGTGAAACGGACCTGCCAGTCGAACTGTTCGGCGCTGGGTAGTCGGCCCGATCCGGCGAACATCACTCCGCCGTTGCGTTCGTCTCTGGCCGCGAACTCCTCCTGCAGTTGCCGCAGTGCCCACCCTTCCGGCGGGGCGGATACATTCGCTCGCCCGTTGCTGCCGCGGACGAGTTCCGTCGCGGCGACGCGGCGCTCTAGCTTTGCTAGTCGATCTTCCAAACTCACGAGCGCAATGTACGGAATTACGTAATTGCTGGCAATGGTTCAGCATCGGCCGATGTGACGCGAAAGCCCGGCACGGACGTCCGTGCCGGGCTCGCGTGCCGGGTGGCTAGTTGGTGGAGATCACCCCGAAGGACGGGATGGAGATGGTGGCGAGTCGGTACTGGAAACCATCCGGGTTGGCATCGCTGACCGGGACGGGCCAGCGGTGCCACAGGGTTCCGTAGACCGCGGCGACGACGAGGCCGCCGCCGATGTCGAGCGGGCGGGTGCGGATGGTGGTGTCGACCGTGGCGTCCTCGTGCTCATTGAGCGTTTCGGTGCCGGTGCGGCCGTTGGTCAGGTTGTACCAGAACACCTGGAGCTTGGCTCCTTCCTGGTTCGGCGAGATCGTGCCCGGTCCGCCGAAGAATCCGAATCGGAACCCGTCATAGACGAGGGCGACGCCGGACCCATAGACGCCCGGCCCGTCACCGCGCCCGAGATCGGATTGCGCCGGCATCTGGAACGGCTGCGCGGGCAGCGCCACCTGCCCGGCAATCGGTCCGGAGGCCAACAGCCGATCGATGGCCTGTTCGGCCGCGGGATTCCCGCTGGCAGCCGACCGCAGCTGCTGTGTGGCCGCATTCCAGTCGATCGCCGCCGGTTCGGCAGCGGCATGACCAGCGAATACGGTAGCGAGTGCGGTGGCGGCCGCGAGTGCGGCGGTGAAACGACGTATCAAACCCAACCTGTGCATAACCAATCTCCTTGTGGGGCCTTGGTGTAGCTCGATGGAATTCGTCCGGTGAATGATTCGGAGCCGACATACCGGCCGTTCCGTTCACTGTGATCCAGAACACTCTACTGTGCGGTGATCGGCCCCGGTTATGCGGTGGCGTCCAGGTCATCGGCGAGCTGCCGCGGATCAAACCGACTGTGTCCACACCGGGGTCAGCCGCAACGGGCGGCTCGGCCGTACCGAGCACCGCGGCCGCTATCCGAAAAGCCGGTGTGAGTCACGCGGACCCACACCGGCTTCTATTGCGGCACTTGCTAGTTCGGCATCACTTCAGTTCGGCGCTGGTCTTGCCGAGGACGCGCCGGGCCACGATGAGCTGCTGGATCTGCTGGGTGCCCTCGAAGATGTCCAGAATCTTCGAATCGCGGCCCCACTTTTCGAGCAGGGTGCGCTGGGAGTAGCCGATGGCGCCGGCCAGTTCGACGGCCTTCAGGGTGACGTCGGTGCCGGTGCGGCCAGCCTTGGCCTTGGACATGGAGGCTTCCAGCGAATTCGGCTTCTTGTTGTCGGCCATCCATGCCGCGCGCAGGGCGAGCAGGTAGGCGGACTCGTAATCGGCTTCCATGCGCAGGAATTCGGCGGCCGCGGCGTGCTGGTTATTGGCCGGGATGTCGTAGGAGATCTCGACACCGGCGTCGGTCAGGATGGCGCGCAGCTCTTCGAGTGCGGCCCGCGCGACACCGACCGCCATCGCGGCGACCAGGGGACGGGTGTTGTCGAAGGTCTGCATGACCCCGGCGAAACCCTTCTCCACGTTGACCTCCGGGCTGCCGAGGATGTTGTCCTTCGGAATCCGGCAGTCCTGCAACAGCAGTACCGCGGTATCGGAGGCCTTGATGCCGAGCTTGTGCTCGAGCCGGGCCACCGAAAGACCGGGGGCATCCCGAGGCACGACGAACGACTTGATCGCGGCGCGGCCGAGGCTGCGGTCCACCGAGGCCCACACCACGATGTGGGTGGAGCGCTGACCCGCGGTCACGAAGATCTTCTCGCCGTTGAGCACCCACTCGTCGCCATCCAGCACGGCGGTGGTGGTGACGGCCGCCGAGTCGGAGCCGAAGGACGGCTCGGTGATCGCCATCGAGGCCCACACCTTGCCGAAACGCTTCAGCTGCTCATCGGTGGCGACGGCCGCGATGGCCGCATTGCCGAGACCCTGGTAGGGGATCGAGAGCATCAGGCCGACGTCGCCCCAGGAGGTCTCCAGCGCGTTCAGCAGCGCGGACATATTGCCGCCGTTGGTGTTTCCGAGCAGCTCGGTGGCGTGTTCGTCGTCGGAGCGGCCACCGGCCGCGCCACCGATCTTCTGGGTGCCGGAGTCGGCCAGGCCCTCGACCATCGCGGCCATGGTGTCCAGCTCGACCGGGTACTCGTGCTCGCCGAGGTCGTACTTGCGCGAGATCGGCCGGAAGATCTCCTGGGCCACCTGGTGGGCCTGATTGGCGCTGGCCCGCAGCTTCTTGGGGAGTTCGAGATTGATCATGGGGATATCTCCTGGAAGTTGAGGAACCAGCCGGTTAGACGAGCACGACACCTTCGGCGACGCCGATGGCCCGCAGATCGCGGTACCAGCGCTCGACCGGGTGTTCCTTGGTGAAGCCGTGGCCGCCGAGCAACTGCACACCGTCGAGGCCGATCTGCATGCCCTTATCGGTGGCGAGCTTGCGGGCCAGCGCCGCCTCGCGGGCGTAGGACAGGCCCTGCTCCGCGCGTGACGCACCCCGCAGGGTCACGAGCCGCAGGCCGTCCAGTTCGATTGCCATATTCGCGACCATGAACGCGACCGCCTGGCGATGCGAGATCGGCTCGCCGAACGCCTCGCGCTCGTTCACGTACGGAATCACGTAGTCCAGCACGGCCTGACCGGTGCCGATGGCGAGCGAGGCCCAGCCGAGGCGAGCCAGGCGCACCGCATCGGCGTACTCCTCGGCGCGGGTCTTGGCATCGCCGTCGCCGAGGATGGCGTCCGTGCCGACCGCGACATCGTTGAGCAGCAGCCGGCCCAGACCGGCGGCGCGCAGACCCATGCTCGGATCGGCCTCGACGACCAGACCCTGGCTGTCGGAGGGCACGATGAACAGGGCGGGGCGGCCGTCGAGTTCGGCGGCCACGATGAATAGCTCGGCGTCACCGGCAGCCGGGACCAGGCTCTTCACGCCGTTGAGGCGGTAGCCGCTCGGCGAGCGGGTCGCCTTGGTCTGCAGGGCGAACGGGTCGAACAGGGCGCGCGGCTCGCTGATCACGACCGAGGCCTGCGGCACGTTCTCACCCGTGAATGCGGGCAGGTAGGTCTGCTGCTGCGCGTCGGTGCCCCATTGGGCGAGGGCGACCGCGACACCGCTCGGCGCGAGAATCGGCAGGGCCAGGCCCATATCGCCGTGCGCGAGCGCCTCGGCGACCAGCGAGTTGGTGACCGCGCCGCGTTCGGCGGCCGCGCCTTCCAGCTCCTCGGGCACGTTGATCAGGGTGATGCCGAGTTCGGCGGCGCGCTCGAGCAGATCGCGCGGCGCCTTCGCGGAGTTATCGGCCTCGTAGGCGGCCGGGCGCAGGATCTCGGCGGCGAATTCCTTCACCGTCTCGACGATCATCTGCTGCTCGTCGCTCGGGGTCAGGTCGAAGAAGTCCTTCTTCTTGGACTCGTTGTCGGCCAGGCGCTTTGGCGCGCCACCGCCGGCAACCTTGCCGAATGCGCGAGTCGCGGCACCGAGGGTGCGGAACCCGGTCTTGGTGCCTTCGTAGGTGACTCGCTCGATCGGCTTGCGCAGGTTGTACTTCTCGGCGAGATCCGACCCGGTAATGGTCGTCATCACCCGCATGGCCGCGCCCATCCAGTCCCGTTTCGGGTGGTTCAGGCCGACCGCGGACGTGTCTGGACGTCGCGTCGTTGCGCTGTCTCGAGTGCTCATCATCACCTGTTTTCTCGGATGGGTGGGGTGAGGTCTTGTCCCAGCTATCTTACTCCTGAGTAAGGCTATCTTACTCCAGAGTAAGAAGTGCGTCGAGGTGCAGCTTACGCCGCCGAACCGTGTCAGGCTGGACAAGTGCCCAAAATTGCGTGGCGGCAGCTATCGGTCGTCGCCGTTCTCTTTGCCGCGCTACTCGCCGCCTTCGCTGGGCGCTATGGCTATCACCGGGACGAGCTGTATTTTCTGGCGGCGGGCAGGCACTTGGACTGGGGTTACCCGGATCAGCCGGCACTGACGCCGCTACTCGCCCGCGCGATGTCGGCAATCGATGCCGATTCGTTACTGCTGCTGCGGCTTCCGTCGATCTCGGCGGCGACATTCGTCGTCTCCGCCGGGCTGATGGCGCGCGAGCTCGGCGGTGGGCGTGCGGCGCAGATATTGGCGTCGGCCGCGGTCGCGAGTGCGGCGATGGTGCTGGGTATCGGTCATCTGCTGACCACGACGTCCTTCGATATGGCGGCGTGGGTGCTGGTCTGTCTGCTGGTTCTGAAACTTCTGCGTGATCCGCCAACGGCTGCGCAGCTCTGGCCAGCGGTGGGGGTGGCTATCGGGATCGGGTTGCAGAACAAGGTGCTGCTGATCTTCCCAGTGGCGGCGCTGGTGCTGTCGCTGGTTCTGGTCGGCCCGCGAAAGGTGCTCGCCACCAGGTACTTTCCGATGGCGGTCGGGCTGGCCGTGGTGATCTGGCTGCCATATCTATGGTGGCAGGGGCGCAATGGCTGGCCGCAGTGGGAGATGAGTCGGGCGATCGCGGGCGGATCCTCCGGAACCTCGGATTCGCCGGTGACATTCGTGCTGTTGCAATTCGGGCTGATGGGGCCATTGCTGGTGCCGCTGTGGGCATTCGGGCTCTGGCGGTTGTGGCGAGATCCGCGTCGGCGCGCGTTTGCGGTCGCCTACGCGCTGATGTTCGTGGTGTTCTTGGTCAGCGGCGGCAAGGCGTACTACATGGGTGGGATGTATCCGATTCTGTTGGCCGCCGGTGCAGTACCGGTCGCGGCCTGGCTGGGGAGTCAGCGAATCCGTTGGGCGGCAGTGGGTTCGGTGATCGCGGTGAATGCGGTCAGCTCGGCCGTGCTGTTCCTGCCGGTATTACCCATTGCGCAACTGAAGGATTCGCCGGTGCTCGCGATCGACTACGACGCGGGGGAAACCATTGGTTGGCCGCAATTCGTGCGCCGCATCGCCGAGGTGCGCGCCGCGCTCGGACCCGATATCGCCATCCTCACCGGCAATTCGGGCGAGGCGGGCGCGATCGAACGCTTCGGCGGCGAATACGGACTGCCGACTCCATACAGCGGCCACAACTCCTACTGGTGGTGGGGTCCGCCCAGTGATACGGCCGCCGCGGTCATCACCGTTGGCGTCGACCGCCAGCACCTGGTGCGGTACTTCGCCGAGATCGAACCCGTCGGCCGCATCGACAACGGCCTCGGCATCGATAATGACGAACAAGGTCGGCCGCTGTTCGTCTGCCGGAATCCGCGAGCGCCTTGGTCCGAACTGTGGCCCGAGGCGAAACACCTGGGCTGACCGGTCGCCGTGAATGATCTTGGTTGCCAAGAAAATTGGGGTGCAAGGGCCATCCATACGACGCTCCGCAACGAAGATCGATCGACGCCTATCTAGAGCAGGTGCCGTCCCCACCACTCGGCCGCGACTTTCCGCCGAGGCTGATTTCCACTGTGCAAGAAGGAGATGTCATGGTTATTCGCATTATCGATCAGTTCGTCTCCGGGATCCTCAGTTTGATGGGCATGTTGTTCATTCCGTGAGTCGGGTCGTCCGGGGCGGAAAGTCCGCCCCGGGCAACATTCCAGCGCGGCTGTTAGGTTGTGCCACATGGCAAGACGGCCGCGTAGTCGGCGACTAGGGGCAACGCTGCTGACGGCGGCCGTTGCGATGGGAATTGGCGCCGGGGCGACGGCCGTGGCGGAGGCGCCTTCCGGTTCGTGTGCGAATGGATGGGACGTATCGACGGTCGTCAGCGGTGTCGGCAATCTGGAGAATCTCGATACCGACGGTGCTGGCGGTTTCTACGTCACCGGAATAGTCGACGGGTACCTGGCCCATATCGATGCAGCGGGCAAATTCGAGACACTTGTGACCGGTCTCGACCATCCGGCCGGAGTGCGGGTCGTCGGCCGTTCCGTCTACTTCCTCACCGGCGATGGTTTGTCGGAAGCGCCGGGCACCCTGCGGCGCTATGACATCGACACCGGTGCGGTGACGATTCTGCTCACCGAGCTGTCCGGTCCGAACGGACTGCTCGAACTGCCCGACGGAGATCTGCTCTTCGCCACGATCGGGGTCACCGGCCCGGCGACCGGAATCTCGCGGTATCGGCCGTCGACGGGGGAGTACACGAAGGTCTGGTCCAACCTGCCGTGGACGAATGGGCTAGCGCTCGCCGCCGACGGGAAATCGATCTACACCGACAACATGACCATGCGCGTTTTCCGCGTCCCCCTCGGCGACCCCGATAACCCGACCGTCGTTGCCGGCCCGCCCAATTTGATCGCGCTGCCCGACGATATGGAAGCCACCCGCGCTGGCCAACTCTTCGTCGCCGACCAAATCCAGGGCGCGGTCTACCAGATCGATCCGGCCACCGGCGCGGCGTGCACGATCATCACCGGCCTGATCAAACCCGGCCCGATGCGCAACCCACCGGATGGCGCCACCTCCGTGCGGATCGCCCGGGACGGCGAAGGCTGGGCTCTTTTCGTCACGAGCATGGACGGAACCCTGCGTCGGCTGCGTCCACCGTCAGGAATAGACCTGACTCCGGCCGACCCGAGGCGCTAGAAAGGGACTGTGCCCGAAGGTCTGGAGTCTGGGGCTGCGATCGGGGTCAAGGCTGGAGGCGCGCGAGTACCTCGTCGTGGAGTAGGCCGTTGGTGGCGATCGCGTCGCCGCCGTGCGGCCCCGCGCCCCCGGCGAGCGAGGTGAAGCGGCCGCCTGCCTCGCGGACCAGAATGTCGAGTGCGGCCAGATCCCACAGGGATACTTCGGGTTCGGTGGCGATATCGACCGCGCCCTCGGCGAGCAGGCAGTAGGTGAAGAAATCGCCGTAGCCGCGGACGCGCCACACGTCATCGGTGAGGTCGAGGAACTTCTCGCGCAGACCGCGCTCGCGCCAGCCCGACAGGCTGGAGAAGGCCAGGCTGGCCGAGCCGAGCTCACCCACCGCGGAGACCGAAATCGGTTTCGCCGCATCGGAATCGACACCGGCCCAGGCGCCGGAACCGGCCGCCGCCCACCACCGCCGGGCCAGCGCGGGCGCGCTGACCACACCGACCACCGGCACACCGTCCTCCAGCAGCGATATCAACGTCGCCCAAATCGGCACCCGTCGCACGAAATTCTTGGTGCCATCGATCGGATCGATCACCCACTGCCGACCGCTGAACTCGGCATCGCCGCCGAACTCCTCGCCGAGCACCGAATCCGCCGGCCGCTCCCGCCCCAGCACCTGCCGTATCGCCTGCTCCACCGCCAGATCCGCATCCGAAACCGGCGTCAGGTCCGGCTTCGAATCCACCTTCAGATCCAGCGCACCGAACCGCCCGCGGGTAATGACATCGGCCGCATCGGCCAGCCGCAGGGCGAGTTCGAGATCGGAGGAGTAATCAGCCACGCCCCGAACCCTATCGCCCGCCCACTCCCGGCAGTTACCACCCCGAGTGGGTCTGGTCGGGCCTATGCGGCGGGGACGGAGCGGGCGGCGGCGAGGGCGTTTGCCCACCAGTGCAATTGGTCGAGCATCGCCGTTGCGGCGGCGGCGGGTTCCTCGGGTTCGAGCAGCTTGCCCGCGGCGTCGAAGAGCAGGTAGTAGCGGGGGAAGCTGACGTAGTTGCGGACGGTGTGGGCGTTGAGTTCGTTGAAGACCTGGCGCAGGTGTTCGATGGCGAGCAGGCCGCCGCTCGCCCCGCTGTAACCGACGAAACCGATTGCCTTGTTCTCCCATTGGGTGAAGTGCCAGTCGATGGCCGCCTTCAGCGAGGCCGGGTAGCTGCGGTTGTAGTCGGGGGTGAGGATGACGAACGCGTCGGCTTCCCCGAGCCGCCTGGTGAGGTCGATCATCCCGGCCGGGCGCTCCGGATCAGGATCGAGCATCGGGGAAACCGCGGGCAGCGCCAATGGCAGTTCGGCCTCGGCCAAGTCGATGAGGTCGATCTCGAATGCGCCGTGGCGGGCGGCCTGCTCGACGAACCAATTGGCGACGGCCGGGGCGAAGCGTCCCTCCCGGACGCTGCCGATGATCACCGCGAGCTTCAAGGTGGACATGGTGTTCTCCTTCGGTCGGGCGCGACCGGGGTGGTCGCTCTCGGTTCAAATCTGCTGCCCCGCGTCGCGACCAGGAAGACCGCGCGGAGAGTGGTAGTGGCAGGGACACCCTCCGCGCAGACCGGGCTTGTACGGTCGAAAAGTGAGCGATAACGAGTTGGGGCTGTTCCTGCGCACCCGCCGTGAAGCGGTGACGCCAGCCCAGGTCGGGCTGCCTACCGGACCGCGCCGCCGCACCCCCGGCCTGCGCCGCGCCGAACTGGCCACCCTGGCCGGAGTGAGTGTCGAATACATCACGCGTCTCGAACAGGGCCGCGACCGCCGACCATCGCCGCCGGTGCTGTCCGCACTCGCCGACGCACTCGGTTTGGCGCCGAGCGAACGCATCCACCTGCACCGGCTCAGGAAGGGCGCCGATCCGGGTTTCAGCTGCCTGGGCGGTGCGCAGCCGCCGCGCGAGGTGCGCCCCGCGGTCCGCGCCATTCTCGATCGGCTGGAACCCGCGCCCGCGCTGGTCGTCAACCGACTGCGGGAAGTGCTCGCCTGGACCGCGGGCTATGAGCGCCTGATGGCGCCGATCGGACTGCTCGCAGATGCGCGCCAGGCCAATCTCGCACTGTTCGTCTTCACCGACCCGCGCGCCCGCACCGCCTATCCGGACTGGGATCACGTCGCCGACGAACTGGTCGCCGCGCTGAAGCAGGGGCCATTCCGCACCGACCCGCACATCGCGGCGCTGGCCGACGAGCTCACCGTCGCCGCGGGTACCGAGTTCACCCGCCGCGTCGAATCGGTCCCCAGTCTCGCCGCAGCCACCGGCACCACCCGCCTGACCCACCCGGATGCGGGCTCGCTCCGGCTTACCTACGAAACCCTCGAACTCTCCGCCGATGACGACCAGCAACTGATCGTCTACCTCCCGGCGGACGACTCGACCGCCGCTGCCCTGGACACCCTGGCGGGTCGCCGCCCCGGCGGACTCCGCGCCGTTTCCGGCTGAACCGCAGTCTTTGATCGCCTGAGCGTGCACTTTCCCGTCGAATCCGGCGGATTCACGCGAAAAGTGGATGCTCGGTCCGACCGGCCTTCGGCCCGGGCCATACGCCAGGTGACCGCGTATTTCACCGTCTCAACCGCGCCCAGTAGGCTTGAGCATCGTGCATCCTGACGTTTCCGCTGATATCGCCGAACTCGACGCCACTCTCAAGACCGTCGAGTCGGTCCTCGATGTCGAGGAGCTGCGTCGACGGATCGATGAGCTCGAGCATCAGGCCGCCGATCCCGATCTGTGGAACAACCAGGAGCACGCGCAGCAAGTGACCAGTGAGCTGTCGCACGCCCAGAGCGAGTTGCGCCGGGTCGAGGAACTGCGTCAGCGGCTCGAGGATCTATCGGTGCTCTACGAATTGGTCGAGGAAGAGGAGGGCGAGGCCAGGGTGGCCGCGCTCGCCGACGCCGATGCCGAACGGGCAACGCTGCACGCCGATGTGGAGGCCATGGAGGTCCGCACTCTGCTCTCGGGCGAGTACGACAAGCGCGAGGCGCTGGTCAACATCCGCTCCGGCGCCGGTGGCGTGGACGCCGCCGACTGGGCCGAGATGCTGATGCGCATGTACATCCGCTGGGCGGACCGGCACAAGTACTCCGTCGAGGTCTACGACACCTCCTACGCCGAGGAGGCGGGCATCAAGAGCGCCACCTTCGCGGTGAAATCGCCCTATGCCTACGGCACCCTCTCGGTGGAGATGGGCACGCACCGGCTGGTCCGGATCAGCCCGTTCGACAACCAGGGGCGCCGCCAGACCTCCTTCGCCGAGGTCGAGGTGCTGCCGGTGGTCGAGACCACCGACCACATCGAGATTCCCGAGGGCGAGGTCCGCGTCGACGTCTACCGTTCGTCGGGTCCCGGTGGTCAGAGCGTCAACACCACCGACTCGGCGGTGCGACTGACGCATATCCCCACCGGCATCGTGGTCACCTGTCAGAACGAGAAATCCCAGCTACAGAACAAGATTTCGGCCATGCGGGTGCTGCAGGCCAAGCTGCTCGAGCGCAAGCGGCAGGAGGAGCGCGCCGAGATGGACGCGCTCAAGACCAACGAGGGCGCGTCCTGGGGCAACCAGATGCGCTCGTATGTGCTGCACCCGTACCAGATGGTCAAGGATCTGCGCACCAACTACGAAGTCAACAATCCGAGTGCCGTGCTCGACGGTGATATCGATGGTTTCATCGAATCCGGAATTCGTTGGCGAATGCGAGAGCAGGCGAGCTAGTTGGACGTACCCCAGGCTTTCTCCACGTCCGGCGACTTCACCACCTGGCTGCGTTCCGCGGGACTCGAGATCGTCCTGTACATCCTCGGGGCGATGCTGTTCAGCCGGTTCGCCACCTTCATCAGGGACCGGATCACCCGCAGGATCGATGCGAGCTTCCGCAGCAGCGATGCGCTGGTGCGCTCCGAGGCGGCCAAGCATCGGCATGCGCTGGCCCAGGTGGTCACCTGGGTGGTGCTGACGATCGTCTACGTCCTGGTCGGCATCGAGGTGCTGCGCCGGTTCGGCTTCGGTGTCACTGGCCTGGTTGCGCCAGCGGCCGTACTCGGCGCCGCGCTCGGTTTCGGCGCGCAGCGCATCGTGCAGGACATTCTGGCCGGATTCTTCTTGATCACCGAGCGGCAGTACGGATTCGGTGATGTGGTTCGCATCGCGGTCACTGGATCCGCGGAGCAGGCCGAGGGTACGGTCGAGGACGTCACGCTGCGGATCACCACATTGCGCAATGCCGACGGTGAGGTGATCACCGTGCCCAATGGCCAGATCGTGAAAGTCACGAATCTGTCGAAGGATTGGGCGCGTGCCGCGATCGATGTGCCGGTTGCGGCCAGCGCCGATATCACCAGGGTCAACGAGATCCTGCACGAGGTCGGTACAAAGGCGTACGAGGACCGAAGGTTGAAGCCGCTGCTGCTCGACGAGCCCACCGTGATGGGTGTCGAAGACCTCACAGTGGACCAGATGAACATCCGAATGGTTGCCCGAACGTTGCCAGGCAAACAATTCGAAGTCGGTCGTGAGTTGCGGGTGCGAGTGGCCGCGGCGCTGCGCCGGGAGGGAATCAGTGAGACCACGTAGATCCACGGCGATCCTGATGGCAACATGGGTCGCCATATTCGTGTTGTACCTGTTCGTCAAGCCCGATCAACCGATCGTGACATCGCCCGAGAAACTCAACACCGTTCCCGCAGTGATGAATACGGCTACGCCCGAACATTGACCATGATGTAGCTACTGGCTGCACGGCGGTTGCTGGTTACACTGGCTAGCCGTGATCGCTATGCGGAACGTGACAAAGTCGTATCAGACCTCGACGCGACCCGCGCTGGACAACATCACCGTCGATGTGGGTAAAGGCGAGTTCGTCTTCATCATCGGCCCGTCCGGTTCGGGCAAGTCGACCTTCATGCGACTGCTGCTCAAGGAGGAGGCCCCGACCGCGGGCGAGATTCGGGTCGCCGATTTCCGGGTCGACCGACTACCAGGGCGGAAGGTGCCGAAGTTGCGTCAGCGCATGGGGTGCGTCTTCCAGGACTTCCGCCTGCTGCAGCAGAAGACCGTCGCGGAGAACGTCGCCTTCGCGCTGGAGGTGATCGGCAAAAGGCGCCAGTTCATCGAGCGGACCGTGCCCGAGGTACTCGATATGGTCGGGCTCGGCGGCAAGGCCGACCGGCTGCCGAGCGAACTGTCCGGCGGTGAACAGCAGCGCGTGGCGATCGCCAGGGCATTCGTGAACCGGCCGCTGGTCCTGCTCGCGGACGAGCCGACCGGCAATCTCGATCCGGACACCAGCGCCGACATCATGCTGCTGCTCGAGCGGATCAACCGCACCGGCACCACCGTGGTGATGGCCACCCACGACAATCACATCGTCGACGCGATGCGCAAGAGAGTGGTGGAGTTGGACCGGGGCCGTCTGATTCGCGACGAAGCGACCGGCGTCTACGGGGTGGGCCGGTAATGCGCGCTGGATTCCTGTTCAACGAGGTCCTCACCGGTCTGCGTCGCAATGTCACCATGACCATCGCGATGATCCTGACCACCGCGGTATCGCTCACCATGCTCGGCGGCGGTCTGCTCGCCTTGCGGATCGCGGATAAGACCCAGAACTACTTCATGGATCGGGTCGAGATCCGGCTCTACCTGACCGATCTGGTCTCGGCGACCGATTCCGACTGTTCGAAGAGGCCGTGTCAGGACCTGATGTCGGATCTGAAGAAGACCGATGGTGTGGTCTCGGTCCAGTTCGTCAACAGCGACGAGGCGATGAAGGAAGCCACCGAGGTGACCTTCAAGGATCAGCCCGAGATGCTGGACATGATGAAGGACACCCGGTTGCCCGCGTCGTTGCGCGTGAAGATGACCGATGCCGATCAGTACCCCCGGATCTACGAGACGTTCAATGGCAAGGACGGGATCCAGAGCGTGCTCAACGACAAGGACACCGTGGACCGATTGGTCGGGGTGTTCGATGGCCTGCGGAATGCGGCGTTCGGGTTGGCGGCGCTGCAGGCCTTGGCCGCGGTGCTGTTGATCGCGAATATGGTGCAGATCGCGGCGTTCAGTCGGCGCGAAGAGGTCGGCATCATGCGGATGGTCGGTGCGACGCGCTGGTACACACAGTTGCCGTTCCTCTTGGAGGCGGTGGTCGCGGCGTTGGCGGGGTCGATTCTGGCGGTTGTCGGGTTGTTCCTCGCGCAACCGCTGGTGGTCAATCGTGGGCTCGGCGCGCTGTTCAACAGCAACGTTTTCCCGCATATCAGCAACGAGGACATCGCGCTGGTGTCGTTGACCATCGCGCCGCTCGGCATCGTATTCGCGGCGATCACGGCCTATGGCACGTTGCGCTACTACGTTCGGGACTGACAACCTCTCTCGATGACGGCCTGGCACACGTGTGGCTTGTGCGAGGCCGTCAGCGGGTATGCGACGATCCGGCCGCGCGGTGATCGAAATTTGTTGTCCACATGTGGACAACTCGGCGGGCCACCTGGGATCCGCGCCGATGTCGGGGTTCCGTTGTCCGACGGCGCTCGTAGGATGGGCCGGGTGGAATCCCCCGATGCTTTCGCGGCTGTATTGACCGACGGCGACCCCGTCGCCGAATCCGGTGCGGCACAAGAGGTTCTACGTCGGGTCTTCGGCTACGACAGCTTCCGCGGCGATCAGCGGGAGATCGTCGAGCATGTGGTCGGCGGCGGGGATGCGCTGGTGCTGATGCCGACCGGCGGCGGTAAGTCGCTGTGTTATCAGGTGCCAGCGCTGGTGCGTCCCGGTGTCGGCGTGGTGGTGTCACCGTTGATCGCGTTGATGCAGGATCAGGTGGACGCGCTCAGCGCGCTCGGCGTGCGCGCCGGCTTCCTGAACTCCACCCAGTTCCCGGATGAGCGCCGGATGGTGGAGGCGCAGTTCGTCGCGGGGGAGTTGGATCTGCTGTATCTCGCGCCCGAGCGGCTGCGCCTGGAATCGACCGCCGCTCTCCTGGATCGCGGCAAGGTGGCGCTGTTCGCCATCGATGAGGCGCACTGCGTCTCGCAGTGGGGTCACGATTTCCGCCCCGACTATCTCGCCCTGTCGATGCTGCACGAGCGCTGGCCGGAGGTGCCGCGCATCGCGCTCACCGCGACCGCGACGGCCAAGACCAGCGACGAGATCGTCGAACGTCTCGACCTCGGCTCGGCCCGGCGCTTCGTCGCCAGCTTCGACCGGCCGAATATCCAGTACCGGATCGAACCCAAGAACCGGCCGGATCGGCAGCTGCTGGAGTTCATCAAGGCCGAGCACGCCGGGGACGCGGGCATCGTCTACTGCCTGTCCCGCAATTCGGTGGAGAAGACCGCGGCCTTCCTCACCGAGAACGGCGTCGACGCGGTTCCGTATCACGCGGGCCTGGATGCGCGCACCCGTGCCGCCAACCAGTCGCGATTCCTGCGCGAGGACGGCCTCGTGGTCGTGGCCACCATCGCCTTCGGCATGGGCATCGATAAGCCGGACGTGCGCTTCGTCGCCCATCTCGATCTGCCCAAGTCGGTGGAGGGTTACTACCAGGAGACCGGGCGAGCGGGTCGCGACGGGCTGCCGTCGACCGCCTGGATGGTCTACGGGCTCGCCGATGTGGTGCAGCAGCGCAAGATGATCGACTCCTCCGACGGCGACGCCGCACATCGCAGACAGCTCCAGTTGCATCTGGACGCGATGCTCGCACTGTGTGAAACGGTGTCCTGCAGGCGAACTCAGCTACTCGCGTACTTCGGGCAGCCGGGACAGGCCTGCGGTAACTGCGACACCTGCCTGACCCCGCCGCAATCCTGGGACGGCACCGTGCCCGCGCAGAAGGTGCTCTCCACGGTGCTGCGACTGAAACGTGAACGCGGACAGAGCTTCGGCGCGGGGCATATCGTCGACATCCTGCTGGGCAAGTCGAATCCCAAAGTGCTGCAACATGATCACCATGAGCTGAAGGTCTTCGGGATCGGGACCGATCTGCGTGATGTCGAATGGCGCGGTGTCGTAAGGCAATTGCTCGCGCAGGGGCTGCTGGCCGTGCACGGTGACTACGGCGTGCTCACCCTCACCGAGGCCAGTAACGAGGTGCTGTTCGAGGGTCGAGAAGTGCTGCTGCGCCGCGAACCCGAGCGCGCCGCTAAACCGGCCCGTGCGGCTCGTACGGCGAAAGCGGGCAAGACCGCGGCTGCCGATCTGGCCCCGGCCGACGTGCCGCTCTTCGAGAAGCTGCGCGGATGGCGGGCGGCGACGGCCAAGGAACAGGGTGTGCCCGCCTACGTGGTCTTCCATGACGCGACGCTCCGGGAGATCGTCGCGCGCAAGCCCGCGAGTCTGTCCGAACTCGGAACGGTCGGCGGAGTCGGTGAGAACAAGCTGGCCAAGTACGGCGAGGGAGTGCTGGCCGTCCTGGCCGGGGAGGACGTGGCGTGAACGACTGTCTGATCGGGCGGCGTGGATTTCTGGCGGGCGCGGCCACCGTCGCTGCGGGCGCCTCACTGGTCGGCCTATCGCCCGCCGACGCGGTTCCGGTCGCGCCCGGCGTCACCAAATTCGATCTACCGACAGACCGTGACCTTCGGCTCCTGATCACCGGCGACGCGGGCACCGGCACCCGCACCCAATGGGCCGTCGCCGATGCCATGCGGGATTACCATCGCCGCCAACCGTTTTCGCTCGCACTCGGGCTCGGCGACAATATCTACGAGAGCGGCCCGAACAGCGCCGTCGACGTCCAGTTCGCCGATAAATTCGAAAACCCCAATGCGGGACTGGATTTCCCGTGGCTGATGGTGCTCGGCAATCACGACAACAGTTCGGTTCTCGGCGGCGACGGCGGCTGGCTGCTGCGCGGCAACAACGAGGTCGAGTACCACGCGAATTCGCCGCGCTGGTGGATGCCGAGCCGGTACTACTCGGTGCGGGTGCCCGAGCAGAATCCGGTGGTCGAGTTCTTCGTCCTCGATATCAATCCGCTCGCCTCGTATGTCCCGCCGGCCTTCGCCCCGTACTGGGAGGTCGACGGTCAGTTCATGAACGAGCAGCGCGCCTGGCTCGATCGCGCCATCGCCGAATCACCGGCCCAATGGAAGATCGCCTGCACCCACCACCCGTACCTCAATAACGGGCCGCACGGTGACGCTGGCCGCTACGAGGGGCTGTCCGTGGCGCCGATCAACGGCATCCACGCGAAGCGCTTCTTCGACGACCATGTCGTCGGCAAATGTCACTTCATCCTCTCCGGGCACGATCACTCCCTCCAGGTGCTCGAGCCGACCCCGGCATCGAAGGGCACCCGCCAACTCGTCTCCGGCGCGGCCGCCAAAACCGTGGCCGCCGAACCGAAACTGAATCCCGGCGGCTCCGGCAATGCCGCGCTGTTCGAGAACTATCACGAGCTCGGCTTCATGATCATGGACCTCACCGCGAGCGGCGTCGAGCTGACCGTGGTCACCGTCGATCTCGCCAGCGGCGGCGCCACCGAGGCCTTCGCGCGCCGACTTGCCTGAATCGCAACGGAATTGCCCGCCGTCGGACCGTTGCGGCGGCTACCGTTCACGATATGGAACACGGTCATGGGCCCACCGACGACGGGCCCGACCTCGGTGGCTCCCCGTCGAGCGACCCTGGCGACACGCCGCCGTATCAGCGCGGCACTCACGACCCGGCGGTGGATTCGGTCTGGCTGCGCCACCGCCCGCCGCCACCGCCGCGTCCGCGCGGTGTGCCACGCATGACCACGGTGTTGCTGGTCGGCGCCTTCATCGCGGTACTCATCCTGTACCTCGCGATCCGGCCCGGGGGCTAGCGGGAGCAGGCGCGGAATAATCCGGTTGCCGAGTCACCGAATTGGTGATGAAACCAAATGGGATATGCACCGCATAAACAATGTGTCGGCCAGTGCGGAACCCGGTCGCGGCTCGTGCAACCAGCGTTATGATCGAACATGTGAGCGAGGGGGTGGGGAGTGTGCGGTACACCTACCGGCTGCGAATGTCCCGTGCTGCTGAGCGGGCGTTGCTGGCCGAGTGGGACCGCTGCCGGTGGGTATGGAACCGATGTGTCGGCGAATCTCGAGCCGCGCACCAGGCCGGGGAGAAGATCGGCCCTGCTGGGCTCGATAAGAAACTCACCGGCTGGCGGGCCGAACTCGACTGGCTCCGGGGCGGGGCGTCTGTCCCGCAGCAGCAGATCATCCGCGACTTCGGTAAGTCTCGCGCGAAAGCATTGACCGACATCAAAAACCGTGTCCCGCAACACCGTCGGGCGGGGATGCCGCATTTCAAGAAGAAGGATCTTGCCGACCCGACCCTGAACTACACGCTGCGCGGATTCCGTCTCGAGGACGGCCGCCTGCGCCTGGCTGGCGGTGCCGTGGTGCGGCCGGTGTGGTCGCGGCAGTTGCCCGCCACACCGTCCTCGGTTCGCGTCTACCGCGACAACATCGGCCACTGGTACGCGAGTTTCGTTGTCCCTGCTGTGCGGGAGCCGTTGCCAGCGGTCGGGCAGGCTATCGGAATCGACTGGGGCGTGAAGGAGACCGCGACTACCACCAGCGACCTCCACGACCTCCCGCACCCTCGGTACGGGAAATCCGCTGCCGCGAAGCTCGCCCGCTATCAACGGATGATGGCTCGCCGGAGACCGAAGAAAGGACAGCCGGGCTCGAACGGCTACCGGAGGGCGAAACAGCAGACGGCGAAGCTACACAAAAAGGTCAGCCGACAGCGCCAGGACACCGCCCGGAAGTGGGCCAAGCGCGTGACACGGGATTTCGACCAGATCGCTGTGGAGGACTTCAAACCGAAGTTCCTCGCCAAGACAACGACGGCAAGCAAGGCCGCTGACGCTTCGATCGGCGCGACGAAGACAGCGTTGCTCGAGATGGGACGTAAGCACAGTCGGGATGTGCGGCTGGTGCATCCCGCGTACACGACGATGGATTGCCGGAACTGCGATGCGAGAGCCAAGCATCGTCTCCTGCTGTCCGACGCACCTATGTGTGTAAGTACTGCGGACACGCGTCTCCACGGGACAAGAATTCCGCGCACGTAATACTGAACAGGGCTGGTTTCAACCCTGCTGGTGTCGAGAACGTGAGACCAGAGCGCTCGCCGAGCGTACAGGCAGTTCGAGCCAGGAATCCCGCGCCTTAAGGCGCGGGAGGAATCAATTAAAGTTGAGCGTTATGAAGGAACAGGGGCGCAAGGTCATCGCGACCAACCGCCGGGCGCGGCACAACTACACGATCCTGGACACCTACGAGGCCGGGATCGCGCTGGTCGGTACCGAGGTCAAGAGTCTGCGCGAGGGTAAGGCCTCGCTGGTGGACGCCTTCGCGACGGTTGACAACGGCGAGGTGTGGCTGCGGGGTCTGCACATTCCCGAGTTCAGCCACGGCACCTGGACCAACCACTCACCACGGCGGGTGCGCAAACTGCTGCTGCACAAGCGCGAAATCGAGCGACTGGTCGGCAAATCGCGTGAGGGCAACCAGACATTGGTGCCGCTGTCGATGTACTTCTCCGACGGCAAGGTCAAGGTCGAGCTGGCGCTCGCCAAGGGTAAACAGGACTACGACAAGCGACAGGATATGGCCAAGCGCACGGCCGAGCGTGAGGTCACCCGCGAGCTGGGACGGCGCATCAAAGGCATGCGTTGACCGCTGTCCTACTGGCGCTGGTGGCCGCGGTCGGCTACGGCGTCAGTGACTTCTTCGGCGGTGTGGCATCACGGCGGGTGACCGCCCTGCGGGTCGTGATCGTCTCCTATCCGATCTCGACGCTATTGGTCCTCGCGCTGATCCCGCTGGTCGGCGGGACCCCGGACACCACATCAATACTCTGGGGGCTGGCCGCCGGTGTGGCCGGCGGCCTGGCGGTCTGGTGGTTCTATGCCGCATTGGCCAGCGGTCCGATGGCCGTGGTTTCGCCGCTCACGGCGGTATTGGTCGCGGGCATTCCAGTACTGGTCGGTCTGGTGATCGGCGAACGCCCCGATCCGCTGGCATTCGCGGGCATCGCCTTCGCGCTCGCCGCGGTATATCTGGTGAGCCGGGAATCACCCGATGACGTCACCGAGGAGATCACCGGCGGGCGCGAGCTGCGCTTCACCAGGAAGGTCGCGCTGCTGACCATCGGCTCGGGTGCGGCCTTCGGCCTCGCGTTCGTCTTCCTGCACGAGACGCGGGCGAGTGCCGGGATGTGGCCGTTGCTGGCCCAGCGCGGCGCGGCGACTCCGATGGTGTGGTTTATCGCGTTGTCGGCCGGGGAGTTTCGGCCGTTGCGCGGTGAGCCGCTGCGGTTGGCGGGGTATATCGCGGTGCTGGACACGATGGCGAATGCGGCGCTGCTGTATGCCTTTCATGGATCGATGCTGTCGTTGGTGAGTGTGATCGGATCGCTGTATCCGGCGGCGACGGTATTGCTGGCGATGGTGTTGCTCGGTGAGCGGGTCAGTCGCCCGCAGCAGGTCGGGCTGGGATTGGCGCTTGCCGCGGTCGGTTTGATCGCGGCGGCGTGATCGGGACGATCACCGGCCGCGTGCCGGTCGTGACCGGTGGGGCTGGATGTACGGCAGTGACAGGCGCGCGAGGGCGTGCCCCGATCCGCTGGCAATCGCTCCCGTGCAGGTCAGAGGCCTGAAATCAGGTATGGGGATAATGGAATGAACACGGCATGGCGCAGTGTTAACATAACTAGCCCGACAAGGTGTCGGGACGTACGGGGCTGAACGGTTTCGACTGCGTACGTAGATTTAGGGGAAGCGTGTCGGTGCAGGCAAGAGACCACCGTAAGCGTCGCTGCAACCAATTAAGCGCCGATTCCAATCAGCGCGAGTACGCCCTCGCTGCCTAAGTAGCAGGTCGTCTCTGTCAGTCCGGGTTCGTCCCTCGACCCGGGTACTGGCATCAGCTAGAGGGAATTACCGTCCGCCTCGGTCGCGGATCCGGACGGGACATCCAACAGCGACTGGGATCGTCATCCGAGCTTGTTCGCGAGACCCGGAGATCCAAGTAGAGACCTAGCGAACTGCACACGGAGAAGCCCTGAAGACGCGGCGGAGGACCCGGGTTCGATTCCCGGCAGCTCCACTGAAAGGCCTCTCACCTGAAGGACCGGGTGAGGGGCCTTTTCATGTACTTACCACTCGGAGTTTCGGCGGCGTTGACACATCTTGGCCGCACTCGCAGCGGCTGCGCTCAGGCCATCACTTGCGTGTTCGTCCGAGTCGTCGACGCAGTCCTCGAACCGGTGACGGTACATGTCTACCGTCACGGTCGCAGTCTTGTGCGCGTACTGGCGCGCTGAACTGTATTCATGTGCGTCGCTGGCGATACTGCACGCCGCTGCGGTATGCCTTCGGCCCGCGTCCGAGGTGGTAGTTGCCACGGTCTCGCTTTGGCGGGCCGCCCGCGTTCTGCGCGCAGAAGGCGCCCCAGGCCGGTCCTTGGTCATTCTCGGAGTGAGCCTCGAGTTGAGTCGCCTCAACGGAATGTCGGTCGAACAACAGATACCAGCCGACCATCGCGTATTGCGAGTATCTGGTGGTGATGTGCTGCTGCGGCGTTGCTTCGGTGTTCCACGATTCGAGCCGTTGAATGGCGCATCGCGGCGCGGCGGCATGCGGCGGGAACAACCCGCAAGGCTGGACAGGGGAGTGGGAAAGCGGCAATGCCATTCGGCGACGCCGTTGCCGGCGCTAGTGGCTTATTACGAAGTATCTGGAGGACTCATGTGCAGAACTCGACGAGCGATAATGCGTTCGTCTACGGCGGCGGTCGCGGCGATGGCCGGGCTCGCGATCGGATTGGCGGCAACCGCACCAAATGCCGTGGCCGACAGTGTGTCACCGTACACGGCGAGTACCAACGGCACAGTGGGCCCGATGTGGGCACAGATCTCCACCGCACCAGGTGGATTCATCGACTTCAAGTTCTTGCTAGTGGGAGCGGTAAGCGGATCGTGCAAGCTGATCGCCATCCCGTTGGAGGACGTCACCCTCGACGGTGCTCGGACGATCTCCGGCAATCCAAGTTTGGTTATGGCGGATGTTCCGGTGGTTGGTGGGTTTGCCAGTGGCAGACTGGGGCCCCTGCCGAACGGTTCCTACGACATTGGCGCGGGCACGTACTGCGACGGTGTCGACTTGTCGGGGTGGCATCACGGTGCGCGCCTGCTCAGTACGTTGCCGCGTGACAGCAGCGACCACTGGACGCAGGTCCGCGTGACTTTGGACGGCGGAGGCGAGGTACAGGCAGCGCCGCCGCCCGGACAACCTTCGCCACTTTCCGACGCGCCAAGGGTGGCCAGCGAATTGATGACGGCATATCCCGAACTCCTGAAATTTGACCCGGCAGAGGCGGCAGAATTTCTGTTGGATATGGCTAAGAATGACTTCGAGGGCGCAGCTGCTAAAGCGCGCGATATCGAGCGAGTCGCTGGCCCCGGAGTTGCGGGTGCTGCGGCGAGGGTCGCCGAAGACAACGTCGGGAAGGCTGCCGTGATCGCCGAGTGGGCGCGTGCCGCCGGATGGGTAGGCGTCGGGATGACCATCTTCGATCTGTTGTTCAATGGACCAAAAGCGGGGTAATCGCCGTCGATACATACCGGGCCCGTGCTACGTGCTTATTCACGCGTAGCACGGGCCCCTCTGGTGCATTTACCGCCAGTGATAGTGAACAGCTGAGCCGTCGGCGCGCCGACTTCAGTTGGGGCGGATCGTCGGATTCCGGTGGTGGCCCGGCTCACCGGCTGAACAGTTGCCAGTGCAGCGCCCACGGCACGAATGCCATTGCCGTCGCGAGCAATACGACCGCCTGCCGACGCAGCGGTGCGTCCATCCGGGCTCGCGCCCGCCACGCCGACAGGGCCAGGACGGCCGCGGTTGCGGGGACAGCTAATGCCAGCCCGTGCAGCAGGAGCCAGGGCAGCGGCTGGCCGATGGCGAAGGATGCCGGCGGCAGCTTGCCACCCACGGCGAGGATTCCCACGACGTAGGTCACGCCGCCCAGGGTGGCCAGCAGTCCAATGCTGGACACTGCCCGCGCCGCCCGCCGTGGCCCGCGGACACCGTCGGATGACCTGCGTCGCAGCATCATCCGCGCGAGAGCGGACAGCGGATACGCGGCGAAGCCGAGCAGCAGCGCGGCCAGCGCCGCGTACTCGAGACCGGGGTGGCCGCCCGGCGCACGGCTGGCTGTCGTCTGGACCGGAGCGGCAGCGGCGCTGCTCGGCGGTTCCTGATCGGCGGCGATCGCATGGATCCACTCGGTCATGACATCGGTGTAGCCGGGGTCGAGTTCGCCCAGCGGCTTGCCCTCGAACAGCTCGCCGCCGACCGCGTCGAAGCCGTCGGTGGTGCGATGCCCATTGTGCCCGGCATTCGGCACGAAACGTGTTGTCACCGAGTGATTCCCGGCGGCCGCCAGTTCGCGCTGGTAGATCGCCGCACTCTCGCCGCCGGGCACCTTTACATCGTGGTCACCCCACATCGCCAGCACGGGCACCCGCACGCGCCGCAGCGCGGGCACCGGGTCGTAGTCCGCCTCCGGGAACACCCCGAACCCGTCGATCACGGCAGCACCCGGGCCGCCCACCGCATCCGGTAGGTGGCCTGAAACACAGTTGTGCCGCAGCAGATTCGAGAGCAACCACGTCTGGGTGCGCAAGGGTGTCAGTCCGGACCCGCCGATGGTGACCACGAACCCGACCGTCGCCGATCGGGCCGCCGCGAGCGTCGCTACCCAGCCGCCCTCGCTGAACCCCCACAAGCCGACATGCTCGGCATCCACATCGGGCCGATCCCGCAGCAGTCGCACCCCGGCGAGCGCATCGTCAGCCAGCACCGAGAAGTCTCGGTGGCCGGTGGAGTATCCGACAGTGCGTTTGTCCACGACCAGTGTGGTGATGCCCGCGCGCGCGAAAGCTGCTGCTTCGGGTCGGTATTCGGCCCGAGGCCCCGGCCCCGATCCGCCGATGAGCACGATCCCCGGATGCGGGCCGTCGCCCGTGGGCCGGTAGACCGCCCCGTGCAGCCTCACCCCGTCGCTGTCGAACGCCACCTGCTCCTGCTCGGGATCCGCTTGTCCGGGTTGCGCTTCAGCCCTGCCGCCACCGATTCCGCAGCACAGCAGAACCAGCATTGCCGCCAACATCACTCGCATGCCGGAAACATAGGGACGTCAACCACTTCCGGGCATCGCACCACGGTACCGATGCCTCTCACCCTCCGGTACCGGCCGGACCGAGCCTTCCGGCCTGCTCAGCCGTAGACGGCCCGGTCGGAGCTGGCGGCATCGAGGACGGTCGAACTCGAGTGCTTGCGCCAGTGCGGATGCCGTGGCCGTGGTCGAGATTGCTAAGTGTGCTCCTCACGTGCAAGCGGGTCGGCGGCGTCGGCCGCTAGCTGTAATCGGGACCACCTCAAATCCCGGGCGTCGACCAGATGCACCCCTCAGACAAACTGGCTTGCGCGCCAACTGATCACCAATCCTGCGAGCCAGGCCATCCGAGCTCGCAAGCCGGATGGCGGAGCCAGCGCGACATCTGGACGGATGGCTGGCCGAGTACCACGGTCGCAGCTAACTGGCGAAGCACGTCGACCGTGGTGCGGGCGACGCGGCAGTCGGCTTCCGACGCCCGAAACTTGGTGGTGGCGATCTTCCGAGCCCCCGCGGGCAGACCTTCTGCCCGGCCCAAATGCCGCTCATCGCCGGGCAAGGGATCGCGGCCCGCGACCGACTCGACCGCATGCAGCGGCGGACCTATTATCGGACCGTCCGGCGGCCGATCGTGGTTCGCCGCGGGAAATGAGCTCGGGGGTAGGTGTGGACTCTTCGCATGGCGGGATGTTGGCGGGGTATGCGATCGAGGGTGTGCTCGGGCAGGGCGGGATGGGGACGGTGTATCGGGCGCGGCATCCGCGGTTGCCGCGGGTGGTGGCGATCAAGTTGCTGAATCAGGATGTGTCGGCTGATCCGGAGCTGCGGGCGCGGTTCGATCGGGAGGCCGATATTGTTGCGCGGCTGGATCATCCGGGGATCGTGGCGGTTCAGGATCGGGGAGTCGAGAACGGGCAGCCTTGGCTGGCAATGCAATACGTCGAAGGAGTCGATACCAGCAGACTGGATCCGGCCACGGTGAGCGTGGAGCGCGCCGTGCGGATTGTCGGGGAGGTCGCCGCGGCACTGGATTACGCGCACAGCCGGGGCGTGCTGCATCGGGATGTGAAGCCCGCGAACATTCTGCTGACGACGGCCCAGGCCGGTCTGGTGGAACGCGCGGTGCTCACGGATTTCGGTATCGCGCGTCTGCTGACCGCAAACACGCAATTGACCTCGACCGGAACCTTTACCGCCACACTGGCTTACGCCTCGCCGGAACAACTCTCCGGTCTGGTGGTTGATCATCGCTCGGATCAGTACTCCCTGGCCTGCACGCTGTTCGCGTTGCTCAGCGGTCGGACTCCATTCGCCGCAACGGACCCGGGCCAGGTGGTCGCCGGACATTTGGCCAGACCTGTTCCACCGCTGGGTCGTCCGGACGTGCCGCCGCAATTGGATGCCGTCATCGCACGGGCGATGGCGAAGAATCCGGCCGAACGTTTCGCCAGTGCTGGGGAATTCGCTGCCGCGGCACTACAGGCGGTGTCCGGGCGAGTCTTCGCCGCGCCGCCAGGGTTCCAGGTCGCGTCCGCGCCGAACCAGGGCTGGGGGACTCCGCATTTCAGCCCGCCCACTGTGCCACAGCAGGGTTGGCAGGCCGCACCCGGTCCCCAAGACGCGGTGTGGATGCGCAATCCGTGGCCCGCCGCGTGTGCGATGGCGGTCGGATTCTTCGTCGTACTGTTGGTGTCGTCCGCTGTCCCGAGCGCCCTGCCGTCGATTCAGCGAGACTTGCATGCCGGCTCCGTGTTGGGCTGGGTGTCCGACGCCTATGCGCTGTGCGCGACGGTGCCGCTGCTGTTCACCGGGCGACTCGGTGATCGCTTCGGGCCCAGGAAGATCTACCTCATCGGTGTGGCGTTGTTCATGCTCGGCTCGCTCGCCTACACGATGGCGGCCAGTATCCAGATGCTGATTCCGGCGATGGCCGTGCAGGGTCTGGGTGTGGCCCTGATCATCCCGCAGACCATGGCGGTCATCCTGCAAGTCTTCCCGCCGGGCAAGCGCGGTGCGGCCCTGGGCCTGTGGGGTGGCTGCGGCGGTCTCGCCATGCTGCTCGCCCCATTCGTCGGCGCCGAGCTGGACGCTATCCTCGGCTGGCGCTGGGTCTCCCTGCCCGCCGTGCCGCTCGGATTGATCATGATCGTGCTGGCCGCCACGCTGGTGCCCGCGCTGCCGCTGCAGCGCCCGAGGGCCGATCCGGTCGGTGTACTGCTCTCCGGCGCCGGGGTGCTGCTGCTGGTCCTGAGCCTCATGCAAGGGGTCCAGCGCGGCTGGACGATCTGGGGTCCCGGCCTGATCGCCGGTCTGCTCGTCTTCGGATTGTTCCTGTTCGTCCAAGCGGGCACGCCCAGCGCCGCACTGATCCCGAAAGTTGTACTGCGCGATCGCAACTGGTGGTTGTCGAGTCTGCTGACCCTGGCCTTGATCGCTTCCCTGAGCGTCGTACTGATGGTGCTGGCGATACACCTGCAGGTGGGGATGGGATTCGCCGAGGTCAAGGCGGGACTGGTGCTGGTGCCCGCGGCCCTGGTCACCGCCATCTTCTCGCCGATTCTCGGCTATGTCGCCGATCGGAGGCATCCGGCGATATTGCCTGCGATCGGATTCACCTCGGCGGCCGCGTCCGCCGCCGGGATCACGGCCGCGATGCAAATGACCAGCCCATTCCTGTTCGCACTGATCGGCGCGGTCCTCGGATTCGCCCTGGCCTGCCTCTGGGGCCCACTCGCGGCAATCGCGACCAGCGCTGTCCCGTCCCAGCAGTCCGGTACGGGCGCGGGCACCTACCAGACGACGCGCGATCTCGGCTCCCTGGTCGGAGTCACCGTCGTCAGCGCGGTGATCAGCTTCCGCGCCGCGACCAACGGCTACCGAGCCGACGCCGCTCTGCACACCGCGCTGCGTGAAGCCGGACTGCTGGCCGCCGCGGTCCTACTGGTCTGCGCACTTGCCACCGCCCTCCTCACCCGCCGCCAGGCGGCCCCCACCCCGCCCGCCTACGCCCCTTTCCAGCAATAGGTTTCAGTCGGTGCAGCCGGTCAGGCCGAGATTGCGCGCTTGAGGAGGGTGTAGAGGTCTCGGCGTTGTTGGGGGTTGAGGGCGGCGAGGGCGGGGACGTTGCTGAAGGCGGATTCTTCGAGCTTGGCGAGTACTCGGCGTCCCTCGTCGGTCAGGGTGACGATGCGTGCGCGGCGGTCGGTGGGGTGGGGGTCTTTGCGGATCAGGCTTTGGGATTCGAGCCGATCGACCGTGGTGGCCGTATTGGAGACGTCGGCGCCCAGGCGAGTGGACAGGTCTTTTACCGTGATCGGCTCGGTCAGTTGGCGCAGCGCCTTGGCCTGTACCGGTGTCACGCCCAATTGTGCTGTGGCGGCGGCGAAGTGCGCCCGTACCAAGCCCACCGTCTGTTGCAGGACATCGACCAGCTCTGACGTGCTCGGTATGTCGTCGGTGGCGGCACGCTCCTCGCTCTTCACATCTGCACTGTACCGCTTCGACGCTTAATGATGGTTGACCACCAATATATTCCATGCCAAACTCGGCACCATCATTAGTGGTGTACCACCAATAGTTTGGAGCCTTCATGGATACCGTCGCACCGTCTCCGCCCCGTGCATCCGCGGGTGTCTTCATCGCACTGGCGCTGCTGTGTTCGGTGCAGATGATGTTGAACCTCGATGACACCGTGGTCAACGTCGCACTGCCCACGATCGGGCGCACCCTCGGGATCTCCGAGGGCGGATTGACCTGGATCATCAACGCCTACCTGCTGCTGTTCGGCGGGTTCCTCCTGTTCGGCGGGCGGTGTGCGGACCTGTTCGGACCGCGCCGGGTGTTTCTGATCGGCGTTGCCGTATTCGGTATTTCGTCATTGACCACCGGTCTCGCGCAGAACGCGGCGATGATCATCGCCAGCCGCGCCGGTCAGGGCATCGGCGGTGCGCTCGCCAGTCCGGCCGCCCTGGCGATGGTCGCGGGGCTGTTCGACGATCCCAAGTCGCGCAGCCGCGCATTGGGTGCGTGGGCCGGACTCGGCGGCTTCGCGGCGACGCTGGGCGTGGTGCTCTCCGGCCTGCTCACTCAGTACACGTCCTGGCGCTGGTGCTTTCTGATCAACGTGCCGGTCGCGATCGTGGCGTTGCTCGCGGTGCCACGGCTGATCCCGGATCGGCGACCGCACCGTGACGCCCCCGCCAGGATCGATGGCCTCGGTGCCGCGCTGATCACTGCCGCGATCGCGGCTCTCGACCTCGGCTTGATCGACAGCGGTCGGGTCTCCGGGTTGGCCACCGCGGTCCGGATCGCGGCGGGCATGGCGCTGGTGGTCGCGTTCGTCGTCGTCCAGCAGCGCTCCCGGGTACCGCTCATTCCGTTGTCGTTCTTCGGTAACCGCGATCGGGCCGTCGCCAATATCGCGAATATCGGGTTCTGCTCGGCCAATCTGTCGATGCTGTTCTTCCTCACCCTGCACCTGCAGCAAGTGATGCATTACAGCCCGGCGCGCACCGGCGTAGCCTGGCTTCCCTTCTGCGCCACGGTGATCGCCGGCTTCGGTCTGTCCGCCGGACTGGTTCCGCGCTTCGGGGTCCGAGTCATGCTGATCGCCGCGTTGGGGACCGGAGCGTTCGGCATGTTCTTGTTGGCGCAGATCACCCAGACCACGACGTATCCGGCGTTGCTGCCCGGCCTGATGATCGCGGGGTTCGGGATGGGCCTCGGTTTCGTCGCGATGACGATCGCGGCGGTCGGCGAAACCCACACGGATATAACGGGTCTCGCCTCCGGATTGGTCACCACCACACAGCAACTCGGCGGCGCCCTCGGGCTCGGCGTTCTCGGCGCCGTCGCCATCCACCGCAGCACCGGACTCATGGCGTCCGGCACACCGCCGGAATCGGCACTGACACAAGGCTTTCGACTCGCCTTCCTGGTCAGTGCCCTCGTCCTCGCGATCGGCACGGTCTTCGTCGGGTTCGGGATCACCCGCGCCGCGGGGACCGCGGTCGCGGAACGGGATCCGGAGGTGCCCATGACGATTTGACTCGGGGCGATTCCCGCCAGCTTGACGCCAAAGGCCCGGTCCGCACGGACCGGGCCTTTGGCGTTTCGGTGGATCGTTCGGATCTATACGCAGACGCCGGCGAGGTTCACTGCGCTGACGGTGGTGGACCCGGCCGCTGGTTGGTAGTCGGGCAGACCGTCGTAGTAGATGGCGCTGACAATGTGCTCGCCCACGGTATCCGGAATCCAGAGGATGCTCGCGGTGCCGTTGGAGACCGGCACGGTCCCGACGATGTTCCCGCCGAGGCCGGGCAGGTGGCTCGTGAATTCGACGACACCGCGTTGCACCGGGGTGCCATCGGGGCGCTGCACGGTCGCCTGCGCAGTCTGCCCGCAGCCGACCACGGCGACATTGCTTGCACCGAGCGCCGAGCCGGTCATCGTCACCGATAGGGTCGGGGCGATCGCCGCATTCGCTTGGGGTGCCAAGGTTGTCGGTACTGTCAGACACGCCGCCGCAAGCGCCACACCGGCCGCGCCGCGCGAGAGTCCGCCCATCATGCCCGCCTTTCGCTGTGCCGACCGGGCCGCCTTGGCCCGGCGTAGGTCGTCGCACAGTACCTGAGACGTGGATCACATTGTCGCGGGCCGCGCCGAGAACTCCGGGGAGAGCTCGGAGCGTCGTCGCGTGCAGCTGACGCTGGTGTGCCGCTGGCTGCTGGGCGCGATCGAGCAGCAGCGCGATCTATTGCGGGTCGTCGAAACGCGATGGCGATCGGTTCCCGGAGCTGCGTGACCGATGCCGGATCCATCTGATCGACGCCGCGCATCGAGCCGCGGTGCGGTTCACGACCAGGTGGGCGGAGAATACGAGCCATCCGTCCCGGGATCCGGAGGCCTCGGCGGTCATCATGATCGGCGCCGTATTCAACTACAAACACACGCAGTGGACCTATGCGCAGCCACCCATGGGCGTCGACCAGGACCGTTTCATCACCTACTGGGTGAACTACTGCTACGACCTGATGACCGGAAAGTCCGGCCCCGAATGACGTAGTCCGGCCGACGGGTCCTCGCGATGGCTGGTTCATTCCCGCCCAGGACCATGTGGCACCGAGTTAGGGTGGCACCGCGCTACATAACCACGTTCCCAGCAAACCCCGAACGGAGAGTTATGGGACACAGGACGAGTATCGCAGCGTGTATCGCAGCCGCCGTTATGTTGATCGTCGCGGGCTGCGGAACGTCGACGGAATCCACCGGAAATTCCTCGAGCGCGTCGACCACGCCGGGAGCCGAGCCCGCGTACGCCGCCGCTCTCCGGCCGGTGATAACCACGCTGATGAAGGACAACGTAATTCCGGGCGCGGTAGTGCTCGTCAAATCGCCGAAGCAAGGCAATTGGACCGCGACATTCGGTACCCGGGCCATCGACCAGAACGAGCCGATGTCGGTGGACGACTACTTCCGTATCGGCAGTAACACCAAGACGATGACGTCGACGGCCATCCTGCAGCTGGTGCAGGATGGCAAGCTCGCACTCGACGACCCCATTGCCAAGTACTGGCCCGGTGTGCCGAACGGCGACCGGATCACCATCGCTCAGCTCTCCGAAATGCGCAGCGGGCTATACAGTTACAGTTTCGACCCCGAGTTCAACGCCACGCTCGACAATGACCCGCAGAAGGTATGGACGCCGGAGGAATTGCTGGCGATCGCGTTCGCGCACCCGGTCGGCTTCGAGCCCGGGGAGAAATTCGAGTACAGCAATACCAACATCATCTTGCTCGGCCTGGTCATCGAGAAGATTACGAAAATGACTGCCGCCGAGAACTTTCAGAAGCGCATCTTCGATCCGCTCGGTCTGAAGGACACCTCTCTCCCCGCGGCAACGGACTCCTCGATTCCGGATCCGCATCCACAGGGCTATGCCTTCGGCACCAACGTATCCACCATCGAAACGTTCGCACTTCCTCCCGCGGAACAAGCCGCGGCCGTCGCAGGCACCCTGAAACCGAATAATGAGACGAACGCCAACCCGTCTTGGACATGGACCGCGGGCGGCGCGATCTCGACGGTCGGCGATATGGCCACATATGTGAAGGCCCTCGTCGGCGGCGGGCTGCTGGACGAGAAGATGCAGAAGATTCGTCTGGACAGCATTCAGCCGATTGATCCGGCCGACCCCGGCGTCGCCGGATACGGTCTCGGCATCGTCCGATTCGGTCTGCATCTCATCGGGCACGACGGTCAGATCCCAGGATTCATGACTTTCATGGGCTACGACCCTGTCTCGGAGCTCACCATCGTGATCGCGACCAATCTCGCGACCGTTCCGTCGGGTGAGGGGTCGGCGCTGACGCTGCTGAAAGGCATGCTGCCGGTCTTCTACGGTGCCGATGCCCTGCCGGGGCAAGCGAGTCCGACGGCGCCGACGAGCGGCTCCACCGAAACAACGACTACCGGTCGGTGAGGTGATGGGATGGATGAGACCGGTGTACTGATCGCCGGCGCCGGGCCGATCGGCCTGATCACCGCGATCGAGTTGCGACGCAGGGGAGTGTCGTGCCGAATCGTCGACCCGCTGCCGCAACCACCCCAATACGCGAAAGCCGTTGGTATTCAACCCCGTACGCTCGAAGTATTCGAGGGGATGGGCCTACTGCGTCAGGTGCTGGACGTGGCGATCCCAATTCGTGGCCAATTGCTCTATGTCAATGGTGTCGAGGTCGGGCGCATCGATCTGTCGCTGCCGCCGGACGTGCCGTTCGAATTCGTCGGGCTTCCCCAATACGAGACGGAGCGGATCCTGCGGGACCGGCTCACCTCGCTGGGCACCACAATCGAACGCGGCACCCGACTGGCGACGTTCGAGCAGGACAACGACGGCGTCCGCGCGCTGTTGTCGCACGCCGACGGCGAAGAGATGGTGCGGGCGCGCTATCTCGTCGGCTGCGACGGTGCGCACAGCGTTGTCCGCAAGACGCTCGGCCTCACGTTCGAGGGTGCGGCGTTCGCCGAGCAGTACATGCTCGGTGATGTCGAACTCGACTGGTCGTTGCCGCGGGGGTACGGCGTGCGTTCGACACACCAGACCGACGGCACCACCGATGATCTGCTGGTGTGTATCCCGTTGCCCGGCAGACGCCGATACCGCATCTCGATGCTGGTCCCCGACGAACTGGCTCCGGCGGCGGGCGGCGACAATATCGAGCACGGCTTCGAATCCGGGCGAAGGCCCGAACTGTCGCATTTGCAGGCAGTGCTGGACCGGCTGGCCCCCGAGCCGACCCGCGCGTCGGATCTGCGATGGTCCTCGGTGTTCCGGATCAGCCACCGCATCGTGGATTCATACGGTCGCGGAAGGGTTTTCGTCGCGGGCGATGCCGCGCACATTCATCCGCCGACCGGCGCGCAGGGCATGAACACCGGCATCCAGGACGCACACAACCTGGCATGGAAGCTCGCGCTCGCCATCGAAGGCGATGCGGCAACGGATCTGTTGGCCAGCTACGACGCGGAACGCAGACCCGTCGGCGAAGAGGTGGTCGGCCGGACCGTTCGCAGCGCCCGCGAGGGCATCGGCGCGGATTCGACGGATCCGGACTACGTGATCCGGCGCGAAGCCCAGTTGCTGATCGACTACGGCGACAGTCCGATCGTCGCCGACAGCGGCACCGACGAGCCACAGCCGAGGGCGGGCAGCCGCGCACCCGATATTCCTGGGCTCACCCGCGACGCCGTCACCTTCGACGTCCGGTTGTTCTCATTGCTCGGCCGGATCGATCACACGATCCTGATCTACGCCGACGACACCACCACCGCGACCGACCTCCGCGAGCTGGAGCAAGTGGCGGCCGCCGCGACCGTTGCGGCGCACGGCCATCTCGACGTGTATCTCATCGCCGCCCCACAAGCCGCTGTCGCCGAGACGATCCTGCCGCTCATCCGCGATACCGCAGGAAACTTCGCGAACGGCTACCAGGCGCGGCACCGCTCGGTTTTCGTCGTCCGCCCCGACGGCTATCTCGGATTCGCACGGCGTGCGGCGCTCGGTGCCGAAGTCACCGACTATCTGAAATCGACGTTCCGCTGAGCACCGAGCGCTAAATACGGGGCGCGCGGTCCGGCACCAGAAGTTTGCCCAGCTCGACGCCGATGGGGATGGCGTTATCGGTGTTGGCGTCGGCCTTCGGCCCGAGCGAGCAGTACAGGACGATCGTGGTCTTGGTTACCGTGTCGTAGAAGACCACACCGTTGTACCCGCCGAACGCCGGGTTCATGAACAGCCAATCGTCGATATGGACAACCCCGAAGGCGAAGTACTTTTCCTTGGTCAATGGGCCGAGCCCTGCTGTCGAGGGCGCCATCATCTCCTGGAAGGCGCCCTCGTCGAGCAGTTTGCCGTCGGCGAGGGCGCGCACCCAGGTGACGGCATCGGTGACCGTGCTGTTCATATTGCCGCTGTGCAGGAACGCGGTGGGATTCCAGAATGTGGAGTCTTCGAAGACGCCGCGCTCGTTGGTGTAGCCGTGCAGTATCGGTTCGACCATCTGCGGCGTCAGCATCACTCGGCTCCGCTTCATACCGAGCGGGTCGAGTATGCGTTGCTGGATCAGCTCGCCGAGCGTCTTACCGGTGGCCTTCTCCAGCACCACACCGAGTACGACCAAGTCGCTGTGGGCGTAGGAAAAGCTGGTACCCGGCGCGAACAGCGGCGGGCGCGCATTGGCCAAATCGAACAGTTCCTGGCTGGTGAATCCCTTGATCGGGTTCGCGTAGAAGATCTTCAGAAACTCGGGGTCGGTCACGTAGTCCGAGATGCCGGAGGTGCCATTGGCGAGGGTCCGCGGCGTGATCTGGTCGGCACGGGGGAACTCCGGCACCCACCTCGCAATCGGTTCGTCGAGACGGACCACGCCTGCCTTATCCAGCTGCAACAGCACCGTCGAGAGCATCGGTTCCATCGGCTGGCCGACGCGCACCTGCATATCGGGCGTCGCCGGAACTCCGAGCGGGGAGCCGCCGAGCGCGCCCAACGCGATCTCCTTGTCACCGCGCCACACGTCGAATACGGCGGCGCTGAGATCGAGCTCGGTCATCTTGGCGCGGACGACCTGCACGATCCGCGCGGCTTCGGGGCTATCTGTGCGCGGAACCGTCGATTGTGCTCCGGCTCCACCGTTGTGATCCGATCCGCAGGAGACGGTAGCGACCGCGACAATGACGGTGAGCGCAACCAATGCCGCGCTGTGGATCCACCGGCGAATCGGAACACTCATATCTGGGTGACCCCTTCATATGCACGAATTTCGTGGGAACCGCCGCAGCCGAATTTACGCGCCGCCGTCGGGGGCTCGGAGGATATCGCGACGTAGATGGCGAATGAGTCCAGGTGCCGCCGCCGCGGTCGTCTGTCCCGACAAATAGCGACCACTTCGCCCGAGTTCGTCGTCGGGAATGTCACCCGCAATTCCGCGCCGAGACCGTGCGAGTCCGCACAGCGACTTTCGGGCGACCTTCTGGTCGGTACGCTAGTAGACACATCAGACTTGTTGTGATTCAACGTAATTCGTGACATCGAGCCCCTACCATTGGGCTATGACCACAATGCACCTGGGCAATGGGACGTGGTCGGTTCTGCGTTCCGCGTGTGTCAGCGTCGGCATGAATGCCGCAGGCGCGCAACCACTTCGGGTCACCGAAGAGGTCGACTGCGAGTTGCCTGGTGGTGTGGTTGTGCGGATCTGGGCGCCGGGTCAGGAGGGGGCCGCAAGACGTACGGTCGATATCGCGCGGTGGTTGGAATTCTCCGGTATTCCGGTGGCGCAGGTGGTTTCCGATATTCGGCAGCCGGTGGTGGTCGACGGTCGCGCGGTGACCTTCTGGCATGTGCTGCCACAGCACCGCGCGGGCACACCCGCCGAGGTGGCCGCGGCATTGACACGGCTGCATGAGCTTTCGCCGCCGACCGATCTGCAGCTCGGGCAGGTGGCGCCCTTCGTCGGGCTCGATGAACGCATTTCCGCCGCGCACACCATGAGTGCCGACGACAGGATCTGGCTGCGCGGGCGTTTGGCGGAATTACGCGGGCGGTGGGCGGCACTGCCGACCGGTCGACCCTGGGGCGTGATCCATGGCGCCGCGTGGAGCGGCAATGTCGTTGTCGCCGAGGACGACAGCCTGATCCTGCTCGATCCGGGACATCTGTCGATCGGCCCGCCGGAATGGGATCTGGTGCACGCGGCGATCGAGTGTGCGTCGTTCGGCTGGATTACCGAAGAGCATTACGCGCAGTACTGCCGGGGCTACGGCAGCGATGTAATGCGCTGGGGCGGTTTCTATCTGCTGCGCGATATCCGGGAGTTCCGGATGGCCACGATGGCCGCGCAGGCGGCCGCCGCGAATTCGGACTATCAAGAGCAGGCAGATCTCCGTTTGGCCTGCATCCGTGGCGATATCGGTCCTCGGCCGTGGAGCGGCTGGACGGCGCTGGCGTGACCGGCGTGCGCGGCAAAGCGGGCGGGCGACCGAAAGGCCGCCCGCCGCATCGGTTTCAGCCCTGTTGCGTCGGCACGACGATCAGCTCGGCCACATTCACCCGCGGCGGCGCGGCCACGGCGTAGACGATCGCATCGGCGATATCGTCGGGGCGCAGGATTTCCAGTTCGCTACGCCACTGGTCGAGCCCGGCGCGCTGCTGCTCATCGCGCATGCCATCGCCGAGTTCGGTTCCGACGAAACCGGGTTCGATATTCTTCACCCGGACTCCGCGTGGGCCGAATTCCGCGCGCAGATTGCGGGTCAGGTGCGCGACCGCGGCCTTCGTCGCGGTGTAGACGCCGTAGTTGGGGAAGACGAGGTGTCCACCGATCGAGCCGACATGCACCAGATCCGCGGGGCGGCTCGCGCGCGCCGCGGCGAGCAGGTCATCGATGAAAGCCCTTCCGGTGTAGAGCAATCCGTTGAGATTGGTGCCGACCATCTGATCCCATTCGTCGGTGTGCGCGGCTTCGAACGGCGCGGCGAGCATGACGCCCGCGTTCGCGACCACGACATCGACCGGACCGAATTCCGCGCGCACCGTCGCCGCGGCATCGCGTACCGACTGTTGATCGACCACGTCGGCGACCACCGCCAGGGTCGATCCGCCGATCTCGGCCGCCAGCTCTTCGATCCGATCCTTGCGCCGGCCGAGCAGTGCGACCCGGGCGCCGTGCTGTGCGAGCCGGCGGGCGGTGGCGGCACCGATGCCACTCGATGCTCCGGTGACTACGGCGATGCGGCCTTCGAGGTTGTTTGTCATGACCACCACGTTCGTGGCCGCCACCGTCACCCGCCAGGCTGCGGACTTCCTGGTAGCGGCAGGGCCACCCAGGTTCGACCCGGCTGCCCTACCCTCGGGTGCATGGACTCCGAGAACCGTTTGGGCGTATTCCTGCGCGCCCGCCGCGAGCTGGCGCGCCCGGAGGAGTTCGGAATTCCCGCTGGCGGTCAGCGGCGGGTGGCCGGGCTGCGCCGTGAGGAAGTGGCAATGCTCGCCGGTATGAGCGCCGACTACTACGTGCGGCTGGAACAAGGCCGCGATAAGCATCCGTCCGAGCAGGTCGTCGAGGCATTGGCCCGGGTCTTCGCCCTCGACGAGGAGGGGGTCGCGCATCTGCGGGAATTGGCGCGACCGAGCGCGCGGCGCAAGCGGGCGCCGCGCCGCCCCGAGCGGGTCGCGCCCGGTCTGCTGCGGCTGATGGCCGGCTGGCCGAATACGCCCGCGCTCGTCCTCGGCCGCCATATGGACGTGCTCGCCGCGAATCCCTTGGCGACCGCGGTCAATTCGTGTTCGACTCAGGGCGTCAATATGGTGCGGGCCATCTTTCTCGATCCAGCGGCGCGCGACTGCTATGCCGACTGGCCGACCATTGCCGCCGATACCGTCGCCAGTCTGCGCGCCACCGCGGGTGCGGACCTCGACGATCCGCGCCTGACCGAACTGGTCGGCGAATTATCGTTGAAGAGCGAGGATTTCCGGCGGCTGTGGGCCCGCCACGACGTGCGGGTGAAAACCGCTGGCGTCAAAGAGTTCCGCAATCCGCTCGTCGGCGATCTCACGCTGTCCTACGAAACCTTCACCGTCAACGGCACTCCGGGGCAGATCCTCATCGCCTACCATGCCGAGCCGGGGTCGGCGGCCGAACGCGCACTCGCCCTGCTCGGCATGATCGTGGCGGGGGAGACACCCGAATCCGCTGCCGTCCCGGTCGATTTCGAGAAATAGTCAGTTGCCGTACTGCTTGGTCTCGGGCCGCTCGACCAGCACGACATGCGCTGCGGTATCGGCCACCGGACGATGCCGAATTCCCTTGGGTACCACGTAGATTTCACCGGCAGTGAGGGTCACCGGTGTGCGTTCTTCGAGCTCGATGCGGAAGGTGCCATCCCAGCAGAGGAACAGTTCGTCCTCATCGTGGTGATGCCACGGGAATTCGCCCTCGAGGCGAGCGACCTTGACGACGGTGTCGTTGACCTGTGCCAGCAGGGATTGCTGAAAGGGGCCGGGCAGTGCCGCGATGGCGCGATCGATGGAGACCGCCTGGGTGGTGATGGTTTCTTCGGTCATGGGAACGATCCTCGGCGGGGCCGGTGCGCGCGGACAGAGCCAATCCGGCAGAATTGGTTTGGAGATGGAGCCAATTGCTGTGACGGAACGACTCGGCCGCTGGTCGTCGGGTCGCGGACCGCTGTATGTGCTGCTGGCGGCCCGGCTGCGGCAGCTGATCGACGACGCTGAGCTGTCGCCGGGCGCTGCCCTGCCGCCGGATCGGGTGTTCGCCGCGCAACTCGCCGTGGGACGGAGCACGGTAGTCGCGGCCTATGACCTATTGGAGTCCGAGGGTCGCATCGTCCGGCGCCGGGGGAGCGGCACCCGAGTGGCCGGGGCGGCGACGGTACCCACACCCGAGACGACCGGTGCCCCCATGTTCCTGCATCTGCTGGAGCCGCGACCCGATGTGATATCGCTGGCCTGCGCCGCGCCCGACGGCCCGCCACCGGAGGTGGCCGAGGCGTATGCGCGGATCCTGCCCGAATTGTCCTCGACCACGGCCGATATCGGTTACTACCCGGGCGGCCATCCGGCCCTGCGCGGGGCCATTGCCGAGCGCTATGCGCAACAGGGCGTGCCTACGCGGCCGGATGAGGTGCTGGTTACCAATGGCGGCCAACAGGCGCTGTCACTGCTCGCCCGCGCGTTCCTGCGTCCCGGTGATCGGGTGCTGCTGGAAACCCCCACATATCCGGGCGCTTTGGAGGCGTTTCGCGAGGCGGGAGCGCTGCTGCATCCGCTGCCGATCGGGCTCGACGGATTCGAGGCGACCGCCCGCACGCACCGCGCCGCGCTCGCCTATGTGACCCCGACGTTCCAGAATCCGACGGGCGCGGTGCTTTCCGCGTTGGTGCGGCGCCGGCTGGTGGAAGTCGCCGCCGCCGTTGACGTTGCGTTGATCGCTGATGAAATCGTCGCCGATCTGGGCTTTCCCGGTGCAGACATACCGCCGCCGTTGGCCGCCGAAGCCGCCACCATCATCTCGATCGGTTCGCTGAGCAAGAACATCTGGGGTGGGTTGCGCGTCGGCTGGGTCCGCACGTCGGCGGCGACCATCGCCCGCCTGACCCGCCTGCGCGCGGTACACGATCTCGGCGGCAATCTCCCGGCTCAACTGGCCGCCGCCCACCTGGTGCCGCGGATCGACGCCCTGTGCGCGGACCGTGCCGCACAACGCGAGTCGTGTCACGATCTCGTGCTGGCCGCCCTGTCCCGGCAGTTGCCCGACTGGTCGGTGGCGCCTGTCCGCGGTGGTCAGACCCTGTGGATCCGCCTGCCGCACGGCGATGGCAGTTCTTTCGCGCAGACGGCGCTGCGCCATGGCGTCGCGGTACTGGCCGGCAGCGGCCTCGACGTATCGGGGCAGAGCGACGACTACATTCGCATACACTTCCGGCATCCGCCGCAGACACTCACCGAGGCCATCGATCGCCTCACCAGCGCCTGGCACGCCTACCGCCCGCCCAGCCGGACCACAACGGCGCCACCGGCTCTGGCGGTATAGCCGAACGACGCCGCTACCGGCTCAGCAGATCACCCCGACGAGTCGTGGCTCATGAATTCGCATGCGAGAGCAGGAATTCGATGGCGGCAGTAGGTGCCAGAGCCGCCGTGCTGTCGAAGGCCGCCGTGAATGCCTCGGCGCCGAGCGCTTCGCGGGCCCGCTCGGCCGGTGCGACGAGATTGTCGTAGCCACGCCGGTCCACGGTGCCGAGCATGGCGGCCGCCGCACCGAGTAAACGGGCCGCCGCGGTGGGCTCGTCGCGCGCGGCCAGCGCGGCGTACAGGTGGGCGAACATCGCCGAATCCTGTGGCTGCGCACCGCTGGCTGATTCGCCAGGGCTGATGAGACCCGTGGTCGCCGCGTCGAGCACGCGTCGCGCCGTCGCGGGGTCGTCGTCCAGCATCGCGATGAGCGCCCGAAAGACCGAACTGCGAGCCCGAATTCGGGTGCCGAATGCCGTACGCGCGAGCCCGGCTTCGGCGCGATCCAGTTCCCGCAGCGCGGCTTTTCGATCGCCGCGACGCAGCAGATACTCCGCGTATGCGAGCCGCACATATACGCCGGTGCCGGGTTCGCCGGCCGCCTCCACATGCTGTCGAGCCCGCGACAGTGCGATCTCGGCGCGGTCGAGTTCGCCGAGTCGCGCCAGCGCTGTGGCCAGTTCGGCGCAGACGGCGGCCGCGTCGCCCGTACTTCCGAGCTCTTCGAAGGCCTCGGCGGCACGGGTGAGCGAGGTGATCGCCTGCGGCAGATCGCCGTGCAGCATTTGGTCATCGGCGATCGACTGGAGCGTGGTCGACAGACCGAACCGGTCGCCCGCCGCCTCGAATTCCGTGCTGGCGGTGGCCAATTGCTCGGCACTCGTCCCGCCGAGCAAGAGCGTCATGCCGCGTTCCCAACTAGTGAGCTCCGGCCACTCCGGTACCGAAGGCATCGACCCTTCCAAGAACGCGGGCGCGACCAACAAGACGGTCCGAGCGGGTCCTGTTGAGCTCCTCGAGATCTCCAGACCGGCCGCCACCGCCTGCCTCCCGTCTTCGATCGCACCGGCCTCATACCGCGACAACCCGTCGAGCACAGCACGCAACGCCCGCAGCTCATCCGGCACCTCATCCCGGATCTCCAGCACGGCCCGCGTCCAACGCAGCCGTTCGCTGTGGATCCCGCGCAATGTCCAGTACCAGAACATCGCGGCGATCAGCCGGATACCGAGCTCGGCATCACCGGTATCGACCGCGAATCGCAGTGCGGCGGAGATGTTGTCGCGCTCGGCATCGAGGCGCGCGAGCGCGTCGAGCTGATGCGCGGTCCGCAGTCCGGCCTCCGCGGATTCGGCGAGCCTCAGGATGTAACCCACGTGCCTACCGCGAACCGCGGCCTCATACCCGGACTCCGCCAACCGCTCCAGCGCATAGGACCGGATCGTCTCGAGCATCCGGTACCGCTCGCCGCCCCGCTCGACCAGCGACTTGTCCACCAGACGGGTGAGCAGATCGAGATCGTCGATTGCATCGAGGGTCGCACCCGCCGGGAATACCGCAAGCCACATGGCCAATTCGCGTTCGGGTTCCGATAGTGGCGCCCAGCTCCATTCGATCACCGCGCGCAGTGTCCGATGTCTGGCCTGCGCGGTCCGGCTGCCGCGACCGAGCAGCGTGAACCGATCATCCAGCTTCGCCGCGATCTGGCCGACCGATAATGCCCGCAGCCGAGCCGCCGCCAACTCGATCGCCAACGGCAGTCCGTCGAGCCGTCGGCAGATTTCCACCACGGCCAGCGCGGTGCCCGCATCGAGCGCGAAATCTGGGCGCACCGCCCGCGCGCGCTCGACGAAAAGGCGTATCGCCGGGAAGCTTTCGGCTTCGGCGGCATCGTCGGGCCAAGGCAGGGGGCGGATCTGGTGGATGTGTTCGCCGTCGATCGCGAGGGATTCCCGGCTGGTGGCCAGCACCCGCAGCTGCGGACACGCGCCGAGCAGCCGGTCAGCGAGCTCGGCAACCGCATCGACCAGATGCTCGCAGTTATCGAGGATCAGCAGAACACGTTGTCGCGCAAGGTATTCCGTCAACCGGTCGACGGGCTCGCCGGCCGATGGCTCGAGCAATCCGACCTCCCGCACCCCGATCGTGGTGCGGACCGCCGAGGCAACCTGTTCCGGATCGGTCACCGCGGACAGCTCGACCAACCAGGCCGCACCGTCGACCCGCTCGGCAACCTCGACGGCGAGCCGGGTCTTGCCCGCACCGCCCGGTCCGACAATGGTGATCAACCGAGCCGTCTCCAGTCGCTCGGTCAGCTCGGCCACATCGTCTTCACGTCCGACGAAACTCGTTACCCGCGAACGCAGATTGGTGCGGCGGCGGGCCGTCGTCGGTTCCTGCCGCAATATCGACAGGTGCAGTTCGGTCAGCTCGTGGGACGGATCGATGCCGAGTTCGTCGCCGAGCCGATCCCGGGTGCGTTCATAGGCCGCCAACGCGTCGGCCTGTCGACCCGCCGCGTAAAGGGCGCGGATCAGCAGGCCCTGGATGCGTTCGGTCAGCGGATGCTCCTCGGCCAGCACGCGCAGCTCGTCGAGAACGTCGTTGCCCGCGGCGACCTCCAACCCGAGCCGGTGCACGCCCGCGTCGAGCCGCAACTCGTCCAACCGCACCGCCGCATCGGCCGCGAACCGCAACTCGGACAGCTCGCTCAGTGCCTGGCCGCGCCACAGATTCTCGGCCTCGCGCAACGCCGCCAGATCGCCGGACTCCCGCCCGGCCGCGGCCAGCCGTTCGAACCGCACGACATCCACATCGACGGGATCGACGACCAGCCGATAGCCGGGCGCCCGCCCCTCGACGCGCGCGGTGCCGACCGCACGCCGGACCCGAGACACCAAGGCCTGCAAGGCATTAGCGCCGTTATCCGGCGGGCGCCCATCCCAGATCGCGTCGGCGAGCACATCGGCCGCGACCACCCGACCGGGTTCCATGGCGAGCCGGGCCAGCAATGCGCGCACCTTGACCCCGGCGATCCGAATCGGCAGGTCCTCGTCATCGCGGACCTCGAACGGACCCAGCATCAGAACACGCACGGCAATAAGCCTGCCGTATCGGGCAGGGGAGACGAATCGTCGGTGGAGTCGCTAACGACTGTGCGGCAGGATGCCGAGGGTTACTGTCAGTCCGGCCGCGATGCATCCGGCGGCGGCCGCTGTGGTCGAGAGGGATCGGGTGATGGTTGCGATGCCAGCCACGAAAATCAGGCAGGTTACCGAGGCCAGCAGCGCAGTTCCGCGATCGACACCGGCGAGGCGGTGCGGTCGCTTGTGCGTCACTGTCATGGTTGGGGGGTACCCGATCGCCGAGTTATGAAACTGTTATCGGCAGCGGCCGCCCAGTAACGGAACGGTGCGGGCATTCGGCCGCGACCTGCCGTCTTCTGCGCACCTCAGGTGGTAGTACTTGGCAGATGGGCACTGACAACACGGACGCGGAAATGGTCGAACTCGCCAGCAAGATCTTCGATCTCGCTCGGCAGGGTGATGCCGAGCGGCTCACTGCCTACCTCGATGCCGGTGTCCCGGTGAATCTCACCAACGATCACGGCGACACCCTGCTCATGCTCGCGGCCTACCACGGTCAGCGCGACGCCGTGCAGGTCCTGCTCGCGCGCGAAGCCGACCCGAACCGGGCCAATGACAAGGGGCAGACCCCGCTGGCGGGTGCGGTTTTCAAGGGCGAGACCGAGATCCTGCGCGCCCTGCTCGCCGCGGGTGCGGATCCGGATGCCGGAACCCCGTCCGCGCGGGCCTCGGCCGCCATGTTCGGCAAGAACGATCTGCTGAGCCTGTTCGAGGCATCCTGAGGCGCCCGAATCGCCACTGGCAGGAACGCCGATTCGGACGCGTTCGCGCGGGTCGGTATAGTCGCCGCGGATGAGCAGTGTCCCCACCCCAGATAGGTCGAAGCCCGTGAACCGACGATTCGGGCGCGTGGTGTGGCTGGTGCCGGTGCTACTCATTGCGTTCGCCACCTGGTGCCTGACCAAGCCACTGTGGCCGTTCCATCGGATCACCGGTGGTTTCATCGACCTGCAGGTGTACCGGCTCGGTATCGAGGCGCTGCGCGACGGCGCGGATATGTACGGCCAGCTGCCGCAGACCACCATCGGCATCGGCCTGCCGTTCATCTACCCGCCGTTCGCCGCACTGGTGCTGAGCCCGTTCGCGCTGCTGCCATGGAATGCCGCGGCCTTCACCTTCTTCATCTCCTCGACGCTCGCGCTGGCCGTCACGCTGTACCTGGTCGCGCGGCGGCGCTGGCCCGAACACGGCGGGCTGCGGCTCGCGCTGCTGGCCACCTCGTGTGCGACGCCGCTGGCCATGCTGCTGGAGCCGGTCCGTTCGACGCTGGACTTCGGCCAGGTCAACCTGCTGCTGATGGTGCTGGTGGCCGCCGACACGCTGACCGAGAAGCCGAAGTGGCGGCGCGGCATGCTGGTCGGCGTGGCCGCCGCGATCAAGCTGACCCCGGCCGCGTTCGTGCTGTACTTCCTGGTGCGCCGCGACTATCGCTCGGCCGTAACGGCCGCCGTCACCGGTGCGGTGGCGACCGCGCTCAGCTTCGCGGTGCTGCCCAAGGAATCGGTCAACTACTGGTTCGGCGGTCTCGGCAATGTCTCCGGATTGAGCGGCTCGTCGTTCCACACCAACCAGTCGATTCAGGCCGTGCTCGCCCGGTTCGGCGTGGAGAAGCCGTTGTTCACGGTGCTCTGGCTGCTGCTCAGCGCGGCGCTGCTGGTTCTGGTGGTCGCGGCCATGCGGCAGGCGGCCGATGCGCCGGCGCTGGCGCTGTCGATCAACGCGGTCTTCACGCTGCTGGTATCGCCGATCTCCTGGTCGCATCACTGGGTGATGATCGCGCCCGCGCTGTTCGCGATGGTCTGTTACGCGAGCACGGTGCCGCGGAGCCGGGCGATCGGGTGGTATGTGGCGATCGTGGTGACCGCGGCGGCGTTCGTATACGGGCCGCAGAACTGGATGCCCGGCGATAATCGACGCGAATTGTCGTGGACGCCTTGGCAACACCTGTGGGGGAACACCTACGTGTGGTTGAGCGTGCTGCTCGTCGCGGTGTATCTGGTGGGCAGTAGGCGCGCGAAGTCGCTTGCGGCCGAGGCGGATTCCGCGCGGGGAGATGGCGATCTCGTCGATCTGGCAGGTCCTCGCCCCGCGTCCTGATTTCCGCGCGGTCCGTTGACATTGTGCGGATGATGGAATTTCGGTTGTCGGATGGAGGGTGTGCCGAGTGGTCGCGATCGATCTCGAACGGAATGTGAAGTCGGCGTGGCCGGTTACGGCCATGCGCGCGGTGCGCGAGCGCGGGCTCGGCGGAGTGCCGCCGACGGCGTTGGTGCTGATCGGGATCGTGAGCGTGCAGGTCGGCGCGGCGCTGGCCAAGCAGTTGTTCAGCGCCACCGGGGCCGCGGGCGCGGTCACGCTGCGGCTGTTCTTCGCCGGGATCGTGCTGTTGGTGGTGTGGCGGTCCGGGTTGCGGATCGAGCGGCGTGCGCTGCCGGTGGTACTCGGCTACGGCGCGGTGCTGGCAAGCATGAATCTGTGCTTCTATCAGGCCATCGATCGGATTCCGCTCGGCATGGCGGTCACCCTCGAATTCCTCGGGCCGCTCACCGTCGCCTTGGTGGGCTCGCGGCGGTGGTCCGATCCGGTGTGGGCGGTGCTCGCGGGCGGCGGGGTGCTGCTGTTGACCAAGGCGGGCGGGCAGGTCGGGTGGTCCGGAGTGCTGTTCGCCTTGGCCGCAGGAGCCTTGTGGGCGAGCTACATTCTGCTCAGCGCCGCACTCGGTGACCGCACCACCGGCGGCGGAGGTCTGGCCATTGCGATGGCGTTCGGCGGCTTGCTCATGGTCCCGGTCGGCATCGCCGAGGCGGGTAGCACCCTGTTCCAACCCTCCGTGCTCGCCGCCGGATTCGCGGTCGCGATGCTGTCGTCGGTACTGCCGTATTCCGTGGAACTCGAAGCGCTGCGGCGCATTCCAGCGCGCGTATTCGGCGTGCTGATGAGCCTCGAGCCCGCGGCGGCCGCCCTCGCCGGACTGATCGTCTTGGGCCAGATCATGAATCCAGGACAATGGGCGGGCGTCATCTGCGTCGTGGCCGCATCCATCGGCGCCACCCGAACCGCCCGGCGGAAGTAATCCGTCAGCAGCCCGCGCTACCGGGCGCGAAGATCGGTACCTCACACCACCACGGTTTGATCACCGGCGGCGTCGCCGGTGCGCCGGCGACGATCCAGTCGCCTTGCACCGATACCTCGCGCCGGGACAGCGGTTCGTTGGCGGGGCCCGTCGCGACGGAGCCGTCGAGATTGAATTTGCTGCCGTGGCAAGGACAGTTGATGGTGCCGCCCGCGATTTCGTTGAGGGCACAGCCCTGATGGGTGCAGATCACCGAGAAGCCCTGGTAATTACCGGGATTCGGTTGGGTCAGCACGGTATCGCCGAGGATGAGTCCGGAGCCGACCGGTATGTCGGAGGCGCGGGCCAGGGCGTTCTCGGGTGCGCCCTCCTCGACGACCGGCGCCGGTGCGGGTTGTTCTGGGAGCTGTTGCTGGGTGGCGGGTAGCGGTGCGAACGCGCCCGCGACGATCCATTCTCCCTGCACGGAGATGGTGCGTGCGGCGAGCGGCTGGGTGGCCGGACCGGTGGCGACGGATCCATCGAGGTTGAATCTGCTGCCATGGCAAGGGCAATTGATCGTGCCGCCGCTGATGGTGTTCACAGCGCAGCCCGCATGCGTGCAGATCACCGAAAAAGCCTGGTAATTACCGGGACTCGGCTGGGTGACGACGGTATCGCCGAGCAATACTCCGGAGCCGATCGGCACATCGGAGGTGCGGGTGAGCGCGGTGCCCGACGCCGGTTCGGGGCCCGCCTGCACCGACTCGGTCGGCGGCGGTTCGGTGGTGGGAGCGGCGGCGACCGAACTCGATGTCGTCGTTCGCGCTGCGGTGGAAGTGGTTGTGGGCTGTATCGACGAGCGCTCGCTCGTCGAGCAGGCCGCGGCGAATGCCGCGGCCCCTGCCCCGATGACGATTGTTCGACGGTTGAAGTGTTCGACACTCATCGCGACCTCGGGTTCTCGACACTTTGTCCTAGGTGTTACGAGATAGCCGCCGATCCGGTTCGAGGTCGTTTCGCATTCGCGCGGACTTTGGCGCTGCCTACCGCCCGGCTGAGACTGGGACCGGGCGGGGCAGCTACCGGACATTGAACGGAATGCTCCTGAGACAACCACCAAGTGTTCGATGAGACTGTGCTGAGAAAACCTGCGGTGCTCACGTGAGTTGCGGGATCGGAACGCCTTGTTGCGAACGACAACGGGCGTAGCATTTCTTCTTGCCGTGTTGTGCCGATGGGAGGCCGCGGTGCGGAGGAAGGCGGGGCGCGATGGTCGAGAGTCCATCGGCTGACGGAGCGGGCCGCGGGGTGCTCGATGCCGGTTTCCAGATCCTGGACGCGATTTCGGCCGCGCCGGAGGGCTGTGGGCTCTCGCAACTGGCCCGGACCACTGGATTGGCGAAGGCCACCGCGTATCGGTTGGCCGAGCAGTTGGTGGCGCTCGGCGCGGTGCAGCGGGTGGAGCAGCGGTACTTCGTCGGCGAGCGGGTGGCGGAGTTGGGGCGGCACTGGCAGGCCGCGCCGATGCTGCGTCGGGCCGCGCAACGGCCGGCCCGGGTATTGGCGGCTTTGACCAATTCGACTGTCGCGGTCTGTGTTCTCGATGCGGGCGAGGTCCGGCTGGTGTCCGGGATCAAGGGCGCGGAATTCTTTCTCAATACCAGCGCGGACCCCGAGCTGTTGTATCGGACGGCGCTGGCGCGGGTCCTCTTCGCGGGACGTGCCGACAACACCGTCCCGCCACCGACCTATTCGCCCGCCGAATGGCACCGGGTGCGCACCGGAATCGCCGATGCCGGAATGGTTTCCGTCGACCACCACGAGCTGATCGCCGGAATCTGTTGTGCCGCAGCGGCGATCCGTCAACCCGGCGTGTGCAATGCGGCCGCCATCAGCTGTATGTCACTCTCGCAACATTTTCCACCGAACCTGCCCGGTCTCGTCGCGCACGCCGCGCGCGAAATCGAGAAGAATCTGCGCTGATCGGTTCGCTCAGTGGACCGGGTTATTCAGCCCGCTGAGGGCGGGAATCAGGATAGGTGGGCCGTCGTACGCCGTGAGTAAGGGCTGAGCCGCATATGAACGCAATGTCGCGTATCAATTCGATGACCGGTGGCGGTCGGGAGACGGGTGCGTACGACTCCGATCTTTGGGGCCACCGCTACGTCTCCTCATCCGTCACCGAGAATGGCCGACCACGATTTCTGGTCGGCGGCACCCGGATCACCCTGTGGTTCGTCGACGAAACCCGCCGCCTCTCCGCCCACGCCGGCGGCAACACCGTGATGTTCGAGGTGGACGCCGACAGCGGCGTCCTGAAAACCCGCTCCCCGTTCTGCACCGTCCTGTCCTACCCGCGCGAACTCACCGACCAGGACACCTGGCTGACCGAATTCCTCCTGCTCGCCCCGGCCTGGACCACGACCGAGGGCACCCTCATCCTCACCGACGGCCGAATCCGCATCGAACTGCAGCAAACCGCCGACTGCCCCTGATCGGCCGCTCAGGCCGGCGGGGTGAGAAAGCCTTCGACAACTCGGCGGATCTTGTGCACCACATCGGTATCGCCCAGTCGCAGTGCCGTATTGGCCGCCCACAGGACGGCGTCGATCTGGAAAGCGACGAGATCGGCATCCAGATCGGCGATTTCGCCCGCATCGATGGCGTGCCGGAGTTCGTGGGCCATGGTCGATATCCAATCCCGCTGGTCGCGGACCAGCGCATCGCGGACCGGCCCCGGTCGGCTATCGAACTCCGGCATATTGGCGACGATGTAGCAGCCGCCCGCGAACAGCGGCGTCTCGGCGTAGCTGATCCAGAACTCGATCAACGCGCGAAGGCGTCGCACGCCATGGGGTTGCGCGCGTGCGGGGCGGATGACGGCGTCGATGAACATCTCGCGGGCGAGGTCGAGCGCCGCCAGCTGCAGCGTTTCCTTGGTCTTGAAAAGCGTCTGTATGCCCGCCTTGCTGAGGCCGGTATCGGTGGCCAGTTTGCCGAAGCTCAAGCCTTCGAGACCGTCGAGCGAGGCGGTGTCGACGGCCTGGCGGAGCACGAGTCGGCGACTGCGCGCCCCGCGCAGCAGACGCTTGTCCTCGGGCCCACCTGCCACCCGGCCACCACCGCTCATCGAATCGCTGCGCGATGCTCCACTCATTCGTTCACTCGCTTACCGAGTTGGTGTGCAAGGGTTTTGACGACCTCGGCCGCCATGACCGCCTGCCCCGAGGCGGAGAAGTGGATGCGGTCGGCGCTGAGCAGGTTCGCGCGGTCGTTGATCGGGTGATCCCACATGTCGACGACCAGTGCGCCGTATTCGGCGGCGAGGCGGCGGGTGATGTCGTTGACCGTCCGCACCCGCTCGCGCCAATCCGGAAAGACCGGCACGACATATGCCTTGCCCAGCGTGAAGGTCGTCAACTGCGCGCCGGTTCCGGCGGCGAAGCGGTACATCGCGCGCAACGTCTCCTCGATCTCGGCGAAATCCGGTGTACGCCGCACGATATCGTTCGCGCCGGACGGCACGTGGAGCAGGTCGGGCGCGAAGTCGGCCAGCCGATCCGTCTGATGCCGCAGTGTCTGGGCGGTGGTCGCCCCATCCTGTGCGGTGTTGAGGTAAGCCAGATCGGGGTGGACGCGGCGCAGCGTATCCGCGACGCGATCGGCCCAGCCCATGCTGGTGTAGCCGGGACTGGGGTCGCCGGTCCCGGCCGACAGGCTGTCGCCGATCACCGCGAACCGCCGCCATGGTGCGTCGAAGAGCAGTGCGGCCGCGTCCAGCGGTGCCAGGCAGAACGGATCGGTTTCCTCGGTGGTCGGGAGCGTCGCCGTCGTCATATTCAAAGAATACGTCCGATCGTATGTTCAAACAAGGGTCCTGGCGGCACCCATTGCGTGCAGCAGATCGTCCAGGGTTTCCTGCTGGTCGGCGGTGAGTGAGGTCAACGGCGACTGGCCGCCGAGCACGTTTTTCGCGGTCGCCATCGCGACCGTCATCCCGACGGCCGAACCGGGCCAGGTGGCGTCCACGGTGACGCAGGTGGCGCTCGGCATGAATCCGGGCATAATCGGCGGCACGCGGTCGGCACCGCCATCGGCCAAAACCTGGGCTGGCGTGCGACATTCGCATCGGCGGCGCTCTGCGCGGACGTCGCACTTCTGCTGGTGCTGCGTTTCCCGCCGACGCTGCCGATGGCCCCGAGCGGATCGGTGCTGGGCGAGTTGCGCGTATTCGCTGACCGCGGTGTGCAATTGGCGATTGCGCTCACCGCGCTCGCAAGTCGGTGTTCCAATCGAGCTGACCGGTATGTCGTTGAATCCAGTTGCTGCACAATCTGTCTCGAGCTGACGGGCTATCATCTCGCTAGACGCTCTACGGCGTCGCCGACATCAGAAGAGGGGTACGACTGTGAGCATGATTCTCGCCGCGGCACATGACACCTATGGAGCAGTCCTGGCCCAGCTCGGCAACCCGACACCGGAGGCGCCGCCCATCTCGGACAAGATCCTGCAGATGGTGCGCTACTTCACCTGGTTCATCCTGCTGGCTGGCATCACGGCCATCACCTACGCGGGCGGTCGGTTCGCGTGGGAGAAGTGGTCCGGCGGCGGCCTCCAGTCACCGAAGATGGTGGCGGGAGCCATGATCGGCGGCGTCGTCGCGACCAGCGCCGGCACGATCATGAATGCGGTGATCGGCACCTAGTGCCGCCATTTTATGGAGCAACCCATGCTCGGCCGATGCGGTTCGGGCACGGGTGCTCCGGCGAGCACATTCTCGATCGCGGCGCGTAATTCGTTGCCGGTCACCGGCTTACCGTTGCCCGGTGTGGATTCGTCGAACGCGCCGCGGTAGGCGAGTTCGAGGCGCGCATCGTAGAGGAAGAAGTCCGGCGTGCATGCGGCGTTGAAGGCTCGACCCACCTGTTGTGATTCATCGATCAGGTAGGGGAATTTCCAACCCGCGCGGTCGGCCTGGGCGCGCAGCCGATCCGGTGCGTCGTCCGGGTAGGCGTCGGCGTCATTGGTGCAGACCGCGACCGTCGGGATCGCGAGCGTATCGAGTACTTCGCCGAGCTTCGACTCGAGGTGCCGCACATACGGGCAGTGGTTGCAGGCGAAGATGACCAGGAGCCCGGGCCCGGCCGCGTAATCGGCGCGGGCGTGGACGTGACCGTCGAGGTCGGGCAGGGCGAAGTCCGGAGCGGGCGTTCCGACCGGGACCATGAGGGATTGGACCGACATGAGGTGCCTCCATCCGAGTCGTAATCGAGCTTAGTGCGCCCGGCCCGGGCTCGACCCGAATTACCGCGTCAGGTCCGAGGGATCGGTGTTCGCGCCGCACAGCACGACACACACTCGTTCGCCGGGTTCGGGGCGGTATGCGCTGGTGGTCAGGGCCGTCAGCGCCGTTGCGGCGGCGTGTTCGACGGCCAGGCGGCGGTCGTGCCACAGTTTTCTGCGGGTCGCGATGATGTCCTGGTCGGGCACCAGAATCGAGGTGACGTCGTAGTTCTGGGCCGCGTGCAGCGCCAATTCCGTGGCGCGGCGGGCGCCGAGAGAATCGGCGGCAACCGAGTCCACGGGTACGTCGACGATCCGCCCGGCCTCGATGGCGGCGTGCAGCGCGCGGCAGTTCTGCGGTTCCACCGCGATCGTGCGGACGCCGTAGTGATCGGCGGCCGTGGCGATTCCGGCGAACAGACCACCGCCGCCGACCGCCACGACCACGGTGTCCAGCCGGGGGAGCTGGCGGTGGATCTCCATCATCAAGGTGCCCGCACCGGCCGCGATATACGGGTTGTCGTAGGCGTGCGAGAGCAAAGCCCCAGTGGTGTCGGCGTATTCGCGACAGGCGGCGAGTGCGTCGGCGTATTCGGCACCGACCAGGCGCACGTCCGCGCCGTAGCCGCGCAGCCGCTCGACCTTCACGGCCGGGGCGGTGGTCGGCAGGAATACCGTCGCCCGGACGCCTTGGCCGTGTGCCGCCCACGCGCAGGCGAGTCCGGCGTTCCCGCCGGAGGCGATGGTCACGCCCGCGTCGGGCAGCGTCCCGTTATCGCGGTGCGCCTGGATGAAGTTCCGCGCGCCACGGGCCTTGAACGAACCGGTGTGCTGCATGAACTCCAGCGCCAACCACAGCTCGCAGGATTCGGATCCCCTCGTCGGGATCGCCTCGCTTGCCCCGAGGGCGACGGTGACCGGCAGCACGTGACCGGTGATCCGATCGGCGGCGGCCTTCACATCCTGGTAGCTCAACTCCATCTGCACTCCTCCGCACCTCATCTTGCCCTAGGCACGCTGCAATAGAGCGAGGAGATCCGAGAGGTGGCGGTCGTAGGCCGCCTGGTCGAAGACCGGGGTGTCGCGCGTGGTGAAGCCGTGGCGGGTATTCGGGTAGACCACCGAGGTGTAGCGCACATGCGCGGCGTCGAGGGCCTTTCGAGGCGGGCTATCTGTTCCGGCGGCATCGAATCGTCCTGGCTCGCATGCGCGATCAATAGTTCGGCGGTAATGCCAGCGGCGGCATGGTGCGGACTGTCGGGTTGTTCGTCCATGGCCAAGTGGCCGCCGTGGAAACTGGCCGCGGCGGCAATAATCGCGCCATCCGGATTTTCGATATTGGTCGAGTCCTCCTATTTGCGAACAAATTGCTGATTTTCGCGCCATGTAGTCTGCGTCAATCTGGAAGTTGTAGTCATGCTCTGTCGAAGAGAGGTTGACCGGTGAAACTGATCTGGATGACAGTGACGACGGCGTGGCTGGCCGTCGCCGTGGCGGGATGTTCCGATGACAAGTCCACGACGGCCGCGCCGACATCGTCCGCGGCGTCGGAATCGAGCTCGGTGAGCGCGACGCCCGTCGCGACCGAACACGAGGAACCCGGCAGCGGTGTGCGAATTGCGCTGGGGGAGACCAAGAAAGTGCCGATTCCCGCCGATGCGGTGATGGATATCAAGGTGCCCGTGGACTGGGGCGCCGCGACCGCGAGCCTGCGCTGCACGGTGACCGACAGCACCGGACGCAACGAAGACCTACGTTCGACCAACACCAAGAAACAGGAAACAATCGGCGGAATAGAGTGGATGACCCTGTGGACCTTTTCCTCACCCGCGGGCGCAGAGGTCACCGTCGGCTGCAAGGATCCGGAGTCCAAAATCGCCGCGGCCGATAGTCCCGCGATCCGCGTCACGCCCCGCGGCATCACCCCACACTGATCCGGATCAGGCACTCGTCTTTCCGGAAACGCCGCGGGTAGCCTCGGATTCGTGGCAGAGGTGGTGCCGGGGTATCGGGAGCGGCGGTCGCGGTTCGCGGACGCCGTGGTGTGGACGAATACCAACACCAGCGGGGCGGCGACGTTGCCGGTGCTGCCGGATGGCTGTATGGACCTGCTGTGGAGTGATGGCAGATTGCTGGTCGCCGGGCCGGATACGCGGGCATATATGGCTGATGGCGGGGCTGGGAAGCGGTGGGTGGGGATTCGGTTCGCGCCGGGGACTGCGCCCGCGCTGCTCGGGGTGTCCGCGCACGAGTTGCGCGATGAGCGGGTCGAATTGGCGGATCTGTGGCCGTCGGCTGCGGTGCGGCGGCTCGCGGAGCAGGTTGGGGCGGCCCGGGATCAACCTGCCGCACTGGAGGCGATCGCATTGCGACGGGCCTACGACACCGAGCCGCCGGATCCGGTGCTGCGGCGGATCGTCGGGGCGCTCGACGCCGGATGGTCGGTCGCGGCGACGGCCGAAGCCGCGGGGCTCGGGGCGCGGGTGCTGCATCGACGCTCGCTCGCGGCGTTCGGCTACGGGCCCAAGACATTGGCGCGGATCCTGCGGCTGCAGCGCGCGCTCGCGATGGCCCGCGGCGGAGTGCCGCTCGCGGACACCGCATTCCGCACCGGATTCGCCGACCAAGCCCATCTCGCGCGGGATGTGCGCGAACTGGCCGGAATGCCGTTGAGCGAGTTGCTCACTCGCTCATAGCGCTTCAGCTGGGCAGCGTGGCGTACAAGTCGACGCTGTTGCCATCCGGATCCAGGATCGTCGCGTAGCGCTGGCCCCAGAAGGCGTCCCATGGCTTCAGCTCGCCGCGGTACCCGGCGCCGACGAGTTCGTCGTAGACCGCGTCGACCTCGGCGGGGTCCGCGCATTGGCATGCCAGCCCGATCCGGCCCGCCGACGTCGGCCGCTGCCAGCCGGCGTGGAAGGACTCGATGACCGCTTCGGTGTCCAGCGTGAACCGCATACCGCCGGCCAGTGCGGCCTCGTTGTGCCCCTCGCTCTCCGCGCCCTCGGGGAACTCGAGACCCAGGCGCCGGTAGAAGGCGAGCGAGGCGCTCATATCACTGACGACAATGCCGACGACGTTGAGTTGTGGAGTCATATCCGCAGCGTATGCGGCACGTCGGCGGGCGTCTTGAACAAATCGGACTCAGCAGGCGGTGGCCGGAATCAGTTCGGCGATCAGGTTCTCCACCAGGATGCGGATCCGGTCGCGGATCGAGCGCACGATCGCGATGTCCTCGCCGGTCGGATCGGGCAGCATCCAGTCGCGATAGCTGATGCCGGGGAAGAACGGACAAACGTCGCCGCACCCGATGGTGACGACGACATCCGACATCGCCACCGCGTCGACGGTCAGCAGTTTCGGCGCGTGCGCGGAGATGTCGATATCGAGTTCGGCCATGACCGCGACGGCGGCCGGGTTGAGTTCGTCGGCGGGCGTGCTTCCCGCGGAACGCACATCGATGCGGTCACCGGCGAGCGTTTCGAGGAATCCGGCGGCTATTTGCGACCGGCCCGCATTGTGGACACAGACGAACAGCACGCTGGGCTTGTGAGCCATGTGCGGGAAAACCTTTCAGGCTGGCGAATCGGAGCTGCGCTGTGGGATTCGAATGTCTGGGCGCGATGTCGGAAATGTCGGGCAGGGTACACCGGGTCTGCGTCGTAGGGTGCGTGATACGTATACCAGGACCGGGCGAAAGTGTTTCGCAACGAGGGGCCGACACTGCACGCCAAGGCATCTCGCGGACCGTCGCCCGAGAGTCGTTGTGGCGCGCGGGATATGGACCGATAAGAAACCGGCCGGTCAGAAATTATGCGTTTTGCCTGCATACAACGGGGCCCGCGGTGCCGTAGCGGCAACCGCGGGCCCATCGGCGCTCGTCGCCGAGCGCGCAATCCTCACATGGGACGCAAGTTGATGACCTTGCGCAGTCGCGCCCGGTCGCGCTCCAGGCGACGCGCCTCGTAGGCGATCGGGAAGTAGCGCACCCGCTCGGGCAGCAGCGGCACCGTGCGCGCGATGAACCAGCCCAACGCCTTCAGCTTGCGCTCATCGGACTCCGACCAGGTCAGTCCGAGCTTGCGACGCGCGACCTCCGGAGTGGTGCCGACGGTGACGAAGTACTGCAGCCGTCCCACCGGCGATACGACGCGCTTCCAGACCGGCCGCAGTGCCCGCGGCAGTTGGCGAGGCGGTGCGATGGACTGGATAACCTTCAGATAGTCGTGCGCGGTGCCGGTCTCTTGCAGGTGGTTCTCCACCATATCCGTGAAGAATTTCTCGAACTCGGCGTAGTTCGCCGGAATCTCCTTGGGAGCCACCGAGAAATTGCGCATGAGCTGCACCGTCTCCTGGTAGTACGCGTCCTTCTCGGCGGCCGTGAGCGGGCGGCGGGAGAAGTACTCCGCGTTCTCGGTGAAGGCGAAGGTGCCGGTGTGCAGGACCCAGGCCCACGGTCCGGAGGCCAGCGCCTTGTGCCGTACGCCGTCCGGGGTGGTGGTGTTGAGCGAGGCGTGCATCTTGCGCAGTCGATCCGCCTCGGCGATCGCCTCATCGCCGCCGTAGATCCACATCATGACCGAACCGATGCTGCGCACCGCGCGGCCGAGCGGATCGGTTCGGAAGGTGGAGTGTTCATCGACCACGGCGGCGATGGTCGGCTCCATGGTCTGCAGCAGGAATGCCGATCCGGCGGTCAGGGAGAAGGTGATCAAACCGGTCTCGTCCCACATTCGGGAACCCGGTGCGAACGGGCGGCGCTCGGGTGCGGTCCGCGAAGTGATGTCGAGTGCGGCGGCGGTCATTGCGATCTCCTTTGATCAGCCGTTCCAAGAGCCTGAGAGACTCAGTGTAACAATCTCTCATAAATTGCGCGCTGGGCACTGCTGGACCCGCGCCCTAGGCTGATTCGATATGACGACCGACTGGCGCAAACGGGACGGGCGGATCGGCGTGCTCACCGGCGCGGGCATCTCCACCGATTCCGGCATACCGGACTTCCGTGGCCCGCGCGGTGTGTGGACGAAGGATCCCATCGCCGAACTGCTGTCGACCTATGACGCCTACCTCGCCGATCCGGAGCTGCGCAAACGATCCTGGCTGGCCCGCCGCGACAATCCGGCCTGGCAGGCCGAGCCCAATGCCGCGCACATCGCGCTCGCCGACCTGGAACGCGCCGGGCGCACCATCACGATCATCACCCAGAACATCGACCGGCTGCACCAGCGCGCCGGATCCTCGCCCGGCCGGGTGATCGAGATCCACGGCAATATGTTCGAAGTCGTCTGCGTCGGTTGTACATACGAGACCACCATGGCCGCCACCTTGGCACGCGTCGCCGCGGGCGAGGCGGATCCGCCGTGTCCGGCCTGCGGCGGCATCCTGAAATCGGCGACCATCATGTTCGGTCAACAGATGGACCTCCGCACCATGACCAAGGCCGCGCTGACCGCCGAGGCCAGCGATATCTTCCTGGCCGTCGGCTCCTCGCTGCAGGTGGAGCCCGCCGCGTCGATGTGCGCGCTCGCCGTCGACAGCGGCGCGGACCTGGTCATCGTCAATGCCGAGCCGACGCCTTACGACGGCATCGCCACCGAGGTCATCCGCGAACCCATCGGCACCGCGCTTCCGCGCCTGGTGTCCGAAATGCTGTCCAGTTGACCGCGCCGAAGACGCGGCAAATCAAACACAGCCCAATACGCGCTCTATGTAGGCATTGGTGAAGCGGCCCTTCGGATCGAAGCGGCGGCGTACCTCGGCGAAGCGATCCCAGTCCGGATAGCGGGGCCGAAGCGTCTCCGCGGTCTGGAAGTGCCGCTTACCCCAGTGCGGGCGGCCGTTGTACTTGTCGAAAACCGCTTCGCACGCGCGGAAATACGGTTCGAAGTCCATCCCGCGATATTGGTGCACGGCGATGTAGCAGGTGTCGCGGCCGCCGGCGGGGGAGAGGAAGGCGTCATCGGGGGCGACCCAGCGCACCTCGATCGGCATGGGCGTATCGAACCTCGTCGATAGCTCCTTGATCTCGCGGATGGCGGCGACGGAATGCTCGCGCGGGATCGCGTATTCCATTTCGGTGAAGCGAATCAGGCGGGGCGAGGCGAAGACTCGATACGAGCGGTCGACCTGGCGCCGGTAGCTGCCCGCATACGCCGCGCCGCGGTGGATCCACGGCACCAGCCGCGGCTGCCGCTTACCGAGTCGGCACAGCACGTCAAAGGTGTAGTTGGACATCAGGATATCGGCGAACCAGTCGGCGGCCTTACCGCGCGGCTGCTCCGGCAGGTCGACGGGGTTGTTGCGCTTGGTCATCGCCAGCGGACTGTGCCCGAACATGTAGAACTCGAAGTGTTCGTTGCCGTCGACATAGGAGTCCAGATCCGCGAGGACCTCCTCGACCGGCACCGGCCGTTCGATCCCCTCGAGCACGAACGACGGCACCAGTTGCAAGGTGACCGCGCTGACCACGCCGAGCGCTCCGACGCTGACCCGTGCCGCGCGCCAGCCGTCCGGGTCGGTCTGCTCGTTCACCTCGACCCGGCTGCCGTCGGCGAGCACCAGTTCGATGGATTGCAGTGCGGCCGAGAGGTTTTGCAGCCTCGCACCGGTGCCGTGGGTGGCGGTGGCGGTGGCGCCCGCGATGGTCTGTACGTCGATATCGCCCAGATTCGGGAAGGCCAGGCCGAGCGGATGCAGAGCGGTGCTCGCGGCATTGAGGGTGATGCCCGCCTCGACTCGCACGCGGCCGGTCTCCCGGTCCACGGTGAGGATGCGGTTCATCTTCGACAGGTTCAGCAGGATGCCGTCGGTGAGTACGGCATCGGTGAAGGAATGGCCCGCTCCGGCGACGCGTACCGTCTGCCCGGTGGTTGCGGCGCGGCCGATGATCGCGGCCAGTTCTTCGGTGTTGCGAGGGGTGGCGATGACATCCGGAGCGCAGTGTTGATCCCCGGCCCAGTTCCCCCACGAGTTGGTCATGCGTCCAACTTTAAGGGACCGACGGAATACGCGCTAGATATGTCCGATTTTTGCGCTAGCGCTTACGGCCCGCGCAGGCGAACGACTTGGCCTGTTCGACTTCCTCGTCCGTCAATGGAGGCACCGGTAGCGGTCGGCGTGGCGCGGTATCGCTGCGGACACCGTTGAGCGCGATGGCCATATAGCGCTGCCAGGTATTGGGATTCACCGGCTTGGAGAACTCGGCGAGCGCGTCGACCATATGGATCAGCGCGAAGAAGTCCGAGGGTTCGATATCGGGCTGCAATGCGCCCGAGTCGCGCGCGCGATCGATGACCGCGGCCACGGTCGGCTTGATCCGGTCGCGCAGCTGCGCGAAGCGGTCCATATCCTCCTCCAGCTCGAGCATGACCTCGCTGAAGCCCCGATTGGTGGCCAGGTGGGTGCAGGCGTATTCGAAGAACTGGACCAGACCTAGCCAGGGGTCGGGATGTTGTGCCGCGGCCTCGGCGGCGACGGCGAACTCGCCGACGTTCTGTTCGAAGACCTCGGCGATCAACTCCTTCTTGTTGGCGAAGCGCCGGTAAACGGTGCCGACGCCGACCCCGGCGCGTTCGGCCACGTCGTCCAGGGTGATCTCGAGTCCGTGATCGGCGAACAGCTGGCGGGCTGCCTCGACGATGCGCTGCTGATTGCGGGCAGCATCGGCGCGCAGACGCCGAGGTGGAGGCACGGTAGTGGCGTGATTCACAGGAACATCCTAGCAATAAGCGGGATTAAGCGGAGGTGTTGTCTCCGTTATTGTGTTAGCTTAACTCGGTAAGCGGAGGAACCTTCTCCGGATCAAGCCTCGAGACAAAGGGGACACATGACTACCACGCTGGACCGTGGGGCACCCGCCCCCGAGAAAACTGACTCGGGCCGCCGCGGCTCGCATGCCTTGCGCTGGTGGGTGCTCGCCGTACTCGGCGTGGCTCAGCTCATGGTCGTGCTCGACGCGACCGTCGTGAATATCGCGCTGCCCGCAGCGCAACAGGACCTCGGTTTCAACGATGGCGACCGGCAGTGGGTCGTCACCGGTTACGCCCTTGCCTTCGGCAGCCTCTTGCTGCTCGGTGGCCGACTCAGTGACCTGTTCGGCCGACGCAACACCTTCATTATCGGCCTGGTCGGATTCGCCGTCGCCTCCGCGGTCGGCGGCGCGGCGACCAGCTTCGAGATGCTGGTCGCCGCCCGAGTCGGGCAGGGCGTCTTCGGTGCACTGCTGGCACCCGCGGCACTGTCACTGCTGACGGTCACCTTCACCGAACCCTCCGAACGGGCCAAGGCCTTCGGCATTTTCGGTGCGGTCGCGGGCGCCGGTGGCGCCATCGGCCTGCTGCTCGGCGGCATGCTCACCGAGTGGGCGTCGTGGCGCTGGGCGATGTTCGTCAACCTCGGCTTCGCCGCGGTCGCGTTGGTCGGTGCGGTGCTGCTGCTGGCCAAGCATGTGGCGACCGAGCGGCCCAAGCTCGATATCCCGGGCACCGTCGTGGTGACCGCCGCGCTGTTCGGCATCGTCTACGGCTTCTCGCACGCCGAGTCCACCAGCTGGACCAACCCGGTCACCCTGACCTTCCTGATCGGCGGCGCGGCACTGCTCGCGGTGTTCGTGGCGATCGAGACCCGGATCGCGAATCCGCTGCTGCCGATGCGCATCGTGCTGGACCGCACTCGCGGCGGTTCGTTCATGACGGTCTTCGTCGCGGGTATCGGAATGTTCGCGGTCTTCCTGTTCCTGGTCTACTACATGCAGCTGAGCATGGGCTACTCGCCGATCAAGACTGGTCTGGCCGTCCTGCCGATGGTGGCGGGCATGGTCGCTTCCTCGACCACAGTGCCCTCGCTGCTGCTGCCGAAGGTCGGTCCGAAGATGGTGGTCGCCGCTGGCTTCCTGGTCGCCGCGCTCGGCATGGCATGGCTGACCCAGATCGGTTTGGACAGTAGCTATGTCGCGAATATCCTGCCCGCGCTGATCCTGATGGGCCTTGGCCTCGGTGGTGCGATGTCGACCGCCTTCCAGGGCGCGACGGCCGGTGTGCACCACGAGGACGCGGGCGTGGCCTCGGCGATGATCAACACCAGCCAGCAGGTCGGCGGTTCGATCGGCACGGCGCTGCTGAGCACCATCGCCGCCTCGGCCGCGACGGACTACCTGTCATCGCATACGCCGGGCCCGTTGACGGTCGCGCAGGCGCAGATCGAGAGCTACACGACCAGCTTCTGGTGGGCCACCGCGATTTTCGTGGCCGGCGCGGTGATCACCGGATTCCTTATGCCGAATACGGTTCCGGCTCCGTCGGAGGGCGAGCCGGTGATCGTGCACTGAACTGTTCCGCTCGAACAGCACAACGCCCGCGTCGATGATGACGCGGGCGTTGTGTTTTCGGTGTATCCCTGATCAGCAGTTGCTCGGGGCCGGCAGGCCAGCGAAACGATCGGACAGATAGTTGAATGCCAGTGGCGCGCCGAGGAAGATCGCCGCGTTGTGGTCGGCGCCCGGGATCACGTCGAACAGCACCGGGGTGCCCGCAGCGCAGTAGCGGCCCGTCACCTGCCGGGCCAGCCACGGATCCACCTCGTCATTGGCGCCGTGCCATTCGTACAGCGGCGCGCGCGGTACGCCGGGATAGGTTTCCAGACTGTTCTCGTGCATGACCCGCATCGTGGTCGCGTCCGTGTCGAACATCGAACCGGTGAAGACATCATCGAAATCCTTGTTCGCACCCGCCGCGATGATCTCGGCGGCACAGGCATTGGCGACTTGTCCGCGCAGTGTCCAGCCCGCGGGATTGAGGATCCGCTCCAGATGCAGCTGGCCCGGATATTCGCGTTCGAGCCCGAGCCCGGCCGCGAAACCGAGGCCGAACAGCGGATTCGGCCGCGCGCCGACATCGGCGGCCAGCTTGGCGATATTCACCGGGACGCCGCCCTGTGCCACCCCGACGATCGGCAGTTCGGGCGCGTACTCCGGAGCCAGGGCCGCCGCGAACCCGGTCGCCATGGCGCCGCCCGAGTATCCGGTCATGCCGACCGGGCTGCCCGCGAGATCCGCTGGCGGGAAACGTTTTACCGCCCGAATCCCGTCCAGCGTCAGCCTGCCGCCCAGGTGGGCGGCGCCATAGGCGCTGGTCGGGCCGAGATGGTCCGGAACGGCCACGGCCCAGCCGCGGGCCAGCAGCAGATTGAGCGCGGGCGCCTCCTGCATGGTGCCGTCGAAGAGGCTGTGCGAGGGCGCGCACTGCATGCCGAGCGAATTGACGAACGGCTGATACGACACCAGCGGCCGGTTGAGTCCGCCGCCCACCGGTAGCAGCACCGTGGTCACGGCCGCGATGGGATCGCCCGCCGAATTGGTCGACCGGTAGAGCAACTGCCACGCCGTCGCGCCAGGGAAGCCCGCCGCGGCCACCGGCCGGCTGCGGATCACATCGCCGGGCTGGAAGTTGCCCACATCCGGTGGCGCCGAATAGAAACCGTCCGGATCCGGAATCGGATAGATCGGCTCCGCCACGGCCGGCGGTGCGTAGCCGAGTCCGGCCAGCGCGGCCGCCAAGACCGCGATGCCGAGTCGCCGGATCGCAGGCCCCCAAGAGCCGCGACTCGATCTGCCGAACAGTTGCTGGCGCCCGGTTGCGCGGCCCTTCGCCGCATTCCGAGGCGCGTGGGGTACTGCCCGTCGTGCCGCCATCATCGCTCCCGACCTGTATCCGTAGGGGTAGGTGGGAACTTCGGCCAAACCTTCCAGGCATTCGTACGTGCTGCGGGCCGCCATGTCAACGAACGGCCCTGTTCGTGGTGCGCGCCGCCTTCCCGGATGTTCGGCTTCGCCGGTGTGACCGTTAGCATTGCGGCGGTGGTGCTCATGGTGATCTCCCTCGGCGGTGGTCTCGGCGCGCTGCTGCGCTATGCGATCGGCGTGTGGTGGCCCTCGCAACCGCATCAGGTCCCCTGGTCCACGTTCGCGATCAACGTCGTGGGATGCTTTGCGATCGGAATTCTGATGGTTCTGATAACCGAAGTATGGGTAGCCCACAGACTGCTGCGTCCCTTCCTCGGCATCGGCTTGCTCGGCGGCTTCACCACTTTTTCCACCTACAGCGTCGAGGTTCGTAGACTGCTCGAATCGGGTGCCGCGGTCGAGGCGCTCGGCTATCTCGGGGGGACGGTGGTGGCGGCATTGGGGGCGGTCGTGCTCGGCACGAGTGTGACGCGGTGGGCGGCTGGTACGGCACGACGGACGAGTTGAACAGTGGAGAGCACGACGGAAGGGGGTCAGGCGATGAATGATTCACCGGCGGGCACTGGTCCGGCGGCGGGACAGTGGCAGTCGGCGGCGCGGCTGACGATCCTGCTCGACGAGGACGACAAGTGGCGGCACGGCCCCCTGTACCACGAGATCGTGCGGCGCGCCCGCGATGCCGGACTTGCGGGTGCCAGCGTGTGGCGTGGGGTGGAGGGCTATGGCGCGTCCTCGCGCATCCACACCAGCCGGATCCTCGATCTTGCCGAACACCTACCCGTGCTGGTGATGGCTGTCGACGAGGCCCAGCGGCTGCGGGCCTTCGTCCAGCAGAATTCCGAGGTGCTCGCCGCGGTGAATGTCGCGCTGTCCGAGGTCGAGATCTGGCATCCGATTCTGGGGGTCGCCCGATGAACGCACTGCTCGTCATAGTGGGAGGCATGATCGGCGCGCCCGCGCGGTATCTCATCGACCGTGCGATTGCCGCGCGATTCGAATCTCTGCTGCCGCTAGGCACATTGACCGTTAACATTGTCGGTTCGGCGTTGCTCGGTGGATTGATCGGCGCCGGTGCGAACAGTTGGTTGTACACCGTCGCGGGAACGGGCTTCTGTGGTGCGCTCACCACATTCAGCACGTTCGGCTACGAGACGATCAGGCTCGCCGCCGAGGGCGCCTACGCCTACGCGGCGGGCAATGTGGTGCTCAGCGTCGTGGCCAGCCTGGTCGCGGCGTTCGCCGCCGCGGCCACGACCCAGTGGTTGTGGACATGATTTTGATGACGAGCCGGGCGCAGCCGACGCGGAAGGGAGACCCGAGCATGGCCCATGATCGAGCCGGGCGACCCGCGCGTCCCACCGACCTGGAGGACATCGCGCATCTGGTGACGGCCTACTACAGCCGCATCCCGGATCCGGCCGATCCCGCGCAACTGGTGTCCTTCGGTACATCGGGGCATCGGGGTTCGAGTCTGGACAGCGCGTTCAACGAGGCGCACATCCTGGCGATCACCCAGTCGATCGTGGAATACCGTGCCACGCGCGGCATTACGGGTCCGGTCTATCTGGCCCGCGACACCCACGCGCTGTCGGAACCCGCGTGGACCACCGCGCTGGAGGTGCTCGCCGCCAACGACGTGACCGCGATGATCGATGCCCGCGACCGCTACACCCCGACACCCGCGCTGAGCCATGCCGTGCTGCGCCACAATCGCGGCGGCGCCAGACATCAGGCCGATGGCATCGTCGTCACGCCCTCGCACAATCCGCCGCGCGACGGCGGCTTCAAATACAACCCGCCACACGGCGGTCCGGCCGACACCAAGGCCACCGACGCCATCGCCAACCGCGCCAATGAACTGCTGCGCGGCGGACTGTCCGGTGTGCGGCGGACCACGCTGCGGCATGCGCTGGAGACCAGCGTCGAGCGCTACGACTACCTCGACCACTACATCGCCGATCTGCCGAATGTGTTGAACCTGGACGCCATTCGCGGCGCCGGCATCCGGCTCGGCGCGGATCCGATGGGCGGAGCCAGCGTCGACTACTGGGAGGAGATCGGGCAGCGCTACGACCTCGAGCTCGAGGTGGTCAACCCGTTCGTCGATCCGACCTGGCGATTCATGACCCTGGATTCCGACGGCAAGATCCGAATGGATCCGTCCTCGCGCTACGCCATGGCCTCGCTCATCGCCATCAAGGACGACTACGACATCTCCACCGGCAATGACGCCGACGCGGATCGCCACGGCATCGTCACCCCCGACGGTGGGCTGATGAATCCGAACCACTTCCTCGCGGTCGCCATCGAGTATCTGGTCGCGAACCGGATGGGCTGGGACGCGCTGACCAAGATCGGCAAGACGGCGGTGAGCTCGTCGATGATCGACCGCGTGGTCAGCGTGCTCGGGCGCGATGTGTACGAGGTGCCGGTCGGCTTCAAATTCTTCGTGCCCGGATTGTTCAGCGGCAGCCTGGCTTTCGGCGGTGAGGAGAGCGCGGGCGCGTCGTTCCTGCGGATGGACGGCACCGTGTGGACCACCGATAAGGACGGCATCCTGCTCGCGCTGCTGGCCACCGAGGTCGCGGCGGTCACCGGTCAGAGTCCGTCGGCGCGCTATGTCGAACTCGAGAAGCGCTACGGCAGTCCGGCCTATGCGCGGATCGACGCCGCCGCAACCCCGGAACAGAAAGCACTGCTCGGGAAGTTGACACCGGACATGATCACCACGAAGGAGATCGCCGGTGAGCCGATCACGGCGGTGCTCACCAGGGCGCGCGGCAACGGTGCGCCGCTGGGCGGATTGAAGGTCACCACGGAGAACGCGTGGTTCGCGGCGCGGCCGTCGGGGACCGAGGACAAGTACAAGATCTACGCGGAGTCGTTCCAGGGGCCCGAGCATCTGGCGCAGGTGCAGGCGGCCGCGGAGGAAGTGGTGGGGCAGGCGCTGTCCGGTGAGTGATAGATCTACCAAGGCGCTACCCATCGAGATCTGGGTCTTGGTCGGTGCGTCATTCGTCATTGCCGTCGGATTCGGTCTGGTGGCGCCAGTGCTGCCGCAGTTCGCGCGCGGATTCGGGGTCGGTGTCGCGGCCGCGTCGGCGATCGTCAGTGCGTTCGCGTTGATGCGTCTGCTGTTCGCGCCGGTCAGCGGGCGATTGGTGCAGCGGCTCGGGGAGCGGTCGGTCTATCTCGGCGGATTGCTGATCGTCGCGGTGTCGACCGGGGCGAGTGCTTTCGCGCAGAGTTATTGGCAGCTGCTGGTGCTGCGATCGGCCGGTGGTGTCGGTTCGACCATGTTCACCGTGTCGTCGCTGGCACTGGTGATCCGGATGTCACCGCCCGCGCAGCGCGGCCGGGTATCCGGATTGTGGTCGACCAGCTTTCTGATCGGATCGGTGAGTGGGCCGCTGGTCGGCGGTGCGCTCGCCGGGCTCGGATTGCGAGCGCCGTTCCTCATCTACGCCGCGGCGTTGTTGCTCGCCACCGCGGTGGTCTACGTGAACCTGCGGCATTCGACCTTGGCCGCGCCCGAATCGGTTGGCGTGCTGCGGCTGATGTCGTTCCGCGAGGGGCTGGCGCGGTCGGAGTATCGCGCGGTGCTGCTGTCGAATTTCGCCAATGGCGCGGCGGTATTCGGTGTGCGGATGGCTTTGGTGCCGCTGCTCGTTGTCGAGGTGCTGCATCAGAAACCGGGTATGGCCGGTGTGACCTTGACGGTTTTCGCCGCGGGCAATGTGGCGGTGCTTTTCGCATCCGGCAGGCTCTCGGACCGCTTCGGACGCAAGCCGTTCCTGATCGCCGGATCCCTGATCTGCGCGGTCGGCACCGCCGGACTCGGCGCCGCATCGAGCCTGCCGTGGCTGCTGGCGACCTCCTTCGTGGCCGGACTCGGCTCGGGCATGTTCACCCCCGCCCAGCAGGCGGCGGTCGCGGATGTCATCGGACCGAAGGCCCGCGGCGGGCCGGTGCTCGCGGGCTTCCAGATGGCGGCCGACCTCGGCACCGTTATCGGGCCGGTCACGGTAGGCGCTGTGGCCCAACACTTCTCCTATGGTCTGGCACTCATTCTCACCGGCGCATTGCTCGCGGTCGCGGCTGCGGTGTGGGTGATCGTGCCGGAACCACTGCGCAGGCGAGTCGCGGATGTCGAGATAACGTCGGAGTGTCCGCCTGACCACATCTGCGGTCCCGACGGAGCCGAGCACCTGCTGGTGGACGAGCCCGCCGACGGCGCGCCGACCGCCCCCGCGGACTCCGATCCTGCGGACTGTGGCGACAACTACGCCGGACGCCCTAGGTCGACCGCATAGGCGGGTCCCGAGGGAGGCGGGCCGGCCGGGGTGCGGCAGAGTATCCGATGTGAGCGAATCGCGTTCGAACTACACTCCGCGACCGGTGTCCAATACGACCACCTATGCCCTGGGTGGCTTGGCGCTCGTGCTCATCGTGTTGATCGTGATCCTCGCGATCCGGTGGGGGCGTGACGACGCCACGATCCGCAACGACGGATACGGGTCGGTGCACAACGCGGATGTGCACGCGGTCCTGGACCAGAACACCGGCACGATTCTGCTCGGCCGCCCCGAAGCGTCCAAGACCATCGACGTGTACGAGGATCCGCTGTGCCCGTCCTGCGGTGCACTGGAGCGGCTCTACGGTCAGGAAATCGCGCAGAAGATGGACGAGGGCAAACTCGCCGTGCGCTATCACCTGGTGACATTCCTCGACCCCAAATCCAAGAGCAAGGACTATTCGACCCGCGCGGTCGCCGCGAATGAATGTGTCGCCGAGACCGGTTCGGGTTCGGTGTACTCGAAGTTCCACGAGCTGCTGTTCACTTCGAAGCAGCCGAAGGAAGGCGGCGCCGATCTCAGCAATGACGATCTCGTGAATGTCGCCAAGGAGGCGGGCGCGTCGCTGGAGGCGGTGCAGTGCATCGGTTCCGGTGCGAAGCTCGACGCCGCGAAGATCCACGCCCAGATGGCACGCGCGGCGCTGACCGACGCGAATGGCGAGGTCGCGACGCCTGCCGTCTTCGACGGTAAGAACAAGGTCGATGTGAACAATCACGAATGGGTCGTCGACCTCACCAAGTGACCGGTGCCGGGCGATGCCAACCCCACCGCCCGGCACGACGCACTATCCGGCTGGTTCTGGTTCGGGTTCTTCCTTCGTGATCGCGGCGAGTTCGCGCTCGACGAGCTCGTCGTGCGCCTTCGCGTCCGCGGCCGCCTTCTTCGGGTTCCAATTTCCGGACATCAGGAAGACGAAGGGCAGGAACACCACCTGCGCGATCAGACAGATCCACCACCAGCGCTTCCACTGTGCGGGCGAATCCTTGGCCGCCTGCTGCACCTCGGTGGCGTGCTCGGCCAGATATGCCTGATCATCGGCGGGGATGGTGCCGACCGACTGCAGCTGCGCCGTCGCCTGCGTGAGCTTGGGGCCCACCTTGGCGGCGACCGCGAGATCGGCGGCCGGGAGCTGCTGGGTCGCCTGCAGGCGGGCGATCGCCTGGTCTACCGGGATGCCGAACTTCTGCGCGACTTGGCCGACCGCCGCGAGCCCGGCGGTGGCATCGGCCGGATTGGTGGCCAATGTCGCCAAGGTGGCCGGTTCGATGGCCTGTAGCGTCGCCAGCTCCTGTGGATAGCGGATATTGAGGCCGATGGTCGTCTGGATCTCGGCTGGCGTCGCCCCCGTCAGCTTCGTCAGCGCCGCGACCTGCGCCGCCTGATCAGTGGGGTCCCTCTGCAATGCCGCGAGGGTGTCCGTGCCGACCGTCTGAATGGTCGCGAGCTGCGGACCGTATTTGTGCTGGATCTCGGCGAGTCGAGGACCGTAGTTGACCAGCGTGCCCGCCGTATTGATCACGATCAGCAAACCGAACAGCACGATGGTGACGACGCCGCGCAGCGTGCCGCCCCAGACCGCCAAACCTACCGCGGTCGCGGCGGGATTCCGGTTCTCCACGGTCTCGGTGAAGCTGGCCATCCAGGTCGCGTAGGCGATACCGGCGCCGACCGCGATCACGCTCAACCACAATGCGAACGTGTAATACCCGGTATCGGGCTTCTCGGTATAGCCGAGGAATACGAACAACCCGACGATGCTGATGAGCGCGCCGATGATCATGAACGGTTTGCGCACCTTGAGGTAATCCGACACGATGCCCGCCACCACGAGCGCGATCGCATTGGCGATCCAATACCAATTGCCGAGGGCATTGGCCTTGGCCGAGCTGAACCCGAAAATGGTCGCCATATAGACCGGTAGGAACGACACGATCGTGTAGAAGTACGCGAGGAACAGGCTGATCGCCAGCGCCGATCCGACGATATTGACGCGCAGCATCTGCCGCCATTGCCCTTGTTCCAGGGTGCTGATGTCCAACCCGCGCGCCCGCGCCTCGATCAGCGCGCGATCGCGCAGCGACACCATGATCTGGTCCCGCAGTGCCGGACTCAGCTCACGCAGCCCGATCACCGCGAATACCGCGATGACCATGCTGATCACACCGCAGAGCCGATAGTGGTACTGCCAATCGGGATGCGCATCGAGTGTGTGCGTGGAGATCTCGGTGGTGATCAGGGCGCCGAGCACCGGCCCGAGGGTCCAGAACCCCATCGCCGAGGCCCGGCCCAACTGCGGGGAGAAGTCGCGGATCAACGCCGGTGTCGCCACCAGCACCGCGCCTTCGACGATGCTCACCACGCAGTAGACGACGAGATACGCCTCTTTGCTCGTGGTCGCGGGTACGGCGAACAAGGTGAGCAGCGAGCAGATCACCACGCCGTAGGCGACGATATTGGCTCGTCCCCAGCGGTCGAGCAGACCGGCGAGCACCGAGGCGGCGGCGCCGAAAGCGGCACCCGCGATGAATATCCCGACGAAATACCGGAAGGATAGGTGGAAGTAGGCGATCAGCTCATTGCCCACCGCTCCGGTGACGAATAGTTGGTAGTACAGCGCCACGGAGGTGATGACCACCAGGGCCAGATACCAGGAGCGGGCGGGAGTGTCGGGATAGTGCGGTAGCTTGCGTTGCCACAGTCCCGTGAGCAGGGTCGGCGGGTCCGCGGTCTGGGTCGAGCTCATGGTCGAGATGCCTTTCTAGCCACGGCATTTCGTAAAGGACCTGAACCGTCCGCGGATCAGGACGAGTTGCCGGGTGGAAACAGGGTAGTGAGATGGATCACTGACCGCAGGTGTTTCGGACCATGAGAACGATTGATTGCGTAATCGAAATGGGCGGTACCGGTGAGTGGGACTGATGGTTGACCGCGTGGGCGGTCGGGTGCGGGCTGGGGAGGTGCGAATTCGGCCGTCGCGCAGGGTTTTCGATTCTAATGCACCGCGGTCGGTTAGCGGGTGCTGGCGGAATATTCGGTGTTCGGCCGGAGAGTTGCTGGAATTGATTCCGGCGCTATCGATTTCGGTGGTGGTCGCGATGATCGAATGCCGTCACCGACGACAACGGGGCCCGTGCCGATGGCACGGACCCCGCTCGGTAGATCTGGGCTTACAGGTAAGCGCCGCACACGGGCCACGCGCCCGGGCCCTGGGTGGCGAGCACATTCTCCGCGACGCGGATCTGCTCTTCACGGCTGGCGCCGCTCGCGCTGCCCGAGCCGCCGTTGGCGGCCCAGGTGCTCTGCGTGAACTGCAGGCCGCCGTGGAAGCCGTTACCGGTATCGATGCCCCAGTTGCCGCCGCTTTCGCACTGCGCGACGGCGTCCCAGTTGTGACCGGAAGCCGACGCGGTGGCGGTGGACAGGCCGAACGGAACGGCGGCGATGGCACCGGCGACGGCGGCGAGACCAAGGGCACGGGTGAACTTGCGGTTCTGAGTCATGTGGATTCCTGGCTGCGCCCGCTCGGCTCCGGCGGACATTCCGCCGTGTCCCTGCCCCCAGCGATGTCGGGGATCCTCGGAACCGCGGGGCAGGGTTACCAGCGTTCGGCGGTTCGCGTTCGGGCCCGTCTCGTTGATCAGGGCCGCCGCCGACGTTAGCGAAGAATTGGCCGCTGATCACGTTGAGATAACGTCCCAATTGCCTGAACCGAAACCATAGAGTCTCGGCATTTACCCAGTTCGAATGGGTAAAAATGTATATATACGACGCGTCGTAATAGTTACGTTATGTGTTCGGTATCACTGTGAAATAGTGATCCGCATCGCGTTTGAGCGACGAATCCTGGGATGAATATCCGGTCCGATGACGACTTCGGCGGTGATCTCGCAGGTTACGGATGGTGAAGTTGTTATCCCCTGGGGTAATTGTGGAATGTACTGGATGCAATTTGCAGGTTCAAATGAACGAGCAATACGGCGTGTCGATTGCTCTCGGCGACGCCCGAGGGGAGCGTCCCTGACCTCTGCGATGCTGGAATATCGGCTCGGTGCCGCAGTCCGTCGGCGGGGAGCTGCGAGGGTACGAATGCAATGCCGGGCCGTGCGATGACACGGCGAACAGCCCTTGGCCGCGCGCGGCCGGGCAGGTCACTCTTGGCGGGCGCGTCGCGGCCGACGTTCGATCGGCATATGCGGTCGCAAAGAGCCGTGTGCTTCGGTCGACGGCCATCGAATGGCTGTACGCCGTCACCGGCAGCGATAGATCGTCGTGAACGGTCAAGTTAGTGTCCTGCTGGGCGTATGCGGCCAGCGCAGGTGTCTTATCGACGGCACGCATGGGACCGCACGTGTGCCGTCGCCCACAGCTGCGTGTCGTAGCCAACAGCTGTGTGTCGTCGTGAACAGGTCGCGACCTGTCCTGATCGCCGCCGAACCGCAGCAACTCGGGGCGCGGCTGGGCTCGTTACGGCTGGAGGTGCTCGTCCGCGGGCTCGTCGATGCCGAGCGAATACCGCCTCCCGCACACATTCCGCGATCGTCGCGCGATCGTCGACCGCTGTTCACTACTGGACAAGTGATCACGTGGAACTGACGGCGGCACTCTCTCGCCCGATGCCGCCACCAGTTCCACCTGATCGGCCGACCAACAGCGACTCGCCCAGTGGCAACCATTGCTATCGCGGCGGGATCGCGATGACGGTAGAGCCCGCCTCGGTCGGGGGGCCGTATCGCGGGAGGTTCGGTTGGGGTCGGGCGCTGGGCTTGATGCGGCTTGGTTGTCCAGGACCTCTTGCGTGGGCTGAGCCCGGCGGAGATCGGCCCGGATTGGTCTGCCCCCACGGCCCCGGTGATACCTACTGCTATTGCTGGCCGATAGGCGATGCCGGTGCTGTCTGACAGCGATGCCGGTCGAGTCGCGGCACCGTGATTGCTTCAAAACGCGGCGGTTCGGGCGGTGGTCGGGCGCTGGGCTCGTTGCCGCTGGTCGTCCGGGATCTCGTCCGTGGCCCGAACCTGCGCAGCTCGGGAGCGTTGCGTTGGGTCCGCTGAACCCCGGTGGTGACTGTCGTCTGGTCTCGATGAATGCGGTCCGGTCAGTCGCTGGGTGCCTGGGCTGGCTGTCGCTGGTCGTCCGGGATCTCGTAACCCGACGGATGCGGGGTGGGCGCATTCCGGAGCGGACTGCCCGGACCGCTCGCCGGGCGCTGCCGCCGACGCTGCCCGTCGAGCGTCGGCCCGTCCGGCGGGACCAGGATGTCCTCTGTGGCCCGAACCTGCGCAGCTCGGGAGCGTTGCGTTGGGTCCGCTGAACCCCGGTGGTGACTGTCGTCTGGTCTCGATGAATGCGGTCCGGTCAGTCGCTGGGTGCCTGGGCTGGTTGTCGCTGGTCGTCGGGGATCTCGTCCTCGGGGCGGATTCGGCGCAGCTGACCATGGACGACGATGTAGCCGTCGAGGGGGTAGGCGATGTCTTCGGCGGTCGGGCGATCGGCGGGGCGGATCGGGATTGTCGCGGTGGGTTCGATCGGGTCGGATCGGTGGTGGCCGGCGTATGGGGCCACGGGTGCGTCGGAGTCGGTGCGCGGGAAGAGATAGCGGGCGCCCTCGCGGACCGTGGTGTGGATGTCGCCGGTCGGTGCGGTCCATTGCAGGCGATCGAGGTCGGCGCGCCAGGTGCGCCAGGGGAGTCTTTCGTTGTCCGCCAATGTCTTCAGGCGATGGTGGCGAGTGCACAGGACGGCCAGGTTGGTGCGAATGGTTCGGCCGCCGCGGTCGGGCCGCTGGTGGTCGAAGGGGTGATTGTGGTCCAGCTCGGATTCCGCGGCGGGCATGACACAACCCGGAAAGCGGCACATGCCGTCAACCGCCCGCACGTCGCGTTCCAGTCGCGGTGACGGCCGCCATTGCGCAGCCTCACTGGTCGCGGTTGGATCGTCATCGGCGGCCGAGCGTTCCGGAATCACTTGGAAGCGTGCGTGTTCGGCCAGAATCCGGGCGAGCGCCGCATCGATCGGCCCGTACCCGGCCAGAAACGCCGGTGCGTCCCGAATGCCGAGCAGCGTGTCCGCCGGAATCCCGATCTGGATCAACGGCCTGCGCGGCCGCTCGATCGGCGCACCGAACTTCGGGCACCGCGCACCGCGCCCGCAATGACACCGCAGCCGCCCCGACCCATCCGCCAGTGCCACCAGGGCGTCGGCCCGCCGCTGCGGCATGCTCCGCGGATCCGACGCGCACACCTGCAGACTCATCTCCCGCAACCGCATCGCCACCGTCTGCGCGCCCGGCGCGGGCAGCAACCCGTCGAACACCGCCATGCCGTCCTGTACCGCACGTAGCCGCACATCCCGCTCGTCCTGGCGCAACTCCCGCCGCCGCTGCGCCCCACCGGGATCCAACCGCGCCGCCCACCGCCGCGCCGCCTGCCGCAGCCGCACCGAATTGTTCCGCCCCGCCGCCTCGAGCAACCGCGGCTCCAGAACATCCAGCACCTCCCTGGCCACCGCCCGGGTGTTGTCCACGATCACCCGCACCTTCGCCAGATCGATCCGTCCCGCCGCGAACGCCGCCCGTGTCTGCGGCAGCGAATCCTCCAGCGCCAGACCGATATCGATCAACGCCCCCGCCGTCCCCTCATCGACCTGCAGCGCCACCGCCGCCTCACTGGCCGCGAATTCCCCCGCCCGCACCCCGCCGGGCCCCGGCTCCGCACTCTCGGCCCGATGCCGTCGATACAACTCCCGCACCGCGAACACCTCGGCGGCCTGCGCCACCGCCGCCCGCCCATGCGCCGCCCGAAGGGCATCGATCAGCCCCGCGTCACTCATGGCGCCGAAGTCCACGGATGAGAGATCATCGCTATCGAACATGTGTTCGATTCTACGGTCGCACAACCCCCTCCGCCACCCCCGAATCAAGGCGATTTGGTTGCCGACACGCCAGTGGTGTAACTTCGTTCAGGCAGTCAGGGAAACCTGAAAGCAACCCACTCGGGGCTATGGCGCAGCTGGTAGCGCACCACACTGGCAGTGTGGGGGTCAGGGGTTCGAGTCCCCTTAGCTCCACTTGGATCGCAGGTCAGGCCCGGTATCGCACCGGGCCTGACCTGTTTCATTTGGCGGGGGATTCACTTGTGTCGAATCGATCCCCCGAGGGCCGTCCTCAGTGGTCGGTGCCAGAGGAGAAGCTCCAGCCTCCGCGCAGCCGATAACCGCCGTTGACCGGTGTGGCGATCCCTTGGGCGGCATAGGGCGAGGCGATCCAGCGTCGGGGTTCTCGCCCCACACTTCCTGTTGCAGGCGCCGGGAAAATTCGGACCTGATCGTTGTCGTTTCCGCATGCACGTGGCGACCGTTTGACGACGGTTCGGCTTGTGGAGCCGTCAGCCGACTCGAACACGCATGGTGGCGGCATCGTCTCAGCTGGTGTCTTCGGTCCAGGCCCGGTAGATCACCGGGCCTGACCTGTTCTGTTCGAACCGACCCCACGTTTTCGCTGAAACGGGGCTGGGGCGGGTGTATCGGCCGGGCCGGTTCGGCGGACACCCGGCCGCATATTTCGGGGACGAACCGGCCGAGCCCGCGTCAGCTCCGCGGGGCTGACACCCCGAGCTGCGCCGCCAGTAGTGCGGTGGCGGTTGCGGGGAAACGGTCGAGCAAACCGGTTACCTCGCGGTTTCCGGCCTCCTGCCAGCCGCCCTCGATGCCGAGCAGTCCGGTGAGCGCGTCGCAGGCGGCGGGGTGGGCGGCCAGTAGTTCGGTGACCGGCCCGCGCGGTGCCGCCGCCGCTGGCGTTGTGGCCGTGGTGAATTCGACCGACCAGGGCGGCACGAAGGTGTCCACGGCGGGCAGTGCGCCGGGGAAGGTGCGGCCCGCTTCCCGGACCAGTCCCGGGATCAGGTCGCCCGCCTGGTCCTTCAGGGTGGTGATGAGCTTCGGCAGCCACGGCAGCAGCACCGCGTCCGGCAGCGTGCCGAAGGCCTTCGACAACAGCTCCACCACAAAGGGTTTCAGCGCCGGAGCCGGGTCGATGGCCTGCACGAAACCGCTCACGTACTGCGGAACCGTCGGCAGCACAAGCGGATTGGCCAGCATCCCGTCGCACCGCTCGCGCAGCTCGGCCATGGTCAGCATGCCGAGCTGGAACCGCGCCGCCCACAACAGGGCCACCTTGGCAGGCGCCTCCGGATGCGATTGCAGCACCGCCAGTTCCAGCTGGGTGTGATCGCAGCCCAGCGACAGCGCCAGGTTCTCCATCCCGAACAGGAAGCCCAGCATGGCCGCCACCTGCGCCGGTCCGGTCTCCTCGGCGGCGAACGCGGTGGGCAGCAGGGTGCAGTAATGCGCGTATCCGGCCGTCACGAACCGTTCGCACCACGCCGGCAAGCCGTGCTCGGTGGAGCGGAAGTAGTTGAGCAGCAACCGGATGCGCCGCAACACGACGGGCGCGTCGTCCACCGTTCGTTCGGCGGCGAGGAGTTCGACCGCGCGATTCCCCAGCTCGTCGGCGAGCCGGACCGATCCCAGATAGACGAGCGCATCCTCGACCGCGCCGAGCGCCACGGCCGCTGTCGCGTCCGGCGCAGCGACCGCGCGTCGCAGGCGCTGCTCGAGCACCTGCTCCACCGACACACCCTCGTAGCCGAGCTCGACCAGCGAGCGCTGGTATTTGCCGAGCCCGATATCCCAGCTCTCCTGGATCGAGGTGTCGCCCAGTCCGCGCGAGCCCATGATGGGCCGCAGCGCGTCCTGCGGCAGCAACCTGCGCAGCAGCCACAGCAGATCCGAGCACGGCCGCAGGTCCGGATTCACCTTCAGGTCCAGCAGCGCGCGCTGCAGCGTCCGCTTGGACAGGTCCAGTCCCAGCGGTTGCAGCCGGTCGAGCACATCGCGGGCCAGCGGCGGCAGTGCCGCGTAGCCGACCTGGCCGATACGGTCACCGCCGAGCAGGATTTCGCACAGCCGCCGCACATCGCGCCGCCCTGGCACCCGATCCTTCTCGATGCAGGTGACCGCCGCGTCCTGGAAGTCGTACGGCGTCGGACGAGCACGATTGCGCAAGCCCGCCAACAGGATCGAGGTCTCGAAGATGGCGATGGCGTCGGCGGTGCTGGCCAGGTAGCCATTGCGCCGGGCCAGCCGGACGAGATCCACCGACCACTCCAGGAGTTCGGCCTCATCGAGTGGGTCGAGTACCGGTGGCCGGGACAGGAAACCCGAAAGCCGGTCCGCTACTTGGGCTTCCGGTTCTGCCGGGAGCAGCGGCAGTGTCTTGGCGCGCTTCTTCGTCCCCTGCTGGCCTGCCAGCTGGAACGACTGCAATCTGCCGCGTCGCAATCCCTTCGCCCAAGTGGCCGCTGCGATCGACACCGCGCCGCCGGCCAGCCCGAACTGTGCCTCGATGGCGGAGTGGCTGGATGGGATCAGCCCGTAGTGCCATTTCGTGGCCGAGCGCGGCGAGATCTCGAACGGCTCCGACGCAGCCAGTCCGAACTGGTCGACCGGGCTGGCCGCATGGGCCGCGCCGCACACGTACAACGCAAGTGTGGGATCGATGTCGTTGGCGGACAAGTGTTCCCGCATGCGGGTCCACATGTACCGTTCGCGATCCTCGTCCTCGACGGTGCTACCGCGCCGCAGCCGCCGGAACAGGCTGCCGATCATCACCATGACCTGCCGGTAGGTGTTGTAGTCGGCGTCCACGAGGGGCTGCTCGACGTACTGGTCCCACCATTCCGACCAGTGCCGGACCTTGCCGTGGTGCAGCAGATGTTCTTCCAACTCGGCGAAACGCGGTCGCAGATCACCGATTTCGATGCCGACCGCTTCGCCGTGCAGGCCGTCGTCCTCGGGCTGCTCGCCGTCAGCGGATGTTTCCGACTCCGCTTCTTTGGGAGCCCACTGGAAGACGTGATCGGTGGATCGATCCACCAGCACCAGTTCGACGCCCGGCGTATCGAGCGCGTAGGCGATGGCCTGGTATTCGGCCGACGATTCGGTGATCGGCGCGACCACCGACAGCGGCGCCCATTCCGCCGGGAAACCCTCGATATCAGTGGCGAAGGCCTGCAAGGCAACCGGCAACCGGCAGTTGCGCAGTTCGTCCAGCAGCGGCCGCATGTCTTCGCACAGTTCCAGGTAGATGACGCTCGGCTGCTTTTCGCGCAGCCGCCGCACCATGGCCAGACCGGAGGCGGGCGAGTGGTGACAGACCGGGAAGATCTCCAGTCGCTCCGACAGCGCCCGGTCGACATCGTCGACCATGCCCGCCAGGATGTCGCCCGGCGCCCCGGCGAACGCGACGGCCGCGTCCGCCAGCTGATCCCGCAGCGCGGCAAAGGTATTCGGCGTGGGCAGGGTATCGGAGACGATCACGACAGCCTCGCGATCGCCGCGCGGCCGCCCTCCAGGAATTCGCCCCAGGCGGCATCGCCCTTCTTGTCCTTGGTGCGCGGCTCGACCACCCCGTGCAGGTACTTGTTGAGAATGGCCAAGTCCTCGGGCGTGCGCCGGGCCAGTGATCCGACCAGCGAACCGGCGAGGGTCTCGGCGCCCAATTCCTTCGCACCGAAGAACTGGCTGTGCAGGATGGCGTCCTCGAGCACGCCGATCTGCTCGGCGGTGGACAGGGCCGATTCCAGCTTGTCGTCGTCGCTGGTGGCGGCGGCCGCAGCGGCGCGCAGATCGGCGAAGCTCTCGAGCAGGATATCCAGCAGCGTGGGCGGCAGTTCCAGTTCGATGGAATGGCGGCGCAGCAGTTCCGCGGTGCGGAAGCGCACGATCTCCGCCTCGCTCTTCTTGTTGGACACCACCGGAATGCGCACGAAGTTGAAGCGCCGCTTGAGCGCCGAGGACAGGTCGTTCACACCCCGGTCGCGGCTGTTGGCGGTGGCGATGATGGAGAAGCCCGGCTGCGCGAACACCACATTGTCGTCGTCGAGTTCGGGGATGGAGACGTACTTCTCCGACAGGATGGAGATCAGCGCATCCTGCACGTCGCTGGTGGAGCGGGTGAGCTCCTCGAAGCGACCGATCACGCCCTGCTCCATGGCGGTCATGATCGGGGACGGGATCATCGACTCGCGCGACTGGCCCTTGGCGATGACCATAGAGATGTTCCACGAGTACTTGATGTGGTCCTCGGTGGTGCCGGCGGTGCCCTGCACCACCAGCGTGGAATTGCGGCTGATGGCCGCGGACAGCAGCTCGGCCAGCCAGCTCTTGCCGGTACCCGGATCACCGATGAGCAGCAGACCCCGGTCCGAGGCCAGGGTGACGATGCTGCGCTCGACGAAACTGCGGTCACCGAACCACTTCTGCTCCACCTGGCGGTCCAGTCCGTCGGCGCGTTCGGAGCCGAGAATGAACAGCCGCACCATCTTCGGGCTCAGCCGCCACGCGAACGGCTTGGGGCCGTCGTCGACGGACTCCAGCCAGTCCAGTTCCTCGGCGTACTTGACCTCGGCGGGGGCGCGCAAAACGTCGTTCATGATGGCTGGTCTCCTAGTCGAGAAAGTTCTTGAGTTCGTGCACGAGCTTCTGGATGCGTCCGGAAATCACCGGGGTACCAAGGTTTTTGAACCGTTCACGGAACCACGGGTTGACGCTCTGGTGGCCGGAGCTGTTCACCGAGCCGACCGGGATGAGCTTCACCCCGGAGCGGTGCACCGCCTCCATGGCCTCGAACAACGGCTGGGAGCGGTCGAACTCGTAGAAGTCCGAAATCCACACCAGCACGGTGTTCTTGGGGTCGGTGATCTTGGGCTGGGCCATGGCCATGGCGACCGGGCCGTCGTTGCCGCCACCGAGATTGGTCCGCAACAGCACCTCGAACGGGTCGTGCACCCACGGGGTGAGATCCAGGGCGCGGGTGTCGTAGGCGATGAGATGCACATCCACCTTGGGCAGGCCCGCGAAGATCGACGCCAGAATGGTGCAGTTGACCATGGAGTCGACCATGGAACCGGACTGGTCCACCACCACGATCATGCGAGCGGGGACGGTGCGCTTGGCGGTCTGACGGTAGTAGAGCCGGTCGACGTAGAGGCGCTCGTCCCGGGGGTTCCAGTTCGGCAGGTTCTTCCAGATGGTCCGGTCCACGTCCAGGTTGCGCAGGATCCGCTTGGGCGCGACCGTGCGGTCGACGGAACCGGCGCTGGTCTGCTGTACCTGGGTGCGCAGGACTTCGGCGACCTCATCGATGTAGCGGCGGATGAGGCGCTTGGCATTGGCCAGGGCCACGCCGGACAGATTGTGCTTGTCGCGCAACAGTTGTTCGATGAGCGACATGCTCGGGGTGAGCTGGGCGGCCAGGTGCGGATCGGCCAGCACTTCGCGCAGCCGCATGCGCGACACCAGTTCGCCTTCCAGACCGGTGAGCACGCCTTGTACGGCGCCGGCCTGCTCCTCGCCCAGGCAGCGGCGCAGCCAGTTGGCATCGGACTGCCAGCCCGCCAGCTGGGTGGCGCTGACCTGGCCGGAGCCGGTGGCGAAGACGTTCAGCAGCAGCTTGGAAACCAGTGCGGCGGTTCGGACATCGGCCGCGCCAGTGGGCTGGGGCGAATCGGCCACGGCCTCGTTCTCGGCTGCGGAATCCACGGTCTCGGTCGCGGAGTCGACGGTCTCGGAAAAGTCGAGGCTTTCGAACTCCGCCTTCATCTCCGGATAGCGTTGCACCACATTGTCGATGGAAATGCCCGGATCGAGCACGGCCAGCGGCAACCCCAGATCGTCGACGATGCCCGCGCTCGCCTGTTCCAGCGTCGGTTGCTGATCTCCGGTGAAGACTCCGGCCAGGAGACGCCAGTACAGGATCTGGCGTCGCGTCTCGTGATTCGGCCCGTCCGTCACCCGACCGCCACCCCCCATGGAATCGCTTCGCGATGCTGTAGTCATTTGCGCAGCAACCGTCCTGCGCGCTCGCGCAACACCGCCACGGCGTCGCCCGACCTGGCCTGTGCCTTCGCGACTTTCGGATCGGTCGGACCGAGTGCCCAGTCACCGTTGTGGAAGGCGGTGAGTGCGCTCTTGACCTTGCGTCGCACGGCCAGCGGTCGCACCGACCAGCCGCCGGCATCCCAGCGCAGCAATCCGATCATGGTGCTGGAGGCGGTTACCCCGGCCGGAGTGAGCGGACCGGCCGATGGCAGCGCGTCCAGTTCCACTCGAATCCGCTGCTCGCCCAATTCCATTGCACCGTCGCGGAACCGGTACCCCTCGAGCAGAACCGGTTCGGCGATGTGCACCGGATCGCTGTCCAGCGGCGCGACGGCCGGGGCCTGCGCCTGCGGCAGCTGCACGGTGGCGGTGACGAACGGATCGGCGGCCGCCCCGGCCTTCGCCCGATCGTCATCCCACAGCAGGTCACCGGTCGCCGTCAGCGGCATGTCGGTGAGCTCCAGCGCGCGCTGCTCGGCCAGCGCGGTGAGCAACTGCCGATGCGCACCCAGCAATTGCCAAACCGCAGGTCCCACAATGGTGTCCACCTTGGCCGCGGCCACCGATACCCGCACCCGACGGGCCGGTGCGCCCGCGACCTCCAGCACGCCGTGCACCTGGGCCTGTACCGCGGTCCCGTGCTCGTGTAGGTCCACGCCCAGCGGCAGTAGCCGACCCGAAACCGACTCGGTCACAGCAGATTCCGCGCCGCGCCAGGACAGCAGCAGGGCGCGCGTCCACAGATCCGCCCAGCGTCGCGCGGGCACCCGGTCCATGGTCGCGATCGGCGCGCAGGCGCCCAGTTCGGCGGTGAAGCCGTCCAGCAGGATCGCCAGCCGTCGCAGCGCGGGGTCTGCCAGGAGCGACTCCACGGTTTGATCGGCGGCAGCCACCAGGTCGTGGTCCACGCCGCGCCATCCGGCGATGGCAAGTTCGCCCAGCCAGGCACGCGAACCCGCCGCGAGCGGGCTCGGGGCGGCGGCCTCCGGTGCGGCCGTCCACTCGGATCGATTGCGGCCCAGTGCCGTATCGGCCTGGTCGACCAGTGCGTCGTGCACCGCGCCCAGCAGGGCGGCACGGGCGGCGGCTAGCGCGGACAGCTCATCCGTGCCGACCGCCCCCGTGCTCACCTTCGACACCGCCGCCGCCACCGCCTCGGCCAGTGGCGAACCCGCCACGGCCCCGGCCAGCGCCGCCAGTGCCGCGCTCTGCGGTTCGGAAACCCGGGCGAAGCCGTTGACCAGTGCGGTATCGAAGCCGCTCACCGCGTCCAGCGCCGCCGCGACGCCGATGGGCGCATCCGCCAGTGCGGCTAGTTGTACGGCCTGCATCAGCGACCCACCCCCGCCGGGAACCAGTGCAGTTCCGGGATCGGCGTCGCGCTACCCGGCAGTTCCAGGTAGGTCAGATGCCGCAGGAACCGGCTGAACACCGCGGCGGCCGGAGCCGGATCGCGAGTTCCATTGAGGCAGTGCGCGAGTCGGGCGCCGTCAGGGACCTCGACACGCAGGAAGCGCGCCACCCGGTCCTGCCCGTACTGGAGCACCGCTTCTTCGATGAGCGCGTCCAGATGCTTGCAGACCCACCCCTGGTTCAACCCGCCGCACGGCCGGTTGTTATTGGTGCTACAGCTCAGCCCATGCGTCCCCGCGGTCACCGACGCCACGTACACGCGTGAAATATCGGAGCCACTAGACACCACGCCCTGGAGGCGTCCATCGGCCAGCTCCACGAACGGCACCTTGTTCAGTTTGCGCGGTGCGACGGCGGGCAAAACCCGCACGACAGAAGCGCTTTCCCAGGCCGGTTCATCCGGCGTGGCACTCGGATTCGAGGCCATCGTTCTCCCTCCCGATCGATCACGATGCGCCCCAAGATATGTGACCGCACCGACAAGTCCCGTCCCAACCCTGAACCGGCTGGTGAAGAACACCTCCGCGCCGGCCTTCAGGCCAACCCGGCGGCGATGGCGCTGAGCGCGCTCCGCACACGAGACGGTCCTATTCCCCTTCCCCGCAACGCAATTGCGATGCGAGTGCATCAGCCGACCGCGCCGACCGGCTGGTCCACTGGCGGTGTGCGCGTCATCAACCGCGGTCGAACATCCGCGTCTCAGGGCGATACGTCGACACCTCGACAACCTGGAGGCTGACATGTCCACACCCCCACCCATGGCCGCCCGCAGGTTGCGGCAATCGCGGAACCGTGTCGCCGCAGTTCATCGGCGCGCATTACCGCAGCGAGCTTGTGCAAGCTCGCCGAACAAGACGGCGAGGCACGAGCCGGTGTACTTCGATGGTTGCCGGTGCCTCTCGGCTGGGCGGCGCAGGCCGCGAACTGGCTTTGTAGGGGATCAGCCCAGTCGGGCGCAGAGCAGCCAGGCGGGGACCGACTTCAGGCCGGTGGGTTCGTCGCGGATGCCCTCGAATCGGAATCTCGGGCCGTCGGTGGTCGAGCCGAAGTCGTCGACGGGCAGGTTGCCATGGATTCGGGCTGGCCTGATCTCATCGACCACCCAGTACTTTTCCACCGCGTCGCGAAGCTCGTCGGCGGTCACCGGCGCTGGCCCCGGTACGGGGACTTCGGGCAGGGCGGCGCGGTCGAACACCAGCGCGAAATACGACGCCCCCGGTGCGGCGGCGCGCACGATCGACTGCTGGTAGCCCGCCCGCGACTCGACCGGGATCGAATGGAATAGCGTGCTGTCGACGATGGTGCCGAAGCGGCCGTCGTAGCCGGTGAAGGAGGTGACATCGGCGACCTCGAAGGAGGCGTTGGCCAGGCCGCGCCTGGCCGCCTCGGCGCGGGCCAGCTCGATCGCGGTCGGCGACAGATCCAGTCCCACGGTGGTGTAGCCCCGCTCGGCCAGATATAGCGAGATCGCCGCCTCGCCGCATCCGACATCGAGGACATCGCCATGGAATTTGCCCTGCTCGATCAGCGCGGCGAGTTCCGGCTGGGGTTCCCCGATACTCCACGGGGGTTTGACGCCCGGCCCGAATGGGCCGCCCGTGCCTTTGTAGACGGCTTCGAACTCGAAATCATCCGGCGCAGTCATAGCATATGCGTATCAGTGACGTTGGTGGCTGTCAACGTCCTCGGTGGACCCGCAGCTGGGGGCGGCCAGGCGCGCCCGGATCCTATTTACCCTGCAGATTCAGTGTCACGGCTTCGCGAATGAGTTTCTTCAGGGCCTCGGCATCGATCACGTCGTTCTCGCCGATGTCTATGGCCCGCCTGACCTTGCCTTCGAGGCTGGAGTTGAACAGGCCTGACGGATCGCGCAAAGCGGCGCCCTTGAAGAACGTCAGCTTGACCACGCTCTTGTACGTCTCACCGGTACAGATCCCCCCGTTGTGGGACCACACGGCTGTGCCGGGACTCGTGGCTTTCACCCACTTCCACTCCTCGACGACGTCGGGATCTGCTTCGTGAATGATTTCGCGCACCGTGCTGAGCGTCGCGCCGCGCCAGTCGTTCAGATCTCGAATCCGCTCGTCGATCAGTGCGGAAGCGCTCGAATCGTTGTCTGCCATCGGTATCCCCTTCGCAGTTGAACGCGGTGTGGGCAAGGCTGTTTCGATGCGACATGCCGATACTACCGACGCGTCGGCGCAACCAGGGCTCCCGCAGCCGGGCAAAGGCGGCACCCTGCGGCTGGCTTAGGTCGCCTTCTATTACAACGGCACCGACGCGTGACGTTCGCGACTGTAACGACTGGTGCCGGGTTCGCCGATCCTCGCGATGTGATCTTGTTGGCCATCGAGATATGAGGGATCGTAAGTGAGAGTTGCTATTTCGGCAGTTGCGCTGGCCGCAGTGGTCATGGGTGCCAGTGCCTGCCAGGAGGATGCGACCGTGACTGGGTCCGCGTCGGTGAGCAGTTCGACGGCCGCGTCCACCACGACGCCTGCTTCGAGCCCGGTAACGAGTACCGGCGCTCCGGTCGCATCGGGGGTGCCGACGACGGTCGCAGCGGAGGTGACGACGACGGTTGCGTCGGGGGTTACGACAACGGTCGCGTCGGAGGTGCCGACGACGGTCACGTCAGAGGTGCCGACGATGCGGTCCACGCCGGTTGCGGACCCGGCTGCCACAGCGTGCGAGCACGCGACTCGGCAGGAGTTGCAGCAGGTGCTGGTAGCGAGCCGGGTCTCGTCCGTTCCGATCGTGCTCGGGGAACCGCAATGCAAGCAGCACTGGGCTATGGCGTGGTCCGAGCACACCGATGTCGCGCCGCAGCCCACCGGATATCTGTTCCAGGTGTCGTCGCAGGGTTTCTGGAACTATGTCGCGCAGGGCAGCGCGATTGATTGCAGCTCCCATTACGGGGTGCCCGCCGACATTGCCGCGACGTTGCGCGGCTGTCGGAAGTAGGCAGGATCTGTCGGATCCGGGCGTACCCGCCGCGGCCCGGATCCGGTGACAGCGTCAGTCGCCTTCGGGGGTGTCGGTGTAGCGCTGCAGGTACAGTTGCTCGCCGAGCTTCTCGAGCAGGTCGATTTCGGTCTCCAGGTAGTCGACGTGGTGTTCCTCGTCGGCCAGGATGGTCTCGAAGATGCACGCGGAGGTGGCGTCACCGCGCGAGCGCATCACCTCGATGCCGCTGCGCAGCCGGTCCACCGCCTCCATCTCGATCTGCAGGTCGGCCCGCAGCTGTTCGGGGACGGTCTGGCCGATTCGCAGCGGGTTGAGCTTCTGGTAGTTGGGCAGCCCCTCCAGGAAGAGGATGCGATCGGTGAGCACCTCCGCATGCTTCATCTCATCGAAGGACTCGTAGCGGGTGTGCTTGGCGAGTTTGGTGAAACCCCAGTTCTCCTGCATCTTGGCGTGCAGGAAGTACTGGTTGATCGCCGTGAGTTCGGCTGTCAGCTGCTCGTTGAGCAGCGAGATGATTTCCTTGTCGCCTTCCATGGGTGTGATGGTGTCACAGCTCACAGCCGGCAAACCGGTTAGGACGCCCTATCGTGTCGGGATTACGCGGCGGGCGCCGCGGCGACCCGGACGCCGGCGGTGCGGGCCTGGCCGACCACCTCGGAAAGACGCCGGGTGCAGCTGCCGCAGCCGGGCTTCCAGCCGCACGCCTTCTTGACCTGCGTGGTCGAGCTGGCGCCTGCGGCGACGCAGCTGTGCACGTCCGATTCGGAGACGGCGTTGCAGATACAGACGTACACGGATGCCTCTTGCGTGAGGGGACACTTCGGCGAGGTTAGGCTCGTCTAACGAGGTAAGCCTCCCCTAATGTATAGCACTTCCAGGTGGATGCCTGTCAATAGCGGGGTCGGGAGTCTCGGCCCGGCCGGGCCGCATAGCAACCAACTAGCGTGTCATCAGCCGGACGTCGCGGATCTCGTTACCGTTCATCGAGACCGGATCCCCGGGACTAAGCGCTGTCGATTCTGTCCTGCCCTGCGAAGGAAGTGAATCAGCGTGCCCATCGATCGACGTGAATATCTCCAGTGGAGCGCTCTGGCGCTGTTGACCAGCACGGGCGTGGCTGCGGCGGGGTGCTCGCACGGCCCTTCGGACACGCCGCCGGGCGGCAAGGTCGACTACACCGTGCGCATCGGTCGAGGTGAGGTCGAACTCGCACCGGGGCGGGCCGTGTCGACGACCACCTACAACGGTCAATTCCCAGGCCCGCTCCTGAGATTCACCGAGGGCAGGCGGACCTGGGTCGATATCCACAACGACACCGACACCCCCGAACAGTTGCACTGGCACGGACAGCATGTCGGTGTGGACGTGGACGGTTCGGCCGAGGAAGGCACCCCGTTCATCCCCGCGCACGGGACGCGGCGGATCTCGTTCGTGCCGGGGCCAGCCGGATTCCGGTTCTACCACACCCATCTCAACCCCGGCGCGGACCTGACCGGCGGCCAGTACGGCGGTCAAGTCGGCCCGGTCTACATCGAACCGGCGACCAACCCCGGAGCCTACGACCGCGAAGTGTTCCTGACTCTCAAGGAATTCGAACCCAGCCTCAGCCAGGAACCCGAAATGTCCGAGGACTTCCTGGCCGGAGACCCGGTGCCCGAACTGCGAGACAGGGCAGAGGCGGCGATGGCCGCATCCCTGGCACGCGGGGAACCCCACGGCTACGAGGTGGGCTACGAGGCTTTCACCATCAACGGCCGGATGCTCGGCCACGGTGATCCGATCCGGGTCAAGAGCGGCGAGCGGATTCTGCTGCAGGTGCTCAACGGCAGCGCCACCGAAACCCGCAGCCTGGCCCTGCCCGGCCACACCTTCACCATCCTCGCCCTCGACGGCAACCCGGTCCCCAACCCGACGGAGGTGCCGGTGCTGTGGCTGGGCGCCGCCGAACGGATCTCGGCGCTCGTGGAGATGACCAACCCCGGCGTATGGGTGCTGGGAGATCTGGCCGACGAGGACCGCGAAGCCGGGCTGGGCGTCGTCGTCGAATACGCCGACCGCACCGGCGAACCGCAATGGATCCCGCCGCAGCCATTCCGGTGGGACTACCGACTGTTCACCACGCCCGACCGGACCGCGCCGCCCCCCGACCAGGTGATCGACATGCTGATCGAAAAACGCAACGCCGCGCGCGACGGGTTCAACGCGTGGACCATCAACGGCACCCCCTTCGCCGTGGACAGCAAGCAGTCGACGATCGACATCACCCGAGGCAAGCGCTACCGGCTGCGTCTACGCAACGCCACCGACGACATCCACCCCGTGCACCTGCACCGCCACAGCTTCGAAATCACCCATGTGGCGGGCACACCCACCGCCGGACTACGCAAAGACGTGGTGATGCTCGGCGGATACCAGAGGATGGACGTCGACTTTCTCGCCGACCAGCCCGGTCTGGCACTGCTGCACTGCCACGCCCAACTCCACATGGACTTCGGGTTCATGACACTGCTCAACGCCACCTGAACCTCATGTCGGCGAGCGCATGCCGCCGTGGTCGATGTGCTTCCGGATCCGGCTTCTCATTTCGATTTGGTGGCCCACAGGATGACGTTCGTCCCGAAGAACCTCTTTCGCCACCCGATATCCTGAAAACCGAGCTCACTCAAAATCTCGGCGATGTGTTGTGGTGACTTGAAGGCGAGCGTGCTGGATTCGAGATAGGTGTACGACGATCGGTCGCGAGCTACCACCTGTCCCAGCAGCGGAACAATTCTGCGAATACCCCACTCGACGACTGGTTTGACCGGACCACTCGGGGGACAGGTTTCGAGTATCACAATTCGGCCGCCGGGCTGGAGAACTCGGTGCTGCTCGCGAAGCACTGCGCCGAGGTCATCGACGTTCCTGAGCAGATAGCCTTCGGTAATTCCGTCGAAGGACTCGTTCTCGAACGGCAGGCGGGCCGCATCCGCATGTTGCCATCGAACCGCCTCGGCGCCGGGCTTGGCCTTTGCGCGACTCAGCATCTCCTCCGAGAAATCGACGCCGGTCACGGCGGCGTCCGGGTACCTGCGTGCCGCCTCCAAGGCGATCACACCTGTCCCCGTGGCCAAATCCAAGAGCCGTCCGCCCGTCGGCGGTGCGACCCGTGCGGCCACCTCGCGGCACCATTGTTCATGACGGCCGAGCGTCATGACGAAATTCATCCGATCGTAGTACCCGGCGATCTTCTCGAATATCCCGTGCACTTCGGAGCCTTTGTCACGAGGCATGCTGGCACGTGTCATTTCGTGGACCTCCTCGGCTGTTGAATTTCGAACTGGCGAAATCGATACTTCGGGAAAGCGTTCAGCTGCGGTAAGCGCGTCGATGCCGACGATTCCGATGGTCGATCCGCTGATCAGCGCGGCGAGCGCGTGGTGGTTGACCAGCGTCGTGGTATCGGGTCCGTGCCCGGAGGTCTGCAGCACCGTCAGCAGGATATAGAGCTTCCAAGCGAACAGCGGGCCGCGAACCGTCGGGACCGGGCGATTCGCCACACGTCATGCGAACACTTCTGGTAGTTCGCAACGGGAGCGGTTGACCCTGACCCTGCGTCAGGGTTGGAGCCTTGTCGCATGACGAATGACAGCACTTCCTCGGTTCGGCTCGCTCCGCCGATCGGAGGTTTCCAGGAGATCGACGGCCGCCGCGTTTTCGTGCATCGGTCGGGCGGCGGCGGGCCGGCCGTCGTGTTCCTGCCCGGCGCGAGCGCGGTCGGTCTGGACTATTTCGGTGTCCAGCAACAGGTTTCCCGATTCACCGCCGCCGTGGTCTACGACCGAGGCGGCACGGGCTACAGCGATCCCCTCCCGCTGCCGCGCACCGCCGCGGCGGTGGCCACGGAACTGCACGAGCTGCTGCGCGCCCAGAACATCACCGCCCCCTACGTTCTCGCGGCACACTCCCTCGGCGGCTTCTACGCGCATCGGTTCGCACAGTTGTACCCGCAGGACGTGGCGGGACTGGTCTGGTTGGACGCCCTGCACCGCGACTGGGACGACTTCATGCCGCCCACGGCGAGTCTGGCCGCGGCCGAGCAGATGGCAGCTGATCCGGAGCAGCTCCGACAGATGCGCCCGACACTGCGCGAGATACACGCCGCGTTGCTCGCGGACTACCCGGAGCACATACGGCAACCACTGATCGATGCCAAGGTGAGCGACGAATGGATGCGGGTCGGCATCGCCGAGCGTGCCACCTTGACCGACCTCGCCACCGAACTGCGCGCGGGACCGAGCGTTCCCGACGTCCCGGTGGTCGCGCTCACCGTGGTGGGCGAGGACCCCGCCCAGCAGGCGCTGACCGCGCAGGAGGTGAACGACGCCAAGACGAGAATGGACGCTGCCCTGGTGCGCAGGGTTTCGCACGGGGAACAACGCATCCTCTCCGACACCCTCCACCACCGGCTCTGCTTCGACCGCCCCGATGCCGTGGTCCAGGCGATCCGCGACGTCGTCGATCGGGCGGCTCGCCGCTGAGTTCGCCCACCCCGCCGGTTCCGCAAGCTCCACCGGCGTGCCATCCCCCTAGACTCGGCACGATCGCGTTTCACGAGAGGAGGACGGTGCTCACGATCGGCCAACTCGCGGCGACCGCCGGAGTGACCGTGCGCGCTGTTCGCCATTACCACCACGTCGGCCTATTGCCCGAGCCCGAGCGCGATGCCTCCGGCTACCGGCGCTACAGCGCGCAAGCCGCGGTGGATCTCATTCGGATCAGGACCCTCGCTGATGCCGGTGTTCCGCTGGCCCGAATCGACGCCCTGCTGCACGCACAGCCGACCGAATTCGCCTCGGCCATCGTCGACATCGACGCCGAATTGCAGCGCAAGATCGACCAGCTCACCGAATACCGCCGCCGCATCGCTGAATTGGCAAGCGGTGAAAGCCTTGTCCTGCCCCCCGAGGTGGTCGCCATCCTGAACCGGATGCGCGGTCTCGGCGTCAGCGAACTGAGGGTACGACTCGAGCGCGACTCGTGGATCCTGCTCCAGGCACTGGAGCCGCAGGCCATGCCGCAGCGGATACGGGACAAGACCGCAGGCCTCGACGACCCCGAGACGACGCGCCTGTATCTCGCCTGTGATCAATCAGTCGACTGGGATCCGCACGATCCGCGCCTGGACCGGCTCATCGACGATCTGGACGCATGGGAGATCGAACACGAACGAGACAGCGGTCGACCAGAGAGCCTGCAGCTGATCTCTTCCCGGATCTCCGAGGCGTCACCGGCATGGGAACGCATCCTCGATGCGCTCACCCACCGCGCCGAGCGGCGCCGAACCGCCGGGCAACACGGCTGAAGCCGGCACCGAGGTCATCTCCGACAGCTGATGCGGTGCGAACTGGCAGCCTGAGATTGTGCGGGGGCCGATCGAGGGGATATTCGCCGCCCTTGTGCCTGGTAGCGGAGTACATTGTAACTTGTCTCTGACAAGTGTCACTCGACTCCTCACAACGACGTGAGGGCTGGAGGAAGCACTTCTCACAACGGCGTGAGAGGTGAGGAAAATGAGCGACCGAAAGGTGGTTCTGCTCAAAAAGTGGCGGACGGCATCGACATTCGCGGTCTTGCTGATCGCAGTGAGTGCCGTGCTCGGTCCGCACGCGGCGGCGCAGTCGTGTGCCGCGGTGGATCTGGTGGTGGCCAGGGGGTCCGAGGAACCCGGGTACCTCGGTGCCTTCGTCGGTGATCCGCTGTACGGCGCGATGCGACAGGCTCTGCCGATGAGCGTGCGTGCGTATTCCGTGAACTACCCTGCGAATCCGGCGGATCTGTCGTCGGTGGGTGTGGGTAGCGCCGATCTGGTGGCGCATGTCGCTGCTCGAGCCGCGGCATGCCCAGGCGAAGAGTTCATCCTGGTCGGCTACTCGCTGGGCGCGGCCGTGGTCCACGCCGCGCTCGGCACCGGTGTCGTCGCCGGACTGCCGGGCGTGGTGCAGCTGCCCGGTGATCTCGGCGACCGCGTGGCCGTCGTACTGCTGTTCGGTGACCCGCTGCGCCTGACCGGGTGGAGTGTTCCCGACCAGTATCTGGACCGCACCGCCGATTTCTGCGCGGCCGGCGATCCGGTCTGCGGCGGTGGAACCGACCCCGACGCGCATTCCCATTACGGCGATTCCATCGGTGCCGCAGTGGGATTCAGTGCTGCCCATGTCTAGCATCGGCCCGCTTCTCGTGCGGTGCGTGCCGCCATCGCGGCCTGCTCCGCGCGGCGGTCCGCTAGTTTGGTGGTCGATACCCGTTCGGCGATCAGGAGATTCGATGGAGCTCAAAGCGGTGCTCGGACCCGTTGCGCGCGGATTCAACGCAGGGGTGATGGCGTTGACCAAGGTGCCGTGGATCGGGCCTCGGGTGGGCCGGGCGATCACCGAGATCACCTACGTCGGCCGACGTTCCGGGCGCACCATCAGCACACCGGTGAGCTTTCGACGCTCCGGCGACGAGATCACCATCGGGGTGGCCATGCCGGACCAGAAGACGTGGTGGCGCAACTTTCTCGGTGCGGGCGCCCCGATCTCGCTGCGGCTGGACGGCGCCGAACGATCCGGGCACGCCGTCGCCAGCCGCGACGATAGGGGCCGCGTCAACGTCAATGTGCGCCTGAGCGATTAGCCGCGACGGTGTTCTCCGTTGTCGCCAACCAGTGATTCATCGCCGCGGCGTGCGGGGGTAACTGGGTGCTCTGTCGAGCGGCCGGGTGGCGTGTCTGTCAATGACGTTCGTAGAAGGCATCGATGCGGGCTCGGGCGAGGGACTGTCCGGCCGCGAGGACGGCATGCGGCTTCGCCGATTTCAGGGATTTTCCACCCGCTGCGGTGATCGGCTCGGTCAGGGCGAAGAGCTGGAAGACGTAGCGGTGCGGGCCGTGTCCCTTGATCGGCGCCGGCCCCAAATAGCCGCGGCCCCAGCCCGAACGCAGGACCCGCACGCCCGGCGCGGGATCGTCGGCATCGAGTGCGCCCTGCGGCAGACCGGTGAGTGTGGAGTCCAGCAAAGCGACGGCGTGTACGAAGGGCGCCTTCGTCGGCGCATCGGGATCCTCGATGACCAGCAGCAGCTCGGCTGTTTGCGCGGGTGGTGGCGACCAGGTCAGCGCGGGAGAAAGATCCTGGCCGCCGATCCGCTTTCCGGCATGAATCGTATTCAGCACCGACTCGTGGTCGAAGTCGGGACTGGTGATCTGGAAGGTGGTGGTCCCGGCCAGATTCGGACGATGCCAGGCCAGTCCTCGGTCACCGGCTCGCCGGTTCGCGAGGATCTTGCCGACAACGGACATTGCAATCTCCTTGGTAGCTGGTCGATTTCAGAGCTCGCGATCGTGTGCCGCCACCAGGTCCTCGGCCATTCGGATGCCATCCTCGGTGTTCGATATGCGGCGGATATATACAGCTTAACTGCGCAGTCTTCCTGTACTGTAGTGAGCCGTGAGTGGTGTGGCAAGCGACAGCGAGACGATCGCCGAAGAACTGCAGTCGGTGGTCGGCGCTCTGGTCCGACGCATGCGCGCGGTCTCTCCCGGCCGTGAGCTGTCGCTGTCACAGGTGTCGGTTCTCAAACGTCTCGACCGCGAGGGACCCGCGACAGTCGCCGACCTGGCCCGCGCCGATAAGCTCCGCCATCAATCGATGGCCGCTACGGTCGCCACACTCGTCGACCGCGGACTGCTGCGCCGCACCACCGACAGCTTCGATCTGCGCCGCAAACTTCTCACCCTCACCGAGGGCGGCCGCGCACTTCTCACCGAACGCCGCATGACCGGCCAGGAGCACCTCGCCGAACTCATCGGCGACCGACTCAACGCCGCCGAGCGAGAGCGGGTGGCAGCATCGCTGGTTCTGCTGCGGCGGCTACTCGACTGATTCCGACACGGCTATTTCTGGCTGTCATACGGCGGTCATGTCACGTTAAAATTGGCACGATTGCTTTTACCTGGGTGCGGCGCGTCCGCCCGACCAAAGGCTGGTGAGTCCGCCGTGTCGGTATCGATGTTCGATGAGGCGCTTCCGCGTGGTGAACGTGATGGTGTGGGGCTGCGAGTGGGCGCGGTCATCGATCGGGGCGGGGAGGTATTGCTCTTGGAAGCCCACAGTTCGGGGCCGGTCCGGCTCACCCGCAAGCTTCCGGGCGCCACCGTGGAACCGGGAGAATCGGTTGCCGCGGCGGTGATTCGCGGAGTCCGCGAGGAGACCGGGTTGACCGTTACTCGCATCGGCCACCACATCGGCGACTTCGACTACCTGTCGCCAGCCGGAAAGCCGGTGCGGCGCCTGCATTTCGCCGTGGAGGTGGAATCCACCCGTCCCGTTCTGCTCACCGCGCACGCTGGCTACGTTTGGGCACCGTTGGACGGCGAACTGCTCGTGACGCCGTCCATCCGCGGCATCCTGCAAACCTATAAGGACCTCCTCTACAGCTGAGCGGTCAGCCGAGGCTGAAAGGTGAACGTCAGCTGGGAATCAGCGGTGTGCTTGCTGGGCGTGGGCGTCGGCGGGAGAACAGCGACTGCAGCACGACGAGCGCGCCGAGGACGAGCACGGTCACCCCGACCACCCGCAGTCCCGAGTCCGCACCCGAGATGAACGCTGTGACAACGTCATTGGCGCGGTCGGGTGTGGTCGCGGCGAGCGCTTGGGCCACGGTGTGCGGATCATGGTCGGCGCGGATGTCCGGCGGCAGTGCGGCGACGAACCGTGCGGTGAGCACCGTGCCGATGACGGCGACGCCGAGGGCGCTGCCGAATTCGCGGGTGGTGGACTGCAATCCGGCTCCGACTCCGGCCTGGGCCGGTGGTAGCGAGCCCGCGATGGCGCCGGAGAGCGTCGGAAGTGCAAGCGCCACACCGATTCCGGTCGCGACCAGCCACGCGGCGTATGCGATGTACGGCGTCTGCGCGTCGCCGGTGGACAGGCCGAGCAGTCCGCAGCCGACGAATGCGAAGGCGAGCGCGACGGTGGCGTCGAGGCCGATGCGCTGCGACAGGCGTCCGACATACTTTGCGCCCAGGATGATCGGGACGGTCAGCGGGATGATCCCGAGACCGGTGCGCAACACGCCGAACCCCTTGCCGTACTGCAGGAATGACGCGTTGACGTAGAACAGCGCGAACATGCCGAAGAAGACCGCCGTCATGCCGAGGCAGGCGCTGCGTAGGCCGGGCAGGCGGAACAGGCGGGGATCGAGCAGTGGATGTTCGACCTTCAGCTCGGCGATCGTCCACAGTATGAACAACACTGCGGCGCAGGCGAATCCGGCAATGACGACCACGCTGCCCCAGCCCGCCTCCGGGCCCTGGACGATGCCGAGCAGCAGCGCCACCGACGCACCGACGAGCAATATCGCGCCGAGCGGGTCGAGACGACGGTCATGGCGCGGCGACACCGGCGCGATACGCCCCACAAGCGCGGCGAGCACCAGCGAGATCGGCACGGCCGCGGCGAACAGCCAACGCCATGATCCACCCGACAGCACCGCCCCGCCGCCGACATTGCCGACGACCCCGCCGATACCCGTCATCGATGCCCACATGGCGATCGTCGCGCTCTTGCGCTCGGCGGGGACGGCATGCAAAAGGACGGCAAGCGTATTGGGCAATACGGCGGCAGCGCCGACACCCGTGATCGCGCGGCCGGTCAGCAGCAGCGCCACGTTCGGTGCCGTCGCCGACAATAGTGCGCCCACCGCGAACAACCCGAGGCCCACGAGCAGAACCCCCTTGCGCCCGAGGCGATCTCCTGCGGCCCCGCCGGGAATCACCAGGCAGGCGAAGACGATCACGTAGGTGTCGACGATCCAGACCAGCGCCGACGCGGACGGGCGCAATGCGCTGGCGGCGAGCATCGGGACGGCGAGGTTGATCGCGGCGACCATCGCGACGACGAGCACGACGCAGGCGCATATGACCGCGAGCAAGCTGCGCTGCGCGACCGGACGTGATGACGGGTCTCGCGAGGTCGGGACATGATCGCGGTTCAGGACGTTGTTTGGCATGGCCAGGACGTTATGGACGTTGTCGGTATTCGCGCCACGCAACTTTTACAACAGCTACTTGCGTAGAATGCAACTATGCCCGAGCAACTCGACCTGAATCTGCTGCGCGTATTCGACGCACTGCTTCAGGACGGCAGCGTCACGGCGGCGTCCGAGCGCCTGCATCTGTCCATCCCGGCGACCAGCCGGGCGCTGGGCCGGTTACGGCGGGCGATGGGCGACCCGATCCTGGTGCGCGCCGGTCGCGGCATGGCTCCGACACCGTTCGCGCTCAGAACCGCGCCACGGGTGCGGTCACTGCTCGACGAGGCGTCGGCACTGATCAGCGCCGACCGCGCGGTCACGGTCGCAGAACTGAAGCGCACCTTCACGATTCGCATCAACGACGGCGTCGCCGCGACCCTGGCGGCGACGGCGGTCGAAGCCACGGCCGCGGTCGCCCCCGGGGTGACGCTGCGCTTCGTCACGGAGGGCAGCGAAAGCATCGAGGCGCTGCGCGACGGCTCGGTCGATCTCGACATCGGCGCTGGCGACATCGCGGCTCCCGACATCCGCACGGCCGTGCTGTACCGCGAACGCATCGTCGGCATCGTCCGTGCCGACAGTCCGCTCGGCCGTCACCGCCGCCCGACGCTGACGCAACTGTGTCAGCACCCCCACGTCTCGGCCTCCCGCCGTGGACGTGCGCGCGGACCGCTCGACGACGCGCTCGCCGCCGTGGGCCTGCAACGCCGGGTCGCCGCCGTGGTGCCGACCTCCGCGGTCGCCGCGCTCCTGGTCGCCTCCAGCCACTACGTCGGACTCGTCCCGCAGCGCCTCGCCGAACAGTACGGCCGAGCCCTCGGGCTTCGCTGGTTTCCCATCGCCGCGACCCTGCCGGAAGTCGAAGTGCGACTGCTCTGGCACGCACGACTCGATGCCGACCCGGCGCAGCGCTGGCTACGCGACACGATTCGCGACGCGCTCGGCTCGCCCGATCCTATTGGTCGTCAAGGACTTTGACGCCGGTGATGGTGGCAAGGGCTTGGTCGAGGGTGGAGTCGTCGGGAAGGTGGTCGGGCCAGCGGGCGCCGATGTGGCCGTCGGGGCGGATGAGTAGTGCTCCTTGGGGGCCGAGGTCGTAGCGGTCGGCGTGTTCGGTGGGAAGGGGCTCGATGTGTAGTGGCCATGGAGTGGTGGTTTTCCAGGCGTCGGGGTCCGGGGTGAGCAGGGTGAACCATTCGCCGATGGCGTCGAGCGTGGAGCGGTCGCTGGTGAGCCACAGGTGTGGCATGCGGTGGCCCGGCTCTGCGGTGGGGACGTAATCCGTTCCGGTGTCCGACGATTCCGGTCGGGTGCGGTGGTAGTTGACGCCGAGAACCAGACCGAGTTGCGCGAAATACTGCTCCGACCAGGGCAATTCGATCTCGGTCTGTGCGGTATCACTGTTCTGCAGTTGGTCCTGGCGGCGGGTTTGTACTTGGAGTGTGAGTTGGGTGTTGGCCACCGCTTGCCGCAAAGTCCGGTGGGCGACGGGTTGCCGTTCCGTCTCGTAGGTTTCCAACAGGCTCGGTTCGGCCCAACCGTGCAGTACGCCCGCGAGTTTCCAGCACAGGTTGTGCACATCGGCGATGCCCGTGTTCATGCCGAGCCCACCCATGATGGGGACCGCATGCGCGGCATCGCCGGTCAGCAGGATCCGGCCGTGCCGGAAGCGTTCGGCCACAAAGGCATTCATCACCCAATGCTGGGTCCGCAGGACATCGGCGGCTGTGTCGGGGCCGAGCGCTCGGGAGACGAGGTCGGGCCAGTCGGCGTGCGCGGGATCGTCGGGGGTGCGAACGAATAAGGCCCATCCGCCTTCGGGGTAGATCGGGGCGATCGATCCGTGCGCGGTGAAGTAGACCCCCGCGGGCTTATCGGTGCACCAACGGTGCACGTCGGCGTCGAATACGACGGTGGTGAAGTCCGCGATCGCGCCGGGGCCGGTGGTCCCGATTCCCAGCAGTTCCCGGCTGGTGGAGTTCGCGCCGTCGGCGGCGAGCACATACCGGGCACGCACGCGAGCCTCGGCGCCGCTCTGGTGATCGGCGAGTGCGGCCACGACGCTATCGGACTCTTCGGTCAGGTCGATGAGCTCGACCCCGAACCGCACCGGTGCGTCCGCCGCGGCGAGCAGGGTGGGTTCCAGCCGATCCTGCGAGGTGACCACGCCGATGACCGGGCTTTCGGGTATCGGCGCGTTGACCCCGACCATTGCCGTGGTGGCGAAGTCGCGGTCGCGCAAGGTATCTCGGAAGCGGACGCGGCCGTACTCCGGTGCGAATGCGCGAGCCGCGATCTGCGTGGCGAGCCCGAGTTGGCGAAAGATCTCCATCGAGCGCACGTTGACCAGCCGGGATCGGGGAAAGGGCGACAGCTCGCGGCGTTTCTCGACCAGCATCGCCCGCACACCCCAGCGTTCAAGTAGCGCTCGGGCGGTGAGGCCGACTGGTCCACCGCCGACGATCAATACCTCTACCTCGGCGTGTGCTTCGGGCATATCGAACTCCTCCTGGTCAGCGGAGATCTGTCGGGGTACTCGGCGGCCGGAGCCTCGCCACCGACCACCGCCCAACTCTGGGGGTGGCCGTCGCGAGGAGGTTCAGCGGCATTTCGCCGGCTCACTTCGAGCATGACGGAAATCCGGATCCCGCGCGCTCACAGCTGGCACCAATCTTGCTCACATTCCGGGCAGAGGTTGGGGCGCAACGATTCTCGCGTCGGCACGGCAACTGTCGGCCGACGGTTTCGCAAGCGAGATCTCAGGAGGAATGTATGGGAGTCAAGTCGAAGCTGGTGACGGCTGCGGCGGCCGGTGTCGTGGTATTCGGCGCGCTGGGCGTCGGTGCCGGTATCGCGAGCGCTGACCCGCCCCAGGGACCGGAGTCCGGGCAGCAATGTCCGCCCCCTGGTGACCACCAGGGTCCGCCGCCCGGTGACCACCAGGGCCCGCCTCCGGGTGATGACCACGGCCCGCCGCCCGGAGATCACCAAGGCCCGCCGCCGGGCGATCCGCAGGGTCCGCCGCCCGGATGCCAGCCGCCCGCACAGTGATCTGAGACCGCAGCCCTATGTCCCGCAAGGACATAGGGCCTTTTTCGCCTAGGTGGTGGCTACCAGGATCTGTTCGGCGGTCGGGGGCCGCAGCCCATCTTTTCGCCCGGCGAAATAGCGCTGGGCGAGGGTGGAGGTCGAAATGTGCTGGGCCGATGGGAAACCGGCGTCTTTGGCGAGCGCGATCAGCTCGTCGGGGGTGAACAGGCTGAGGAAGGGGACTCCGCTTGCGCGGGCGGCGTGCTCGACCGCTTGGCGGATCGGGCGTTCCTCGGCATCGAGCAGGTCCAGCGTCAGCTGGAAGGTCGTGGCGAAGGTCGAGCCGGGAGCAAGCGCCGCGAGATGGTGCAGTGTCTGGATATTCGCCTCCCGGGTGAGGTACATGGAGACTCCCGTCGAGACCACCACCGCGCGGCGCTGCGGATCGAAGCCCGCGGAAATGAGCCGGTCCCACCAGGATTCGGTCTCGAAGTCGACCGGCACCAGTCGCAGCCACTCGGGGATTCCGAAACCGAGTTCGAGTAGTCGCTGCCGCTTCCACGCCTGTGGTTCGGGTTGATCTACCTCGAATATCGTTAGGCGGGAGGCGATTTCCGGCCGGCGCTGGGCGAAGGTGTCGAGTCCGGCCCCGAGGATGACGTACTGGTCGACACCCTGGGCGGCTTGTTCGATCACCAGATCCTCGACGAAGCGGGCGCGCGCCACGACGCAGGCGCGCGACAGCGAGGTCATGTCGGGATTCATATCCTCGCGTTCGCGCCACCCCGGGGCCGGGTCCACCAGCCGCAGACCGACCTCGTCCTCGAGCACATGCGGTGGCGGGTCGAGCTCGACGTGTAGGGCGCGCCACAGCGCGACCCGCTCCGCGGTGCTCTCGGGCCCAATGATCTGCTGCACGGTGTACTCCTTCAGGCGAGCGGTCCGACCTGCAGACTCCACGTCCGGCCGTCGGGGTCGCGGACGGTCATTTCCGTGGTCCCGTAATGGGTTTCCTCGAACGGTGTGACCACCTCGACCTCGCTGCCGGGCCGGAACGCGTCGGGATCGGTCACCGTCAGCACGAGCTGCGTCGACGGGGTCTGGCTGCGCGGAATCTCGGCGATGAAGACATAGGGGCCATCACCATTGCGGAACAGTCCGGAGTTGTGGTCGGTGGTGAATTCGGGTTCGTAGCCGAGCGCCTGGAAGAATCGCGCCGCCTTGCCCCAGTTGTGCGTCTCGACGAAGACGCCCTGAATGCCCTGTGTCGTCATATCCGATCTCCTTCTCGCGGTCACTGTTGCTGGTCGTGGGTGTCGTCGAGGTAGCCGCGCAGCGCCTCCGCGACCAAAGCCGATAGCGACATGCCCGACTCGATCGCACGGAATTTCACCTGCTTGATCAGTCCGACCGGCAGGTACACGTTGAACTGCTTCACATCCTCGTCGCCCACATCGCAAATGCTAGCATCCTAGTAAGCTAGAGTCCACGGTTCGGGTTGGTCGGGTGAGATGCCGGTCAAAGGCTTCATGCCCGGAGGGGTCCGTGAGTGGCCGGTCATTCGGCGGATCGGGGGGTGGCGCGATAACTTGATCGGGTGATCAACAGTTCTGTATCCACGGCGGCGGGGGCATGGCGGGAAGGTGACGGCGTCCCGGTGTCGTTGCGGGAGGCTACGGTGGCGTGGGCCTTTGCCGCGCATGCGGAGCTGTCGGAGATTGCCACGGGATACGGGCATTTCATCACGGTCGGGGAGTTGGCCAAGCGCGTGCAGGAGGTATCCGGGGTGCATACCGGCGCACCGACGCGGACCTGGATGGAGGCCATTCTGCGCAAGGTCGCGCGGCGGTGCCACAATGCGGGCGACCCGCCGCTGACCTCGCTCTGCGTGCAGGAGAACCACACGGTCGGCGACACCTACAAGTACGTGCTGGAACTAGCCGCCCTACCGATTCCCAACGACCTCGAGCTGCATGCCGCCTATGCCCGGTGGCAGTGCTATGAGCACCACGGGGCCACCATGCCCGCCGACCTGACCGTCCCGCCGCTCATTCCCAAGGTGGCGGGTCGACGTCGATCGGCGGGCGCGCCCGCGCAAGAGGTCAAGCCGCAGCCGACCCGCGCGGCGGTGTGCGCCCAATGCTTCATTCAGCTGCCCGCCAACGGGACATGCCAGTACTGCGTGTGACGAACCGACTCGGTCCTCCGGCGGGAACTGGCGACGAATTCAGTACCAGTGGTGCGCCTGCCAGAACGCCCAGGCGCGCTCGGGGCTGCCATAGCGCTGGATCATGTAGTCGTAGGTCCAGCGGATCTGGGTGAGCGGGTTGAAGCGCCAGTCGAGGCCGTGGGTGGCCATCTTTTCCGGTGGCAGGGCCTGGCCGAGGCCGTAGGCGCCGGTTCTCGGGTTGGTGGCGAAGACGTCCCAACCGCTTTCGTGCGTGATGATGTTGTCGAACGATTCGAACTGGTAGATCGGGACGATGGTCAAGGCGAGGATCTTGGTGCCCGCATGGACCACCGAGAGCGCGAGCACGGCCTCGGTTCCGGCGATCTCGTCCTCCGTGGTCGTGGTTGTGGCCGTCGCGGGAGCGACACAGACGAATGACAGGTAGATAGCGGCAACAACGGCGGTGATGACGCGCGACATCGACGATCTCCCTCCGCATCCCGGGTCCAGGGCGAAGTCAGCAAAGCATTAGTTACCTGGGCTGTGCCGTAGCCGCTCCGGCGTGTCCGGGAATGAGGTGGGTACCGCGTCAATGACGCACGCTCAACCAGCCCTCCATGAGGGCGTGATACCTGCAGTAGAAGGGATGCGACCCGACTTCATCGGGTGCGGTGAAGGTGATGGTCTGGCCGGGGGCGATCTCGTGGTCGAAGAGTCCGGGCCGTTTGCTGGTGATGCTGTGTTTCACCGAATCGTGGTTGGTCACCGTGAGCAAGGCGCCTGGCGTGATCGGGGGCGTGGCGCTGTAGTTCAGATGATCGATCGTGATGGCGACGGCGGAGATCGGCGCCGGGCGCGATGACGTCGGCGCGGCGGATTCCTCCCCGGATGAGCCGCACCCCGCCGCCCAGACGATGGCGAGCATGCCGACCGCGACCGCCACCCGACGGCGCCAGTGCGTACGGATGGTTCGAGTGCTGTTCACATAGACCGGCTTCCCAGAATCCGGGCCGCCATGCCGGTAGCCGTTGACCGGTGCTTCGTGTTTAGGCCACCGCCGAAACATGGTGGGGGTACCGGCTGCTGATTTCTAGGCTGCTGAACAGTGACGATGCAGGAGTCGGAGATGCTGAATGATGTTGCGGTGCGGCCGGGCGGCGGTTTCGCGCCGGCGATTGGTCGCCTGGCCGACAGCGTGATGGCGGCCGGGCGAAGGAAGCGATTGTGGCCGATGTGGTTGCGGTGGGTGGCGACGTCTTCGCTGCGGTCGACCGCTGATCAGGAGCTGGTGCGGCTGGATCCGGTGCTCGCGGTGATGCTGCGAGGTCCGCGGTGATCGCGGGTACCGTGATGCGATACCTGAGCACGACCATGCGGGGCAGCGTATGAAGCGGATCTACTGCACACCCGAGGATCTGACACGCATCCGGATCGGGGCCCCGCTCGGTGCGATGGGCGAAACCATGCTGGCCACCAGGGTGCTGCAACGCACCGACGCGCCGCTGTACGACGGGTGGCGCGGCCAGGTGCGGCGCGCGATGCCGGACGACTTCGGTGTGCTCGCCGATCTGCTCCCCGGCGTCGATCCCTTCGTCGACCTGATCACGCCGACCCGCGGCGCGCGGTCGATGTCGGCGGGCATCGAGGCACTGCACCTGGCCTCCCGCGATGAACTCCGCCTGGAGGTCGAACACGCGGGCCGGCAGCGTGCGCGGACCGCACATCCGCTACCCGCCTGGGCGCGGAATCTGTCCGCCCGAGACGGTGAGGCGCGCCGCGATGTCGCGGCCGCCGCCGAGGCATTCCATGCGGTGGCGTTCGCCGGTCGGTGGGCCCATATGCAGTCCTATCTCGAGGTGGCGGCCGAACGGATGGCGCGCACCATTGCCACCGAGGGCGTCGAACGGCTCTTCGCCGGGTTGGCGCCCTTCGCTCGGTGGCGTGCGCCCGCGCTGGAGGTGCTCACCCCGACCGAATGTCACGACGAACACCTCGACGGTCGGGGCCTGATCCTCATTCCCTCGCTGTTCGCCTGGCCGGGGCCGAAGCTGCTGAAGTCCACCATCGATAAGGACGCGCCGATGACGCTGGTGGTCCCGGTGCTGCGCGATATCGCCGATTTCGCCACGGCCTGGGGGCCGCGCGCCACCAACGAGGCGCTGACCGCACTGCTCGGCCGCACTCGCGCCGCCGCGCTGCAGGTGATCGCCGAGGGCTGCTCGACGACCGAACTCGCACGCCGACTCGGCATTTCACCCGCGACGGCCAGTGAACACGCGTCCATCCTGCGGGAGGCCGGGCTGATCGAGAGCTGGCGGCATCGCAATGCGATGCGGCATCAGGCGACGACGCTGGGCATCGCACTGCTCGACGGGGATCTCGACAGTGGTGTGCGCATCGCTTGATGGCGCGCCAGTATGGTCGGGCACGTGCAGTGGATAACCGACCGGGAGACTTCGGCGTGCTAGCGCGAGGCAAGGCGCCGCGACGTCGGGTGCGTCGGACGCTATGGGCAGGTGTCGGGCCCGTCGCAGCGGCGGCGCTGGTCGTGACCGCGGCGAATATCCGGTTGTGGATGGTGTCGTCCGGGCATCGGTCCGGTCTCGCGGCCGCGCCTTCGGTTCCGGTGGTGATCGTGCCGGGGGCGAGGGTCGCGCCGGACGGTGCGCCGATGGCGTATCTGCGTGGGCGACTCGACGTCGCGATCGAACTGCTGAGGGCCGGAAAGGTGTGCGAGATCCTGGTGTCTGGCGATGCGGCGGGCACCTCGGGAGACGAAATCGCCTCGATGACAAACTATCTCGCCGATCACGGTGTCGACCCGGCGGTCGTGCGCTCGGATGGCGAGGGATTGTCGACCCGCGCGACCTGCCGGCGAGCCAAGACCATCTTCGGTATCGACCGCGCGATCATCGTCACCCAATATCGGCATCTGCCGCGGGCGGTCGCCTTGTGCCGCGCCGCGGGAATCGACGCCGACGGCGTCGTCGCATACTGCGATTGCAGGCGAACTACCATGGTGCGCAACAACATCCGCGAATTGCTTGCCGCACCGAAAGCGGTCGCCGCTTTGATCTGGCGCTGACTCGATGGCCCCGGCCGGCGTCGATACGCTTGCCCGGCACGACATTCGCTGAGCCCATCCGCGCGGCGTCGTGTCGGCATCGACGTTGTGAATCTTGCTCGATGCCCCCCAAGGGCTGCACCGACTTCGCCCATGCCGCAAGGAGTTTCGCGTCACCAGCCCGCGCTGCGATACCAGACCGTGGTCAGGTGTCCGGCGCGGTCGTTGGGGGCCGGACTCTACGTCGGATCCGGCAGTGCGGGATCCATCGGATCAACCGGACCGCCGGGATTCGGAATCGGTGCCGGTCGGTTCGGTTCCCGGTGTGGTGTCGGGTCCGGGATCGGTGGCGCTGGTGTCGGGCCCGGTTCCGGCGGTACCGGCTGCGGACCTGGCTCCGGCGGCGCGGGCTGCGGATCGGGACCGGGCTCGGGCTCAGGGAACGGCTCGGGGCCGGGAACCGGCTCCGGGTCAGGATTCGGTGGGATCGGGTCCGGGCTTGGGCCTGGTGGGACCGGATCCGGGCTGGGGCCCGGTGGGACCGGATCCGGGATCGGCGTCGGCGGCACCGGGTCCGGAATCGGAGTCGGCGGGATGGGGCTCGGATTCGGTGGCACTGGACGAGTCATGTGCATACCTCCTCGCCCGGAGCAATACCCATCCGATTGCGAGGGAATCAGCTGAACGCCAGCTAACGGGGGTTGTTCTTATCACCGAGTCGAAGATGCGGCGACCGCGGCGGGTGGGTCCGCAACGCTCTGGCGGCCGTCGATCCGAATTTGTCGACTCGTCGAATGCGGTGGCTCGCGCGACCACGTCGGCTGAGAGCCGGCGATCGGGCTGGCTCTGGCCCGTTGCGGAATCGGCACTCGAGCCCGCGCCGGACCAGTGCCGAGGTGTTCCCTTCCCCGGTTCGGCCGACTAGGCTCGTTCGGAAGATCGAAACCGCTTGACGGGGCGCGGATTTGAGCTGCCCGGACAGGTTGGAGGGGGTACGCCGTGCAGCAAACTCGTCCGGATCCCGAGCAGGATGGTGCGCGGCCGATCGTCATCGATCCGATGGTCGGCGATCTCGCGGGCGAGACCAGCCGACTGTGCGCGGCCGGTCCGCTCGCCAGAATCGATCTGCTCGGCGTGCCCGCGTGGACCGTCACCGAATACGCCACCGCCCGGCAACTGCTCACCGATCCTCGGCTCGTCAAGGACATCAAATCCTGGGAATTGTGGACATCCGGGACGGTGACGCGGCAGTGGCCGCTCATCGGCATGATCGATACCGGAAGGTCGATGTTCACCGTGGACGGGGTCGAACATCGGCGCCTGCGAATCAAGACCACCCAGGCATTGACGCCGCGTCGGCTCGACGCGCTGCGCCCGGCGATCGAGCGGCTCACCGGCGAACTACTGGACGACCTCGAGCAGGCCGGGCGCAGCGGCGACGTCGTCGACCTGAAGACCGAGTTCGCCTATCCGCTGCCGATGCGGGTGGTCGGTGAGCTGATGGGCGTCGACCGTGCCGATCACCTGATGCTGCTCACCTGGTACAAGGCGTTCTTCTCGATCCTCACCCCGCAGGCCGAGCGGTCGCGGGTCATCAAGGAATTGGACTCCTACTTCACTGATCTGGTGCGCAAGAAGACCTACGCACCGACCGACGACCTCACCACCGCGCTCATCTTCGCCGCCGACGGCGGTGCGCCGCTGACCGAGAAGGAAGTGGTCGGCAATCTGAAGGCCCTCGTCGCGGCGGGACACGAAACCACGGTCGGGCTCCTGCTCAATACCGTGCGCGCCCTGCTCTCGCGCCCCGAGCAACTGCGCGGCATTCGCGACGGCGAATTCGACTGGCAGCACGCGATCGAGGAAACACTGCGCTGGGACACCCCGTTGACCCATCTGCTCATGCGCTTCGCGACCGAGGACATCACCGTCGGCGACACGGTGATCGCGAAGGGGGAGGGCGTGGTCATGTCCTATCGGGCCATCGGCCGCGACACATCGGTACACGGGACCGATGCCGACGACTTCGATATCACCCGCCCAACGTCCAACCGGCACTTGGCCTTCGGCCACGGCCCGCATATCTGCCCGGGCGCGGGGCTGTCGCGCCTGGAGGCGGCCATCGGCCTGCCCGCGCTTTTCGAACGGTTTCCGAATCTGCGGCTCGCGGTGCCGGTCGAGGAGATCCGCAATCTGCCGGTGCTCACCCAGAACGACCTGGCCGCCTTCCCGGTGTACCTCGATGCCTGAGGCGGCGGGCGATCAGTTGGTTCGCGCGGCGTATCCCGGCGGCAGCTTGCTCGGTGGACAGTTGATCACCGTGTCGTCGTCGATATCGCGGGATTCCAGGAAGGTGATGCGCCCGGTCGCGGAGACCAGCGTCAGCGGATAGGTCGGTCCCCGGTCGCGTTCGGCGATGATCGCTTCGAGATTGTGCTCGTAGCGGGTGAGGGTGCTATCGGGGTAGTCGAGCATCCACTGCGGATAGGAGATCGTGGTGTGCACGCGGCGGTCGCCGAGCCAGATGATGATCACGGTGGTGGTGCCGGTCGGTTCCACCCAGGCGAGTTTGTACATGTCGTCGCTGAGCTGGACCAGCTTCGCGGCCTGGTTCTTGGACCAGCGCCCGAACATCGGTCCCACCAGGGAGCGCGAATCGATGGTGTGCCAATCGCGGATGTACAGCTCGTATCTCCAGCCGTTGTCGTAGGCGTAGATGAGGTGTTTGCCGACGATGCCGGACAGATCGCCGGTCAGGGCCGAGGCCGTCCACGCGGGCTGCCGTGCGCTCATCGTTGACTCCTCTCGGTCGACCCGCGCCGTCGGGACCTGGCTCTTTGTCGTCAGCCTAACGACTCGGGAGGGCAATGCGGCCGGTTTGCCGGGAACGACGAAATCATGGCCGGGCGGCCGCGTAGAGGACCTCGCGCATCTCGGGCACGGCTTCCTGATCCGCCCGCCACACCAGCCGCAGACTCAGGTCGGGCACCGGAAAGTCCAATCGGACCAGCGTGCCGTGCGCGAGGCCGTCGGCGACCGCGAATTCCGGCAGCAGGGATATGCCGAGTCCGTGCTCGGTCCAGGCCCGCATGACCGGAACCGCACCGGCCCTGACGCGTCGCGGGCTCGGGCCCAGAATCCGTTCCCCGGCCATCCAGAACGAGCATTCGGGCACATTGACCAGCAGTCGCTCGTCGGCCAGATCGGCCGGTGTCAGGGCGGGCTTGTCGGTCAGCGGATGCGTCGGCGCCGCGACCAGGGCCAGCGGCACCGGGTCCAGATCGAGGAATGCCAGCGGTTCGGCCGGGGCCGGGAAGCCCAGATCCCCCACGGCGCCACCGGAATCCAGTAGCAGCGCCGCATTGAGTTCGCCACCGACCACATCGGCGAGCAGTCCGTCGCGAGCGCGGTCGGAGCGCACCTCGACCTCGAGATCCGGCCGTCGCTCGGACAGCCGCGCCAGCACCTGCGGCACATAGGTGCCGGCGAGGGTTTCCAACGCGCCGAGTCGCAATAGCGGGCGTTCTTCGCGCACGTCACGCGTCGCCTGCTCGGCTTGTTCGAGCAGCCGCCGCGCCCAACCGGTGAGGCGCTGACCCGCGGGGGTGAGCCGCATGCCCTTGGGGTCGCGCACGAAAAGCGTGACGTCGAGCGAGGTCTCTAGCGTGCGGATCTGCTGGGACACCGACGACGGCGCGAGGCCGAGCGCCACCGCGGCATCGGTGACGGTGCGGTGGCGCACCACGGCCTCGAAGGTCCGCAGCTGACGTAACTCCATGGCCTGGCCAACAGCGCCGGAGCATTCGGATATTCCGAATGCCCCGTGCGGCGCAGCCGGTGGAGTCGGTGGGCCCGCCCGGCCAGAGTCGATCGCGTCACCACCGCGTCGATCGGGAGTTGTTGCGTCAGATGAGCATTCTGCAATCGGGGGCGAGCACGTCCGCTGGGTCGAGCGGGCGGACCCGCGCCCTGCTCGGAATTTCACTCGGGTACTTCATGGTGTTGCTGGATATGACGGTGCTCTCGGTCGCTGAACCGGATCTGGCGGCGTCGCTGCACACCTCGGTCGCCGGGCTGCAATGGGCGACCACGGGCTATACCGTCGCCTTCGCCGCGCTGCTGCTGTCCGCGGGTGCGGTCGCCGATCGCTATGGCGCGCATCGGGTATTCCGCTTCGGCACAGCGGCTTTCGGTCTCGTCTCACTGCTGAGCGCATTCGCGCCGAGCCTGTGGGTCTTGGTCGTGCTGCGTGTACTGCTCGGTGTCGCCGCGGCGGCGTGCGTGCCCGCGTCGATGGCGATGATCAGCCAGCTCTACCCGGATCCGGCTCGGCGTGCCCGGGCGATCTCGACCTGGGCGGCGATCAGCGGCGCGGCGGTCGCGGCGGGGCCGATCGCCGGCGGCGCACTGGTCGGGCTGGCTGGTTGGCGTTCGATATTCGTCGTCAATGTGCCCATAGCGGTGGTCGTGCTGGTACTGAGCATGGGTTCGGCCGTGAACTGTGCCCGTGGCGATCGCCGGATCGACTGGCTGGCGCAGCTGACCGCGGCCCTCGCCCTAGCGCTGTGCACCGATGCGCTGATCGCGGCGGGGGCGCAGGCGTGGCGGCACGCCGCGTGGTCGCTCGGTGGTACCGCGCTCGCGACGGTTGTCTGCGCAGTCCTCGAACGACACAGTGCCGCACCGGTATTGAACCGAGAACTAGTGCGCGAGGCCCGAGTGCGGGCCGGGCTCTTCGCGGGTGCGGCGGTGAACTTCGCTCTCACCGGCGCACTGTTCGTCCTGCCGCTGCTGCTGCAACAGCAGCGTCATCTGAGCCCGCTGCAGACCGGACTCGCATTCCTGCCGCTCACCGTGCCGTTCGCCGTCATCCCACCGGTCGCGGGCAAGCTCGTGGCGCGGGTCGGCGCGCGCGGCCCGATCCTGGCCGGACTCGGTCTGCTCGCGGCGGGAGGCGCGGTGCTGGCCGTCGCGGTCTTCGCCAGCCTGGCCTATGCGGTGCTGGCGCTGGGGCTATTGCTGTCGGGATTCGGTGTCGCCTTTGCCCTTCCGGCCTTGGTCACCGCCATTGTCAATGCGGCCCCGCCGGGTACGGCCGGTGCCGTCGGCGGTCTGCTCAACGCCGTCCGTCAAGTGGGCGCGACCCTGGGTGTCGCCGTGATGGGCGGGCTCGTCACCCCGGGCATCGGCTGGGCATTGCTGACCTCCGCGGCGGCCTGCGCGCTCGCCTGGCTCGTGTTCGGCTACCACCGCGCCGCCGACTCCTGACGTTGCCCGGCGTGTCCGGTGTCGAAAACGGTGCTGACGCAGATGGTTCCACTGTTTCACAACCTAGCTGTTAACGTGTGAGGCATGGGGGAGACGTTGGTGAAGCGGGCGTACAAGTACCGCTTCTATCCGAGCGAGCAGCAGGAGCGGGAGCTTGTGCGCACGTTCGGGTGTGTCCGCTTGGTCTATAACAAGGCGTTGGAAGCCAGGACTGCCGCATGGTTCACCGAGCAGCGTCGCATCAACTACAACGAAACTTCCGCGATGCTCACTGCGTGGAAGAAAGCCGATGACCTGAAGTTCTTGGGTGGGGTGTCGTCGGTGCCGTTGCAGCAGGCGCTGCGGCACCTGCAGCGCGCGTTCGCCAGCTTCTTCGACAAGCGGGCGCGCTATCCGCGTTTCAAGTCGAGGAAGAACTCTCGCTCGTCGGCGGAGTACACGCGGTCGGCATTCACATATCGTGACGGGCAACTCACTCTCGCGAAGATGGCCGATCCACTGAATATCGTGTGGTCTCGGCCGTTGCCGGAAGGTGCGGAACCGTCCACGGTCACCGTGTCTCGTGACAGCGCGGGCCGCTGGTTCGTGTCGGTGCTCACCGAGACCGCGATAATGCATCACCCACGCACCGATAGCGTCGTCGGTGTCGATGCCGGGATCACCTCGCTGCTGGTGTTGTCGACCGGTGAGAAGATCACCAATCCCAAACATCAGCGGCGAGAACACGCGCGGCTGGTGAAAGCTCAACGCGCCCATGCCCGCAAGACCAAGGGGTCGTTGAACCGGGACAAGGCTCGCCGGAAGCTCGCGCGTATCCACGCCCGGATCACCGACCGCCGCAGAGACCACCTGCACAAACTCAGTACTCGGCTCGTTCGTGAGAACCAAACGATCGTGATCGAGGATCTGAACGTGGCCGGGATGCTGCGCAATCGCAGTCTGGCGCGCGCCATCTCCGATGCCTCGTGGTCGGAGTTGCGTTCCATGCTGGAGTACAAAGCCGCTTGGTACGGGCGTGAGGTGATCGCTGTGGACCGATGGTTCCCGTCGAGCAAAACCTGCTCGGCCTGTGGGTCGCTGAACGATGCTATGGCGTTGCATGTGCGGGAGTGGGTGTGCCGGTGCGGGGTGACCCACGACCGCGACATCAACGCCGCGAGAAATATTTTGGCCGCCGGGCTGGCGGTCGCTGCCTGTGGAGGCGGTGTAAGACCAACCCGACAGTCGTCGGCGCGGCAGTCGTCGGTGAAGCAGGAAACCCAACCTGTGAAGTTTGGAATCCCCCGCCTTTAGGCGTGGGGAGGAAGTCAAGCAGAAGAATCTGCCGCGGGAGACTTAGCTTTTCACTGATGTTCGATGACGGTGCGGAAGTGCGCGGCCCCGTCGGTGATCGCGTCGACGGTGACCCGGGCGCGGATCTCGACGCCGTCGTCGGTGACCGTGCAGATTTCCGTCGCGCCGATCTCGGCGTCAAGGGCCCTGGGGCAGCTCACGTGCTGGGGTGTGTGCCCGGTGTCATCGATGTAGTCGATTGCGACCTGTGCGGCGAGCTTTGAGCTGGAGATCGAATCTCCATAATCGTCATCGTTGTCCCCGCTCCTCGTGGCCCGGCCGAGGCTGCCCAGGATGCCGAGGATGAGCATGACGATCAGTAGGGCGCGGCCGCCGCCGGAGAGCAGCAGTGGGCGGGTCGGGGATTGCGGTGCCGGTTGGGTCATTGCCACACCGGGCATGGGTGCACTGGGCGTGGGTGCGCCGGGCACGGGCGTACCGGGCATGGGCGCGCCGGGCATGGGCACGGGGGCCGCGGCCTTATCGCCGAAGACGCCCTTCAGGTAGGCGGGTGTCAGCAGAAACGTGTAGGTCGCCACCCGCATTTCGATGCGCAGCACCGCCGAGGTGGCCTCGAAGACCGGACCGGGCATCCGCCCGGTGATCAGGACGATCAGCCACAGAAAGAACGAGACGACGATCCAACCGGCCCTGAACCAGCTCGAAAGCACCAGAATCGGAAAGGCCAGGATGAGCCGGAACAACACCGCAACCCGGTTCAATGGCGTGGGCGGCGGGAAGAGCAGACGGACCGGATAATCCGGTGCGGTCCATGCGAACGGCGGATAGTCGTCGACCAGCAGCATCACGTAGCCGTACACCCGCACGGCGTAGCCGAAATACCCGCGCAGGAACTCACCGCACCAGTCCGGCAACCGGCCGAGCGCCAATGCGCCGAACCAGCCGCAGACCACCACCACGAATGCGGCGATGCCCAGCACCGACACCACGATCCACTGCGGTATGACCAAAAGCAGCCGCAGCAGTACGGTCCAGCGGCGGTGTTGTTTCGGCGGGAAGACATCCAATTCGACCAATGCTTCGCCACTGGTCGGCGATCCTTGGTTGATTACCATCGCGACCCACTCGCTTCCTTCGTTCAGCGGAATGTCCAGAACTCGGATGAGTGAAACGAATGTAGCTTGCAGGTAGCCAGACGATCGGTAACTGCGCATAAATCGCCATATGAACAGGGCTAGATGTGGTAAACGAGATTGCTAGCCAGTCGCTGAAACGGCTGTATCGGCCGATCCGGCCCGGCCGGTCGGGAGGACGAAATACAGCTCGCCGCGGCGGGCGACGCCGAGTTTGCGATAGACGCGGGTCAGGTGTTGTTCGACGGTGCTGGTGGTGATGGCGAGCTTGTCGGCGATCTCGCGATTGGCCTTGCCGCGGGCCGCCAACTCTGCGACGCGGCGTTCGGCCGGGCTCAGCGTCGCGAGCCCACCCGGGATCGGGGCGAGTGCGGGCATGGGTTGGGTGGGTTGCGCGGCCGTTTGGGGTTTGCCGTCGAGCAGATCGCGCAGCAGCACCTCTGCGCCGCAGGCTTCGGCGATGCGCGCGGCCTCGCGCAGCAGTGCGCGGGATCGGTCGTGATCGCCGACCGCGCGGTGCGCTCTGCCGAGTTCGCCGAGCACTGTGGCCAATTCGACGTCGTCGCCGCCGGTGCGGGCGATGGCGGCGGACTCGCGGAGTAGTCGGAATCCCTGATATAGATCGCTGGTGGCCGCGAGCAGCCGCAGCGAGACGCCGCCGGAGCGATGCCGGTCGGCGGAGCCGAGCAGTTCCAGATGTCTGGTCGCGAATTCACGAGCCTGCTGGTGTTCACCCAGTGCGAGATGGGCGGCGGCAATGTCATTGCGCCACGGCACCAGCCAGGGGAAGTCCATATTCCACCGGTCCATGAGATAGCCGCAGCGGCGGAAACTGCGCAGCGCCTCGTCGGCGCGCCCGGCGGCGAGGTGGTGATGGCCTTGCGCGTGCAGATACGTCAGGCCGAAGCGGGAGTCGAAAATCGTTCGCGGCACGGGTCTTTCGAGTTGTGTCGCCGCCTCGGCACGGCGGCCGGACAGCGTCAGCGCGTGCACCATCGCGGCGATCGGCGTGCCGATCCAGAGTCCGAGATGTTCGGCCGGTACGTAATTCAGGGCGAGGCTCGCATCGGTGGTCGCATCGCGAATATTTCCCTTGCGCAGCATGGTTTCCGCGCGCAGACCAGCGAAGATCGATTGCCAGGTCGGTGCGCGGCGGGCATCGGCCTCGGCCAGCAGCGATTCGCACCAGGCCGCCGCGGTATCGAGCCGATTGCTGTAAATGAGGCAGTGCACCGCCGCGACCAGGGTTTCGATGGTGGTCGAGGTGAGGCGGTGGCTGGTGAGTAAACGCTGTGCGAGCGTGGCGATTTCGTCTAGCGGGTGGGTGAACAAACCGGAGAGCAGATCTGCGCCGTGCCGGTGCGGCGAGTGCTGATCGGTGCGAACCCGGGGCGGTCGCGCGGGAGCCGCGAAGAGTCGCGGATGGCGTGGCACATGCTGGGGATAGGAATACCGCAGCCACGCGCGCAGGAAGTCGATCTCGGGTGTCGCCTCGTCCGGATTTCCGCTGGCGAGTTGGCCGAGTGCGTGATCGGCCTGCTGCACCTGCCCGTGCCACAGCAGATACATGATGGCGGCGGGCAATTCGCGGTGCGGCACCCGGCCCGCGCGCAGCGCTGCCCGCAACCGGGTGAACTGGCGCGAACGAGTCGACGGGTTGATCCGCCATTCCAGGCAGACGAGCCGAATCGCGATCGAGGCGCGCTCGCCCGCGTCGCGGGTGGCCCGATAGGCCAACTCCAGCCGGTCGACGGCCAGATCGATCTGGTCATTGGTCATCGCGTCCTGGGCGGCGCCGAGCAGTACCTCGACGGCCCACGGGTATCCGGCGGCACCGGCCTCGACCAGGTGGTCGGCGACGGCGCCCGCCGGAAAGCACCGGTGATGCAGCAGTTCCGCGGCCCGGCTGTGCAGCTTCTGCCGCACCTGCTCGGGGGTGTTGCGCAGGATCCGCTCGCCTACCTCTGGATGTTCGAAGCGCGCTCCCGTGGTTTCGGCGAGCTGCCGGAGGACGGCCAGTACCGCGTCCTCGTCGGCTTCCAGCAGTTCGGCGACCAGGCCGACCGTGCTCGCGGCGCCGAGCACGGCCATGGCCTGACCGACCCGGGACTTGGCGAAGTCGGCCCAGTGTTCCAGGGGTTCACCGTGGGGTAGGGCAGGCTGACACATTCTCGGAGCCCCTTCGTCGAGGTGGTGTGCCCGACTGTGGGAGAGCACCATCGAATACGAGCAGCTCGGGTGCACTGAGGATGCGGCATCGTCGCAGCGGGAAGGGCGCGCCGACGCGCCCGATGATCCAGCCGGTGAACCCAGGGTAATTCGCCAGCCCGATCCTGTCACGACAACCGGTGATTACTTCGTAATATGAATTGTTTCAATGCCTTTCGTGTCATCAACCAGCTACGACGGTGAGCGCGCGCTGGTGGTAGGCCAGGCAGGCGGCCGAGGTGTCGTCGGCGGCCAGGAACAGCACCGTGCGCGCCGTGGCCAGCATCCCGCTATCGCGCGCGCTCAGATACGCGTGCACCGGAGCCGCGGAATACGGATTGTCCACGGAGGGATCGACGCCAACGATCGATTCCGGTGTGAATCCGAGCGCCTCGGCCAGGCGGGCGCGGAAGGTGAGGGTCCAAGTGGGTGCGAGCACGATGGCGCGGCCCTCGGCGATATCGGCGGCGTCGAGCCCTTCGGCGGTGAGGCAGTCACGCAGGGCCGCGGCGGCCAACTCGACCGGGTCGTCGTTACCGGGTCGGGTGCTCATGGCCCTGCGGCCGTTCGCGCCCGCCTCGCCCATGGCCACCCAGGCGGTCGGCTCCGCGGGTCCTGCGGTGTCGGTGCTGTGCAGACTGCCGAATCCGCCTGCGGTGCCCGAACTTCCGAGCAGGATCGCGGCACCGCTTGTGCTGTAGGGGAATCCGTCGACATGACGTTCGGTCGACGGGTGGGCATCCCCGGCCACGAGCAGTGCGTACTCGACCTCACCGGTGGCCAGGAAGCATTCGGCGGTCGAAATCGCGTGCAGCAGTCCGCTCGCGCCGTTCATCAGGTCGAAGGAGAAGGCGGGCACCCGGCCGGGCGCGTATTCGAGGCCGATGCCGAGGCGCTTCTGGATGAGCGCGGATACCGCGGGCTCGGAGATGTTCTGATCACGGAAGACCCCGGCGTTGATGAGCATTCCGACCTGGTCCGGTGCGATGCCCGCCTGTTCGAGGCAGGCGGTGGCGGCACGGGACGCGAGTTCGAAGTAGCTGCCGGTATCGAGATCGGCATTGATGGCGGCCGCGAGGATGGTGGTCGGCATGGCTCAGGCCTCCAGTCGGGAGATGGTCGCGGCGAGGTGTCCGGAGACGATGCCGGAGGCCTCCGGAATCATCAGGACCTTGGACCCCTTGGGAATCTTCTGCTGCGCCAGATATTCGTGCAGTACCACGAAATGCGAGGTCGACGCGGTATTGCCGAATTCGTGCAGCACATTGAGCGATTGCGGCATCGGGGTGCCGAAGTGTCGTTCGGTCAGGTGTGCGATGTATTCGATGGCGGGTTTGCTGAATTGGTGGTGGATCCAGTAGTCGTACTTCTCGCCCTCCCAAGTGCGCCCGGTCTCCTCCAGGAAGGTGGCCATCCGGCTGATGCCCTGCAGGTAGCGGCCCTCGTTCTGCATCGCGCGGTTATCGGTGTAGAGCGCGATTCCCGAGGCTTGGTCACTCGGCATGCCGATGCAGTGTTCGGCGCCGTCGGCGGAGGTCATCAGCTCGACGTAGTGGATCTCATCGTCATCGTCGCCGCGATCGTCGAGTATCACCGCGACCGCCGCATCGCCGACGGTCAGCGCCGCGAACTGCGGGTCATAGGGCTTGCTGATCTCACGGGCGGCGGTCTCGGCGATCGGGGTGATCTGTTCGCCGCTGACCACGAGTCCATTGCGCACCACACCGGCCTTGATCATCCGATCCAGCACCAGTACGCCGGTCATCATGCCCGCGCAGGCATTCGAGACATCGAAATGGCGCGCGTTGGCCGTGCCGATCTCCTTGCCGAGCATGACCGCGAATGACGGTGCGTAGCAGAAGATTTCCTTACCGCGGGTGCGGGTGATGGAGGCCGAGATGACGACGTCGATCTCGTCTGCGGCGTAATCGGAGTGTGCCAGGCAGTCTTCGATGGCGCGCAGGGCCAGAACGAAGGAGGATTCATAGCCCTCGTCGCTGGAGTCGTAGACTCGCCGATTCTTGATACCGGTAATCCGTTCCAGGTCAAGGGATCTGGGTACCGACAATCCGGCGATGATCTCCTCGGTGGAACGAACGGTGGATGGTGTGTATGAGCCGATGGACTCGAAACGCGTGCGCAGCATTACCCCTGCTTCCTGAGTCGCGTGAATTTCCTTGTCTTGCCAGGAGTTTCGACGGCGCTGTCGTAGATCGCGTGGTCGCTACCCACGCAGTCCGACCAAAGACGCACTCACCTCGCACAATTGCTGGCCGATCCGCTCGTCGCGGGCCAGGCGCGACGGTTCGCGCTCCAGGGTCTTGCGGAAATAGGCTCCAGTGATATCGGCGACGCCCGGATCCGTCGCAAGGTAGGTCAGCGCCGCGGCACCCTCGGCCGCGGAGATGAAGAACAGGCGTTTGGCCAGTGAGACCACCGGTTGCCCGAACCAGGGCAGCGAATTCCAGATGCCGGTCGAGACCGCGCCGGGATGAAAGGCGTTGACCGTCACCCCGGTGCCTTCCAGGCGGCGTGCCAGCGCACGGGCGTAGAGGACGTTGGCCAATTTGGAGCGGCTGTAGGCCTTCTCACCCGAATAGCCCGCATTGAATCCGAGATCGTCGAAATCCAGTGTCGCGCCGTAGTGCATCACCGATGAGGTGAAAAGAATGCGCGCCGGAGCGCTCTGCACGAGCAGATCGGTGAGCAGTTCGGTGAGCAGAAAGCCGCCGAGATGGTTGGTGGCGAAGGTCGCCTCGATACCGTCCTCGGTTTCGGTGCGCGTCTGGTGATAGCCGCCTGCGTTATTGGCCAGCACATCGATGCGGTCGTAGTTCGCCTCGACGGCTTTGGCGAGTTGGCGCACCGACGACTGCGACGCGACATCGCATTCCAGCGTATCGACGGCCCCCGCCCCCGCGGCCCGCACCAATTCCGCACTATCGGCGAGCTTCTGCGGATTCCGGCCGACCAACACCAGCCGATCGCCCCCTGCGGCGAGCTGTTGCGCGGCCTCCAGACCGATGCCCGAGGTAGCCCCTGTAATCAGGATCGTCTTCATGTTCGATCATTTTGCTATCGATCGCGAGGCCGACTTTCGCTCTCAGGGTGGTTTCGGCGAGTTGCCCGATGTGTGCGAAGGTCCTGACCGTCGCGAGCCATCGATCGATCGTGCAGATCAGCACGTGCGTGTCGAATTCAGGCGAGTGATGCTGTGCGCGAGTTGTAGCCGTTGTGCATGACCGCCGATAGGGGGCGATAGGGGTCGGTCGTTCCAGTCGGATCGATCGGCGGAACCCGCTGCCCGAATTGACGTCGCACACCAACCGACCATCGGGTTTTGTGTGTCGAGTCACACGAGCGGCCCTTTTGCTCTAGCGTTGGCAAGGTTGCTGCCGAGAGGGGTCGTTGATGCGTGCCGGGATGCTGGAGCTGGTGCAGTTGCGCGAGCTGGTCGAGGCGGGGGAGATCGACACGGTGCTGGTGGCGATGACCGATATGCAGGGGCGGTTGCAGGGAAAGCGTTGTGCGGCACGGTTTTTCCTGGACGAGGTGATCGGGCACGCGACGGAGGCGTGCGACTATCTGCTCGCCGTCGACGTCGAAATGTCGACGGTCGACGGCTATGCGATGTCATCGTGGGATACCGGATACGGCGACTTCGTGCTGCGCCCGGATCTGAGTACCTTGCGGCTGGTGCCGTGGCAGCCCGGGACGGCGCTGGTGCTGTGTGATGTCGAACAGGTGGAACCGGCGAACAAGCCGGTCACCGTGTCGCCCCGGCAGATACTGCGGGCGCAGTTGGAGCGGCTGGCCGAGCGTGGGCTGCGGGCCTATGTCGGGACCGAACTCGAATTCCTGGTCTTCGACGACAGCTACGAGGACGCGTGGAACCGCGGCTATCGCGATCTGCGGCCCGCGAATCAGTACAACGTCGACTATTCGATGCTCGGCACCGCGCGCATCGAGCCACTGCTGCGCCGCATTCGCAACGAAATGACCGGTGCGGGTATGTATGTCGAGTCGGCCAAGGGCGAATGCAATCCGGGTCAGCACGAGATCGCGTTCCGCTATGACGAGGCGCTGGTGACCTGTGACAACCACAGCATCTACAAGAACGGCGCCAAGGAGATCGCCGCCCAGGACGGGCGCAGCCTCAGCTTCATGGCGAAATACAATGAGCGCGAAGGCAATTCGTGCCACATCCATATGAGCCTGCGGTCCGATTCGGGGGAGGCGGTCTTCGCGGGTGACGGTCCGCACGGAACCTCCTCGCTCATGCGGCATTTCCTCGCGGGGCAGCTGGACTGCCTGCGCGAGTTCACCTATCTGCTCGCGCCGAATATCAACTCCTACAAGCGATTCGTACCCGGCAGTTTCGCGCCGACCGCCTTGGCCTGGGGGCGTGACAACCGGACCTGTGCACTGCGGGTGGTGGGGGAGGGCCTGTCGCTGCGGATGGAGAACCGGATCCCGGGCGGCGATGTGAATCCGTATCTGGCCGTGGCCGCCACGATCGCGGCCGGACTGCACGGGATCGAGCAGCGGCTCCCGCTCGAGCCGGAGTTCCATGGCAACGCCTACCGGTCCCAGCGTCCGCGGGTGCCGCGTACCCTGCGGGAAGCGGCGCAATTGTTCGGCGAGAGCAAGGTGGCACGGACAGCGTTCGGCGACGACGTGGTGGACCATTATCGGAATGCGGCACGGGTCGAGCTGGACGCCTTCGACGCCGCGGTCACCGATTGGGAGCGAATCCGTGGTTTCGAGCGGCTCTGAGGAGTCCCGTCCGGTCATCGGCCTGCCGACCTACGTGGAACAGGCCCGGTTCGGCAGCTGGGATGTGGAAAGCGCGGTGCTGGCGCACAGCTATGTGCGGATGGTGCAGCTCGCGGGCGGGATCCCGGTGCTGCTGCCGCCCGCCGGAGTGGCGCGCGCGGAGCTGGTGGACCGGCTCGACGGGTTGGTGCTGACCGGCGGCGCCGATGTCGATCCGGCGCGCTACGGCGCACCGCCCGATCCGGCCCTCGGACCGCTCAAAGCCGATCGCGACGAGTCCGAATTCGGGCTGTTGGCCCTGGCGCGCGCCGCCGGTCTGCCGATTCTCGCGATCTGCCGCGGCCTGCAGGTGGTCAATGTCGCATTCGGCGGCACCTTGATCCAGCATCTGCCGGATCTGCTCGGCAACGACGACCATTCCGGTACGCCGGGCGGCTTCCACCAGATCAAGGTGTCGACCGCGCCGGGCAGCCGGGTCGCCGCCATCACCGGACCGGATGTGCAGGCGAGCTGTCACCATCACCAGGCCGTCGCCATCCTGGCCGAGGGCCTGGTCGCCACCGCGCACGCGCCGGACGGCACCATCGAGGCGGTGGAGACCACGGACGGTCCGTTCCTGGTGGGTGTGCAGTGGCATCCGGAGGCGGACGGAACCGATATCCGCCTGATGCGGGCACTGGTCGAGGCGGCGGCAACCTATCGAAGGGAGCGGAATTCGTGACGACAACGCAGGTGGTCAACCCGGCGACCGAGGAGGTCGTCACGACGGTCGAACTGGTGAGCGCGGCCGAGACCGATGCCGCCATCGAACGGGCGCAGCGGGCCGCGGTCGGTTGGCGCGAGATCGCACCGGGTGATCGGGCGCGGTTGCTGCGCCGGTTCGCCGAAGCCGTCGACGCGAATCTCGAGCAGTTGGCCCAGTTGGAGGTCGCCAACGCCGGGCACACCATCGGGAATGCGCGCTGGGAGGCGGGCAATGTCCGCGATGTGCTGCATTTCGCCGCCGGAATCCCGGAACGCCTGCTGGGCAACCAGATTCCGGTCGCCGGCGGGGTGGATATCACCTTCCACGAGCCGCTCGGCGTGGTCGGGGTGATCGTGCCGTGGAACTTTCCGATGCCGATCGCGGCGTGGGGTTTCGGGCCCGCGCTTGCCGCCGGGAATACCGTGGTGCTCAAGCCCGCCGAGCTGACCCCGCTCACCGCGATCCGGCTGGGCCAGCTCGCGTTGGAAGCCGGTGTGCCGGAAGGTGTTTTCCAGGTTCTGCCCGGTAAGGGTTCGGTGGTCGGGCAGCGGTTCGTGACCCACCCCGCCGTGCGCAAGGTGGTGTTCACCGGCTCCACCGAGGTGGGCAAGGAGATCATGGCGGGATGCGCGCGGCAGGTGAAGCGGGTAACCCTCGAATTGGGTGGTAAGAGCGCGAATATCGTATTCGCCGATGCCGATCTGGAGCGAGCGGCGGCGACCGCGCCCTATGGCGTCTTCGACAACGCCGGGCAGGATTGCTGCGCGCGGTCCCGAATTCTGGTGCAGCGCAGTGTCTTCGACCGATTTCTGGAGCTGCTGGAACCAGCGGTGCGCGGTGTGCGGGTGGGCGATCCGGAGGACGAGTCCACCGAAATGGGGCCGCTGATCTCGGCTGCCCACCGGGCTCGGGTCGCCTCGTTCATCGAGCCCTCGACCAAGGTCGCGTTCACCGGTACGCAGCCCGATGGTCCCGGATTCTGGTATCCGCCAACGGTTGTGCTGCCGGATGCGCCCTCGGACCGGGTGCTCACCGAGGAGGTGTTCGGCCCGGTGGTGGCGGTGGTTCCGTTCGAGGACGAGGCCGATGCCGTTCGTATCGCCAATTACACCGAATACGGTCTGTCCGGCTCCATCTGGACCAATGACGTGGGCCGGGCGTTGCGGGTGTCGCGCGGTGTGGAAGCCGGGAATCTGTCGGTGAATTCGCATTCCTCGGTGCGGTATTGGACGCCGTTCGGCGGATTCAAACAGTCCGGGCTCGGGCGTGAACTCGGACCCGATGCGGCACTTGCCTTTACCGAGACCAAGAACGTCTTCATCGCCACCTAGTTAAGGAGATGTGTTGCAGCGCTTACAGGATCGAGTCGCCGTCGTCACCGGTGGCGGCAGCGGTATCGGCCTCGCCACCGTGCGCCGATTCGCCGCCGAGGGTGCGAAGGTGGTCGTCGCCGATATCGACGCCGCCGCGGGAGAGGCCGCGGCCACTGAGGTGGGCGGGCTGTTCGTGAAGGTCGACGTGACCGATGAGGCCCAGGTGCAGGCCCTGTTCCAGACCGCCGTCGACACCTATGGCGGACTCGATATCGCATTCAATAACGCGGGAATCTCACCGCCGGAAGACGATTCGATCCTTACCACCGGAATCGAGGCCTGGCGCCGGGTGCAGGAGGTCAATTTGACCTCGGTGTATCTGTGCAGCAAGTACGCCATCAACCACATGCTCGAGCGCGGGAAGGGGTCGGTGATCAATACCGCGTCCTTCGTCGCCGTCATGGGGGCCGCGACCTCGCAGATCTCCTACACCGCGTCCAAGGGCGGGGTGCTCGCGATGAGCCGGGAACTCGGAGTGCAGTTCGCACGCAACGGAATTCGGGTCAACGCGCTGTGTCCGGGACCGGTGAACACCCCGCTGCTGCAGGAGCTGTTCGCCAAGGATCCCGAACGTGCCGCCCGGCGCCTGGTGCACATCCCTATCGGCCGCTTCGCCGAGCCGGAGGAGATCGCCGCCGCCGTCGCATTTCTGGCCAGCGACGACTCCTCGTTCATCACCGCATCGCAGTTCCTGGTGGACGGTGGCATCTCCGGCGCGTACGTCACGCCGTTGTGAAGGTACGGTTGACTCGGGCTCCTGGGCAGCAAGCCAGGATGCGCCATTCGTCGCCGATCAAAGGGAGGCTCGTGAGATGAGTACGGAAGATGGGCGATCGCCCGGGCTGTTCAGTCACGACGCCCTGCCGACGGAACCGTTGGTGCAAATCGAGCCCGGCGGTGCGGATTTCCGTCCGGTGTTCAGCCGCTCCGACGGCAGCGCGCCCGGATCGTATCCGCAGCCGGAGCAAGGGAACTGAGGCCGCGTAGCGCCCGATCTTCGACGGCGCTACGCCCACAGCGATCGCGGAGGTACGGGTAGCGTTTCGGCGTTACCCTGCACTCATGGTCGACGACGGGCAGATCCCGAGCGCGCAATTATCGGGTACGGCCCGGGTGGAAGCGTTCAGCGATGGCGTGATGGCCATCGCTATCACTCTGCTGATCCTGGAGATTCGGGTACCCGAGCACGAATCGGGCCATCTGCTCCGAGCACTCGGCCACATCTGGCCGTCCTACGTGGCATATCTGGCCTCATTCCTGACCATCGGCATCATCTGGATGAACCACCACTCGTTCTTCAGCCGCCTGCGCCACCTCGACCACGTCATCCGCTGGTGGAACTTGATGCTGCTACTCGGTGTCTCCGTATTGCCGTTCCCCACCGGCCTTCTCGCCGAATACGTCGTGCACGGCGAACAAAGCGACGCCGCCGCGGCCGCGGCCGTCTACGGCATCGCCGGTGTCATGATGACCATCCCGTGGGCCCCTTTGTGGTGGCGCCTGGTCCACCACCCCGAACTCTTCGAACCCGGCTACGACGCCGCCTTCGCCCGCCGCGAAACCGTCCGCGCCTATCCGGGCATCCTCGTCTACGCCCTCTGCATAGCAATAGGCCTCTTCTGGCCCGTAGCCGCCCTCATCCTCTATCTGCTCATCGCAATCTTCTACGCCATCACCAGCCAGGGATGGTCGAAACAGGCGGCCGACGACGCCGAATAGGTCGCGGTTGGAATCCGATGGAACCGTTCGCCGCGACCGGCTCGTAAAAGCGTTGCGTACGAACCGCACAGCTTTGTGGCGTGTGTAACACCGGGATCGTGGCGGGCGACTTCCACTGCGTCGCCGCCGAGTGGGCGGTGTCGATGCGTTGGGGGTCAGCATTCGAACCGGCTGAACCCGGATCTTTCTGTGACTGTGCGTGGCCGAACCACCAGAAGGGTGAATGCTGTGACCTCTCCGATGTTGGCCAAGGGCCAGAATGTGCCGCTGCCGGATGATGTGGTCCGCATCGACGTGGTGATCGGATGGACCGAGGCGGAGATCGAGGTCGATGCCTCCGCACTGATGTTGGGGGTCGACGGAAAGGTCGGCTCCGACAGCGATTTCGTCTTCTACAACCAGCCGGAATCGCCGGACGGATCGGTGCGGTTCCTGGGCACCAGCGCGACCGAGGAGGGTGCGCAGGCCAGGATCGCGATCGATCTGTCGGCGGTGCCCGCGCACATCCACAAGGTGGCACTCGTCGGCAGTGTCGGCACCGGGACCTTCGGTGACCTCGGCAAACTGGCGCTGCGGGTGGTCGACGCGGCCGGGCATTCGCTGGCGGAGTACGCCACCGCCGATGCCACCACGGAATCGGCGTTCGTCTTCGGTGAGGTGTATCGCCGCGGCGGAGAATGGAAGGTCCGGGCGGTAGGGCAGGGGTGGGAGTCCGGTCTGGCCGGTCTGGCGACGGACTTCGGCGTCGACATCGATGACGACGCCGAACCCGAAACTCCCGATACGCCAGTCGATATCCCGGCGGTGAAAGATCCCGCAGTCCTCGCCTCCGCACCGGAACACGAGCCGGAGCAGTCTGTTGAAACGGGCGCGCGGAAGCCCGCGCGGAACCGGGGTGTGCGCACCGTCAAGCGAACGTTGAAGAAGGCCAAGCCGATCGAGTTCAAACTCGCCGAACTCGATAGCTGGCAACCGGCGCGGCTGTTTTCGGTGATGATCGGTGCCGGGGAGGAACAGGAGCGGCGCGCGACCTCGGCGCTGGTCGCCACGATGCAGGCCGTGCGACCCTTCGCGCGGGCGGTGTGTGCCCGAATGGGGGCTCCGGCAGGCAATTTCGAGGGCTTCGTCGAGGTGCAGTATGAACTGGGTGAATCGAAGGTCATCCCGGACGCGGTCCTGAAGATGTCGCGAGGCACTCGGGTGTGGACCGGTCTGCTCGAGGTCAAGACCGGTAACGGCAAGCTCCGGCGCGATCAGCTCGAAAGCTATCTCGATGTGGCGCGCAAGAAGAAGTACGACGTGGTGGTCAGCCTGTCAAATGATGTCCCCGCCGGTCCCGGCGAACTGCCCGTCGAGGTCGACCGTCGCAAGCTCGCCAAGGTCGCGCTGCGACACCTGTCCTGGGCGGAGGTGGCGCACGAGGCGCGAATGCTGCTCTCGCACGGCGGTATCGACAACGACCTGCACGCCTGGATACTGAGCGAGTTCGTGCGCTACCTCGACCATCCACGGTCCGGAGTCACGGAACTGGTCGATATGGGTCGTCATTGGGTAGCCGTGCGCGACGCGGTGACCGCCGGCATCTTGCGCGCGGGCGACCAGAAGGCCCTGACCGTCGCCGATAAGTGGGCGTCGCTGTCGCGGCATCTCGCTCTGCGCCTGACCGCCGAACTCGGCGTGACCGTCAAGCACATCCTGCCCCGTCGGCATCACTCCGATCCGGCCGCCCGCGGCGCCGCCTTCGTGGAGCGACTGGCCGCCGATGGGACGTTCGAGGCCGTACTGCGGATTCCGGACACCGCGGGCGATTTGGTCGTGGTCGCGGATCTGCGTACCAACAAGATTCGCTGCCGCACCACCCTCGACGCACCGAATGAGGGGACCGCGGGTCGTCGGCTGTCGTGGTTGCTCCGGCAACTCGCGGACGCGCCGGGCGATGTCCAGGTCGAAGCGGTGTTCTCGGAGCGAGGCAACCAAGCATGCGAACATCTCGACCGGGTGCGCGCGGACCCGAAGGTGCTGACGGTGGGCCGCGCCGGTGCGATCGTGTCCTTCTGCCTGGAGCAGGCGTTTCCCATGGGCAACCGGCGATCCGGTACCGCGGCGAGCTTCATCGCCAGCGTCACCGCGGCGACCGACACCTTCTACGGATCGGTGGTGCAGCCGTTGCGCGGCTGGGTTCCCGCCGCCCCCAAACAACCCGAGCCGCCGACCGACCTCGCAGTAACCGCGGACTGACAGACCGCTGACTCGATGATGGCTGACCGGGTGTGGTGATTGTGGTGTGCCTGGGTCTGCGAGAGCGCCGCACGCCGAGCCGTTTCGCGTGGATGGGATGGCAGAACCTGGCGGTGCCTGTCGTGGCCGGGACAGGGTGTGCACCGGCCCGCGCATTGGGCGCGTGCTTAGACTTGGCGGGGAGAAAGGAAGGACCGCTGATGAAGCGAAATCTGAACTGCCCCTGCGGTGAACATATCGTCGGGACGGACGAGGACGACCTGGTCGCGAAGACCAAGGCGCATCTGGCCGAGAACCACCCGGGGCACGACTATTCCCGGGACGAGATTCTGTTCATCGCTTACTGATTCACTGCACGGGCTTCTCGTCACCACACCGCGTGTGGTGACGAGAAGCCTTGTGTGGGTGGGTTATTGGGGGGATCCGAGGCGGGCGCCGCCGTCTACGCGGATGACGATGCCGGTGGTGAAGGTGTTGTCGGCGAGGAATTCGATGGCCTTGGCGATATCGTCGGCGGTGCCGACGCGGCCTACCGGGGTGGCGGCGGATATGCCGGCGAAGACCTCGGCGCGGGCATCGTCGGGCAGGAAGTTCCACCATTCGGTGTCGATGACGCCGGGGGATACGGCGTTCACGCGGACGGGGGCCAGTTCGACCGCGAGCACGGGGACGATGGCCTCGACACCGGCGTTGACCGCGGCCAGGGCCGCGGTGGTCGGCATCGAGCCGCCCGCGGATGCGGCGGAGACCAGCGTGATGGAACCGCCGGGCGCGAGATGGGGCAGTGCCGCCTGAATCGTGGCGACGTGCGGCAGCAGTTTGCCGGAGACGTGGGTCTGCAGGTGGTCCAGGCCGAGTTCGCGAAACGGTGTGGTGCCGGACGGCCCGGTGACCGTCACCACCACGTGGTCGACCGGGCCGACCTCCGAAAACAGTTGGGCCAGTTCATTTTCGTCCCGCGCGTCGACGACCTTGCCGGTGATCTCCTGGCCCAGTTCCGCCAGCGCGGCGGCGAGTCGTTCCTCGTTGCGTCCGGCGATGACGACTTGCGCGCCGTTCTTGGCGAGTCGGCGAGCGGTCGCCAGGCCGATGCCAGAGGTTCCGCCCACGATGACGACTTTGTTGCTCACAACATCCTCCTGAGATTCGAACCACGATGATTTTCGAACCATCGTGCCTCGTTAATATATTCGAGGCACGGTGTCTTGTAAAGTGACGTGCATGACAGGAACCAGGGGGCGACCCCGCAGCGAGGACGCCAGGCGCGCGATCCTGCATACGGCATTGGAACTCTGCGAGCGGGACGGCTACCAAGACCTGACCATCAAGGCCATTGCGGCCGGGGCCGGGGTGGGCAGGCAGACGGTCTACCGCTGGTGGCCGGATAAGGCGTCGATTCTGATCGAGGCGCTGGTCGGCCTGGCCGATGAGCATCCGGCACTGGTTCCGGGCGAAACCGCGGATGTGCTGGTCGCGCTCGAGCGGCTGCTCGCAACCACCTTCGAACTCGCGCACAAGGTGACGGGCCAGGCGCTGGTCGGCCTGATGGCCGATGCGCAACGCGATCAAGACCTGTCGAATCGACTTCAGGAGACCGTGATCGGCCCGCGCCGAGCGGCACTGCGCGCACTGCTCCAGCGCGGTGTCGACGCGGGAACGCTGACCGCGGCGGTTCCGCTGGATCTCGTGGTGGATTTCGCCTTCGGCGCGATGTGGTACCGGCTGCTCGGTCACCATGCCCCGGTGAACGCCGCACTCGCGAAAGATGTCACGACCAGCGTCGCCACCATGCTCGCGCCGAACACGCCGAGGCGCGCTCGTCGCGAGATCCAGATTTAACGGCGTGTAACCGGAGCGAAACCTCGTGTGATGACACTAGGTGAAGCAGTGTGACGCGAGACACCTTACGCCACAGACACTTTAGCGCTAGGGCGGGATGGGGGTCGCGCCTGCCTGCGTGCAGATGAGGTAGCGCAGAATCATGTCACCGTATCCTGATTGGCTCGACTCTGGGGACAACACCTGGCAGTTGGTCGCCGCAACACTCGTCGCTCTGATGAGCATTCCAGGTATCGCCATCCTCTACGGCGGTATCGTGCAGCGGAAATGGGCTGTCAATACCATCCTGATGGCCTTCACCGCCTTCTCCGCGGTCCTGGTGGTCTGGGTGCTGTGGGGCTTCAAGATGGGCTTCGGTGAACCGCTGAAGCTCGGGCCCGGCATCCTGCGCGCCGCGGTCGGTGTGCCGCATACGATCCTCGGCAGCGATAACCAGAACCAGGCGGTAATACCGCTGCTCGACGGCCTGATGCCCAAGCTCCGATTCTCCGAAACCACGTTGGCGTACTTCCATTTCGCGTTTGCCGCCATCACGCCGCTGCTATTCCTCGGCAGTGTCGTCGGGCGGATCAATTTCAAGGTGTGGCTGCTGTTCGTTCCGCTGTGGACGACCTTCGCCTATACGGTGAACGCCTTCCTGCTGTGGGGCGGCGGCTGGTGGGCCTCGATGGGCGCGCTGGATTACAGCGGTGGGTATGTCATCCACTTGGCCGCTGGCACAACGGGTTTCGTCGCTGCCGCGGTCATCGGACCGCGGCTTGTCAGGGATCGCGAACGGGCCGTGCCGAACAACCTGCCGATGGCCGCGGCCGGTGCGGGCATCCTGTGGCTGGGCTGGAACGGATTCAACGGCGGCGATATGTATTTCGGCGGCGCGAATGCCTCGCTCGCCGTGCTCAACACCAATCTGTGCACCGCGGTGGCCGTGCTGGTCTGGGTGTTCTGGGATATGGTCGCCGGCCCGCAGCGCAAGCCCAACTTTCTCGGCGCGATCAATGGCATGATCGCCGGACTCGTCGCCATCACACCGGCGGCCGGTTTCGTCAACAGCTTCGGCGCGATGATCATCGGTGTCGTCGCGTCGACACTGGTGTGGCTGTCCTGGAACAAGCTGGGGCGCACGAGATTATTCCGGAAGGTCGACGACACGCTCGGGGTGTTCCACACCCACGGCATCGCCGGTCTGGCCGGCGGTCTGCTGGTCGGCGTGCTCGCCGATCCGCACATCATCGTGTACCTGGGCGACGGCCATGACGTTGCGGACGTGGCGTTTTCGGGCTGGCTGTACGGACATCACCCGAAACAGCTGCTCTGGCAAGCGGGTGCGGCGGCCACGGTGATCGTCTGGGATGCCTTCGTCACCGTCGTGATCCTGAAGTTCCTGGGGTTGTTCATGAGCCTGCGAATGCCGGACCATGTACTGGAGACCGGCGACGTCGCGGCCCACGAGGAAGAGGCCTACCCGGACGAGACCCTGGTCTCCGCCCATGTGGGGACCTTCCCCACCGCGCCCGCCCTGCCCAAGCGGCCGCCGGACAAACCATCGGGTGAGGCGCCCGGGAATCAGGCGGCCACGTGAATGCCACCATCCACCTTCAGGGCAGTGTCGGGTACAGCATCGACGACCCGATGAGCCCGGGTGACGGCGTCGACGCGAAGCTCATCACGTTGGTGCTGCCCGCGGCCCTCTTCGATCAGATCAAACAGGCGCTGGCCATGTTCGGCGTGCGGCGCATGGTGGTCTGCCAGGTCTACCGGGTGGACGACCGGGGCAGCCGGGTCGAACGCTATCGGGGCCAGCAGTTCGTCAGCGATGTCGAGGCGGGTCTGCGCATCGAACTGCTGGCCAAGAACGACGATGTCGCCGATCTGGTCCGGCTGATCGACCGGATCGGCGAGAACGCCGGGCCGTCCGGGATCCAGATCTGGATGATCGACGCGCGCTCGCTGTGAATCCGCCTCGCTCGCGAGGATGAGGGCCGCGTCATCCGGATGCGGGAGGTGATCGGGGCCGGACGCGGGAGACACTGGGTTCACTATGAGTTCTCCCGGTTTGCTCGCTCGGACCCCGGGCGTCGTGTTTCGGGCGTCCGAACGACTGCGGGCGTTGCCGTCGAGTGCGGTCGATATCGTGCTCGCCGTCGTGGTCACGGTGGCCAGCGTGGGGCCCGCGATCGTGACGCGGGCGTCGTGGTGGGTAATCGCCTGCTGTGTGCTGGCGTCCGCGCCGGTGCTGTGGCGGCGGCGCGCGCCGATTCTCGTATTGCTGGTGGTCGGGCCCGCGATCACCGTGCTGGCCTGCTTGCACGCCATGCCCGCATTGCCGTACGGCACCATCATCTGCGTCTACACGATCGCCGCCTACAGTCCGCCGCGGCCGCGACGGATCGCGCTGATCACCGTGAGCATCGGAATCCTGATCTCCCTGATCATTCCGAACGAGAGTCCGGACTCCTATGGCTACGCGGCCATGTCCTTTGTGACCGCGTGGGCGCTCGGCACCAGCGTGCGGGCGCGCCGGGCGCAGATCGAGATGTTGGAGGAGCGGGCGCGCCGACTCGAGGAGGAGCGGTTCGCGGCCGTCGACCGGGAACGGTTGCGCATCGCGCGGGATATGCACGATATCGTCGCGCATTCGGTCGGCCTGATGATCGTCCAGGCCGAGACCGGACCGCTGCTGACCCGCTCCGATCCGGAACGCGCCGACGCGGCCTTCGCGGGCATCGCGGATACCGGTCGCGAAGCGGTGCAACAGCTTCGGCGCAGTCTCGGCGCCCTGCGCGGCACCGACGATCCGCCGCACCAACCGGGAATCGAGGCGATACCCGATCTGGTGGAGCTGTCGCGGCGCGGTGGGTTGGCGGCGTCATTCGACGAATTCGGCACGCGCCGTGCGGTTTCCGGTGATGTCGGGGTCACCGCGTATCGGGTGGTGCAGGAGGCGTTGACGAATACGATGAAGCATTCGGGTGCCACTGGTGTGCGAGTGTCGTTGCGGTGGTTCGACGATCGGCTGACGGTGCGGGTGTCCGATGATGGTCCTGCATGTGCGGTCGGTCGGAAGGCCGGTGGAGTCGGGGGCGATCCGGAGACCACGGTCGGCGCGGCATTCGCTGGAAGCACGGTCGGTCGGAAGACACGTGGAGTCGGGGGCGACCCGGAAGCCCCGGTCGGTGCGGCATTCGCTGGCAGTACTGGAAGTGTCGTCGGCACAAGAGCTTCGGTTGGCGGGCGGGGCACGGTTGGCGGTTGGCCTGCGAGCGATTCGTCTACCGGGCATGGATTGATCGGGATGCGCGAGCGCGTCACCAGCGCCGGCGGGCGGCTGCATTATGGGCGTCCCGGACACTCGCCCGCAGGCTGCACCGAGGGCTTCGAAGTCACCGCCGAACTGCCGATCGCACAGGGGAGTTGAGCATGCGGGTGCTCGTCGTCGACGACCAGGACCTGTTCCGCGCCGGATTCCGGCTGATCCTGGAGGCGCAGCCCGATATAACCGTGGTCGGTGAGGCCGCCGACGGACTCGAGGCCGTCGAGCAGGCCCTGGAACTGGCACCCGATGTCGTGGTCATGGACGTGCGGATGCCACGCATGGACGGTGTCGCCGCGACCGCCCGCATCTGCGCCGAGACCAGCGCAAAGGTGTTGGTACTGACCATGTTCCACCTCGACGAATACGTCTACGCGGCGCTGCGCGCCGGAGCCAGCGGATTCCTGCTGAAGGATGTGCGCCGCGAACAACTGGTCGAAGCCGTGCGCGTGGTCGCCGCGGGTGAGGCCCTGCTCGCACCGACCGTCACCCGCCGCCTCATCGCCGACCTCGCCCACCGCGGCCACCCCCGCCCCGACCTCATGCGCCAACTCGACGAACTGACCGACCGCGAACGCGACACCCTCCGCAACCTAGCCCGCGGCCTCTCCAACGCCGAACTCGCCACCACTCTGGTTGTCAGCGAGCACACCGTGAAATCCCATGTCAGCTCCGTACTGACGAAACTCGGCCTCCGCGACCGCGTCCAAGCGGTGGTCTTCGCCTACGAAGCAGGCCTCGTAATCCCCGGCCGCGACTGAACCAGCTATCAGTACTGCTACGACCTCTCCGACTTGACATGACCCGCGCCTACATCCCGAACACGGCTAGTGCCCCGTCCAGCTAGCTCCTGCCGTATCGAGCCCAGGGGCGGGTTCCGTCGAACGGAGTCGAATGGTGGCCGCCCAGGCTGTATTCGACCGCCATATGACTACGCTCGGCGAGCGGCCGGAGTGAGTGGTTTCCCGACCGCTCCGCAGGACTGAGGCGGGGTTCGGTCGTGTGGGCGATGTGGGGGAAGGGGAGGGCGGGGAGCATCGGAGAGGATCCGATCGAATGCGGGGTTCTCGATGAAGCGTTATGTGAGTCTGGCGGCGGTTCTGCTGTCGGCGCTGCTGTGGTATTTCGGCACCGGTTTACATCCGTTGCCCGGCTTGGTATTTCTCGCGCCGCTGCCGGTGCTGCTGATGGCTCCGCGTGTTGGTGCGGGCACGGCTTTCCTTGCGGGATTGCTGGCGTGGTGCGGGAGTGGACTGCGGTATTGGCCGTATTTCATCGATACCATCGAGCAGCCAGTACCTGTCACGGTGTTGCTGCTCGGCGGAACCGCTGCGGTATTCGGCGGGTTGGTGGCGTTGACGCGGGCATTGTTGCTGCGCGGTCGGACCGGACTCGCCGTGCTCGCGCTGCCGGCCGGTTGGGTGAGTTTCGAATTCCTGGTTTCGCTGGGTGGGCAGTTCGGTGCGTGGTGGAGCATCGCCTACACCCAATTCGCACTGCTACCACTGATTCAGATGGCGGCGCTGACCGGTCCGTGGGGAATCACATTCCTCATCATGCTGGTACCCGCGACCGTGGCAGTGCTCGTCGCACCCGAAGTGACTGGTGCCCAACGTCTTCGGGTCGCAAGTGCGACAGCGGCACTGGTTGTCGCGGTCGGCGCATTCGGATGGTGGCACCTGGCGGTCGCGCCGGAGCAGGACACCGTGCGGGTCGGCCTGCTCGCGGTTTCGCAACCGCCGGAATATGTTCCGGTGGACTCACCCGACGGCCGCGATATGGTCACGCGTGCGGTGACGGAGATCGAGAGACTCGCCGACGAGGGGGCACAGGCCGTCGTCCTGCCCGAAAAAGCGTGGACCGCAGACGAATCGACGTTGCCACTGCTATCGGGCCCGCTGACCGAAATAGCCACCCGGCGCAATATCCACATCGTCGCCGGACTCGTACTCATCAGAGGCGGAACCGGCGTGAACGCCGCCATCGACTACCCGTCGGGCGCGGAGTACGCCAAACACCGGCTGATCCCCGGCCTGGAAGGCGACCTCGAACCGGGGACGGGATGGCAGCGCGTCCCGGGCGAACCCTGGGCATTGGCCGTGTGTTTCGACCTGGACGGTCCCGGCCTGGTACGCGAGAACCGACACCGCGGCGCGACGTTATTGCTGGTCCCGGCACTGGATTTCACCGAGGACCACTGGCTGCACAGCCGCATGGCCGTCATGCGCGGCATCGAATCCGGCGTCGGTATCGCGCGCGCACCGCAACTCGGCGAACTCGTGGCCAGTGACTCCCGCGGACACATCCTGGCGTCGGCACGGACCGATGTCACGGTGACCCGTTCGGTGCTCGCCTCGATCCCACTGTCGTCGGGCATGACCGTCTACGCCCGGTTCGGCGACTGGTTCGGCTGGCTGTCGGTGGCGCTGTTCGCGGGGGCAGCCGTCGCAGCGATCGGGCGGAGATCAGCGAGCGCGCCCGGCCGTCCCGAGCAGGTTTCAGCTACCCCGCAGCGGGCGTCCATTTGAGGTGGCATTGACGGTAGCCGGTCGCTACGGATGGCTTCGGGCGAACACTGTTCGGTGCCTGGTACCTCGAATGTGAGCACGATCACAATCGCCATAGATGTCGCAGGTGGTGGCGGGCCCATTCATGGGTCCACGAGTCGGGTGCTTGTTTGCCTCGCGCGGAACCTGGGTAACGGTTGCTTTCGTGCCCTGCACCCGGAAACCCGGGACGGGCCGGACGAACGAATCGAGGTCCCGGACCGGGGCTGGTGAGGAGGCGCACATGACGGATGGCAAATCGGAGCAGATACCTTTACGCCGATCGGTCGCCGCCTCCGCGATGGGCAATGCCACCGAATGGTTCGACTACGGTGTCTACGCAGCTACCGCCACCTACCTCACCGACGCGTTCTTCCCCGGCGATCTCGGCACCGTCGGCACCATGCTCGGCTTCGCCATCTCCTTCGTCCTGCGTCCGCTCGGCGGCATGGTCTGGGGACCGCTCGGCGACCGGCTCGGCCGAAAAGTGGTGCTGGCCACCACGATTCTGCTGATGGCCGCCGCGACCGGCTGCATCGGCCTGCTGCCGACCCATGCGCAGGTGGGTTGGCTGGCGCCGGTGCTGCTCATCGCGTTGCGAGTCGTCCAGGGCTTCTCCACCGGTGGCGAATATGGCGGCGCGGCAACGTATCTGGCCGAATGCGCCAACGACCGCAAGCGCGGATTCCTGGGCAGCTTCCTGGAATTCGGCACCCTCGGCGGCTTCGTCGGCGGCTCGGCGGCAGTGCTGTTGTGCCAGCTCATCTTCGGTTCGGACGCGATGCACGACTGGGGCTGGCGCGTCCCGTTCCTGCTCGCCGTGCCGCTCGGCCTGATCGGCTGGTATCTGCGCTCGCATCTGGACGAATCGCCGGTATTCACCGAGGTGGCCGATCAGGCGCATCCGCCGGGCGGGCTGCGGGAGGTGGTGACCACCTATCGCCGCGAGACCTTGACGCTGGCAGGCCTGGTGGTCGCCCTCAATGTGGTGAACTACACCCTGCTCACGTATCAACCGACCTATCTGCAGAACACCATCGGCGTCGGCGAGTCCACCACCACCGCGATGATGCTGATCGGGCAGTTGGTGATGATGATCGTGCTGCCGTTCTTCGGCAGGTTGTCCGACCGGGTGGGCCGGCGCCCGCTGTGGCTGGTCTCACTGGTCGGACTCGGGGTGCTCGCGCTGCCGATGTACTGGCTGATGGGTCAGGGAACCGGTTGGGCCATCACGGGATTCATCGTGCTCGGCCTGCTGTATGTCCCCCAGTTGTCGACGATCAGCTCGACCTTTCCCGCGATCTTCCCGACGCATGTGCGCTATGCCGGATTCGCCCTCGGCTACAACGTCTCCACCGCCGCGTTCGGCGGCACCGCGCCACTGGTCAACGAGGCCGCGATCGAATCCACCGGCTGGTCGCTGTTTCCGGCCGCATATATGGTCGGCGCCAGCCTGATCGGGCTGGTCGCCTGGTCGTTCCTGCGTGAGACCGCAGGAACTTCGTTGCGCGGCACCACCGTTCCCGAAGCGGGGAAGCTGACGCCGCCGATCGCCGCACAGCCCGCCGTGTGAACCTGGGGATTTCGCCGACTGAGGCGTGTGCCGGGCGATGCCGCGGTGACCGGGAAGTGATCTTCCGCGCGACCTTTTGGTAGGACGGAAGTATGAAGGTTGGCGTTTCGATACCGCAGCACGGCGCGCACGCGCACGAGGGACATCGGGTGGCGGAGTTCGCCATCGAGATGGAGAAGGCCGGGGCGCACAGCCTGTGGGTGGGGGATCGACTGCTCGCGGCGACGAATCCGAAGGTCGGATATGCCGGGGCCGATACGATTCCGGCCGAATTCAATTCGGTGCTCGACCCGTTTCTATTGCTCGGTATCGCGGGGGCGGCGACCGAGCGGGTTCGGTTGGGCACCAATGTGTTGATCGCGCCGCTGTATCGCCCGGCATTGCTGGCGCGTTCGCTCACGACGGTGGATGTGGCGAGCCGGGGACGGCTGGTCGCGGGCTTCGGAATCGGCTGGTCGCCAGAGGAGTACGAGGCCGCGGGCGTGCCGTTCACAAAGCGCGGTATCCGGCTGGACGAGACTCTCGATGCGCTGGAAGCGATTTGGACCACCGACCCCGCGGGCTACTCCGGAACGCTGGTATCGGTGCCGGAGCATCGCGTGGAGTTGAAGCCGGTGCAGCGCCCGCACCCGCCGATCCATCTGGCCGGTTTCACGCCGGCGACGTTGCAGCGGATCGGACGTCGCGCCGACGGCTGGCTGCCGGTCGTGCCGGTACCCAGCGCGCCGGAATGGGATTCGCGGCTCGTCGCACTGCGCGATGTGATCGATCGGGCCGCCGAGGAGGCCGGTCGTGATCCCGGGGCGATCGAGACCATCGTGCGGGTGAATGTGAAGGCGGGAACGCCCGTCGAGCGGATTGCCGAGACGATCGAACGAAATTCGGCGGCAACGGGATTCGACGATTACTTCGTCGATTTCATGTACGCCACGGATTCAGTGGACGGCGCCATGGCCGCCGCGACGCGATTGTTCGACCTGTTGCGCTGAACCGAGCGCTGCGGTTCGCAGGTACACCTCAGTCGCCTTCAGGGGTGTCGTCTTCCTCCGGCCAGCTGTCTTCGATGATCAGGCGGCCGGATTGCATTGCCTGGGTGTACTGGTCGGCGACCATGGCGGTGGGGTAGGTGGGCCAGTAGGAGACGGCGCCGGTGGGTTTGTCGATGACGCAGACGGAGCCGCCGATGACCGGGGGAAGTGGGGGTGTGTGCGGGTCGACGCCCGAGGGTTGGGGGAGGATGGCGACGACGGTGAACCCGGCGTCGAATTCGGTGAGCAGGTTGCTGATGCCGAGGCCGGCGTCGTCGTCGGTGGACAGGTACTGGTCGGCGATGCGTTGCGCCTCGGCGAGATCCACCGGGGTGGTCGCCTCGGTGGGGTAGGCGTGGATGTCCATGTCTATGAACTTAGGGCCAAAGGCCAACGGGCCGTGGTCATTCGAAGTGCACGGTGGCGACCATGCGGCGGGCCAGGGTTTCGGGGTCCGAGCTGTCACCGAGCGCCGAATCCTGTAGTGCCCCTTCGCGCCAGAGCGCCGCGAAGCCGTGGACCAGCGACCACGCGGCGAGCCGGGTGGCCTTTTGCTGCTCAACGGTGTTCTCGGGCTGCATGACAGCGACACCGGAACGCAGCGCCGCCCCCGCCGCGGTGCGAGCGGCGACCAGGCGTTCGTCGTCCGCGTGCAGGAGTTCGCGCCGGAACATCACATCGAAGTGACCCGGATGTTCGCGGGCGAAGCGAATGTAGGCGATCGCGACCTCGTTGAAGTCCGGTTCGGCCGCGGCCAGTTGCGCGGCGAGCAGGCCGAAACCCTCGATGGCCAGCGCGGTCAGCAGCCCCGCACGATCACCGAAGTGGTGCGCGGGGGCCGCGTGCGAGACGTCGGCCCGCCGGGCCAGTCCGCGCAGTGATACCGCGTCGACGCCGTCGGTCGCGATCTGCTCGGCGGCCGCGGCCAGGATGGTGGCCCGCAGATCGCCGTGATGGTAGCTGCTCTTCGCCATGTAACGATGGTCGCTCATAATCTAGCCATTGACAAGTTTCACGATCCGGAGCTAATCTAGCCACTGTCAAGATTTGGTGCTCGACCCAGGAGACTCTGATGGCACCGCTGGTTGTACTCATCGTCATCGCCGGACTCGCGCGATTCATCGGCTGGCTCGCCAACCTCGGTTTGCTCGACTCCTGGCCGCACGCGACGGCGTTCGGACTGGCCGCGATGTTCGCGCTGACCGCGAGCGCGCACTTCGTCGAGCCCAAGCGCGGCGCACTCATCGCGATGGTGCCGCCCAGGCTGCCCAACCCGGCCGGCTGGGTCACGCTCACCGGCCTGCTCGAAATCGGCGGCGCGATCGGCCTTTTGATCCCACCTGTGGCCAAATTGGCGGCGGCGGGCCTGATCCTGCTGCTTGTTGTGATGTTCCCGGCGAATATCCGTGCGGCACGCGAAGATATCGGCATCAAGACCATGCCGCTGCCGCTGCGCACCGTCGTACAGATCATCTTCATCGCAGCGGCCGCACTCGTCGTCTTCGGCTAGCCGCACAGAAAAGCCCGCCCCGTGCACCGCAATCCGGTGCGCGGGGCGGGCTTTTCGCGGTTCAGGACGCGTTGCGCGCCTTCGCGATGGTCCGGCGCATGAACGGCCGAGCGATATCCTCGGGCAGGTTCGCCCACATGAGGAAGAACCTGGTCAACGGGTCGAGCGCGATATGGTGGCGACGGCGTTCCAGTCCGCGCAGAGCGGCCTCGGCCACCCGCTCGGCCGAGACCGGCTCGATCGAACCGGTCACCGCCTTGGTCTCCACCGGTTTGCGCAGGTTCTCCCGCGCCAGCCCCGGCGTATCGGTATCGGCGGGATAGATGACGGTGACATCGACACCCGCTGGCTCGGCCTCGTAGCGCAGGCACAGCCCGAGCTGGCGAATACTGGCCTTGGTCGGCCCGTAACTGCTGTAGCCGACAATGCCGAGGAACGCCGAAGTGGAGCTGACCAGCAGCACCTTGCCGCTACCCCGCTCGACCATGCCGGGCAGCACCGCGCGCACCGCGTAGACCGAGCCCAGATAGTTCGCGCTCATCTGAACCTCGAACTCGTCCGGATCGACCTCGGCGAACCGGCCGGGCAGGGTCAGCCCGGCACAGCACGCGATGACATCGCACGGGCCGTTCTTGGCCTCCAATTCCTTGATGGCCGAGGTGAGTTCATCCCGATCGCGCACGTCGGCGACGGCCCATTCGGCGCGCACCCGCTGTGCCATCGCGCGCAGCGGGACCTTGCGGCGCGCGATGAGCGAGACCTGCGCGCCGCGCCGCGCCGCCGCGGCCCCGATCGCCGCGCCGATCCCCTCCGAACCGCCCGTCACGATGACATGTTTGCCCTCCCACGGCGTGCCGGTGCTCACGTCCGGCTCGCGGTGACGATCTCGGCGATCCGGCCGCGCCACAGCTGGTAGGTGGCCGCCGACCCGTCATCGGGCAGGTCGCGCAGCGAATCATCCACCAGTACATCGGTTTCCGCGACGGAGTGTCCGCAGAAGACCTGCGCCGCCGCCTCGCTGTGCTCGTTGACGCTATTGGTCTGCTGCCGGATCTTGGCGACCATGGCCGCACCGAGCGCAACCTGGGGTCGATATGCGCCCGCCTCGGTCCAGAGTTGCTCCATATCAACGGGTTCCACGCCACCGGCGAAGGTGACCGCGATGCCGACCCCGCTCCACAGATCCGCGCGTCGACTCTCGTCGAACTCGTTGATCAGCTCGGCCACCCCGGCCGGCGCACCGCCGCCGATGAACCAGAGTGCGCGGCCCATGCCCTGATCCGCGCACCGCAGCAGCGGCGCGCGCTCGCCCATCCATCGCGGGTAGTGGGTGTCCACATGCTTACCGCGCACATAGCGCGGCAGCTGGAAGAACGCCTTGTAGAACCCGTAGCCGTCGACGGCGAGCCAGCGGAACAGCGGATGCTGCGGAAAGAGCTTGCGCCACCGGAACTTCGGGATCTTCGCCAGGGCCATTCCGACGCCGACGAACATCGTCAGGTCGTAGTCATGGGCCGGTCCGGTGATCAGATCGTGCGCGCGGCGCCCGGGGGAGAGCGAGTCTATCGCGGTGAGACCGACGGCGGCGCCCTCGAAGGCGAAGCCGCGATAGCGCGGCGGCACCTGCATCAGGCCGGTGATCAATTCGTCGTTGGCCGAGCTGCGCACCGCGGCGTCGATGCCGCCCACCAAGTGCATGGTGACCTTCTCCAGCTCCAATGCGGTTGCGGCACTCGGCTGCTCGAATGATCCGAGTACCGCGCGCACACTGGACGGACTCGGCGCGAACAATGCCGCGCGAATGGGGCCCAACGGTGATGGCATGAGGATTACTCCATTCTTCGAGGGGGCAGGGTGCTGTTCGTCATGAGTGGGCCGCCTCTTTCTCGGGTTCGTCCGCTGCCACCTCGGCGGCGACCACGACGACCTCGGGTGCAGGCGGCGTAGCGGCGCGAGCGCGCCACCAATCGGCGATTCCGCGTGCCCACCAATAGATTCCGCGGGCACCGCAGGTGATCACCAGGGCGAAGAACAGGCCATAGGAGATGTGCATCGCGGTCACCACGCCGTAGAGCGCCGCGACCGAGCCGCCGAACATGATCTGCTGCTTCTTGCCGAACGGTGTCGTGCCGGGATCGGTGACCATGTAGTTGGTGAACAGGACGAACGCCAGACCGGTCATCGGTGCGAGCGCGGCCAGGATCGAGATATTCGGCTCGAACAACCCGCGTAGCACCGCCTGCAGCACGAAGACCGAGAGCCAGGTGAGGATCAGCGGCATCTTCAGCGTCAGCTTGGCGTTCAGCAATGTGCCCGAGGTGAGCAGGGCGAGCACGATGAGCGCGTCGGCGGGTCCGGAGATGTACTCGGTGAAGTGGTAGGGCGGTGCGACGGCGATCATCGGGAACACCAGGACGCAGACCACGATCCCGAAGTTCGACGGGTTCATGAAGTGCTTCAGCTTCCCGTTGATCTTCGCCCGCAGCACCCATTTCGCGCCGACCGCGACGCTGACGCCGAAGATCACCGGCCACAGCTTGTCATGCGCGAAGACCAGGAAGTTGAACGCCAGTCCGGTGATGTGGGATGGCAGCAGGAACTCCATCAGCCCGCGCGGACCACGCCCGAGATAGGCAGGTGGCCGCCGATAGGCCCACGCCGCAAGGGTTTCCAGTGCGAGTTCGACCGTGTACGCGGTGGCCAACGCGATGAACGGCCACAGGAACGGCTGCTCGAATCCGAGCAGCGGGAAGCCGATGATATTGAAGATGGTGATCGAGATGGCGAAGTTGCGCAGCGCGAGGTAGCGCGGATCCTTTGTCGGGGCGGGCTTTTCGACCCACTCCTTCGCGAATTCGGTGCCGGAACGCTGCAGTGCGGCGATACGGGCCGCGGCGTGTCCGTCGGTAGCGGCGCTCGCCTCGGCGCTGCCGTTGCCGGTCACGCTGCCGTTGCCGGTCACGCTGCCCTTGGCATTGCCTTCCGGCGTGCCATTGCCGTTGTTTTCCGGACTGCCGTTAGCGCTGCCATCGTCTGCGGCACTGCCGTTTCCGACGATCGCGGTCACCTCGGGTTGCCTGTTCTCGGCATCGGTTTCCGGCTTTTCCTGCTCGCTCATTACTTGACCTCCTGAGCGCTCGAGGTGAGGTTCACGATGTGGCCGCCGGGCGCGAGCTGCAGTGTCTGCTCGTGCGGCGCGCCCTTGACGTCCCGCCAGCGCAGCACTACCGGTAGCGGCGTGGCCGGATCGACGGAGCCGAGGCCGAGATGCACCTCGGTGGCCCGCTTTCCGGTATGTCCGCTGCCGCCGTCCAGGTGCGCGGTGTGCAGCTGGCCGTCGGGCGTGCGCACCTCGACCTGCGCGTCCACGGCGGGGACGCCGAGCACCGGCCGCCCGGCGGCCGTCGTGGTGACATTGGTGCCCTCGCGCGTCGGCTTGACCAGCTTCAGCCCGAGGTACTGACCGTCCTTGGCCCGATTGTTGTGATAGAAGGTCGGATCGCCCCACTGGCGGGCCACCGCGAAGCTGAGCGCACCATTGCCGGAGGTGTCACCCGTGGCGATGCCGCGCGAGGGGACCGGGGTGTCCATTCCGAGTTCCGCCGTGAGATTCCAGAACTTGCCATCCGCGTCGCGGCTGAAGAAGCCCACCGGATCGCTGCCCGCCAGATCGGCGTCCTTGCCGAGAATCGGCCAGGCCCATGGGTATTTGACGAGATCGTCGTTCATGGTGCCGAGCTCCTGGATCTGCGGCCAGCGGTTGACCTCGCCCTTGATCATGCCGTTGGCCTGCACCAGTTCGTTGCGGCCGTCATTGTCGAAATCGTCGATCTTCGCGTCCCAGCCCCAGGTATCCCAGGCCAATCCGACCTCGGGCGCCTTGTTCTCGAACGGCGCGACGCCATCGGCGAGCTGGCGGGCCGCGTCGGCGGTGTCCTTGGCGGTGTTGTAGAAGGCGAGATGGCCCTCCATCAGCGCGAATCGCACCGAGATATCGCTGACGAACATGTCCGGCATGCCGTCGCCGTTGAGATCACCGAAGTCGGCGGACATGCCCTTGAACGAATCATGGCCCATTACGTAGGACTTCGGCTCGGTCAGGCCGCGCTTGCCCTCTGCGTAGCCGAACCGGATATCGCCCGGCTCGGACTTGTTGACGAACAGGCGGTCGCGCCCGAAATCGTTGGCGACATACAACTCCGGCAGCTGATCGCCGTTGAGATCGGCCGCGGCGGCGGCCAGTGCCCAGCCGGTGTCCATCCCGATCGGGAACGGATCGGCGACCTCGCGGAAGTCGACGCTCGGTTCGTCACCGGCGGTGGCCTTTTCCAGCGTGAAGATCTTGGCCTCGCCGCCGTTGCGCGCATTGGAGAACGAGTCGGACATCCACAGTGCGCGTCGACCGTCCGGTTCCAGCACATCCATCTCGGGGAAATAGTTGCCGATGAAGATATCCGGGGTGCCGTTGCCGTCGAAGTCCGCGACCGCGACGGTGGTGGTGATCCAGCGGTGGCCGTGGTAGCCGCCGTCCTCGGTATCGGCTTGCGGCACCAGATCGACCGGACGGAATGCCTTGGCGTTCAAGTGATTCGCGTTCGCCCGCTGCAGGAACAGGATCGGCGTGCGGCCGTAGTAGTGCACCAGCACATCCATCCGGCCGTCGCCGTTGAAATCGCCGGGCACGCAACCGGAGGGCACCGTCGAGATGTCCATCCGCAGCGGCGCGGGATCGAGCACGAACGGCTCGTAGCGGCTGGTGTCGGAGTCCGGCGTCGGCGTGATGATCACCGAATCCGAACGCGGGTCGACCAGGCACAGGTCATCGGCGAGCCGGTTGCCGTCGAGATCGTTCATCGCGACGCTCGAGCCGATGGCCGAGATCCAGGCGGACAAATTCTGGTAGGGCGGGCGCAGTTCGCGGATCTTGCGGTCGGTCGGCAGGCCCTTCGGCAATGCGATCGGCATCGCGGTGAAGTCGAATCGCGATGCCAGCGGGCCGCCCGCCTGCTCGTGCGAGGTCAGCAGCGAGCTGCGCGCGGGAACGAACAGTGCGAACATCATGACCAGCGCGACCGCGGGCACCACGGCTTTTCGAAGCAGGGATCGGTTGATCGGGATTTTCACGAGTGCTGCTCCTCCTGAGCGAGAATGAACTGCTTACCTGCGGTGTCGGTGAGTCCGTCGAGTACTTGGCGCAGCGTCGCCAGCGCCTGATCCAATTGCGCCTCGGTGTGGCGGCAATTGATGAAGAACCGCAGCCTGGCCTCGCCCGCGGGCACGACCGGGTGGGTGATGGCATTGACGCTGAAGTTGCGCTGCAGCATGGCGAGCGCGGCGAGTACCGCGGGTTCGTCGGCCCCGGTCATGATCGGGGTGATCGGCGTGCCCTGTGATGTTCCGGTATCGAAACCGAATTCCCTTGCGCGCCGATGGAAGTATTCGCCGTTGTGGCGCAGCGCGGTGACGCGTTCGGGTTCGGCGCGCAGCACCGCGAGCCCGGCCGAGGCCGCCGCGACGGCCGAGGGCGCTGGCGCGGCGGTGTACATGCTCAATCCGCCTGCGACATACTTCAATCCGTCGATCAGCTCACGGTTGCCCGCCAGGTATCCGCCCACACTGCCGAGCGCCTTGGACAGCGTGCCCATCCAGACATCGACGGCATCGCCGGGCAGATCGAACAATTCACGCACGCCGTGGCCGGTCGCACCGAGCACGCCGAAGGAGTGCGCCTCGTCGATCATGATCGAGCAGTCGTATTTCCGTGCCACCTCGATGATCTCGGGCAGCCGGACGATATCGCCGTCCATGCTGTACATGCCCTCGATCACGACCATGGCCCGGTCGAAACTGCGACGCGACATCTTCAGGATCGCCTCGAGCGATTCGGGATCGTTGTGCCGGAACGAAACCCGCTTGCACCGCGCCCACTCGGTGCCGGCGACGACGCTGTGGTGGATGAGCGAATCGCAGATCGCGAGATCCCTTTTGCCGAGCAGGAATCCGACCGCGGCCGCATTGGTGAGGTAGCCGCTCGCGGTCACCAATGCCGCCTCGGTGTCGTAGATTTCGGCGAATTCGCGTTCCAGCTCGCCGTAGATCGGCAGCTCGCCCGCCACGATGCGGACCGCGGCGGCGGAGGTTCCGTAGCGATCGATCGCGTCCTTGGCGGCGTCGCGCACCCGTGGGTCGGCGGCGAGATCCAGATAGCCGAAGCTGCTGAAGTTCACCACATCCCGGTCCGCCATCCGGGTGACCGCGCCGCTGATGCCCTCGTGCGGCAGGTAATACGGATTCAGCAGCCCGACCTCGCGCACCCAGTCGTCGAAGCGGCCGAACCGGCGTCTGGCCTCCAGCACCCCCGCGTGGTCGCGGAAGGAGGTTTGCGCGCTTTTCGGGCTCTCCGGTTGCGGTGCGGCCCCGCCATTTCCGGCCACGCTCTGCGGCGTGCCGCCGTCCGAAGCGGTGCCCGCACCGCCGCCGGCATGCCTGGCCAGCAGTGCGCGGGCCAGTTCACGGGGATCGCTGTCCACACTCATTCCTCATCGCCTCTCGCCGCCCGGTCTTCTTCTTGTGCTATCTGCTCGGCGATCCGGGCGCCGAGCCCGTGCAGGGTCAGTCCGATCACCGCGAGTACCGAGAGCTGGGTGCCGAGCACCTGCACCACGCGCGCGCCGAATTCCATGCCCATCAACGAATCCATGCCCAGCTCGGGCAGGGGAGTGTCGAGGTCGACCGTCTCCGCGTCGACGCCGAGCACCGCCGCCAGCTGTTCGGCGAGCAGATAGGCCACGACCTCGCCGCGCTGCTCGACACCGAGCCGCAGGATCTCCGCGCGCAGCGCGCCCGCACCGGACGCACCGCCACCGGCCGCGGCCACCTGCTCGGCGAAGCGCGGTGTGCGCGTGGAAGCGCGGTGTGCGACCGCCCACTGCGCCCAGTCCACGTCGAACAGCACCACCTGGGGCAGATCCAGGCGCAGGCATTCGGCGAGCAGATCGGTCGCGGCGTCCATTTCCACCGACCGATACCCGGCCATCTCGGCGTAGCGGGTGACGGCGTCGTAGTCGGCCATTCCGCCGCCGCTCATGAAGCCCCAGTTCACCGTCAGCGCCGCCGCACCGCGGGCCCGGCGCGCGGCCGAAAGCGTATCGAGCACGGAATTCGCTGCCGCATAACCCAATTGGGGTGAGATGCCGACGACGCTGCTCGCCGAGGAGTAGAGCACGAACATATCGAGTTCGATCCCGGCGACCGTGATCGCATCGTCCAGGTGCACCGCGCCCGCCACCTTCGGGCCGAAGATCTCCGCCAGCGATTCGGCAGTGATCTGGGAGACCTCGAGGTTGTTGACCACCCCCGCGGCATGGAAGACACCGCGCAGCGGATGACCGCTGCCCTGGATGCGGTCGATGAGTCCGGCGACCGCGTCGTAGTCGGCCACATCGACGCGCTCCTGCGCGACATGCACACCCTGTCCGGTGAATTCGTCGACGGCCGCGATGGCTTCCTCGCTCGTCGCGCCGCTGCGGCCGACCAGCACCAGCTGCCGGGCACCGGCGCGCACCAGCCAGCGTGCGGTGGCCAGGCCGAAGGCGCCGAACCCGCCGGTCACCAGATAGGAGGCGGCCGGATCGATGCGCAGGGTCGGCCGCTGGGCCAGCACGTTCGGCCGGTCTGCACGCAGGTCGAGCACCACGCGCCCGATCTGCTTGGCGCGCACCACCGTTTCGAATGCCTCGGCCGTACGGTCGAGTGGGTAGGCGGTATACGGCAGATAGGTGTACGTGCCATCGTCGAGTGCGTCCATCGCGTGACGTGCGGCCCGCCGCACCAGTTCGGGTTTCACGGCGAGGGCGCGGTCCATATCGACGGCGAAGAACGACAGGTTCCGATCGAAGGGGCGCAGGTCGATCGTGCCGTCGCCGTAGATATCGGCCTTGCCGATTTCGACGATCCGTCCGAATTCGGCGGCCACGCGCAGGTTCTGCTGCAGGATCTCGCCGGGGGCGGAGTTGTAGACCACATCCGCGCCGCGACCGTCGGTCAGCCGCAGCACGTCATCGACGAAGCCGATCGACCGCGAACCCACCACCTCGTGTGCGCCCATGGCGCGCGCGACCGCCCGCCGCTGCTCGGAGCTCGCGGTCGCGATCACCTTGGCCCCCAACCGGATCGCGACCTGCACCGCGGCCATGCCCATGCCGCCCGCCGCTCCGTGCACGAGCACCGTTTCACCCGGCCGCACCCTGGCCAGCTCGCCGAGCGCGAACTCGGCGGTCAGGAAGGGCAGCACCGAACTGCAATGGCACGGGTCGATCTCGTGCTCGGGGGCCACGTCCATGCGTAGGGTCGCACCCTCGTCCGGACGCAGTGTGACGTGGCGGCGGACCAGATCCGCGGCGCAGACCGACATCCGGTCGCCGGGAACAACCTCGGTCACGCCGGGCCCGACCCGCTCGACCACACCGAATCCATCCATGCCCAGTGCGGTGCCGAAATATGTTCCGGCCAGCTCCTTTTCGGTGAGCACGCCGAGCACCTTCAAGGCGTCCTTATAGTTCAGTCCGACCGCGTCCAAGCGGATCTCGACCTCACCGGGACCGGGTTCGACCCGATCGACCGCGCGCCACGCCAACTCCGAGAGCAGCCGGGAACGCGGAACCTCCAGCCGGAACGACGCTTCGGGATCGGTCAGCGCTGCGGTGACATCCCAGTCGGCCAGATGCGCACGCAGGGTCTTGCGCAGTTGCACGGCCCAGCAGGCACCGGCTCGCAGTGCCACCTCGTCGGGCTGGTTCGCACCGGCCCCGTCGGCGAAGATCTGCTCGACGATATCGGCAGCCGGTGTGGCGGCCTCGGTGTCGACCAATCGCCAACGGGCGGCGGGCTGTTCGTTGAGCAGTGTGCGCCTGGCACCGGTCAATGCCGAATGCGCCGTATCGGCGATCCGGTCGACGGGCAGGCAGAACGCCTGTTCGGTCACCACGACCGCGCGCAGGTCGGGCACCGCCGTGGAATCGGTGGCTTCGCCCGCGAGCAGCCGCCCGACGGCCTGGGCGATCAATGTCAGCCCGTACACATTCGAGACCACGTCGAGTTCGGAATTCGCGACGACCACGATCCGGCTGCGCGCGATATCGGGTCGATCGTGTGCCGCGCGCAGCACGGCGAACAGTCGGTCGGCCTCGGTCGCGTCGGGTGCGATCGTCAGGATTTCGGCCGAGGTCCGGGCGCTGGCGATCTCCTTGGCGCGCTGGGAAACCGTGCTGCCGAGGGTGATCACGGCGAGGAATTCCGCGGTCGTCGCGACCGCGTCCTCGGTGGCGGCGCCGTCGTCGTCGACGATCGACCACACCGGTTCGTAGAACAGTTGGTCGAGCCGATCGTGCGGATCGGGTTCGGCGGTCACGCTGGCGAAGCGGACGCCAGACATCGTCAGCGCCACAGCGCCTTCCGGTGACGCGATATGGATATCGGCGCCCAGTCGGTCACCGGTCACCCGGCGGAGGAGGACGACGGCGTGTTCGGGCAGCGGCCCATACCACCGGACACCGGCCACCGACGCGGGCACCACCACACCGGCACCGCTTGCCGACTGTGCGTAGAGCGCCGCGAAGCATTGCAACGCGGCGTCGACCGCCGCCGGATGGGCCAGGTGCGGCAGTGTCGCGGGTTCGGTCAGTGCGGACAGGTCGAGCTTCGCGAGCACGGTATCGGCCCCGACGTCGGCGGCCGTGATCAAGCGGAAGCTCGGCCCGTAGGCCAGGCCGTGCGCGGCGAGTCCGTCGTAAAGGGTTGCGGCGGAGATGGATACCGTGTCGGCCGCCGGTGCGACCTCGACCGTGGCGGCGTCCACATCCGCCTCGATCAGCCTGCCGTGCGCGTTGACCGTCCAGGTCGTGCCGGTCGCCGTGCGCGAGCGGATGGTGAACCGGTGGGTCGTCTCCTCGACGCTCACCCGCACCACCGGCACATCGTGTTCGGTCACCACCAGCGGCGCGGCGAAGCGCACGGCCTCCAGCCCGAACGACGTACGACCGGTGCGCAACGCGATCGCGCTCAGCGCGGCATCGAGATACGCCGCGCCCGGCAGCACCACCGCACCGTCCACGACGTGGTCGCGCAGCCAGGGCAGATTCGCCACCGACAGCTCGACCTCCCACTCCGGCGCCGAGGCCGCGGTGCGCTGGCCGAGCATGGCATAGCCGTCGACGGCGCCGGTGCGATCGCGTTCGGTCGCCGCGTCCTCGGTCCACAGGGTGCGGCGCTGCCACGGATAACGGGGCAGATCCTCGTGTGCCACCGTCGATTTCGCGCCGCCGGGGGCGCGGGTGGTGTCGAGCGATCCGGCTCGGTACAGGTCGCCGACCGCGCGCAGCAGGTTATCGCGGTCGTCGGCATCGCGCGATAGCGTGGCGATGGCCGCCCCGGTGATGCCGCGACGGACCAGCGCCTCCTTGATATTTCCGCTCAGCACCGGATGCGGACCGACCTCGAGGAAGACCCGGTGACCGGCATTGAGCAGATCGTCGATGGCCGCGCCGAATCGGACCGGTTCGCGCACATTCCGGCACCAGTACTGCGCGCCCCACTCCGTCCCGGTGAGCGCGGTACCGGTGACCGTGGACCACAGCGGCGCCCATCCCGGCTCCGGCTCGAGGTCAGCGAGCACCGCGCTGAGTTCGCCGAGGATGGGGTCCATCAGGTGGCTGTGATAGGGCACTTCCACGCGCAGGGCCTTGGCGAAGACACCCTCTTCGGTCAACGCCGCCCGGATCTGGTCCAGCACTGCGACATCGCCCGACAGCGTCGCCGCCGACGAGCTGTTGACGGCCGCGACACAGACTCCGTCGTATCGCGAAAGCAGTTCGGGCAGTTGCTCTTGCGGCACTGCCACGGCAAGCATTCCGCCGGTGCCGGCCGTACTGGCCTGCAAACGCGCCCGGTGGTAGCTGACCAGGAGCGCATCGTGCAGTGACAGCGCACCGGAGACATACGCCGCGGCCACCTCGCCGACACTGTGCCCGACCACAACGGATGGATGGATACCGAGTGCACCGAGTTCGGCGGTCAGCGCGACCTGCACCAGGAAGTTCGCCGGCTGGGCGTAGGCCGTGCGGGTGATCCGGGAATCGTCCTCGGCGCGAAGCAGCTCCGCGACGATGGACCAGTCGGCGATCCGCTGGAACTCCGCATCGATCCGGGCCGCCTCCTCGGCGAAGGCGCCACCGGCCTGCAACAGGCCGCGCGCCATACCCCACCACTGCGGGCCCATACCGCTGAACACGAATACCGGATCGGTGCTGCCGTCGGTCAGCGCGCGGGCCGGGGCGGGGCCACCGCCCGCGCCGAAATCTGCCAGTTGCGAACGCAAGTCGTCGCCGTCGCGATAGGCGAAGGCGGTGCGAATCGGATGATGTGCGCGCCGCGCCCACACGGCCTCGGTCAAGACGGCGGGCGTCTCGGTCAGCTCCCGCAGTTCGTTCGCCATGGTGCGCAGCGCGGTCTCGTTGCGCGCGGACAGCGGCAGCACCGTAATCGGTTCGCGGCGATCAGGTTCGGCGGGCGCTTCCGGCGCCCCGGTGAGGATCGCATGGGCATTGGTACCGCCATAGCCGAAGCTGTTGACCGCGACCGCGGCCCGGCCGTCGGCATTCGGCAGCGGTTCGGCCGCCAGCGGCACCCGCAGTCGCAGATCCTCGAAGGGAATCTCGGGATTCGGGTTGTCCAGCCGCAATTGGGGCGCGATGGTGCCGTAGTGCAGGGTCAGCGCGGCCTTGATCACACCGGCGACACCGGCCGCCGCCTCGGTGTGGCCGATATTGCCCTTCACCGATCCGACCGGCAGCGCAGCGTCGCGACCGTCGATCGCGCCGTACACCGCGCCGAGGGCGGCCAACTCCAGCGGATCGCCGACCGGTGTTCCGGTGCCGTGCGCCTCGACGTAGCGGATATCGTGCGCTTCGATACCGGCCAGCGTGTGCACCCGTCGGGCCAGCGCCTCCTGTGCGGCCGCGTTCGGCACCGGGATGGCCAGCGTGCGCCCGTCCTGATTCACCCCGCTGCCGCGCACCACCGCGTAGATCCGGTCGCGGTCGGCGATGGCCGCCGCCAGCGGTTTCACGATCACCGCACCCGCGCCCTCGCCGCGCCCGTAGCCGTCGGCGGCGGCATCGAAGGATTTGCAGCGTCCGTCGACGGACAGGAAGCGGCCCTTGCACATGGAGATGAAGGCCTCCGGCCGCAGCATCGCATTGGCGCCGCCGACAATGGCGGCCTCGCATTCACCGGCCTCGATCGCGAGCACCGCCTGGTGCAGGGCGACCAGCGACGACGAGCATGCGGTGTCGATCGTCATGGTCGGCCCGAGCAGATCGAGCAGGAAGGCGATGCGCGCCGACAGCAGGGTGTGCGACGCACTGGTCGGGCTGTGGCTGTTGATCGAGGCGCGGGCCAGTGAACCGCTGCGCACCAGCGCGTTGTCGTTCATGAAACCGCCGACGAACACCCCGACCGAGCGTCCGCTGACCCGACCCGCCATGCCCGCGTCGTCGAGCGCCTCCCAGGCCACCTCGAGCAGCAGGCGCTGCTGCGGATCCATGATCGAGGCCTCGCGCTGGGAGATGCCGAAGAATTCGGCGTCGAAGTCCCAGAGCGACTGGGTCAGGAATCCGCCGTGCCTGGTGTACATCCGACCCGGTGCGTCCGGGTCCGGATCATAGAATTTCGCGACATTCCAGCGGTCGGGCGGCACTCCGACGATCCCATCGCCCTTGTGCACGACGAGATTCCAGAAACTGGCCGGATCGTCGATGCCGCCGGGAAAGCGGCACCCTATTCCGACAATAGCTACATCGGGCATGCGAAAATCCCCTGGCGGCTCGTGACATCGAAAACCTGCCGCGGACCGGTGTATATGCGGCCGGGCTTTTGAATTCATATGGAGTAACCGGTATTACGCCACCGGTCGACGATGATGTCGGGGGTGGCGTCCGGTTCGAATCTGATTCCGTGGTAGGAGGTCTGCGTCCACCCATGGTAGGAGGACCGGCGGAGAACGGTCAACACAAGTTTGCGCCCGTTCTTCGAATGTCATTGCCCCGTCAAGTGATTCACAAATTGGTATCAACGCAGGTCAGTGGGGTGTGACAGCATTATTCGAGTGTTATTACTGTGTTATCTTGATGAATTATTGCAGCGTTATTCGCCGATTACGTTGTTATCGACCGGAATTGGTGTGGGATAGCGATGCGCTGGGTAGGCTCACCGATCGAATGTGCTTCCGGCGAAAGGCGATTGGCAGTGGATTCCTACAGCACCGGGCAGTTCCAGGTAGAGCCGGAGGCCGAGCCCATCGAGAGTCAGGCCTGGCTGGCCGAGTTCACCGCGAACTACATCAAGGGCTGGAACACCGGTGACGCCGCCGCGGTCGCCGAATGCGCCACCGAGGACACCATCTGGCACGATCCGTCCCTCGGCGAACCGGCGCTCGGCCGCGCGGGGGTCGGAGAGTTCGTCAACGATACGGTGCGATCGTTCCCGGATGTGGCCTACACCAACCCGTTTCCGCCACTGATCGCCGCCGACGGACGAGTCGCGGTGGTGCCGTGGCGGATGGCGGGCACCCACCTCGGCCCCATCGATCCACCGGGATTCGCCGCCACCGGCAAGAAGATCGACCTGCTGGTGATCGATATCTGGCAGTTCCGCTCCGGGCTCATCTGGCGCAGCCAAGCGACGTGGAACCTGAACGAGATGCTGCTGCAGCTGGGCCTGATGCCGCCGCGGGGCAGCACCGCCGAGCGCGCCATGGCACGCGCCCAGCGGGTCCGATCCCGCCTGCCGTTCTAGGCGCGGGCATTCAGGGGGTGATGTGGTCGTCGGGTTCTTCGGTGAAACGCTCGAGCGCCTGTACGACCGCGTCACCAACGGTTTCCAGCGTCGCCCCCATGCCGACGAGCAGATGCACGATCGCGGGCACGAGCACCTCGATCAGGCCGTCGTCGCCGAGGTGCCCGGCCATCTCCAACTGGACGAAGCCGTACAGGCCCATCCAGAGCTGGGCGGCCGCCGACCGGATATTCGGTATATCGATGATCTCGGCCGCCGCCGCGCGCCGGACCGCCTCGACCACATGGTCGAAGGTCTCCTGATAGTGCTCGAACTCCGAATCAATGTCGGCGACAAGAACATTGCCGCGATTGATGGTCCGGTCGGCGCGGGGTGATCCGGTGCCGAACATCAGCTGGAAGAGCTCGGGTCTGCGCTGCGCCTCATCGCGGAATACCAGGCCGAGTACGAGCAGGTCGGTGATCGGATTATCGGTGACGCCCGCGGCGGTCATGCGGGCGGCGAGCATGGCGAAGCCCGCCGACCCGGCGGCCCGGATAAGTCCGGGCCGGCCACCGAAATTCGAATACACCGCCATCGTGGATACCCCGCACATACGCGAGACCCGGCGCACGGTCAGTGCGTGCAGTCCCTCGGTGGAGACCAGTTGCACCGTCGCCGCGACCAGCCGGTCACGCAGGGCGTCCGCCGAAAGCGGCTGGGCCACTCCGGAATATGCGGCCGTGGGTTTGTTCATCGCATCCGTTCCCATGGTCCGCGGGTTCAGGCGACCGCGCGCAGTTCTTCGGCGGTGATGTCCTCGAGCGGTCGGCGTCGGGTCTCGACGAGATAGGCGATGCCCGCGCCCGCCGCGATGGTCATGGGGATCGCGCTGATCAGCGCGGTGACCGAAATCGACGGTGTGGCAACGGCCAGCACCACCAATGCGATCACCACGACGCCACCGGCCTTACTCATACCGGCGGCCAAACCGCTACCGCGGGAACGGATTCGGGTCGGATAGGCCTCGGCGCTGTAGGAGACCAGCACCGCGACCACCGAACTGGCGCCCCAGATCGGCGCGACCAGAAGTGCGTAGAGCAGCGTCTTGTTATCGGCGACGCGATCGCCGACGATCACGAATCCGAACAGCGATATCGCGAGCACCGCGCTGAGCACCACCATGGTCCATTTGGACGATCGGTGATAGCAGTACGCCACAACGAAATTCAGCGGGAAGCCGATCAGAGCCGAATCGCGCAGAATCTGATCGGCCGATACGCCGCTGAATCCGAGTGCGCGCAGGTTGGTCGGCAGCCAGAGCTGGAATCCGTACACCACCAGGCCGACGCCGAGTCCGACCAGGATGAGCACGATCGATATCCCGCCGAACGGTGGCCGGATCAGCCGGGCGTAACCGCCGCGCACGCCGTCGGCCGCCGCGGTCTCCGACTCGTCGACCTCGGTGATGGTGGCGTGATAGACCCGCAGCACCTCTTCGGCCTCGCGTCGGCGGCCCATGGAAAGTAGGAATCTCGGCGACTCCGGAATCCAGCGGGTCAGCAGGATCAACAGCAGCCCCGTCGGGAACCCGATCAGCCACAGTATCCGCCAGCTGTAGGTCTCGCCGATGGTGGACGAAAGCCAGCTGGTGATGATGTAGGCGCCGGTGATATCGCCACCGATCAACACCATCAGCCAGCCGCGATGACGGGCCGGAATGGTCTCCGCGAGCAGGGTGAACGCGATCGGCAGCAGACCGCCCGCGCTGATCCCCATCAGCGCGCACATCAGCAGGTTCAGCTCGAAACTCGGCATCGCCCCGCAGACCGAGGTGGCGATGAAGAAAACACCGGCGAGCAGAATGGCGGCCTTGCGACCGATCCGATCGCCGAGCCAACCCCAGATGAAGGAGCCGATCACGGTGCCGGTAATGCCGACGAGCGGCAGCAGCGCCACCGGCAGGTGACCGTGCGGATCCGCCGGGCGCAGGCCGTACTCCCGGGCGACGCCGGGTGCCACGAACGCCAGCGTGGTCGGCTTCATGACGTCGATGGTGATCGCCATGGCCATCACCAGCAGCAGCACCACGTGCACCCGATTGATCGGCGCCTCGTCCAGCGCGCGCACGCGCAGTCGGGCGACCTGATCGCGGTGTGCGCCAACGGGGATCAGCCCATAGGCGGTGGCGGCCAAGCCGATCACGATCAGCGCCATCCCGGCGATCATGTCGGGCCCGACGGCCATATCCGCCATGTGATAACCCATATCGCGCGCCTGCAAGAACATCGGCAGATGCAACGCGGTGCCGGCGCTGGTCGCGGCGAGGCCGAACCAGAAGGCGCTGGTACGTCGCTTAACCGGCACTGCGGGAACGGCGTCCAGCGGGATCACGGATCGCTCGGTCGTCATATCGGGATCAGATTTGTCGCGCACAGACTCTCCATCCTTTGCCGCACGCGCAGCAGGCATTTCGAGAAGTGGGGCCGCAGCAGTAGGCCACGAAGAAGAGGACACCGCACTGGTGTTTGCCCGGTAGGCCGGGGGATTGTCACGGACCGTCTATTTGACAAATCGTAACATCCACCTTAATGCTCCGAATTGTTTTGCCACATCTCGCGATTCGCGATCCGCAGGTTCGTTTGTGAAATCAACCAATGCGCGCGGCCGGGCTTTGGGGCAGGTCATAGCCGGTGCTCGGACACGTGATCTTGATCCGGCGGCGTGTGGTAGAGCCCCCGTTGCGGCAGTATCCTCCGACGGGCACGAGTTCCGTGGCCGAGAGGGTATCGATGTCGTCGCTGATTCCCGGAGTCGTCGGGTGGCTGGTGCTCGGCTACGTCGGAGTCATTACGGCGGGGCGGCTGATGGTGTTGCGGGACACGATCTTCGATCAGCTCATCAACCGGATGCTGCTGTGGAGCATCGCTGCCCTGCTGTGCTATCGATGCACCTCGACGCCCAGCATCACCAGTCTGCCCAACGCCTTGGCGCTGGGCTGCGTGGTCATGACGACGATGTACCTCTATGCCATGGCGCGGTACCTCATGGCCGAGACCGAGCCCGCCGTGCTGTTGCGTCGGCGCCGCCGATGCGGTCTGGTCGCCGCGGCCGCGACCGTCGCCATGGTCCTCGCCGGGATGGCGGCACAGGACAACGGGCGACCTGTCGACCTGGGCGCGCACGGGCCCGCGGCGATCGTCGGGTTCGCCTACGCCGCGCCGCTGGCGGTCAATATGGTCGTATTCATATACGCGGGCATCCGAGAGCTTCGCATCGGCGACCTCAGCGCCGAGATGCGCTTCGTCTGCTCGCTGCTCGGTATCAGCGGCAGTTTCGTATTGGTCAGTCAGGCACTGTCGGTCGCGCAATTGCTGACCGGTCGACCCGACCTCGGCCCGCAGTTGCCGCGCGGGGAGCTCGATTTCGTGCTCTGCCTGGTCCTCGACGTGAGCCTGCTCGCCATCCCGCTGCTCAGCACGCTGCTCGCGCTGACCGGATGGGATCGGGACGGCCGCAGCTGTCGCCGATTGCGGCCGCTGTGGCGCGATCTCACCGCGGCGGTCCCGGAGATCGTGCTGCCCGCCGAGGCCCGCCGCGGTGCGGATCCGGCCACCCGCCTATTCCGGATGACCGTCGAGATCCGTGACGCGCTGCTGCACCTCGGCTCCTATCTGCCGCCCGAACCGCACGGTACGTCCGAATTTGACTGGGAGATAACCGATTACGCGCACCGGCTGGCGCATGCGGCGCGCACTCGTAAGGCGGGCGGTGCGCCGACCGTCACCGGGGCCGCACCGCGAGTACCCGTCGTCGCGCACGATTTCGACGCCGAGCTCGCGCACCTGCTCGTGCTGGCCCGGGTCTGGCCGCAGGCCGAATCCGTGGCGGGATGAGCCGATCCGCACGCCGCGCGGCGGATTACGTTGCGCCATAAGGTATATCCCATGATCTACACGACCGTTTCCCGACAGTTCGACCTCGAAGTCGACGGCTCACCGATGACCGGATACCTCGCCAGGCCGGAGGGCACGCAGGAGTTCCCCGCCGTGCTGGTCGGGGCCGAGCTGTGGGGTTTGACCGAGGACGTGCGTCAGATCGTCGATCGGGTCGCGGCGCTGGGCTATGTGGCCTTCGTAGTGAACGTCTATCACCGTTCCGGTCCGCAGACCGCCGCGGGGCTGGTCGAGAGCGACGAAAACCGGACCCTTGCCTTCGGGCTGCTCGGCGAGCTGACCCGCGAGGGCGTCGAGGCCGACTTCCGGGCCGCCATCGCCTATGCCCGCGAGCACGGCCGGGCCACCGATAAGACCGGTGTGCTCGGATTCAGCCTCGGCGGCCATCTGGCCTACTTCGCCGCCACCAGGCTGGACCTGGACGCGGCGGCGATCTTCTACCCCGGCTGGCTCACCACGGCGGGCACCGCGCTGAGTCGGCCGGAGCCGCTGCTGGCCGCGACCGAGGGTGTCGCCAAGGGCGATGTGCGGCTGCTGATGTTGTTCGCCGAACTCGATCACGTCATCGATGCCGAACAGCGCGACCAGATCGGCGCGGCGCTGACCGAGGCCGGTGTGCGATATGAGTTGGTGGTCTACCCGGGCGCGAAGCACGCCTTCTTCTTTCCGGGACGCGAGCCCTACGACGAGGCGGCCGCGGAGGATTCGTGGCGGCGGGCGTCCGAGTTGTTCGCCGCAGAACTGGGCTGATACCGGAAAACGAAGCCCGACCGGCCCTGTCTCCCCCTCCGAAGACAGGCCCGATCGGGCTGTAATAAATATGCCTCGGGGGGCTTGACAGGCTCTTAAAAGAGACTTAAAGGCGACGCGTCACGAAGTCAGGCCCGCTTGCCGCCCAGCTGGGCCAGGAATTCGGCATTGGTCGCGGACTTGCGCAAACCCTCCAGCAGCAGCTCGATCCCCTGCTGGCCGTCCACGGCGGCGAGGGTGCGGCGCAGCAGATGGGTGGCCGCCAATTCGTCTGGGGCGAGCAGCAATTCGTCCTTGCGGGTGCTGGACTGGGCGATATCGACCGCCGGGAAGATCCGGCGGCTCGCGGTCGCGCGATCCAGTTTCAGCTCGGCATTGCCGGTGCCCTTGTACTCCTCGAAGATCACGGTGTCGGCCAGTGAGCCGGTCTCCACCAGGGCGGTGGCGATGATGGTGAGCGAGCCGCCGTTCTCGAAATTGCGTGCGGCGCCGAGGAATTTCTTGGGCGGCGCGAGCGCGGCGGCATCGACGCCGCCGGAGAGTACGCGCCCGGAGGACGGGGCCGCATTGTTGTAGGCGCGGGCGAGGCGGGTCAGCGAGTCGAGCAGCACCACGACATCTCGGCCCATTTCGGCCAGGCGCTTGGCGTGTTCGATGGCGAGTTCGGCCAGCGCGATCTGCTCGCGCGGGGTTTGGTCGAAGGTGGCGGCGGCGACGTCGGCGGGCACCGACCTGGCCAGATCGGTGACCTCCTCGGGACGCTCGCCGACCAGTACGAGCATCAGCTCGCACTCCGGGTGGTTCTTCGCGATACCGTGCGCGATCGCTTGCAGCACAGAGGTTTTGCCCGCCTTGGGCGGTGCGACGACGAGTGCGCGCTGCCCCTTGCCGATGGGCATGACCAGATCGGTGACCCGGGTCGTCATGGCATGCGGTTCGGTCTCCAGGCGCAGCCTTTGGTTGGGGTAGATGGGGACGAGGTCGTCGAACTTGGGCCGGGTCGCGGCGCGGCGCGGATCCTGTCCGTTCACGGATTCGACGCCGACCAATGGGTCGAGCTTGTCGCCGCGTGCGGGTTCGGCGGTGCCGGTAATGAAATCGCCACGGCGCAAACCGTATTCACGGATCAGCCGGGGTGGAACATGCACGTCGTGCGGACCGGGGAGATAGTCCTCGACGCGCAGGACGGCGGCGCGGTTGTCGGGGATCTCGAGTATGCCGCCGACGGCTCGTCCGGGGTTCGCCACGGCCTCGGCCGCTGCGTCCCCATCGGATGGTGTGGGAAAAGTGTTGTCTTTCATGGTGTTTCCTTTGAATTAGTTGGGGTACGGCGAACGGCCGTGAGAGGCAGCGGCGATGCGCTCGCTGCGGTGAATGTCCCTGTGCGTTCCGGAAGCGGAATTACGAAGGCGCAGAACCATCGTGGAGAAGGAGAGAGATCTTGTGGGAAGCCCCGCTCTGATCGGGAGTTCCGATCGGCCAGGGTGACCAACATCCACAAGGACAGCGCCGAGAGTACAACTTCGAACGGGTGTGCGCAATGGTTCGGGTCACAGCTCGGCATCATGGCCACCAGACCGGGCACGTTTCGGTATCGGTCGCCGCCCGCGGAAACAACTCGGCGGCGTGTCGCGTATCAGTCCATATCCGGCTGAGACCCGACGATGGCAGGAGGTGCGCAATGGCCGACCTCGCACCGTTCTATCAGCAAGTTCAGTCCCACTACGACGTCTCCGACGACTTCTACCGGCTATTCCTCGACCCCTCGATGACCTACAGCTGCGCCTACTTCGAGCGCGATGACATGACCCTCGAACAGGCCCAGCTCGCCAAGATCGATCTCGCGCTGGGCAAGTTGGACCTGCGGCCGGGGATGACCCTGCTCGATATCGGATGCGGCTGGGGCGCAACGATGTTCCGCGCTGTCGAGCGCTACGGCGTGAAGGTCGTCGGACTCACCTTGAGCCGCAACCAATTCGAGCACGTGCGCGCGGAGATCGAACGGCGCGGGTCGGCCGGTGCCGAGATCCGGCTGCAGGGCTGGGAGGAATTCGACGGCAACGCGGATCGGATCGTCAGTATCGGCGCGTTCGAACACTTCCGGCGTGAGCGTTACGCGACCTTTTTCGAACGCACCCATCGGATGCTGCCCCCCGACGGGCGGATGCTGCTGCATACGATCATCGGCCATACGCTCAACGACCTGCGGCGCATGAATATTCCCGTGACCCGCGAGAACGCACTGTTCCACATATTCGTCAAGCGGGAGATCTTCCCGGGCGGTCAGCTGCCGCAGCCTGCGGAAATCACCCGGCTGGCCGGGCAGGCCGGTCTCGGCACCGAGCAGATCCAGCCGCTGCGCTGGCATTACGCACGCACACTGGATCATTGGGCCCAGGCCCTGGCGGACCACCGCAACGAGGCGGTGCGAGTCGCGTCGGAGGAGGTCTACGCCAGGTACCTGAAATATTTGACCGGATGTGCCGACCACTTCCGCAGCGGGCACCTCGATGTCATGCAGTTCACCTTGGTGAAGTGAGCCCGGCGCACAACGCCGGGCATCGGGTCAGAGCACGGCCTGGGTCTGGGTTACCTTGGCGACGAGCTTGTCCGCGTCGTCACGGATTTCGGTCTCCACCACGATGAACGACCGTCCGGCGTGCAGCGGCCGCGCCGAGGCGATGGCATGACCGGAACGCACGGCCCGCAGGAAATTCGTCTTCGATTCGACCGTCGTCGTGCCCTGTTTGCCCTCGGGCAGATTCAGGAACGCGCACACCGCGGCGGTCGCATCCGCGAGCGACATCAGTACCCCGCCGTGCAGCACTCCGCCCAGCGTGCACAGTGATTCGTCCCAGGCGATCCGGCTGCGCACCAGTGCGGCGCCGTGCTCGAGCACCTCGACCCCGAGGCGCTCGGTGAACGGCATGGACTGGTGAAAGAGCTTGGTGCCCACCTCATCGATCATGAACTCAGCCTGCCCGACGGACCCGGCGCGCGTCGATTACCCCCGAGGTAATCAGCAGTACGAGCAGTGCCGTCACGCCGCCGCACAGCAGCACGGTCGAGGGCGAGGTGCGGTCCACGATTACGCCGCCGACCAGCGCACCAGCGCAGAAGGTCGCCTGGAACGACGCCGTGAACAGCACCGACGCCACCTCGGGAGTGTCGGGCAGTGCGTTGGCGAACCAGGTCTGCAGTACGACCGGGATGCCGCCGTACCCGATACCCCAGACGATCAGCAGCGCGACGGCGCCCAACTCCCATCGGCCGAGGATCGGCAGCAATAGCATCGCGGCCGCCATCGCGGCCGCCGCGCAGCCGAGCGCGGTCCCGGGACGGCCGAGCAGAGTGCCGCCCAGGAAGTTGCCGGCAATGCCCGCGACACCGTAGATCAGCAGCAGGACCGTAATCGTGCTCGCGCTCACCTCGGTGACCTGTTCGAGGAAAGGGGTGACGTATGTGTAGGTGCCGAACTGTGCGAGTACCACGAAAAAGGTTGCCAGCAGGGCGATTCGGAGGGCGGTGCCGCGGAGTCCGATGCGTAGCGAGGTGACGCTCATGGCCTGCTCGGCGGGCAGCGATGGCAGCGCGAATGCCAGCAGCACCAGCACCACCGCGGACAGAATTCCCAGGACGACGAACGCGGACCGCCAGCCAGCGAGATGACCGACGAAAGTGCCGGCGGGCACGCCGAGCACCGAACCCAGCGGGACCGAGGAGAAGATCACCGCGGTCGCCCGGTTCGCCGATTCCGGCGGCACCAGCCGTCCGGCCAGTCCGGCCGCGATCGACCAGTAGCCGCCGACGGTGATCCCGATCAGCACGCGGGATACCAGCACCACCCAGAACTCCGGCGCGGTCGCGGCCACCGCATTCGCGATCACCAGCAGCAGCGTGCAGCCGCACAGCAACATTCGGCGATCGATACGGGCGGCCGCGACGGTCACCAGGGGAGCGGCGATCGCGGCGAGCAGACCCGGCATGGTCATCATCAGCCCGGCCATGCCGTCGGAGATGGTGAAATCTGATCCGATGGAGGTCAGCAAGCCGATCGGCAGGATCTCGGTCGTCACGATCGAGAAGATGCCGAGCATCACCGCGACGACCGCGAGCCAGCGGATCAGCGGTGGCCGGGTGAGCGAGGTGGGGGAGGAGTCGAGAGCGATGGACATGCGCTCCAGTTCAGCAACCAACGCCGCCGAATTCCGGCGGGTTTCCGCCGCGAATACGAAGAGCCTCAGCCCATTCGGGCAACCACCGCGCCGGGCAGATGTGGCAGCACCACGTCGATGAGCCGCCACGGCCACCCCGGAACACACGCGCGAATCCGCTCGCGCTCGATCGCCCGCACCATCGCCGCGACGCCCTTCTCCAGCGGCGCGACCATCCGCGCGTCACCGGCCTTCGCCGCCATATCGGTGGCGATGAATCCCGGCAGCAGCGTGGTGACGGCGATCGGTGACTGGGCGAATTCGACCGTCAGTGCCTCGCCGAGGGCGGCCAGCCCGGCCTTGCTCGCGGAGTAGGCGGCCTTCTTGCCGGGCAATCCGCGCACCGCGCTCATCGAGGCCACCAGCACCAGGTGGCCGTACTGCTGGGCGCGGAAGATCTCCAGTGCCGCCTCGATCTGGGCGAGGGCGCTGACGAAATTGGTGGTGGCCGTGGCGAGATTGGCGTCCGCGCGACCGGTGCCGATCCGCGCGCCCTTGCCGATACCGGCATTGACGATCACCCGATCCAGTCCGCCGAGTTCATCGCGCAATTGCGCGAATACCCGCGGTACGGACGCATGATCATCGACATCGAGCGCACGGACCGCCACCTTGATTCCCGAGTGTGCCGCCGTGAGTTCGTCGCGCAACGCTTCGAGCGCGTCCAAGCGACGGGCGCACAGGGCCAGGTCGCGACCCTTCGCGGCGAAATCCCGCGCCATCGCCGCACCGAGTCCGGCGCTCGCGCCGGTGATCAGGATCTTGCTCCGCGTCATGGTCGCGACGATAGCGGTGGGCTCAGCCGCCGAACGAGCCGGTGGCCGGGGGCAACATATGCCAGGCGCCGCAATTCACCGTCTTGAACGCCACATCGGTCGGTGCGATCTCGGCGCGGACCGGACTGTTCCTGGTGAAGTCGTTATTGATGATGTAGTGCTGATCGGTGTTGTCGCCCTCGACCTTGCGCAACCGTCGCCAGTCGCAGCCGACGGCCGGATCGGGGGTACCAGGGGCCTCCCAGACGCCGGGCATGATGTCGATACCCACCAGATAGAGGCCGTCCTCGGTGATGGTGGTCGCGGGCTGGGCGGCCGCGGTGCCCGCGCCCAGCAGTGTCACGGTGGACGCCATTGCCCCCGCGATCACGAGCGTGCTTGCACGCATACTGCTATCTCCTCGAATCGTGCTCGGGCCGCCATTATTGGGCGGCTGACCAGGGAGATCCCCGTATCTCCGGGGCCAAGGTCTACCAGACTCGTCGGTCGTTTTCGGTGGAATCGGAGATTCCCGTCACATATCCGAGGGTGTCGGTATCAACTCGATCCGAATTCACTGTGTCGGCGGTGATTCCACTCGCGCGGGTTCCCGCGATATCTGTTATATGAGTGGTTTTTGTCCGGTGGTCGATGTCGCGGGCGGGCGGTCGACCTGCGCGACGGCGTGTGCGGGTCTGTGTACCGACGATGGGATCGCATCCGTGCTGGCCGCGGACCGGGCGCTACTGCATTGGCGCGCGATGCGCGGCCTCGGCGATTCGGGCCTGGCCGAACACGCGGTGCAGGAAACACTGCTGCGGGCCTGGCGCTCCTGCGCGTTGTTCGACGAGCGCAAGGGCACGGTCCGCACCTGGCTGCTCGCCATTCAACGCAACGTCATGATCGATATCGCCCGCGCTCGCGCGGTCCGGCCCGCGGATACCGAATGGGACGAGGTCGGCGAACTCAGCGACGTCCGCTTCGCGAACCCGGACTTCGCCGACCGCCTGGTCGACGGCCTGCTCGTCGCGGACCTGCTCGCCCGGCTTCCCGAATCGCAGCGCGTCGCGGTGGTGGAGGTGATCCTGCGGGATCGGGCCTATCAGGAGGTGGCCGACGATTTCGGCGTTCCGGTCGGCACCGTCAAGACGCGGGTCCACTATGCGCTGCGCTCGCTTCGCCGCCTGCCGATTGGGGCCTGATTCCGCATCCGGCTGGCAACCCCCGTTTCCATCGTGCTTTGACCGGGTTTTGGTCGTCTGATCAGCGCGAATGCACCTCGCTACTTCGATAACATTTCCATAACGTAGCTTGCTTTGCTGATGCTGGCGTTGCGAGAGTGAACCACTGGGTTTGGTGTTACTAGTGGGAAGGGAGGGGTGCTCCGTCCCGGAGCGCCGACACCGCACATGAAGCCAAGCATCATCAGGACCGGTATCTGCGGCGCCGTCACGGCCGCCGTGGTGGTGACGCTGTCCGGGCTGGCCCCGGCCGCGCTCGCCGATCCGGCATCGCCGGAAATGGCCGCGAAACTCGCGGGCAAGACAGTATTCCTGGACCCGGGTCATCAGGGTCCCGACCACGCCGAGAATTTGGCGAAGCAGGTGAGCAACGGGCGCGGCGGCACCAAGGACTGCCAGACCACCGGCATGACCACGGTGAACGGCGTACCGGAGCACACCATCAACTGGAAGGTGGCCGAGCTGCTGCGGGCCACACTGGAGAATTTGGGTGCGAAGGTGGTGCTCAGCCGTCCGGACGACGCCGGCTGGGGCGGCTGCGTCGACGATCGGGCGAAGGCCGCGAATGCGTCGGGCGCCGACGTCGCGGTGAGCATCCACGCCGATAGCGCCCCGGCGCTATACCGCGGGTTCCATATGATCGTGCCGCAGCTACCGATCCCGGATGCGAAGGCCGATCAGGTCCAGTCCGGGCCGGGTCTCGCGGCGACGAGGGCGGTGCGCGACGCATATCTTCAGGCCGGTTTCCCGGTGGCCAATTATGCGGACGCGCAGGACGGTCTACAGACCCGCGCGGATGTGGCCGGTCCCGCATTGACCACCGTGCCCGATGTTTTCATCGAGATGGGCAATGGCGCGAACGTTGAGGACGCCGCGCTGCTGGAGGGTCGAGAGGGACAGGTCAAGCACGCTCTGGCCATCGCGACCGGCCTGGTCGGGTTCCTGCTCGGTACAGCGCAGCAGGTGTCGACGCCCGCGTACACCGGTTCGGCGGATCGTCCCGCCTCGGCTCCGGCATCGAGCGTGCCCCAAGCTCCGGCGGCACCGCACCCCGCTGCCGCCCCCGAGCCCGCGGCTGCGCCACAGTCCGTGCCATCGGCGGGGGCCATCCCGCAGCCGCCGACCGCGCCCGCATCACTGAATCCGCCGCCGGGTTACGCACCGGCGCCGGGTTACACACAACTGCCCGGCTCGCCGCAATCACCGCAGGCGGGTTCGCAGGGTTACGCACTCTCACCCAACACCCCGCAGTCGCCCGGTACGGCACTGTGGCCCGGTCTCGGCCAGACCCCTGGTTCACCACTGTCGCCGGGTCAGACCACGCCGGATACGACCAGTACGCTGCCCATGCTCGTCAACGTCATCATGCAATTGCTGATGCCGCTGGCCAAGTCGCTCGGCATGGACAACACCGTGGTCACCTCGGAGCTGATCAACCTGGCATACACACTGGCCAGCACCCTGCTGAGCCCGACGAAGTAAGCAATATCCCGGCCGTCGAACGTCACCCTCGCGTGTTGTCGAGGGTGACGTTCGGCCTTTCTGTGATCGATGAGCTCGCCGCACTAGGGTGGGCCCGGTGGGTGAGCGGATTCCTGTTCTCATAGTCGCCGGGTTCCTCGGATCCGGGAAGACGACGCTGCTCAACCATCTGCTGCGCAATAACCGGGGTACGCGGATCGGCGTGGTGGTCAACGACTTCGGGGCCATCAATATCGATTCCATGTTGGTGGCCGGGCAGGTCGACGCGATGGTGTCGCTCGGCAACGGATGTGTCTGCTGTGCGGTGGATGTCGGCGAACTCGACGAACTGTTCACCAGGCTGGCGCAGCCGCGCGCCAAGATCGACGTGATCGTGGTGGAGGCCAGTGGTCTGGCCGAACCGCGCAATCTGATCCGGATGGTGGTCGGTAGCGAGAATCCGCGCATCCGCTACGGCGGCTTGGTCGAGGTGGTCGACGCCGAACAGTTCCCGGATAGTCGCGAGCGTCATCCCGAGCTCACCACCCATCTGCGGCTGGCCGACTTGGTGGTGGTGAACAAGGCCGATCGGGTGCCGCGCGATCGGCTGGCTCGGTTGCGAGCGGAGATCGCGGAGTTGATCGGGCAGGCGCCGGTGTACGCGACCACTCGCGGCCGCGTCGACCCCGGTCTGCTGTTCGACGAACCGCTGCGCGAAATACCGCGGGTCGCCGAACAATTGAGCTTCGACGAACTGTTCGACGAGCACGACCACCAGGACCAGCACGACCACGCCGGGCACCGGCATCTGCACGACGACTACACCAGCGTCTCCTTCACCAGCGACCGGGAATTGGATCCACGCCGCCTGGTCGAATTCCTCGAGGATCCACCGCCCGGTCTGTTCCGCGCCAAGGGTTTCGCCGCGTTCGGTGTCGCGGCCGAACGCCGGAAGTTCGTGCTGCATATGGTCGGCCGCCATATCGTCTTCGAACCGGACTCCTGGTCGCGCGGCGAATCGCGCACGACCCAGCTGGTGTTGATCGGCGCGGGTCTGCCCGCCGACGCCGCGCTGCGGCGGTTGCACGACACGGTGCACACCGCCGCCGAACCGCTCGATCCGCAAACCATGCTGGGCATCTGGCGCTACACCCCGCACTGACGACTCGGCGAAGTTGGCGCGTTCTGCTCGAAGCTGGCGCGTTCGGTACTTGGCGCGGCGATTGGCGGACATAAAACTTACACATTGGCCCGCCGCACGCGGCATACGCGCAACGGAGCGAACATGCCGCGCGCGGTGTCGGTTCGGCGCCAGAACCGTGATCGACCGTATTTGTCTCTACGTCCGATTGGAGAGTTCCGTGTCAGAGACCTGGGAAAGCGCGACCGCGTACGTGGTGGCCGCGCTCGAGGCCAAGGGCACAGCGACTCGTGACGATTTCGATGTGCCCGCCATTGTCGCCGCATCCCGAGATATCGTCGACAGCTGGGATTTTCGTGCCATCGAGGATTCGACATTCTGGCGGATCGCGGCGACGTTCCTGAGGGTGTGACCGCACCCGTCGTGCCGGTGGTGCAGGGCGCGGGGCGGGGGGATGCGGCGGGATCAGGCCGGTAGGTCCGATCGGTGCATGAGCTGGGTCATGGACCGGCGGCGGGCCGCCCGCCGCATCGACCCCACATCCGAGTACCCGAGCAGTTCGGCTTGGCGCGTTCGGCTCAGCAGCCCGCCCGCGCTGGCTTGGGCGAGGCGGGCATTGCGTGCCCGCTCCAATTCCAACCGCCAGGTGGTACCCGCCTCCATCAATCTGCGTTGCAGCGTGCGCGGGCTGGTGGCGAGTCGGCGGGCCACCCGATCCAGTGACACCTCACCCTCGGCCAGTGCGTCGGCGACCGCGGCCGCGACCCGATCCGGCCACGCGGTAGCCAAGGGCGGCGGTGGCGGGAGCGCGTCGGCGAGCGGCTGCAATACCGACGCCAGCACCGGATCACTGGTGGTCAGCGGTAGCTCCATATCGCTGGCGCGGAAGGTCATGGCATCGACCGGTGCGTCGAATTCGATGGCGGCAGTGCCGAATACCTCGACGAAGACGTCGATGTCCGACGGTGCCCGCTGGCGCAGCGACACCCGCAGCGGGATGAGCGGTTCGCGGACCACCCGGCGCGCCCGGCTGAGCACCGCCGCCAGCCCCCACAGCTGGATGAGGTCGCGGCCGCGACCCTCGCCGTTGATTATGTCGAGGTACAGCGTGACCTCGTGCTCGTTCTCGGTGACCAGGTCGAAGCGGTGATTGGTGGTCACCGCGGCGACATAGGGGCCACAGGTCGCCAGACCGGCGCCGAGCGTCGGCGCGGTGGAGAAGAGGTAGTCGTAGAGGCCGAGGCTGGTCAGTTCGTAGCGACTGGCCACGCGCAGTGCGACATTCGGATCGCCGAGCGCGTGTTCGCCGAATTCCCATAGCCGCGAGAAGGTGTGACTCGGTAGGTGCACATCCGCGCCGGCCATGGTCCATTCGGGTAGTCCGGTCTCGCGGATCAGCCGATCTCGGTCCAGCCCCGCCGCCGTGAGCTGCGAGATGACGAATCTGTGCAGCAACACCTGGTCGGTTCCCAATGCGCCCCTCCTACCGCGGATCGACGAATCTTCTGGCGGGAGAACGCTAACCCGCGGTTATTGAATCGTCAGTGAAATCGCGTCACAGCGTTGTTTCGCGCGACCTCAGCAGCCGCTTGCGATGGCGTTAACCATTGGCAATGCCCCTTTACCCGCAGGCGTTGACCCACTCCGAAAGTCCGTCGGCGAACAACTGACGCTTCCAGATCGGCACCTCGTGCTTGATCCGGTCCACCAATTCCGCACAGGTGGTGAAGGCTTCGGCGCGATGCGGGGCGGCGACCGCGACCACGATCGCGAGATCGCCGACGGTCAGCTGGCCGATGCGGTGCACGGCCGCGACCGGCAGTCCGGAGCGCTCGGCGAGTGCGGCACAGCAATTGCGCAGGAAGCGTTCGGCTTCCGGATGCGCGGAATACTCCAGCGCGGAAACATCCTGTCCACCATCGTGATTGCGCACCTTGCCGGTGAACACCACGACCGCGCCGTGCTCCGGCCCGGTCACCGCGGCCTCGACTACCGCCGGATCGAGGGCTTCTGCGCTGATGCCCGCCAGGCGTACGGCCGCGAATTCACTTGTTGTCATGGTTGCCGCCTCCGGCTACTTGCGCGAGCAGATGATCGAGCAGCGGCTCCAGCACCGCCATACCGTCTTTGACACCGCCGGGGGAGCCGGGCAGATTCACGATGACCGACCGGCCCGCCTGCCCGGCCACTCCGCGACTGAGCGCGGCCAGCGGGAACTTCGCGGTGCCGCGTTGCCGAATCGCCTCTGCGATGCCGGGCAATTCGCGATCGAGCACGGCCAGCGTCGCCTCCGGCGTGGCATCGGTGGGGGAGACGCCGGTGCCGCCGGTGCTGATCACCAGCGCCGGTTCGAAGCGCAGGGCGTCGGCGAGACCGATATCGATCTCCGCATCGGCGTATACCAGCGGGCCGCGCACCGAGAAGCCGAGTTCGCCGAGCCATTGCGCGAGCACCGGGCCGGTGGTGTCCTCGCGGGTGCCGACCGCGGCGCCGGTGGAGGCGACCAGCACCACCGCCGAGCGCTCGCCGGAATCCGAGATATCCAACACCGCAGCGTCTTCCGTGGATTCGGCTGCCGCAGTTTCATCGTCGAGCAGCCGAGCGTCGGCGGCGGGGGCCGGTTCCTCGGGCCGTTCCCAATGGCCGTGTTTGCCACCCTCTTTGGTGAGCAGCCGCACACCGTTGAGGGTCGCGGCCGGGTCGACCGCCTTCACCATGTCGTGCAGTGTGAGTCCCGCCACCGCGACCGCGGTGAGCGCCTCCATCTCGACGCCGGTGGGGCCCTTGGTCTTCGCGCTCGCCTCGATCGTGATGGCGGTGTCGGTGAACCCGAATTCGACCTTCACCGAGGACAGCGCCAGCTGATGACACAGCGGAATGAGCTCCGAGGTCTTCTTGGCGCCCGCGATACCGGCGATCCGGGCGGTGGAGAGCACATCGGCCTTCGGCATATCGTCGGCCCGCACCAGCGCTATCACCTCGGCGGTGGTCCGCAGCTCACCGGCCGCGACCGCGATCCGGGTGGTATCGGACTTCGCGCTCACATCGACCATGCGGGCGCGACCTTCCCGGTCGACATGGGACAACTCACTCATAGCGACCACACTCGCACAGGTGCGCCGACGGGCAGCGCGGTGACCTCCGCTGGCACATCGATCAGCACATCCGCCCAGGCCATGCCCGCGATGAGATGCGAACCCGGCCCGGAGACCACCTCGACGGCTTCCGGATTCCGGTGTAATCCGGGCGCGGCCGCGTCGTCGCGGACGAGCCGCCCGCGCAGGAATTGACGTCGCCCTTCCGGGGAGCGCACCGCATCGCGCAGCGGCACCTCGTAGATCTCCACCTCGGGCAGCCCGGCCAGGCGGCGCAGTATCGGCCGGGCGAACACCTCGAACGACACCATGGTGCTCACCGGATTTCCGGGAAAGCTCAGTACCGGCACACCGTCGACGACGGTAAGACCTTGCGGCCCACCGGGTTGCACCGCGACCGAGCCGAATTCCCCGCCCATCGGCCGCAGGACATCCTTGACCACCTCGAAATCGCCCTTGGATACCCCGCCGGAGGTGAAGACGATATCGGCGGATTCCGTTGCGGTGGACAGCAATGCGCGGAATACCGCGGGATCGTCGGTGCTGTGCTCGACCGAGACGACAGTGACGCCGTTCGCGGTGAGCGCGGCCGCGAGGGCGATGCCGTTGGAGTTGTAGATCTGGCCGGGGCGCAATGGTGTTCCGGCGGCGACGAGTTCGTCACCGGTGGTGATCACCGCAGCGCGAATCGGCTGGAATACTGGCACCGTCGGGAGCCCGACCGCTGCCAGCGCGGCAATGTGGCGTGGCGCGACGGTGGTGCCCGCCCGCGCCAGCAATTCGCCGGTGCGCACGTCGGTGCCCGGTTCGCGCACGAACTCGCCCGCGGTGCGCCCCCGCTCGATGGTCACCGTCACACCATCGCCGTGCACATCCTCCACCGGCACCACGCAATCGGCGCCGGGTGGAATCGGCGCACCGGTCATCACCTTCACCGCGGCGCCCGGCGGCAGCGCCGTCTGTCCCGCGGCGCCCGCCGCGACCACACCGGCCAGCGGCAGTGTTACCGGCGTGACCACCACCGACTCGGCGCGCACCGCGTATCCGTCCATCGCCGAGTTGCGGAACACCGGCAGATCCACCGGCGCGTGGATGTCCTCGGCCAACTGTCGGCCCAGCGCCGCGGGCACCGCGACGGATTCCACCGACCGCGCGGCCAGCGGTCGCAGCAGCGCTTCGACGGTGTCGCGATACGCGTCGACGGACCGGGACGCGGCGCGGCTCGGTCGATGGCCACCGGAGGTGGCGGGGCGCGAGGTCATGTGGCCAGCCTAATCGCCGTTCGGTAGCGAGCTCTCTTGTCGTTTCGCACGAACGCTCACCTGCCGTACTCGGCGTTCGTGAGGTCAGGATGGTGCGGTCTGCCCATGAGCCCGGCGCGCGGACCGGTCATAATGGACGGGTGACGCTGGTCGAGATGGGGATTCCCGCCGTGCGGTCCAGGCTGCCCTCGCTCGACGGACGCCCCGACACGCCATACCTGGTGGATCGATTCGGCCGGACCGCACGCGATCTGCGCGTATCGATCACGGAGAAGTGTTCGCTGCGATGCACCTACTGCATGCCCGAGGAGGGCCTGCCCGCGATCCCGCAGGACGAACTGCTGACCGTCGAGGAAATCGTGCGGCTGGTCGCGCTCGCCGTGCGGGAGCTGGGGGTGCGCGAGGTCAGGTTCACCGGCGGCGAGCCGCTGCTGCGCCGCGATCTCGAACGGATCATCGCCGGTTGCCATGAGCTGGTGCCCGAGGTTCCGCTGGCCATGACGACCAATGGCGTCGGACTCGCCCATCGGGCCCGCGCACTCGCGGCCGCCGGGCTGAGCCGGGTGAATGTCTCGCTGGATACGGTCGATCGGCTCGGCTTCGCCCGCCTGACCCGTCGCGATCGGCTCGAATCGGTCCTGGCCGGCATCCGCGCGGCCAGGGATGCCGGGCTGGCGCCGATGAAGATCAACGCCGTGCTGATGCGCGACACCCTCGCCGGTGCGCCGGATCTGCTGCGCTGGTGTCTGGACGAGGCCTGCGAACTGCGGTTCATCGAGGAGATGCCGCTGGACGCCGATCACGAATGGGCCCGCGCCAATATGGTGACCGCGGCCGAATTGCTCGATGTGCTCGGTACCCGTTTCACCCTCACCGAGGCGGGCCGGTCCGATCCCTCGGCTCCGGCCGAGAAGTGGCTGGTCGACGGCGGTCCGGCGACGGTCGGCATCATCGCGACGGTGACCCGCAAGTTCTGCGACACCTGCGACCGGACCCGGCTCACCGCCGACGGCATGCTGCGGTCCTGCCTGTTCAGTGATCAAGAATTCGACGTGCGCCAGGCACTACGCACCGGCGCCGACGATGACGAGATCGCCACCATCTGGCGCGGCGCCATGTGGAACAAATGGGCGGGTCACGGTATCGACGCCGCGGGTTTCGTCCCGCCGGAGCGCACGATGGGAGCCATCGGTGGTTGAGATCCGCTACTTCGCCGCGATCGCCGACGCCGTCGGCAAGGACCGGGAAACCCTGGAATTCCCGGCCGACGCCACGGTCGCCGACCTGCGCACCACCCTGGCCGCGTCCTACGGGCCCGGCCTCGACAAAATGCTCCGTGTCTGCGCCTACCTGGTCGGCGACGAACTCACCCGCGACCCCTCGGTCGCCCTCACCCCACGCGTCGACGTCCTGCCACCCTTCGCAGGCGGCTGACTCTCCCACTCCCACCGCGATCCCGCCGCCGACGGTAGTCATGTGGCGGCTCGCGGCCGCCCGGCAACCACCATCTGACTACCGTCGGCGAGTTCCAGGCGGCCGGGGACGGGTTAGCATCGGCGCGCCAACGCATTTCGCGTTCCACCCCGAGGAGGCCGACCGACAATGCTCAAGCCGCCGAAGGTTCCGCTGCATCCCGCGGCCCTGAAACAGCGGGAGATGCGGGCGGCCAGCCTCCAACTCCGGCTCGCCGACCAGATCACCAGGTTCGCCGGATCGATGCAGTTCGTATATATCCACGCGGTGCTGTTCGCGGTCTGGATGCTGTGGCTCGAGCAGAGCCCATGGCCGACCCTGACGCTGGTCGTCTCGCTGGAGGCGATCTTCCTGTCGACCTTCGTGATGATCGGCCAGAACCGGCAGGCGCAGTTCCAACAGATCAAGGCCGACCACGACTTCACCGAACAGGAGCTACAGCTCAAGTCCGATCTCGAGCTGACGAAGTCCATTCACGAGATGACCAAGGAGTTGCACCGTCGGCTGATCGAGGATGCGGACCGCAAGTAGTCCGGCTTCAGCGCCACCAGGTGTCGAGCGGGGTGACCGGGACGGTGCGCTTGTGCCGGGTATTCAGGAAGATCGTCTCGAGCTTGTCAGCGACCTCCGGTGTGACGTCCTTGCCCTCCAGATAGTCATCGATCTCGGTGTAGCGCAGGCCGAGCGCCTCCTCGTCGGGCAGTGCCGGGCGGTCGTCCTCGAGGTCGGCGGTGGGAACCTTCGACCAGATGCTCGCCGGTGCGCCGAGCTCCTGCAGCAGGGCCGCGCCCTGGCGCTTGGTGAGTCCGGTCAGCGGGGTGATGTCCACACCGCCGTCGCCGAATTTGGTGAAGAAGCCGGTGACCGCCTCCGCGGCGTGGTCGGTGCCGACGACGAGCATATTCTCCTGACCGGCGATGGCGTATTGGATCACCATGCGTTCGCGGGCCTTGACATTGCCGCGCACGAAATCGCGCAGCTTATCGGTCTGCAGCGCCGAGGCCACCTCGGCGGCAACGGCATTGGCGCCGGGGCGGATATTCACCACCACCGAGCGGTCGGGCTGGATGAACCGCAGCGCGATGCGGGCGTCGGCCTCGTCGGCCTGCACGCCATAGGGCAGTCGCACCGCGACGAAGCTGGCATCGGCGCCGTCGGCGCGCAGTTCCTCGGCGGCGAGCTGGCACAGTCGGCCGGTCAGCGCGCTGTCCTGGCCGCCGCTGATGCCGAGGACGAATCCGCGTGCGGGACTTGCGCTCAGATAGTCCTTGAGGAAATCGATCCGCCGCCGGACTTCGACCTTCGGTTCGATATTCGACTGGACGCCCAACTCGGCGATGATCTGTTCACGCAGGTTCCCCATGGCGAGTCACTCTACTTGGCGCGACGAGATGACAACTCGCCGAACGAAGGCCTCCCAGTTATCGCCGATCTGACAGCGGTCGTAGCCGAGCACATGCATCTGATGCATCACCAGCGCGGCGCCGAGCAGACCGAGCAGCCCGTCGGCGATCAGCACCACATCGCCGTCGACCGGCGCCTGACGCAACAGCATCGTCACGTGCGCGCGGAGCAGGCCGTAGGGCGGGCCGGTATAGCGGTCGCTCGCCTCGCCGATTTCCGCGGCGCGGTGCAGTTCGCCCGCGACCTCGATATCGAGCAGCCGGGCCCGGCCGAAGGCGACGAGCCGCTCCACCGGCGCCGCGCCCGGTCCCAGCGGCGGCGGTCCGAACATGAACTCTTCCTGGAACTTCCGCTCGGCGTGATCCAGCAGCGCGCGCAGCAGCCCCGACCTGCTGCCGAACCGGCGGAAGACGGTGCCCTTGCCAACGCCCGCCCGCTTGGCGAGTGCGTCCATCGTCAGGCTGTCGACACCTTGTTCGCGCACGATTTCCTGCGCCGCGTCCAGGAGTAGCTGACGGTTGCGCGCCGCGTCCGCGCGTTCGGTGATTGCGGGCAGGGGCGCACCGACGCCGAGCAGCGGACGCTCGGGCATCATTCCGTCCGGCATGGATGTGCTGTAGTTCACAGGCCCCTCGCGGTTCTCCCGGGAATGGAATCGGACCATGGTCCGGTTAGTGTAGGCAGAAGTTCGGACACCACATTCAGTACACCAGGAGACGTTATGAGTCAGACCCGGATCCTTGCACTTGTCGGCAGCCTTCGCGCCGCCTCGATCAACCGTCGGCTCGCCGAGGCTGCGGTGCAGACCGCGCCCGAGGGCGTCGAGATCACCATCTACGAGGGCCTCGCCGATATCCCGTTCTACAACGAAGATCTCGACGTGCCCGGCTCCGTACCCGCCGCGGCGCAGGCGCTGCGCGACGCGGTCGGCTCGTCCGACGGACTGCTGCTGGTCACGCCTGAAAACAACGGCACCATCCCGGCCGTGCTGAAGAATGCCATCGACTGGGCTTCGCGGCCGTACGGCGCCGGTGCGCTCAAGGATCGGCCGGTCGCGGTGGTGAGCGGTTCGATCAGTCAGAACGCGGCCAAGTGGGCGCACGGCGATGTGGTCAAGGCGCTCGGCGTCGCGGGCGCCCGGGTCGTGGAGAAGGCGCACCTGCACTTCGCCGCATTCGGCGAGCGGTTCGCCGAGGCGCATCCGCGTGACGACGCCGAGGCGCTGACGCAGCTCGGCGCGACCGTGCACGAACTGGTTCTGGCGACCGGCGAGCTGGTGTCCGCCTAAGCGCCGGGTCCCGCCAGTAGGGTCGCCCCCGCTCCGTTCGCGGAGTGGGGGCGACCCTTTTTTCGTTCGTCGAAAGAAGTTTGCTGGAAGGCCGCTACGGTACGAAATTGTGATCTGCGCCACTGTTGTGTCGGGTTGCGAATCGAGCGTCCAGGTACTTACCGCTTGGGAATTTCATCTTTGTGACTCGCAACATGTCGTGTTGTATGAATCTGTCGGCCACTAGGTGTAGTGTCTTCGGTACTGGAAGACGGAATGAGATCAGCTTCGGCCCCGAGCGGCTGAGCAGGGATTTCAGGTACCGATCCAGGAGTTTGCGCAGTGTCGGTCGGATCAGCATCGCCAGCGACTCCTGCGGGTCGCTCGAAACGATCAGCATACGGATCACAGGCTGTGGATCAGGCATAGGAGAGAGGGACATCAATGACCATCACCGTGTACACCAAGCCCGCTTGCGTCCAGTGCAATGCCACCTACAAGGCGCTCGACAAGGCCGGGGTGGACTACGAAGTCATCGATATCTCCGAGAACGACGAGGCGCGTGACTACGTCATGGCGCTGGGTTACCTACAGGCTCCGGTCGTCGTCGCCGGTGAGGACCACTGGTCCGGCTTCCGGCCCGACCGCATCAAGTCGCTCGCGACCGTGGCGGCCTGATCGCATCCAGCTTTCCGGTGCATCCGATGGAAAGGGGAGGAGGCAGCCATGTCTTCAGGGACAGCGCTGGTCTACTTCTCCAGCGCCTCGGAGAACACGCATCGCTTCGTCGAGAAGCTGGGACTCCCGGCGACTCGCATACCACTGCACACCGCTGACTCACTACGGGTAGACGAACCCTACGTGCTGATCGTCCCCACCTACGGGGGCGGTCGGCACGTCCTGGGGGGAAATAGATCCGATAAGGATTTCGTGCCGCGACAGGTCGCCAAGTTCCTCAACGATCCGCACAACCGCGCGCTGCTGCGCGGCGTCGTCGCGGCGGGAAACACTAACTTCGGCGATACCTATTGCTATGCGGGCGAGGTGATCTCGCGCAAGTGCGGGGTGCCCTACCTGTATCGCTTCGAACTCATGGGAACCGCTGAGGACGTCGAGCGCGTCCGAGAGGGATTGGGATTGTTTTGGCAACAGCAACGACAGCACCGACCGGCAAAACGGCTCGCTTAGAGCAGCCACCGGTCCGTTCCGCCGATGCGGGCGAGGTCATGGACTACCACGCCCTCAACGCGATGCTGAACCTGTACGGCGCCGACGGCAAGATCCAGTTCGACAAGGACCGTGAGGCCGCGCACCAGTACTTCCTGCAGCACGTCAACCAGAACACCGTCTTCTTCCACAATCTGGACGAGAAGCTGGACTATCTGGTCGAGGAGAACTATTACGAGGCAGAGGTTCTCGAGCAGTACAGCCGCGGGTTCATCAAGTCGCTGTTCCAGCAGGCCTATGCCAAGAAGTTCCGGTTCCCGACCTTCCTCGGCGCGTTCAAGTACTACACCTCCTACACGCTGAAGACCTTCGACGGTAAGCGCTACCTGGAGCGGTTCGAGGACCGCGTGGTCATGGTCGCGCTGACGCTGGCCGCCGGTGACGAGGTGCTCGCGGGCAAGCTGGTCGACGAAATCATCGACGGCCGTTTCCAACCCGCCACCCCGACCTTCCTCAACTCGGGCAAGAAGCAGCGCGGCGAACCGGTGTCGTGCTTCCTGCTGCGCATCGAGGACAATATGGAGTCCATCGGGCGCTCGATCAACTCCGCACTGCAGCTGTCCAAGCGCGGCGGCGGTGTCGCGTTGCTGCTCAGCAACATTCGCGAGCACGGCGCGCCGATCAAGAAGATCGAGAACCAGAGTTCGGGCGTCATCCCGATCATGAAGCTGCTCGAGGATTCGTTCTCCTACGCCAACCAGCTCGGTGCGCGCCAGGGTGCGGGCGCGGTGTACCTGCACGCGCACCACCCGGACATCTACCGGTTCCTGGATACCAAGCGGGAGAACGCGGACGAGAAGATCCGCATCAAGACACTGTCGCTGGGCGTGGTGATCCCGGACATCACCTTCGAACTGGCGAAGAAGAACGAGGATATGTACCTCTTCTCGCCGTACGATGTGGAACGCATCTACGGCGTGCCGTTCGCCGATATCAATGTCACCGAGAAGTACTACGAGATGGTCGACGACAAGCGGATCCGCAAGTCGAAGATCAAGGCGCGCGAGTTCTTCCAGACCATTGCCGAGCTGCAGTTCGAATCCGGCTACCCGTACATCATGTTCGAGGACACGGTGAACCGGGCCAACCCGATCGCGGGCAAGATCACCCACTCGAATCTGTGCTCGGAGATCCTGCAGGTGTCGACGCCGTCGCTGTTCAACGACGATCTGTCCTATGCCAAGGTGGGCAAGGACATTTCGTGCAACCTCGGCTCGCTGAACATCGCCAAGACGATGGATTCACCCGACTTCGCGCGGACCATCGAGGTGGCGATCCGGGCGCTGACCGCGGTCTCGGATCAGACCCATATCTACTCGGTGCCCTCGATCGAACAGGGCAATAACGAATCCCACGCGATCGGCCTCGGGCAGATGAATCTGCACGGTTATCTGGCTCGCGAGCGGGTCCGCTACGGATCCGAAGAGGGCATCGACTTCACCAACATCTACTTCTATACCGTGGTGTACCACGCGATTCGGGCCTCGAACCTGATCGCGAAGGAGCGCGGCACCTACTTCGGCGGCTTCCCCGAATCCAAATACGCCTCCGGCGAGTACTTCGACAAGTACACCGATCAGGTGTGGGAGCCCGAGACCGATAGGGTGCGTCAGCTGTTCGCCGATGCGGGCGTGCACATTCCGACCCAGGCCGATTGGCTCGAGTTGAAGGCCTCGGTCATGGAGCACGGCATCTACAACCAGAACCTGCAGGCCGTACCGCCGACCGGCTCGATCTCCTACATCAACCACTCCACCAGCTCGATCCACCCGGTGGCGTCGAAGATCGAGATCCGCAAGGAAGGCAAGATCGGCCGCGTCTACTACCCGGCGCCCTACCTCACCAATGACAACCTCGAGTACTACGAGGACGCCTACGAAATCGGCTACGAGAAGATCATCGACACCTACGCCGCCGCCACCCAGCACGTAGACCAGGGCCTGTCGCTGACGCTGTTCTTCAAGGACACCGCCACCACCCGCGACCTCAACCGCGCCCAGATCTACGCCTGGCGCAAGGGCATCAAGACCCTGTACTACATCCGGTTGCGCCAAATGGCTTTGGAGGGAACCGAAGTCGAGGGCTGCGTGTCCTGCATGCTGTGAGTCACGTCGAGTAGGCCCGCTTTCCATTGCCGCGGGCCTACTTCAGCGGGGAGCAGCGGAGTGCGGCCAGTTACCCGGTCAGTATGGACCTCGGGTCGGTGGATCGATCTCCTGCGGACCAGATCGGCTAGCGCAGGGCGGGGGCTACTTCGCGTTCGAAGAGTTCGATGCCGGAGGTGTCGTAGGCGGCTTCGGGGAAGTTGAAGATGGCGAAGCCCAGACCGAGATCGCGGACCTCGGAGAGGTTTTCGATGATCTTTTCGGGGGTGCCGACGGTGCGGGAGGTCCGAAATATGTTGTCGACGAAGGCGGTCGCCTGGTCAGGGCCGACGACGGTGGCAATGCGGGCCTGCACTGCGGAAAGGCGTTCTTCGACCTCGGCTTCCGTTGATCCGATGATCGTGTTGAAGTTCGAGGATCGGACGATGGCGTCGAAATCGGTTCCGACATCGGCGCAGTGGGCGCGCAGGACTTCGGATTTGTGGGTGAACTCTGCGGGATCGCCGCTGAAGTTGGTGTACTGGGCGTACTTTGCCGCGATGAGCAGGGTCTTCTTTTCCCCGCCACCAGCGATCCACAGTGGAATTCCCCTTTCCTGCAGCGGAAGAGGCCGGACAATGGCGCCGTCGACCTGGTAGTACCTGCCGTTCATGGTTGCTATGCCTTCGGTCCATGCCTGTCGGAAGATCCGCACGCCCTCGTCCAGGCGACCGAGCCGCTCAGCAGTCGGTAGGAAACCGTAACCGTATGCGCGCCATTCGTGTTCGTACCAGCCGGCGCCGATGCCCATCTCGACCCTGCCGCCAGAGATCAGGTCCACCGTCGCTGCGACCTTTGCGAGGTAGGTGGGATTTCGATAGCTGATCGACGTGCACATCTGGCCAAGTCGCACCCGCGACGTCGACGCGGCGAACGCCGACATCAAAGTCCATGCCTCATGTGTTGCCTCCTCGGTCGGCACCGGCACCGTATGGAAGTGGTCACAGACCCAGATCGACTCCCAGGTGTCACTCCCATCGATTCGCTGGCCGAGGTCGCGCATCACTCCCCATTGCTCCGCCGGGGCGATGTCAACCAGATCTAGCCACCACCCCTGCGGAATGAAGATCCCGAATCGCACAGATATCTCCTTCGTGTGTTTGCCGAAGCTGCTCATTACAGGGGCGGGGCGCTTCTCGAGGTCAACCCATGAACTGCAGCGGGGTCGTGATGACGGCGAAGGCTGAGAAGAGCCAGAGTTTGATCAGTTGCCACAGGGTGGACTCGCGGTCGGTCTTGCGTATCGGGTCGACGTAGCGCAACGACCCATCCGCGGTGCGTTCGAAGCGTGCCTTTACCGCGGCAGGAGTATCCCCACTGCCGGAGGTTGCCGGTTGCTCGTGGCCCCATTCGCCGATGACCGAGTATGCGGGCGCGATGCGCTTGGTTCGGTCGTCGGCTGATGACGGACCCGTCCCGGGGTCGGCACGGCGGCCGTCTGTCGAATTGTCCTGGTACACAGTCGGAATCCCCCCGAAGTCGTGCATTCACGGTCACCGTGAATCGTATTCGACAACCATTGTGCCAGCGGTGTCGTACCAAAAGCGGCGGGCGCCGTAGGGCGGCCGCCGCTTGGAGGTGGTGTCAGCGCAGGGCGGGGGCCACTTCGCGTTCGAAGAGTTCGATGCCCGAGGTGTCGTAGGCGGATTCGGGGAAGTTGAAGATGGCGTAGGAGAGGCCGAGGTCGCGCAGGGGGGACAGTCGCTCGACGAGCTGTTCGGGGGTGCCGACGGCGGCGGAGGGGCGGAGCATGTCGTCGACGAAGGATTTGGCGCCGGCGTCGGTGATTACCGTGGCCAAGCGGGCCTGTAGGGCCGAAAGGCGTTCCTCGACTTCGGTTTCGGTGGATCCGATGACCGCGTTGAAGTTCGAGGAGCGCACGATGGCGTCGAAATCGGTGCCGACGTCCGCGCAGTGCGCGCGCAGGATTTCGGATTTGTGGGTGAAGTCGTCGGGTGCGCCGCTGAAGTTGGTGTACTTGGCGTACTTTGCCGCGATCCGCAAGGTCTTCTTCTCACCGCCGCCCGCGATCCAGAGCGGAATTCCGCCCTCCTGCAATGGAAGTGGCCGCACGATCGCGCCGTCGACCTGGTAGTACTTACCAGCCAGGGTGGCCTTGCCCTCGGTCCAGGCCTGGCGGAAGATCTGTACGCCCTCATCGAGCCGCCCGAGCCGCTCACCCGCGGACGGGAATCCGTAACCGTAAGCGCGCCACTCGTGTTCGTACCAGCCGCCGCCGATGCCCATCTCGACCCGGCCACCCGATATCAGATCCGTCGTCGCGGCGACCTTCGCCAGATAGGCCGGATTGCGGTAGCTGATGGCGGTACACATCTGCCCCAACCGAATTCGCGATGTGGTGGCGGCGAACGCCGCCATCAGCGTCCACGCCTCATGCGTCGCCTCCTCGGTCGGCACCGGCACCGTGTGGAAGTGGTCGTACACCCACAGCGACTCCCAGGTATCTCCGGCATCGGCCCGCTGGGCGAGATCGCGCATCACCCCCCACTGCGCCGCCGGGTCGATACCGACCAAATCCAGCCGCCACCCCTGGGGAATGAAGATGCCGAAGCGCACAGATCTCTCCTTCATATGTTTGGACCGAACTTAGTCGCAATCGGGCAACTGTTCCGGCTTCGCAGGGTCCGAGCAAGGGTTCTGCGCCGTCTGCGTCCAACTCGGTGGTCAATTCGCTGGCATCGGCGGGCGATTCGGGTCAAGCTGGATCGGAATAGTGATGAATAGTTATGGACAACATCGACTCGGAGTGGACTTCGGCCGAGTCATTCAGGGGGCCGCCCTGCCGGATGGGGGCGCGGATACGGTCTTTCTCTCCGGGGGTATCGCGGAGGCGCTGGCCACGCCGCCTACCGATGACGCGTTCGAGGTATTGGCGCGGTTGGCCGAGCGGTTCGGCGGCCGGGTGTGGGTGATCTCCAAATGCGGGCCCCGGGTCCAGGAACGCACCCTGCGTTGGCTCGATCACCAGGGGTTCTACGACCGGACCGGGGTGGCGCGCGACAGCGTGCGGTTCTGCCGCAAGCGTGCGGACAAGGCGATCCACTGCGCCGAATTGGGGATCACGCACATGATCGACGATCGCCTAGAGGTGCATCGGGCGCTGCGGGATCTCGTGCCGCATCTGTACCTGTTCGGTGTGCAGGCCGAGCCGGCGCCGGAGTGGGTCGAGCACACGCCGACGTGGCCCGATGTCGAGATCGCCGTCGGCGTGACATTGGCATCCTGATACCCGGGTGTGGTACCGGTCATAGCCGAGCGAGAGGTCGTCGATCTTTACGCGATTCGACTGTGTATACCCGCGCCGCCACATGTATCCTTCAACCGGAAGCTGTGCTGCCGGCCCGGTCCGGGCGGCGCATTCGGGAAATCTGCAGTGCTGACGGCGCTGCGGCGGCGATGAGGAGGTGGGGTTGCCATGCGCAGCGAACCTCCCAGTCGAAGGCCGCGCGGCGCCGCCCCTTCGTGCAGTCGTTAGCGTCCAGGAGCCATAGCTTCTCGGGTTAGCGGTCGTGGGGTCGGTGCCCGCGGTGTGACTTCGTGTTTTTCGATTCACTCGCTTACTCGCCGTGTGCTGAGGACCTCCCATGTCGCAGACCGATCTCATCGAAGCACGTCCGACGCTGTCCGCATCCCTGCAGGACATCGCGGACACTCACCGTGTCGACGCCGCACTCGACTGGCTCGACAACCAACCGCCGCATGTCATCGCGGACGAACTCGCACGTATGGACGGCGTCCAGGCGGGCGTTGCCTTTCGTCTGCTCGATAAGGATCTGGCGCTTGCCGTCTTCGAGGAGCTCGAACCCGTTGACCAGCAACAGATTCTGGAAGGTCTGCGCGATCAGAGCTTCCGCGAGCTGGTCGAGGGCATGGCCCCCGACGACCGGGCCAGAATGCTGCGCGAGGCGCCCGCCAAGGTCGCCAAGAAGGTGCTCGCCGGATTGAGCGCGCGCGAACGGCGGATGACCGCCGCGCTGCTCGGCTATCCGGAGGGGTCGGTCGGGCTCTATATGACGCCGGAAGTCGTCGCGCTGCCCCGCAATTTGAGCGTTCCCGACGCACTGCAGACGGTGCGGATCAAGGGCGTCAATGCCGAGACGGTGTACACGCTGCCCGTGGTCGACTCCGGTCGCCGCCTCACCGGCATTGTCGAACTGCGCGAGCTGGTGTTGAGCAGGCCGGACACCATGGTGTCGGATCTCGTCGTCACCGAACCGGCGTTCGTTCGCGCCACCGACTCGGCCGAGAAGGCGGCGCGGTTGATGCGCGAGACCAACGTCATCAATCTGCCGGTCGTCGACAGTGAGGACCGGCTGGTCGGGCTGCTCACCATCGATGACGCCGTGGAGGTCATCGAGGCCGCCGATAGCGAGGATGTCGCCAAGCAGGCGGGTTCCGCGCCGTGGGAGGGCCACTACATGGCGGCCAAGGTCTTCCAATTGGCCCGCTACCGCGCGCTGTGGTTGCTGCTGTTGCTGTTCGCGGCCACCCTGACGGTCAGTGTCACCGATTTCTTCGAGGGCACCCTGCAGCAGGCGGCGCACCTGGCGCTGTTCATTCCGCTGCTCATCGGCGCGGGCGGCAATGCGGGCGCCCAGGCGGCGACCGCGTGCGTGCGTGCGCTCGCCGTCGGCGAGGTACGTGGCTCGGATCTGTTCAAGGTGATCTGGCGCGAATGTCGGGTAGGCCTGGTGCTCGGCACCATGCTGGCCACCGCGGGCGTCGCCATCGGCGCACTGTTCGTCGACCCCGGTACCGCCCTGGTCGTCGGGATCACCCTGGTCATCATCTGCGGCTGGGCGGCCACCATCGGCGGCACCATGCCCTTGCTGGCCAAGCGGTTCCGCATCGACCCGGCCGTCGTCTCGGCCCCGATGGTCACCACCTTGGTCGACGCCACCGGCCTCATCATCTACTTCACCACGGCCAAACTGGTCCTCGGCATCTGAGGCGAATCCCCCTGACGCACAAGGGTTGCCGTCTCTCGAGCGGATGGCCCGCGTGTCTCCGGTGTGTCGGCACAGCATTCCGACCGAAGCCTGGACGGTGTCAGAGCCGAACGCTATTGTCGAACACGTTTTCGATACCGAAGTGGCCAAGGGGAGGGTTCGACCATGAGCACTGGCTGGAAGTCTCTTGAACAACGGGTATGTGCGCTAGAACTGTGGCGCGATCACCAGATCACCCGGGATACTGTGACGGTGACGCAAATCCACGAGCAGTTAGCTGCGATCCACACCAGTATGGGCGACATCCGCACCAGCATCGGTGATTTGGATGGCCGTTCGGTGGCGTCGCGCTTGATATCAATGAATGTCGACATCGGGAATATGGCGTCGCGTCAAGATGCGATGAATGGACGACTGGCATCGATAGAGTCGGATGTCGGCACGCTCAAGTCGGATGTTGCTCAGATTCTGCAGATTTTGCGGAACCCCAACGGCGACAAGTAGTTTCAGGCGAAGGAATCCGGCTCGGCCTGATGGCCGAGCCGGATTTCGTTGTGCGGGTAGGGGTTAGAACTCCCAGTCTTCGTCTTCGGTGTTTACGGCCTTGCCGATGACGTAGCTGGAGCCCGAGCCGGAGAAGAAGTCGTGGTTCTCGTCGGCGTTGGGGGACAGTGCCGAGAGGATGGCGGGGTTGACGTCGGTTTCGTCCTTGGGGAACAGGCCCTCGTAGCCGAGGTTCATCAGGGCCTTGTTGGCGTTGTAGCGCAGGAACTTCTTGACGTCCTCGGTGAGGCCGACCTCGTCGTAGAGGTCCTGGGTGTATTCGACCTCGTTGTCGTAGAGCTCGAAAAGCAGCTCGAAGGTGTAGTTCTTGAGGTCGTCGCGTTCGGCCTGGCCGAGCAGTTCCAGACCCTTCTGGTACTTGTAGCCGATGTAGTACCCGTGCACGGCCTCGTCGCGGATGATCAGGCGGATCAGGTCGGCGGTGTTGGTGAGCTTGGCCCGCGAGGACCAGTACATCGGCAAGTAGAAGCCGGAGTAGAACAGGAAGCTCTCCAGCAGGGTGGAGGCCACCTTGCGCTTGAGCGGATCGTCGCCGCGGTAGTACTCGAGCACGATCTCGGCCTTGCGCTGCAGGTTTCGGTTCTCCTCCGACCAGCGGAACGCGTCATCGATCTCGCGGGTGGAGCACAGCGTCGAGAAGATCGAGCTGTAGCTCTTGGCGTGCACCGACTCCATGAACGCGATATTGGTGAGCACCGCCTCCTCGTGCGGCGTCACGGCGTCCGGGATCAGGCTAACCGCGCCGACCGTGCCCTGGATGGTGTCCAGCAGCGTCAGGCCGGTGAAGACCCGCATGGTCAGTTGCTTCTCGTCGGCGGTGAGGGTGTTCCACGACGGAATGTCATTGGACACCGGCACCTTCTCGGGCAGCCAGAAGTTGCCGGTCAGGCGATCCCAGACCTCGGCGTCCTTCTCGTCGGGCACCCGATTCCAGTTGATGGCCGACACCCGATCGATCAGTTTCATCCTGCCTCCACACCCTTCCCGAGCACGCTGCCGTCACGGAATTGCCTACCCCTGAACACTACTCCTTGTGGGTGACAAGTCCGTGCAGCACAACACCTTGTGTCGCAGCGGCGTCTGCCACCATGGCGCAGAAAGGCCGGTGACCACCGCGTGCGGCACCCATTGTGCGGCACGCGGCGCGAAATCCGCGCATCGATACCGGCGCTGTCATCGTGGTCGCCCGCGGTTTGCCGATAGGTAGGTCGTGGGCCCAGTCCGCAGGGGACGCTGTGGTCCCCGTGCCAGCACCGAGATTGCTGTCGCGGCTGGCGGAAATCCGTTGGTGGAATCGGCCTGCTCGGCAGCCGCGGAGTGGGCGCAGAGTCACATTTTTGCTCGCGGATGTCAGAACCCGGCAGTAGCATCGTTGCCAGCCGCCAGCGACTGCTTGCGGGCGCTCGAAAAGATCACCGTGGCGGCGACCGAGGGGGCCCGATGTCCGCACCGACCGATCCGGATATGACCGATCTGCTCGGCCGACTCTCGCGCGTGCCGAGTGGCCGCCGGAGCAAATGGGTGGTGCTCGGTGTCTGGGTCATCGCCCTGCTCGCACTGGGCGGCTTCGCCGGAAAGCTCACGGGCGCGCAGAAGAACGACAATGTCAACTGGCTGCCGGACAGCGCCGAATCCACGCAGGCGTTCAAGATGGCCGAGAAGTTCGGCAATAGTGACCAGGTTCCGGTGGTGCTGGTGTACGAGCGCCGCAGCGGGATCACCGAGGCCGACCGGCTCGCGGTGGGTGCGGACGCCACTCGGTTCCGGCAGGTCGAACATGTGGTCGCCGATAAGATGCTTGGCCCGATTCCGTCCGGGGACGGTCAGTCGCTGGAGATTCTGGTGCCGATCTCGATGGGGTCGGGGGGCTGGAGCCGATTGACCGATGTCGTCGGCGCCGTCAACGACGCGGCGGGCGAGCGACCCGACGGATTGTCCTTCTACGCCACCGGACCGGCCGGGTACGCCGCCGAATTCGGCAAGGCGTTCAAGAACGTCGACGGTTTGCTGCTGTACTCGGCCGCCGCGGTCGTCATCGTCATCCTGCTGGCCACCTACGGTCCGATGCTGTGGGCGTTGCCATTGCTCACCGTGGGGTTCGCGCTGGCGATTTCGCAGGCCGCGGTATTCGGCGCGACCAAGCTCGGGTTGACGGTCAGTGCGCAGGGTCAGGCCATCCTCACCGTCCTGGTCTTCGGCGCGGGCACCGACTACGCACTGCTTCTGGTTGCACGCTATCGGGAGGAACTGCGCCGCCATCCCGACAAACACGAGGCGATGGCGGTCGCGCTGCACCGCGCCGGGCCCGCCGTCCTGGCCAGCGGCTCCACCGTGATCGTCTCGATGCTGGCCCTGCTGGTGGCGGAGATGAACTCCACCAAGGGCATCGGGCCGGTCTGCGCCATCGGGATCGCGGTGGCGCTGTTGGCGATGTCGACGCTGCTGCCCGCGTTGCTGGTGATCGTCGGTCGATGGATCTTCTGGCCGCGGCACCCGAATTTCGGCACCGTCAACGAGACCGAATCCGGCATCTGGGCGCGGGTCGGATTCGCCATCGCCCGGCGCCCGCGCACCGTCTGGATCGGCACCGCGCTGGCACTGGGCGCGCTCGCGCTCGGTGTCACCGGGCTGGAGTCGAACGGCATCGCGAATAAGGACGCCTTCGTCGGCTCCTCCGATGCGGTCACCGGAACCGAGGTGCTGGAACGACATTTCGAGGCGGGCACCGGTACACCGGTCATGGTCGTCGCCACGTCCGCGCGCGCCGATGCCGTCGCCACGGCACTGGGATCGACACCCGGCATTACCGCGCCGACCCGGCCGATCGTCAAGGACGATCTGGTCTATCTGGAGGGCACGCTCTCGGATCCGCCGGACAGCCGGGCCGCCGACGCCACCATCGATCGAGTGCGCGCGGCCGTGCACGCGGCGGATCCGCAGGCCAAGGTCGGCGGGCAGACCGCCGTTGTACTGGACATCAAACGCGCTGTGGCCCATGACAATCGGGTCATCGTGCCGGTGGTGCTCGTCATCGTGATGGTGATCCTGATGGTGCTGCTGCGCGCGTTGGTCGCGCCGATTCTGCTCACCGCGACCGTGGTGCTTTCCTACTTCGCCGCGCTCGGGCTCAGCCGCTGGATCTTCGATCTGGCCGGATTCAACGGCTCCGACGCGGGACTGCCGCTGCTGACCTTCGTCTTCCTGGTCGCGCTGGGCATCGACTACAACATCTTCCTGATGTCGCGGGTGCACGAGGAGGCACAGAAGCATCGCACCAAGGCGGGCGCGCTCATCGGTCTGGCCGCCACGGGCGGGGTGATCACCTCGGCCGGGCTGGTGCTGGCGGGCACCTTCGCGGTATTCGCGACCATGCCGGTGGTCACCTTCGCCGAGATGGGCATTGTCATCGCCGTCGGCGTGCTGCTCGATACGGTGATCGTGCGTTCGATCCTGGTCACCGCCCTGACCCTGGATATCGGCGATCGGATCTGGTGGCCGAGTGCGCTGGCCCGGCCCAGCGTGGTGGTGGCTCGCGAGCCGGAGGCCAGTCTCAGCAATTGACCCGCCGACGGGCTCCCGCGTTTCGGGCGTGCCGGGGGTTAGTTTGTGGCCGTTGATTACCACGCGTTTCGGAAGGAGTGTGTGTTATGACCAGTCCCGGCCCGACCAAGACCGGACCCGCGCTCAATGACATGACGATCTTCGCGGGCGTACTGATTCTGATCGCCGGAGTGATGCATCTGCTCGCCGCCATCGCGGCCATCGCCAAGCGCGACTTCTTCGTATTGACCGAAGACCAGGTATTCCAGGTGAACGTCTCGGCCTGGGGCTGGGTGCACCTGGTGATCGCGGTGCTGATCATCGCCGCGGGCATCGGCATCGTCACCGGGCAGACCTGGGGTTATCTGGCGGGTATCGTGATGGCCTCGATCAGCATCCTGGACAACTTCCTGTTCGCGCCGATGTACCCGTTCTGGTCGCTGGTGATCATCGCCATCGATGTGCTGATCATCTGGGCGTTGGCGCGCCAGCTCGGACCCGAATAGGGCAGTCGCGCAAAGGGTTTCGTCGCATCGGCCCACGATCCGTCGAGTGCGGATCGGGGGCCGACTCATTTCCGGACGGCGTCCGCCGCGGTGCGACGGCTCGGAGTTCCAGTATTGGCCGTTGGCCCCGCCGCCCCAGAGCGCCGCCGTCTCCTATCGTTTGCGTGGATTCGTCGGCTGTGGCATTCTTCATCGCAGTTCGGGGGGTTCTCATCGGGGGTATCACCCAACTCTGTTGTTTCCGTACATGATTGGGGATATCCATGAACCTGGATTTCAGTGCCGACCCGTTGTTCTCGTGGTATGTGATTCTGTTGCTCGTCAGTGGAATCGCGCTGATCGTCATGAGTTACTTCAAGTCGCAGAGCGCGGGTATGCGCGCATTCGACGCGATCGTCGGTGTGCTGTTCTTCGGTTACGGCTTCTACCTGGCCTTCTTCTTCGAGGGCGGCACCTATTTCATCATCTTCAAGGCATTCATCCTGCCCGTCATCCTGATATTCCAGTTCTTCAAATCACTGTGGACGTCGAATAACGCCACCCGGTCGTAGAAACGCCGCCGAGGCGCTGATCCGCATTCGGGGCGATCAGCCCTTCGGCCGTTGATGCGGACACGGCTTTCAGGCGGTCTCGGTGGCCGTCATATGCTCGTCGAGGACGGGCGCGATCAGCGAGAGCGCGTGGGGTGAGGTCAGCTCGTTGTGGGTGAGGTCGATGTCGTGGTTGACGACGCGGCCGGTGGCATAGGGACGCCAGCCGTCCGGCCCGACGATATCGGAGGTGTCGACGGTGGCGCTGAAATAGAGCAGATCACCGTCGAAGACCGGACGGCGATATCCGGTGCGGGTGTTCGCGGATGCGTTGTAGGAACCCGCCATTCGTTCGATGATCTCGGCATCGATGAACTCCACACCCAACCGGGTCTTGATGAGATCGGCCGCCTCCTGGGCGGTCGCCTCGGCGGGGACGTCGTCGATGCCGATGATCGAGCCGAAGGTATTGACGAAGGCGCCCGCCGAGAGCCGTTCGATGGTGTCGCCGTCGATATCGGCGTGGTCGGTGTCCAAAAGTGCTACGACGCCGACGGTTTCGCCCGCCGCCTGCAGTTTCGCCGCCATCGCGTGCGCGATGATACCGCCGTAGGACCAGCCGAGCAGGTGGTACGGCCCGCTCGGCTGGACGGCGCGGATTTCGCGAATGTAGCGGTCGGCGTACTCCTCGATGGAGCGCGCCGAGGGTTCGCGGCCACTGAGATCCGGTGCCTGCAGGCCGTAGATCGGACGGCCCGGCCGCAGCCGCTCCGCGAGTCCCAGGTAACTCCACGACATTCCGGATGAGGAGTGGACACAGAACAGTGCCGGTTCGGTGCCGCCGAGCCGGATCGGCAGGAGTACGTCGAGACCGAGTCCCGCTGGCGCGGTGGCAGTTTCGCGTGCCGCCGCCTGCGCGGCCAAGGCTTCGGTTTCGGCTGCGCCGGCCTGCTGAGCTGCCGGGGTCTGCGCGAAATGGGCGGCCGCGCCGAGCATGTCGGACCACAGGTCCGCCAGCTCGGCGACCTCGGTGCGGTCCAAGAGTGTTTCGGGGAAGCGGAGTTCCGCGTGCAACCGATCGTCGATCACGACAGCGGTCACATCGATCGCGGCGGTGACCCCGACCTCGGGGTGCTCGTCGGGGCGCAGCTGGCCGAATTCGTCGGTGGGTGACCAGCCGAGGCCTTCGAGTCCGGCCGGAATGTCGCCAGCCGAGCGCCGCCCCAGGTATTCGAAACTGATCCGGCCCGGCAGCGGGGACGGAAGCTGCTCTGCCGCAGCATCGTTGAGGTAGCGCAGCAAGCCGAACCCGATGCCGTTGTCCGGCACCGCGAGCAGCTGATGTTTAACCGCGCGAATCACCGCGCCCATGGCCGGACCACCCGTGCAGGCGTCGTCGATATCGATCTCCGCCAAATCCAGCCGCACCGGATAGATAGTGGTGCACCAGCCCACGGTCCGGCCCATGTCGGCGCCCGGAATCACATGCGGTTGTCTGCCGTCGCCTGCCAAGCGCAGCAAGGCCGTCGGTTCCTCCGCATCCCGGCGTGCGCGCCACCGCATCAAGGCCAAGGCCAAGGTGGCGAGCAAGGTATCGGTGCCAGCGCCGTGCAGTAGTCGCGGCAGCGTGGTGAGCAGTGCGGTGGTTACTTCATCGGAGACCTCGAGTTCGACCGTGCGCAGCGTGTGCACCCGATCGATTCCGAGATCGAGCTCGCGGTGGCCGATCAGCGGATCGGGACCGTCGATCACCCGGCGCCAATGGTCGAGTTCGGCGATGCGGCGGTCGGTGTGCGCTTCTTCGACGAGGGCGTGCGACCACCGGCGCATCGACGTGCCGGTTTCGGCCAGCACCGGTGTGTTCCCGAACGACACCTGTGCCCAGGCGGCGATCAAGTCCTGCACCAGAATTCGCCATGACGCGGGGTCGATGGCGAGCCGATGTGCCACCACGAGCAGGCGGCCGGATCTCGTCCTGGCCCCGGCATCGCCGATCGGATCCAACCAGACGCACTGCAGCACAACGCCATTCGCGGGGGAGAGCCGGTTGGCCGCGGAATCCAATTCGGTCACGGCGTATTCGCGCAGATCGAGCGAGTCGGCGGCGGCATCGAATTCGATGCGGTGCACCAGCGCGTCGACATTGATCGAGCCGGGCTCGTCGACCCGCAGCTGCCAGCCGTCCTCGCCCCGCCACAGCCGTGCGCGCAACATGTCGTGCCGGTCGACAACGGCGGTGAGCGCGGCTACCAGCGGGGCGCGTTCGATGCCGACCGGAAGTTCCAGCACCGCGACCTGCGCGCAGCGGTCGAAGTTACCGCCGCGCTCGACCAGGTAGCGCACGTTCGGAGTGAGCGGCAGTTCGCCGATACCCCCGCCGGGCAGTTCGTCGAGCGCGACGACCGCGACCGCGGCGTCGATGGCGGCGGCCAGCGCGGCCACGGTGCGATGCTCGAAGATCTGCAGCGGTGTGCAGTGGATGCCGCGCAACTTCGCACGGGACACCAGTTGGATCGCGAGAATGCTGTCTCCGCCGAGCGCGAAGAACGAATCGTCGACGCCGACCTTGTCGCGACCGAGCAGTTCGGCGTAGAGCTGTGCCAGGACTTCCTCGGTCGCTGTCGTGGGGGCGCGGTATTCGGTCTCCTCGACGACGAATACGGGTTCCGGCAGGGCCTTTCGGTCGAGCTTGCCGACGGCGTTGAGCGGGATGGCATCCAGGACGACGAAGGCGGCGGGCACCATATACGCGGGCAAGGTATCGGCGGCGACCGCTCGCACCCGGGCGATATCGAGTTCGACCCCGGGCTTGCGGACGAGATAGGCCGCCAGCGCGGTCGACCCGGTGGGCCCGGGAACGCCGAGCGTCACGGCGAAGTCGACCCCATCCGCGCGGCCGAGCACCGCGTCGATCTCACCCAGTTCGATGCGCTGACCGCGCACCTTGACCTGGAAGTCGGTGCGGCCGATGTACTCGAGCTCCAGAGCCTGCCCCGTGGCGCGGATCCAGCGCACCAGATCGCCGGTGCGGTACATGAATTCGCCGGGCTCGCCGAAGGGGTTGGCGATGAACCGCGATGCGGTCAGGCTCGGCCGGGCGTGATAGCAGCGGGCCAGCGCGGGTCCGGCGAGGTACAGTTCGCCCGTGACCCCGACGGGCACCGGGCGCAGCCGATCGTCGAGGACCAGCACGGCCGCACCGCGAATGGGCGCGCCGATGGTGACCGGTGTGCCCGCGACCAGCGGTGCGGACCCCGTTGCCCAGATGGTGAATTCGGTCGGACCGTACAGGTTCACCATGGTCCGGTCGGCGCACCAGCGTTCGACCAGTTCGGCGCCGACCGCCTCGCCCGCCACCGCGAGCACTCGCACACTCGACACCTCCGCGGGATCGATCGTGGCCAATGCCGACGGAGTTATCACCATATGCGTGACCTGCTCGGCGGCGATCAGTTCGGCGAGCGCGCTGCCGCCGAAGACCTCCGGCGGTGCGACGACAGACGCCCCGCCGGATCCGAATGCCATCAGCGCCTCGAACACCGATGCGTCGAAACTCGGTGAGGCGACCTGCAATACCCGGGAGTTCGCATCCACGCCGAGGGATTCTCGCTGTGCCGCGATGAGATCGGCGATGCCGCGATGGGATACGGAGACGCCCTTGGGGGTGCCGGTCGAACCCGAGGTGTAGATCATCCAGGCCGGGTTGTCCGGACGAATCCCGTTCGGCGCGACCGCCGCGTCACTCGCTGCCCGTTGCCGTGCGCTGAATTCGGTGTCGTCGAGGACCAGCCATTCGGTGCTGTCGGGCAGCAATGGCCGATAGGCGGCGAGTGTGAGCCCGACCCGTGCACCCGAATCCGTGAGCATGTGATCGATCCGGTCCACCGGATGTTTCGGATCGACCGGCAGGAATGCCGCGCCGACCTTCGCGGCGGCCCACATGCCGGTGAGCAGTTCGCCGGAGCGGGGGAGGCCCAGTGCCACTACGGTTTCGGGTCCGATGTCCGCGTCGAGTAGGAGCCGGGCCAGCTGGTTCGACTGGGCGTCGAGCTCACGGTAGGTCGTCGTTCGGCCGTCGGCGATCACTGCCGGGTGGTCCGGATACGACGTGGCGGATGCGGCGAGTGCCTGGGGGAGCAGCGTCGTCCCCGTGGTCTGCGGGCCGCGCACCGGAACCAGCTGGGTGCGTTCGGATTCGTCGAGGATATCGATATCGGCGAGACGCACATCGATATCGGCGACGACCGCCGCGAGCACGCGACGCCACCGCGCGGCAAAGGTTGCCACCGTGCCCGCGTCGAAAAGGTCTGTCGCGTAGGTCAATACGCCGATGACACCGTCGGGGCCGTCGGCGGAGAAACGCTCACGCAGGTCGACAGTGAGGTCGAACTGCGAAGCGCCGCGATCGAAATCCTCGACCTCGAACCGCAATCCGGGCAGTTCCAGGACCGGTTCGACGAAGTTCTGCAGTGACAGCGACACCTGGAAGATCGGGTGATGTGCGGTTGATCGGAGGGGGTTGAGCACCTGGACGAGCCGTTCGAACGGCACGTCGGTATTGCCGAACGCATCCAGATCCGCGGCCCGCACGGTAGCCAGGAGCTGCCGGAACCCGGTCCCCGGATCCACTTGGGTGCGCAGCGCGAGCGTATTGACGAACATGCCGACGAGTTGATCGAGTGCTTCCTCGCCGCGACCGGCGACCGGCGTGCCGATCACCACGTCGTCGGTGCCGCCGAGCCGTGCGAGCAGCACCGCGAGTGCGGCGTGCACGACCATGAATACGCTGACATTGTTCGCGGCCGCGAATTCGACTATGGCGCTGTGCAATTGCGCGTCGAGTGTGAATTCGACATCAGCGCTGCGCATCGATTGCAGCGCGGGGCGCGGGCGGTCCGCGGGCAGTTCCAGCAGATCCGGTGCACCGGAGAGGGTGTCGGTCCAGTACCGGATCTGTCGTGCCGCCATCGATTCCGGATCCGACTCGTCGCCGAGCAGTTCCCGATGCCAGAGGGCGAAGTCGGCGTACTGCACCGACAGCGGCACCCGCGCGGCTTCGCCCCCGCTCACGCGTTCGGAGTAGGCGGCGACCAGATCGGCCGCGAGCGGTGCCATCGAGGCGCCGTCGGCGCTGATGTGGTGCACGACGAGCACGACGACATGTACCGCGAGCGATTCGGCGGACGGCGCCACGGGAGCCTCGACCACCAGGGGGCCCGACGAGACCGGGGGTATGTCCGCAGAAGCGTGTGACGCCACCGGCGCAACGCCGACGGTGGCGCCGGACGATACCGGCACCGATCCCATGCCGTCGGCGCCCGTGCCGTCGGTGATGCGGAACAGTCCGACACGCAGCGGCGGTTCCTTGGCGATATCGAATCCGGTGCCCGCCAATGCATTGATCCGAAGACGCAGGGGCGCACCGTCTTCGGTGTCGAGCACGGCCAACTCGGGTGCGGCCGCCGCGGTGGCGACCACCACTTGACGGGGTCCCTCCGCATCCGCGGGGTAGATGGTGCGCAGGCTTTCGTGCCGCTCGACCACATCGGCGAGTGCGCGCCGCATGGCCGCCACATCGAGCTCACCGGTGAGCCGGAGCGCGACCGCGATGTTGTAGGCGGGTGAGGTCGGATCCAGCCGATTGAGCACCCACATGCGTTGTTGGGCCGGGGACAACGGAATTCGGTCCGGTCTGATCCGCGGTGCGAGGGCGAACCGGCCCGGTCTGCCGTCGGTCGCCGGGATCACCCGCGCCGACAGCTGTGCCACGGTGGGCGCGTCGAACAGATCGCGCAGCGCGACGGTCGAGCCGAGGGCCGAATTGATCCGGGCGATAACCTTGGTGGCGCTCAGCGAGTTGCCGCCGAGTTCGAAGAAGGACTGGTCGACACTGACCCGTTCGCTGCCCAGTACATCGCCGAATACCTCGGCGACGGCCTGTTCGACGGCCGTGCGCGGGGCGAGATACGGCCGTTGCGCGGTCGAGAAGTCCGGCACCGGAAGGGCTTTGCGATCCAGCTTGCCGACCGGGGTGAGCGGGATCTCATCGAGTACGACGAGATGGCTGGGCACCATATAGCCCGGCAGTTCCGCCGCCACCTGGACGCGCAGCCGCTCGGTATCCAATTCGGTGCCCGCGGTGGGCAGCACATAGGAGACGAGCACCGTCGCGCCGGCCGGTCCCGTTTGCCCGATGGTCACCGCGTATTCGACCTGCTCGTCGCGCGAGAGCACGGCATCGATCTCGCCGAGTTCGATGCGCAGCCCGCGGATCTTGACCTGGAAGTCGCTGCGGCCCAAATACTCCAGCTCGAGCGCATCGTCGGCTCCGACAACCCACCGGACCATATCGCCGGTTCGATACATCCTTTCCCCGGCCGCGCCATACGGATTCGCGATGAAGCGCGCCGCGGTCATCTCGAACCGATTGAAGTAACCACGGGCTAGCCCGGGACCGGCCAGGTACAGCTCACCCCCGATGCCCACCGGAACCGGGCGCAGCCAGGTATCGAGCACCAGATTCGACGTACCGCGGATCGGACCGCCGATGCTGACCGGTTCATCCGGCAGCAGTTCAGCGGGGCCGGTCGCCCAGATGCTGCATTCGGTAGGGCCGTACAGATTCACCATCCGCCGCTCGACCGCCCAGCGCGCGATCACTTCGGGGGTGGCGGCCTCGCCCGCGACCGAGAGCACACGCAGATCGGCGAGGTCGGTCGGTTCCATGGTGGCCAGCGCCGACGGCGTGATCACGGCGTGGGTGACCCGTTCGGCGCGCAGCAGACGTTCGAGATCGCTGCCGCCGTAGACCTCCGGCGGCGATACCACCAGGCGCCCACCCGCGCAGTGCGCCATCAGCAGTTCGAAGACCGATGCATCGAAACTCGGCGACATGACCTGTAGCACGCTGGTACCGGGACCGAGTTCGAGGGTATCCCGTTGTGCGGTGGTCACATTCGCGATGCCGCGGTGGCTGAGCAGGACGGCCTTCGGCTTACCGGTGGAGCCCGAGGTATAGATGAGGTAGGCGGTCTGGTCGATATTGATCGGGCCGCCGCGCTCCTCGTCGGTGATGGGTGCATCCGAGACGAGCATGGCCCGTCGAATCGTGTTGAGGTCGTCGAGCAGCAGCCAGTCGATACTGCCGGGCAGCGTCTCACCGGTCTCGGTGACCGTCACGCCGATCGGGGCCTTGGAGTCGGCGAGCATATGCTCGATCCGCTCCACCGGATAGCTCGGATCCAGCGGTAGGAACGCCGCACCCGTCTTGGCCAAGGCCCAAACGGCCACAACGGATTCCAGCGATCGGGTGAGTGCGAGTATGACGAAGACCTCGCGGCCGACGCCACGCCCGAGCAGGACCCGGGCGAAGCGGTTGGACCAGGCGTCGAGTTCGCCGTAGCTCATGGTGAGATCGCCCGCAGTGATCGCGATGGCGTCCGGATCGATGCGCGCGCCCGCCGACAGTACCTCCGGAAGGGTCTGCGGCGGGACCGATTCTGTGCCACGTACCGGCAGCAGGGTGGCGAGTTCGGCCTCGTCGCAGTACTGCAATTGGGAGACAAGGGCATTCGGGCTATCGGCCAGTTGGGTCAGCAGTCGGACGAAGCGATCCAGCAGTGGCTGTGCCGCGGTGAGCTCGAGCTGGTCGGCCATGAATTTCAGGGTGATGCGCAGCGTGTCGTGCCCGTCCTCGCCGCGCAGCGGAATGACCATGAGGTTCAACGGATACGGCGTCGCATCGGTGCCCTCGATATCGAGCACCCGCATGCCCGCGATATCGAGCGCCTGCGACAGCGCCTCCCGGTCGACGGGATACGACTCGAACACCGTCAGCGTGTCGAAGAGTTCGGCGAGGCCGACGGCCCGGTGGATGGCGGCCAATCCCACATGTTGGTGGTCCATCAGACGCGCCTGTTCGGCCTGGATGCGGGCCAGCAGGTCGGCGACCTTCTCCGACGGATCGAGCTGGACTCGGACCGGGAGCGTATTGATGAACAGCCCGACCATCTCTTCGACGCCGGGCAACTCCGGCGGCCTACCGGATACGGTGCCGCCGAATACCACATCCATGCGCCCGGTCAGCATGGCGAGCAACATGGCCCACCCGGCCTGCACCATGGTGTTCACCGTCGCACCCGATTCGCGGGCGGTGGCCTCCAGCCGCTCGACCGTGGCGCGGGTCAGGTCGTGCGAGATCATTCCGGTCTCGGTGGATTCGATGCCCGCCAGCGTCGGGACCGCGCGGGTCGGCGAATCCACCCCCGCCAGCGACTGCGTCCAGGCCGCGAGCGAGGCGGCGTTGTCCTGCTCGTCGAGCCACGACAGGAACTCCCGGTACGAGTGCGCGGGCGGCAGCACGGAGGTGTCGCCCGACATGACGTAGAGCGTCAGCAGCTCGCGCACCAGCAACGGTGTCGACCAACCGTCGAGCACGAGATGGTGATTGGTCATCACCAGCCGATAGGTGTCGACCGCGGTGCGGATGAGGGTGAAGCGGATCAGCGGTGGGCGAGCGAGTTCGAAGCGCGTGCGGGCATCGAGGGCGATCAGGCGATCCAGTTCGCGGTCGCGTTCGGCGGCGTCGGCGATATCGGTGAGATCCACATCTTGCCAGCGGATTTCGGCATCGGCGAGTACGAGCTGGCGCGGCCCCTCGTCGGTCTCGACGAAGGCGACGCGCAGGTTCTCGTGCCGTTCCAGCAAAGCCTGTGCCGCACTGCGCAATCGGGCGGCTTCGACGGTGCCCGCCAGGGTGAGCAGCGACTGGACGGTGTAGCCGTCGGCGGTGTCGGAATCGTAGAGCGCGTGGAAGAGCAGACCGTACTGCAGCGGCGAAAGCGGCCAGACATCGGCGAGATTCGGGTAGGCGCGTTCCCAGCTCTCGATCTGATCTTGCGGTATCGCAACGAGTTCGAAGTCGGACGGGGTAAGGCCGCCCGCGCCCGGCGAGCTGGCGTATGTCGCCAGCGCCCGCAGCGCCTCGGACCAGAGTTCGGCGAGTTGGCGGACGTCCGCCTCGTCGAGCAGCCGCGAGGCGTAGGCCCAGGTGACCTCCAGCCCGATATCGGTGAGCACGGCATTGATATCGACGACCGCGGCCACCGGCGCCGATTCGTTGTGCGTCGCCGCGAAACGCTGTGGCAGCCAGGCGCCCGCCTGCCCGCCGGTGAGCGCGCGGCCGAGGTAGTTGAAGCTGAGCTGTGGTGTCGGCGCGTCCGCCAGGGCGGCGGCGGTCTCCGGATGCTGATAGCGCAGCATGCCGTAGCCGATGCCCTTGTCCGGCACCGCCCGCAGCTGCTCCTTGATCGTCTTGATCGCGGTGCCCGCCGCGACGCCACCGGCGAACGCGTCGTCGAGGTCGATGCCGGTCACATCGATGGCCACCGGGTAGATGCTGGTGAACCAGCCGACGGTGCGGGCGATATCGGCGCCGGGCAGGATCGTCTCGGAGCGGCCGTGGCCTTCCAGGGTGAGCAGCGTCGCGCTGCGATCACGCCAGCGGCTCACTGCCAGTGCGAGTCCGGCGAGCAGCACATCGTCTGCGCCACAATGGAATTGGTCCGGCAGCGTGGCGAGCACGGTGTTGGCGATGTCCGGGGCGACGGTGGTCTGGCACTGTTCCATGGTCGCGACGACATCCACCGTGGGATCAAACGTCGCCGAGCCGATATCCGGATCGGGGGTGGCCAGAATCCGTTGCCACAGTGGCAGTTCGGCCGTTCGCTCGGCGGCCTGCTCGGCTTGGCCGTGCGCCCACCGCCGGAATGAGGTGCCGACCGGCGCGAGTGCGCCGCCCGCCGCCGCGATCGCCAGGTCCGGCAGCAGGATTCGCCAGGAGACGCCGTCGGTCACCAGATGGTGCAATACCAGCCAGCACAGCGGATCGGACTCCGCCCGCTCGATCAGCACGAAGCGCGCGACGACGCCCGCCTCGGGATCGAGCAGATCCGCCGCTTGCTGCAACTCACGCTCAAAGGTGTCGTCCGCGTCTGCTTCGACCGTGACGACATCGATCAACGCGTCGACGTCGATCGAACCACGCTCGGCGACAATCCATTCCCAGCCCTCTTCGGTGTGCCGCAGCGTGGAGCGAAGCACATCGTGGTGGTCGATGAGCGCATGAACGGCCGGGCTGAGCTGGTCGCGGCCGAAACCCGCGGGCAGGCCGATCAAGACGGCCTGGCTGAAGCGGTCCCATGTCGGTCCGTGCTCCACCATGGCGTGCACGATCGGTGTGAGCTCCACCGGACCGACCCCGCCACCGGGCAGTTCGGTCACCGTCTGCGCGACCACGTCGGTCGCGATCGCCGCCAGCGCGGCAACGGTCTTGCGCTCGAACACATCTCGCGCGCTGAAGCCGATCCCGGCGGCCTTCGCGCGGGATACCAGTTGGATGGAGACGATGCTGTCACCGCCGAGGGCGAAGAAGCTGTCGTCGACACCGACCGTTTCGAGGCCGAGGACATCGGCGAACAACTCGGCCAGCGCCTCCTCGCGCGGCGTGGACGGCGCCCGGCTCGCGACGGCGCGGACACTGAAATCCGGTGCGGGTAAGGCCCTGCGGTCCACTTTGCCGAGCGGCGTCAGCGGAATGCTGTCCAGCACCATGATGACCGAGGGCACCATATAGGCCGGAAGTGTCTCACCGGCAGCGGCTTTCAGCGCTTCGGGGTGGATCTCGGCGCCGGGCTTGCCCAGCACGTATGCCACCAGAGCGGTCGCGCCGGTGGCGGTCTCGGCGCCGATGGTGAGTGCGAAGTCGACATCCGGATGCCGTTGCAGCGCGGCGTCGATCTCGCCGAGTTCGATGCGGAATCCGCGCACCTTCACCTGGAAGTCGCTGCGGCCCTGGTACTCCAGTTCGTCGTCTGTGGTCCACCGCACGAGATCGCCGGTGCGGTACATCCGCTCGCCGGGGGCGTACGGGTTGGCCACGAAACGGCTGGCGGTCAGTCCGTTGCGCTGGTGATAGCCGCGCGCCACGCCGGTGCCAGCGAGGTACAGCTCACCGACCGCGCCCCGGGCGACCGGCCGCAGCCATGGGTCGAGCACGACAGCGGTGACGCCGCGAACGATGCTGCCGATGGTGACCGGCCCGCCCGGGCGCAGCGGTCCGCTCAAGGTCACGGTGATGGTGGTTTCGGTGGGTCCGTAGCCGTTCAGCAGCACCCGTCCGGCCCAGTTGGCCACCAGTTCCGGCGGGCACGCGTCACCACCGACGATGATGGTGCGCAGGTCCGGAAGCGTCGCCGGATCCAGGGAGCCCACCACGGTCGGGGTCACATTGAGATGGGTGGCCCGGTGTGCGCGCAGGACTTCGGCCATCTCCTCGCCCGCATACGCCGACGGTGGCACCACGGCGAGCGTCGCGCCCGCCGCGAGGGTGACGAAGATTTCCTCGACGGAGATATCGAAGCTCGGTGAAACCGCGTGCGCCACAACTGAATCGGCATCGACACCGAATCCCGCACCGGAACCGGTGACCAAGTTCGCCAGGCCACGATGCGATACCAGCACGCCCTTGGGCAGTCCGGTCGACCCGGAGGTGTAGATGATGTACGCGATCTGGTCCAGGTGTACCTGCCCGTGGCGATCGGCATCGGTGACGGCGGCCGAATCCTGCGCCGCTACGGTCTCGCCGGTCGCGTCGTCATCAACGATCAGCCAATTCACGCGGTCCGGCAATGACTTTCGCGCCGCGTGCACGGTGACGCCGGCTACCACCCCGCTGTCGCCGACCATATGCTCGATCCGGTCGGCGGGATAGGTCGGGTCGATGGGTACGAATGCCGCACCGGATTTCGCCACCGCGAGCGTCGCGAGCACGGATTCGGCCGAGCGTGGAATCGAAATCGCCACGGTGCGTTCGGGTCCGGCGCCCGCGGCGATCAGCACCCGGGCCAAGCGGTTGGTGTATTCGTCGACCTGACGGTAGGTCATGCTGGTATCGCCGTGCCGCAGCGCCACCGCCTCCGGGGCGAGTGCCGCACCGGCCGCGATGATTTCGGGCAGTGTGCGCGGGGCGACTCCCTCGGGGCCGCGCGCGGGTGCCAGCTGGCGCCGCTCATCCTCGGTGACGACGTGGATGGCACCGAGCGGCGCTTCCGGTCCGGCCGCGAGGAACCGGTGCAGGAACATCAGGAAGCGAGCGTGGTGTGCCGCCAATTCATCTGTGCTGTACAGGTTTCCGTTGCCCTGTAGATCGATGTGGGTGCTTTCGCCGCCCACTCCGGGATACACGTTGACGAACAGATCGTCGATCAGCCCGGAGGTCAGCACATGCAGCCGCCCGGTCACCGACCCGAGCTGAATCCTGGTGTCCACCATCATCAAATTGACCGCCGGACCGAATGAACTCGCCTCGTCCATCGACCAGCCGAGATCGCGGACGATGTCCTCCTGCCGGTACCGCTGCCTGCGCAGCGCACCGGTCAGCTCGGCCTGCGCGGCCCGGATCACCGCACCCACCGTGGTGGTCGGCGTCAAAGTCAGGCGCAGCGGAACGACATTGGCGACCATGCCGCCGGAGCGGCGCAGCGAGGCCGTGGTGCGCGCCGAAACCGGAAGGCTCAGTATGACTTCGGACGCACCGGTCATCGCGGCGAGATACGCACCGAACGCGGCGACGATGGTCGGCGCCGCACCCGAACCCGCCGCCTTCGCCACCGCATCGAGCAATTCGGCCGTGGCGGCGGGCAGCGCGCCCGAGACCCGGCTCGGATGCGCGTCGACATCGGCCTCGCGGCCCGCGAGATTCACCGGGTCGGCCATCCCGGCCAGATGGTCGCGCCAGTACTCGCGGTCGGCCTGGAATCGGTCCGAGCTGCGGTAGGCCAGATCGGCGTCGACGATCTTCTGCAGCGGTTCGGCCTTGGCGGCGGGCGCCTCGCGACCCTCGATGGCCGCGCTGTAGAGCTCGCCGGTGCGCTGCACCAGGGCCAGCGCGCCCATACCGTCCAGGACTATGTGGTGAAAGCGCGAGTACCAGAACCAGCGGTCCTCGGCCAGCCGCAGCATGACCACCGTGACCAGCCGATCGCGCATCAGATCCAGCGGCTCGGAGTACTCCGCACGCATCCAAGCGTGCGCCGCCGCCTCCGGATCGGGGTGATCGCGCAGGTCGATGACGGTGGGTTCATCTCGCAAGGTGGTGTCGACGAACTGATACGGCTGCCCCTCGACATCGATCAGCCGGATGTAGCCGGTGCCGAATTCGCGTCCGGTCCGGCGGACGGCGTCGGCGAGCGCTTCGAGGTCGAGTTCGCCCACCAGTTCGACGTACTGCGCGATCGAAAAGGGGGTGTCGCCGGCGATGTGCTGGGCGAACCAGATGCCGCGCTGAGCTGCCGACAGCGGGAACGCGCCGTCGGGTATCGCGGTCCCCGTCGGTGCGTTCGAAGAAGATGACTGTTGCATAAGCAGACCTGCGTTCTGACGTCTGACGCGGTTATGCACCGCCGGTCCCGACCGTCCCGTAGTAGCAAGTTCATTTTGGACCGATGCCGAGCCCGCTGAAGGCGTATTCACAACACTGTGTTCGATCGGCGGCGTTCCCAGGGCCTCGGTGGTCACGCTCCGCTACCGACTCCTGGCCCGTGGCTGACGCCACTGCGCGCCCGAACCTCGCCGGTTCGGGCGCGCGATGGCGAAACTCCAGGTCAGGCGGACTTCCTGACAGCCAGCCGGTCGGCATCGGTGATCGGCGCGTCCGAGCTGACCAGGTAGCGCTGCAGCGTCGAACGGTCGTCCAGGATCAGCCAGTCGATGTCGTCGGTGAGCTCGGGACGACGGGCCTTGGTGGTGATGCCGAGGTATGCGCCGGGGGCGGCGGTCGCATCATCGGCCAGCGGAGCCGGGGTCGCGCCGAGCTTCGCGACGGCGGCTGCGGCGACGGTCGCCTCGATCTGGGGCTCGATCGCCAGGGCGATCCGGGTGTTCGAGGCGGCGCCACGGGCGATCAGTACGCGGGCCAACCGGTTCGCCCAGCGATCCAGCTCGATATCGGCGAGGCACGCGGGATTGCCGGTCGCCACGTCGGTGTTCCGCAGGCGCGCCTGCAGTTCGATGACGTTGGTGGCGGGCGATTCGACCAGTGTGAGCATTGTGTGTCCCTCGCAGATGTCGTCTTGTTCTCGGTGCCCTTCTAATCTCGCTGCCGGGAGGGTTTGGCGACAGCTACCCAAGCGCTGGTCAGCGCACTCCAAGGGTGAGCGAATTCATACCCAAGGTGTGCGCCGAGCGCGGGGACCGAGGTGACGAGCGGGTCAGTCGGTGACGTACCCGTTGAGGCTGCCGCGCAGGTCGGCGAGCAGGGCGCGGGCCGCGGTGAGGCCGTCACCGTGCCAGACGGTGTCATCGACCGCGAACACCCGCTTATCGGTGGCGGCGCCGAGTTCCTTCCACGCATCGCTGCGCAGCACCGTCTTACCGTGCTGCTCGCCCTGCTCGCCCGCGAAGATGACGTAGATGATGTCGCCCTCGACCTTGGTCAGGTCGTTCTCGGTCACGTCGAAGGAGCTGCCGCGCTGCGCGGTCGGGCGTTGCACGCCCGTATCGGCGAGGACCTGGCCCGCGAAGCTATTGCTGCCCTGGACCTGATCCTGATCAGCGGTGAAGCGGACCACCGAGGCCTGACTCTGGCTGGCGGCCAGCGCATTGCCGGTTTCCCTGGCCTCGGTGCGGTAGTTCTCCAGTGCGGTCGCCGCGGCATTGCCCCGACCGAGACCCGCTGCGAGCGTGGTGAATTCGGCCTGCCAGCCGCTACCCGGATCGGCGAGCACGGTGGGTGCGATCGCCTGCAACGCGGCGAAACCGCCGGCGCCAGCGGGCATATCGCCGATGATCAGATCCGGATGCAGGGCGGCGATCTGCCCGAGATCGGGCTCGGCGGCCGAACCGACCCCGGGAATCTTCAGCACGCCGTATCCGAGATAGCTGGGCTGCGGGCGCGGACCGTCGATCGGGACCGCGCCGACGACGCGCTCCCACAGACCGACCGCGCAGGCGGCGTCCAGCGCCGAGGTGGACAGCACCACCACGCGCTGCGGATCGGTGGGCACCTCCGAGGTACCCCCGGCGTGGGTAATGGTGCGGGTCTTGCCGTTCGACGGATCGGGTGCGCTCGGCAACGGGCAGGCCTGTGAGGTGTCGCGTTCCAGTCCGACCACGCCCGCGCCCGCGATATTCGTGGTGGTGCGCACGATCGAACTGGCGTCGTCCTTCTGACTGCAGCCCGCGACGAGCAGTGCGGCGCAGAGTAGGGCGACCGCGGTGCCCCGGTGCCGGACCGCGCGATTCCAGGCGGTGCCAGATCGGGGGGAGGATGTGCGGTTTCGGGTCCGAACAAGGGCGCTCACCGGCATGCGGGTGAGGGTACCGCGTGCGGCGGGTACCGGGACGCGAGGCCACCACGGCGCGCCCGTCGCATCCGGGCAACCGGCCGTGACCGCGCGGAATCTCACTATCGGACAGGTGATTCCGCGCGGTCCGCGCCCCAGCTCACTTGACGTTGCCGCCGATGCTGAAGCGCGCGCCGGTGGGATCGGCGACCTGAGCCATCCGGCCGTACGGGGTGTCCTCGGGCTGGGACAGCACGGCACCGCCCAATTCGACGACCTTCGCCGCGGCCGTGTCGACGTCATCGGCGCCGAAGTAGACGGTCCAGCCCGCCGGTACGCCCTCGGGCAGGAAGGCGGAGGCGTCCATGACACCGCCGAGCATCGGGGTGGTGGCATGAATGGTGGTGTAGCGGAACTCCGGGATGTCGGAGATGGTGAAGGTATCGCTCCAGCCGAACACGTCGCGGTAGAAGGCGAGCGAGCCCTGGTAATCGCGGGTGTGCAGTTCGAACCAGGACGGGCTACCCGCATGGTCGCTCCACTTGCCGCCCGAGACGATGCCGATGGTCTCGAAACCGCCGAAGGCGCCCGCCTGCCAGATCCCGACGCCGGCGCCGCCGACATCGCCGAGCACGGCCATCGCGCCGAGATCGCCCACATCCATCGGCGGCACGACCACCGCGCCGCCGTGTGCGACGGCCGCGTCGGAGGTGGCCTCGGCGTCGGGCGAGGCGAGGTACACGGTCCATTGATCGGGGCCCTCGACACCGTCCGCCGTCTTGCCCATGCCGCCCGCGACGGCCTTGCCGTCCTTGCGGAAGGTGATGTAGCCGCCGAACTCCTCGCCCGCGCGTTCGGCGGTCCAGCCGAACAGCTGGCCGTAGAAGTCGATCGCCCGATCGGGATCGGAGGTGTAGACGTCGACCCAGCAGGGGTCGCCGGTCTTCGGTGCGGGCCCACCCGTCACCCGACCGCCGCTGCTCATCGAATCGCTACGCGATGCTGTACTCATCGAAGGTCTCCTTGGAGGTAGAACAGGTCGAACACTGTCACCGATAGAGACGTGCGCCGGTCGGGAAAGTCATCGCTAGCGACTGCTTGCAGGTCGCTCGAAGGGTCGGCTGGCGACTGCTTGCAGGTCGCTCGAAAGGGTCCGCCGCGGCGGTACCGAATTTCATGGTCGCCGGATGCGCGGGCAGCTGTGGCCGAACAACGAAATACGACACAGAGTAGGACCCGTGCGGAACGCTGCGGCAGCACAGTTTACGATCTCAGGAGCGCAAGCGAACTCCTCGTCTGCTCCCGGTAGTGGGACGGATGCGAGCAGCGGAGCCTGCGGAGCGACCTAAAGGCACCTTTCAGGAGGATCAGTGACTGCCGTAGAGCCAAAGCCAGTCCCTCAGTTGGAAGCGACTCGGCCGTATCCGGCTCGGACCGGGCCGAAGGGCTCGTTCATCTTCAAGATGGTCACCACCACTGACCCCAAGGTCCTCGGTGTCATGTACCTGACCACCTCGATGGCGTTCTTCCTCATCGGTGGTCTGATGGCCCTGCTGATGCGTGGTGAGCTGGCCCGTCCGGGGCTGCAGTTCCTGTCGCCGGAGCAGTTCAACCAGCTGTTCACCATGCACGGCACGATCATGCTGCTGTTCTACGCGACCGCGATCGTGTTCGGCTTCGCCAACATCATCCTGCCGCTGCAGATCGGCGCCCCCGACGTCGCCTTCCCGCGACTGAACGCCTTCAGCTACTGGCTGTACGCATTCGGCGCGACCATGGCGACCGCGGGCTTCATCACCCCCGGTGGCGCCGCGGACTTCGGCTGGACGGCGTACGTGCCGCTGACCGACATCCTGCACTCGCCCGGCGTCGGCACCGACCTGTGGATCCTCGGCCTCGCGGTTTCCGGTCTCGGCACCATCCTCGGTGGCGTCAACATGCTGACCACCGTCGTCTGCCTGCGCGCGCCGGGTATGACCATGTTCCGGATGCCGATCTTCACCTGGAACATCGCCGTCACCAGTGTGCTCGTGCTGCTCGCCTTCCCGCTGCTGACCGCCGCGCTGTTCGGCCTGGCCTACGACCGCCACCTCGGTGGCCACATCTACGACCCGGCCACCGGCGGCATCCTGCTCTACCAGCACCTGTTCTGGTTCTTCGGGCACCCCGAGGTGTACATCATCGCGCTGCCGTTCTTCGGCATCGTGTCCGAGATCTTCCCGGTCTTCTCGCGTAAGCCGATCTTCGGTTACACCACGCTGGTCTACGCCACCCTCGGCATCGCGGCGCTGTCCATCGCGGTCTGGGCGCACCACATGTACGCCACCGGCGCCGTACTGCTGCCGTACTTCTCGTTCATGACCTTCCTGATCGCGGTTCCGACCGGTGTGAAGTTCTTCAACTGGATCGGCACCATGTGGCGCGGTCAGCTGACCTTCGAAACACCGATGCTGTTCTCGCTCGGCTTCCTGGTGACCTTCCTCTTCGGTGGTCTGTCCGGCGTCATCCTGGCCTCGCCGCCGCTGGACTTCCAGGTGACCGACTCGTACTTCGTCGTGGCGCACTTCCACTACGTGCTCTTCGGCACCATCGTGTTCGCCACCTACGCCGGTATCTACTTCTGGTTCCCGAAGATCACCGGCCGCATGATGGACGAGCGCCTGGGCAAGTGGCACTTCTGGACCACCTTCGTCGGCTTCCACACCACCTTCCTGGTGCAGCACTGGCTGGGTGCGGAGGGCATGCCGCGTCGTTACGCCGACTACCTGCCCAGCGACGGATTCACCACGCTGAACACCATTTCCACGATCGGCGCCTTCATCCTCGGCGCGTCGATGCTGCCGTTCATCTGGAACGTCTTCAAGAGCTACCGTTACGGTGAGGTCGTCACCGTGGACGATCCGTGGGGTTACGGCAACTCGCTGGAGTGGGCCACCACCTGCCCGCCGCCGCGGCACAACTTCTACGAGCTGCCGCGGATCCGGTCCGAGCGTCCCGCCTTCGAGCTGCACTACCCGCACATGGTCGAGCGGATGCGGGCCGAGGCGCACGTGGGCTGGGGCTCGGGCAAGCATGCGACCGAGGTGCGCGAAGGCGCCTTGGCAAAGCACTAGCATTTCCGATCGATGAGTGTGCACCTGCTGGTCATCAGCGGGTGCACACTCGTTTGACGACTGTCCAGCACAGCAACGGCAAACAACTAACTTGGAGCGCGTCAGTTGGCCGACACCACCGTCCTCGCCACCGTCACCGGACCCGACCGGCCCGGCGTGACGTCCGTGCTGCTCGCGGCGATGTCGCGACACCACGTGAGCCTGCTGGATGTGGAGCAGGTGGTCATCCGCGGCCGATTGACCCTCGGCGTGCTGGTCACCTGCCCGAGTGATCCCGAAGCGCTGCAGGACGAGCTCGAAGAGGCGATGAACACCGTCGGCATGCACGTCGACGTGGAGGTCGACGCGCAGATCGGCAGGCAGCCGATGTCCACCCACGCGGTGGTCATCCTCGGCGCCCCGGTGACCGCGCGCGCGTTCAGTGCCGTCTCGCGTCAGCTCGCCGCGCTCGGCGCCAATATCGACACCATCCGCGGCATCGCGGACTACCCGGTGACCGGCATGGAGCTGCTGGTCACCGCCACCGACACCGGACCCGATTCGGATGCGCGGCTGCGCACGGCGCTGGCCGAGGTCGCGGTCGCCGAAGAGGTGGATGTCGCGGTGGAGCGGGCCGGACTGGCCCGGCGGGCCAAGCGGCTCATCGTCTTCGACGTCGACTCGACCCTGATCCAGGGCGAGGTCATCGAGATGCTGGCCGCGCACGCCGGGGTGGAGGATCAGGTCCGCGAGGTCACCGAGGCGGCCATGCGCGGCGAGATCGACTTCGCCGAATCGCTGCGCCAGCGGGTGGCGACCCTGGAGGGCCTGGATGAATCGGTGATCGAGGAGGTCGCCGACCGAATCGAACTCACCCCGGGCGCGCGCACCACGATTCGGACGCTGCGGCGCATCGGATTCCGCTGCGGTGTGGTGTCGGGCGGATTCCGTCAGGTGATCGAACCGCTCGCCCACGAACTGGAATTGGACTTCGTCCAGGCGAATACGCTCGAGGTCGAGAACGGAAAGCTGACCGGGCGAGTGGTGGGCGAGATCGTCGACCGCGCGTTCAAGGCCACCGCCCTGCGGAAGTTCGCCGCGGAGGCCGGGGTGCCGATGGAACAGACCGTGGCCGTCGGCGATGGCGCCAACGACATCGACATGCTCAACGCCGCCGGACTCGGTGTCGCCTTCAATGCCAAGCCCGCGCTGCGCGAGGTAGCCGACACGGCCCTGTCCCACCCCTATCTGGACGCGGTGCTGTTCATCCTCGGCGTGACCCGCGACGAGGTGGAGGCCGCCGACGCCCGCGACGGCGGCATCCGCCGCGTACCGCTCGTCGGCAGCTGACGCACGTCCTGCGGATATCCCACGGTGTGTGGATCTTTGCCGGGAATGCGGCGGGCGTCACGGAGCTTGCACTCGGAGTACATCCGGCCGTGGCAGGCCGGTGACGCGCTCGAACAGCAGTTTTTGTTGACGATCAAGGTGGAGTGATGTCGAGTATCCCGGAGAGCGCCGCCGGAGTCCGGGACAGCGGTGATACAGCGGAGGCCGAATTGTCCACGGGTATCGAGGGTTTCCGCGTCCGGCACGCGGAACTGGCCCGCGGCTATGGCGGTCTCGGTGATCCAGAGGATCCCGATCTGGTGCAGGCCATGCAGATGGTGCTGCACATTCCGAAGGTCGATCCGCCGCGGCGCAGCGCACTGCTGGAGGCCGCGGCGGCGGCCACGGTGGCGCTGTGCCTGGACGAGCGGGTCGGGCCCGAGGGGGAGTGGGCGCAGCGGTTCCTGGCCTGGAAGCGGTCGCGGATCCGCAAGGTGGCCCGGCGGGCGCGTGGTGCGCAATGGCTGGCCGCCGACGCGGTCGACGGGGTGACGGTCGAGGTCGATGGTGCGCAGGCGCGTGCCTTCGTACCAGGGCCGGTGGGCGCGGTCGATCCGCGGATCAGGCGACTGCAGATCAATGGCACCGATCTCGAGCACGACGATCCCGGGCCGGTGGATCCCGAGCTGCCGGTGTTGTGGGTGAACGCGAAGCTCGGCATGACCCTCGGCAAGGCCGCCGCCCAGGTCGGTCACGCCAGCATGCTGCTCGCCGGTGCGCTCACGGTGGATGAGGCCTGGTCGTGGTCGCAGCGCGGGTTCCGATGCGCGGTACGGGAATCCGGACCGGAGCACTGGGCGACGCTGTGCGAGCAGGTGTCGCGTGGCAATGCCGTCGCGGTGCGCGATGCCGGTTTCACCGAGGTCGCGCCGGGCTCGATTACCGTAATCGCGGTGCCCAGTCGGTGATACGCGCCGTTTGGGTAGGGTGCTCGATTCCACTGCCCCTGGTCGTCGCGCGGGATGTTCCGATCCACCGGTAAGCCGCCGAAGAATCCGCCGGGTCTGCTACGGGCGCCGTCCGGGTCCCGGCGTCGCCGCGGTCGAAACGCCTCGTTGTGGCGACCGGTGTGGGCCGGTAGTACGAGCACCGCGCATTTGAGCCAAGATGGAGCCCGTGCCGCAACCGGATCCCGATCTGCTCATTGATTTCACCGACGTGACCATCCGACGCTCGGGTCACACCCTCGTCGGCCCGGTCACCTGGCAGGTCGAGCTCGACGAACGCTGGGTGGTCCTCGGACCCAACGGCGCGGGCAAGACCTCGCTGCTCCGCATGGCCGCCGCCGAAGTGCATCCGACCTCGGGCATCGCCCATCTCCTCGGTGAGGTGATCGGCAAAACCGATGTCAGCGAGCTACGTCCGCGCATCGGATTGTCCTCGGCCGCGGTGGCCAGCCGGATTCCGCGCGACGAGAAGGTCAGCGATCTGGTGGTCTCCGCGGGCTACGCGGTGCTCGGCCGCTGGCGCGAGCGCTACGACGATGTCGATACCGACCGCGCCATCGACATGCTGGAAAGCCTGGGCGCCGAACATCTTTCCGATCGCACCTACGGGACGCTGTCCGAGGGTGAGCGCAAGCGGGTCCTGATCGCCCGCGCGATGATGACCGATCCGGAACTGCTGCTGCTCGACGAGCCCGCCGCCGGTCTGGACCTGGGTGGCCGGGAGGAGTTGGTGGAACGCCTCGGCGACCTGGCCGCCGATCCGGATTCGCCCGCGATGGTTCTGGTGACCCACCATGTCGAGGAGATTCCGCCGGGGTTCACGCACGGCCTGCTGCTGAACGAGGGCTCGGTTGTCGCGCAGGGTTTGCTGCCCGATGTGCTCACTTCCGAGAATCTCAGCGAGGCGTTCCGGCAGTCGATCGCGCTCGATCGTGTCGACGGTCGCTACTTCGCGCGTCGCGCGCGTCGATTGGGTCGGCATCGGTCGCGCTAGCCGGTCGAGATGTTGGCAAACGGGACGACTGATTTCGGGAGCACATGGGTAACTCGTCGGGCACGCCCAGAAGATGATCGGCACGCCACCGCCGGTCGGCAACGTGACTGTTGGGGCACCTCCTCGTCCGCCGAAGGTTCGGGGAGGCGGAACCGGCGTTAGGGTGCAGTTGTGAGTGAGACGAACGCTGCCTCTGAGCCCGTACCGTCGCCCAAGGACGCGTCGACGGTGATGTTGGTGCGCGACGGCGCCGCCGGGCCCGAGGTATTCCTGCAGCGCCGGGTCGGCGCGATGGCCTTCGCCGCCGGCATGACGGTGTTCCCCGGCGGCGGTGTCGACCCGTCGGACGGCACCGCCGATATCGAGTGGGCCGGACCCGAACCCACGTGGTGGGCCCGGAAATTCGGCACTACCGAACCGCGGGCCAAGGCACTGGTCGCCGCCGCCGTGCGGGAAACCTTCGAGGAATGCGGTGTGCTGCTGGCCGGTCCGACCGCCGACACCGTCGTCTCCGATACCACCGGCTACCACGATGCCCGCGGCAGGCTGGAGCGACGCGAGGTATCCCTCGCGGCCTTCCTGGCCGAGGAGAAATTGGTGCTGCGCGCGGATCTGCTGCGGCCGTGGGCGAATTGGATCACCCCGGTGATCGAGCCCCGGCGCTATGACACCCGGTTCTTCGTCGCGGTGCTGCCGCAGGGGCAGCTGGCCGACGGCGCCACCTCGGAAGCGGCCGAGGTGCAGTGGCGCACCGCCGCGGAGGCGCTGGCGCGCTGGCGCGCTGGCACCGACATTCTGCTGCCGCCGACCTGGGCGCAGCTCGACGCCATCGGCGAATTCGGTTCCACCGCGGAAATTCTGGCCGTCGACAAGGTGATCGAACCGATTATGCCGGTGCTCGCCGCCACCAACGGGCAGCAGGTGCTCGCCTTCCCGGACAACCAGCGGTACTTCGCCGGTCTGCCGGATACCAGCAGGCTCAAGGGATCCGCGCGTCCGTGAGGCAGTAGGTTTCCTGCCATGGCCGAATTCGTCACCCTGGAGTTGCCCGAGGATCCCGCCGTGCGCGGCGTCGCCGTCCTCCGGATCGACCGCCCGCCGCTGAACCTGGTGAATGCGCAGGTCGTGCGGGAGGTGGCCCAGGCGGCCGCCGCCGTTGCCGCGCATCCCGGGGTCGCGGCGCTCGTCGTGTACGGCGACGAGCGGGTCTTCTCGGCCGGTGACGATCTCGCCGAACTCTCCGGTCTCACCCAGGACCAGGCCGACGCCATGGCCGCCGATATGCAGGCGGCACTGGGCTGCCTGGCCAAGGTGCCCCAGCCCACCGTCGCCGCGATCAGCGGCTACTGCCTCGGCAGCGGCCTGGAACTCGCCCTCGCCGCCGACCGTCGCATCATCGGCGACAACGTCAAACTCGGTCTGCCCCAGATCAAAGCGGGTCTCATCCCGCTCGCGGGCATTCGCCGACTGTCACTGCAGATCGGTCCCGGCCCCGCCAAGGATCTCGTCTACACCGGCCGCTTCGTCGCACCCGACGAGGCACTCGCCCTCGGCCTGGTCGACGAGGTCGTCGCCCCCGACGACGTCTACACCGCCGCCATGCGCTGGGCCGAGCAGTTCACCGACGGCCCAGCCCGCGCCCTCGCCGCCGCCAAAGCCGTCTTCGAAGCCGGCCCGCACGGCCTCGACCGCGCCCGCACCGAATGGACCGCGCTCTTCGCCACCGAGGACCGCCGCATCGGCACCGAGTCGTACCTTGCCGACGGCCCGGGTTCGGCCGCCTTCGTCGGGCGCTGACGGGCCGCGACGGGCTCTCTCTCCCGCATGGCTGGAGTGGTCGATGGGGTGGATGGGCACGTCTGGCGATCGTCCGGGGTCGGCTTCGTCCGGCGCTGATGGGGTCGCTCGCACTTGGCTGGAGCGGTCGATGGGGCCGATGGGTGCCGGGGCGTGTCTGGCCGGTGGTCCGGGTTTGGCTGCGTTCGTCGGGCTGATGGGCCCTGATGGGCTCGCTCGCGCATGGCCGGAGGGGCGATGGGCGCGAGTTGGCGTGTCTGTTGTGCGCTCAGGCGATCTGCCAGGCGGGTCGGACTGGTTCGACTGGTTCGATTGTGCTCTAGCCCGACCGGCGGGCGCGGCGGCATCGACACGCAGTCATATCCGGTCGGCCCGTTCGTTGTCGGCTGGGCGGCAGTCCAGTGCTCCGATCGGGTCGGGTGGGGATTGGTCGATTCGAGCGTCGCCGGGGACCATAAACAGGAACACGTTCCTGTGCGGCGGGGCGTGCGGCCTCCGTGGCGTTCGGTGATCACCAGTGCGGCTCGAGCCCCAGCTTGCCGACCGCATCCAAGGCGCGCGGCGGTGCGCGGATAGATCATCGGGCTGGTTCAGAACCAGAACGAGTCTCGGCAATGCGGGTGGCGACACGAAATCAAGCCGTACTCACCGGTCCGCTGAAGACGTGGGGCGGGGGGTTGGCTAGGCTTGCCCACCATGACGGTCCACCCCGATGACCCGGCGCCGAACCCGCATGCCACCGAGGCCGAGGTCGAAGCTGCGCTGAAGGATACGAAGCTCGCCCAGGTGCTCTACCACGACTGGGAAGCCGAGACCTATGACGACAAATGGTCGATTTCCTATGACGAGCGCTGTATCGACTATGCCCGCGGCCGGTTCGACGCCGCGGTCGGTCCCGCGCCGCTGCCGTACGAGCGCGCACTGGAACTCGGCTGTGGCACCGGCTTCTTCCTGCTGAACCTCATGCAGGGTGGCGTCGCGAAGTCCGGTTCGGTCACCGACCTCTCGCCGGGCATGGTGAAGGTCGCGCTGCGCAATGCCGAGAACCTGGGCCTCGATGTCGACGGCCGGGTCGCCGACGCCGAGACCATCCCGTACGAGGACGACACCTTCGACCTCGTCGTCGGACACGCGGTGCTGCACCACATCCCGGATGTGGAGTTGGCGCTCAAGGAGTGCCTGCGCGTGCTCAAGCCGGGCGGGCGTTTCGTCTTCGCCGGTGAACCGACCACCGCGGGCAACTTCTACGCCCGCTGGCTCGGCCGTATCACCTGGAAGGCCACCACCACCGTGACCAAGCTGCCCGCGCTGTCGGGGTGGCGGCGTCCGCAGGCCGAACTGGACGAATCCTCGCGCGCCGCGGCGCTGGAGGCGGTCGTCGACCTGCACACCTTCGATCCCAGCGAGCTCGAGGCGATGGCCCGCCGCGCGGGCGCCACCGAGGTCAAGGCGAGCACCGAGGAGTTCGCGGCGGCGCTGTGGGGCTGGCCGGTGCGCACCTTCGAGGCGGCCGTGCCGGACGAGAAGCTGACCATGGGCTACCGGATGGCGATGTACCGCGCGTGGCTGCGGCTGAGCTGGCTGGACGAGAACGTCATGCGCCGGGTGGTACCGCGTCAGTTCTTCTACAACGCCATGATCACCGGCGTGAAGCCGGGCGCCGCCGCCAAGTAGTGGGCTATTCCTTCAGCCGCGAGGACGTCGCCTTCCTCGCCAGCGCGGCGGGTAATGCCGCGCTGGCCGAGGTGGACCGGCTGGAGCTGATCCCGGCGACACACCTGCGCGATCTGGAGCGGGTGCGTCGCGAGTTCGGCGCGCGGTCGGGTGCGCTCATCGAAACCGTGCGCCTGCGCCGCCGCGCCGCGGCCAAGCTGGTCGACACCGGACAGTGGCTGTTCACCGATGACGCGTTGCAACAGGCGACCCCGACGCTGGTGGCGCGGCACCGCGCCGACCGGCTGTCGGGGCGCGCCGTGCACGACGTCACCTGCTCGATCGGTGCGGAACTCGTCGAGCTGACCCGCACCTGTCCCTCGGTGCTCGGCAGCGACCTCGACGACGTGCGTCTATCGATGGCCGCGCACAACCTCGCCGAATCGCCGAATGTCCTGCTGGCCAAGGCCGATGCCCTCACCCCGTGCAGCACCGGCACCGTCGTCATCGCCGATCCGGCCCGCCGCGCGGACGGCCGCCGCACGCACGACCCGGCCAAACTGCAACCCCCGCTGCCGGATCTGCTGGCCGCCTATCCCGGCCGCGACCTGGCGGTAAAGTGCGCTCCCGGACTGGATTTCGACCGCCTCGACTGGTCCGGCGAAATCGAGGTCGTCTCCCTCGACGGCGCGGTCCGCGAGGCCTGCCTGTGGTCCGCGGGTCTGTCCGAACCCGGGGTCACCCGCCGCGCCACCATCCTGTCCAGCCGCGCCGAAGCTGTCGCCTACACCGACGCCGACCCGGACGATATCCCCGACCGAGCCCCCGGCGAGTGGATCATCGACCCCGACGGCGCCATCGTGCGCGCGGGCCTGGTCCGCCACTACGGTGCCGCACACGGCCTCTGGCAACTGGATCCCCGCATCGCCTACCTCACCGGCGACACCGTCCCCGAGGGCGTGCGCGGCTTCCGCATCCTCGACCGCCTGGAGCTGCGCGAAAAGACCCTCCGCCGAGAACTGACCCGCCGCGACTGCGGTCCCCTCGAAATCCTCGTCCGCGGCATCGACATCGACCCCGACGCCCTCCGCAAACGCCTCAAACTCCGCGGCACCACTCCCTACACTCTCGTCATCACCCGCATAGCCCGCACCGCCGCCGCCTTCCTCTGCACCACCTGACAAATCGCTGTCGGGCGCAAAATTCGTTGTTTCGGCGCGGCGCCGGCTACTGCTCCGGTTTGAAGGTGAAGACCTCGCCGATGCGGGTGGCGAGGACGACCTCGCCCTTGGGGCCGACGGAGGTGCCGGTGGTGGTGCCCTTGGCATCCGGCAGGACGTCCGAGTCGACGGTGGCGCCGGTTTTGGTGTCGAAGGTGATGAGGTTGATCCCGTCGCCGATGGCGGCGGCGGTGTAGCCGGTGTCGCCCGCGGTCTGGACGGGGGTGCCGCGCAGGGTGAGATCCTTGCGCTCCCAGACGATCTCGGCGGCATCGCCCTTATCGCGCAGGGCGAGCAGATAGCCGTCGTCCCCGGCCGGGATGATCAGGCCGTCGCCGGAGACCGAAATGCCGCCGCGCGGAGCGAATTCCAGTGGCTGCACCCATTTGGTGCGACCGTCGGCGGCGTCGACCGCGATGAGGCGGCCGGTGTTGTCGCCCACGTACACGGTGTGACCGTCGGCGGACAGCGTCGGGCTGGTCGCGCTGCCCGCGCTGAGCATCTCCGCGCTCCACTCCTGCTGAATCTTGTTGTCGGCGTAGCGCAAAGCGACGAGCGCGGCGGTCGGCTTACCAGGCTTCCAGAGCGTCACGAAGAAGCGGCCACTCGACGGATCGATCGGCGAGATATTGGAGACCGGGCACTGTGGTCCGCCGGTGGTGCAGTCGTCGAGCCCCTGACCCGATGCGGGCCGGGTCAGATCCGGGTACTCGAGGTAGTCGGGCTCGCCGAGCAGCTGGGTGGTGGCGGCGACGCGCTCGCCGGTCTGGCGGCTCAGCACGTCCACCTGACCGGACTGGGTGATCGTCAGAATCCTCCCGTTGCTGGTGAACTGCGCCGAAACCGGCACGCCCGCAACGGGAGTGCGCCAGCGCGGCTGCCCGATGGAGTTGAACGCACTGAACCCGCTGTCGTCGCCGACGTAGACGTTGTTGCCGCTGTCGATAACCGGGGGCGCCGAGATCGCGCTCGGTCCGAGCGGATTGCAGAAACGCTTACGTCCGGTCGGCATCTGCAGCGAGAGAATGGCGCAGTTGTTCGGGGTCCGGGTGGTGACGAACATCTGCCCGTCCGGGCCGACCGTCACGGCCTGCTCGATCGGCCCGCCGACCGGTCGCGCCCAGCTCAACGACAGTTTGCGCGAGCCGGTGACCGGGCTCGAGCCACTGTTGCGGCCGTCGTGATGTGCGGCGGTCCAGCCCTTACCCGACCCGACGGTGATGTCGTCGACGTCGGTGCCGCAGCCCGTCAAGGCCAGCGCGCCGACCGCGGCCAGCGCCGCAGCGGCCCGCAGCCGGGACAAGGTCAGCCCGCGCGCCGGGTTCGCCACTACGCCGCCGCTTCGCACCTGCTGCACTCCTGTCGTCGTTGGCCGCTCGGACGAGACTAAAAGCGTGTCGACCCCCCGAGCACGCACCAGCTAGGTCGGGTTGCCCGCGTGGAGGTTCGCCGCCGCCGTCGGCGGCGCAGCAGTCACTGTACGGGAGGGCCGCCCGACGTTGTACGGGTCCCGGCCGTGTTTTACGAGGGGGATAAGCTCTATCGGTCGAGACCGGGCCGGGTCACGACCGAACAACCACGACAGGAGATGAGTTCGTGACGAGCATGTGGGGCGCACCGTTGCGCTCGCGGTGGCGCGGCTCGCGCCGCCGGGATCCGCAGCAGGCGCGATTTCTGACGCTGGCGTCGCTGCGCTGGGTGCTCGCGAACAAGGCGTACACGCCTTGGTATCTGGTGCGGTACTACCGGCTGTTCAAATTCAAGGCGGCCAACCCGCACATCGTGCTGCGCGGCATGGTCTTCCTCGGCAAGCGGGTCGAGATCCACGCGACCCCCGAACTGGGCCGGATGGAGATCGGCCGCTGGGTGCATATCGGCGACGGCAATGCCATTCGCTGCCACGAGGGTTCATTGCGCATCGGCGACAAGGTCGTCTTCGGCAAGGACAACGTGGTCAATACCTACCTCGATATCGAGATCGGCGAGTCCACCCTGGTGGCGGACTGGTGCTACATCTGCGATTTCGACCATCGCATGGATGACATCAATATGCCGATCAAGGATCAGGGCATCGTGAAGAGTCCGGTCCGCATCGGCCCGGACACCTGGATCGCCGCCAAGGTGACCGTGCTGCGCGACACCCGCATCGGCCGCGGCTGTGTGCTCGGCGCGCACGCGGTGGTCAAGGGTGAGATCCCGGACTACAGCATCGCCGTCGGCGCGCCCGCCAAGGTCGTCAAGAATCGCAAGGCGACCTGGGAGGCGGGTGCCGAGGAGCGCGCCAAATACATTGCCGCGCTGGAGGATATCGAACGCAAGAAGAACGGCGCCGCCCAATCGGCGTAAGCGCCGCCGCGCCGTGACCGAGCCCCGGGATTCCTATGGAACCGGGGCTCGTTGCGATCTCCGACGCCGAGAGTGCGCATCGGTGTCGGTGCGAGTCGGTACGGTCGGCGATATGAACAGGTACGCGGCGCTGTTGCGCGGGATCATGCCGACGAACCCCAATATGAAGGGGGAGAAGCTGCGCGGGGTGTTCGAGGGGCTCGGGTTCGAGAAGGTCGGCACGGTATTGGCCAGCGGCAATGTGGTGTTCCGCAGTGCGGACACCGACGTCGCGAAATTGGAAGCCCGCATCCAGGATGCGCTGAACAGCGAACTCGGGATCCCGGGCGGGACCATTGTCCGCACCCACCAGGAGCTGCGCGACCTGCTCGATACCGACCCGTTCCCGGGCCTGACCCACTGCCGCGAAACCTATCTCCTCGCGACCTTCCTCAAGCAGACGCCGCCCGACATCACCGATGACCTGCGGCAGCACGCCGAACCAGGTGTGCGCATCGTCGGCTACGACCGTGCCGCCCGAGCCGTCCTCTCGGTCATCGATAACTCCGAACCCCGCACCCCGAACTTCATGGCCTGGATGGAGAAGACCTACAGCAAGGACATCACCACCCGCACCTGGCTGACCGTCCAGAAGATCGTCAAGAAGCTGGAGTCCTGATTGCGACCCACCTTTCTCCACGCCGCGAAGAACAGCGCGAGAGTTCCCGCGCGGTGCGCTCCATACCCGGCGGCCGCGTCTTCCGCTTCTTGACGAGATCTTCGTTGCGCAGCCGGTGCGGCGCTGGCAAACGCGAAGAGTCCCAACGCCATTTGCGCTCAGTTCGATCGTCTCGCGACCGGGCGGGCGGCCGAGAATCTACTTCGGATCCCGCTCCGGCAGGGGGCGTTCGATAATTGTCGGGCGGCCGAGCGGGTTGCGGACGCGACGTTTGGCGGAGGAGTAGACGAGGGCGGTTTCGGCGGCGACCACGTCCCAGGCGAAGTCGGCGGTGAGGCGTTCGCGGGCGGCGTAGGCGCGGTCCTGGGTGGCGGCCGGGTCGTCGAGGGTGGCGCGGACGGCTTCGACGATGCCGTCGACATCCGCGGGTTCGAAGGATGCGCCGGTGACGCCGTCGATGACGGCTTCGCCCAGGCCCCCGGCGGTGGAAGTGACCAGGGGGGTGCCCGCGGCGGCGGCCTCGAGGGCGACGATGCCGAAGGGTTCGTAGCGACTGGGCAACACGATGGCGTCGGCGCCGTGCAGCCAGCCGAGCAGTTCCTCGTGACCGAGCTGACCCGCGAAGGTGACCGCCCGCGCGACCCGATGCACGCGGGCGCGCTCGCGCAGCCATTCGAACTGGGTGCCGATGCCCGCGATGGTCAGCGTGGTGCCGGGATGGGCGCGGCGGATGCGCGGCAGCGCGGCAATCGCGTCCTGCACACCCTTCTCGTATTCGAGCCGACCCACGTAGAGCAGCCGCGGCGGACCGGTGCGCGGTGCGCGCGGCCGAAAGGTCCACGCGCCTACGTCGATTCCGTTGCGGATCACCGTCATCGGAATGCGTTCCGGTCCGTAGAGCCGCTCGACCTCGTCCTGCATGGAGGTCGAACAGGTAATGAGTGCATCGGATTCGTTGGCCAGCCACCACTCGACCGAATGCACCTGCTTGTTGACCCGGCCCGAGACCCAGCCGCTGTGCCGCCCGGCCTCGGTGGCGTGGATGGTCGATACCAGCGGCACGTCGTAGTACTCGGCCAGTGCGATCGCCGGATGCGCGACCAGCCAGTCGTGCGCGTGCACGACATCGGGCGCCCAGCCGTCGCCGATGCCCGGCTTGCCGAGCGCGACACCGGCGCGCACCATCGCATGGCCCATGGCCAGCGTCCAGGCGAGCATGTCCTCGCCGAAGTCGAAGCACGGCGGATCCTCCGCGACCGCGACCACCAGCACGCCCTCGGCGATGAAGGAGTGGGTCGGGTGGGTCGAGGAGTCGGTGCCGGAGGGGCGGCGAGCGAGCACGACCACCTCGTGGCCGGCTGTCGCCAATTCAACCGCCAGGTGATGCACATGGCGGCCCAACCCACCGACCACCACCGGTGGGTACTCCCACGACACCATCAAGATCTTCATGAATGTCCTTCTCGAGCGGAGTCTCGGTCCGCGATCGCCAGCCGCCGTGCGTCCAAACTCGGGAAGAAGCCGTCGGCCGCCCCCCATCCTGCCGCCAACTGGTGTGCTTTGGCGACTTGGCCCGCCCCGACGGCGGCCGCGATTTCCCGCACGGCATGGGCGTGCCGGTGCGCGCGGTCGCGTGCGTAGCCCGCCGCGGAGTCCTTGCTGACCATGAATGCCCAGTCGCTGGAGACGGTGAGGATGGCCTCGCGCAGCAGCTGATCGGCAACCGGGTCGCGCAGGGCGACACCGCCGTCCGCGGCCCGCATCTTCTCGACTGTGTCGAGGGTGAGGCGGACGATATCGTCGTTCAGTTCCACCAGATCCTTGACCTGGTCACCGGCCCAGACCCGCCAGTCCTTGCCCGAGCCCCAGGATGAATCGGCCAGCGGCACCGGCTCGCCGACGAACCCCTGCGCGCGGGCATCGGCCAACGTCCCCACCGTGACGCCCGCTTCGGGCAGTGCGCGCAACACCTGAGCAAGCCATTGCGGCCCCTCATGCCACCAGTGCCCGAACAGTTCGGTATCGAAGGCGGCGACGACCAGGGCCGGGCGGCCGATCCGCGCGGATTCGCTGATCAGGCGCTCGCGCACGGTTCTTACGAAATCGTCGACGTCGCGGACCACGGCCGCGGCCGCCAATTCCGGGTCGTAGGGGGCCTTGTCCGGACCGGCCACCGTTTTGCCGGTGACGCGGGACGGCTTGAGCCCCGTCGCGTGGTCATAGTGATGAAAGTCACGGTAGGCGCTCTGGCCCGGATAGCCGGACTTGGGCGACCAAACCCGGTAGCTCACTTGCAGATCCCGCCCGAAGGCCACCACATCCGATTCGCGGACCGGGCGGCCGAGGGAGGTGTCGCCGCGCAGTGCGGGTCCGTCGACCATGAAATGCGTCACACCCGCGGCGGCGTAGCCGACCTCCATGCCGGGGGTGTAACCGCATTCGGGCGCCCAGATCCCGGTCGGGGTGTGGCCCCAGCGATGCCGGGCATCGGACAGGCCCTCGCTGAGCTGGAAGGCGCGCAATCGCGGATCGAGCAGCGGCTGGAACGGGTGCGCGAGCGGGCCGCCGAGCAGTTCGATGGCCTCGGCGTCGATGAGTTGACGCCACACGGGAGCCGCGCCGTGCCGCCAGTGCCGTTCGAATTCCGCGAGCGCCGCGGTGGCCAGCCGGTGCTCATGTCCGCCGAGCGCGATATTGCCCGCCGCTGCGGCCTCGTCGGCGCGCAGCTGCCAGTTGCCGAGCCAATGGTGCATGCCGGCAAGGCAATGCGGGTCGTCCAGCTGGGCGGCCAGCACCGGCGTGATGCCGAGGCTGAGCAGATGCGAACGACCTTCCGCGGCAAGGGTTCTCAGCACCTCGACGACCGGAAGGTAAGAGGCGGCCCAGGATTGGTACAGCCATTCCTCGCCGACCGGCCAGCGGCCGTGGTGGGCCAACCAGGGCAGATGGGAGTGCAGGACCAGTGTGAACTGGCCGGGAACTTCACTCACGGCTTCACCGCGATGGCGACCAGGTCGAGGCTCGCATCGATGTCCTCGGTGATCAGTGCGAAATCGTCGATGGTGACCGCGGCGACGTCGGCGGTCAGCTCGGCGGGCCACGGCTCACCGGCCAGCGCGCGCTCGATCTGGGCATCGATGAACGAGCCACCGTGCTTGGCGTCCAACGCTTTCAGGGTCGGGCCGTGGTGCACACCGGTCATCAGCGTGACCCGGAAACCCGCCTCGACAAGCAGTTCGGTGAGTTCGTCGGCATTGAGTTCCCGGGTGTGGAACGGGTTGAGCGGGGTATCGCGGCCGGGGGAGAAGGTGATCCGGTTGGGCGTGCTGATCAGCAGTTCGCCGCCGGGGCGCAGCACCCGCAGGCATTCCCGAATGAACTGGCCCTGGTCCCAAAGGTGTTCGATCACTTGGAAATTCACCACTACATCGACCGACTCGGCCTCCAGCGGCAGTGCGGCGAGGTTGCCCTGGATCATCTCCACGCGCGGGTAGCGCGCGCGCACGTGCGCGACCGCGCTGGTGTCGTAGTCCAGGCCGATCACCTTGGTGGCGACATCGGCGATCATGTTCGCGCCGTATCCCTCACCGGAACCGGCTTCCAGTACCGTCTTTCCCGCGCAGCGCTCGAGCAGGCGCGCGTAGACGATCTCGTGCCGACGGAACCAGTAGTTCTCCTCGGCGATGCCGGGTACGGTCCGCTCGCCGGTCAGCGGCAACGGCTCCACTGCCGACTCGGGAGTAATGCCCGGGGTGGTGCCCACTGCGGCAGGGATCACAGCCTCGCTCATCGCTCCGACGTTACTGGTACGACGGCCGCACATTATCGCCAGGACCACCGTTGTGAGAGAGAAGCGACTAAGTTACCCACGAGTAACTTAACGTAGGGTAGTGTCACGCCCTGAGCTACAAACAAGGACGTACGGCGCAGCTCGTGCGACCACCACACACGTGTAACCAGAACAGGAGGTCGACGAAGACCGATGCCGAACATCGTCGTACTCATCAAGCAGGTTCCCGACACCTGGTCCGAGCGCAAGCTGACCGACGGTGACTTCACCCTCGATCGCGAAGCCGCCGACGCCGTCCTCGACGAGATCAACGAGCGCGCCGTCGAAGAAGCGCTGCTGATCAAGGAGGCACAGGGCGGCGAGGTCACCGTGCTGGCCGCCGGTCCGGACCGTGCCACCGAGGCCATCCGCAAGGCGCTGTCCATGGGCGCCGACAAGGCCATCCACATCAACGATCCGGCGATCCACGGCTCCGACGCCGTGCAGACCGCCTGGGTGCTGGCCAGCGCGCTGGGCCAGGTCGAGGGTGTCGAGCTGGTCATCGCGGGCAACGAGGCCACCGATGGTCGCGCCGGTGCGGTCCCCGCGATCATCGCCGAGTACCTGGGCCTGCCGCAGCTGACCCACCTGCGCAAGCTGACCGTCGACGGCGACAAGATCACCGGTGAGCGGGAGACCGACGAGGGCGTGTTCAAGCTGGAGGCCACCCTCCCGGCCATCGTCAGCGTCACCGAGAAGATCAACGAGCCGCGCTTCCCCTCCTTCAAGGGCATCATGGCCGCCAAGAAGAAGGAAGTGCAGACCTTCACGCTGGCCGACCTGGGTGTCGACCCGTCGACCGTCGGTGTCGCCAACTCGGGCACCGCCGTCACCGCGGCCACCCCGAAGCCCCCGCGCACCGCGGGCGAGAAGATCGCGGACGAGGGCGACGGCGGCACCAAGATCGCCGCGTACCTGGTCGGTCAGAAGATCATCTGATCCCGCCCGAGACTGCTTAGGAGAGAACACAAATGGCAGAAGTACTTGTGCTCGTCGAGCACGCCGACGGTGCGATCAAGAAGGTCAGCACCGAACTGCTCACCGCCGCGAGCGCGCTGGGTGAGCCCGCCGCCGTCGTGACCGGTCCGGCCGGCACCGGCGAGAAGCTGGCCGACGCGCTGGCCGCCGCGGGCGCCGCGAAGATCTACATCGCCGAATCCGACGATGTCGAGAACTTCCTGGTGACCCCGAAGGTCGACGTGCTCGCCGGTCTGGTCGAGTCGGTTTCCCCGGCCGCCGTGATCGTCGCCGCCACCGCCGAGGGCAAGGAGGTGTCGGGCCGCCTCGCCGCACGCATCGGCTCCGGCCTGCTCGTCGACGTGATCGACGTCAAGTCCGACGGCTCGGTCGTGCACTCGATCTTCGGTGGCGCGTTCACCGTCGACGCCAAGGCCACCGGCGACGTGCCGGTGATCTCGGTGCGCCCGGGCGCCGTCGAGGCCACGGCCGCGGCCGGTGCGGGCGAGAAGGTGACCGTCGAGGTGCCCGCGCAGGAAGAGGGCGTCGTGAAGGTGACCTCCCGTGAGCCGGTCGTCGGTGGCGATCGTCCGGAGCTCACCGAGGCGAGCATCGTCGTCTCCGGTGGTCGCGGTGTCGGTTCCGCCGACAACTTCGCGGTCGTCGAGGCGCTGGCCGACTCGCTCGGTGCCGCCGTCGGCGCTTCGCGTGCCGCCGTCGACTCGGGCTACTACCCGGGCCAGTTCCAGGTCGGTCAGACCGGTAAGACGGTCTCCCCGCAGCTCTACATCGCCCTCGGCATCTCCGGCGCCATCCAGCACCGCGCCGGCATGCAGACCTCGAAGACCATCGTCGCGGTCAACAAGGACGAAGAGGCCCCGATCTTCGAGATCGCGGACTACGGCATCGTCGGCGACCTGTTCAACGTCGCCCCGCAGCTGACCGAAGCCGTGAAGGCGCACAAGGGCTGAGTTCCCGCGCTTTTCGAGTGGCCCCGGCCGGTAACGGCCGGGGCCACCGCTGTTTTCGGGCCTATCGCTGCGCCATGCCCCTGCCCCACGTCGAGCGTCCTAACCCGCCTGAGTACATGACTTGGGAGGAATCGGAGCGCCTGCCCGGCGAGATCGCGGAACAGATCGGAACTCTGGGAGGCACGTGTGATGCGGGCCCGCCGCGTCCCCGGCAACCATCAGACATCTCGTGCTGCACCCCCGTCCCCCCGGGGCTCACCGTAACGTCCGCGCGGCCGACACCATGCTGGTCAGCCGATCAGGTGGAACTGGTGGCGGCGTCGGCCGAGAAGCCCCCGCCACTAGTTCCACGTGATCACTTGTCCAGTAGCGCATCTCGGATGGAGGGCAGCGGCCGGGGGCGAGCGCGGAGGAGGGAGGTGTCCCGCTGATCGGCATCCGTGCGGTTCTCTCAGGGCGGGGATTCGCTGATGGGTGGGATAACCTGCGGATATGGCTGTTCCTACGACTCGGATGCTGGTGCTCGCGGTGGTGCGGCTGTTGCAGCCGGTGCATGGTTATGACGTTCGGCGCGAGTTGTTGTCGTGGCGTGCCGATGATTGGGCGAATGTGAAGCCCGGATCGGTGTATGGGGCGCTGAATACGCTGCAGCGCGAGAAGCTCATCGAGGTGGAGGGTGTCGGGCATAAGGGGGCGCGCCCGGAGCGGACGACCTATCGGCTGACCAAGGAGGGGGAGAAGGTTTTCGGCGATATGGTGCGCGAGGCGGTGTGGAGCTCCGAGCAGCCGAAGAACCCGTATTTCGCGGCGGTGTCGCTGCTGCCGCATCTGCCGCGCGAGGAGGTCGTCGCGGCGATGCGCGCGCGCATTCTGAAATTCGAATCGGATCTGGTCTTCCTGGAGCGTGAGGAGCAGCGGATTCTCGCGGGCAGCGGCAATCCGTCCGAGACCGAACCGCACCATGTCGCCGATGCCATGCGCTTGGCCGCCGATCACGTCCGGGCGGATCTGACCTGGACGCGTAAGACCCTGGAGCGCATCGAGAACGGTGAGCTGGATGTGTGGACGAACTGGTCGCGGGTGGACGGTGGGCCGATGACCGTCAAATGACGCCCCCGGCCGTTGATCAAGTCTGAATAGTAAAGCTTGACTATTTGGTCGGTCGTTCCTACCGTTGTTCAGGTGGAAACGATCGACTCCGTTCGCGATCGCACCCGCACCTCGGTCGTCCGGGTGCGCGGGTTGGCGCGGACGTTTGAAACCAAAAGCGGCCCCGTCCAAGCGGTCACGGGCGTCGACTTCGATGTGTACGACGGTGAGATCCTGGGACTGCTCGGTCCCAATGGCGCGGGTAAGACCACGACGCTGCGGATGCTCAGCACACTCATTGCCCCGACCGCGGGCGAGGCCGTGATCTCCGGCGCGGAGCTACAGGCCGAGCAGCGGACCGTGCGTTCGCGCATCGGCTACGTCGCCCAGGGCGGAATGACCAATGACGATGCCCTGGTCATCGACGAATTGGTGCTGCAGGCAAGGCTTTTCGGTTTGAGCAAGGCGCAGGCCACGCGCAACGCGGAAGAGCTGCTGGTGGCACTGGACCTGGACGGGCTCGGTCAGCGCAAATGCAAGCAGCTATCCGGTGGCCAGCGCCGCCGCGTGGATATCGCACTCGGACTGGTGCACGGACCGAACCTGATCTACCTCGACGAGCCGACCAGCGGGCTCGATCCGCAGAGCCGGGCGAATCTGTGGGAACACATCCGGCGCCTGCGCGAGCGGGGAACCACGGTCGTGCTCACCACCCACTACCTGGACGAGGCCGACGCGCTGTGCGACCGTCTGCTGATCATGGACCACGGCGGCATCGTCGCCGAAGGCTCGCCGGATGAACTCAAGCGGCGCATCTCCGGCGATATCGTGAGCTTCGAAATCGATGACCGCCATGCCGATCTCGCGCTCCAGATCGCGAAGTCGGTGCTGCAGGTGCGCTCACTGGTGCGCTCGGAGGATCCGGGCGCGGATCGGATCGGCGCGACCCTGGTGCATCTCACCGTGGACCGTGGCGATACCGCGGTCGTCCCCTTATTGCGTGCCATGGACGAGCGCGGTCTCGTGCCGGGTGCGCTCACTGTCAAACGTCCCAGCCTCGACGATGTCTTCCTGACCATTACGGGGCGTTCGCTGCGGGAGGCGAGTCATTCATGAGATTCATGCGCGAGACCGGACTGATCTTCTGGTCCCAGTTGCGGGCCAATCTGCGAAATCCGGTGTGGGTCTTGATCGGTCTGTCACAGCCGGTGCTGTATCTGGTCCTGTTCGGGCCGCTGGTCAAGGGGATCGCGCCGTCGCTGGGGACGGATTCCGACCCATGGGAACTGCTCACACCCGCCCTGGTCATCCAGACCGGACTCTTCGGCGCGATCTACGTCGGATTCGGCATCGTGGCGGAGTTGCGAGCGGGCGTGGTCGAACGACAGCGGGTCACTCCGGCGAGCCGGGGCGCGTTGCTGACGGGGCGCGTGCTCAAGGACATGGTCGTGCTGGTCGTGCAGGCGCTGGTGCTCGTTGGAGTCGCCATGGCGGCCTTCGGAGTTCGGCCGAATCCGCTCGGACTGGTGCTGTCGGTGCTGCTGATCGCGGTGATGGCCGCCGGTTTGGCCGCGGCGTCCTATGCGCTCGGGTTGTGGGCCAAGTCCGAGGATGTGCTCGCCTCGATGCTCAATAGCCTCGCGGTGCCGCTGATGCTGCTGTCGGGCATCCTGCTGCCGCTGAGCGTCGGGCCGAGCTGGTTGCGCACCATCGGCAAGGTGAATCCGTTCTCGCACACCGTCGATGCGGCAAGGGCGCTGTTCCGCGGTGACTTCGGTGCCTCCGAGGTGTACCTCGGGACCGGACTCACGCTGGCGGTCGCGGCGGTGGCAATGTGGATCGGCGCACGCGGCTTCACCCGTGAGAACGCCTGACCCGCGGGCGGATCGACCGGCAGGCGCACGAGATCTGCTGCCGCGCTGGGCGGCAGCGGATCTCAGCGGCGGTGCAGGCCGGAGAGCAGTGTGGTCAGGATCGGGGAGCGGCGGGCGTCGCTGCGCAATACCGCCGAGACGGGAATGCGTAGCCGGTGTTCGGCGAGTCGCAGCACCACCAGGCCCTCGGTCGGGCTGTCGGCGTAGAGCACGGTCCAGGCATCGGGCCGGTTGATCAGCTCCATGGTCGCGGTGTGGTCCGGCGGAATCGGGGGACCGAAGGTGGGGCCAGCGGCCAGATCGGCGAAGGCGGCGCGAATCACGGTGTGCAACAGGACCTGTTCCTGCTCGGGCGGGAGCAGCAGGGGGTAGGGGCTCAGATCCGCGAGCGTCACCTGCTCCCGGATGGCCAGCGGATGGGCGGCCGAGGTGGCGATGACGAGATCCTCGACCCACAGCTTCTCCACGGCCAGGCCCGGCTCGTCGACGCTGCCGCGGATGAGCGCGAGATCGCAGTCGCCGTCGGCCACCGCGGTGATCCGCTGACGGAACGGTTTGATGACGAATTCGATCTCGGCGTCCGGATGGGCGGCGCGCGCGCCGGCGATCGCGGACAGGGATCGGGTCGCGAAGGACATATTGGCGGCCAGCCGGATCCGGTGACCGGAGGTGCGCACGGTCGCGCGGATGGCCGATTCCAGGCTCAGCATCTGTTTAGCCAGCGGAAGTAGCCGCATGGTCGCGTCGGTCGGCACGACGGCCCTGGTCGAACGCTCGAAGAGGGCTACACCGAGGTCGCGTTCCAGCCGGGCGATCTGATGGCTGATCGCCGATTGCGAAATGTAACAGCGGGCCGCGGCCCTGCTGAAACTCAGCTCCTCGCATACCGCGACGAAGTAGGCGAGCTGGCGAAGCTCCACGTCATCCTCGATTCATGAGCAATCCAGATAAGAGTCATCTCTATTATGCGCCTGAACACCTGAAATATCTGCGGTTCGAATGACGGTTGGTAATGAGAGAAGGAGGCTGTCATGGAAGACGCAGATGTTGTCATCATTGGATCGGGATTCGGGGGGCTTGCCGCCGCAAAGCAGCTGGCCAAGTCGGGTATGAAGTTCGTTCTGATCTCGAGCACCCCGGAGCATCTGTTCCAGCCATTGCTCTATCAGGTCGCGACAGGTGTGCTGGCCTCCGACGAGATCGCGCCGCCGATCGCCTCGGTGCTGCGCAGGCATAGGGAGGCCGACGTCCGGCTCGGCAAGGTGGTAGCCATCGATGCCGACAATGCGGTGATCACCTACGAGAACGAGGGCGAGCGCACGCAGATCCGGTACGGCTCGCTGATCGCCGCCACCGGCGCGTCGCAGTCCTACTTCGGTCGCGACGATTTCGCCGATAAGACTTTCTCGCTCAAGACCATCGACGATGCAAAGCTGTTGCGCGCGCAGATCGAGCGCGTCTTCACCGAGGCCGCCGGCGCGGACGAGGAGACCCGCAGGCGGCTGCTGAGCTTCGTGGTGGTGGGTGCGGGCGCGACCGGTGTCGAGGTCGCCGGCCAGCTGAAGGAACTCGCGAAACGGCATTACCACCAAGAGGTTTCGGTGACGCTGGTCGAGGGAGCGGGCGAGGTGCTGCCGCCCTTCGGTGGCGGGCTGTCGGAGTACGCGAAGGGATCGCTCACCAAGAGCGGTGTGGAGGTGCTGCTGGGCACCTTCGTGACCGATATCGAGCTCGGCAAGGTGACCGTCAAGGGTAAGGACGGCGTCGAGCGCCGCATCGCCGCCGAAACCGTCGTATGGTCGGCCGGTGTGCAGGCGGGCGGGTTCGCGAAACTCCTGGCCGAGGCCACCGGCTGCGAAACCGACCGGGCCGGAAGGCTTTTGATCAATCCGGATCTGACCGTCGGCGGGCACGCCGATATCTACGCCATCGGCGATATGACCTCGCTCAACGGCTACCCGGGACAATCGCCGGTCGCCATGCAGGAGGGCAGGCACGCCGCCGACATCATCCGCCGCAAGAAGCTGCCCGGCACCCCGTTCAAGTACTGGGACAAGGGCAGCATGGCGGTGATCAGCCGGTTCAGCGCGGTGGTGAAGCTCAATGAGCACATCACCTTCCGCGGTGTGATCGCGTGGACCATGTGGCTCGCGGTGCACCTGCTGTATCTGGTCGGTTTCCGCAATCGCTTCGCCGCGGTGGCCTCGTGGCTGGTCGCGTTCATCGGCACCGGTCGTCCCGGTTTCGACGAGGTGGATTCGACGCGGGAACCCGTGCGCCTGCCCGAACGCAATGCCGCTTGAACTATCTCGAAAAGGGCGCCGATCAGGCAAAAGGCAGCGATAGCGCGGCAGCGGCGGGAACGCGACGCGACGGTTCGGTGAACGCTCGGTGTGATCAGCACCTCGTTCACCGAACCGGCATCGAGGCGACACTTCGAGGTTGCTCCGGCGCTGTTTCGGACTGGCTTCATCACGGATATGACTATTTCGTCCGTGTTGACAGCCCCGGCTCGACCGACGGACTCCGGGGCGGAACGGTCTCGGTATTCGCTGGTCGTTTCCTCCGATGCGGAGCACCGGCTGGCCGCCCAGCGGCTGCGCTACGGCGTCTTCGCCACTGAGCCCGGCTTCCAGATCCCCGACAACGGAACCGGTCTCGACGCGGACCGGTTCGACGAGCATTGCGATCACCTGCTGGTCCGCGACGACCGGACCGAGGAGTTCGTCGGCTGCTACCGAATGCTGCCGCCGGACAAGGTGAATGCGGCGGGCGGCTACTACACCGCCACCGAATTCGATCTGAACCAACTGGATCCGGCGGGCAACCGGATCGTGGAGATGGGCCGCGCGTGCGTCGTGCCAGACCACCGCAACGGCTCGGTGCTGACCCTCATGTGGGCGGGCATCCTGCACTACATCCAGCTCACCGGATACGAGTGGGTGATGGGCTGCGTCTCGGTGCCGATGCAGGACACGCCCGCCGATCCGGCCGGGGTGAACGTGCGCGGCGTGCGCGACATGCTGCTCGGTCGTCACGGATCCGATCCCGAGCGGCGGGTGCACCCCTACCGCCCGGTGATCGTCGATGGACTGACGCTGGAGGAGATGACTCCGCCCGCGCGCCCGAAGTTGCCGCCGCTGCTGCGTGGCTACCTGCGCCTGGGCGCGGAGATCTGCGGCGAACCGGCGCACGATCCCGATTTCGCGGTCGCCGACTTCGTCGCCCTGCTCGGCCTGGACACCATCAACACCCGCTACCTCAACCGACTACAAGACGCCGCCAATGCACTCGACGGGGGACGGTGAGCCAGATGGTGTTCGACGCGCCGCCCGCACAGAGCACCGCGCACGCGTGGATGCCGTCGAGCCCGTGTGGGCCCGGCTGCATCGATCCGGTCGATGAGATCGGTACCGCACGGGTGGTCGGCCGTCTGCTCGGCGTGGCCGGGCTGTTGGTCAGCTTTCCCGTCGTCAATATCGTGACGCCGCGTGGTCGGCGCGAGCAGTTGCAGCGGCGTTATGCGCGAACTGTGCTGGGCTGTCTGGGGATTCGGTTGCGGGTTGTCGACAACCGAGTCGGGCAGTCCTCGGCTGACGCGCGTTTCGCCGATCCGGGCGAAGGACGGCTGATCGTGGCCGGGCATATCGGCTGGACCGATGTCGTCGTCATGGCCGCCGTGCAGCCGCTCGGCTTCGTGGCCCGCGCCGATATGGTCGATTGGCCGCTGCTCGGTGGGCTGGCCAAATTGATGCGGGTCATTCCGATCGAGCGGGAACGGCTGCGCGAATTGCCCGGTGTGGTGGCGCGTCTCGGCGAACGGCTGGCGGCGGGGGACCGGGTCGCGGTCTTCCCCGAGGGCACTACGTGGTGCGGCCGCGCCTATGGCACCATGCGGCCCGCGCTCTTCCAGGCGGCGGTGGACACCGGAACCTCGGTGCAGCCGGTGCGTCTGCGGTATCTGGACGCGCACGACACCCAGTCGACCATTCCCGGATTCGTCGGCGACGACAGCTTCGGCACCTCGGCGAAGCGGGTCCTGCGCTCGCGTGGCATGGTCGCCGAGGTGGTGCTCGAGCCGGTGGAGTATCCCGGACTCGATCGTCGTGATCTGGCCCGCCGCTGTGAACAGGCGGTGCGCGGCACCGATCTGTCGCGCCACGGTGTCATCGAGGCATCGGAGTGGATCGAGGCGACGGCCACCCGGGTGCAGGATCCGGAGTCGGCCGAGGCGCAGTCGCAACGGCCGTCGCGGCGGTTGCGCCCCTTCCGGCGCAGGGGCTCCGGTCACCAGGTTTCGGCAGTGTCGACAGACTGATCCCGGGCACGGTCACGGGGCCGGTTGGGCGACTGCCCGGCCGGCCTCCGCCATTTCCGCACACCGACCGAGCTGGTCCGCAGTGGCTGCGGGATTGCTGGCCGGGTCACACTCGGGTCGGGTACGTTGACCCAAGGCGAGTACGTGAACGGCGCCGCCCCCATCTGGGCGGATTCGTTGCGCGATCGAACTCGGCGGACGATCGGCGGGCACCTTCTCGGAGGGAGCGGCGCTATGGATCTCAATACGATCACCGATATCGTTCGGCGACCTTCCGACCGACCGGGCGCGGCCTGGCGTGCGGGCGACGCGTGGCTGGCCGGGGGAACGTGGTTGTTCTCGACCGAGCAGCCGGATCTGCGCCGTCTCATCGATCTCACCGCACTCGGCTGGGAACCCCTGGCGCCGAGCGCCGAGGGCTTGGCGATCGGCGCGACGTGCACCATCCGCGAGCTGAATGCCTTTGCGCCGCCGACTGACTGGCCCGCGGCCGCGCTGTTCACCACGTGCTGCGAGGCGTTTCTGTCCTCGTTCAAGGTATGGAACACCGCGACGGTGGGCGGAAATATCTGTATGTCGCTGCCCGCGGGCCCGATGATCACGCTGACGGTCGCGCTCGAAGCCACCTACACCGTATGGGCCGCCGACGGATCCGAACGCACCGTCGATGCCGCCGACTTCGTCATCGGCGACCGGCGCAACATCCTCGCCCCCGGTGAGATCCTGCGGCGCATCGACATCCCGGTCGCCGCGCTGCGCAAGCGGTACGCGCATCGGCGCTTCAGCCTGACTCGGCTCGGCCGCTCGACGCTGTTCATCATCGCCACCCAGTCGCCGGGGGCCACGGACCTGCTGTTGACCATCACCGCGGGCACCACCCGTCCAGTGCGCCTGGCATTCGACCGCATGCCCGACGCCGAGGCGCTGCGCGAGCGCATCGACGCCATACCCGAAGACCTGTGGTTCAGCGATCCGAACGGCACGCCCGACCACCGGCACCACCTGGCCGCGCACTTCGCCGAGGAGATCCGCGTCGAGCTCACCGAGGGCAGTCGGCCATGACGTACACGGTGAACGGAAATGCGTTCGAAGACGAACCGAATCCGGGTCAATGCCTGCGCACGTTCCTACGCTCGCTGGGCTTCCACGGTGTGAAGAAGGGGTGCGACGCGGGCGATTGCGGCGCCTGCACGGTGTGGCTGGACGGCGATCCCGTGCACAGCTGCATCACGCCCGCATTCCGTGCCGACGGGCGCGCGGTCACCACGATCGAGGGCCTCGGTTCGCCCGAGGACATGCACCCGATGCAGCGTCAGTTCCGCGACGCGCCCGGCTTCCAGTGCGGCTTCTGCACCGCGGGCATGATCATGACCACGGTGGCGCTCACCGACGCCCAGAAGCAAGACCTGCCGCGCGCGCTGAAGGGCAACCTCTGCCGCTGCACGGGCTACCGCGCGATCGAAGACGCGGTGCACGGTGTCGCCGAAATCGAGGACGCCAGGCCGGGCCGGGTAATCGGCACCAGCGTCGGCACTCCGGCGGGCGCCGAGGTGGTGACCGGTCGCGCCGAATTCACCATGGACACCGCGATGGACGGCATGTTGCAGCTGAAGGTGCTGCGTTCTCCGCACGCCCATGCCCGCATCGTGTCGATCGATAAGACCGCGGCACTCGCGGTTCCCGGTGTGCAGCGTGTCTACACCTGGGAAGACGTGCCGCGCAAGCGGTTCACGACCGCGATCCACACCGATCACCTCGTCGATCCCAGCGACACCTACATCCTCGACGACGTCGTGCGCTTCGTCGGTCAACGCGTGGTCGCGGTGCTGGCCGACACCGTCGGGGCGGCGGAGGAGGGCTGCCGCAAGGTGATCGTCGAGTACGAGGTGCTGCCCGCGGTCTTCGACCCGGAAGCGGCGATGGCCGACGGCGCTCCCCAATTGCACGGCTCGCACGACCCGTTCATGCGCGATCCCGAGCACAACATCCTGCTCGCGATCCACGGGCACGTCGGTGATGTCGATGCGGGATTCGCCGAGGCCGATGTGATCCACGAGGGCACGTATTCCTCGCCGCGCGTGCAGCACGCGCATCTCGAGACGCACGGATCGATCGCGTGGATGGAGGACGGTCGCCTGAACGTACGCACCAGCTCGCAGTCGCCGTCCATCGCCAAGGGCAAGCTCGGCTATCTCTTCGACCTGCGTCCCGATCAGCTGCGCGTGTTCTGCAAGCGGGTCGGCGGCGCGTTCGGCGGCAAGCAGGAGGTCATCACCGAGGATCTGGTCGCCCTGGCCACTTTGGATACCGGGCGGACGGTCTGTTTCGAGTTCACTCGCGAAGAGGAGTTCACGACGGCCTCACCGCGGCATCCGATGTCGCTGACGGTCAAGCTCGGCGCACGGGCCGATGGCACGCTCACCGCGATCCAGGTCCGCAATGTGTCGAATACCGGCGCCTACGGCAACCACGGCGGCGAGACCCTGTTCGCCGGTGGGGCCGCTATCGCGATCTACCGCTGCCCCAATAAGAAGTTCGACGCGTATTCGGTCTACACGAACACCGTGCCCAGCGGCGCGCTGCGCGGCTACGGCATGACCCAGCCCGCATTCGCGATGGAGTCCGCCATGCACGAGCTGGCGGTCGCGCTCGATATGGATCCGCTCGAGCTGCGGCGGCGCAATATCGTGCGTCCGGGTGATGGTCTCGTCGCATTCGACGACGGCCCGGACGATGTCATGTTCGGCGAGGACGGCCTCAGCCGCTGCATCGATCTCGTCGATGACGCGCTGCGGCGCAACGCCGCCGAGCCAGCACCGGGAGTCGAGTGGCTCATCGGCACCGGCACCGCCAGCTCGCTCCACGAGACCGCACCCCCGACCGACCACCTTTCCGAAGCCTGGCTGACCCTCGGTGACGATGCCAGCTACGAGCTCGCGGTCGGCACCGTCGAATTCGGCGAGGGCACCCCGACCGCACACGTGCAGATCGCGGCCGACCGGCTCGGTACCACGCCGTCACGGGTGCGCCTCGTGCAATCCGATACCGACCGAACGGGTTTCGATACCGGCGCGTTCGCCAGCGCGGGTCTGTTCGTCGCGGGAAACGCGGTGCTGCGGGCGGCCGAGGCCCTGCGCGACCGCATGCTGGCGCTGGCGGCCGCACATGCGCGGGTCGATGTCGCCTCGTGTGCGTTGGACGACACCGGAGTCATCTGCGGCGACCGCCACTTATCGCTGACGGAACTGGTCGAGGTGGCGCGCCGACGCGGCATCCGATTGACGGAGTCGCGCAAGGCCTTCGGGTCGCCGCGCAGCGTCGTCTTCAATGCCCACGGGTTCCGGATCGCCGTGCATCCGATGACGGGTGAGATCCGCATCCTCTACAGCGTGCACGCCACCGACGCCGGAGTCCTCATCAACCCGGCGCAGGTGCGTGGCCAGATCGAGGGCGGCGTCGCGCAGGCCATCGGCTTCGCGCTGACCGAGAATTTCCACGTCGACGCGAACGGCGTCATGGTCAACCCGAACCTGCGCAACTACCGCATCCCGACATACGCCGATATTCCCCGCACCGAGGTACTGACGGTCGACTCCGCCGATTCCGTCGGGGCGATGCACTCGAAAGGCATTGCGGAGTGCTGCGTCAACCCGGTGGCCCCCGCGCTGGCCAACGCGCTGGAGAACGCGACGGGCATCCGATACCGCGTGCTGCCGCTCACGCCCGAGCGCATCTATCGGCGGCTCGCCGCCGCAGCGGTTCCGGCGCGACCCAGGCCGTGAGGAGACTGCGATGGGAGCCGGAAAACTCACCGAGAACGCGGCGACGGTCATCATCGGCCAGAAGGTGCGCGCTGGTTTCGAGAAAGCCTTCAAGGCCTGGCAGGAGGACCTGAACGACGCGGCCTCGGGCTATCCAGGATTCCTCGGCGCCGAGATCGCCGCCCCCACCGCTGTGCAGCCCGAATGGATCGTGGTCTACCGCTTCGACTCCGTCGGCCATCTGCGGGACTGGATAAACAGCGCCACCCGTCAGGAATTCCTGGACAGCGGACAGCTCTACTTCGACGGCCCGGCCACCCAGCAGGTCATCAGCGGCGGCACGCGACCCGCGGATCCCCTCGTGACGGTCGTCGTCACCCATCGGGTGGCTCCCGACAGCGTCCCGGATTTCCTTGCGTGGCAAGCCGATCTGAGCCGGGAGGAGGCGAAATTCGAAGGCTTCCGCGGCACCGAGCTCTTCCGCCCCATCGAGGGTGTTCAGGACGAGTGGACGGCGCTGTACCGCTTCGACACCGCGGCGAATCTGGCCACCTGGCTCACCTCGAAGCGGCGCCGAGAGCTCTTGGCCGAGGGCGAGAAGTTCAGCGACTTCGAGTTGCGCACCATCGACAACTCGTTCGGCAGCTGGTTCGCCTTCGACGAGAAGGGCCACGAGACCTCCGCCCCGTCGGATACCAAGACCGCCATCGCGGTATGGGTGGGCCTCTACCCGACCGTCGTGCTGCTCACCCTGGCCCTGTCACCCTTGAAGATGCCGCTCTGGCTGGGGTTGCTGATCGGCAACCTGCTGTCGAGTTTCGCGATGAGTTTCTTCACGATGCCGTACTACGTGAACCGGCTGCTGCGGCGGTGGCTGCGCCCGCCTCCGGATGCACCGGCAGCGAAGACGAACCTCGAGGGCCTCGCCATCGTCGCCGCCGTCATGCTGGCCTGGGTGGTCATCTTCTACGTGGCGATGACCAAGCTCTGGACGTTGCCCTGACCCGCTATCGGCCGCCGAGCGCCGCAGGCCCGGTCGGTGCGGGAATCGTGCTCGATAGCGTCGGTGTCAGGGTTGTGGCATGCGGGTCGGCGCGGTTCAGTCCGAACTTTCTGATCTCGGTTCCGTTCCCGGCCTGCCCACTGATGAGCAGATCCGCGCCCGAGGTCGTGCTGGTGGTCCCCACCCGCACCCCGACGCCCGCGGGTCCGCCAGGGAACGGGACGAACGACGCGATCTCTCTGAACGCGACCGTGCTCGCATGATGGTTCGGGCTCTCGGTGTACACCGCTGGCTGCCCGTCGAGCCGCGACCCGCTCGACCACACGCGCACCGTGCCGTCGCCGCCGAGCATGCCGGTGACAATGCTCTTCGCCCCACCCTCGGCGCCTGCCACCCATCCCGTCGAGAGTGCGACACCGTCACGGTAGCTCTCGTCGAAGGCCAGGAACTCCGAGGTCAGCACGGGCTCGCCGGGACCTGCGTTGTCCGCGGTGCCTTTCGCTGCGGCGGCGGTCGGCGTGTACAGGTCGTAGCGGAAGGTCTTGACCCGCGGAGCGTCGCCGGGCCCAGGGGCGGTCACAATGCTGGCCCGGCCCGAGGCGGCGTCGACCATCCCGGTGGCCACAGTGACCCCGGTCGTCGATCCGGGATACGGCGTGAAGCTCGAATACTGCTCGGGCGCTTTGCCTTGCGCACCGGGCGAGGTCGAAGAGAAGATCCTGACCTGCGATTCGATGCCCGGGCCGGAGCCGACGATGATGTTGTCGGCCGCCGCGTTGCCATCGATATCGGCGCCCGCGACGGTGACGCCGCCACGGAAGTCGGGGCCGAACGGCGCGAACCGAGTCAGTTCGGCGCTGAAGGGCGCGTCGCCCGCGCCGTTGTAGGCCACGACCTGCGCGGCCACTCCCGCACCGGTACCGGCCACCAGGTCGAGCACGCCGTCGCCGTTGACATCGGCCATCGCAACCGTCGGGGTGCCCTCGAACGAAGTGAACGGCGTGACGGTCGCGACCGGCCTGTCGCCATTGCCGTCGTATAGCTGCACGGTCGCGGGCTTGCCCGGCGAACCCGGTATCGCCACCGCATAGGTCGACACCGCGGGGATTACGTTGACCAGCGCCATCAGGCCGTTGTCTTCGTGATTGAGGCGATGGCAATGGATCACGAAGGTGCCGGTGTACCCGGTGAACCTCATGCGCAACGTCACCGATGCGGGCACGAGCGGGTTCTCGTTCTCGTCGGTGACCGGGGCGGGCACGTTGAGGTTGTCCTCGCCCCACATCTGCACGCCGGTCCTGGAATTCGCCACCGGATCCACGATCTCCATCACCTGCAAATCGTTGACGTGGATGTGCATCGGGTGCTCGTCGTTGTTCAGGTTGGTGATCAGCCACTCCTCGACCGACTCGAGTCGCGGCTGGAGCAGCGGGATATTCGGGAAGGTGTTGTCGTCGAACTCGTAGGTGAACGCCTTGGGGTCGCTGCTGCTTGCCTTGTCATTGCCGAAACCACCCGAGACGGTGAGCGTGCGCCGCACATCGGGCGGCACGACCGAGGTGTCCACGAAGGAGGTGTACGCGTCCAGCTTCTGGCCGGGCACGAACGGCGTGGTCTGCCCGGTGCCGTTGTCGGGCCGGACTTCGATGAGCTTCTGTGTGGGGAAGATGAAGAAGCCGTCGTCGTAGCTGATGAACGCGGGGTCGACGGTGGCCGTGCCCAGTACGGCGGGTGGGTTGTCGGTGCCGTTATTCGTATAGAGCACACCGGGATTCGTGACCGGGCGGGCCCCCTGCACGGGTGGCATCTCGAGTACGAGATCACCGGTTTTCGGCATTGTCACCGCGATCGCGTATCGCGACGCCGGCGGAATGATCAGACGGGTGCCGTCGCCGTCGACCGGCGGGTGGACCTCGGAGAAGGGGACGCCGTCCTGGCCGAGGATCGCGAACTTCGGATGGTTGCCGGTCGCCGTCTCGGTCAACGTGAGCGGCATGTAGGCGAAGTCGCTGATGTTCGCCAACACCCAGATCTCGGTTTGGCCCGGCTTCAGTTTCAGCGCGGGCTGGAACTGTCCGTTGATCGTGAACTGCACGTCGCGCTGGTTGTCGGGCAGCGTCGGGTCGGCCGGGACCGCGATGGGCGGCTGGGTCGCCGGATCGCTGGTGAAGCTCTGCAGGTTGCTGGGCACGAATTGGGTCTGCCCCCGATGGTTGGCGGGCGACAGCGGCCCGCTGTACCAGTTGGTGACGTACCGGGAGCCCTCCGTCGTCGCCGCGAAGTTCACCGGGGCCAGGCTCGGCCGGTAAGTGCCGTCGGCGAGTTGCGATCCCTCCGGCGGCCGCAGTGTGCTCACCCACTGCGGCCAGTTCGGGTCGTTCAACTGGTGGCCGCGGCCCTTGCGGTCGAAGACGTAGTTGTACTGCAGTGCCATATCGCGGATCGGGATGTGGTGCTGCGTCACCAGCGGCAGGTTGCCGTCGGGCCGCCCGATCTCCAGCAGACCCGCCAGCCCCTTATAGGTCTGCTGCGCCGTGACCGTGTGGCGATGGCTGTGGTACCAGTACATGCCGTTCGGCATGCTCTTCGGCACCGCATAGTCGTAGACGTTGCCCTTGCCCGCGGGGATGTCGAGCAGGACGTTGTCGGCGTTGCCGTCGGGGCTCACGTGCAGTCCGTGGGTATGCAGGTTGACCGGTGACGAGGTGAGGGCCGGTGGGTAGATCGGCACATCCCCGCCTGCGGGGGTGAAGGCCGGGTTGTAATAGTCCTTGATCGTCAGACCCTGTAGGTCGTTGTCGTAGTGCACGATCAGGTGCTCGCCCGGATCGACACGCAGCGTCGGCGCCGGATATCCGTTGTCCCCCTTGGTCGAGCCGTCCGAGGCGGTTCCTCTGATGAGCTCGTAACCGAAGACCAGGAAGTTCGAGACCGGTTGCGCGACCGTGTCGAGGGCAACAGTGCCCTGATGCGCCGACAGCCGCACTTCGAGAACGCCGTCCTTGCTCGTCAGCTTGACCGGCTCTTTGTACGCGACCGGTGCGGCGTGCGTACCGGCGTTGCCACCGCCCGAGGTCGTGGACCGATCGGACGTGCACGCGGCGATCACCAGTGCGATCGACGCGGCAGCGGCCACGACCGCGACAATCGGCTTCCTGCGATGGGTGAGCATAGGTTCGGCGTTTCCACGACAGCGGCTGGGCTTGCAGAGCAACGATCGGTGATCCAAAGACTACTGCTGGGATTTGCCATGTGATAGCCGAATGCTGTCCTGGGCTGGCTATCCGGCAGGTATCGTCCGCTTCAGCGTGTTGCCCGGACCGCAGCCGCTCGATGCCACCTCGGGAAGGATCGTCGATGCCAAGCGCCGAACGCACCATCACGATCAATCGTCCGATCGCGGACGTGTTCGCCTTCTTCGCCGATGCCGAGAACGATCCGCAGTGGCGCGGCGCGGTCAAAGAGATAAAACGTGACGGGCCGCTGCAGGTCGGGGCCCGCTATCACCAGGTTGTCGTGGGACCGGGTGGTCGGGGTATCCCGGCCGATATCAAGGTCACCAAATATCTGCCGACTTCTCTGGTGTCGTTCCAGGTGATTGCCGGGCCGGTGCGTCCCGAGGGGGTGTACCGGTTCCGCGAGGCGGGCTCCGCCACCGAGGTCACCTTCTCGCTGCACGTCGAGTTGTCGTGGCTGAAGAAGGTGATGAGCAAGGCGGTTCAGCAGTCGATGGACTCGGAGATGGCCGATCTCGATACCGCGAAGAGGATCCTCGAAACCCCGGCTTGACGCCCGTCGCGCCCGGTTGCGGCGCTGGCTCCGGGAATACCGAACGGTGGTCGGCGGGTTGCGCATCGTGGGTGAATCGTAGATAAATCGTAGAAGCGGCGAGATACCCCGAAGATGTGCAGGTCAACGGTGGGATAGGCTTTGTCGGTCATGAAGTCGGCTTTTTCGGGTCCGGTCCAGGGGGCGCCCCAGACGGTCTACCTCGATCATGCGGCCACCACACCGATGGTGCCTGCTGCGATCGAGGCGATGACGGCTGCCCTGGGGATGGCGGGCAACGCCTCCTCGCTGCACGGTTCCGGGCGGGCGGCGCGGCGAATGCTGGAGGAGGCGCGCGAATCGATCGCCGCCGATCTGGGCGCCCGGCCCTCGGAGGTGATCTTCACCTCGGGTGGGACCGAGAGCGACAATCTGGCGATCAAGGGCATCTTCTGGGCCCGCCGCGACGCCGAGCCGCGGCGCACCAGGATCATCGCGGGTTCGACCGAACATCACGCGGTCATCGACGCGGTCGAATGGCTCGAGCAGCATGAGGGCGCCCAGGTGACCTGGCTGCCGGTGGATGCCGACGGTGTGGTGTCGCCGCGGGTGCTGCGGGCGGCGCTGGCCGACCATGTCGACGAGGTCGCGCTGGTGACCATCATGTGGGCCAATAACGAGGTCGGCACGATCGCGCCGATCGTCGAATTGGCCGCGGTGGCACAGGAATTCGGCGTGCCGATGCACAGTGACGCGATCCAGGCCGCCGCGCAGCTGCCGATCGACTTCGCGGCGAGCGGACTTTCGGCGGCGAGTTTCGCCGGGCACAAGGTCGGCGGGCCGCACGGTGTCGGTGTGCTGCTGCTCGGCAGGCAGGTGCCGTGTGTGCCGCTGCTGCACGGCGGCGGGCACGAGCGCGATCTGCGTTCGGGGACCTCCGATACCGCGGCGGCCGTCGGACTGGCCACCGCACTGCACTACACGGTGACCGAGTTGCCCACGCGCACATCTGAGTTGACCGCACTGCGGGACTACTTGATCGAGGGCATTCGCGCGGCCGTTCCGGATGCGGTGCTCAGCGGTCCGGCCGGGGAGCGACGGCTGCCGGGCAATGTGCACTTCACTTTTCCTGGCTGCGAAGGTGATTCGCTGCTGATGCTGCTGGACGCGGCCGGGATCGAATGTTCGACCGGGTCGGCCTGCAACGCGGGGGTGGCCGCCCCCAGCCATGTGCTGATCGCCATGGGCGTCGAGCCGTGGCAGGCACGCGGTTCGCTGCGGTTTTCGCTGGGGCACACCTCGACCCGCGCCGATGTGGACGCGGTGCTGAATGCGTTGCCCCAGATTGTGGAAAGGGCCAGGGCCGCGGGTCTGGCCGGTGCGAAGGGAGGTGTCTGATGCGGGTACTCGCCGCGATGAGTGGTGGTGTGGATTCGGCGGTGGCGGCGGCACGCGCCGTCGACGCGGGTCACGAGGTGGTCGGCGTGCATCTGGCGCTGTCCGCGACACCGGGGACATTGCGCACCGGTTCGCGCGGTTGCTGCTCGAAGGAGGACGCCGGTGATGCCCGGCGGGCCGCCGATGTGCTCGGAATCCCGTTCTATGTCTGGGATTTCGCCGACCGCTTCAAGGAAGACGTGATCGACGATTTCGTCGCCGCGTACGCCGCCGGTGAGACGCCGAATCCGTGTCTGCGCTGCAACGAGAAGATCAAGTTCTCCGCACTGGCCGACCGCGCGGTGGCGCTCGGCTTCGACGCCGTGGTCACCGGACATTACGCGCGACTCGAGGACGGCGTGCTGCGCCGGGCCGTCGACGCCGATAAGGACCAGTCCTACGTGCTCGCGGTGCTGACCGCGGAACAGCTGACCCGGGCCATGTTCCCGGTGGGTGATACGCCGAAGCCGCAGATCCGCGCCGAGGCCGCCGAGCGCGGGCTCGCGGTGGCGAATAAGCCCGACAGCCACGACATCTGCTTCATCCCCTCCGGTGACACCCGCGCCTTCCTCGGCGCGAAGATCGGCATTCGGCCGGGTGCGGTGGTCGACGCCGACGGCCAGGTGCTCGCGAACCACGAAGGCGTGCACGGGTTCACGATCGGCCAGCGCAAGGGACTCGGGCTGCCCGGACCGGCCGCCGACGGTAAGCCGCGCTATGTCACCGAGATCGATCCCGATTCCGGCACCGTCCGCGTCGGCTCGGCCGAGGATCTGCAGGTTTGGACGGTGCGTGCGGACCGCGCGATCTGGACCTCGGGCTCCGCGCCCGAGGGGCCGCTCGAATGCGTTGCGCAGGTGCGCGCGCACGGCGGCACCGCACCGGCCGTCGCCGAGGCGGACGGTGACGGACTGATCGTGCGGCTGCGCGAGCCGCTGACCGGTGTGGCCCGCGGCCAAGCCGTGGTGCTGTATCGCCCGGATGCCCTGGGGGACCAGGTGATCGGCAGCGGGACGATCAACGGCACGTCGCGCGCGGCAGCCGACACTGTGAGCACGGCGAGCGACGCCCAGTGAGTGATGCCGACATCGCGCGGCTTGGCATGCGGATTTCCGGTGGGATCGCGACCGCGGTCGGATCCTGGCCCGGCGCCGATCCGCGCGAGGCCGCGGCCACCATTATCGGTGAGCTACCCGATCTGGCGCATCTGGTCGAATTGCCCGGGCGCGGTGTGGGTTCGGACCTGATCGGCCGTGTCTCGGCGCTGCTGGTGGACATGCGATTCGATACCACGACGCGCGGCTATCGGCTCGCGCCCCGACCGGGCGCGGTCTCGCGGCGGGCTCGCGATCTGCTCAGGTCGGATCTGGACGCGCTCGAAGAGGCGTGGGAGACAGCGGGTTTCGCCGGTTCCGACCGCCAGGTCAAACTGCAGGCCACCGGCCCGCTGACCCTCGCGGCCCAGCTCGAACTCCCCGGCGGACACCGCGTACTCACCGATTCCGGTGCGGTGCGCGACATTTCGGAATCCCTTTCCGAAGGCCTCGACCGGCACGTGAACGAGGTGCGCAAACGTCTGGGCGCGCAAGTCGTTCTGCAACTGGATGAACCGTCGCTGACCGATGTGCTGAACGGTTCGCTGCGCGGCGTCAGCGTCCTCGACACCGTGCGCGCCGTACCCGAACCGGAAGCCCTCGCGATCCTGGACGCGGTCATCACCGCCCAATCCGCACCGGTCCTGGTCCACAGCTGCGCCGATTCGCCCGCTTTGTCCTTCCTGCGCGGCAGCGCCGTGGCCGCCATCGGATTCGACATGGCCACCATCGCCACCCGCGATCTCGACCACATCGGTGAAATCCTCGACACGGGAAAACAAGTGGCCCTCGGCCTCATCCCCACCACCCCGCCCACCAAGCCCCCGACGTGGCGCGATATCGCCGAGCCCGGCGTGCGCCTCATCGACCGACTCGGCCTGCGCCGCTCGACCCTCGCCACCCAGATCCTCGTCGCTCCCGCCTGCGGACTGGCCGGCGCCCCGCTCGAATGGGCCCGCCGAGCCCTCCGCCTCTCGACCGAGGTGGCCCGCGCCTACGCCGAAGAACCCGAATCGCTGACTTTCGATTGACCCCACCCGTGGCGACGTGCGGGAATGTGGCGCTGACATGTCGGTGGGCTGGACTAATGTGCGTTGGGTGAGTGACAGCGACATTGCGGTGGAACCGGCTACGGCGGAGCAGCGGGTGGAATGGCAGCGGCTTGCGGACGAGGTTCGGGAGCATCAGTTCCGGTACTACGTACGGGACGCGCCGATCATCTCGGATGGTGAGTTCGACAAGCTGCTGCGGCAGCTGCAGGCGCTGGAGGACGCGCATCCGGATCTGCTGACGCCGGATTCGCCGACGCAGCTGGTCGGGGGCGGATTCGCGACGGATTTCACCGCCGTGGACCACCTGGAGCGGATGCTGTCGCTGGACAATGTCTTCGACTTCGACGAGCTGCGCGCCTGGGCCGGCCGGGTGGAGGCCGAGACCGGGTCGAATCTGCACTATCTGTGCGAGGTGAAGATCGACGGTGTCGCCCTGAATCTGGTCTATGAGAACGGGCGGCTGGTGCGCGGCGCGACCCGCGGCGACGGGAGCACCGGTGAGGACGTCACGCTCAACGCGCGCACCATCGAGGACATCCCCGGCGAGCTGACGCCGACCGACGAGTTCCCGGTCCCGGCGCTGCTCGAGGTGCGCGGCGAGGTCTACTTCCGGCTGGCGGACTTCGAGACGCTCAACGCCGCGATCGTCGCCGAGGGCAAGCCCCCGTACGCGAATCCGCGCAATACCGCGGCCGGCTCGCTGCGTCAGAAGGATCCGGCGGTCACCGCGCGGCGTCGGCTGCGGATGATCTGCCACGGCTTCGGGCGAATCGAGGGCTACACCCCGACCTCCCAGCACGACGCGTACCGCGCGCTCGCCGCATGGGGTCTGCCGGTCTCCGAGCACACCACGCTGGTGCAGGGCATCGACGCGGTGATCGAGCGGGTCGCCTACTGGGGCGAGCACCGCCACGATATCGAGCACGAAATCGACGGCCAGGTGATCAAGGTCGACGAGATGTCGCTGCAGCGCAGGCTCGGGTCGACCTCGCGTGCCCCGCGCTGGGCGATCGCCTACAAGTACCCGCCCGAGGAGGCCACGACCAAGCTGCTGAATATCGAGGTGAACGTCGGGCGCACCGGCCGCGTCACCCCGTTCGCGGTAATGGAGCCGGTCTCCATCGCGGGGTCCACGGTCGCGATGGCCACCCTGCACAATGCCTCCGAGGTCAAGCGCAAGGGCGTGTTGATCGGCGACACCGTCACCATCCGCAAGGCCGGTGATGTGATTCCCGAGGTGCTCGGCCCGGTGGTCGACGCGCGCACCGGCGCCGAACGCGAATTCGTAATGCCGACGCACTGTCCGGAATGCGGCACCGAGCTGGCGCCGCAGAAGGAGGGCGACGCCGATATCCGCTGTCCCAACCAGCAGTTCTGCCCGGCACAGCTGCGGGAGCGGGTATTCCATGTGGCCAGCCGTGGTGCCTTCGACATCGAATCGCTCGGCTACGAGGCCGCCAACGATCTGCTGAAGTCGAGCGCGATCACCGACGAAGGTGACCTGTTCGACCTAGACGAGGCACGGCTGCTCACCACCACACTGTTCGCCAATAAGGACGGCGGCCTGTCCGCCAACGGCAAGCGACTCCTGGACAACTTGCAGACCGCCAAGGATCGGCCGCTGTGGCGGGTGCTGGTCGGACTCTCCATCCGGCACGTCGGGCCCACCGCGGCCCGGGTGCTGGCCCGGGAATTCGGCAGCCTCGACCGGATCCAGGACGCCGCGGCCGAGGAATTGGCCGCCGCCGACGGTGTCGGCCCGACCATCGCCGCCGCGGTCGCCGAATGGTTCACCGTCGACTGGCATCGCGCGATCGTCGACAAGTGGCGCACGGCGGGCGTGCGGATGGCCGATGAGCGCGATGAGTCCATCGAGCGGACACTCGAGGGCCTATCGATCGTGGTAACCGGTTCACTGGAGGGGTTTTCGCGCGACGGCGCCAAGGAGGCGATTCTGGTGCGCGGCGGCAAGGCCGCGGGTTCGGTCTCCAAGAAGACCGCCTTCGTGGTGATCGGTGATTCGCCGGGGTCCAAGGCCGCGAAGGCGGAGGAGCTGGGCGTGCCGATCCTGGACGAGGACGGATTCCGCAAACTGCTCGAGCAGGGCCCGGCGGCGGTGACCCCGGAGACGGCCGCGGAGGACGCCGAGGCCGAGGAGTAGATATGCCGTCGGCGAACGCTCCTTGACCTGAACCTGACTTCAGGTATGACGATCGACTGGTAGGTAACTATCAGGAGATTCGATATGACTCACCGCTCTACCGCTCTGATCACCGGTGCTTCGGCGGGATTCGGTCTGGCTCTTGCGCGTTCGCTCATCGGGCGCGGCTGGCGGGTGATCGGCACCGCCCGCCGCGCCGAACGACTCGATCGGGCGGAGTCCGAACTCGGCGCGGCTTTTCTCGCGGTGCCGGGCGATATCACCGATCCGGCGCACCGCGCCGAACTGGCCGAGATCGCCGGTGGATTCGGACATCTCGACCTGCTCGTGAACAATGCGAGCAGGCTCGGGCCCAGTCCGCTGCCGCGGCTGGCGAACTATCCGCTCGACGAGCTCGAGCTCGTGTACCGCACCAATGTCATTGCCCCGCTCGCGGTTCTGCAGTTCGCGCTGCCGCTGCTCGGCACGGACGGCGTCGCGGTGAACATCAGCTCCGACGCGGGCGTCGAACCGTACCCGGACTGGGGCGGTTACGGCTCCTCGAAGGCCGCCCTCGACCAGCTCACCGCCATCCTGGCCGCCGAACATCCGGACCAGTCGATCTATGCCTTCGATCCCGGCGATATGCGCACCGAAATGCATCAGGCGGCATTTCCCGGCGACGATATCTCCGATCGCCCCGAGCCCGAGACCGTGGTGCCCGCGTTCCTGCGACTGATCGAGCAGCGACCGAAGAACGGCCGCTATACCGCCGCCGATTTCACCGCGGGGGTCGCCAGATGAAGGCAGCATCGCGAAGCGATTCGGTGAGGGGTGGCGGTCGGGTGACGGGTGGGCAGGCAGCATCGCGGGTCGACGTGCTGCCACCGGAGCGCAATGCCATCGCCCCGCCGGAGGCGCGCGGTCTGGCCCGCGACGAGGTTCGGATGCTGGTGGCGACGGATCGCCTCACCCACACCAGATTCCGCGAACTGCCACAGCAGTTGAACGCGGGTGACCTTGTGGTGGTGAACAATTCGGCGACCCTGGCCGCCGCGGTCGACGGCACCCTCGACGGCGCGCCGGTCACGCTGCATCTGTCCACCTGGCTCGATGCGCCCGTAGACGCGGAGTCCCCGGCCAGCGGTCCGCCGGACACCTTCGGCGGCTGCGACGGACTGTGGGTGGTAGAGGTACGCACCCGCGAACGCACGCCCTATCGGGGTGACCTGTACGCGGGCAACGAGATCCGGCTCCCGGACGGCGCATCGGCCACCCTGCGCGAACCCTGGCTGCCCGGCGCACGCCGACTGTGGATCGCCGAACTCACCGCCGATCCCACCTGGCTGCTGGCTACGCACGGCTATCCGATCACCTATGCGTATGTGCCACAACGCTGGTCGCCGTCGTATTACACGACCGTCTTCGGCCGGATTCCGGGCAGCGCCGAAATGCCGAGCGCCGCACGCCCGTTCACGCAACGCCTGGTGCTCGATCTGGTGACCTCCGGTGTGACGATCGCGCCGATCACCCTGCACACCGGGGTCTCCTCACCCGAGGCGGGCGAACCACCGAGCCCGGAGCGTTTCGCGGTGCCGGCGACGACCGCACGTCTGGTGAACGACACCAGGTCGGCGGGTGGTCGCGTCATCGCGGTCGGCACCACGGTGACCCGAGCATTGGAGACCACCGCGGATCACCTCGGAATCGTGCACCCGGCCCGAGGGTGGACCGAACTGGTCCTCGGTCCGCAACAGCCCGCCCGGGTGGTCGACGGCATCATTACCGGCTGGCACGCACCCGGCGCATCGCATCTGGATCTACTCGTCGCGGTCGCGGGCGAGGCCACCGTCCACGACGCGTATGCCACCGCCCTCGACACCGGATATCTCTGGCACGAGTTCGGCGACAGCGCGTTGCTGTTCGGGCCCGGTGTCAGGAGGGGCTGATGCTCACGGTGGAGTCGAGTTGGCCACCGACCTCGACCCGGCCGCACTGACCGTTGCTGAGATCGAGATGGGCGGTCCTGGTCTTGGTCCGGCTCTTCTGGATGGTGGTGTCGACAATGACCTGGACCTTGCCCACCGAGCACACCTTCACGAGCGCGGGGGAGCCGGTGAAGCTGTAGGTGCCGCCGCTCTGGCAGGTGTTGGTCTCGTCGTGGAAGAAGATCCGGGCGGTACCGTCCGGACAGGGCGCCTCGGCGGCGGCCTGCGGCGGGCCGAGCACGACCAGCGGGCCGAGTGCGAGCGCGGCCGCGACGGAGCTACGGGCCACGAGACGACTAATCGTCAGGTCCATCGTTTGAATCCCTCATCAGTACATAACATATCCGGCAGATGCCAGCGGGTAGCCGCGGCGCCTGCATGGTAACCCGTGACGTGCGCATTTGTCCGCCGGAAGCCCGGCGGGCGGAGCTGTCGCGGGTGGCGGTGTCGCGCACGGGCGGACGAACCGACAGGATGGCGTGATGCTGCGCAGTTTTCAGGTGACGAACCATAAATCGCTGGCCGAACGGCAGGACTTGCGATTGAGCCGGGGGAGCGGACCGGTGGCGGTGCCGGTGACGGCGGTGCACGGCGCGAGTGCCGCGGGCAAGACGAGCCTGATCGATGCGCTCGGACAGATGCGCGACGCGGTGCTCAATTCGGTGACCGGCTGGGACCCCTATGCCGGGCCGGTGCGCGCGCCGCATCGGGGATTCCCGGATCGCCCTTCGGAATTCGTGGCGAGCTTCGTCGCGGAGGGCGTGCCGTACACCTACGGGTTCCGGCTGGACAACGCCGATGTGACGGCCGAATGGCTCTACACGCATCCGCGCTCGCGCAAGCGAATCGTATTCGAGCGCAACGGCGAACAGATCAAGATCGGCCCGATGTTCGAGGCCGCGCGCTACGGTATCGCGGCATTGCTACCGCTGGTGCGCCCGAATGCGTTGCTGCTCAGTCTCGCCGGGCAGATGTATGCCGAGGCGCTGGTGCCCGCGTATCGGTGGTTCTCCGCGATGCTCGAGGTGCAGCATGGTGCCGTCGATGCCGCGACGGTCGCACACCGGCTCGGCGGTCATCTCTCGGCCGCCCCGGATCATGCGGTGCGGCTGCTCATGCTGCTGCGCACCGCCGAACTCGGCATCACCGATCTGCTGATCGCCGAACCCGATCCGATGTACGCCGACTATCTGCGCGAACTCGACGCCGATATCGCGGGGACGGCCAAACAGGTCGAGCTCTGTGCCACCTCACCGGATCATGCTGACCAGTTGCTGCGGGAGAACGGCATCACCGAGGTCATGCTCGAGCGCGAGCTCAGCAATCTGAAGGCCGCGCGTGACGCGCTCTACACCCGCATGGTCGAGCGTCGCGGCGTCGGTCTCGGCCTGGTGCACGCCGGGATCGAATCCGCCTTCGATATCACCGACGAATCCGCCGCCACGCTCTCGATGCTGCGGCTGCTGCCGACCATGCTCGACGCGCTCGACTCCGGTCGCGTGCTCGCGATCGACGATATCGGCGCGCACCTGCCGGTCGAGGAGACCGACCGGCTGATCCAGCTGTTCCAGAATCCGGAGACGAATTCCCGTGGCGCGCAACTGATCTTCACAACGAACAATCGCGCGCTGATCGATCGGGCGAACGGGCGCTCGCAGCGCACCCGCACGGCGGTCTGGCAGATTCGTCGCACCGAACACGGCACCAGCGAGCTCGCGGCGCTATAGCCGCGCCGACGCACCGCGAGCAGTCCCATCCGATCGGTCACCGCCGGTGCTGCCGGTGGCCGCCGGGCCGCGCATCGGTCACCTGCCGCATGTAGCAGCGCCGCCCGGACCAATAGCATGGTCGACATGGAGCAGTTCGCGATGCTGGTGGTCATGGTCGGCGTGCTGGTGGCGATCATCATGCTCTACCTGCGTGGACGCAACGGGGTCCGGTTGTCGAATCCGGAGTCCGGGACGCTGTATGTCACCGGGGTGAGCCCCCGGCCCGACGCGACCGGCGAGCAGTACGTGACCATAACCGGCAATCTGACCGGCCCGTCGGTGCCGGGCACCGTCGTGTACGGCCGCTTCGTGTGGGATGTGAACAACTGGCCTGCCATCGGGGATCTGATCCCGGTCGTCTACCCCTCCGGCAAACCCGAACGGTGGCAGATCTCGCACCCGGGTGCGCGCCCGGGTCTCTTCTGACCCGGCCGCGGGGTCCCGCCTGACCGAGCGTTCCTCGGCGTGAGACGGCGGCCGTGCGCGGCGAGGCCCGTCGATCCGGCCAACCGACCGACCAGGTTTTTGCGGATCGGCTGCTGTGGCGGTGGGAGGATGCCTATATGGATGTACCAGACTCCGAACTCGTCATTCGAACCGCTCGGCCGGAAGAGTACAACGTGGTCGGTGATCTGACGGTCGAGGTCTACGTCGGCGAGGGCTACGTGCGCGCCGGTAGTCCGTATGTCAACGATCTCGCCGACATCACCCATCGCGCGGGCGCGGCACAGGTGCTGGTCGCCGTGCACGGTGATCAGGTGGTCGGCTCATTGGCGGTGGCCCGGCACGGGACGCCATATGCCGAGATCGCCAGACCGGGTGAGCTCGAGTTCCGCATGCTGGCCGTTACGAAGTCGGCGCGCGGCCTGGGTGCGGGAACGGCGTTGATACGCAGCGTAATCGAGATGGCTCGCGCCGAATCCTGTGACGCCGTGGTGCTCACCACCATGCCGGCCATGGTCGACGCGCGGCGGATCTATGACCGCTTCGGTTTCGTCCCGGTGCCGCACCGGGATTGGACGACCGAGGCGGGCGAGTGGTTGAACGTGCTGCAATTGGAACTCACGGACTGACTTACCGCGCGCTCACCCCAATACGGTCGCGACGATCCCGGCGAGATAACCGAGCCGCGCGACCTCGGAGGGCCGGAAGTCGGGTCCACCAGGTCGCCCGAGCAACAGCACCTTGCCGGTATTGCCGAGCGGCGCGGCGGCCAGTTTGGTGTCCATATCGCGCCAGATCTGCGGGACCCAATCGCCTTCGGGGTCGAGGACGGCGGGCTTCTCCAGCGGCATCCACGGCGCCGAACCCGCCTGGGTCTGCGGCGCGGATTGGCTGCCGACGACGCGGTAGGCGCCCTGCGGGCCGATATCGATGATGGTGCTCCAGCCGACGCGCAGCACCCGCGGCACCCCGTCGACCAGCACCTGCAGCCGGTCGTCGCGGGCACTGGCGACCTGATCGATCAGCTCGAGTTCACGATGGGTGTCCAGCACACCGGAATACGGGCGGATGGAGTCAACGTGCACATCGCCGATCGATTCGGCGGCGGTGATCAAGGTGTCCGGCAGCGCACCCTGCGGCACCTCGACGACGAGATCGTCGACCGCGAATCCCGCGCCCCGCTCGACCACGTCGAGGGAGAGGATGTCGGCGCCGACGGAGCCCAGTGCGAGCGCGAGCGCACCGAGGCTTCCCGGTCGATCCGGAAGTTGCACGCGGAGCAGATATGACACGCGCGTTCCTTTCCTTGGCGGCCGAGGCTCTGAAACGAATACCCGGGTCACGCAATACTTACACCCCCGAGTGCCGGTTATCGACTCGGAGAACGACCAGTGACGAATGCCACTTCGCGAATTCGCGCGGACGCGGCGTGTCACGCTAGCTGTCGGGGTGTGTCGTCGCGTGCCCGGCTCCTGTGAAAATCGCGCGATAGTCGGTCGCTAGGCTATTCGGTGGCCGTTCACCAAGCTCAACCATGCCGAAAGGGGTCCGCGGTGCCCGCCATCTCCCGCGACGAGGTCGCACACCTCGCCCGGCTGTCCAGGCTCGCCCTGTCCGAAGCCGAACTCGATCAGTTCGCCGGTCAGTTGGACTCGATCCTGAGTCACGTGCGGACCGTCTCCGAGGTCGCCGCCGCCGATGTGCCCGCGACCGCGTCGCCGAATCCGGCGACGAATGTGACGCGTCCGGATCAGGTCATCCCGTGCCTCAGTCCGGGGGAGGCGTTGTCCGGTGCTCCCGCGGTCGAAGACCAGCGGTTCGTGGTTCCGCAGATCCTGGGAGAAGGCGAATGACCGACCTGACCGCGCTGTCTGCCGCCGAGCTGGCGGACAAGATCCACAGCCGTGAGGTGACCTCGGTGGAGGTCACCCAGGCGCATCTGGATCGGATCGCCGCCGTCGACGGCGAGTACCACGCATTCCTGCACGTGGCAGCGAACGAGGCGCTGAGCGCGGCCACCGCCGTCGACGCCGCGCTGGCCGCGGGCGAGGCGCCCGCCTCGCCGCTGGCCGGAGTTCCGTTGGCGCTCAAGGACGTTTTCACCACGACCGATATGCCGACCACGTGTGCCTCGAAGATTCTCGAGGGCTGGGTCGCGCCCTACGACGCGACGCTGACCGGCCGGTTGCGCGCCGCGGGCATCCCGATCCTCGGCAAGACCAATATGGACGAGTTCGCGATGGGCTCCTCCACCGAGAACTCGGCCTTCGGCCCGACCCGTAATCCGTGGGATACCACCAGGATTCCGGGCGGCTCGGGCGGTGGCTCGGCCGCCGCGCTGGCCTCGCACCAGGCGCCGCTGGCGATCGGCACCGATACCGGCGGGTCGATTCGGCAGCCGGCCGCGGTGACCGCGACCGTCGGCACCAAGCCGACCTACGGCACCGTTTCCCGATTCGGCCTGGTCGCCTGCGCGTCGTCGCTGGACCAGGGCGGTCCGTGCGGTCGCACCGTGCTCGACACGGCGCTGCTGCACGAGGTGATCGCGGGATACGACCCGCGCGACTCCACCTCCCGCAATGTGCCGGTGCCGCCGGTGGTCGCCGCGGCGCGTCAGGGCGCCAATGGCGATCTGCGCGGCGTGAAAGTCGGTGTGGTGAAGGAACTGCACTCCGACAGCTACCAGTCCGGCGTCATCGCATCCTTCGATGCGGCGGTCGGTGTGCTGAAGGAGTTGGGCGCCGAGGTGGTCGAAGTGTCTTGTCCGCACTTCGAATACGCGTTGGCCTCCTACTACCTCATCCTGCCGAGCGAGGTGTCCTCGAACTTGGCGCGCTTCGATGCCATGCGCTACGGACTGCGCGTCGACGACGACGGCAAGCACAGCGCCGAGCAGGTCATGGCCGCCACCCGCGCGGCCGGATTCGGCCCGGAAGTCAAGCGCCGCATCATGATCGGCACCTACGCGCTGTCGGCCGGCTACTACGACGCCTACTACGGTCAGGCGCTCAAGGTGCGCACGCTGATCGCCCGCGACTTCGACAAGGCCTACGAGCAGGTCGACGTCCTGATCTCCCCGACCAGCCCCTTCACCCCGTGGAAGCTGGGCGAGAAGGTCGACGATCCGCTGGCGATGTACCTCTCGGACCTGTGCACCCTGCCGACCAATCTGGCCGGGCATGCGGCGATGTCGGTGCCGTCGGGGTTGAGCAAGGACGACGGTATGCCGGTGGGCCTGCAGATCATGGCCCCCGCGCTCGCCGACGATCGGCTGTACCGCGTCGGTGCCGCATACGAGGCCGCGCGCGGGCCGATCGCCTGACCGCCCAGCCCTGAAGTCGCACCCTTTGCCGGGATCCGCACCCCTTGTGGAAGTCGGCAAGGGGTGCGGACGTGCTGAACAGCGGCGGGCTGCCCGCCGCGCCGACCGTCGAAATCTGCACGATGTGCTCGGTGTGTGCGCAGATGTGGCACTGCGGCCTGCGAAACCCACAGCGCGCCATAGAAATTGGCATCCACTTGCACGCGGATCTCGGCCCACACCGACCGGCAGACGGCCGCACCCCTGCTCGGATTCCGAGAAGGGGTGCGGATCAAGATGATTCGGGGTAGGAGTTAGCGGATGTCGGCGGGGTTGACGGCCGCGGCCATGGTCCGGTAGCCGGAGTCGTTGGGGTGCAGGTGATCTCCGCTGTCGAAGGTGGCGGCGAGGCGCGTGCGGTCGGCAGGGTCGGCGAGGGCGGCGTCGAGGTCGACGATGGCGTCGTATTCGCCCGAGGTGCGGATCCATTCGTTGACCGCGAGGCGCTTGGCTTCGGCGGCGTTGTTGAAGTAAGCCGAACCGCCGAAGGGGAGGATGGTTGCGCCGAGGACGCGGAGTCCGGCGGCGCGGGCCTGGCGGATGAGGTCGCGGTAGGTGGCGATGAGCTGTTCGGGGGAGACGTCGACGACGGTGTCCAGTGCGTCCTCACCGGAGCTGAGGCCGATGTCGTTGGTGCCCTCCAGGATGATCACGGTGCCGACGCCGGGCTGGTCGAGCACATCGTGACGGAACCGGGTCCGGGCGCTGTCACCGAGCCAGCTGGAGTCCACAGTGACGCGATTGCCGCCGATGCCCTGGTTCAGTACGGCGCGCGGGGCGCCCGCTGCCGCGAATCGTTCGGCCAATTCGTCCGGGTAGCGGTTGTCGGCGTCGCCGGTAGAGCCGACGCCGTCGGTGATCGAATCGCCGAAGGCCACCACGGCGGAGTTGTGCGGCGTCACGTTCGCGACCTCGACACCGGCCAGGTAGTACCAGGACTGGCTGGTCTCGGTGAAGGCCGCGGCGGTCGCGTCGGCGCGGTGGTCGCCGTCGGCTCGGTAGGTGGTGGCGAAGGACTGCGCGTGCTGCGTGGCCGGTCCGGTCGGTTCGGCCAGGTACAGGGTGATGGTCACCGACTCCAGCGGCGCCAGCGGCAGGACGACCGGATCGGTCGCGAGATCGGCTCCGGGCGCGATGCGGAACGACGGGGCCAGGCCGACCGTCAGGTTCTGCACGGTCTCCGGGCGGATGGCGCCATCGGCGGCGCTGCGGGCGATCGTCGCGCCCGCGACGGCGAGTGGTGTCGTGCCGTAACGGTTGGTCAGCCGCACCCGGGTGGCCAGACCGCCGTCGCTGACCCGAACCACCTGTCGCACTGTCTGATTCGCGAAGCCGGTCTCGGCCCAGTTGGCCACGAATGCCTTACTCGGGCGATGCGTCGAGGTCGTCCAGACCGTCGTCCATCCGATTGATTCCGGTGGGGTCGCGCCCGCGGTGGCGAATGTGGCGGGCAATAACAGCAGCAGGAGCGCTACCAGGGCGCGGACTGTACGCACGACGAAATCCATTCTGTTGCGGTCGAACTCGTCCGCTTCATCGGACCGCCCGCACAACCTCGCAGAACGGATCGGCATTCCCCGGGCACTGGCCGCACCGAAGAGACGCTGGCCACATCCGCCTCGCTACGACTCCCGCCGACCTTCGTGCGTGCGGCCCGGCGTGTTGTGCGGTGAGTCGTTATGTGTGAGTGCGGAGGGTATGCGGGAGCGACGCGATAGCGCGGCGGCGTCCGGTGCATCCGAAGGCCGGGCAGTGCGCGGGCGATCAGTGGGAGCGCAGGGATTCGGCTTGCTTCTGGATGCCCGCGGTCATGCCCGCGAAGCCACGTTGCAGGTTCTTGCCGAGGACCGCCACGACGAGCGGGTGCAGCCAACCCCCGAGTTCGAAGTGGGATTCGTAGCGGGTGCGGTCCGGGCCGAGCGGGGTGACCTTATGGGAGCGCAGGCTGTGCAGGGTCCCGAGCGGAACCGGCTTCATCGAGTAGCTGAGTTCGGTGCCCGGGGTGTGCGAGACCATCCATTCGCGCTGGCGTCGCGGACTGGAACCGGAGAGCGCGACCAGCATGTCGATCGGTTCGCCGGGGACCAGCGTGCTGCGGCATTCGATGCAGAAGGGGTTCCACTCGCCGTAGCGGGGGAGGTCGGTGATCACCTGCCACACCAGCTCGGCGGGGGCGTCGATCTCGACGGTGGCATCGATGACAAAGGGCATGGTTAGCAAACTAGAACAAGTTCTAGGGCTGATCAAGCCTGGTGAACAGCGCGGTCGCGGATCAGCAGGTGCCCATGGCGGTGCCCTGGTCGGTGCCGTAGCGGTGGCCGTGGCCCGGCGGTGCGTTGAGCGCGGCGAGCAGGTCGGCGCTGGTCTGCAGGAAGCTGATCACCGGAAGCCACTGCGGGACAGGGGCATCCACCCGGACATCGCGGAGTTCGGGTGCGCGCCACAGCAGTGCTGGTGACCAGTGCACCACCGGGTCGGAGCTGTTGGCCAGCACCGTCGCGCCCGCACGATGCACCTGACCGGCGGGCGGACCCGCCCAGAGCGTGGCGCAGGTGCGGCGGTCCTGATCGGCGTCGTCGGCGAAGATCGAGCTGCCGCCGAGCGCGCCGAGGCTCTGCCCGTAGACGTAGAGCTCGGGCTTGTGGTCGAGCGTGCCGATGCGCCGCTCCACGGCCGTGAACAGCGCGCGTGCGTAGGCGCTCGCGTCATCGCGGCCGAAGAGGAAGGTCACCCAGCTCGGGGCATACGAGTACTGCATACCGACGAGGGCGACGTCACCGCCGAAGCGGTCGTAGAACCCGCGCACCGCGCTCGCGTCGATCCATCCCGACCCGGTGGGCACCGCGAGGACGATATTCGAGCGTTCTAGTCCGCCGGAGCGTTCCAGTTCCCGAATCGCCAGGGCCACCCGGGAATCGAGATCCGATGCGGAGTCGAGCCCGACGTACACCCGGATGGGTCCGGCGGGCGATCCGGTGACGAACTTGCGTCCCTCCGCCCCCAGAGACGGCCAGCTGATGGCGGATTCGGCGCTGCCGGACCGGACATAGGAAACCGGTTGCACCAGTTCGGGATCGATCGTCGCATTGGCGGTGGCGTAGGCGCTGCGCCGCCAGTCCACCACGGCGGGCACACCGACGAGATAGAGCACCGATGCCGCGACCGCGGTCGCCGCGATACTGCGCGCCCAGCCCAGTTTCCGCGCGATCCATCCGGCGGCGCGGGCGATTCCGGCGAATATGCCGACGATCAACACCGACGTGAGTGCCCAGCGCAGCCAGTATTCCGGGCCGATAAGAGCTGTGTCCATCGCCGCTCGCAGCTGGTTCTGCCAATGATTTGCGGTCGCGGCCGCGCCGAGGACCGCAAGTGCGGTCAGACTCGGCAGCGGTGTCCGGAACCGATTCAGCCGTCTGTTGATGTCGAAATTCCAGCGCCGCGACGTAAATCGAAGAACACCCGCGATGCCCAGCGCGACGGCGACGAGTAGTCCCGTCAGCATGGCCTGGGCGCTCGAGGTGCGCGGCAGCAGACCGGGTGCCAGCGATATCAGCGTGCCGAAGCCGATTGCGAGCGTCGTGCCGATGCGCGGCCGCAGCGCTTCGTGAAATCTATTGGCGGCCACTCTCTTCCAATGGGCACTCCGATTATGTCGGGATGACCGGCTAGTCGAATCGGACTCGTTCGGTGTGCCCGTGTCGGCCTCGCTCGAGCCGGAGGCCGGTCTGGTCCTTGTCAACGTGCTCATGCCTGAACCCCCAGTGCGCCAATATGTTTCGAAACAGCATGTGCGGCATTGCGTTCGGCCCGCCGCCCGACGGACGACAGAAGGGCGGCCAGCACTGCCCCGAGACCGGCCACGCCGACAACCCGTGCGAGCCACCCGCCGCGGCCCCCTGAACTCTCTGTGCCGACCACGGATTCGACCACCGGGACCCCGTAGTCCTGCCGCCGCGAGTTCAGGTCGACGAACGTGTAGGCGATACTCGCCATCGCATTGCAGCGAGCGCGGGAAAACGCGTCGTCGCGCGTGGCGCACGCTTCGTGCATATGCGCGGCTAGGGTCGCGTCCAGTGCCTGCCGGGCCCAACCGGCCAGCGGCTCATCGCGCTCGCCCGCGTAGCGCAACAGGTCGTATCCCAGATCGTGTGCCTTGCAAGCGGTTTCGAATTCGGCGGGCAAGGTCACCGGTGACGAGCAGTCCCCGTCGGGATTCACCAGCAGCCCATCGATGAGGGCGGGCCGATAACCGAACCGGTCCGCGAAATCGGCGGGCATCGCGGCGATCGATCCCGACCCGCCCGAAGTCAGATCGGCGACCGCCGCACCGGCCGAGGCGTTCTCCACCGGCTGGTGCGCGGTTGCGGCATGCGTCGCGGGCGCCAGCATGACGGTGGCCGCCATGGTGGTCAGCGCGGCCGCCGTCAACGCGGCACAGCGCCGTGCGATGGGCTGAGCTCTCGCATCGTGTGCGGCGGTCGCCGACTTCGGTGTGCTCATGGTGCTCGACGCTATGAATCCGGGCCGCTGCGCCACCTCACGCCGCGGTGCGGTTTCCCGGCCCGTGCCGCCGGGTGAGCGCGGCCGCCGCCTCCCACTCCGGTACTGGACCGGAATTCACCCGTGGGTATGAGGACCCGGACGGCTCGGGTTCCTACTGTCGTAGACATGAGGGAAAAAGGCCGTGGCCGGATCAAGGGGATGAACGCGCGAATGTGGTTCGACGCGTTCACCGTGCTGGTGGCGGTGATCTTCTACGCCGTCGCGTGGCCGACGCTGCACCTCACCCATGTGGTTCCGGTGGCGGTGCAGCCGTTCATCGCCGCGCTGGCCGCGTTCCCGATCCTGCTGATCCGGCTCAACCCGGCGCTGGGCTGGGCCATATCGGCGGGCTCCGCCCTGATCATCACGCTGGCCATTCCGCATCAGCCGGGCAATGAGCTCCCGATCCAGGTCGTGCATATCCTGTGCCTGTTCGCGCTGCTGTTCGCGGTGGCGCTGCGTGCGCAGGTGCCGATCGTCGCGGTCGCCTGGGGCGCGACCTCGCTATTGCTGGCCGCGACCATGTCCGGTGACGGCGGCCGACTCTCGGGGGCTGCGTGGGCCTGGCCGATCGCCTTCGCCGCGGTCGTGCTGTTCGCGATGCTGGTGCGCTGGCTGATGCAGTCGCGCAAACAGTTGCTGGCCCAGGAGGAGGAGACCGAGCTGGAGCGCGCCCGCCGCGCCATCCTCGAGGAGAAGGCCCGCATCGCCCGCGATCTGCACGATGTGGTCGCCCACCACATGTCCCTGGTCGTTGTGCAGGCCCAGACCGCGCCGTACCGGGTCGAGGGCGTGACCCCGGCCGCCCGCGCCGAGTTCGAATCCATCGGTGCCACCGCCCGCGAGGCGTTGAACGAGATCCGCGGCATGCTCGGCGTGCTGCGCAGCGACGGTCAACTCCCCGAACACGCGCCGCAGCCGAAGGCCGCCGATGTGCTCGGCCTGTTCGAGGCCGCCCGCCGCGCCGGTGTGCGCATCGACTGGACGGTCGACGGGCTGCTGGATCTCGTTCCCGACTCGGTCGGCCTCGCGCTGTATCGCATCGTCCAGGAGTCGCTGTCCAATGCTTCCCGGCACGCGCCGGGCGCACCGGTCCGCGTGTCCGTCGTGATCGGCACCGACGCACTCCACCTGAGCGTCGGCAACGACCTCAGCGCCACCGTGGCCCGCCCGGTCGGCAATGGCGGCCACGGCCTGGCCGGAATGCGAGCGCGAGCCCTTGCGGTCGGTGGGGAGGTGTCCGCGGGCGCCCGGGCGGACGGCGGTTTCGAAGTGCAAGCGCGACTGCCGATCGCCGCCGCGACGGAGCCGGAACTCGATCCGGCGACTTCTGCGGCAATAGGCGCCGCGAACGATATCTGACCAGCTTCGTGTCCATCGGACATACCCGCTCCGCGGCGGTGTGTATTGTGGCTATTCGCCTACTGGGCAATGGATTTCGTTGGCACATGGGTAACGTCCGGAACTGGTTGTGCGCCTGACGCAGGACCTGAACGCTACCGATGTCGCGCCTGACTAGTATGGCCTGGATACGCGGAGAGGCGGATGAGCGCTGGTGGCAATAACCGTTCTGATCGCCGACGACCAGGCCATGGTGCGCCAGGGTTTCGGCGCCCTGCTGGCCGCGCAACCCGATATCAGTGTGGTCGGTGACGCGCCCGACGGGAAGGTCGCCGTCGCCGAGGCCAAGCGGCTGCGCCCGGATGTGGTGCTGATGGATGTGCGCATGCCGGAGATGAACGGACTCGACGCCGCGCGCGCGATTCTGGCCGCCGGATTCGACCCGCCGGTGCGGGTGCTCATGCTGACCACCTTCGATATCGACGATTACGTCTACGAGGCCTTGAGCATCGGCGCCAGCGGATTCCTGCTCAAGGACGCGCCCGCCGAGGAATTGGTGCGGGCGGTGCGCGTGGTCGCCGACGGTCAGGCCCTGCTCGCCCCGACGGTCACCCGCCGCCTGATCGCCGATGTCACCCGCCGCCGCACCGCGACTCGAGCCAAACCCGCGCCCGCGCTGGCGGCGCTGACCCCGCGCGAACGCGAGGTGCTGGAGCTGATCGCCAAGGGCATGTCCAATACCGAGATCGCCGAATCCCTGTTCGTCGCCGAGCAGACCGTGAAAACCCATGTCTCCAAGGTGTTTTCGAAGCTCAATCTGCGCGACCGGGCCCAAGCGGTGGTGCTCGCCTACGAATCCGGTCTGGTCACCCCGGGCTAGCGCGGCTGCTGGCACTTACCGCCGTTGAGATCGTCGAGGTGCCGCGAGAGCAGCCGGGCCAACCGGTCGAGCAGGGCGGTCGCATCCTCGAAGGAGCCCGAATCCGCTTGTGCGGCAAGTGCGACCGCGACGAGGCCGGAGCGCGTCGGCACCAAGCCGAACTGGCGGACGGTGTAGACGCCGGTGTCGTCGTCGGGACCCCAGCCGCCCTTGAATTCGGTGCCCTCGATCGTGCCGAGGCCCCAGCGCTGTTCCGGGGTGATCTGTTCCATCAGGCTGACCACGGCGCCGGACTCGGGCAGACAGGGCAGCTGCGAGGCGAAGCGCGCCTGATTGGCCAGTGTCCATTCGGTCGCGCCGAATGCCGTGTAGTCCAGGCTGGTCTTCGGTCCGGACACATTGGTCAGCGCGTCACCGGCCTCGTCCAAGACCCCCTGGACGGCCTGCGCGGCCTGTTCGCCGTCGCCGAGCGACTGCCACAGCGCCTCGGCCGCGTCGTTATCCGAGACGGTGATCGCCTCGTGCGCGTATTCGGCGGCGCCGTTCGGATCGTGCCGCAGCGCCGCGATGGCCAGCGGCACCTTGATGGTGGACCAGGCGATGCCGGTGGTCCAGTCGCCGAAGATGGTCATCCGGCCGCCGCCGACCGGCATGATCGCCATCCCGACCTGGCCCGGCAGATTCGGCTGCAGTTGGGTGAAATCGGCGGCCAGCGAATCGGGCCGCGAGATCGACCAGCCCGGATGCCAGGATCCCGGCCGTTCGACGGGTAGCGTCGGTTCCGCGGGGGCGCTATGGGTGCCGGGCAGGAGCGAACAGGAGGCCAATGTGAGCAATGCGGTGAGTGCCGCACCGCGCAGCACCACCCGGTAATTCGCCATCGTTTTCGTAGACCTCACCGCCGTGTCCTCCCCACCACCACAACAAGACACCCGTTGTTCTATCGGCGGTGCAAAAAACATCCTCGTCACACCCGTCCGGTCGGTGACCGGACGTTGGGTGATCAGCACCGGTCCATCGGACAACTGACGCGGCGCTGGCACCCTGTTGATAGTTTCGCCGATTTTCCCGGAGAATTCGAAACAGCGTGGCCAACGGGCTACCCGGTAGGCTCACAACCGGCCGTAGCGACTGCTTGCAGGTCGCTCGAAATGGTCAGTAGCGACTGCTTGCAGGTCGCTCGAAATGGTCAGTAGCGACTGCTTGCAGGCGCTCGAAAAGATCGGCTTACGCGCTCGGACGACCATGTCCGGGAGCCGCAGTCACCTGAAGGGGGTCGCGTTGCTGAACAGCGGTGAGGTGTTCGCCGGGTTCACCGTGGAGCGGCTGCTCGGACAGGGCGGCATGGGCTCGGTATACCTGGCCAGACACCCCCGGCTCGGTAAGCAGACGGCGCTGAAACTGCTGAATCGGGAGCTGTTCGCCGACGCCGAGGTGCGCGCGCGCTTCGAGCGGGAGGCCGATCTGGCCGCGCATCTGGACCATCCGAATATCGTCGCCGTCTACGACCGCGGCTCCGAGGACGAGCAGCTCTGGATCTCCATGCAGTACATCGACGGCGTCGACGCGGCGACCGTCGACCCGATGACGCTGCCGCCGGAGCGGGCGGTGCAGATCATCGAGGGTGTCGCGGCCGCACTGGATTACGCGCACGGCATGGGTGTGCTGCATCGCGATGTGAAACCCGCCAACTTCCTGCTGGCCCGCTCCAGCGGCGGGCAGGGTGAGCGGGTCTTCCTCACCGACTTCGGCATCGCCCGGCTGCGCGAGGACTCCACCCACCTGACCCAGACCGGGATGTTCAGCGCGACCCTGTCCTATGCCTCGCCGGAGCAGATGACCGGCGCCAAGCTGGACAACCGCACCGACCAGTACTCGCTGGCGTGCGCGCTGTACTGGTTGTTCACCGGGATGGCCCCGTTCGACGCGCCCGACCCGAACGACATCATTCGCGGACATCTGCAGCACGTCGCCGCACCGCTGGCGACCCGGCGGCAGGGTTTGAATCCGGCGCTGGACGCGGTGCTGGCCAAGGCGATGTCCAAGCGTCCCGAGCACCGGTACGCGACCTGTATCGAATTCGCCGCCGCGGCCCGCAAAGCGTTGACCGCGCCGCCGGTGGCGACCGTCCAGGTGCATCCGGGCTTCCCCATCCCCGGATACCCGGGACAGGCCAATCCCGTCGGATCCGTCCCGCCCGCACCGGCGTTCAGTGCGCCGCCCCCCGACCAGGCCGCCTTCGTGCAGTCCACACAGGCCGTCGCACCCGCCGGATACGGCGCGCCACCGCAGCCTGCGGGTTATCCCGCAGCCCCGCCGCAGGCCGCCGCTTATCCGGCACCAGTGCAGCAGGGGGTACAGCCAGGACCATCGCCGACTGTGGCTTATCCAGCCGCACCGATGCAGCAGCCAGCACAGCCACAACCTGGGACACCGGCGACGCAGGGGCCACCGATTCCGGGCGCACCGGTGCAGGGCCAACCTATGCAGGGGCAGCCGCCGCAAGGTCAGAGCCCGCCGCCGCAGGCTGTGGCTTATGCCGCGGCTCCGGCGCAACCGGGGGGACAGCCTGGGGCATCGGCGCAACAGTCCGCACCACCGCAGCCGGGGGCAGCGACGCAGGGGCCGCCGATGCAGGGCGCACCGGCACAAGGCCAACCGTCGCAAGCGCCGATGCCGGGCGCACCGGCGCCGGTCCACCCCATGGCGGGCCAACCGATGCCAGCCCAGCCGCCGATGCCACCCGGCGTGCCGCCGCACGCGCCATTCGGACCGAATGCCGGTGGCCCGCATCCGATGTCGGAGCGCGGCCGGAGTACGGCGGTGCTGCTCGGCTGGATGGCGTGCGGCATTGTGGTCGCGGTGGTCGCCGTCCTCGGCACCCTCCTTGTCGTCGGCTGGCAGTCCGAAGAGCCGGACCATGCCGCGGTGCCCCCACCCGCCGCGACCGCCACCTCGACCGTGACCGCCGCCGCGCCGGATGCCATGGCGAAGAGCCGCAAGTTGTTCCCGAATCTGGCGCCGCAGGGCAAGGACAACCACGGCGAGGCCTATCAAGACGCCCGCTGCTTCGCGGCGAAGGCCGGAGATCAACTGCGGCTCGGCGACCAACCGTTGAAATCCAGTCCATGGGTCGGTGCGTGGGAATGTGATCGCGAGGAGCGGACCACCACGCAAATGAGCTACACGATCCTCGAATACGCCTCCGCCGCCGACGCCCGGGCCGTGGTCCAGGCGCTACCCGCCAATGTCGCGACGGCGGATAAGAAGAGCGGAGTCCCGGTGACCACCCACCGGTGGGTCGTGGAGGATCCGCCCGGCCCACTGCAGCCGTACTACCACACCGCCAAGCTGGTAGTGAGTTTCGAATCCGATCCCGCCCGCTCGAATTTCCTTGTGTACGTGAGCAATTACGGCACCGCCAGCGGCGTGCAGACCATACCTCCGACCCCGTCGGCCCAGGACGCACTCACCGCATGGTGGGACGCCGCACCGCTGTAAAGGCTTGTCGGGCAGCAGAATCGGGGCCGTCCACGCAATCCGGCTTGCGAGCAGGACTACGCGGAATCAGCCGACCGTCGATCTCGCAGGACTCCGCCGTCGGCACTGTCGGCGCGGGACGCATTCTTCGTGGGACACGCAATGGCCGCAATTGCTTGTCGGACAGCGGAATCGGTCTGCCCACGCGCCCGATCCGGCACGCGGGCAGCCTGCTCGAATTCAGTCGACGGCCGCGATCAGGGCGGAATGCCGTCCCGATCGGACTCAGTCGACTGCCAATGCCTCCACGATCGGCATTCGGGCGGCGCGCATCGCGGGCGGAATCGAGCCGAGCAGCGCCAAGGCCAGTGCGGCGGTGCCGTAGACCAGCAACATCGGACTGGGCCGGTACACGATATCGATGGTCATGGCATGCCCGATAGCCACGGTCGCCAGATACTGGACCGCGGCGCCGACCGCGAGACCTAATGCCGCGCCGACGAATCCGATGCCGACGGCCTCCGCGAGCACCGAGCGCAACAGGAACTTGCGGCTGGTGCCCATCGCCCGCAGCACACCGAGTTCGCGACGGCGTTCCAGAACCGAGAGCATCAGCGTGTTCAGCAATGCCACGGTGGCCACCAACACCACGATCCACAGAATGGCATAGCTCATCGCCGAACCCTGCCGCACGCTGGAGGAGATGGCAACGACCGCCTTCGCGCCGGTGTCGACGTGGATATCAGCCGGCACCACGCGCCGCACGGCGGCCTGTACCGCCGACTTGTCAACGCCCGGTTGGAAATCCACCGCGAGCACGGTTTCACCGGGTCGCTGATACCACCCGCGCATCTGGTCGAGATTCATCACGACCACGCCGGCGATGGCCGAGAAGTACGGAATCACCTCCAGCACCCGCACGGTGTGGTCGCCGGTCGGGGTGGGCAGGGTCAATTCGGCTCCGGCCCCGACGCCGAGTGAGCGCGCGACGTCGCGTGAAATCGCCACGCCCTCCCCGGCGGCCAAGCGCGCCATGACTTCTCGACTCACCGACCCGGTCCGGGTTTCGCCCGCATCGCTCGGATAGCCCTGCAACATCACCCGCCCGGTGCCGAGCGTGGCGAAGGCCATCTGCGCGGGGCTGACATCCTTGACACCCGGAACCTCGGCGATCTTTTCGCGTAATCCGCTGGGCAGCAGGGGACCCGTCGGGAACTGCTCCATCGAACTGGGACTGACGAACAGATCGGTGCCGCCGAAATCGGCGAAGGTCGCGGTGGCCGAATCGACCATATTGCGCGAGGCCCCGCCCATCGCGACGGTCGCGGCCACGCCGATCATCACCGTCATCGCGGTGGCCCACACCCGCCGCGGCGCGCGTTCGAGGGTGGTGGCGCCGAGCGTGCCCGGTGCGCCGAAGCGCCGCGCGATCGCCGCCGTGCTGCGCACGATCGGACCGGTGGCGGCGAAGCACAATGCCACCGCCGCACCGAACGACATCGAGATCGACGCCAGCGAAGCCCGGCCCAGATCGGCCGCGGCGATGGCGATCGCGCCGACGGCGAGGCCGCCGCCGAGCACGATCGAGGTCCACCGCATCGCCGGACTCATCGTGTCGGTGCGCGCCACCCCCACCGGAGCCAGCGCCTCGATCGGTTCCACCTTGTATACCTGCCGTGCCGCGATGGCGGCCGCCACGACACTGGCCAGCACGCAGGCGGCGATCGCCACCGGAATCGCGTATCCGGGCACCAGGTATTCGGTGCGCGCCTCCACCGACTGCACGATGGCGGTGGGCAGTTTCTCGATCGCGGTGCGGCCCATGGCGACGCCGAGCACCGCACCGCCCGCGCCGCCGAGCACGCCGAGCAGCGCCGCCTCGACGAGCAGATCGCGCACCATCGGCCCGCGCTTGCCGCCGATGGCCCGCAGCATCGACAACACCGGCCTGCGCTGGGCGACCGCCATACTCATCGCGTTGTAGATCAGGAACGCCGAGACGATCAGCGCCGCCGCCGAGGACATGAGCGTCGAGTACCGCACGATCTGGATCGCGCCACCGGCTTGTGCGGTGCGCAGCCCCGGGTCGGCGACCACCGCGCGGCCCTCGACCACCTTGGTCAGCGTTTCGCGCAACCGGCCGACATCGGTGCCATCGGCCGCGATGATCTGAATGGAGTCCAGCCGTCCGACGCGGTCGGTGAGTTTCTGCGCCAGCGCGAGCGGGGCGGCGATGATATGACCCTCGTTGAGTTGCTTGGAGGTCTGTTTATCGAGAACGGCTGCGACGGTGACGGTTCCGGAGCCGAGTTGAAAATGTTCCCCCTCGGCGCGACCCATTCCGGAGCCGACCAGGACGCCATTGGGCACGGTGAGCAACTTGCTCGCCTGCGCGGCCATCGGCGCGCCCAATTCGCTGCCGAGTGCGGCGATGCTGGTGTCGGCGCCGATCAGCAGCGCCTTATCCGCGCCGGACCCGACCTGCGCGCGCAACATCGGCACCGCCTTGTCGACGCCGGGTGTGGTCGCGATCCGTTGCAGCACTTGCTGATCGAAGCCCGCGTCGGTGATCCCGGTGACCTCCAGTGCGGCCTTGCCGCCGAGGCTGCGGGTGAGCCGGTCCACCGAACCGGTGACCGAGCCGGAGATGCTGAACACCGCGACCAGCAGCGAGGCCGAGATGGCCATCACCGTGAGGGACATGAGGGTGCGGCCACGGTGGGCGAGTAGTTCGCCGATATTGAACAGCCGCAACCGATCCCAGGCGGCGCCGATCATGCGCGCACCATCCGCTTGTCGATATCGACCTTGTCATTGGAGCCGATCTGCCCGTCGCGCAACGTGATCACCCGGTCGCAATATTCGATCGCACCCATATCGTGGGTCACCATCACCACCGAATTACCGTTGCCCGCGATATCGCCGAGCAGTTTCAGAATGGACGCACCGGTCTTGGAGTCCAGGTTGCCGGTCGGTTCGTCGGCCAGGATCAGCGGCGGGTCCATGATCAGCGCCCGCGCCACCGCGACCCGCTGCATCTGACCGCCGGACAACTCCCCGGGGCGATGGTCGGCCCGGTCGCTCAGCCCGACCCGGTCGAGCAGTTCCAGCGCCTGCGGCTTGGCCTTGCGTAATCCGGTGCCGTCCAGCAGCCGCGGTATCGCGACATTCTCCCAGGCGGTGAGGGTGGGCAGCAGGTTGAAGAACTGGAAGATGAAACCGACGCGGTGGCGGCGGAACTCGGACTGCCGGTCGTCGTCCAGGCCGCTGATCTCCTCGCCCTGGAAGCGGATCGAACCGGAGTCGGGGGTGTCGAGTGCGCCGAGCAGATGCAGCAGCGTGCTCTTACCCGAGCCGGACGGTCCGATGATCGAGGTGAATTCACCGGATTCGATGCGCAGGCTGATGCCGTCGAGCGCGCGCACCGTCTGTTCGCCGATGCGGTACTCCTTGGTGATATCCGTCAGTTCCAGCATGGCCTGGTCCGACATGGCGGTCCCCCACCCTCTTTCGTGATGTATTCGATCTTGGTCGATTGTTGCCCAGTGCGGTGCCGCGCCAGCGCGTTATCGCGCCATCGCCTCGGATGCCTGGTCGTTGCGCCGGGACTGCGCGTCGAGGACGGCACGCAGGACCGGTTGTTCGGCCGCGAGTTCGAGATAGGCCTCGACCGCGGATTGGCCCTGCACCAGCGCCTGCTCCAATTTCGCGTCGAGATGGATGTTCCATCGATATAGCAGCGTGAGCAAGAGGCCTTCCGGTCCGCCGAACAACCGGTCCAGTTCCGGGATGTCCGCGAACAGGTTCGGACTGGCCGGGTCGATGGCCGCGCGGGTGAGCACGGTGTGCACGATCTCGGTTCGGTGGTGTTGATCATCCCAACCGTTGCGACTGCTGTGCCGCTCGACAATATCGGACATGGCATATGCCTTTCCGTGATTAGGTAGATCCCACGCTACGGACGGGAAAATACGGTGTCTTCGTGCCGTGGACGCGAATCGATCTCCTACCGCGGTAGGAGCCGTGGCCCGCTTCGGGCACGATGTACCGGCCCCGACCTGGCGGTTAGCCTTACAGGATGGATGTGACCCACGCCATCGCATCGTCGGCGGGCGCCCAACCGGCGATACCGTTCCGCGAGAGTGGGCGCGTGCGGGACCGGTTCGTCGCCTTCTTGCGCAATCCCGTCGCGGTCATCCGCCGCAATCTCGAAGAGTTGCCCTTCGACTACCCGCCCTCGGTAATGATCAGTGCCGACGCCGCCCTGCTCGTCGTCGGGGGCGGCGCGATCATCCAGCGACACGACTACTTTCCGACGGCGCTGCCGATTCTGGCGGTCATGCTGATCTTCGTTTCGGTGCCGCTGTTCTGCTTCTTCGGCGTGACACCGAGCCCGATCCTGCTCGCGGTCTCCGGACTGACCGCGACGGCGATCCTGCTCACCCAGCCGGCATCGGCCGACTTCTCCCCGTTCATCTTGGTGGTGATGGTCGGCGAGGTGGCGGCCATCGTGCGCAAACGCTTCAGTGCGTTGTTCGCGCTGGTCGCGGCTTTCGAGTTGGTCCTCTTCGACGCGGCCGGACACCTGATGTGGAGTGTGACCGGCCAGCGGTTGCAGGGCATCCAGATGTACACCCTCGGGATCGCGCTCGGCTGGCTGGTCGGCGTGATGCTGCAGTACCAGCGCAAATTCCTGTATCAGGAACGTCAGAGCCAGCAGATCCTGGCCGCGCGCGCCGCCGACGAGGAGCGCCGACGGATCGCGCGCGAGGTGCACGACGTCATCGCGCATTCGCTCAGCATCACCCTGCTGCACCTGACCGCGGCCCGGCACGCGCTGCAGACCGATCGCGATGTGGACGAAGCGGTGGACGCGTTGGTCGACGCCGAGCGCCTCGGCAGACAGGCCATGGCCGATATCCGCCGCACCATCGGCCTGCTCGACGCGCGGCCCTCGAAACTCGTGCCGGAGCCCGGTATCCGCGATCTCGATGATCTGGTCGGTGACTTCGAGGGTGCCGGGCTCGATGTCCGTTACTCCCGCGCCGAGGATCTGACCGCGATTTCGGCCGCGGTCGGGCTCGCGCTCTATCGGATCGGCCAGGAATCCCTGGCCAACGTCATCAAACATGCGCCCGGCGCGACCGCGACCGTGCTGTTGGAGGTGGACTCGACGGTGGCCCGGCTCATCGTGAACAACACGCTGCCCAATGGATTGCCGCCGGATCTCGGCGGCGGGATGGGTTTGTCCGGTATGCGTCAGCGCGCCGAGCTGCTCGGCGGCCGGATCAAGGCCGGACCCTACGACGACGGCTGGATGGTGCGGGCCGAGTTCCCATTGAGCGGTGCGCGGGGCTGGTCGATGTCGTGCGGTTTGCCGGACATGGTCCATGGGGCCGCGAGCGCGGTGCGTGACAGAGCCGAGGGCATTCGGCGTGACGGCGTGCTGGGGGAGGGCGCGTGACCTCGGTGTCTGCGGCCGGTGGCGAGGACGCCGTCACCGTTCTGGTTGTCGATGATCAGGAGTTGGTGCGCGGCGGACTGCGCCGGATCCTGCGGCGGCGCGATGGATTCGTCGTCAACGAATGTGCCGATGGTGACGAGGTGCCCGCCGCCGTCGCGGCCAGCCGTCCCGATGTGGTGCTCATGGATCTGCGCATGAAGCGCGTCGGCGGTATCGACGCGACCCGGACACTGCGCTCGCGCGAGGGCGCGCCACCGGTGTTGGTGCTCACCACCTTCGACGATGACCAGTTGCTTTCCGGTGCGTTGCGCGCCGGGGCGGCCGGGTTCATCCTCAAGGATTCGCCCGCCGAGGATCTGATCCGAGCGGTGCGCACGGTCGCCTTCGGCGGGGCCTGGCTGGACCCGTCGGTCACCGGGCGGGTGCTCTCGGCGTATCGGACGGTGCGCCCGGTCGCCATCCGCGACGACAGCAGACTCGCCGAACTCACCGCACGCGAGTACGAAGTGCTCGAGTTGATCGGACGCGGCCGCGTCAACGCGGAGATCGCGCGCGAACTCGGCATCTCCGAAGTCACCGTGAAGAGCCATGTCGGACACATATTCGGCAAACTGGAGCTGCGGGATCGGGCCGCCGCTATAGTGTTTGCGTTTGACCACGGGGTGGTCGCACCAGGACAATCCACAGGTTGACGGGCAGCCCCGATCGCGCACGACCCTGATGGCGGTGGGCGATCTTGCCCGGGATGTGGAGGATTGACGGGGTGGACGGACCTGGATGGAGAGCCGATAGTCGGTTCGGGCCTTATGAGCTCAGATCGCTGCTCGGTAAGGGGGGCATGGGCGAGGTCTACGAGGCGTACGACACGGTGAAGGACCGCGTGGTCGCGGTCAAGCTGCTGTCCGAGGAACTCGCCAAAGATCCCATCTACCAGGTGCGTTTCCGCCGCGAATCACAGGCCGCCGCCCGGCTGGCCGAGCCGCACATCATCCCGATCCACGACTGGGGCGTGATCGACGGTGTGCTGTTCATCGATATGCGGCTGGTGCCGGGCACCGACCTGCGCGGCATTCTGCGTGACCAGGGGGCGATGAGCGCCGAGCGTGCGATCGGGATCATCGAGCAGATTGCCGCCGGCCTGGACGCCGCGCATGCCGACGGTCTGGTGCACCGCGATGTCAAACCGGCCAATATCCTGGTGACCGACGCGGATTTCGCGTACCTGGTCGACTTCGGCATCGCCCGCACCGAGGGCGACAGCGCGATGACCCAAACGGGCATGGCCATCGGTTCCTATGCCTATATGGCGCCCGAGCGGTTCGATGTCGGCCCGGTGACCGGTCGCGCCGATATCTACTCCCTGGCCTGTGTGCTGCACGAATGCCTCACCGGGGCAACACCGTTCCCGGCCGGCAGCATGAGTGTGCTTATCCGGTCGCATGTTTCCGAGCCGCCGCCGCGACCGAGCGTGCAGCGACCGGGCATTCCGGCGGCGATGGACGAGGTGATCGCCCGCGGCATGGCCAAGGAGCCAGCCGATCGCTTCCCGACCGCATCCGATCTGGCACGCGCCGCTCGTGCCGCGCTGTCCACCGCGCCGGCCGCGAGCACCCCGACGCTGATCGTGCGTCCGCCCGATCCCTCGCGTGGTCCGTCGGATCAGGCTGTGGTGCACCGCAATCAGGTGCCCGCGGATGCGACGGCGGAGCTGTCGATTCCCGCGGTGATCCATCCGACGGGGCCGACGGTGATCTCGCCCGCCGACCTGCAGTTCACGCCGTTGCCGCCGCAGCAGCCCGCGGGGCCGCCGCTCGGGTCGCCCGGGACCGCGCGGCCGGTGCGGCCGTTTCCGGATGCGCATCTGTATTCGGAGTCGCCGCAGGATGCGGAGTATTCGGGGCAGCAGTATCCGCAGTTCCCGGTGGGTTCGCAGACTCCGGAGTACCTGGGGGGCTCGCAGACCCTGGAGCATCCGGGTGGTTCGCAGTACCCGCGGTCGTCGGAGTATTCAGGCGGCTCGCAGACCCCGCCGACCGAGCAGTATCGGAATCAATCGCGGTATTCGGAGATGTCGCAGGCCGAGCAGACCCAGCGATATCCGGAGTCGCATTACCCTGACGCCGGGTACCCGGAACAGCAGTACCCCGAGCAGCAGTACCCGGATGGCGCGCAACAGTTTTCGCCCGCTCCGGAGACTCGCCGCATCCCGCAGCCCTTCTCCAGCGCACCGCCGTTCGAGCCACCGCCCGGCCCCGCGCACGCGGCGGCAAACCCCTATCGCACGCCGCAGTACCCGCCCGCGTCCGAATACCCCCCGCAGGGCGGCTATGCCGAGCCCGAGTACGCGGACGACTACTACGGCCAGGACCCCTATCAGCAGCGCGACCGTTCGATCGTGCTGCCCATCATGGTCGCCGTCTTCGTCATCGTCGTGCTCGCCGTCGGCGGTGCCATCGGCTGGCAGGTAATGGGTTCCCGCGACTCCGGGAATTCGAGTGACGCCCAGGCGGGCGCGCAGGTGACCACCACGGCTGCCCGCACCACGGGCGGTTCGACACCGCCGTCGACCTCGACCACCAAGGCCGCACCCACCTCGGTCACCCTGCCCGCGGGTGCGACGCAGTGCACGACCGGCCAACCGGTGACCGGCACCTTCAGCCAATCGGCCACCGGATCCTCGGTCACCAGTTGCGGTTTCGCCGAAGCGGTCCGCAAGGCCTACGCCGACTCCGCCGCCACCAACGTCTCACGCTCATCGCGCTCGGTAGTGGCGACCAGCCCGGTCACCGGCCGCACCTACACGATGAACTGCGTCGCCGACGGACCGCTGGTGACATGCACCGGCGGCGAGAACGCGGTGGTCTACGTCTACTAGCGGGTGTTAGTGGCGCGGGACCGGCTAGCTGCCCTTACGGGATCGCTCGCCGGGTGAATTCGCCTGCGCCGCAATCCAGTCCGCGAGGACTGCGGCCTGGCTGTGGTCGACGTCGCGGGTGGCGGTCAACAGTGTCACCGGATGTTCGCTGGCGATCTCCCGCAGGTGTGCGACGGCGTCGCGGTGCTGCGCGTCCCGCAATTCGGCCAGATATCGGCGACGGAATTCGTCGAACCGCTCCGGCTGGTGTCCGTACCACTTGCGCAGTTCGGTCGATGGCGCGATATCGCGCATCCACTCGTCCAGGTGCGCATCCGCTTTGCGTATTCCGCGCGGCCAGACCCGGTCGACGAGCACCCGGGTGCCATCCGAGGGGATCGGCGCCTCATAGATTCTCCGGTAGTCGACGTGCTGACTCATCATGCCCCGTCCTGATCAGGTCGTCATCGCCCCAGACTTCGCCATCCGAATCCTGCGCAGCGTGCGCGGTGGCCCAATGATAGCCGCACGCTGGTCAATCATCGATTCAATCAATGGTTGAATCGATGATTGAATCGTGGTTGACTTCCGGCATGACGGAGCGGATATCGGAGGCGGCGGGGACTCGGGAGCGGCTGTTGCTGGCGGCTGAGCGGCTATTGCTGACCGAGCGGTACGACGATGTGTCGGTGCGGGCGGTGTGTGCGGCGGCGGGGGCGAATTCGGCTGCGGTGCACTATCACTTCGGGTCGAAGGAGGCGCTGGTCGCGGCATTGCTGGAGGACCGGCTCGGGTCGCTGTGGGCCGAACGGCTGACCGAGGTGACCGACGCGCACGGCACGGTGGCGGCGGTCGTGGACGCGGTGATCGAGCCGTTCATCGGGTTGGCGGCCGATCCGGTCGGGCGGCTGCACCTGCGGCTGCTGGCCCAGTTCGTCCTCGGGCGGCATCCGGCCATGTGGCGTCGGCATTGGTTCCGGATGGACGCCTGGGTCGGCTTGCTGCCGGGGGTGAGCGAAGGCGAGAGTCGGCGGCGGTGGACGTTGGCATTCGAATTGATCATCGTGCAGTTCGGCGGTGTCGGCACCGGGGAGCGCGAGATGTCGGACGAGGCGGTGCGCACCCTGCGCGATTTCGTGGTGGCGGGGCTGACCGCGGCGACGGGAGAGAAATGATGAACGAGGTATTCGCGCCGACCACGCTGGGTCCGATCACGTTGCGCAACAGGGTGATCAAGGCCGCGACCTTCGAGGGACGGACACCCGACGCGCTGGTCACCGACGAATTGATCGATTTCCATCGGGAAGTCGCGGCCGGTGGGGTGGGAATGACGACCGTCGCCTACTGCGCGATATCGCCCGGCGGACGCACCGACCGGCATCAGATCTGGATGCGCCCCGAGGCCGTTGCCGGATTGCGCGAACTCACCGACGCCGTGCACGCCGAAGGAGCGGCGGCCAGCGCCCAACTCGGACATGCGGGTCCGGTGGCCAATGCCGCATCCAATCGCGCGCCCGCGTTGGCGCCGAGCCGGATGTTCAGTCCGCTCAGCATGCGTCCCATGCGTGTTCCCGATCTGGCCGAAATCGCGGGAGTCATAGCCGATTTCGCGAATGCGGCCCGACTGGCGGAGCAGGCGGGCTTCGATGCGGTCGAAATCCATTTCGGCCATAACTATTTGGTGAGTTCGTTCCTGAGTCCGCTGTTGAATCGGCGCAAGGATCGCTACGGGGGATCCCCGGCCAACCGGGCACGTCTGGCTCGTGAGGTCGCGCTCGCGGTGCGCGAGGCGGTGGGCGGACGCTTGGCCGTGATCGCCAAACTCAATATGGAAGACGGTGTGCGCGGTGGACTTTCGGTTCCGGAGTCATTGCAGGTGGCGGCGTGGCTGGAGGCCGATGGCGCATTGGATGCTTTGGAGCTGACCGCCGGCAGCTCACTGCTCAACCCGATGCTGCTGTTCCACGGCACCGCACCGCGCAGGGAATTCGCGAAAGTGCTTCCCGCGCCGGCACGTTGGGGGTTTCGCCTGATGGGCCGGGCCTTCCTGCGCGAATATCCGTATCGCGACGCATATCTGCTCGAGCGCGCCCGTCGGTTCCGCGGGGAGTTGTCGATGCCGCTGATTCTGTTGGGCGGCATCACCGATTTCGACTCGATGCAATGTGCGATGGACGAGGGGTTCGACTTCGTCGCCATGGGGCGGGCGCTGCTGCGCGAACCAGATCTGCTGCGCCGCATCCAAGCCGATCAGCGCACCCGATCGGCATGTATCCACTGCAACGAATGCATGCCGACGATCTACACCGGCACCCGCTGTGTGCTGCGAGTCGATCAGGATCCACCGAGTTTGCGCAGGTAGCACGTCGCGTCGGCATTCGCGCGCCCTACCCTCACCAATGTGCCTGTCGGCGATCGACCGGAACCACCCCCCGGCTCGAAATCACCGGCGGTGGCGGTTGGTCATTTCGGCTCGGTAATCGGTGAGCGGTCTACAACTTATAGCCGATCTGGCGCAGCAACTGTTTGCGGTCTCGCTGGTCGTCCGGAGATTCGACGCCGAGCGGCGGGCCACCATCGACAACGCCGAGAATCCCTCTGCCCAATTCCGTCTCGGCAATCAAAACCTCGACCGGATTGGCTGTCGCGCAATAGATTCCGCAGACCTCCGGAACCTGCTGCACCGCATTGAGCACATTGACCGGATACCCCTCGCGCAGAAAGACGATGAACGAATGTCCCGCGCCCAACGCCACCGCATTCTTTGCGGCGAGCTCGGTCAGATCATCGTCATTACCGGAGGTCCGGACCAGCCGCAGCCCCGACGCCTCACAAAATGCCAACCCGAATCGCAGATGCGGACTGATCCCCACCAGTGCCTCGTGCAGGTCCTCAACGGCCTTGATGAAGTGAGCCTGCCCGATGATGACATTGAGATCGTCCGGCTTATCGATGTGTACCGAAGTCAGCTCCATCGCCCTATCCTGCGCCGCCCACCCACTTATACGCCAGGGCGACACGCCCCGGCCTGCCCAACCGGCCGGACCAGCGCAAATATTCGATCCAGCAGCGACCAAGCCTCCGGCTTACGTCCAGCGAATGAATACGCCCGCGTGGCCTGAGCAAGGACGAGGTCGACCGTCCGAGGATCGGCGATCGGAGGTCGCGTGGCTGCATCCTGATTGCGGTGGGTCCAGATCGCCGACTGGGTCCGATGGCACATCACCCCCGCGGCCACCTCGATACTCTGTGCCCTCGCGGTGTAGTCGAACGCCGTCATGACGAGGCTGCCCGCGCAAGCCGCAGGCCAACGCATATCTGGTGCAGGCGGGAAAGCTTGCGCCCCAGTCGAACTCGCGCAATCCGTTCGGCTTCTGAGCATGCCGCCAGCCGTCCGGGGCGCCACCGCACCCAGCCCCGGCCCGAGGAGTTCGGTCGAACGTAGTCGAATGGTGGTCGCCCACGCTGCATTCGACCGCCATTTCACTACGCTCGGCGAGTTGCCCAAGCGAGCGAAAGTGGGATGTGGCGAAGCTGTCGAGTACGTTCATCCGAGGATGAGTTCACGGGTTTGGTCGGCGGCGGCGTGCGTGCGTCGCGGTCGACCGAGGCCACCGGGTGGGCGAGTGGAGGTGTTCATGCTGGTTGACCACGTCGTAAGCCGTTGTCGCTGTGCGCGGTTCGATGGCCTCGGCGCGGTTGCGGTGGGCGGCTCGCGAGAATGCCAAGTACGGTGTCGGGATGCCGTATTGACATCGAAACCCGGGGGAGTTCGAAACGAGAATGTGTCGAAGTATGTATTTTGATCGATCCCGGCGCCTGCGGGTGGCCGTCGCTAGTACTGCGTTGACCGGACTGATCCTGCTGGTCGGATGCGGTTCGGATAAGAATTCGGTGGCGCAGACCAGCATCACCGCGGCCGCCGCGCATACCGACCAGCAGCAGCTGTCCTTCACCGTGCCCGGCACGCTGGCGGCCGGATTCCAGGAACTGCAGGTGAGCGTGCACGGCAAGCTCGGCATGGCGGTCATGCCGGTCGGCGGCGAGAAGATGGTGACCTTCGGCGACTGGACCACCGGACCCGCTTGGTCGACGATGAAGGTTCCGTTGACGATTGCGGCATTCCGCAAGAGCTCGACGAGTTCGAGCTATGCGGCGACCGCGGCGATCACCCAGTCCGACAACGCCGCCGCGGATACGCTCTGGCAGTCGCTCGGCACCGGCCAGGAGGCGGCCAAGGCGGTCGAGGCCGTGCTGCGCGAGGGCGGCGACACCAAGACCACGGTGCCCGCAACCAAGACCCGTTCGGATGCCTCGGCATTCGGACAGGCGGATTGGTCGCTGACCGAACAGGTTCGATTCGCCTCCCGACTGCCGTGCCTTCCGCAGAGCGCGAATGTGATCGACCTGATGGAACAGATCACGTCGAGTCAGCGCTGGGGCCTGGGCGGGCTCACCGGCGCCGAATTCAAGGGCGGCTGGGGGCCCGACACTTCCGGCTCCTACCTGGTCCGCCAGTTCGGTCTGATCGAGGGACCGGGCGGTCAGATCGCGGTCGCCATTGCCGTACAACCCGATTCGGGCTCGTTCTCCGAAGGGATGGCCATTCTCGATAAGCTGACCACGGTGATATCGCAACACCTGGACGAACTGTCCGGCGGCGCCTGTTCCTGATCGGTGTCCGCGGCGACGGAGCGCGGGCCGCGAACTTGCGCTGGTAAAGACTCGCACTGCGGTGGCCCGCCGGGTGTGCGGCGATCTGAGCGCGCACACTGGACCGGGTAACGACCTCGCCCGAGAATCCCGACTCAACGGGTGAGGTCGCGGAACCACGGCCGCGAGGCCGGGTCTGCGAGGTGGAGGTTAACGGGGTGGACGAAACGGAGTCGCGGGCCGGCACGCGATTCGGTCCCTACGAATTGCGCGCGCTGTTGGGCCGCGGCGGTATGGGGGAGGTCTACGAGGCGTACGACGCGGTCAAGGACCGGGTTGTCGCGGTCAAACTGCTGCCCATCGGGTTGGCGGGCGATCCGCGATTCGAGCAGCGGTTCCGGCACGAATCCCGGGTCGCCGCACGGCTGGCCGAACCGCATATCGTCCCGATCCACGACTGGGGCGAGATCGAGGGTGTCCTCTACATCGATATGCGCCTGGTCCGTGGCAGTGATCTGCGCTCGGTACTGCGGGACAAGGGTCCGCTGAGCCCGGCCCGCGCGGTCGGCATCATCGAACAGGTCGCGGCCGCGCTCGATGCCGCGCATGCCGAGGGCTTGGTGCATCGCGACGTCAAACCGGCCAATATCCTGGTCACCCCATCCGATTTCGCGTACCTCGCCGATTTCGGCATCGCCCGCTCCGAAAACGATCCGAGCGTGACCGCGACCGGCCAGGCCATCGGCTCCTACAGCTATATCGCACCGGAGCGATTCGACGTCACCCCGATCGGCGGCACCGCCGATGTCTACTCGCTGGCCTGCGTTCTATTCGAATGCCTCACCGGCGCACAACCTTTCCCCTCGGACGGCATGAGTTCGCTTATCCGCGCCCACCTTTCGACACCACCGCCTCGCCCGACCACCAAGCGCGCCGGACTCCCCGCCGCACTGGACGAGGTGATCGCCCGCGGCATGGCCAAGGAGCCCGCCGACCGCTATCCCACGGCAGGTGCGCTGGCAGCGGCCTCCAGGGCGGCGGTCTCGGGCGGATCCTCCATGCCGAACTCGGAATTGCCGACGTCGCAGATCGCCCACCAGCCATCACGCGCCGCGCCCACCATCATCTTCCCGGCATTCGGACCCGAATCAACCGTGGGCCGCCAGTCGGCTGGCGGACCCCAGCCAGCAGACGGGCCGCAATCGCCACCAGGACCGCAATCCTCCATTGGGCCGCAGTCGAATCGCGAGCCGCAGCCGCCTGCGGGACCCCCTCCTGGTAGCGGGCCACCATCGACCGGAGGGCCGCAGTCTGTCAGCGGTTCGCAGTTGGCGAGGGGGCCGCAGTCGTCGGGCGCGCCGCAATCGCCAGCGGGGCCGCAATCCGCCAGTGGGCCGCGGTTGGCCAGGGGCCCGCAATCCAGTAGCGGACCGCAGCCACGTGGGCCACAGCCGACTGCCGGAGCACAATCTGCCAGCGGGTCACAACAGATCAGGGGACCTCAGTCCACGAGCGGGTCGCAGTCAGCGAGAGGCCCGCAGTCCACTAGCGGACCTCAACCAGTCCGTGGGGCGCAGCCGAGCGGGGGACCGCAGTCTGCCAGTGGGCAGGCGGCTGTGGGCCCCCAGTCCGCCAGCGGGTCACAGCCGACCGGAGGGCCGCAGTCGGCGAGAGGGCCACAGTCCACCAGCGGGCCGCAGCCAACTGGTGGGGCGCAGTCCGCTGGCGGGCGACAGCCGAGCAGGGGACCCCAGTCCACCAGCGGTCCGCACCAGATCAGCGGACTCGAGCCGACGATCGTGCCCCGGCACCCATCGGATCCGATGCGACGGGAGATCGCGCCACTCGACGCGACCACGGAGGCCCTCGCGAAAACCGCCAACATGCCGATGCCCCAGTCCGACGCGCCGTATCCACCCGATCGCGCACCCGCCGCCGCGCGCCGATCCCCGCGCATCGTATGGATCGGCGCGGTACTGGTCGTGCTCGCGATCGCGGGCGTCGTCGGCTGGTACGCGCGCGATGGTTTCGGCGACAGGCAGCCACCCACGACCACGCCGCCCGCGCACCTGCCCGCCGGGGCCAAGCCGTGCGCCCAGGTGTATCCGGCCCTCGGCCGCTTCACCTCGTCCGCGATCGGCACCACCGTCACCAGTTGCGCCTTCGCCGAGGAGGTGCGCAAGGCGTACGCCGACGGCGGTAACAACACCATTACCGACCGGTCCGTTATGGCGCACAGCCCGGTCAATAACCGGGACTACAAGATGAATTGCACGGCCGGTGACCAATTCGCGACCTGCAGCGGCGGCGAGAACGCCATTGTCTATGTGTATTGAGGCATAGCCGTTACCTAGGGTTCACGGGGGTGCGCCCGCATGATCGCCCGAATCGGTGCAAGATATGCGCCATGCGCATCGGAGTCTTGACCGGAGGCGGCGACTGTCCAGGACTGAACGCGGTCATCCGTGCCGTCGTTCGCACCGCGAACGGGCGATACGGCGACGCGATCATCGGCTTCCAGGACGGCTGGCGCGGCCTACTCGAAGACCGAAAGATCACCATCCAGAACGACGATCGTACCGACCGCCTGCTCACCAAGGGCGGCACCATGCTCGGCACCGCCCGCACCAATCCCGATAAGTTGCTCGCCGGACTGGAACAGATCAAACGCACCCTCGACGACAACGGCATCGAGGCGCTGATCCCGATCGGCGGCGAAGGCACCCTCACCGCGGCCAGCTGGCTGTCCGACGAGGGTGTCCCGGTGGTCGGCGTCCCCAAGACCATCGATAACGACATCGACTGCACCGACGTCACTTTCGGCCACGACACCGCACTGTCCATCGCCTCCGAGGCCATCGACCGGCTGCACACCACCGCGGAATCGCATCAGCGCGTCATGCTGGTCGAGGTGATGGGCCGCCACGCGGGCTGGATCGCGATCAACTCGGGCATGGCGGCGGGCGCACACCTCACGCTCGTCCCTGAGGTGCCCTTCGACGTGGACGAGGTGTGCTCGATGATCAAGCGCCGCTTCCAGCGCGGCGATAAGCATTTCATCTGCGTGGTCGCCGAGGGCGCGCATCCCGCCTCGGATTCCGGATTCGCACTGCGCGAGGGCGGGATCGACGAATTCGGCCATGAGCGGTTCACCGGTGTCGCCCAGCAGCTCGGCGCCGAGATCGAACGCCGCATCGGCAAGGAGGTGCGCACCACCGTGCTCGGCCACGTCCAGCGCGGCGGCAGCCCGACCCCGTACGACCGGGTGCTGGCCACCCGCTTCGGACTGCATGCCGCCGAGGCCGTGCATGCCGGGCATTTCGGTCAAATGGTCGCGCTGCACGGCACTTCCATCGATCTGGTGCCGCTGTCCGAGGCCACCAAACAGCTCAAGCGCGTGCCCGAGGAGCGTTATCGCGAAGCCGAGGCCTTTTTCGGCTAGTTGTTGCGCAATCGAGACCTGCCGAATTCGTTGTCGCACAGCTAGTCTGGTCATCGTGGCTCAACTCCGGGTATCCGATCTGCCCACCGATGCTGTCGCGGTGTTCCGCCGCCGTGCCCGTGCCGCGGGCATAACGATCGAGGACGTCGTCCGTCAGGAACTCATCGCGCTGGCGCGCAGGCGCACCTCGGTGGACACGATCGTGGAATTCCTGGAGTCCCAGGGCCGCGATCTGACCCCCGCATTCGACTCGGACGCAGTGACGCTCATCCAGGTCTACGACCTGCCCGCCGACGTCCTCGGCATGTTCGGCCGCCGCGCCCGGGCCGCCGAATTGCCGCTCGGGGCATACGTCCGCCGGGAGTTGTTGACCGTCGCGCGGCGCGGCGGCGTATCGGAGGCGATATTGGAATTCCAAGACGCGCAAGAGGATGACCCGACGCTGGAACTTGATATGGAAGCGATCGCCGCGGCGGTTCGATACGCGCGCGGGGCGTGAGGATCGCCGGGCCACCGCACCTCCCCTGGACCGGTAGCGCGGATCGGTACTGTTGCGGCATGCGCAGTGGGCGATGGCTCGTCTCAATTGTGTTCCTGATCGCGGCCCTGGTGGCGGGCTGCTCGTCATCCGATAAGAGTGAGACGCGGTCGCTGACCGGGGACTGGCACGGCGCCATCGAGGTGCCCGGCGCGCCGCTGTCGGTCGGCGTGAAGTTCGCCGATAACGGCAGCGCCACCATCGACATCCCGCAGCAGGGTGTGAACGGCGCGAAGTTGAAAGACGTTTCCGCCGAACCGAACCGGGTGGCATTCGCGATTCCGGACGTACCGGGCGACCCGGTGTTCCAGGGCAAATTGGACAAGGACGCCAACCGCATCGTCGGCGAGTTCCGGCAAGCTGGCCAGAGCCTGCCGCTGACGTTGCAACCGGGCAAGCTCGCGCCACCCGCCCGCGCGGATGAACCGAAACCGCCGTACCCGTACCGATCCGACGACGTCACCTATCGCGACGGCGATATCACCATCGCGGGCACGCTGACCAGGCCCGAGGGCAATGGGCCCTTCCCGGCGATCCTGCTGATCTCCGGCAGCGGCCCACAGGACCGCAACGAAGAACTCATGGACCACAAGCCCTTCCTGCTGCTGGCCGACACGTTCACCCGCGCGGGCTATGCCGTGCTGCGCACCGATGATCGCGGCGTCGGCGGCACCAGCGGCAAACTCGACGACGCCAACTACACCGATCTCGCCAATGACGCGGCGGCCGGCGTGAACTTCCTGCGCGCCCGCCCGGAGATCGATCCGGCCCGCGTCGGCCTGTTCGGCCACAGCGAGGGCGGCTACCTCGCACCGCTGGTGGCCGCGCGCCCCGACAGCGGCGTCGCCTTCGTGATCCTGATGGCCGGTCCGTCGGTGCCGGGCTGGGAGGTGCTGATCGAACAGAACCGCGCACTGCTCAGCGCGGCCGGCGCACCGCAGTCGCGGATCGATGACCAGGTCGCCTACATCACCGAGTGGACCAATCTGATCCGCTCCGGCGATCTGGCCGCCGCCAAGGATCTCGCCTACCGCCACAACGAATCCCTTCCGGCGAACCAGCGCGCCTCCTCGGAAACGCTCGACGCCTACAACACCGCCTATATGGCGGCCTTCATCAGCTACGACCCGGTTCCCGCGCTCACCGCGCTGCGCATCCCGGTCCTGGCCTTCTTCGGCACCAAGGACATGCAGGTGCTCGCCACGCAGAACGAACAACCGATGCGCGACCGCCTCGCCGCCGACCCCGACGTCACCATCCACGTCTTCCCGGACCTCAACCACCTCATGCAACCGGCGAACTCCGGCCTTCCCAGCGAGTACACCTCGATCGAGACGACCATCTCGCCCGAGGTCCTCAGCTATGTCACCGCGTGGCTCGAACAGCACGTCCCGACCCGCTGACCAACCGCGTGGCGGGGGAGCTGAAGGGGTCAATAGACTGATCGCTATGAGCGAGCGCAGCGAGCGAAAAATCGGCACAGCCGCCATGGGTGCGGTCATGACGGAGCCGAGCGCCAGCGAGGCGCAGTCATGAGTGCACCCACCGTCGACTTGATGGACTATGCCGATGTCATCGACCGGTTCGAGCCGGTGCTCGGCATGGAGGTTCACGTCGAGCTGAACACCGCGACCAAGATGTTCTGCGGTTGCCCGACCGAGTTCGGCGCGGCTCCCAATACTCAGGTTTGCCCCGTGTGCCTCGGTCTGCCCGGCTCGCTGCCGGTGGTGAACCAGCAGGCCGTGGAGTCGGCGATCCGGATCGGGCTGGCGCTGAACTGCACGATCACCCCGTGGGGCCGGTTCGCGCGCAAGAACTACTTCTACCCGGACCAGCCGAAGAACTACCAGATCAGCCAGTACGACGAGCCGATCGCCACCAACGGACACCTCGACGTGGTGCTCGACGACGGCAGCACCTTCCGCGTCGAGATCGAGCGCGCGCATATGGAAGAGGACACCGGCAAGTCCACCCACATCGGTGGCTCGACCGGCCGCATCCACGGCGCGAGCCATTCGCTGCTGGACTACAACCGGGCCGGGGTGCCGCTGATCGAGATCGTCACCAAGCCGGTCACCGGGGCAGGGGAGCGCGCGCCGGAGGTGGCCCGTGCCTACGTCACCGCGCTGCGCGAGGTTCTGAAGTCACTGCAGGTCTCCGACGTCAAGATGGAGCAGGGCTCGTTGCGCTGCGATGCCAACGTTTCGCTGATGCTCATCGGCGCAACGGAATTCGGCACCCGCACCGAGACCAAGAACGTCAACTCGCTCAAGAGCGTCGAGGTCGCGGTCCGCTTCGAAATGCGCCGCCAGGGCGCCATTCTGGCCGACGGCGGCTCGATCGTGCAGGAGACCAGGCACTTTCACGAGGCCGACGGCACCACCTCGCCCGGTCGTCGCAAGGAGACCGCAGAGGACTACCGCTACTTCCCCGAGCCGGACCTGGAACCCGTTGCGCCCGAAGCGGATTGGGTGGAGCAGCTGCGCGGCACCATTCCGGAGTACCCGTGGCTGCGCCGCGCTCGCATCCAGTCCGACTGGGGACTGTCCGATGAGGTCATGCGCGACCTGGTGAACGCGGGCGCGCTGGATCTCATCATCGCCACCGTCGACGCGGGCGCCCCGGCCAACGAGGCCCGCTCGTGGTGGGTCGCCTACCTCACCGAAAAAGCCAAGGAGCGTGAGGTTTCCCTGGAGGAACTGCCCATCACGCCCACCCAGGTGGCCGAGGTGATCAAGCTCGTCGAATCGAAGACGGTGAACAACAAGGTCGCCAAGCAGGTCGTCGACTTCGTGCTGGCGGGCGAGGGCGATCCGGCGCAGATCGTCGAGACCAAGGGCCTGGGCATGGTCAGCGACGAGACCGCGCTGCAGGCCGAGGTGCACAAGGCGCTGGAGGCCAATCCCGATATCGCCGAGAAGATCCGCTCGGGCAAGGTGCAGGCCGCGGGCAAGATCGTCGGTGATGTCATGAAGGCCACTCGCGGCCAGGCGGATGCGGCGCGCGTGCGCGAACTCGTGCTCGAGGCCTGCGCCTGAGTTCCCGGCGGAAGCCGACGCATTACCGAACGAAACTGGACCGGTCCCCGAGGGGACCGGTCCGGTGCGTTTTCTAGTCCGGACCGACGCCCGCCGAGGGCGGCGGGATCTTGATCACGCGATCGTCGAAGGGCCCGTGGTTATCGTCATTGTTGACGGTGGTCACCCAGATGGTGCCGTTACCACCGGCCGCCGCCCCGCCGAGCCTGCCGTATTTGTCCTGCACGATGAAGGTCGGCGCGGCGGTCACCGCGTGGGTGTTCGCATCCGGATTCGCGATCGCCAGCGCCTTCGCCCCCGACATCGCGATCGCCACCACATCGGGACCCGCCGCGCAGCCCGCGACGCCGGGCCGATCCGGCCAGGTCCAGGCGGTGGTGACGGATCCGTCCTTGGCCAGGCGCTGCAGTCGGTCCTCGGTCGCGGTGCGGTCGGTGATCCAGACGGTGTCCTTGCCGTCGTCGCACAGGTCGCCCGCCGTGCCGAGGCCGGAGACCACGACCTCGGCATTGGCACCCGGTGACGGCGAATTGATCCGCAGCACCTTGCCGGCCAGCGACGAGGGCGCGCTGGCCAGGCCGGGATTTCCCGCATCGCCGGTCAGCACCAGCAATTCGGTCGGTGAGACGAATTCCAGCGCACCGTGATTGCCGACGGATCCCTTCGGAATTCCGGTGAGGATGGCCTTCGGCGGGCCGTTCTCGGCGATGCGCACCACCCGGTTGTCGGAGAGGGTGGTGATATAGGCGTAGATGAGTCCGTCCTCGCGGTAGGTCGGCGAGAGGGCGATATCAGTGATGCCGCCGTCACCGGAGCCGTCCACATCCACCTGGTTGACCAATACCGGCGGCGACTGCGGATCGCTCGGATCCACCGCGACAGTCTTGTAGATGCGTCCGGTGCGCCGCTCGGCGACCAGCGCGTCATCGCCGAACGCGATGATGCCGCCGGTGGAATCGAGGCAGGTGGTGATCACATTCGGGTCCGGGTCGATGCACGGACCGGTCGGGCGCGGGCGCTGCGAGGGGCTCTGCTGCGGCGGTTTGGGTTCGGCGGGGCCGAAGGTCGGTTCGGGTGTAAACGGGCTGGAGGCGGAATCGTCGAACCGAGCGCAGCCGACCAGCAGGACGGAGCCGAGCGCCAGGCTCAGGGCGATGCGCCCCGCGACAACCAAACTCATGGTTCAGACGTTACGGAAACCGCGGCCGATGTGCCGCTCCGGGTCGAGAAACGGACACGCCGTCGCACGGACACCGCCCACCGGCGCGTGCGGCGGCATAGGGTATCGACCGTGACCGAGAAGCCGAAAGACCCGTCCGCGCCCGAACCCAAGGGCGCGCCCGCGGATGAGCAGTCGGCGGTGTCGTCCACCGGTCGTGGCGTGACCAGTCCCTACGATTCACCCACCGGCGAGATGCCCAGACTGAAACAGCCCTCCGATCCCTCGCCGAGCGGCCGAGGTCCCGATCTGCACAAGGACGTGCCGCGCACCGAGGAGGAACTGGGCCTGGATCCGGAGATCCCATCGGTCGGCGAACAAGCCAAGGCCAACGAGACCGCCGCCTACTCCTACGCCAGCATTCCGCCCGCCCCGAACGGCCCCGGCGAGCCGAGCCGCCCGCTGCGCCGCCGCAATGGCGATGCGCGCCGCGGCACCCTCGACCTCGGTCTGTTCCTGCTGCGCCTGGTCGTCGGCGGTACCTTCATCTACCACGGCCTGCAGAAGCTGACCGGCTGGTTCAACGGACCCGGTCTGGACGGCACCCGCGACATGATGGGCGGAGGCGGCTGGGACCACGCGACACTGTCGACCGTCCTGGTCATCGCCGGTGAACTCGGCGGTGGCGGACTGCTCGTGCTCGGCCTGGCCAGCCCGTGCGCCGCGGGCGCGGTACTCGCGGTGATCCTCGACGCCTGGATGTGGAAGCAGGGCATGTTTCCCGGCTTCCAGTACAAGCCCTCGGTCAAGAGCGGCGTCGAACTGGAATCCATCCTCGCGGGCACCGCCGTCGTCCTGCTCCTGACCGGCCCCGGTCGACTATCCCTCGACCGCAACCGCGGCTGGGCCACCCGCCCCGCCTTCGGCTCCTTCGCCGTCCTCATCCTGGCCGTGGCCGCCGCCATCGGGACCTGGTACTGGCTCCACGGCGGCAATCCGCTGACCGGCATCGAACCTTTCAAGTAACCTGCTCCAAAACGACCGGCGCCCTTCGTATTCGAGGGGCGCCTTTCGTTTTCTGCCGCGAAAATGCAAACGGCGTCCCTCATGCGAGCACGAGGGACGCCGTCGAATGTCGGCGTGACTACGGCACGCGACGCACGGCACCCTTGTCGGCGGAGGTCGCCAGTGCCGCGTAGGCGCGCAGCGCGGTGGTCACCGGACGCACGCGGTCGACCGGCTGCCAAGGCCGTTCGGACGCTTCCATTTTCGCGCGGCGCTCGGCCAGCACGGCGTCGTCGACCAGCACCTCGAGGGTGCGGGTGGTGACGTCGATGCGGATCTGGTCGCCGTTCTCGATCAGGCCGATGGCGCCGCCGCTGGCCGCCTCGGGCGACATGTGGCCGATGGACAGACCGGACGTGCCGCCGGAGAAGCGGCCGTCGGTGATCAGCGCGCACTCCTTGCCGAGACCAGCGCCCTTCAGGAATGCGGTGGGGTGCAACATTTCCTGCATGCCGGGACCGCCCGAGGGGCCCTCGTAGCGGACCACGATGACATCGCCCGGCTTGATCTTCTTGCCCAGGATTGCCGAAACGGCCTCCTCCTGGGACTCGACCACCACGGCCGGACCCTGGAAGGTGAACAGCTCCTCATCGATACCGGCGGTCTTGAGTACCGCGCCGTCGGGCGCGATATTGCCGCGCAGCACGACCAGCCCGCCCTCCTTGGTGTAGGCGTGCTCGAGATCGCGGATGCAGCCGCCCGCGGCGTCGGTGTCCAGCGACGACCACCGGTTGTCCGTGGAGAACGGCTCGGTGGTGCGCACTCCGCCCGGTGCGGCGTGGAACAGTTCGATGGCTTCCTCGGATGCCTTGCCGGAGCGGATATCCCAGGTGTCGAGCCATTCGTCGAAGCTCTCGGTGTGCACCGTTGTGACGTCGGTCTCCAGCAGTCCGGCGCGGCGCAGCTCACCGAGGATGGCCGGAATGCCACCGGCCCGGTGCACGTCTTCCATGTGGTAGTCGGAGTTGGGGGAGACCTTCGACAGGGTGGGCACCTTGCGGCTTGTCTCCTCGATGGTCTGCAGATCGAAGTCGATCTCACCCTCCTGGGCCGCGGCCAGGGTGTGCAGCACCGTATTGGTGGAACCGCCCATCGCCACGTCCAGGGCCATCGCATTGCGGAAGGCCTTGGCATTTGCCACATTCCGGGGCAGCACCGACGCATCGTCCTCGCGGTACCAGCGGTTCGCGATATCGACGATCACCGTGCCCGCCTTCTCGAACAGCGCGCGGCGGGCGGCATGGGTGGCCAGCGTGGACCCGTTGCCGGGCAACGCGAGTCCGAGCGCCTCGGTGAGGCAGTTCATCGAATTCGCGGTGAACATGCCGGAGCAGGAACCGCAGGTCGGACAGGCGCTGCGCTCGACCTCGCCGAGTCCGTCCTCGCTGACGTTCATATTGGCGCTGGCCGCGATGGCGGTGATCAGATCGGTCGGCGCCTGCGCGACACCGCCGACGACCACGGCCTTACCGGCCTCCATCGGCCCGCCGGAGACGAAGACGGCCGGAATGTTCAGGCGCATGGCGGCATTGAGCATGCCCGGCGTGATCTTGTCGCAGTTGGAGATGCACACCAGCGCGTCGGCGGTGTGCGCGTTGGCCATGTATTCGACCGAGTCGGCGATGATTTCGCGCGAGGGCAGCGAGTAGAGCATGCCGCCGTGGCCCATCGCGATGCCGTCGTCGACCGCGATGGTGTGGAACTCCCGTGGCACACCGCCCGCGGCGCGCACCGCGTCGGCGACGATCTCGCCGACATCCTTCAGATGCACGTGGCCCGGCACGAACTGGGTGTAGGAGTTCGCGATGGCGACGATCGGCTTGCCGAAGTCGGTGTCGGTCATACCGGTGGCGCGCCACAGCGCGCGAGCGCCGGCGGCATTGCGGCCGATGGTGGTTGTGCGTGAACGAAGCGGTGGCATGTGGATCCTCGGGAGGTCGCGGTGGCTGATGTGCGACTGCGCGGAGTTCGCTCATCGAGCGAAATCAACGACCGTCCACGTTACTCCCGCGCGTGGGCGGGTCTTTCGCGGCGGTCGACGGCGCTGATCGCCATCGGTCTGTGGTTCGGGATGGTGTCGCCGCGAGGGTGGTCGTCGGCGCGGACGGTGTCATCGGCCGTGTCGGTTCCGGCACCGTCGGTATCCACCGGTCCGGTGAGTGCGGGCGGGGATTGTCCGTCCGACGCGGTCACCGGATCGCGCATCCGGCAGCGAGCCTACCTGGCGGCGGCCACTATTCCCGCCGCCGGTGAACCGCTACGAATCGGAGTCGCGCATCTTCGTCTCGGAGTCGCGTGCCTCGGCCTCGACGGCAGGTGCTTCGGCGTCGGCGGCAGACGCCTCGGCCTCCCGCGCCTGGTACTCGGCCTCCCGCGCCGCCGCCTCCGCCGCGAACAGATCCGGAATCCGACCGTTCGACGCGCGGATCAGATCACGCAACCGGTCATAGCTCACCGCGGGCAGCTTCACCTCGGTGTCATCGGTGAGATGCGCGCGCACGAACCCGCGCTTGGGAATGCTGACGCCGGCGACCTGTGCCCAGTCGAGATGCCGCGAACCGAAAACCGTGCGCAGATCCAGCCCGTCCTCGGACACCGTGGTGCGCGTGCGTTCGATCCACACCGCGGCCGCGACCGGCAACAGCAGCAGCCACCACAGCCCGATCGGCCAGCCGACGAAGGCGAAGAATACGCAGAACAGCAATACGACCACACCGAGGTAGGCCATCTGCGTAATGCGGATGACCTGCACCGTCTGCTTCGGCTCGGACGGTTGCGGCGAACTACCCGTCTCCGATCCCGCCGTGGGCGTATGGGACGATTTAGCCGGTGGCACGGACTGATGCGGTGATGACACACCACCATCCTCGCATCATGGTGAACGGACTCGAGCACCCGCTCGGTCTCACATAATGAGACCTGTTTGACTGATCGGCTCGCGCACACATACCGTCATGCGCGTGAATCGAAACGAGTTGCTCGTAATCGGCCGGCGCGTCCAGCGTTGAGCCTGACTACCTGAGTCGAATACGTCAGCTCGCGTTGCGACGCGCCACCCTCGAACAGCCATGCGCTGTCGGGGGCTTTTTTGTGTTCGGGACAAAAGTCCGCCGCACGTGGCCGCTTCGCAAGGCACCACGTGCAAGCACGTTGTCCGGGGTCTAGTACGAACAGTTAGGAACGAAGACGGTGAGTGCACCAACCGCACGGCCCGGGCCCTCGGCCCGCAGGCCAGCGCCTTCGGCGAATCAGCAGGCCGCGCCCGCTGGCGGTCCGACGACCGCGGCGAACCGCCGCCAGGTCCCGCCCGAGCGGGTCACCGGCGCGCAGTCCGTCGTCCGCTCCCTCGAGGAGCTCGGCGTCGACACGGTATTCGGCATTCCCGGCGGCGCGATTCTCCCGGTCTACGACCCGCTCTTCGATTCCACCAAGGTCCGCCACGTCCTCGTCCGGCACGAGCAGGGCGCGGGCCACGCGGCCACCGGTTATGCCCAGGCCACCGGCAAAGTCGGCGTCTGCATGGCCACCTCGGGCCCGGGCGCGACGAACCTGGTCACCCCGATCGCCGACGCGCAGATGGACTCGGTCCCGATCGTGGCCATCACCGGCCAGGTCGGGCGCGGGCTGATCGGCACCGACGCGTTCCAGGAAGCCGATATCTCCGGCATCACCATGCCGATCACCAAGCACAACTTCCTCATCACCGAGGGCATCGATATCCCGCGGATCATCGCGGAGGCCTTCTACCTGGCCTCTTCCGGTCGCCCCGGCGCTGTGCTCGTCGATATCCCGAAGGACGTGCTGCAGGCGCAGACCACCTTCAGCTGGCCGCCGGAGATGCGGCTGCCCGGCTACCGTCCGGTCACCAAGCCGCACGGTAAGCAGGTGCGCGAGGCCGCCAGGATGATCTCGGAGGCCAAGCAGCCGGTGCTCTATGTCGGCGGTGGTGTCATCAAGGCCGACGCCTCGCCGGAGCTGCTGGAACTGGCCGAGCTGACCGGCATCCCGGTGGTCACCACCCTGATGGCGCGCGGCGCGTTCCCGGACAGCCACCAGCTGAACATGGGCATGCCCGGTATGCACGGCACCGTTGGCGCGGTCGCCGCGCTGCAGAAGTCCGATCTGCTGATCACCCTCGGCGCGCGTTTCGACGACCGCGTCACCGGTCAGCTGGACTCCTTCGCGCCCGACGCCAAGGTGATCCACGCCGATATCGACCCGGCCGAGATCGGCAAGAACCGGCACGCCGACGTCCCGATCGTCGGCGACTGCCGCGAGGTGATCATCGAGCTGATCGAGACGCTGAAGGCCGACCCCTCCGGTGTGCCGAAGCTGGACCTCACCGATTGGTGGCAGTACCTCGACGGGATCCGCAAGAGCTACCCGCTGGGCTGGTCGACGCCGAGCGACGGCTCGCTGTCACCGGAATTCGTCATCGAGGCGCTGGGCCGCTTGGCCGGACCCGATGCCATCTACTGTGCGGGCGTCGGCCAGCACCAGATGTGGGCCGCGCAGTTCATCAAGTACGAAAAGCCGCGCACCTGGCTGAATTCCGGTGGCCTCGGCACCATGGGTTACGCCGTTCCGGCGGCCATGGGCGCCAAGATGGGCGCGCCGGATAAAGAGGTGTGGGCGGTCGACGGTGACGGCTGCTTCCAGATGACCAACCAGGAGTTGGCCACCTGCGCCGTGGAGGGCGTGCCGATCAAGGTCGCGCTGATCAACAACGGCAACCTCGGCATGGTCCGCCAGTGGCAGACCCTGTTCTACGAGGAGCGCTACTCCAACACCGATCTGGGCACGCACACCCTGCGCATCCCCGATTTCGTCAAACTCGCCGAAGCCCTCGGCTGCCACGGCATCCGGGTCGAGCGCGAGGAAGACGTCGAGGCCGCGATCCGCGAGGCGCAGTCCATCAACGACCGCCCCGTGGTGATCGACTTCATCGTCGGCAAGGACGCCCAGGTGTGGCCGATGGTCGCCGCGGGCACCAGCAACGACGAGATCATGGCCGCGCGCGGCATCCGCCCGCTGTTCGACGAGGACGAGCAGGCCGCCGAGCCCGCTGTCATCCACGAGGCGATGTCGCACGAGAAGAACAAGGGGACCGAACAGTGAGTACAACTCACACCCTGAGCGTCCTGGTCGAGGACAAGCCGGGCGTGCTGGCACGGGTCGCGGCGCTGTTCTCCCGCCGTGGCTTCAATATCGAATCGCTGGCGGTCGGCGGCACCGAGATCCCGGAGATCTCGCGCATGACCATCGTCGTCACGGTCGAGGACCTGCCGCTCGAGCAGGTCACCAAGCAGCTCAACAAGCTGGTCAACGTCATCAAGATCGTGGAGCAGGACGCCGACAGCTCGGTCGCCCGCGAACTGATCCTGGTGAAGGTGCGCGCGGATGCCAGCGTGCGAACCCAGGTCATCGAGGCGGTTACGCTCTTCCGGGCGAAGGTGATCGACGTCTCGCCGGACGCGCTCACCGTCGAGGCGACCGGAACCCGGTCCAAGCTCGACGCGCTGCTGCGGATGCTCGAGCCGTATGGCATCCGGGAGATCGTGCAGTCCGGTGTGGTCGCTGTGGGTCGTGGGCCCAAGTCGATCACCGCGACTCGCTAGCGCTCGCCACGCTGTGTTCTTGGGCCGGCCCAAGAGCGGGCTGGCAGGCTGAACCGCTTCAAACTAAACAACTTTCGAGAAGAAGAACTAGAAGGGAATCACCAGTGGCAGTCGAGATGTTCTACGACGACGACGCCGACCTGTCGATCATCCAGGGCCGCAAGGTCGCTGTCATCGGCTACGGCAGCCAGGGCCACGCGCACTCGCTGAGCCTGCGCGACTCCGGCGTTGAGGTCCGCGTCGGCCTCGCTGAGGGTTCGAAGTCGCGGCCGAAGGCCGAAGAGGCCGGTCTGACCGTCGGCACCCCGGCCGAGGTCGCCGAGTGGGCCGACGTGATCATGGTGCTCGCACCCGACACCGCGCAGGCGTCGATCTTCACCAACGACATCGAGCCCAACCTGAAGGACGGCGACGCGCTGTTCTTCGGCCACGGCCTCAACATCCACTTCGGCCTGATCAAGCCCCCCGCCAACGTGACCATCGGCATGGTCGCGCCGAAGGGCCCCGGCCACCTGGTCCGTCGCCAGTTCGTCGACGGCAAGGGCGTCCCGGCCCTGATCGCGGTCGACCAGGACCCGAAGGGTGAGGGCCAGGCGCTGGCGCTGTCCTACGCCAAGGGCATCGGCGGCACCCGCGCCGGCGTCATCAAGACCACCTTCAAGGAAGAGACCGAGACCGACCTGTTCGGTGAGCAGGCCGTCCTCTGCGGTGGTACCGAAGAGCTGGTCAAGACCGGTTTCGAGGTCATGGTCGAGGCGGGCTACGCGCCGGAGATGGCGTACTTCGAGGTGCTGCACGAGCTCAAGCTCATCGTCGACCTGATGTACGAGGGCGGCATCGCCCGCATGAACTACTCGGTCTCCGACACCGCCGAATTCGGTGGCTACCTGTCGGGCCCGCGGGTCATCGACGCCGACACCAAGAAGCGCATGCAGGACATCCTGCGCGACATCCAGGACGGCTCCTTCGTCAAGCGCCTCGTCGCCAACGTCGAGGGCGGCAACAAGGAACTCGAGGCCCTGCGCAAGGCCAACGCCGAGCACCCGATCGAGGTCACCGGCGCCAAGCTGCGCGGCCTGATGAGCTGGGTCGACCGCCCGATCACCGAAACCGCGTAATACGCACGAACGCCGCAGTGGCCCATTCCGATTCGTCGGGGTGGGCCATTGTCGTTGCTGGGGATGCATTACTCGCCCGTAGCCGCGCGGTTGCCTATTGTCTGGCGGGGACAACGGAGTCGGAACCATTGTCAGCCGAACAGATCGTGAGTCGTGAACATCTCAACCAGCACCCTCGTCCCCGCTTCCGCGCCGAGCCCGGCGTCTGCGGGGCGACGCGCCGAGGCCATCCACCGCTTTCTCGTCAAACCGGCCGATGCGGGCATCGCGGGCTCGGTCGACGGCGGCAAGCTACTCGAATGGATCGACAAGGTCGCCTACGCCGCGGCGGCGCAGTGGAGCGGTTGCTACTGCGTCACTGCCTATGTCGGGAACATTCATCTCGACCGGCCGATCGCGGTGGGTGAGTTGGTCGAGTTGCACGCGAATCTCGTGCACACCGGGCGCACCAGCATGCACATTCTCGTCAGCGTCTATTCGACCGATCCCACTCGACGTAAGCCGGTGCAGACGGCGCAATGTCTGACGATTTTCGTCGCGGTCGACGATAAGCGGCGGACCGTGGAAGTGCCGCAATGGAATCCGACGACGATTCTGGAACTGGAGCGGCATCGGCAAGCGCGGGCGCGGGTTTCGGTTCGCAAGCGGATCGAGGAGGCGATGGCCGCGCAGCAGTACACGGCGGCCGGCACCGCGCCCACTTCCACACTCCGTTTCCTGGCCGCGCCGTCGGATATCAATTGGGGCGGCAAGGTACACGGCGGCCGCACCATGCAGTGGATCGATGAGGCCGCGTATATCTGCGGCGCCGATTGGGTTGGGCAGCATGTGATCACGTCGTACTTCGGCGGGATCCGGTTCTACCGGCCGATTGTCATCGGGCACATTGTCGAGGTGAGTGCTCGGCTGATTCACACCGGGCCGCGCAGTATGCATGTCAGTGTGCATGTGACGTCGATGGATACGCACTCCGATGAACCGGCGCTGGCCGCGCATGGGCTGGCGGTTGTCGTCGCGGTCGACGACAGTGGCAAAGCACGGCCGGTGCGTCAGTGGGATCCGGTCTGCGCCGAAGATCGGGCGCTCGATGCGCATGCCCGCCACCTCATCGAGTTGCGCGGGGAGGTCGAGCGGTTTACCTCGGCGAGCGATGTGCCAGCCGACGCGGAGCCCAGCCACTTTCGGGCCCCGATGCCGTGAGGGGCAGTGGCGGTCCGCACCGTTGGGGCGGACCGCCGTCCAGCGATCAGTGGTGCTGATTCATCGGGTTGAGCGGGCTCATCGGACTGGCCGGGTTGTTCGGGTTGTTCGGGTTGAGGGGGCTCATCGGATTGGCCGGGTTGTTGGGGTTGTTCGGGTTGAGCGGACTCATCGGGTTGGCCGGGTTGTTCGGGTTGAGCGGGCTGTTCGGGTTGAGCGGATTGTTCAGGTCGTTGGCCCAGTCGTCATCCCGGTTGCGTCGCGCCATCTCGTCCCGCCATGCTTGCTCGCACGCGTCCCGGTTCTCGGCGTTTTCGCAGTCCGCCTGCCCGGATCCGGTGGAGCCCGTCGCTGGCGCGGCCGAAGCCGGAATTGCCAAGGCGGTCAAGGGAACTGTGGCGATAGTGGCGGCCACGGCCACTCGGGCCAGCATCAGGCGAGGCGTCATTGTCATGCTTCCACTCTTGCGTGTTGTTGCCGAAAAGTCTGCTGTCGCAGGCGGATTCAGGGTTATTTCAGTCGGAAGGATGAGCCCGGGGCGACACCGGGGTAGGGGATGTCCCCGAGTCGGATCGGCCCGGGGTTCTCTAGCGGCGAACGCAAAACGGCCCGGCACCTGTTGGGTGCCGGGCCGTGACCGCTCGGGATCAGCTGCTGCCGAATGCGCCGCGCGGGAACAGGTGGCGGGGGAATCGCCAGGGATCATTCCATCGACCGGGGAAGTCGCAGTCATCCCAACGGCCTGGATGGTGGTCCCAGTCATCGAAGAAGCCGGGGCGGTCGCAATCCCAGTCGTTGTGCGGGTGCCGAACATCGGTCACGCCGGGTTCGATGGAGGTCGGGTCCGCCGAGGCGGGAATCGCCAACGCGGTCAACGGAACCGCGGCGAGTGCACCGGCGATGGCCACCCTGGCCAGCACGGCCCGACGCGGCGCGGACTTCGTTCTCGAATACACGTGAATCCTTTCTAGCTGCGGCGAACCGTACGTTCGCCATTCCCCCGCCGAGGGTCTGCTCGCATCTGCGCATCGACCGCAGGTCCACCCTGTGCCGCTTTCAGCCGAAAGGCCAGAGGTGGAGTGGGATTCGAGGGAAGAATCAGCCTTTGGTATGACGATTCCCCTAGCCGGTGATCTTTTGGGACTCAGGGTGTGTCCAGCCCCACTGACGCCGCCCGATCCGCCGCGCACGCACGCTCTAGACTAGCTACCGATGAGTAAGTTCTTTGGTTCGGTCGATGAGGTGACGCGGCGGCTCACCGACGCCGGATACCTGCCCTCCACCGATATCGCCACCGCGGTATTCCTCGCCGGTCACCTGGGCAAACCCCTGTTGATCGAGGGTCCCGCCGGCGTCGGCAAGACCGAACTGGCCAAGGCGATCGCCACCGCCACCACCTCCGATCTGGTGCGCCTGCAGTGCTACGAGGGCATCGACGAGGCACGCGCGCTCTATGAGTGGAATCACGCCAAGCAGTTGCTGCGCATCACCGCCACCGACGACGAAGGCTGGGACAGCACGCGCGACCACGTCTTCACCGAGGAATTCCTGCTGCAACGCCCGCTGCTGGCCGCGATCCGCAACCCCGATCCGACCGTGCTGCTCATCGACGAACTCGACAAGGCCGACATCGAGCTCGAGGGACTGCTCTTGGAGGTCCTCGGCGACTACCAGGTCAGCATCCCCGAACTCGGCACTGTCACCGCCGTCCGCAAGCCCTTCGCCATCGTCACCTCCAACGCCAATCGCGAGCTCTCCGAAGCGCTGAAACGCCGCTGTCTCTACCTCCACATCGACTACCCGACAGCCGAATTGGAACGCGCTATCGTTCGCCTGAAGGTGCCCGAGTTGGATGATGCGCTGGGGGAGCCGGTAGTTCGAACCGTCGGAGCCCTCCGCGAATTATCCCTGCGCAAGCCGCCGTCGATCGCCGAAACCGTGGACTGGGCGCGAACTCTGGTAGCCCTCGGTACCCGGAACCTCACCAGCAACATCGTGCGTTCCACCCTGGGTGTCCTGCTCAAATACCAAGCCGACCACCGCATCGCCATCGATCGCCTCGAACTCCCCGCGGCCGACCCGTACGAACGCAGACCATCATGATCGCGGCTGCCCTGATCGGAGTCGCGCCCCCGCGCCCCATTCGTGAGTGCCTACATCGGATCACGGCAGCGGGTGTGGCTGTCGGTAGTGGCGGGGGTGGGTGACCAGTGGTTACATCATCCGTGCGTAGCCCGCAGCAGCCCGCCGACTCGATGACCGACCGCTTGGTCGAGTTCGTCGGACTGTTGCGCGACCACGGAATCTCCGCGGGGCCGAGCGAAACCATCGACGCCGCTGAGGCAATGCTCGCGCTCGGTCTGTCCGACCGCAACCGGCTGCGTTCCGGAATGGCCGCCTGTTTGCTGCGCCGCAATGGCCAGCGCGCCGTCTTCGACCAGCTCTTCGATCTGTACTTCCTGACCGCCGAGCAGCCGCAGTCGGCAACCTCGTCGACCTCGGAGTCCATTGACGCACTGCGCGACCGCTTGGTGGACGCACTCGCCCGAGACGACCGCGATGCCGTAACCGAACTCGCTCGGCAGGCGCTCACCGAATTGGGCGGGTACGGCGGAGTCGGCACCGGCGTGACCTCGAGTCCGGTCACTACCGCATCGGGTGCGGGTTGGTCGTCCTATCTGACCATGAAATCCCTACGGCCAGAAGAACTTATCGAGCGCATCGGCGCGGGCATGGGAGGTGACCTCGACACCACCGTCCGCACCATCGAAGCCGACCGCCGCCTGCGCGAATTCCGCACCGCCGTCCAAACCGAGGCGCGCCTGCGCTCCGCCCAACTGCGCGGCACCGAATACATCGCCCGCCGCGGCGTCGAATCCAGCACCGACCAAGTCGACTTTCTCGGCGCGCGCGAACAAGACCTCGCCGAAATGCGCCGCCTGGTAAACCCTTTGGCCCGCAAACTGGCCACTCGCCTCGCGGCCCGCCGCCGCAAAGCGGTCCGTGGTCAGATCGATATGCGCCGAACCCTGCGTCGCTCCATGGCAACCGGCGGCGTCCCGATCGAACCGGTGCTGCGCGCCCGCAAACACGGCCGCCCGGACCTCGTCATCCTCGCCGACTTATCCGGCTCCGTAACGGGATTCGCCGAATTCACCCTGCAACTCGTGCAGGCGCTGCAGGACCAATTCAGCAAGGTCCGCAGCTTCGGCTTCATCGACACCTGCGACGAAATCACGGGGTTCTTCACCTTGGGCGAACCTCCAGCCCCGGGCGCCGCCGCCCGAATCGTGCGCGACTCCAAGGTCGCTCGCTTCGGTAGCAGCAACTACGGCGAGGCCCTCCAGGGCTTCGTCGACAACTATCTCGACGCCCTCGGCCCGCGCACCTCCCTACTCATCCTCGGCGACGCCCGCACCAATCGCACCGACCCGAATCTCCCTGCCCTGCAAGCAATGTCGGACCGAGCCAAACACGCCTACTGGCTCAACCCCGAACCCGCCCGCTCCTGGTCCACCGGTGACTCCGCGGCACATGTGTATGCCGATCACATCACTATGCACGAATGCCGCAACGTGAAGCAGCTCGCCGAGGTGATCGGTCGGCTATTGCCCGCCTGAGTTTGCGGATGGCTGCTGGAACGCTGAGAAGGGCGTCCTCGGGCACGGTCTGTCAGCGGAGGATGGGCTTGCGGCTCGATGGCTTCAAGACCGCGACGCGCATGGTCGAATTCGGCCTCGCCGAGCTGGACAGCAGCAGACTCGACCAGTTCAACGGGGCGCCGTCGCTGACGGCCACCAGGTCGATTTCCGCGAGTTGCTTCACCGTTCGCTTGCGCGAGCGCGCCCGGTGGTGTCAGCCGAGGATCGGCATGATCGTGTCGAAGACGGATTTCGATGTGTGCAGTGCGACTCTCGTCGGGTCGGCGCAGGTACGCCGGCCTCGATTGCCAGCTGTTGGCTTGCGCGACCGTGCTCGGTGGTGTCAGCCGAGGATCGGCATGATCGTATCGACTATGGATTCGGTCGTGGGCAGCGCCGCGACCGCGTCCGGCGGGCTCAGATGACGCTGTAGCGCTCGTTGATGCGCGGCGCCGACCAAGAGTAAAGCGGCAGCTCGCAGGTCCACCGAGGCGGCCATGCGCTGGTCGGCGTGTGGCCTCGACAGCTGCGCGACAACAGCGTCGACCGCACGATGCGGCCCGATATCCAACTCCCGGCTGCGCTCGGCATACTTCGCGCGCAGCTCCGCATCCGACTGCACCGCGGCCATCACCGGAATGGCATCCAAAAAGAACCCCTCCAGCGCCTCGATGAGCGCCACCAGCCCCGCCCGCAACCCTGGCCGCTCCTCGACCTCCCCGAGCACATCCTTCACCGGCCGCAAATGCCGCTGAATCACCGCCTGCAGCAACCCCATTCGATCCCCGAAGTGATAGAAGATGCTCGACTCGGCCACCCCCGCCCGCTTCGCAACCTCCTTCGTGGACAACCGAGCCACCCCCGCCTCCACCAAAATCGCCTGCGCCGCGACCACAACCGATTCCCGCACCCCGGTCGAAGGCCGCCCCCGCTGCGCACGAGTCGACCGCGCACCATCCGCCACCGCAACCTCCTGTCCACACCGAATCAACCCTTGCAGTATGCCCCACACAGTCGTATTTTCTGAGTATCAACTCAGTAATTATCCGACCAGCGGAGGCATCATGTCCACCTCGACCAAGGCTCCGGCCACCCAATCCCGCACCCAACGCATCGGCGACGCCATAGTCCGCGCCATTCTCCGATCACCCCTGCACCCCCTACTGAGCAAAAGGCTCCTGATCATCACCGTCTCCGGCCGCAAAACCGGCCGCGAATACGCCAATCCCGTCGCCTACGCCGAACACCAGGGCCACCTCCTGATCGGCACCGCCGCCAACTGGCGCCGCAACCTCATCCCCGACACCCCCGTCCGAATCCACCTCCGCGGCACCGACATCCAAGCCGACCACGAGATCATCACCGACGAACTCCGGGCCACCACCCTCTACCGCGAAATCCTCACCCGAAACCCAGCCCACGGCCGCTTCGCCAAAATCCACCTGAACCCCGACGGCACCGTAAACCTCCCCGCCCTCCGCCAAGCCCTAACCAACGGCACCGCAATAGTCCGCCTCCGCCCCCGCTAACCAAGTCCCGGAGCCCCACCACTGACGCAAGGGGTTCGCTGTGGGATGAGAAGCAACGGGGGTCCAGGTCAGCTGGCGTTCTTGAACTCGCCGAACCTTTCTTCGAGCCGCTTTGGTGCGGGGCGGTCGCTGTAGCGGCGCGGCAGGGTCAGCAGTTTGCCGTCGATCTCCTGGAAGCCATGTCGCAGCATCGACCCGGAGCTCTGATCTTGCATCAGCTTCGCTCCGATATGGATCTGGTAGTCAGGTGAAATTCCGAGGAGGTTGGCATCGAAGGCAGCGTGATGAATCTTGCAGAGGCACAGCCCATTGTCGACATCAGCCGAACCATGTTCCTTGGGGTCGGCGATTATGTGAGCCGCGTCGAGCAACTGCCCGTGTCCCACAGCACATACCGCACACCGATTGTCGTATGCGAGCAGAATCCGCCCCCTGAACTCCGGCTGGTGCAGCCGTTGTTTGGTGATGCGCTGGGCGTATGAACGCTCAATCGGCTTCAGCATCAGCGGATCGGTAACGGATCGCAGGGTCTCATCGAGCGCTAGGATAAATCGCTGATTCTCCATGTCGTCCGCGACTACATAGACCGGACAGATCGGGACATAGACACCGTCCCGGATCCACCGAAGCAGAATGATGGGTAGCGCTAGCTCGTAGGCGCGCCGCAGTTTCGTATTGTCGCCGTTAACGTTCCCTTCCCGGTACGCATAAGCGTAGAGCGAGTCGCCGACTTCCGCATCGTCGTACTGGCTACCCGGTTTGGACATGATGGACAAGGTGGCCAACATACTCTTCGGGTTCCAGATGCCTTTGTTGCGATCAACCAATCTGTAAACTTCGCCCTCGACCTCGAACTCGGTGAGTTCGGCTCGGGTGAGAGTCCCCGTCTCTTCGGCTCTTCGCATCAGGTGTTCGAAGATCGCCCGCCGCAGCTCCAACTCCGCCCCACTATCCACGAGTGGAGTGTCCCATGTTCAGTTGATCGATGTTGATCTTTCTGCAATCGGCTCGTCCAGCGGTGGGTGTCTTCGGCTTCGGTCGGCGCAAGCCAAAGTCTTGTGGCGCAGGCAGAATTCGTGTTGTGAGTCCGATAGTTCAGCAGCTTCTGGCCATGGTTGGTGTGCTTCTCGGGGCGGGGGTGACGTTCGCTGCTACCGCGTGGACGGAGCGGGCCAGGTGGCGTAGGAGTCAGGACATTCGGTGGGACGATAAGCGATTGGCCGCGTACAGCGAATTCGCGAACGCGGTTGTCGCTTCCGCCTGAAGACTGACCCTCTGATTCCGGGTGAATGCTGACCCACCCTGTGAACGATCATGAGGTGCTGAACGTGGAGGACTGGGCGGAGATCCGACGGTTGCATCGCGCTGAGGGGATGGCGATTCGCGCGATCGCTCGTCGGATGAAGGTTTCGAAGAACACGGTGAAGAAGGCGCTCGGTTCCCATGAGCCGCCGCGGTATCAGCGCAAGCCGAAGGGGTCGGCGGTCGATGAGTTCGAGCCGCAGATTCGGGCGGTGCTCGCCGAGTTCCCGGATATGCCGACGACGGTGATCATGGAACGTGTTGGCTGGCAACGCGGCAAGACGGTGTTCTTCGAGCGAGTGCAGCAGCTGCGGCCGTTGTTCAAGCCGGTGGACCCGGCCTCGCGCACTGAGTATCAGCCCGGCGAGCTTGCTCAGTGCGATTTGTGGTTTCCGCCGGTCGATGTTCCGTTGGGGTTCGGCCATGTCGGTCGTCCGCCGGTGTTGGTGATGGTCAGCGGCTATTCGCGGGTCATGGCGGCGACGATGATCCCGACCCGGCAAAGCCCTGATCTGCTGGCCGGGCATTGGGCGTTGATCTCGGATTGGGGGCGTGTTCCGCGAGCTCTGGTCTGGGACAACGAGTCCGCGGTCGGGCAATGGCGCGGCGGCAAACCGCAGCTGACCGAGACGATGAACGCGTTCCGGGGAACGTTGGGCATCAAGGTGATTCAGTGCCGGCCAGGCGATCCGGAGGCCAAGGGGCTGGTCGAGCGAGCGAACGGATATCTGGAGACCTCGTTCCTGCCCGGCCGTGTGTTCACCAGCCCGGCTGATTTCAACACCCAGCTGGGTGAATGGTTGGTCAAGGCCAACCACCGTCACCATCGGCGGTTGGAGTGTCGCCCGGTTGATCGCTGGGATGCCGACCGGCGCTCGATGCTCGAGCTGCCGCCGGTGGATCCGGTGGTCGGATGGAGGCTCACGACCAGGCTGCCTCGCGATCATTACGTCCGGTTGGACTCCAACGACTACTCCGTTCATCCGGTCGCGATCGGCCGGCGAGTGGAAGTCCGCGCCGACCTGACCGAGGTGGTGATCACCCTGGCCGGCGCCGAACTTGCTCGCCATCAACGGTGTTGGGCCGATCACCAATCCATCACCGATCCCGATCATGCGGCCGCAGCCGCAGATCTGCGCCGATCCCGGCGCCTGGTCGCGGTTCCCGCGATCGACACCGATGTCGAGCATCGAAACCTGTCCGACTATGACCGCATGTTCGACCTCGACGAGGCGAGCAGCAGCGAGGAAATCGCCTGATGGCCACCAAGACCGCCAATGGTTCACGCAACGTAACCTCCGAAATCGCTTATCTCGCAAGAGCACTCAAGGCACCGACACTCGGCAGCGCGGTTGAGCGACTGGCCGAACGCGCCCGCTCGGAAAACTGGAGCCACGAAGAGTTCCTGGCCGCCTGCCTGCAACGAGAAGTTTCCGCCCGCGAATCCCACGGCGGTGAAGGACGCATCCGCAGTGCTCGATTTCCGTCGCGAAAATCGTTGGAGGAGTTCGATTTCGACCATCAGCGTTCGCTCAAACGCGACACCATCACCCACCTCGGGACCTTGGATTTCATTACCGCCAAGGAGAATGTCGTCTTCCTCGGTCCACCTGGCACCGGCAAAACGCATCTGTCGATCGGGCTCGGGATCCGCGCCTGCCAAGCAGGTCACCGCGTCGCGTTCGCCACCGCTGCCGAGTGGGTCTCCCGGCTGGCCGAGTCTCATCACGCCGGAAAACTGCAGGCAGAGCTGATCAAGCTCGGCCGGATTCCGCTGATCATCGTTGACGAAGTGGGCTATATCCCGTTCGAATCCGAGGCCGCGAACCTGTTCTTCCAGCTCGTCTCGTCCCGTTACGAACGAGCTTCGCTGATCGTCACCAGCAACAAACCCTTCGGCCGCTGGGGCGAGGTCTTCGGCGACGACGTCGTCGCCGCCGCAATGATCGACCGCCTCGTCCACCACGCCGAAGTCATCTCAATGAAGGGAGACAGCTACCGACTCAAAGACCGAGACCTCGGCCGCGTCCCAGCGGCCAAGACCAACGACTAACCAAACCAGCAGGGGTGGGTCCGGATTCAACCGGAACGACCGGGTCACGATTCAACCGGAGTTGACA
>NZ_JBKBET010000019.1:0-88132 GCF_048910785.1 Nocardia nepalensis | reverse complement strand
TGTCAACTCCGGTTGAATCGTGACCCGGTCGTTCCGGTTGAATCCGGACCCACCCCTGCTGGTTTGGTTAGTCGTTGGTCTTGGCCGCTGGGACGCGGCCGAGGTCTCGGTCTTTGAGTCGGTAGCTGTCTCCCTTCATTGAGATGACTTCGGCGTGGTGGACGAGGCGGTCGATCATTGCGGCGGCGACGACGTCGTCGCCGAAGACCTCGCCCCAGCGGCCGAAGGGTTTGTTGCTGGTGACGATCAGCGAAGCTCGTTCGTAACGGGACGAGACGAGCTGGAAGAACAGGTTCGCGGCCTCGGATTCGAACGGGATATAGCCCACTTCGTCAACGATGATCAGCGGAATCCGGCCGAGCTTGATCAGCTCTGCCTGCAGTTTTCCGGCGTGATGAGACTCGGCCAGCCGGGAGACCCACTCGGCAGCGGTGGCGAACGCGACGCGGTGACCTGCTTGGCAGGCGCGGATCCCGAGCCCGATCGACAGATGCGTTTTGCCGGTGCCAGGTGGACCGAGGAAGACGACATTCTCCTTGGCGGTAATGAAATCCAAGGTCCCGAGGTGGGTGATGGTGTCGCGTTTGAGCGAACGCTGATGGTCGAAATCGAACTCCTCCAACGATTTTCGCGACGGAAATCGAGCACTGCGGATGCGTCCTTCACCGCCGTGGGATTCGCGGGCGGAAACTTCTCGTTGCAGGCAGGCGGCCAGGAACTCTTCGTGGCTCCAGTTTTCCGAGCGGGCGCGTTCGGCCAGTCGCTCAACCGCGCTGCCGAGTGTCGGTGCCTTGAGTGCTCTTGCGAGATAAGCGATTTCGGAGGTTACGTTGCGTGAACCATTGGCGGTCTTGGTGGCCATCAGGCGATTTCCTCGCTGCTGCTCGCCTCGTCGAGGTCGAACATGCGGTCATAGTCGGACAGGTTTCGATGCTCGACATCGGTGTCGATCGCGGGAACCGCGACCAGGCGCCGGGATCGGCGCAGATCTGCGGCTGCGGCCGCATGATCGGGATCGGTGATGGATTGGTGATCGGCCCAACACCGTTGATGGCGAGCAAGTTCGGCGCCGGCCAGGGTGATCACCACCTCGGTCAGGTCGGCGCGGACTTCCACTCGCCGGCCGATCGCGACCGGATGAACGGAGTAGTCGTTGGAGTCCAACCGGACGTAATGATCGCGAGGCAGCCTGGTCGTGAGCCTCCATCCGACCACCGGATCCACCGGCGGCAGCTCGAGCATCGAGCGCCGGTCGGCATCCCAGCGATCAACCGGGCGACACTCCAACCGCCGATGGTGACGGTGGTTGGCCTTGACCAACCATTCACCCAGCTGGGTGTTGAAATCAGCCGGGCTGGTGAACACACGGCCGGGCAGGAACGAGGTCTCCAGATATCCGTTCGCTCGCTCGACCAGCCCCTTGGCCTCCGGATCGCCTGGCCGGCACTGAATCACCTTGATGCCCAACGTTCCCCGGAACGCGTTCATCGTCTCGGTCAGCTGCGGTTTGCCGCCGCGCCATTGCCCGACCGCGGACTCGTTGTCCCAGACCAGAGCTCGCGGAACACGCCCCCAATCCGAGATCAACGCCCAATGCCCGGCCAGCAGATCAGGGCTTTGCCGGGTCGGGATCATCGTCGCCGCCATGACCCGCGAATAGCCGCTGACCATCACCAACACCGGCGGACGACCGACATGGCCGAACCCCAACGGAACATCGACCGGCGGAAACCACAAATCGCACTGAGCAAGCTCGCCGGGCTGATACTCAGTGCGCGAGGCCGGGTCCACCGGCTTGAACAACGGCCGCAGCTGCTGCACTCGCTCGAAGAACACCGTCTTGCCGCGTTGCCAGCCAACACGTTCCATGATCACCGTCGTCGGCATATCCGGGAACTCGGCGAGCACCGCCCGAATCTGCGGCTCGAACTCATCGACCGCCGACCCCTTCGGCTTGCGCTGATACCGCGGCGGCTCATGGGAACCGAGCGCCTTCTTCACCGTGTTCTTCGAAACCTTCATCCGACGAGCGATCGCGCGAATCGCCATCCCCTCAGCGCGATGCAACCGTCGGATCTCCGCCCAGTCCTCCACGTTCAGCACCTCATGATCGTTCACAGGGTGGGTCAGCATTCACCCGGAATCAGAGGGTCAGTCTTCAGGCGGAAGCGACACGCTCGCGGTCGACCACGACCACGTCACCGGCGTGCTCCCGCGCACGCGGGGATGATCCGTAGTGCTCGAACGTGCGCCGACCGGCTGAGTCGTGCTCCTCGCGCACCCGGGGATGATCCTGCCTTGCCGAAGGCGTAGGTGCGGTAGGAGTGGTGCTCCCCGCGCACGCGGGGATGATCCTGCCTTGCCGAAGGCGTAGGTGCGGTAGGAGTGGTGCTCCCCGCGCACGCGGGGATGATCCTCGGGCCTTTCAGACGAGTTCTTCGGCAATACCGTGCTCCCCGCGCACGCGGGGACGATGTTCTGCGCGCCCTGCTCCGCACTGATGCCGTGCCGTGCTCCCAGAGCACGCGGGGACGATCCATGGACGAAATCGGCGACGTCGCAGGACTATCCGTGCTGCCCGTGCACGCGGGATGATCCGACGGCCAGGCTCGCGCCGAGTCCCACCTGGAGGTGCTCCCCTCGCACGCGGGGTTGATCCGTTTCCGCAGGATGGCGCCCAACGCTCCGGCTTGTGCTCCCTGCGTACGCAGGGATGATCCGAAGTGGACCGCACTCGGCCTGGGACGACTGCCGTGCTCCCCGCCGCACACGCGGGGATGATCCGGAACGCGGCGTCGGAAACACCCAGCTTGCCGAGTGCTCCCCGTGCACGCGGGGATGATCCGTGCGCACGCAACCATGGCCATAACTACACGGTGTGCTCCCCGCGCACGCGGGGAGGGTCCCGCATGGGGCCTGCTATTCGGGCTCGTGACAGGCAAACTACGGCCAGCATCCGCTGCACAGCGAACACCTGTCGCTGACAACACCGACCATTCTCGGAAGCTGGTCAATGACCGTCTACGCACAAGTCCCCAAGGTGTTGTGCTGTGGGGCTGTCGCATTTGATGTCGTCGGTGCCTTTGTTTTAAAGCCCGAGGTCGTCGTATCCGAGGGGCGGATCGATGATTGGGTCGGGCTCGTATTCCGTGGGGTCTTCGGTGGTGTTGTCGTGCTGGTGGCGGGCGCGTAGGGCGTGTTCGGCGGCGGTTTGTTCGGGTGTGAGTTGGGCGCGGCGATGTTGTTCGGTGCGCAGGTCGTTGAGTTCGTTGTGCAGCCAGGTGGTGGTGTCGACGGCGGTTGTGTCCGCGGGTGCGGGTCCGTAGAGGATGGCTTCGGTGTTGGCGAGGTCGATGCGCTGGCTGATGTCGGTGATGGCTTGGGAGAGTTGGTCGTCGGTGAGAATCTGCACGGGGTCGGACACGTCGAGGAGATCGTCTGACGGTGGTGTTGATGGCTCGGTCAAGGGGTCGGGCAGGGGATGTTGTTCGACCCAGGTTGCGATGGCGAGGCGTTCGGCGAGGGTGCGTGCGGCGCGCCAGTCTCGTTTGAGTATGGCGTGGATGGTGTTTGGTGGGTGGGTGTTGGCGATGTGGTCGCAGCGGGCGCGGATGTGCTCGTTGGGTGGGTGGTCGGGGATGCCGGGTTGGTTGTCGGTGCGGCATTCACCGCAGAGGCCGTCGTCGGTGCGGCGTGGCGGGATCGGTCTGCTATCGGAGAAGGCGCGTCCGATACCGCAGGACACGCACGGCAGGGCGCGGGTGTTGCGCGTTGTTTGGCGGTCGTAGTCGGGCGCGTCGGAGTCGGGATAGCGGTCTTCCCATAGCTTTTCGCGGTAGTAGCGGTGCGGGACGCCGTCGGGTTTGGGTAGGTGTTCGGGGTCGTCGTCGACGTCGCCGCGGGTGTCGAGGTAGTCCTGGTAGTCGCGTGCGGCGGTGATATCGGCGTCGGGGGGCGGTGGGCGCCGTAGTGTGCGGTCGATGCGGTCGATGCGGTCGATGCGGTCGATGCGGTCGATGCGGTCGATGCGGTCGATGCGGTCGATGCGGTCGATGCGGTCGATGCGGTCGATGCGGTCGACGCGGTCGGGGTTGTCGCGTGCGGCACGCCGGTGTTGATCGCGCCGGTTCGGTGCGGGGATGTCGTCGGTGGCTGGTCGGTATACGTGTGGGTCGCTGGTGGGTGTGCACGCGTGGATGAGTGCGCGGTGTTGGGGGTATTGGTCTGCGGCCCATCGGAGCCGGGCGACTGCGATGCTGAAGTGGTTGCGGTAGAGGGTGGTGGCGATGTGTTCGATGATGTCGCGTTGCCCGTCGGTGAGGCCCTCGGCGAGGTCGTGAAAGGCGTGCCGCGCCGCTGCCATGTCACCGGATTGGATCAGTGCGGCGATCGTTGCGGCGCTGTCGGAGAGCGGGTTCTCCGACAGCGGGTTTTCGGCACGGGTGGCGGTCTGTGGTGGCCGGATCGGTGGGCGCGGCGACGGGGGTGCGGTAGTGCCGCGGTGCCGGGGATCGTGTGGTTCGGGATCGGGGCGGTGCTCGGATGGGTGCATGGTGGGCTCCGGGGAAAGGTGTGGATCGGTTTGGTCGGGGTGGGTGGGTTCGTGCAGGAGTGTGTCGATGCGCCAGGTGAGGGCGTTGGTGAGTTGGTCGGGGCGCAGCGGTGTGGTGTCGTCGGGTTGGGCGGTGAGGATGAGTTCGTGTGCGGTGGTGAGGAGTTCGGTGGGTGTCCAGTCGGTGCTCCTGGCGCGGTCGATCGCGGCGACCAGGCGCGGCCAGGCGGGGTCGTTGATGACGCGTTGTGCGGTGTCGGCGCCGAGGATCTGGTGGAGTTCGTTGGTCCAGTCGGGGTTGAGGTTGTGGGTGCTGGTGACCTCGGCGGCGACGAGTTCGAGCTCGAGTCGCGACCACAGGGCCGCGGCGGGCATTTCATCGGGCAACGCCCGGAGTGCCGCAGCGTGGATTAACCGGGATTGGACGTCTATTCCGGATCGGTCGGCGACCTCGATCTTGTCTGCGAGGATCGGCCACCACGGGTCGGTGAGGATGCGGGGTTCAAGACCTTTGATCAGCGGCGCCCATTTGTTGGCGGGTGAGTGCAGGTCACCGAGGGCGTCGGTGACGCGGGCGTCGAGCAGGTGTTGGTGTTCGCGCTCCAACCGCGTGTAGTGGGGTGGTCCGGTGGGGCGTGGATCGCGGTCGTCGATGTGCAGGCTGGCGCGCCAGACGGTGAGGTCTTCGAGCAGTCGTGGGTCGGAGCCGATGAGCGGGCGCGCCCAGCGCGGAGCGGACGCGGGTGTCCATGACCGTGTGTCGGTGCGGATCTGGGTGGCGAGGTCGGCGACGATGCGCGCGCGTGCAGCGAGTTGGGTGGAATCGAGTTCGGTGCGCAGCCCGCGGGGGATCCCTGACGCCCACGGCAGGGGTGCGCCGGCGGTGGAGTGCGCGCCGGAGGGATCCAGGCGCCAGTCGAGCACGGCGGCAACATCGTCAGCGGTGTCGAGCTCGCGCGCGCCCGCGGCGGTGTGGAGGGCGGTGATCGGGTCTCGCCCGGATAGCGCGATCATCGCCAAGTGTTGACGCAGGACGGGGTAGGCGGGGCTGTCGGTGAGGTTGGGGCGCACCGCTTCGGCGGCGGCGTCGAGGCGTTCGAGTCCGCCTGGGCTGAGGGCGTTTTCGGCGGCGACACCGACCGCGTCGAGGTAGATGTCGAGCGCGCGACCGATCCGCTGGTGCGGATCCAGGGCATCGCGCAGCATGGTGTGCGCCGATTTCTGGGCGCCATCGCGCCCAAAAATGCGCAACAAAACCTCGACAGCGGTGCGCGGATATACGGCGGGTTCGGACCAGAACGAGCCTTCGGAGCCGTCCAACCCGGTCGGTACGTAGACGTGGTTGGCGTGGATTCCGCGGGTGAGTGCGACGTAAAGCTGTCGCAAAGTCTCGCCTCCGGTGAGCGCGACATGACACGAATCAGCGGTGATTCCTTGCGCGGAATCGATCGTTGTCGCGTATCCGAGGCGCACATGCGCGGCCACATAGTCGGCGGGAAGACGCACACTGTCACCGTGTTTCCCGTTCGAGCCGACGTGGGTGGCGGTGAGGCTGCCGTCGTTGTGGACGGCGGCCACGCGCCAGGCGTAGCCGTTGCGGACCCAATCGTTGTCGCCGAGTCGTAGTCGTCGGTTGTTGCGGCGGGTACGGATCGTGTCCCCGACCGAGGCGTGAAGTCCGTCGGCGAGAACGCATTCCGCGCTCACTACACCGCCATCGCGGGCGATGCGGTCGGCGCGAGCGCGAGCATTCAGTTCGGTGACAATGTCGTGGTTAGCGGCGAGCATGATGGCATCGCGACCGGCGAGGTGGTCGGTGATCCAGGCGGTGTAGGCGTCATCGTGAGTGGCTCCGGAATGCCCGCTATGGACTCGGCCGTTGTCCAGATACCAGCCCAGCGCGGCTGGGTCACCTTCGCGCAGTTGCAAACTCGCGGTCGCTTCGGCGTTCGAGGCGAACCGTACGACATGGGTGAGCGTCATGGTCGCCTCGGGTGAGGCCGCGTCCATATCGGTGTCCGCGCCGCCGGCCTCGATCGACGCGAGCTGGCGTGGGTCGCCGATGCAGCGGATCGTCGCGCCACGGTCGTGCAGGAATCGCAGCAGGCGTAGGCGTTTGAGGTTGCCGATCTTGACGTGCTCGTCGACGATCACCAGCGTGTCGGCGTCGATGTCGAGGATCCACTGCGGCAGCGACGGCGGCTGTTCGCGGTCGAGGGCGTGGTTGTCGCGGCTGGGGGTGTGGCGGTCCAGGACGTCGAGGACCTTGTCGACGGTCTCCACCCGGGTGCCGATCGCCTTGCCCAACTCGGCGGCCGCCGACGCGGTCGGCGCCAACCCGAGGACTCGGCCGCCGCTGGTGTGCCAGGCATTGGTGAGCACGGCCATCGCGGTGGTCTTGCCGGTTCCAGCTGGCGCGTTGGTGGTTCGTATCCGCAGGGGCGAGGAGGAGAAGCCCTCGATCGCGCTGATCTGCCCGGCATTGAGCGGGCGTTCGGGATTCTGGGTGTTGTAGTTGTGCACCGCCGCAGCGACGAGATCGGGTGGGAGTCGGCGTGCGCCGGGCTGCAGCGACATCTCGATCAGCTGCTGCTCGACCGCCAACGTCCGTGCCGAGGTGTAGATCTGCGCGCCCGACGATGTGTAGACGCTGGAGCCGTCGCGGCGCCGCAACAACGCTGGGACCGTTCGTAATTCGGGTTCATCGGCGAGGTCGGGGTCACCACGAGCGACGGTTAGCGTCGGGGAGATCGTTTCGGTGAGAACGGCTTCGGCGACCTGCTCCCACTCTTTTCCGTTCACGTGCCCGCGGAGTTGCCGTTCGATTTCGGCGCGCAGATTGTGGCATTGCCACGTCGATCGATGTTCCGAGACGATCTCGATGACGTGTTCAGCGGTGCGGGCGAACCAGTCGGGGGTGATCGCCGGGCGCGCGGTTCGGATCGGGTTCAGGGCCGCGGCGACCATCCCCGCCAAGGCTTCCTTGCCCCCGAGCAGGGCTACGGCTTCGGCGCGCCAGGTGTGGCGTTGCTCAGCCAGAGACCGCAACAGGTGTTTGGTGGGGCGGGTTTGCAGGGTTGCTCGCTCGGCGAGGTCATAGATTTCCCCAGGGGTAGGTTCGCGCCCACGTGCCTGTTGGAACTCGGCGGCGAGCTGGCCGAGTCGGGTGGTGATCGCGGCATCGCGGCGCGAGAACGCCGTGATCAACTGCAATGGGATACCGACGATTTCACGAATCGGACGTTTCGATGGATCTGCTGCGGGGCGTTCGGCGAACTCCACGCCGACCAGTTCCTCCATGTGGTGTTCGAGGCGGGTGTTGTAGATCTCGGAGACAGTGACCAACGCCTGGTAGATCGCGACGCCATCCAGGGTCCGCCATTTGCCGTCGACGGTGCGCACTCGGTTGGCGATCACCACATGGGTGTGCAGGTCTGGATCCCCGGCACGGCTATCGCGGTGAGTGAAACAGGCCGCCACGATGCCCTCGACATCGACCTGCCGGATCCCGTTGCGGCCGAGCCGGGTGAAGACCGCATTCCGTTCTAACCACTCGAGTGCGTCGGTTACCGCGCGTTGGTGCGCGAGCTCGATCTTGCCCGCGACGGTGCGTGGGGCCAGCGCCCATAACACCGAGACGCTCTTGACGGGTGAGAAAGTGATGTCGAAACCCGCGACCGCGACGGTGTTAGGGCGCGAGTTATGTGCCACCCACCCTGACAATTCCCGCGCATCCAAGGGCGGGCGATCGTAGGTTTCGCAGAACATTTCGGACGCGACACGGGTACGAATTCGCGCACGCTCGTCATCGCTAATAGCGTCGTGAGGGTCGAATCCGTGCGCGGAATTGTATTCGGTGAACGCTTTCGCGCACCGTTTGCGGAACTCGGAAACCTCTGCATAAACCCGGAACGGGTTACCTAAACGCGACGCTTGATCGGCGGCACGCGCCGCGTCTTTGTGCTTGGCGCCCTTGCCGATCTCGGCGTCGTAGACACGGGCTTCGATCACGTCCGCGTTCGGATGACGCCCTAGTCCGAGCAGGGATTTCAGCTGTTCCTCGGTGACTTCGTCACCCTGTTGGAGGTCCAATGCGGCCAGGCCCGTGCCGTGCCAGCGGCCCGGAGCTTCCCCATGAGCGGAGTAATAGTCGGCGAGGCTGGAACGGCCGCGAGCCGAAGCATCATTCGCGGCGACATTGCGCAGATAATATTGATACCCATTGCCTGCCGCGACTTTATGAATCGTCGCGGTCACATATCCATCAAGCACCCCACCGGCCATTAATGCCAGGGGTCGATTTGACTATTTTTTCGTCAAATCAAGCAAAACCGCTGGTCGTTACCAAACTGCAACCTCGGATGCAAGAGGTCTGCTTGTGGAAATGAGGGGAAGTGGGGTGGTGAGGGTGAAAGTGTGTGTGGGGGAGGAGGAGGGGTGAGTGGGGTGTGCGTGTGGAGGTGAGTGTAGTGGTGGCGTGAGGGTGAGGGTTGGTGATTCGGTGAGGGTTGGTGGCGGCTGGTCCGTCGCGGGTGTGGGGACCGCGACGGACCGGGGTACCGAGGGACGCCGATCGTCTGGCGGCGCGGAGTCGCTGTGCGCGAGGGGTTCTGGACTACCTCGTACCGGGCTCGGTGGTGGAACACCGGCAGCGGCAGCGAGATTTGGTCCGGGGGCGCGCCCAGTACGCGAAGATGGCGAACCAGCACAGCACCCAGATCGAGGAGTAATGGTCGGAGAGGAAGTCGAGCCAGGGTTCGGTCATGGTGTGTACCTCCAAGGCAGGTACGGAGTGAGGGGAATGTTGGTGGCTGGTGTCCGGTCCGCCGCAGGAGCGCGACACTGCGGCGGACCGGGATTGTGAGACCCGTTGTGGTGGGGCCGGTGTGGAGACGGGCTGGGGTCAGGCGGCGACGGGGTAGCGGTTTCGGCAGTTGCGGCAGAGGTCGTCGATGTCGATGTCGCGTGGGTGGGCGTAACAGGAGCAGCATCGTCCGGTGCGCAACTGCACGGGAGTCAGTGCGGTGATCGGTGTGCCCGGTGTCGAGGGTTGGGGGCCTCGGTCGAGGAATGCCATGACCAGACCGGACACGATCCGTGTCGAGCGTTGCTGCAGGGCGTGCAGCAGTGCGGGTGCGGCGGCGGGGTAGTGATCTGTGAGGTGCTGGCAGTAGGCGGCGACCTCATCGGCGAGGGTGAAACCTGCGGGGAGGGTGGGGATTCCTTCGCGGTCGTTGTCGCGGCAGTGCTGGCACAGTCCGTCGTCACTGAGGCGATGTCGGTCGGGGCCGGTGATGAAGTGGTCGCTGCAGGCGCGTTCGCCGAAGCAGTAGACACACACCCAGCCCTGCAGCGGAGGCAAGGTGGCGTGGTCGTAGTCGAGGCCGTTGCCGTTGGTGAGGAAGGCGGGGCGGTCGTCGTCGCGGATGTCGAGACCGGTTCGGGCGCGGGCGATCTCGTCGGCGTCGAAGTCCTCGCGGGTATGGGCACCGGCGCGGTCGCGCTCGGCGCGGACTTGATCGGCGATCTGACGCACGTAGACGCGATCCCACATCGACGCGTCGTAGGCGGGGTCGGTGTCGAGGAGGAACCGAGCGCGGATGTAGTCGGTGACGATGCGTGGCTCGGTCACGGGGCGACGCTTGGACTTGATTGCCGCGATGTGTTCGGGCTGTCGCCGGGCGCGTTTGGCGGCGACGGTGGTCGCGGTCGAGGGTGTGCGCTTCAACGCCGGTTTATCGTCGGTGGCAAGCATGCGCCGCACCTTCCAGTCGACCGCCGTGATCGGGACGGTCGTGATCCAGCGCGGTTGGTTTTCGACGGGGCGATGCAGGCCCGGGTCGGTGCGCGTGACGAACATGTCGAGCCACGCCTGCAGTTCGGTGTCCGAGCGCCGCCACAGCGACCGCAAATGAGCCCGCGCGATCACGTACGGATCGTGGGTGAAGGTCTCGGCGAGCCGGACGAGGCGGTCCAGGTCTTCGGGGGAGGCGAGCGTGGTGAGCGCGTGCTCGAACGCCTCGCGGGCGTCGTCGTGTCGTCCTGCTTCGAGCTGCCAGTTGATGTGAGCGATCGCGTCGAGGAAGGACTGAGGTTCGGTGCTGGTCAACGGAGTTTTCCCTTCGAACGAGCGGAGTGGACCCAGCCCCGGGTGAACGTGACATTCCACAGGGATGGTCGGCTGGCCGGGCGGCCAGCTTGAGGGCGCTTCGACCGGGGCGGCGGCCGGCGCGGTGGGGAACGCGCCTGGGCGTGCACCACCGAATTTCCGAACCCGACCGCCACGTGGCTATGCGGCGGGAGGGAAATTCGGTGGTGCCGGGCGCGGGCCCCGCCGTGTCGGACGACGCTCTGGTAGCCCTCGTCCGGGCTGGACGAACGGCCAGACGGGCATCCCTACCCACTCGATGACTTCCCGCTCACCTACCCCGACCCGGGACAGGTGAGCGTCAGGTCAGAACCCGGGCTCTTCGCCTGCTCCTACACCGGCGAGCGCGGGTCCACGCGAGGCCGCCGCCCACGGATCATCGGAGCTGGCCCAGGCGGCTGTTCGGGTGTCGCTGTTCCATCCCGCGCGCCGGGTGGCCTTGGTGATCTTGGCGGTGGCGAAGCGCAACGACGCTGCGACCTCGTCGGCCTCGAGCTCGACGACCGTGCGGTTCTCGCCCTCGGCGGTTTGGTAGCTGCGCTGCTTGAGTCGCCCGGAAACGCTCACTCGCGCCCCGCGACTGAGCGACTCCATGGCGTGCTCGGCGGCCTCGCGCCAGACGTTGCACCGCAGGAACAACGCCTCGCCGTCCTTCCACTCGTTGGTGGTGGCGTCCCGGTAGCGTGGTGTCGAGGCGACAGTGAAATGGACGACCGGGACGCCCGATGTCGTCACGACCAATGCGGGGTCGGCGGTCAGATTTCCTATCACAGTGATAACTGTGTCTCCGGCCATGGCTGTGCTCCTTCGAATGTTGTTGACGGGATTCGGGATCCGGCACGTCGCCGGTGACGGTGAGAGCCACCGGTGACGCCCGCACCCTGTGATCGGCCAGTGTCAGGCGGCGAGGTCGATATCGAGGTATTCGATATCTCCTGCGGCGGCCAGCTCGACGTCGACCAACGTGAAGTCGAGTCCGGCGGCGGCTTCAGCCAGGAAATGCAGATACCGTTCGGTCGCGGCGGTGTGGTCGCGCCACAGGGACTTGCCGAGGACACTTTCGTGCTTGGCGGCGATCATCGCGGTGGCGATCACCCACGCTCGCGCGGGCGTGGCGGCCTCGATGGCCTCGAGCAATGCTTCGCGGGTGCCGCCGACGCCGAGGATGTGCAGCACCTTCCGCAGATCGGCGGTGTCGAGTCCGTGAGCGATGGACGTGGCCACGAACGCTGCGGCCACGTTGGGCGGGGTACGCCGGGTGAAGAAGTTGATCAGCACACCGTCGCGGCGTTCGTTCGCGGCCTGGCCCCGGATATTGAGCTCGATCACCCGGGCGCGGTGCTGACGGGCGGCCTCACGGTCGGCCGCCGCTTGCACTGCCGCCGCGGCGGCCTCGGCAGCCTGGGCCTCGTCACTGCTGGTGTCGTCATCGACCGCAATGGTCAGGGGTTGGCGCTGGAAGCCGCTGTCGAGCAACTGATCGGCGGGTAGGTAGCAGAACGGAACCCACCGGTCATGCCAGTCGACCTGATCAGCATGGAGCAGCCCAGCAGCGGGGGCCGCGTCGGGGTTGTCGCGGGTGTCCCAGTCGACGGCATCGGGATCGATGATCGCGCCAGTGTTTTTCTCGACGAGTTGCCCGTTCTCCTCAAGATGCAGATACACCACCCAACGGGTGGGGTCGGTGTTGATCTGCTCGATAGTGACCGGCTCACCATCGGCGGATGTCAGCAGTTCGGCGGGGATGAAGTCGGCCTCGTCGCTGCTGGTATCGGGTTCGGTGGTGAGGATCCCGAACCCGTACGCGCCGTAGAGCAGTGAGGCTTGCATGCGGGCGCGTTCGGCGGCGCGTTCGGCGAGGATGCGTTGAACCTCATGGGCGAACCTGGATCGTGTGCTCTGGTTGAGCCGCTGCACGGCGTCGGTGTCGCCGAGGGCTTCGTAGTGGCCGATGACCGCGAGTTGGTCGAGGCTGAACTGATCGGTTTCCAGTAGCGCGGTCGCGGTCGGCGACGCCCCGATCTTGGCGTGGTTCTTCACATCCTCGCGTTTGGCTTGCAATCCTTTTGCTACCCGGGTCACGCTCGCGCCGAGGTCGAGCATGAGCGCGACACCCCCGGCGTAGTCGGCCTTGGTCAGAGGGATCCGGCGCTCGTTGAAATTGATCTGATCTAGAGTGCGTTCGATGCGGCGTTCGTTGTCGCTGAGCCCGACCGGTGCGGCGGTGATGAACACCGGAACCCGCGACAGGCCGAGCGCGCGGGCGATGAGTATGCGCACCTGACCGTCATCGGCATACACTGAGCCGTCGGCTTCGCGTGTGGCGTTGATCGGGTCCTTGACGCCGCGGGTTTTGATCGAGGCGACCTGGTCGGGATGGTCCTCGAGCCGGGAGCTCTTGCGGACGTTCTCGGCGATCACCAGTTCCTCGGGCCGCATCCACTTCGCCTCGATCGCGGGCAGATCAGCCTCCTCGACGACGTCGACCTCGGGGCGGGTATCGGGCTCGACGCTGGTATCGGGGTCGAGGACCGCTGTGGCAGTGGCGGTTTCGCTATTGGGCATCGGACTCCTGACAAACAGGCGGCGGGAGCAGCCCACCGCGATTGGTGGGCTGCTCCGCCGGAATGGGCTGTGGGCGACAAGAACCGGGGATTGCCCCGGCGGCGGATCAGGGTTCAGGCGGGCTGGGCGGTGGCGACGTTGATCGGGCGCAGCCGCAACACATCTCGGTGATCGCTGGTGAAGGCCCAGTACTTGCCGCGCCAGTCCGGGAACTCCGCGCGCCAGCTCTCGAGTACCGCGGAGTCGTCGATCTCGGGGGTCGGCCCGGCAGCGCCGGTGTACTGGCGCTGCAAGTACTGCTCACGGGTGACGGTCTCGATAGCAGTGATCACGGACACGGGTCGGTCTCCTTCGTCGGGGGCAGGTGGATATGGCTGCGCCAGAAGCGGACAGGCACAAGCGAATTGCGAGGGCAAGGCAACAACAAGTGCCTGCCCGACAGTGCGTCGCGATATCGTCATGGCGGCAGCGCGGCAGTCAGCGCGCCCGAGGCCGGGCGACACGCGAACCGGGGGATGTCAGTCGAGGTCGATGCCGAGTTCGGCGGCGATGGTGTAACCGCCGCGCATCGATGCGCGGATCAGGTTGGGGGTGACCGAGCACGCGAAAGCGGCGGCCAGTCCCAGCGCTGTTTGTTGGCCGGGTTCATCGGTCACGGCGATCGCGATGGCTGCGGTGGCCAGGGCGGCATCATCGTCGGTGTAGGCGGTGACCGCGAGCATCATCGCGGCTTGGGTCCGCCCGGGTGCAGGCAGTGCCCGCACTAACTGGGTCCACGCTGCCATACACGCGCCACGGCGCGGACCGGTCGAGAGGGCGTAGAGGCAGTCGCGAATCTTGATGTCTTCCAGGGTGATCGCCAGCTCCGCCAGCGACGTGGCGGAGAGGGTGGTGCCGGAATCGGCGGCGTGGATCTGGGTCAGCGCGAATCGCAATCGATCGCGACGGCAGGCAACGGCGTCCCCGCTGTCGTCTGGAACGTAGGGTGCCTCGGTGGTGAGGACAACACCTCGCTCGCGCAGGTCTCGGTTGGTGTGACGACAGGTTGTATCTGTTCTCCAGAATCCGTATGTCTCATGAGATATTGAGGCGTCCCCGCGCAGGTGGGATGCGCCGCCCGGGGAAGGCGGAGCGCTGCGGGCGCGCGCTCGGATGGGGTATCGCGGACGAGGTGTACTCGGCCCGCATCGAATCGAATCCTGTTGCGGCACAGGTGTGCCGGGAGGGGATTCCTGAGCGGGCCGGTCACTGGGCGATCGCGCCGATGTGCCTCATAATTGGTTCACGGCCACATTCGGGGAGGGTTCGAACATGACGGGTTTCGTTCTTATCGTCCTGTCCGCGCTGCCGGTTGGGGTGTCGGCGCTACTGCGTATCCCGTTGTGGGTGAGTTCGATCCCGGAATTGTCTGCCAGTGAGCTCGGCTACCTGTGCCGCGGCGGGCGCGGCGCTGTCGTCACCGCAGTCAAGTCGCTGGATATGGACGACGTGATCACGATGAACGCGCGCCGGAATTTCCGGCGGACCAGGAAAACGCTACCTTCGGACGCCGACGAGTTGGAGCGCGCCGTCTTCACCGATGTACGCGGCCCGGCACGGTTGTCCGAACTGCCCGAAAGACGGTTCATCCGAAGGGAGTTGGCGGCGACGCGGGACCGGCTCGCGCAGGCAGGCCTGATACCGCGTCTGTGGTGGCGTCGGACCATAGTGGTGGTCACGCTGATTCTGATCATGGTGGCTGTGGCGGCATATTGGGAGTCCGATGCCGTCACCTGGGGCAATCTGGCGGTCTTGGTTGCCGGGATTCTTGCCGCGCTCTGCCTGCTGCTATCTAGTCGGCGAACGATCGCGGGAGGGCGGTTGCTGCGCCGGGAGCGTCGCGAGAGCCGTCGTGCACTCGCCGACTGGGAGCCCGCGGAGCCCTCGGCCGCCGGTCCGGCCCTCGACGAGACGGACTCCGCGCAGGAAAAAGGGTTTTTTCGAAACCAGCACTCGCTGTTCAAGCGATTCGTGGCGCTGGGCATGACCGTGGACCTGACCGCGGTCACAGGAATCCAGGTGCCGAGCTATGGCGACCACGGCGGCTCCGATTCGGCCGGTTGGCATTGGGGTAGCCTGACTATCTTTGGTTCATCGGACAGCGGTCACGGGCACTACGGCGCTGGTCACGGGCACTACGACGGTGGTTGCGGTGGAGGTGACATCGGTAGCGCTGGCGGTGGTTACTGACAGCGTTCGGGGGACGGCGAGCCGTTGTCTCACCGGTTGCCACGCGTGAAGCCGCCAGGCGTCCCCAACCCGAGAACGACTGCTAGGCCGATGTCACCGAGGTCTACCGGCCCCGCAGGTACGGTTCGTGAACCGACACGATTGGGGGACTGTGCGGTAGCCGATGATCTCGGACGAACATCCTGGATTTGGCAGAAGCGGACGTTCGCCGACCACACCGCGAACCGCTCTCGCGTGAGACATTCTCGAACCCCGAGAAGAATAGTTGTCACTTGCAGGTTGTATCTGTCACCGGATTGGCGGCCTGTTGCCGCCCCAGTACGACCCTGGCCAGCTCAGCGGGCGTTCCGGTGGTCGTGTCGACAATCGTGTCGTAGGGATAGCCGTGATCGTGCACCGTGCGGAGATGGCCCCGCGCCAACCCGATTGTTTTGCCACGAGCCAGTTCCCGCTGCTCGGCGACGGCCAACGGACAGGTGACGCAAACCAGCTGAACGTCCAGGCCTGCCAGCGCATCCATCCACATCGGCAACAGATCCGGGGACAGCAGCATCTCGTCGACGACCAGGTGATCGCCCCCACGAGCGAACTCGGCAGCCGCAGCGCACGCCGACCGCAGCATCCGGTATCCGACGTGGCCGTAGCGGATGACCATCAACGGGTGACCGTCTGCATCGTGGTCGGTCCGGTCATACCAGAATCCGTCACGACTGAGCGGGCCATCGCGTCCACCACCCCAATTCGGCGGAACCAGACCGAACAAGGTGTCGATCCCCCAGTAGACAAACGGGACGTCGCTCTCATCCTGGATGGCCCGGGCCAACGTGGTCTTACCCGCGCTCGATGTGCCATTGAGGAAGATGACCCGGTGAGGGAGTTCGACGCTCCGCATCCACCCACGGTATCCGGTCACCCTCGGATCGACCCATGGACAGGTGACAGCTACGACCTGTACTTGGTGTCAACCATCGCCTGTAGCTCTGACATAAACCCAGGTCATCGAAAGTCCTGGTGACAACCATGACCTGTCGTCACAGTTGGACAGGCGTGGATGAATCTCGATCAGGTTCGTGAACAGCTGCTCAACGCTGCGGCGTTCGGCAAACACCTGAGCCCCGACCAGTTGGAGCACGCCGCACGCAAGGTGTCGGAAGGCATGCGGATCTATGCCGCAGAAACCGATCACCGGTGAACACCGGTGCGCGGGTCAGTCGAGGTCGAGGTCGATGCCGAGTTCCGCGGCGGTGAGGTAGCCGCCGCGCAACTGCTCACCGATCACCCTCGCCGGGACCGACAGTGCGACCTGGTCGGCGAGTTGTCGGCCGGTCGGCTCGGTGGGGTCGTCGGTCAACGCGATTCGCAGCGCGGCGAGAACCATTTCGAGGTCATTGCTCATGTAGGCCGAGACTGCCAACTGCAATGCGGCTTGGGCGCGGCGCGGCGAAGGCAACGCGCGAACCAGCAGCGTCCATAGTGCTTGGGTCGCGGGCCCGCGCGGTCCCGAAGACAACGCGTAGAGACTGCAGCGGACGGTTTCGTCGTGCATGGCGACCTCGACGCGCGCGATGTCGAGCGCGGTGATGTCGGCACCGTCGTGGGCCGCCTGGATCTGATCGAGTACCAACCGCAACAACTCTCGCGGGGATGGCTGCTCGGGTCGGCCCGCGGCTTCGGCGGTGTGGCGGGCTTGATTGAGCGATCTCAACGCGCGGTCGACCGCGACGGCCAAGGCGGGGTTCGCGACCAGGACCGCGGGTATCGGTTCGGTCGCTGGCGAGAATTCCATCCACACGGGCTCCGGGTTTCCTACGATTGGGAGGATTCCGGTGTCGTTGTCGAGCAGGCTGGTCCACAGTTCGCCGGGCGCTGTTCCGGTCAGTGTCCAGGCATCGAGTAGTTCGATGTCCTTTCCCGCCAACTGTTCTCGCAACTGGGCGATCAACTCGTCATGGGCGCGACGCGGGACGGCACGGTGTGGTCGCGGATCATCGACGATGACCACGGCAAGGGCGGCGGGGTTGTGCAGACGGCAGACGTCGAGGGCGTGCGTCAAGATCGGTGTGGTCGCGATGTTCTCATCGACCAACCCGAGATCGGCACCGGTGGAATACAAGGCCACGCCACGCACCGCATCGACGTAGAAGTCCGCGTCGGGCACGGCATCGGATGTTCTGACGGGCAGTATCAACACGATTCTGTGTGGTGGGCGCGGAAGCTGAGAGAGGACTCCGGCGAGGAATGCGCCGGGATCTTCGATCGAGGGCATCGAAACTCCTAGGGGCAGAAAGGGCCCGATGAGGGCGCACAGTCAGATGGGGTGTGTTTCAGACGATTTCGGTGAGAGCCGAGCGATCTCACTCGCAACCGTCAGAAAGATCGACGACACCCATGCACAGTTGCGAGGCGGTCGGGGTTAGGTCTCAGGTCGTGCGACGTGAGCGGAAGGGGATCCCCAGTTAGTGCCGGGTGGGGATGGCTCGGTTCGCGGCGTAGGTGAGTCCATCGCCGATGGTGCGTTGCGCTTCGGCGTCGGTGAACTGCTCGACCCCGATATGGATCTGTGCGGCGTCGAGCAGCACCGCGTATGCATGGTCGTAGTCGAGGAGCCCGGCCCCGACGAGACGACCAAGACTGTTGGCAGCCAACAACACAGCACGGTGTCGGGTTCCGGTGCGTGCCGTGCGGACCCGAGCGCTCTGATTCGACAACGCCGCCTCGACGTAGGCATCGCGGTGACCGATGCCGGTGAGCCGAGGCGGCATCATCGGTGGCGGCGGTGGGGCGAGCATCCGAATCAGCCACGGCGGCAGCGGGATCGGTGGGCGGTCATCGATCGTGCGGTAAGCGCCGTGGGGTAGTTCTGATTGCGCCGCGACGACGTATCCGCCGACACCGCGGCTGTCGATGCGCCAACCCAATCGCCCGATGGTGTTGCGCAGCAGCGGTTGTTGTGGTGCGCGGTAATAGAGGTGTATTCCTCCCGATGGCGTGGAAACCGCGTGGGTGGGGACCGGGATCGGTTGACCGGCCTCGGCGGCGAGGTGGGCCAGGACGTCGCGGCCGTCGCGGGCGTGGCGCCACGGCGGCGGGGGTGGTTGGCCGTGGCCGGTGTCGAGGTCGAGCACATGCAGTCCCGACGGCCCGCACGCCACGGCGATATTGGCGGCAGGCCACCGCAGCCACCACCCCCGGATCCGGTCCAGGTCGCGGGTCGCTTCGTGTTCCCAGTGTTTGATCGCGGGCACCTTGCTGCCCGCGTGCAGAGGAAAGATGTGGAATCCGCGTCCTGCGTGGTCGAGGGCCGCGGTGAGCAAATCCGGGCCCGGTGGTGGGAGCGGGGTGGTCACTGCTGATCCTGAGGGGTGCGGCGCTGCGCTGCGATGACCTGCGCCAGCTCAATGATGTGCGCGGCGGTGACGTCGAGTTCGAATTCGGTTGCGCCGCTGTAGAGAACGCGGATCTGCCCGCGAACACCGTCCCCGGATTCGCCGAAGCTGACGCGATCACCAGGTGCGATGACTTCGGCGGGGGCCAGGACCCGGCACAGGGAGTCGATTGTCGCGTCGCGCTGGGCGAGGCGGATCGCGTGGGCGTGCGCGCGGGGGCGGCACCGCACGAGAGTGGCTTGGTAGTCAGGCAATAGCCGCCGAGAGATGTCGGTGGCGATCGCAGTCGCGTCGCGGTGGGCGCAGACGGTGATGGTGTTATCGCCTTCCCCGGTGACCAGGTGTGAGGAGTATTGGCCGTAGTCGGCGCGGATGTGCAGGCGGCCGTGATCGGTCCGGCGGTGGGAGTCGTCGCCGTCGGTGACCGACAGGCGCTGTTCGTCGGGGCCGTGGAGTAGGACGTGTGCTCGCAGGGTGCGCCCGCGTTCGGCGACCCAGCCCGCCCCGAGGGCGGCGGCGATCTGGTGGGCGAGGTCGAGCAGATCCATGATCACGCTCCTTGCTGGTCGGTGGAAGCGCAGCCCCCGGTGATCCGGCGCCCCGTCGCGGCGAGCCGGGCGAGTATGTCGGGCGATGTCACCGCGACGCGCCCCCGTCACCGAACAACGCGCGCCCGAGGATGAGCGCGGCGAGTAGATCCATGGGCTGGTCGGGGTTGGGGGCGGCGTCGCGGACCTTGCGCACCTTCAACAACCGGGCATTGCGCAGGTCGACCCCGATCGCGGGCGCGGTGGTGTCATCACCGGGGTCGGAGACGATGACGTAGTCCGACAACGGCATCCACGCCTCGTACCAGGCCTCGGCGGGTTGGCCTTCGCGGGCGGGTTCGCGCGGATCACGGTCGGGCATCGTCCACACCGCGCAGCGGCAGGCCGGGTCGGTGCAGCGGGAGAACCGCTCGCCCGGGTTGGGGTTGTAGCGGTGGATGCGCCCGGCCAGCATCGGGCACGAGCGGCGGGAGTAGTACCCACATTGCGGGTGGACTCCAGGCTCGACGGCCAACCCACGCAGGTAGTCGACGGGACGTATGTAGATCACGACACGGTCATAGAGGCGTTGCCCGCAGATCTGACACAACCGGTGACGGAAGGTGTCGTACAAGATCGCGGGATCGAGTTTGCCCCACACCGGTCGGCTCCGGTCGTGATGGGCGAGGGTGATGTGCGGGACAACCATCCCCTGGGCGGTCGGCGCACCCGCCAAATACGCCAGCGCTGGTGCACGGTCGGGCTCGGCGGGTGGGGTGGGGGTCGGTGAATCGGTCATGATCACCTCGAATCTGGTTGTGCCGCCGCAGGACTGCGCGACATCGGTGGAGGGGCAGGGAGTTCGGTGACTGGGCTGGCCGACAGGGCGATGGTGGTGACGCGGTCGGCGGTTGCGGGGCTGTGGATACGCACTTCGATGTCGGCGGTCACCGCGCCGGGTGCGGCCGGTGCGGCCTGCCAGGGTCCGAACCGGTCCTCATCGAGGACGGGCAGGTTCGCTTCGATCCAGGCCAGCAGTGCTGTGCCGCTGGCGATCACGCTGGCGTCCAGCGCCTGCCGGTGTGCGGGTCCTGGTCGTGGACGTCGACCACGGTGGGCGCACCGGGTGCATGCACGGTCACCGACCGGGGCAGCACGGCTTGACGACCACCAGCAGACCAGCGTCCGTCGGCGATGACAGCGCCCCGCGCGACGTCAATGTCGACAGGAGCGAGATACCAGCTGAACCCGGTGGGGAGTTGGTCGAAAATGCTGGGTTCCCAGTGGATTCGGTTGGTGCCGTCGTCATGGGGTGTGATGACCTGGGTGGCATGCTCGACCCGCACCAGCGCCATCATCGGCAACTGCTCGCTGCGAGCGGCGGCGATATCCACGCCGGGAAACATCCCGACGACGGTCGCAGGATGTGGGTGTGTGCCGAAGGCGGCGTGATATCCGGCGACCAAGATACCGCCGAACTCAACGGACGAGGCCTGGTCGCAGGCACGAAGGTGGTAGTCGTAGCGGGGGTCGATGCGCAGGCGTGCGGTGTAGGCGTGCAGGTCAGTGTTCATCGGCGCAGCCAAGGAATTGCGAGGCCGGTGCCGGGGTGAGCGTGAACACCAACTGCCGCACCCTGGTGTCGATGCACGCCCGCGAGCGCGGGCAGCAACTCGGTGACGATGTCGTCGCGATACGACGACGCAGCGCTGTTCATCGATGGTGTCCTCTCCTAATGGTGTGTCAGGGCAGTTGCTGCACCGATTCGATGAACGCGAGCGGCAGCAGGACCCCGGGGTCGCCGGTGTCGTGGTGCACGACGGTGTGGTGGCGATGCACTGCACTAACCCAAACCCGGTCGTGGCGGAACCCGCCGCGTGTCACGACGGTCGCGATCGCGTCGAGGCGACGCAGCCGGTGCAGTTCGGCACCGATGACCTCGACCACCGGATCCACCGCATCACCGTCCTCAGCACGGTTGCTCGCGTCGGACAGAGTGACCAGGCGGTGATTGAAGAGCTCCCGGACCTGGTGCAAGTCATCGAGATTCGTGTCGTCGACCAGTCCGGCGTCGATGACCTCAAGGACCCGGCGCAGGAACCGGCCTTCGGTGTCGACGCGCACCTGCCAGGGCAGCCGCGGCCCGCTCACCGACGGCTCCGGTAGGAGCCGAACCAGCGGGCGAGGCGACGCAGCGGGCGCGGCCGACAGCGGATAGAGAGCGCCGCGGCCAGTTCATTGGCAGCGTGGGGGCCGAGATCGGTGTAATGCCAACCACTATGAGGGTCTTCACCCTCGTGGATCAGTAGCCGTACCCGGTGTCCATCGGTGCTGGCGATTATGGGGTGGTCGTGGATATCGCGCAGCCGGATCAGCGTGCTGGCGAGGGTGAAGTGTTGTGTCATCACAGGATCGGTGCCTTTCGTCACGGAAGGGGCCACCGTTGTCTCGGCCGTGAGGACGAGCGGTGGATGTGGCGGGGTTCAGGCGGATTCGAGGTCGAACAGGTCGGCGTAGCGTTCCTGGCCGGCCAGCGCCGGGCAATCACAGTGCGGATATGCACCGAAGCAGTCGGCGCAGTAGCCGCAGAAAACGCAGTGCGGGCCCATCGGGTTCTCGTTGAAGACCCCGCAGTTCTCGCACCAGTCCCAGTCGCTGTCGCCGGCGGTGGCCCACATGCCGTGCAGGTAGGAGTTGTTGGAGTACCAGCTGCCCTGGTCCCAGTGCCCGCGGCGTTCGTTGAAGATGTAGCCCGCGTACCGGTAGGCGGGGTCGACGGTGAGCAACACCATTTTGTCGGTGCCCAGCCACCGTTCCAGTCGCTCACGCCCGGCCCAGGAATCCAGCGACCCGAACGGTCGCCGGGGCAACAGTTCCTCGGCGGCGATTCGGGTGTCCGAGCGCGGATCACCCGAGCTGGGATGCACCTCATCGGGCAGGATCCCGTTGTGCGCGAGTACGGTTCGCGCATCACCACCCACAATGAACGGGTGACAGTTCTCCACATCGCGCACGCCGTGAGTGGCCAGACGCGAATGAAACAGTGCCGCGCCATCAGGGAATCGCATTCGCACAGAAGCGAATTCGGCGATGACCGCATCGGGGTCCATGCCACGTCCGACGGTGATTGTGTCGCCGGTGATGATCGCGTAGCCGTGCCCGTGCGGGTTGGTGAGCGCGCCACCGCGCAGAGCATCGAGGTCGGGGTTCGCGCCGGGTTTGATGAAGGTCAAGATGCACATGCGAGGTCCTCCAATTCAGCCAGAAGCGGTGAATAGTCCGGGCGCCCACGCAGCCAGAGGGTGAAAGCGGTCCACTCCCAGCCGCGGTGCCGGGCGATATCGGCGGGGGTGAGGCGGCGGGTGTATTCGACCGAGCTTGCGGCGAACGCCAAAGCGGCTTGAACCTGTTGCGGTTTCAGGGAACTGGCGAAAATCCGCAGCTCAAAGGTGTCGGCGGGGCGCACGTTGACCGCCTCGTAACGCGCCGCGCTACGGTCGCCTTTGGCGTAGTCACGCACTTGGGATCGCGCGCCTGGGGAGAACACCGCCCAACTCGAGGACCGCCGCGCCAACGTTGTGACCGGGATTTCGTTGCGGTAGATGAACTTCAACCACCGGTAGGCGTGGGCGGGGGAGTCGAACCCGTCGCGCGAGAGGTGCACGTGAATGCCGACCTCGCTGTCGGTGTAGCAACCGAGCAGCCGCAACCGGTGCAGCAGCTGCCACGGGAACCGGGTCCGCGCGTATTCGTGACTCATCGGGTGCGTCACGAGCTCGAATCCGCAGGGCCGGATCGAGGAGTCCTCTTTGAGGTAGCCCAAACCCCCGATCTGGGCGAGCGCGGTATCGACGGCCGTGTCGAATCCGCCGTGCGGGGTTTTGATTTCGAGTTCGAGCCCGAGGAACAGTGGTCCGTCGCCGTGGAACTGAGGTCTCGGTTTGTAGTCGTAGCCGTGGACTGCGGGGTGCTCGGGTGGGGCGCAGCTTTGGCAGTAGAGGTCGTCGTTGGGGATGACGTTGAAGCACTCGCAGCATTCGCGGTAGTCCTCGTCGAAGCAGTTGTCGCAAACCCGGTTGCCGTTGTCGACGCGGTAGGTGTCCAGGACGAGGGAATCGCAGTCATCGCAGGCGGTGTAGGAGTCGACGCAGTTCTCGCAGACGGTGCGGTCACCAAGGGCGGTGCGGACCTCGCGGCTGTAGTCCTCGCAGTCCGCGCACCGGCTCCATCCGGACACGCACCGCTCACACAGCAGGGTGTCGTTCGTGGTCGTGTGCGTGGTGCGGGTGGGTTCGTGGCATTCGTCGCAGACCCAGAGGTCGGTGGCGCAGTCCGGGCACAGCTGTTCACCTTCGACGGTCGCGGTCACAGTGGCTGCGGTGACGGGATGCGAGCAGTCCGAGCACAGCGGGTCGACCAGCGTGGATGCGGGCATGACACAAGGCCTTTCGACGGAATGAAACAACCCCGTGCGCGCCACGAGTGGCTACGCACGGGGTTGCGGGAGAGGTATCGGCGAGAGGGGGTCTAGGTGGAGGTGGCTCGGCGGCGGGATCGGTGATGCGACGTTGAGGTGAGGGCGCGTCGGGGACGCGCCTTGGTGTGGTCAGGGGAAGGGGTGTCCTCGGTTGATGTGGGCTCGTGGCAGTCGCAGTCGGGGAAGACGGACTCGCACTCGAAGCACCAGCCGCATGCGCCGCAGTAGCGGCTGCGGTTCAGGTTGAGAGCTGAGCAGTACCAGCACACATAACGGCGCGGCTGAGTCGGCCAGCGCAGGGAAGACGCGAGGTAGCTGGTGTTGGAGTACCAGACGTTGTTCTCCCAGCGACCGGCCTTCTCGCCGAAGAGGTAGGCGCTGTGCTGATAGGCGGGATCGACGGTGAGGATGACGAGTTTGCTGGTGCCCAACCACGAGGCGAGCCCGCGTGCACCGCGGTGGGTGTCGATCGACCCGAACGGCGCGTTCGGGAGGTAATCCTCGGCGGCGATGCGGGTGTCCGAACGCGGATCGTAGGGGCCGGGGTGTACTCGTTTGGGCAGGACTCCGTTGTGCGCCAACACCGTTCGCGCATCTTTGCCGAGGCGGAATGGATGACAGTTGGCCACAATGCGGACCCCGTGGGTGGCGTAGCGCGAGTGGAACAACGCGGCCCACCGCGGGTAGCGTTTGCGCACCGTGGTGAATTGATCGATCACCGCCGTGGGGTCCATCCCATGGCCGGTGATGATGCGATCTGCGGCGATCACGGCGAATCCGTGGCCGTGCGGGTTGGCGCGCGCCCCGATTGACAGAGCTACCGGGTCCGGTGTGGTGCCAGGCGGGAAGTAGGTCAGCAGGCACATGCGAGGTCCTCCATCTCGGCCAGAAGCGGCTGGTAGTCGTCGTGGTCGGCCACCCAGGCCGCGAAGCGCGACCATTCCCACGCCCCGGCCCGGACATCGGCGATCCGCAGGCCGCTGGTGTAATCGATCGAGGCGGCGGTGAACGCCAACGCCGCCTGCACCTGCTGCACATCCAGCGAGCTGGCGAATACCCGCAGTTCCAAGGTCTTTCGGGGATAAGGGTTGATCGCCTGATACCGGTCCAGACCCAACGCGTGCAGCGGGTCTTTGGCGGTGTCTTTGACCTTCGCTCGCGCGAGTTGGTCGAATGGCGCGTAGTGCGAACGGCGTCGCGCGATGGTGGAGACCGCGGACTCGTTGCGATAGAGCATCTTCATCCAGCGGTAGATGTGAGCAGACGATGCGAATCCATCACGGCTGGCATGGATATGGAGCCCGACACTGGTATCGGTCCGGCAGTCCAACTCGGCGAGCTCACCGAGCAACCGCCACGGGAACTCGGTGATCGCGTGCCGATACGACATCGGATGAGTGACCAGTTCGAACCCGCTGGGCTGGATCGAGGAATCGCGCTTGAGATACCCCAGCCCGCCGAGACGGTCACCAGCAAGCGCCACGCATCGGTGGTAGTGGTGGTCGGGGACAATGATTTCCAGTTCCATGCCCAGATACAGCGGGCCCTGGCCGTGGAAGCGTGGATCGGGTTTGTAGCTGTAGTTCCAGACGTGATGAGGCTGATCGCAGGTATCGCAGTCCCCGCCGACGTGCATCAGGGTGTGGCAGTCCGGGCAGCTCATGTAATGCTCGGCGCACCGGGTGCAGGCGCGGGTGCCGCCAGAGACGTAGCGGCTGGCGGCGCAGAATCGCGCGCACCGGGTGCACAAGTCGAAGAACACACTCGAGCAGCGCGCGCACACCGACTCGCCGGTGTCGGTACGCCAGTGCGGACGGGTCAGCAGGCGGCACGACACACAGCCGACCCAGCCGGTGGTGCACCGCGTGCACAGTCGGTGCCCGTCGGCGGTGTCTGTCACTGCGACGACGCGTTCGCGACAACCCTCGCAGCGAGGCAGGTTCGCCAAACAGCGCTGGCAGACCGCTTGATCCTGGATCGGATAGCGGTCTGCCGGATCGGTCGACTGACACAGGACACATGCGGGTGGGGAGTGAGGGGAATCGGGCATGGCGCAGCACCTTCCGAAAACGAAAGAACGCCAGACCCGAGCGTGTGCTCGGGTCTGGCGTCCGGGGTTGGTAGGGATCTCGGTTGCTCGGCTGGCAGACAACAGCTGCTCGCCGCTGTGAAAGTCGAGGCGGGCGAGCGTTTTTCAGTGGCAGTGGGTTCGCCTGAAACACAGGCGGATTGAGGTCTTGAGTTGTCGGCGCTGCCGCGTCACATGGTGGGGCTTGGGCGGACCGGGAGGGCGAGTGAGATTCAGAGACGGCCGGAGTCAGCACGAAGATCGGCGCGTATCCTCGTAGCTGGGGACTGATGCGCGGGTCGGCTGGTCAGGAATTCAGCATGGACAAAAACGTCGCATCCCGTCGTGCCCGCGGCACCCGCTCACCAGAGGTCGTCGCACGACTTGAACGCTCGCGCGCACGAATTCGCGATCGTCGCGATGCTGCGCGCAAACGGGAGCAGGCGGTCACCTGTGAGGTGAAGCGGTACATCGCTGCGTGGCAGGCGATCACGAGTATCGAGCAGGCGCGCGATGACGACATCGCCGCCCTACAGCAGCAGATAGCGGCGGCGCGGGAACGCGCTGCCGCCGAAATCGCAGAGCACCGACACCGTCAAGCACTCGCCGCCGCGAGGATCCGCGAGCAAGGCAACACCGATGAGGATGTCGCTGACTTGCTCGAGATCACGCCAAAGCAGGTCCGTCAGCTAGTAGCCGCTGCTAACGATGCCACGAAGACATGCGATCCTGACGTTCACACACGACGAGACAGTGTAAAGAGGGGTGCCCCCGGGCAGCGCTTCGAACGTGGACTTGCCGCCGATCCGGAGTCCATGTCGGCAGCGCTAGGTGTGTCTCGACTGGTTCTAGGCGGCGGTGATGCCGCGCCGACCGGCGAGAGTCTGGAGCAGTCCAAATGACCCGGACTGTGCCCATCGTTTCGGGTGAATGGACTTGCGCCCGTTCAGACCTCGCGCTCATCGATGACGTGGTGTCAGCGGTGATCGAGGGCGTTGTCAGCGGACGAGAGCCCATCGAAGGGACAGGAGATCCGCCGGACCGCTGCGGCATCGAGGTCAAACAGTTCGTTGGGGGAGCATGTGCTGTCCACTGTCCTTCTCGTCCGTCGTCACGTTTCCGCGCGGAGCGCAGGCAGAAACCTTTTTGCGGTCGGTAGGGCGAGGTCGACGCTACGGTTGAATGCAACCGCCGCAGCGTGTAGCTCATACGTTGGCGTATCCGCCTGCGTTCCAGACGATCGAGGTGAACTGGTGTGGCGCGATGGATTCTCGGGCGGTAACGGTGGCGGTGGGAGGGTAGGGCCAGAAGCAGAGCCCGCAGCGGTGGCAGTATTGACCAGCCCGCCAGACAACGCTGGCGGCGGGGATCCCACGAGAAATCCGACTGTTGCGACGGACGCGATGACTGGCGATCGCGAACGCGATCGCGGAAGGTGTCGCGAGCACACCAAGAATGACAAGAGCCGCGAACAGCGCCCAACCCCATCCGACACCGGGCTGTGGCCGCATTACCGAGAAGGTCATCGGGGCAAGGGCTCCGAGGAATGGGATCGACATCAGCAGCCCCCATGCAACCAGTCGACCTGATCGACGTTGAGCCGGTGCGATGGCCAGAGCACGTGCAAGGTTCGAAGTGCTCGTACGTTCAATCGTCGCGGAGCCGACGACAGGTACCAAGCCGCTGGAAGCGATCCCGACACCGGTGTAATAGTCGGTGCCCGTGATCGTCTGGACTCCGGTCGCGCGGATCGCCGGCACACTTTGGACCCACTCCATGCGCCCGCAAGTGGGGCAGGAGATATCGATGTCCATGCCTACGTCCCCTCCCGACGTGGTGGCGCCGCGGTGACGTCTGCTGCGCAACGGCGTCTGTGCTGATGTCCGGTGCTGCGGCGAAAGCTCCCTATATGAGACACCGTGCGCGGTCAGATGTCGAGGGATATATCGAACGGCGCGTCCGGTCGGGACGATGCGATGCCTCATTGGGAGTCCTACCTTTCAGAGCGGGGGTCTGATCCGTGTCAACTCCGGTCATTCGTAGGATCGGTAGGCCCCAGGGGTTTTGGGTATGGCTGTCATTGGATCGCCGTTGGCAAGGCTCAAAGGACTTGGCCGCCTGGAACCCTGCGACGACTCGACCGCCAATTGGGAGACGCGATTCGATCGCTGCTGTAGGACAACGTCGCCGCGGTCGTCTGCGGGCGATATGTGAGACGGCGAACTGACGGAGGTGACCGTGGCCGAGATCTGGGCGGGGTGGACATCGGTGTAGATCACCACTTCGTGGTGATCTACACCGATGGTGAACGGCTGCTGTTGCGGTGCGTGTTGAACGACGAGACCGAACTGCTCGGGCTGATCGGTGATGTCTTGGCGATATCCATTTACACGCTGTGGGCCGTCGACCTCAATCATGGTGGTGCCGCCCTGCTGATCGGGGCTGCTCCTCGGCCACGACCAGCCCATGGTCTACCTGACCGGGGCCTCGCGGTCCACCGGGCTTCGGTTACCAGGGCGAGGGGAAAAACCGATTGGACGCCTTCGGCAGCGCCGACCAGGCCCGCCTCCGTCGGGACCTCGGTCTGCTGCGGCCCGGCGACGAGATCGCCGTGGACCTGCGCACGCTGACCAACCGACGCTTAGACGTGGTCTTCGACCGCACCCGGCAGATCAACCGCCTGCGCGCCCAACTGTGGAGATCTTCCCCGCTCTGGAACGGATGTGTCGGCGTGCGGTACCCAGTCCCGATAGTCTCAGGTCGTGTCTACGCGCAGGTCAGGAATGGTGTTCAGTGTGCCGCCACTGCGCCAAGACAGGCAGGTACATGCCGGACACGACGACATCAACGGGACACGAAAGGGCCTCTGACCTGGACAGGACGGCGCCAGCTGGACACCAGAGCACACCGCCGAGGTCACTCGTAATGAAAGTCCAGCTCCAAGTAGCCGATCGAGCTCCGTAAGCCGAACGGTCAGCCGTCTCACTTAGTCGCGCAGAACATTCGGCGTTCCGCTCCGGAGCGATATCGCGCTCAACCCCTGCAGGATCGTTACGAGTCCGCTGCGTATCTGCGGCAGGAGATGGTTGCCCGGCGGCTCAAGTGTGCGGAGTGTATTCATGCCATGGAACGCGGCGTCGAAATCGCCGTCAGAATGTCCGACTGCGACCGTCGGACTCCCATTCCCCTCGACGGATCACGCCAAACCATACATTGCGGGATGCGGAAACCACTTCGGTCTCTCACTCGCCTTTACAGCGCTCCTGATGACGTGGTTACTCCAGGTCTTCCCATCCCCACTCGGCGGAGCAGTTCCCGTCCCGCTCGCGCCCGAACTTGTAGTTCGACCGACTGTCGTTGATGCGGCGGAAGGTGTCAAAGGCCCCTGCCGCGGGCAGCCGCCGGACTAGTTCTTCGAGCATGCTGGTGGCTCCCGCTCGCTGCAGACTTTCCATCAATACCGTCGTGATATGCGTGAAGATGGCGGGTTCGACAGCTGCGCGCTGGGCGAGTTCGGTTTCGGCGTCGTGTGCACCCGCTTGGTGTAGTGCTGCCAGTAGCTCGTGGAGGTAGGGCGCTTCGCGATAGCTGGTCGCGTCAAGCGGGGTGGTGGCAGCGGCGTACTGCCCTAGCTCGTGGAGCGCATGGACCTGACCCACCTCGTGGAGTTGGCCTATCAGATCGGCCGTATTGGATGGGTTGTCGAGACAGACGCCGTTGGCGGCACGGAGCGCGAGGGCGTTGACGAGGCTATGTTCTGAGTTGGCGTGCAGCACTTTCACTAACTCGGCCACGGCCCAGGCGTTGTCCAGGCGTGCTGAGGTGGTCGAGAGGTAAGCGAGTTCGCGGGCAAGTTCAGTCTCTTCGACTTCATACAGCGCTTTCGTGAGCGGCGCTATCACATCCACGGTCTCCAGAGGGACGGTTGTGGCGGCCCGACGAGCGAGCGCCGCTCCCGCCTGAGCGTGTCCCACCGTGCACAGTGTGTTCACCAAGTGTGCCACCCAGAAGGTATTGGCCACGGGCATGGTTGTCGTTGCGCGGCGGGCCAGTTCAGCGACGGCATCGGTAGCGCCCACGCTATGGGAGCCTTGCACCATCAAGTTCATGTCGAATGCGTGGGCTATGGAAACGGTGGTGCAGGTCCGGCGGGCAAGGGCGACAGCCTCGTCTGTGTGCCCGATATCGTGCAAGCTCTTCATCAGTACCGCGATGGTCCCGGCGCGGTCGGCTCGGGTCTCGGTCTCGACCCGGGCGGCAAGGTCCGTGGCTGCGTCGGTCTCACCCAAGCGATGTAAGGCTTCCACGAGCCGGGCTGCGCGCCGCCCGTGTTGAAGGCTGAGGTGGTCGGCTGCTCTGCGGGCAAGAACGTGGAGGGGCGCCCCGTGCAGCAAATGCAACTGTGTCAGCGTCAACACCGCATCCGGATCGTCGAGAGGTACCTCGGTTGCGGCGCGGTGTGAGAGTTCAGCAAACGATTCGGTTGCCCCCACATGGCGCACAGCCCATAGAAGTTGCTGCGTGTAGTGCGGGTCCTTCAGGGGAACGCTGTCAGCGATTCGGTCGATGAGGTATCTCGCTGGCGCGACCTCGCCGACGTTCCTAAGTTCGTTCAGGAGTTGCGCGAGGGCGCCAGCCTCGGGGCCGAGGGCGAGGTTAGTGGCAGTTCGCCAAGCGACATCGGAGATCAAGTGTGTCTGTTCTGTCTTGTGCAGTATGGTCACCAGGCGCGCCGCACGGTGTGGGTCATCGAGATGCATGGTGGCCGCTGCGCGGCGGGCCAATTCCTTGACCAAATCGGCCGTGGCGGAATTGAACTGCAAGCTCATCATCGGCGAATGGTGATCGAACATGTCTGCGAGACCGAGGTGTTCGATCACCCAGAGAGCAGGTCGACGATCGTGTGGGTGCAAGTCCTGGAGCTTGAGCAGGAGCTTGTCCGCAGCACTTGTGTCACCGTGAGCGGTGGCTCTCTTGTACATGCGTGCGGCGTCGCGGTACAGGCCACGCGCAGCAGAGGCGTCCGCCATCATCGTCAACTGGGCTGGGTCAGCGTGGAAGGCAGCTGCATACCAGAATTCGCTGGGAGGCAGTGATTCTCGGCGTGCGACGCGACCGTATTGATCAAGGTAGTCGGCCAATTGATACAGGGCCTCGCTCGTATTGTGGTGGGTATCGGTGCGATCACCGATACCGCCGGGACGAGGGCGGATCGGGGTGACCGGCCCACGCACGCCGCGACAGCGTCTGCTGGTTTCGACGAGTGCTTTCTCCAGCCAGTCCTCGCCGCAGTTCGTGTCCCAGTCGTAGTCGTTGATGTATGCCGGGGCGGCTCTCCGCAGCAGCGCGCACGGGATGGCGTTGCGGTGGCCCATACGACGGGCGTCCATCGCGACCTCGATGATCGCTCGGGCGGCCGGGGAGCAGGTCCGGTACCGTTCGATCAATTCCGGGCCTCCGGCCAGGTACTGGGTGATCCTCCCATCCTCGGCGCCGAGCAGGGCCAGCTTCAACCGTGGGTCACTGCCTGCGGCACCGCGCAACTGCTCTAGAGCCGCGACGGTAAATGAGTCCAGTACGTCGATCACGTTGCCAGCGAGCAGTTTTTTCACTTGGGAGGCCCGTTCGTCGCACAGACGGTTGTAGTCGTCGGGCCACAAGGTACCCAGGATCAGCACCGGCGCCCGAGTAGCGTCGGCGAGCAGTTCGGCCAACGCTACCGCGGTCCGCTCGTCACAGGCCCCGGAGTCCCCTTGCAGATATTCCTGGGTTTCATTGAGCCACACCACCGTCCGCGGCCGCACCCGGTCCAGCTCTGCGAGCGCACCGCGGCGAGTCGGGCTGATCGGATGCCACAACCGCCACCCACCCACGGCGATCAGGGGCCCTAACGCCTCCCACAACGCCCTGGTCTTTCCCGCTGAGGACCCCGCCCGCAGGACCGTCAGTCGACTCACGCCATCGGCAGCGCTTTGCACCACGCGCGCTAACTCGAAGTCGTGTCCTCGCGCGACGTAGGGCGGCAGCGGCGCGAGTTCACCGGCGGTGGTCACCGCGATCGGTCGGTGCACCTCCAGCTCGAACGGATCCAGGTTTGGGCTGAGTGGCTTGCCGATGCCCTCGACACTGGCTCGCTGATAGGCGCGTTCCCAGGCCGTAAACTCCTGGTTGGTGACCTTGCAGACCGCCAGCACCTTCTCAATGGTGCCCCACCGGGGGAAACCAGTTTTGCCGCTTAGCATTTCGCTGAGCGTCGCCCGGCCGATCTCCGCCCCCGCAATGATGGCGTCGTAGGTTAGATGCTTGTGCTTGATCAGCGCCTTCAAGGCTGAGCGAAGTTCAGCCGGTGTCTGGACCTCAGCGACATCGACCACGATTCACCCCTCCATCTCCCTCGATCTCGTTTCGTGCGTTCGATGCCGTTGCGACAGTATGGCCTCGGTCCTACTGCCCTCTTGGCTCCGGCCCGGCAAGGATCCCACCAGAGCCCGGTATTCTGCGCCAGAGGGCGAAGCGACGCCGAAGCCGCCGTGGTGAACAGAGCGACAGCGACTCTGCGGGTCCGCTCTTCCAGTCGCGGACGTCGGTGGTTCACCGGCCATCACCGCTGTAGTGCTTGTCGGATTCATTGTGAGGGTGGCTTGCGGGCCGGGTAGTGGTGTCGCGGAGTTCGCGTACCGCGTCGAAAACCGTTCCGCAGGCACGCACCAACGCGGCAACTGCGACGGGGACCTGGGTAGCGGACTGAAGAATGAGGACGAACGCGCCGATCCCGGTGAGAATTTCGAGAATCATGCCACCATGATCTGGGCGAATACCGTTCGGACACAGCATGGTTGGCTAATCGAACCGCATACCCCGCCGGACCAGCGGACACGCCCGTGCTGTCCCCACCGAACCGAACCCAGCCGAACGATCCCAAGCGCACAGATCACCGCGAGGCAGTCTGCGCCGAATTGGAGCTACTTCTCTTTCAGAGATGGTCGATGCGCACGGGGCCGCTGCGGCTGCGCGGGCCGAATACCGCGGGACTAGCCTCGCTGCGCCCGCGTTGCCAGCGATAAGTTCGGCATGTTCCGCATACCGGCGAACACGACTCCGACCTCTGAATATCCATTGCTGCAAAGGATATGGATCGCTGAGTCGGAGCGCCGGGCCGCTATCGATGGCACGCGCCAGCGCGGTGCCGCGATCATCAAGGTGCGGACGCGCACTGCTGTCGTCGGCGCCGCTGGGCCGGGCCGCGAGCTTGGTGTCATGCCGGTCAACAGGGTGATCGGGATGGGTTTCGGGCGAATATCAGCTGGTGGCGGCACAAATCGGTCACTGCCGATGGATGCGTGATCCAGACATAGACGAGCTGTGGCGGGCCGCATACGGATCCGCGGTCCGGCTGATGACTACGCTGCCGCGGACCATCGCGGGCGAAACTGCTTCACATCTGCGCAGGTACGCATATTCTGCGCGTCGTCGGCCATGCCTCACCAGGATTGAGCGACGAACAATTCGGCGCCATGCCGATCACCCGCTATGACTGGCACGGCGAATGGAACTACACCATCAGCCCCGAACCCCTCACTTTCGGCGCAGCTACGCCACCGAACTGTCGCGGCGCGGCGTCCGGGCCGAGATCGTGCAGACGCTCATGGATCATTCGAGCATCACCCACACCTACGCCATCTCGACGTCGAGAACGTACGGCGAGCCCTGGTAACGGCGAGCCTGCTGCCGGACTCGACCGAGGAAGCAGCATCGTGACCAGTCCGCACCGAGCTCTCCTGGCCGCTTCGTCGCAGCCGGATCTGGAACATATGCTGCGGGAACGGTTTGGGCCGCAGTTCGCCGAGCCGCTCGTCCGAGCAGACCCGTCCGCCCCGCCGATCGGCGGGCCGGCGGATGCATGGCGGCGGTCTGCGACGGGCTCGCGGTGGTGGAGGGCATGTGCTCGGGCCATCACCGGCGCTGGGTGGACGCCGGGCGGCGAGAAGTTCGCGGCATCCGCGATCGCGGTACCCCATGGGGTGCACTGACATGTGGTGCAGCGCATGAAGACCGTCTTTCCGTCACGCCATTCGCCGTTGCGGAACACCCGTGTGTTCTGTGCTAGACCGGGTCCTGGGCTCATTCGGATTCCGCGGTCGGCAGCCAGCAGCTCTCGTGAGGCGGTGGCCGATCGCAATGGCCAAGAGATAGCTGACGGCGAGGATGTATCGGCGCGTCCGCTTTACGACACGCCGAAGAGGTCGACGACCAGACCCTGACGCGTCCGCCGATGGACCAGACACAGTGATTCCGACGGGCATCAGAATCGAGTCGAAGGGTGGCACTGATTCACGCTCGGTGGAAGACATCCACCGCAGGTTCCCGACTCGACCCGTCTCATCAAAATCTCACACTTTAGATGGGGAATGTTCGGATCCGATGGGTGTTCTTCAGCTCACGGGTTTCGGCGAAATCGATTCTGATCAGGGGATTTGGGATCCAACGGGGATGTAACCCCAGCGTCTGGATCGACGGGACGCAGAGACCGGAGGAATTCGCAGACTTCTGCGCTGTCTCGGCTCCGTCTCATCGGTGGTACGGCGTTGACCAGCGACCAGCGATAGCCGGCGTTAGCGAGGCGCGGATCGAGTACAGCGAAGACGCCGCGGTCTGTGCTTTTGCGGATGAGCCTGCCAGCTACCTGTGCGAGCAGGGTTTGGGCGTGTCGGAGATCGACGTCTTGAAAGGCTCTGGCACGGGCGGTGGCTCGCCGCGCCTGGTAGTAGGGATCGCGTGCCGGAGGGAAGGGAAGGCGGTCGAGGGTGACGAGAGTTAATGCGTCTCCCGGGATGTCGGTTCCCTGAGCGAGTCCGATGGTGCCGAAGAGACAAGACGTATTGTCGTCGCGAAAGCGTCGTAGCAGTTCCTGGCGACCCAGCTCGCCTTGAACCAGCACGTCTACATCGAGTGTCGGTGCAACTGCCCCGCGAGCTGCGTGTAGGGAGTTCCACGATGTGAACAGCGCCAGGGTTCGTCCTCCTGCGGCTTTGATCAAGGTGGCTAGTTCGGTGTGTGCGGCTGCTGCCCACCCAGGTTGTCGTGGGTCGGGCAGATCGGCGGCGCAATAGAAGACTGCCTGGTCTTCGTATCGGAAAGGGCTGGACACAGTTGCTGTTGTCGCTGCATCGGAGGGGATTCCGAATGCAGCGGGTATGTCGTCGCCGATCGTGGCGCTGGTCATGATGACTGTGCGTCGCTGCGGGTCGCCGAGAATCTGATGCACGCCACTGTCTGCGGAATAGGAGCGGAGCACGGGTTGGCTCAGCGTTCCTTCGACCCAGCGGGGTCGGTCCGCGGTTGTTTGGCTGAGGGCCAGATTCTCACCGATCAGTGCGAGGGCATGGGCGCGGCGCCGCGCGCTGTCCTGCCCTGCTGAAACAAGTGCCCGTTGCTCGGCCGCGGCGGCGTAGATCATCTCCGTGGCTGCCTTCAATGTGGTGTCGAGGTTCTCCGGCGCTTGGGCGAGATGCGTGCCGACATGAAATGTCAGTGCTTCGAGCAGATCCGCAAGCGGACTGTCTGCAGGTGCTCCGGAGATGCGGGCGATTCGCGCAACATCTACGTACGTCGAGGTCATCTGGCGGATTGCCTCTTCGAGTTGATGCGCTTCGTCGAATATGGCAATTGCGTGGTCGGGAAGCATCTGATGCGAAGAAGTAAGGGTGGCCGCATAGACGTGATGGTTGGTGACCACCACATCGGCAGTGGTTGCCTGGCTGCGGGCGCGCTCGGCGAAGCAAGTGTCGCCGGAGGGGCAGCGGGCGCGGCCCGGGCACTCGTCGCCCCGGACAGATACCCGTCGCCACAAGGTGTCGGATACGGCGGTGGTCAACTCGTCTCGATCGCCGGACTCAGTGGTCTGAGCCCACTCGAAGAGCCGTTTGTAGGCGGCCGGTCGACCATCATCGAGATCGGCGTCGACCTCGATGAGGCGTTGTTGGCAGACGTAGCTTCCTCGTCCCTTGACGACTGCCCAGGTGATGTCGCGGCCGAGCGCCTTGCACAGTGCAGGTAGATCTCGCGCAGCGATCTGTTCTTGAAGTTGCTTTGTCGCAGTCGACACAACCGTGCGCCGACCCGAGAGGATTGCAGGGATCAGGTATGCCAACGTTTTGCCGACACCGGTGCCTGCTCGAATCACGAGATGGCGTCGGCGATCTACGGCTTCGGCGACCAAAGCCGCCATCTCGAGTTGGCCGGGCCGTCGTTCGGAGAGAAATCCGCGTGCTTGTAACGCGTCGAACTCTTCCGATACTGCGCGTACGAGGTCGAGGTGCGCCGCCTCCTCGTGATCGATGTCTGACGGCGTCATCCGGAGACCGAGATACCCGCGAGGTCGGCGGCGCGAGTCAGCAGTCGCTGGTAGACGGCCCGGTCGTACTCCTCGATAACTGGGTAACCGACTCCGAACCGGCCGTTGATCCAGCGACTGGTGACTCCAGGATTGGCGGCGTCTGTGCCGTCCCAAAGAAAGACGTGCGGGCTGCAGTTGACCAGGCCGCCGAGAGTCTGGGCGAATTGCTCGAACAGAAGGTGCCGCCAGGTGCCGCGGTCGAGGTCGTTGAACAGGCGGTTGTGGTCGATCGACGGGCATGCTGCTGCGATGTCGTCGATCACGTGGCGCATCGATATGCAGCGGCTGCTCTTCCAGAACGCCGTCCGCAGCCCTCGGTCCAACTCCTCGCCAGCGGCCCAACTTTGCTGCTTTGCTGCTTGGACAGCTTCCATTGGTAGCAGCACTGACACCGGGTACTCCCAATCGGGAGCTTGCCACAGCTGCCAACCGGCGTCTGGGTCCAACGCGCCGACCACTGCGGCCTCCGAGTTCACTCCTCGCAACGAATTGACCCTATGGTTATGCAGCTCGAGCGGGAACACTCGGTGATCGAACCAGATACGACCGTCGAGACCGAGAGCTGTACGGACCCTGAGCATTTGGTGGATGGCCAAGTGCGCAAAAGAGCAATGGAGGTCGGAATAGATGACGACGGTGTTAATCGCACGTGGAAGCCGGTCGTCGGTCTCGTGCACGATCACTTCTCCTCAACGGTTTCAGCGATTCTATTGCTCCCTGTGGCCAGGTCGACCGTTGCCCACGAGAGTCGGGCGAGGTGATGACAGTACCAGTGGTAGTAGCCCAGCCAGCGCCATCGAGGGTCCTGGATGCTGCTGATCATCTTGTCGAGCTCGGGTAGCCGGTGCGCGGGCACCTTCGGCGCAAAGTGATGCGCGGCGTGGAAGTTCGAGTTCCACAAGATCAGCCGTAGGATCCGATTGGATCGAAAGGTTGCGGTTCGGTCCAATTGGTCCGCATCGCCCGGCTCGGTGTCGTAGGCGGGGAAATGTTCTGGCACGAGTGTCAAGGCCGCGACGACGATGCTGAGCGCGCAGGGGGCGATCAGCAGGATGATGAGCTGTGGCTGCCACACGCATCCGAGGATCATGCCCGACCAGACAACCGTCGTGGCGATCACATTGACAGTGACTGCTCTTCGCTGTCGGTCGCTCCTGATCCAGCGCGGACCGCGGCCCGCGACCGTGCTGAAAGTCCACCGCCACAGGATGACCAGGAACGCCCATTGAGTGAACGGGAACAAGATCAGTCTCGCGCGCGACCATCGTGTCCCATATACCTCGGAGTCTTTCGCTGTGCCAGTGTTGGCATGGTGCGCCAGATGGAAATATCGCCAGGTCGCGAAGGGAACCGCGTGCAGCGCGGCAGCTAGCGTTCCGGCGATGTCGTTCACCGTCGGGCTGCGGCTCAGATTATTATGCGCGGCTTCGTGATAGACGGCGGGCAGGGTGCAGAACAAAAAAGTTGCCAGTACCAGGTGGAGCCCCCATGCCCACCACGCCGTGACGTTGATAGCGAGATAGGAGGTCGCGATCAGCGGCACGATCAGCACTGATCCTCGAAGTAGCGCACGACCGCCACTTGCATGATTCATGCCGGCAATGACGACATCCTTGCGCACTGCCCGTACAGCGATGGTACGTTTCGGTCCTGTTATTGGCTCCCAATGTAGAGGTTTGTAATTCGATAATTTGGCTCTCGACATCGAAACGCTCCGTTCGTCGTCATGGTTTCGGCCATGTTCGCTCGGCGGGCATGTAGTCCGCCGGGACGTAGCAGGATGTCGCCGCAGGATGAGCGCTAATAGCGTGAGAGCGGCCCCCGTCAATAAAATAGTCGAGAACATCGAGCTCTGGATCGTTCGGGAATCGAGCGATGTGGTCCCGCAATAATTCGGCGTGCGATTGATGCACAAAATTCCATGTGATCGAAACTGAGCTCGTGACCGTGTCCACTTCGTGCCACCAGCCAGCAGGTATGAACAACATCTCGCCGGGGTGGAGAATATCGGTGAAGGTTGGAGCGACTCCGGATCCGGCGCCGGCCGCACCTCGCTCGGAGTGCCGCAGCATGGCGCCATGATTTTCCGGTGACCACATGGTGAGGTATTTGGTACCGACAACGCCGCACAACAGTGCTGAGCTCATCCATGGGTCTACGTGCAGTCGAGTTCTGGCACCGACGCCCGAGACGAATAGCGCGCGGTAGGGCAGTGGGTCAATGGTCGGATCGATTGTCCTGGGTGGTGTCACCGGCGGAACTATATAGCCGGTGGACGGGAATAGAATTGGCGCATGCCAATCATCGCTCAGCGCAGCGAATGCATCGTCTGCCCAGAGGCCGGCACCGGGTCGGTTTCGGGAGAACCACCGCACGTAACGGTAGTCCGTGGTGGGAGTTGCCAGTATATTCGTGGCGATAAATGAGGCGAAGGTAGTGGTGAATGCAGGGGTGAACCAGTCCCCATATACATCGATGAGTTGATCGCCGAGCAAGTTGACAAGATAGTCCCAGCTCCAGCGATGGGAAGCTGGCCAGCGGGTCACTTCGTCTGTGACAATGACCGGGGTTCGGGGAATCACATAATGATCAACAAAGGCTTCGGCGCTGAGCTGGGATGCGCGATGTAATCGTGGCACTCTTCGCCTCCTCTGATAAAGGCGCTGGGTGGCATTTTAGTGATAGTGAGAGAGACGTCATAAGCGTATGGCGAGCTGATCATGAAATACTTCGATTGGGTGAGGAAATGAGAGGAAGTCCACTGGAGCTGCAGTGAGGCCGTACGCGCCCATGTTCCACCAGACGACTAGGTCGTCTATGGCGGCGGCGCAGGGGACGTTGGTGGCGAGCCGATCCATCGGCGTGCACAGAGGTCCGCATATGTTCGCTGGTGTTCCACCGGTCACAACGGTGGCATCGCGCACCACGCTGTGGTTGAGGTTTCGCATCCCGTTGCCGCCTCCGAACAGTCCGCTCGCGTTCATGCCGCCGTCGAGGAGTACGAACCGTCGGTTGTCGATTGTCTTGATGTCGACGACACGGCAGACCAGTGCTCCGGCGGGCCCCGCGATGAAACGGCCGGACTCGAACATCAACTGCGCGCCGCCGGCAGCTGACTGAACGTGAGGTATATCTGGCTGCAGTGCAGCAAGGTCGAGCTCTTTCTCGCCCTGCGCGTAGCCGATTCCGAAGCCGCCACCTAGGTCGATGTTCGTGGCAGGAAAGCCGAGTTCGCGGAGCTCGGTGACTACGTCGACAACAAGCTTGGCGTTGTGAATGACATCGGCCGCGCTGAGAAGCTGTGACGCGAGGTAGCCATGGTAGCCGGTAAACGATAGCTCTCTAGCCGTCGACAACAACTCGAGGCATGTCAGAATCTGCGATCGACTCATGCCGAACTGATGGCCCGACATCCGCAGCCCACCGCGTGCACCCGTGATATTCAGTCGGAGCATCACCTGAACAGAGCGAGTACGACCGGTCGCCAGCCGAATGATTCGCAGGAGTTCGTTCTCGCTCTCGACGACGACGGTCACATCCTGCTCGATCGCAGCCGCGATTAGTCGTTCTGACTTGGCTGGCCCGACCAGTACTGTGCGGGCGGGCTCGATGCCGGCAGTGACGATCGCATTCAGCTCACCAAGTGACGCTAGTTCGATTCCGCAGCCCATAGCCGCTGCTGTGCTCAGCATATTCGGATGTGGGTTGGCCTTGGCCGAGTAGTAGAGATCGCATCCTGGTAGAGCCGCGCGGAGCGCCTCGACACGCGCACCGAACACTTCCATGTCGTATAGGTAGAACGGGGTATCTTTTTCGGCTGCAGCAAGTTTGATCTGTTGCAGGGTTGCCTCGTCTGGGCCGAGTACGAGTCGGGTCATTCCGTGCCTGCGGCAATGCGTTCGTACAGTTCGCTGACTGTCTCAGCAGTTGTTGCCAACCGATGTAGCCCCGTGGCCAGTTTTTCGGGGCGGCCGTTCAGTGCTGCTTGCGTTGTGCGGCAATCGACAACCAACTCGCTCAAGAGATCGGCCAGTGCGAGTTCGTCGAATGTCAGCGGTCCGCAGTAGCCGAGCAGCGCACCAGACCGTAACGCGTGCAACGCGTACGTTGCCAGCGTTGAGCGTAGACGTCGCTGAGCGCCGCCGATGGAGAGCGATTCCGCCACTGCTGCTGCCATTTCCAAGCCGCGGTGGTCGCGGTTCTCTCCAGCTTCAGTACTTCGCCAGCCAGCGCCGCGCCGCAAGCAGCGACGTGCTAGTTCGGGGATTTCGATCGCCCGGTCTGGTGGTACCACAGCTAGAACCATCACGCCTGGTTGTTCGAATGCTTCGTGTTCGATAGCGGTGTAGCCGCCGAAAACGGGGTCAAGACAAATTACCGCGTGTTGGACTCTCATGTCGGCGTCTGGGTCGACGATTACGTGCCGCCAGACGTCGCCGAACACCAGCCGGTCGGCCGATGGCGCCCAGCGTCCTGGCATCAGAAAGGGCCCAGCGACGAGTATCCGCCGCTGGGGCTGCGCGTTCGGATTCAGTCTGTCGATTGTCTCGACATGGAAGCCGGACACCTCGAGGACCTCTAGTCCGTCGGCGAGTTCGGCAGCGACACGGTCGGGACCGTCAGATCCGCGGCGTCCGAAAGCCATCGCTCCGGGGCGCAGTGGCAAGTAGGTCTGCGCGGTGAACGGGCGGCTGGTCAGGCAGGTTTCGAAACCGAGATCGCCGCCGGTCAGGCGTACAACGTTGCGTAGCACGTCTGCGGTGTATTCGAACGGTTCCTTCCCGACATATCCGGTGCCGATAGTCCGCAGGCTGTCGGTGATCATGTTCGGTGCGCCAGTTTCGACAATGCTCGGCCGGTCACGGTATCGGCGTCGCGAACATCATCTGCGGTGCCTTCGGCGAGGATCTGTCCTCCTTGGTGGCCGCTGCCTGGGCCGAGTTCGATGATCCAGTCCGCAGCCGCGATTACGGCCAGATTGTGTTCGATTGCAACCACTGTCCGTCCCTCATCGAGCGCTTTGTCGACCACGGCCATGAACCGTGGAACCTCGTCGTACCCGAGGCCGCGGGTTGGCTCGTCGAGTAGCAGAACGCCACGGCGAGGTTGTGCGACCTCAGTGGAGATACGCAGCCGCTGTGCTTCGCCACCAGAGAGCGTGTCGGTCGACTGGCCGATAACCAGGTGTCCGATGCCGACTGAAGCGGCAATTTCCAACGGTCTGAAGATCGCGCCGTGGCGTTTGAACACCTGCACGGCTTCGTCAACGGTGAGGTCGAGCACCTCCGCGATGGTGTGGTCTTCTACGCGGATATCACGTACTTCTTGGCGATACCGGCCGCCGCGGCACTCCTCGCAGACGCTTGTCACGTCCTCTAGGAACTGCATGTCCATCCGCAGATAGCCCCAGCCGCCACAGGTAGGGCAGGCACCGGCGCCGTTGAAGCTGTAGTCGCCAGGCGGTCGTCCACTGGCTTGTCCGAAAAGCTTCCGAATAGGGTCGAAGACTTTCAAATACGTGGCGATCACGGAACGTACCGAGCCCCCGATATCGCGCTGCGACAGCAGCGTCGCACCTTCGGTTTGGGCGGCGATATCGAGCGCGAGCGAACTCTTCCCCGAGCCGGAGGGGCCTGCAAGAACGACGAACCGATTCGTCGGAATGCGGACCAGCCTAGGGTGCAGGTTGTTCGATCGTGCCTCGATAGTCAGAGCGGGACTGTCGGTGCTGGTCGGTAGCGATCTACGGTCGATATCCGGCAGCAATCCGTAGCGCCCTTTGTAGTCGCTGATCGGGCCGGACCAAACCAACCTTCCGCCATTTCGACCACCCCCTGGCCCCATCTGTACGACATAATCCGAGACCGCACGCGCACCGTCGGAATGGTCGACCAACAGGACAGTGTTGCCGCCGTCGCACAAGTGCGCCAACGCGGCGTACACCGCGCGCGCTTCGTCGGAATGCAGCCCCGCTCCGGCTTCGTCGACGACATAGATGAGACCGGACAACGGAGATATGAGTTGGTGTGCGATACGCACGCGCCGCAACTCCCCGCCCGACAGCGTCGTGGTCGAGCGCAGCATCGTAAGATGCCCCAGCCCCATATCGGACATGCGCTCGAGCAGTGCCACCAGTCGCCGCCGGATCGGTGCTGCGACCGGCTGATCAAGTGTCTGCAGGAAGCTGGACAACTCCGTAACCTCTGCTCCGAGAACACTTTCGAAGGTGTGCTCCCCGATCCGAACAGTGCGAGCCGCGGCACAGAGCCTCGTGCCGTGGCATGACGGGCATGGCTGTTGTTCGAAGAAGTTCAAGTCGTACGATCGCGTTGTCAGATCACGCGCGTCGCCTACTCGTTTCTTCAGCCGCGGAATGATGCCTTCGTAGCTGAAGCGCTGGACAAATCCCGGGTTACGGTTGCTCACCTCGAAAGCGGGGGAGTTCAGCAGGAAGTCGAGCTGACCGCTGGACAGCGCGGATACCCTGGTATCCAACGGGAGCTCGCCGGTTGCCTCGATGATGTTCCAGTAGCGGCCGTTGACCTTCCACGCGCGATGAAGGATCGCGCCCTCCCGCAAGGTGCGGCTCTTGTCGAGTATCCGCTCCACCATCGGACTCAGTAGCGTGCCGACGCCTCCGCACTCCTCGCACGCCGCTTCAGTGTTGTTGAACGACAATTGACTAGCGCTGTATCCGGGTTGCCCGAGGCGAGAGAACAGCAAGCGCAGCAGGCCAAGGGCGTCGGTGACGGTTCCCACCGTAGACCGAGATGATCGGCCGCCGTAGCCCTGGGCCAGTGCTATGGTCGGCCGCAGTCCATGAATCGCATCGACCTCGGGTGTCGCCAACCGAGCTTCTGTGAAGCGCGAGTACGAACTGATTCCTTCCAGATATGCGGCGTGGGCGGCGGCGTGGATGGTGCCAAAGGCGAGTGAGGACTTACCTGATCCAGACGGGCCGACGACCAGCGTGCATTGATCGAGCGGGATGTCGACCGTCAGGTCTCTCAAATTATGTGTGCGCGCTCCGACGACGCTGATGGTTTCGCCGGTGACGTCCGCCAGTGCACGTGTCCGGCCTCGCCGAGGTTCTCGTTCTGTCGGGCATTCATGATCTTCTTGCAGTTTTCCTGCCACCGACCACGCTCCAATGATATTCGTAGGTAGAGTTTCAGCTCAGCATTTTTGCTCGTTAAAACAGCGTACGGTACCACCGATGTTCTGTGATGCTAACCGGCAAATGATCATAGCTTCGGACAGTAATGTTGGAGCATTTTTCCGATGATCATTGAAGAGGAGTCTTCGTCGGACCCGCACGCCGACGTCGAACGGTACACGACATACTGGACACAGCCGCTGGTTCCGCCAACGATGGCGCGTCCGAGCGGCGGACTGTGCTCAGGGGAAACAGGTTTCGGTTGAGAGTGCTCGCTGCACGGCACTGATCTGGCGGCGGTACACGGTCTTCTGGGCTGATCGGGCGGCGATGTCGCCTTCGAGAGTAAAACAACAAAACTAATCATTTGATGCGAATGTAACGCTGCTCGACCTCGCTGAGAAATGATTCAACCAGCACCGTGGAATCAGCGGATCCGATGGCGGTCAACTCGGTTTGACGGTTCGGCGTGTGGAACAAGATTACCGACAGCCGTCCAGGGCGAGGATCTGCGACCCGGTGCAGCGCCGCCGGCCACGTTTCATTCGTCCAATAAGAATATAATTCACCCAGCAGGGCGATAATTGTCGGTGCTTCCCCGGTCGTGATGGAACACCACTGGTTATCCGCTGAACTGAATAACTGCAGTCCGGACGAGTCCTTTCCCACGTATACGAGCGAGATGCCACCGAAGTCTCGATGTGGTGCGATCGCCACGGATGCCGATCGGGGGTAGTGATTGATCGCCAGTCTGCTCGAGTGCTCGTCGAACCAGATCCTGTCGGCCTCGTCAGCGTCGACTCCGATCATTGTCGAGAGCATAATGTTCAGCCGTCGGCATCTCTCGACGAGAGCGTGGAAGACCGTGTCGGCCGCGTTCTGCAAGCGTGGCAGGTCGTGGGCGAGTGCGGTGACTTGCGCCGTCGACGGAGATCCGGGTGAGAGCGATATGCGCTCGAAATCGTCACCCCTGTCGTCGAGACCGCTACTGCGTGGTGCCATATAGCCGTTCCAGTCGGACAACGAGGTCGGCGCATAGGCGTCTTTGCTCGTATCAGGAAGGTCGAAGAACGAGGTGGATTCCCGCGCTAACGCGCCGAGGGTGGTTGTCTCTGCGTCGGACAGCACGAGTGACACTGCGCCGTAATTTTGCAGCGACGCACGGATCTGATCCGCGTCCGCTCGATCTGTCGAAAGTGTTGCTGTGGGGAGGCGCTCGGCATTCTCAGCCATTAGCCACCCCCTTGGCGGGATCAGGTATAAGCATGGAAGCTGAGTCGACTGTGTCCCGGGTGAATTCTGCGACAACACGACCTGTTCGAGTAGATGGGCTGCCCGTCTCGGGTGGGCCTTCTGTCGAGTGATTGACGGATGATCTACTCAACCCCAGTAGTACTTCCACCGTGATTCTGTCTTCGTTCTCGACCCACCACTGCTCATGGCCGAAGGTTGTGGCCAGCCATTCATAGCTGTCCAAGAGCCGGGACTCGAGACTATCCTCTGTGCTTTGTTCGGCGCGTGGGCGAACCAGATCGAAAGCTTCTTGAAGGGGTTTGTATGATCGGCTGTCGTCGAATTGCTTGAGCAGGTAGTACAGACGTTTCGTGGTTTCACGTGAAGGTTCGAACGAGACCTCTGCGGCCCCTGGATGCGGCTTCAGGTCGAGCCACGCCAGATGGATTGCTGAAACGAGGTCTGACGCGGCGACCAAGACGTCGCGTATTGTCCACAAATCCGGAGGTGAGTACCTATTCGACTCGGCGAGTGCGAATGCGATCGTGTGTTCTTTGACGTGATTCGGAAACAGTACGATCTGATCGAACCCAATCGATATTGCCTTGCGTACGGACAAGGCTGTCTGCGCAATAACCTCTCGCTCGGTCAGGAACGGTATACCCGCAATCAGATTGGCATAAGCCACGGCATCGGAATCATGAATGACATCGACCGCACGAGCAAGGAGGGTATTGCTGTAGGGTTTGTTGACGCAAGCATAGCGAATGAACTCATCCATTGTTTCGACGCCCAACTGTATCCCGAATGTGCGTCCGTCCAGGAGGTCAACGCATTCCCGCACCTTATCCCTTCGCACTGAGGACGGGTGGGCCTCGGTAAGGATGGTATCTACTGGGCTGCGAGCAAGTACTGCGAAGATCTGCCGGCGTGCGGCCGGGGGAACCTCGCGGTCGTGCAGGGTATCGAAAGCGGAAATCCATAGTGTTCGAGTCGAGGGCGCAAGTGAGTCTACCGCGATTTCGGCCGCTCGCACCATTTGATCTGGTGACACTTCGGCGGAGACGCCGTAATTACACGTTGTGCAATGGCCCATTGCATCCCAATAGCAACCTTTGGATGGGAACCAGGCCTCCGCGTATTGCGGTGTGACCTGGCTCAGGTAGCCGGCAGGCGGAGTGTACTCACGCCTATTCGATCTGATCCCGACTGCGACCCTGCTGAGTAGGCTAGTCGTGAGCGGCATGCGCATTCGATGACCCCATATTCCTGTTTCCGGGTCCCCCATGTCTGGCACAAGGACAATTCTCTATCGTTACTTCGGCAACCGGCGCTCACGCCCAGGTGCCGCCTAGGTCGCATAACAAACATCGGGAAACTGGTTGGCGATCTTGGCAACCTCGGATCGGAGCGACGCGGGCTCGGCATCCTTCAAAAGGATCGATGACAGCAGTTCAGAGACTGAACCCATCTCGTCCTTGCCCATGCCGACGCGCGTGAGCTCCTGTACGCCGAGGCGTAGGCCTGGGCGTCCACTGCTGGGCAGCATGACGGTCGTGGAGCGGATATTTGCCGCCGCCAACCGCTTTCCCCATTCCGATAGCGGCAGCTCAGCCGGCATCTCGATCCACACCTGGTGCGTCTCGGTGAATCCGAATTCCTGGCCCGAGACCTCGAAGCCGGACGTTGCCAAGAATGATGCCAGGAACTTCGCATTCGCCATTATGTTCTCGGCATACCTGGTCTTGTTGGGCATCAATTCCTCCAAGGTGATGGCTAGTGCGCCGACGCTACCCATATGTGCGCTGGAAACAGAAAAAGGCAACCGTGTGGACAGTGTTTCTGCTACCGCGTCGTCGTTTGTTACAAGAAGACCCTTCTGTGGCCCGGGAAAGGTTTTGTGCGTACTTCCCGAACAAGTATTCAGCGCGCCGTCAAGAACAAAAGTTTCGGGGGCTGCGGGAAGCAGTCCGAGAATATGAGAAGCATCGAGGCATATGATCGCATCGGGTGCGGCGGCGCGGATGTCACGAGACCGAGGTAGCCTGATCGCGGACGAGATATCGAGATAGATCAGATGTGGCTTCACGGTTGAAACCATTTCACTGAGTGCCTCGACGTCGATCAGGAGCGTAGATTTATCGAACGGTATGTAGGAATATGTATACCCGTATTGCTCGCATATCGGTCCTGTTGCGTAGTGTCCGCCGCATGCTGGGCTCATTATGAGAACTCGGCATCCTACGTACCCTAGGGTCGATATCACTGAATGCATCGTCTGCAACCCGGACAGGAAGGGGACGAATGCGTACTCGGCGCCAAAGAATTCTCGGGCGAGGTCGACGCATTCATCGCGCACTTGCTCGAGCCCCATGACGTCGCCGAGGAATATTTCCGGCAAATCCAGTAATGGATATCGGTTGGTCGCGTCACTTGCAAGTGCTGCAAGGGCTCTTGGCGACATCCTATTCTCGGTCGGGAACAGGTTCAGGCTTTCGCGTGCGTTCAGAAGGGACTGGATGTCCACACCTACCCCTCCTAGCGTTCGTCCAATCGTTGACCCGATCGATGCTTCGATGCCGATGTGCGGGTTTGGGGGTGTCGACCGTGACTGTAGCGGAACATGGCGGCTCGTATCCGTCGTCTGTTCGACCTACATCATGCTGGGATGACGGGCTGAATTGGCGTTTTCCCTGCCGGCTGGGCTTATCGGGTTGGTGTAGGCGGGTTGACGGCCGACATGTGTTAGAGGTTCTGTTCGGCAGGGTTCGTTGTCGGATCGTTTCTGGTCAACGGTCGTGCAGCGACAAAGGGGAGGGTTACCTATCAATTGGCCTTGTGAGACCATTTGACATCTATCCGGACACGCTGATTCTAGGGTCGGAAGACACTGTTCATCCACGGGGATTGACGTGCTAATACCGCGAACCCGAAGGGTGGCGGACCTCAGCGAAACGAGAGCTATTTCTTGGGGTGGCGGCCAAGTGATTAGGGTAGCCTCATCTCTGGCTGAACTCACACGCCATCACATCGCTGAACTGGCAAATTGCCCATCTTCGACAGCATTTTGACTGATTCTGTTGATATTGAAGTGGGTGTGTATAGGCAGACGCATGGCGCTCGCCCTGTTTCGAGCGGCCGCGATGTCATTCGATCGACGTACGGACCAGCTGGGAAGATCTGAGGTACCATTCGGGTCTGCAATTTTCTGACCTGGGGGCAATATGGCCATCCCGCTTGATGTCCATCTTTACGTGACACCGCGATGTAACTTGTCGTGTCCACACTGTTACTACGACGCGTTAGAGCGCGGTCGACAGCCCGATAATTTGCTGTCGCTGCCCGAGGTTGCGAGGGTACTTAACGGACTTTGTGAACGCTTCGATGCGGACATTTCCCTCGAAGGTGGTGAACCGTTTATGCGCGCCGGCTTGGGTGACATGCTTTCGACGCTCGATGCAGCTGTATTGAGTCGAATTACGATTACCACCAACGGTACGGTGCGCATGCTGGCATCCGCTACGGTGCTGGCCACACTCGGCGACCTTCGTGTATCGATAGACGGCCACACCGACGACTTGCAACAAGAGTTGCGGGGCGTGAATGTCGCTCCAGTTCTCGATACCTGCACGAAGTTGCGTTCGCAGGGGATATCTCACACGGTGCGTATGACGCTGTACCGTCGCAATATTCGGCGACTGCGCGAGATATTCGCCTGGACGGAGGCGAATGAAGTTGCGCGGTTGTCGTTGTTCGAGTACCAAGCGTCTGGTCGAGGAATAGGTCAGGATGCGCTGTTCAGCGCGTCTGCGGACGACGTCGATTGCTTGCTCGACGATTTCGCCGCGCTGTCGCGTCCGGCCGGCCTGAAGTTGGTGACTCTCAATCTTGCTCGGCGCCGTATCGCTGCAGTGCGGGGTCGGGAGGGAGAGCTTGCGGGGGCGGGGATCAAGGTGCGCTGGCTTCCGGCAGTGGCGAACTGCACAGTCAACTACGACGGTACAGTCGGTATCAGTCCATGGAAGGTTACGGCGCACGGCGCGCCGGACGTCTTCACCCATACGACCGCGTCAAACTTCTTCGACCTGCTCGAAGCGTCTGCGGTCAGCGGCGGTCTCAGCGACGACGGAGACTGTATCAGTCGCGTACAGCTGCGGTGTGACCGATGACCGTCGACGTCGCTCCGACTGGACGTAATTTGATGGGCGCGTTCAATATTGGAAACACGCCATTGATCAGGCTGCCGGACATCACTGCTCGTGGAGCGGTGTGGCTCAAGGCCGAGTACACCAACCCCTTCGGGAGCGTGAAGGACCGGACCGCCGCGTACTTGCTGGCCTGGGCCGGTGCCGAAGTCGGAGACTGTGTGCGGGTTGTAGAGAGCACATCGGGCAATCTCGGTATCGCTCTTGCTCATCTGGGCCGGCAGCTGAAGGTGCCCGTGACGCTGGTCATGGATGCTTCGCTGCCGAGCCGACGCATCGCGGACGTTCGCCGAACGGGTGCAGCAGTGCGCGTGGTCGAGCGGTGTCTGCCTGGCATGACTTTCCGGGAAAGCCGCATTGCGCTCGCCAAAGAACTAGGCAGCCAACCCGATTGGTTGTGGTTGAACCAATACGACAACGAGCAGGGCATGTACGCCCATGAACAGACCACCGGGCCGGAGATCTGGCAGGCGATGAACGGTGCCGTCGATGCCGTAGTCGCCTCGGTCGGTACGGGCGGCACACTGTGCGGAATCAGTGCAGCGTTGCGCGGCTACAGCCGGGCGCCGCTGATCGTGGGTGTCGAGCCAGTGGGTTCCACCATCTCCGGCGGAGAAGAGGGCGACTACCTTCCGGCTGGCTCCGGCATGCGCGGAATGCCAGAAATTGTTGCGCGGCACCGTGATCTGGTTGACCTGTTTGCCAAGGTCCCCGATGGGATCGCAGCGGCCTGGACACAACACCTACTGCACCGATTCGGCCTCGAGGTAGGCGCGACGACCGGTGCGGCGGTTTCGGTCGCAGCGATGCTGGCCGCAGAGTACGACGAGCAAGTCGTCGTAGTCGCGCCTGACCGCGGGCGCTCCTTTCATCCTGCGTTGCAAACGTTGGCTAGCGGTGGATTCCAGGTCGGCGATACCTCACAGATCCAGATTGCGGCGTTCGGAATGTCCCAGTAACCAGCACGTTAGGAGCGCCCGCTGATGACGTCAATACCAGTATCCGCGACCGAACAGCAGGTCCTTTCGATCGTCCAGGACCGTTTCGATTGGAACCGCCACCCCAGCCAGGCTGCAGACCTACGCAGCGACCTCGGGCTCGATTCCGTGCACTTGGTCGAGCTGCAGGTCGCCGTCGAGGAGCACTTTCACGTCATATTCGATCCGTTCGACGAGCAGTTGGTGGAGGCGTTCCAGACCACAGCCCATCTCGCCGCCTATATCGACTACCTCGCAGCCAAGGGCAACGGATGTTGAGCGATACGAATCCCTTCCTCGGAGCTGTCATGAGGGCGATCCGGGTCGGTCGGCCGATCCTTCCCGAGGACCAGCCGTTCTACACACGCGTCGAGCACGTCCCCGCCGGGAACTACGTCGAAATTTGGTTCCGCACAGGTGGATGCACTTGGGACCACGCCGGTGGTTGCACGATGTGCAACTACGGCTACGGCAACGCCGTGACTTCGGCCGACATCACCGATGCTGTTCGAGCTGCACTCGATGAGCTGGCGCTGCCTCCCGATGAGCTGATGATATCGCCGTCCGGGGGTATGTGGGATCCGGGTGAGGTTCCCACCGCAGCTCTCGCTCCGGTGTATGCCTTGGCGGCAACGGCTGCGCCGGGTCGGTTCCTCGTCGAGACCCGCGCAGAGACGGTCGGGTCCGAACGCCTGAGCCAGATGCGGGCAGCACTTCCGGGTATCCAGCTGGGGGTGGAGGTCGGGCTCGAGTCTGCGTTCGACTCGGTGCTTGCCTATTGCGTGAACAAGGGCAGTGATGCGGCTGCGTTCACCACTGCCGCGCGCGCTGTGCACGCTTGCGGGGCTGATATGTATGCGAACGTCAGTCTTGGTACCGCGTTTCTTGATCGGGCCACCGCAGTTCATGACGCAGTGAATACCGTGCGTTGGGCACTTGATCACGGTGCGGACACCGCCGTACTGTTCCCGCTGCACATCAAGCCGTACACGCTACTGGCGCTCCTCAGCGATCACGACCGCTACCAACCGGTCTCCCTATGGGACTTGGTCGAGGCGTTGTATTCTCTTGGTCCCGAGCTCGGGCGACGCACCGAAATCGCCTGGTACAAGAGCTACTACGACACTTCGAAGAAGATATCGGTGTCGCCCAGCGGCTGTTCGACATGCCACGATCGGCTGATCAGCGAACTTGATCGTTACCGGGCGACAATGGATTTCGGCATAGTCGCTGACTTGAACGACGCTCGATGCTCGTGCGCTCCGCCGCCTGCATTGACACAGCCACCCACCAGCGGACCACAGATCGCCGCCTGCATCGTCGACCACTACGACCATCTTGCGAGATCTCTTGGTCTGGAATCTGTATGGCGGGCCCGACGACCGCGGCTGGAGCCGGCGATACACCGCGCATTTGCGTCCTATCCGATTAAGGGGGTGGCTGTCGATGTGGGCCAGTAGCGTTGGGGTGCATCGTGTCGATGAGTTACCCGGGGAATCCCGGATCGCTGAGCTGCTGCAAGCTCGGTTGGCCGACGAGCCCGAGCCGGTCATGGTGATCGATGGAAGAACCGCCGTCGCTCGCCCGAGCTCAACCAGCACCTATCGGCTATTGCGCGCCCTAGGGCTGGTTCGTGCCGAGCCAGTGGCGTGCTGGACCAGCGACGCCGAGAATGCTTGGGACGCACTCGATCTCCTTACTTCGGAACTGCCGCTCGGTCGATGCGCATTGCTGATCGCGGTTGGTGCGACGGGCTCGGTGAACGTGGGGAGCGCCGTTCTGTGGCAGGGGGCCGGTCCAAGGCGACGATCTCTGGCACGTCCGGCCGCAGCAGCACCGGGACGGCTCGGCAACGGGTTCCTTGATCTGGTGGCACAGGCCACCTCCGATGATCACTGCAAGCTTTACCGCGTGATGGAGTAAGAAATTGTGGAAAATGCTGCAGGCCAGCGACGTTGACGAGGAAGTCGCCCGCCTGATCGATCTCATCCGGTCTGGTGTCGGCGACGACCGTGGACTTGTGTTTGTCTCCGGCGGTCTCGACTCGGATGTGGTCGCGCGCCTTACGGTCCGTGCACTCGGGGTATCGCGGGTGAAGCTGTTGACGGTTGTGCAAGACGATATGAGCCCGATTCATCTCGAGCAGGCGCGCTCACTTGCGGCACAGTTGGGTGTCGAGCTGATCGAAATCGATATGCGTGGTTTGCATCTCGAGGTGCTCTACCGGCTGGCGGCCGCGGATCAGCAAGAGGAGTTCGATCCGCTCGGTCTACTCGACCCTGCTCGGATGAAGTGCTCATTGCGGACCGTCTTGACGTCCACTTACCAGGACCGTGGTTACGTCGTGATCGGTACCGGCAACCGCACCGAATCCGAGCTCGGTTTCTTCCTGCCGTTCGGCGATGGTATCTGGCACATCGGTCCAATAGCCCATCTGTACAAGACCGAGGTGCGATTGATCGCGGCCGCGGTAGGAACCTCGGAGTCGGTGTTGGGTCAGCCGCCGTCGGCCGGCTTCTGGATAGATCAGACCGATCGCGAGGACATCGGTTTCTGGTTGGTCAATGAGGGGCCGATCCAACGAGAGCGCGAATTCAGTGACGACGAGGTGACGCAGGCTGGCGAGTTCAGCCGCAAGTTGGATGAGACCGCCCTAGACGAGCTGCTGCTGATTCTGAGTGAGGGGGGCGTCACCGGCGAGGCACCGTTGCCGCCGGACCTGATCGCAAAAGTCGAGCTGGTGGTAAAGCGAAGCGCGCGGTTCAAAGGCCGTCCGACGGGGGTCACTCTGTCGCGCCTGAGTAGCGATAGTGCCTCGACGATCTGACGAGTCGTCCGGCCATATGGATCTGGGAAACGTGAGAGTCACCGAGCCACTCTGGAGCCGGGCGCAGATCGATCCGGATAATGTTGTCGGCGCCGATCTCCACAGTGGCGTGCTGACGGCCGGCGAATTGGATCGCAGCGCCGATTGTCTTGCGGCCGAACTCGACGAGCTGTCAGGACGTGGACTGGTCCTGCTTCAGGAACCCAATTGCCTGGCTGCGATCGTTGCCGTTGTCGGTGTGCTGCGTAGCCGGCACGCTCTGCTGGTGATCCATCCGGAGATGCCGATCCGAGCCGCTGACAGCGGAATTGGCAGGCTTCGACCGATCGCGCAGATCAAGGTTCACGACAGCGGGCTCCGGGTTGATCCCGAGCCTTACGGGCCGACTGGTCAACTCTGGTCGCCGCCGTCGTCTCGTCCCGACCTTGCGATCGCCTTGTGTGTGTCGACTTCCGGCACAACTGGTCGGCCGCGGGTTATCGCGGCTCCGCATCGACAATTAGTAATGGCGACCGGGCTGATCCAGCGTGACCTCGGATATCGAAATGACGATGTTGTTCCAGTGGTCTCACCATTGTGCTTCGACTATGGCCTGTACCAGCTGTTTCTGGCGTTCCGTAGCGGCTGCACGGTGATCGTGGATCCCCAACTCGGCACAGTGGCGAATGTGTTGGCGGCTGTTGCCCGCGCGGGCGCGAGCGTCCTGCCCTTGGTGCCTACCATGCTGCGGGCCATGGTCAATTCACCATTCATCGACAGGGTGGACTGTTCGTCCATACGGCTCGTCACTACGACAGGCGACGTTCTCACCGAGGCTGATGCTCAGGCCGCGGCGGCCGCGTTTCCCAACGCGGTCATCGCGCCGATGTACGGCTTGTCGGAATGCAAACGCGTGGCAATCACACCGCTGCATGCTGTGCGTCCAGCTGGCGCGGTAGGGCGTCCGCTCCCGGGCACCGACGTCGCGATCCTGGACAATGGGGGAGTCCGTACAGCTTTCGGCGAAGCCGGCGAGCTTGTGGTGAGCGGCCCACATCTCACTCTTGGCTACCTGGCCGATGAATCCGCCACGGCGCAGCGCTTCGTTGTTGATCGCCGCAGCGGGCACCGAGTGCTCCGGACCGAGGATCGGCTGCGGATGGATCGGCAGGGTTGGCTCCATTGGGTGGGTCGTAGCCACGACTTGATCAAGACTTCTGGTTATCGTGTCGATCCTGCTGAAATCGAGAGTGCAGCAGCACTTTCCGGCGTAGTCTTGGAGTCCGGCGCCTATGGCAGGCCCGATCCAGAACGTGGCCAGACGCCGATGCTTCGAGTGCGGCTGCGCGCGGATATCCAGTCAGCGGCCGGACATGACGCGCTCGTTCGCGCTCTGCGCGCGGCCCTACCGGCCTGGGCGATTCCGGAGATCGAGATCAGTTCGGTGGGATTGCCCCGCACACTGCACGGCAAGATCGATCGCGCGTCACTGCAAGCCTCGAACGGACAGTGCAGCTTCGAGCAGATCGATACGGCCGAGCGCTCAGTCGGGATATTGGTCGCCGCGTCGACTTTCCCTCGCTCGAGCAACCTGATCAACTGTCACACCCAGGCCTTCCTGAGTGCCTATTGCTTGCCTGAGCCGCTGGCGGACCCCGCGTTGTTCGAACTGGCCACGACGCTTACGTTCGGCGTCAGGAGCACACCGACAGATACGAATCGACTTCTGACGCCGTGGCTCGATCCAGATATCGGTTTGGACCGGGCCGCCGGGACATTCGGGCTGCACACCGATGTCCATTGGCACGAAAGCCAGGATCCAGCAGCAACTGAACTTGTCGAGTGGCTCGGCACGGGGCCTGTTTTACTCGGTCCGCTGGATCTGGGCTGGCTCACCTATCACGGTCTCGCCGAGACGTTGCGCGGCTGCGATCACTACGTTGTGGCCGTTGGTTGCACTGTTCGGGGCGCAATTGTGTTGATCGACCCCGAGGGCCACGTGCAGGTCGAGATCGAACCGGATGAATTGGCGCGTGCTTGGTCAGCCGAACATGTTCCGGAAGGGCGCGGCAGCTTCATGCTGAGGCGAGTTCGCGCTGGCCGCGCCGAGCTGGAACCGATGAGCATCGTTACTCGCATAGCCGACGCCGCCATCGACAATCTGGAAAGTGCGTCCCAAGCAGTTGACGGTGGCGCAGCGGCTTACCGAACCTTGGCTGCGCTCGACCTCACCCCCAGTGGTCAGAGAGCGCTAAGTTTGCTGCTGCCCGCAGCCGCAGCCCGAGCACGTTTGGCGGGCCGATTCGCAGAGCTGGTAGCGACCTTGCTACCGGACTCAGATCGGTGGCGAGGATTATCCGAATTGTGGAACCGGCAGGTCGAAGCCCTCGCACATGCGCACGGATGTCTGCTGATCGGTGAGTCGATGACCAACCAACTACGTGTTGCCGCCGACATCGAGGACAACCTCACCAAGCTTGCCGTCAAGCAGAAGGCGAGCCTCACATGACTGTCGCTGTACCCCTTCAAGCGGCGGCTTCCGCGGCTTCCACCTGGATGTGTGATGTCCAAGCTCTCGCGTTCGACGTCGGCCTGCCCGAGGCCGAACGCCACAAGCTGCGAGACGGCGGTCTACTCGCCGTGCCGGTTGCGAAGTTGAATCTGGCAGGTCTCATTCGCGAAGTAATCGAGCGCCTGGCGCAAACCGATTGCCGGGCGGTGGTATTCGCGCATTCTCTCGAGCTCGAGGATACGGTTTGTGGACGCTTGGTCGATTTGCTGACGGAGGCTATTCCATCACTCGAGCAAGCGCCGTTGTTGGTCTCCGGACGGCCATGCAGCATAATCCACCTCGGCGTGGAGTTGGCCGCCAGGCTGTGGCGCCGTAGGCCTGACGGAACGGTTCTGCTACTCGGTGGCGATGTGGCCGAGCATCATGACGACCGTTTCTTTTTCGGCTCAGCGATGGGTGATGCGGTGGTGGGGATGACCTTTGGCGGAGTGCCGGCGCTCGGTGAGATCTTGGCCGTTTCTTCGTCGTGGCACGTGATTGCGGCCGACGGGGCCGCATCGTCCGCTGATGACATCGCGCGCTTCCGAGCGCAGAACCCGACCGCGATCCGGCAAACAATCACCGACACGCTTGCAAAAGCTGATCTGACGTGGAGCGATCTGAGCGCGATCGTGCCACATACTCCCTACCGGACGATCTGGGATACAACCGCGCAACTCTGCAAGTTTCCGCGCGAGCGGATTCTTGATCAGAGGATCGGCGAGACAGGTCATCTCAACTCCAATGATGTTGTCGTGCATATGATCACAGCGATACGCGACGGCCGACTGAGTTCCGGTGACATCGCGGCTTTGGTTAGCCCCGGCTTTGGTGGGACCCGCGGTTGTACCCTGGTTCGGGTGTCATGACTGTGCACGCTCGCCATCCGTTGGCACCGCTGACGGCCACAGAGCTGCAGGACACGGTAGCTGTGGTGCGTCGTGCTGAGGCGGTAGCCGTAGACGCGCGGTTCGTGTGGTGCGCGCTCGATGAGCCGACTAAGCAGGAAGTGCTCGAACTGGACACGGCAGCAATGCCGCTCGAGCGCCGGGCATTGTGTGCTGTCTATGAGTGCCAAGAGCGCCAGACGAAACTGGTTACTGTCTCGCTGACCGGCCAGAAGGTCGTGCATGTCGAACTGGTCAGCAAGGGGGAAGCCCAGATCCTGAATGCGGAATGGTTCAACGATGCTGCCGCAATCAAGCGAGATCCCAAGTTCCAAGAAGCCCTGCTGCGCCGCGGCGTAACGGACCTCGACATGGTGCGCGTCGAACCGTGGCCGGCCGGCAACTTCGGTACCGATCTCGACCGAACCGGGCGCCGGCTGGGGCGCGGCGTTGCCTACGTGGTTGAGCGCCCAGGCGATAATCCGTATACCCGCCCGATAGAGAACCTGGTGGCGGTCATCGATCGAGACACCGGCGAGGTTGTGGATCTCCTCGATGGAGAGGCGGTACCGCTGCCAGCCGATCCCGGCCGATATGACAGTACCGGTTCCGTCCGCCACCTCGCCCCGCTCAGGATTACCCAGCCATCGGGCACCGGTTTCGATGTGTCCGACGGGCGCGTCCGATGGGGTCCTTGGCGGCTCCGTGTTTCTATGCATCCGCTGGAAGGGCTAGTGCTGCACGATATTCGATACGATGATGCGGGCAGGGAACGTCCGATAATCTACCGGGTCAGCGTGGCAGAAATGGTCGTCCCGTACGGATCGACGAGTATTAATCACTGGTGGAAGAATGCCTTCGATATAGGAGAGTGCGGGCTCGGCAAGGCCGCTGTCAGCCTGGAGCTCGGGTGTGATTGTTTGGGCGAGATCACGTACGTCGATGTCGACATGCTCGACGAGGACGGGAGCATCTACACAATGGCGCGGGCGATCTGTTTGCACGAAGAGGACTACGGAGTCTTGTGGCGGCACAAAGATGTCGTGACAGGGGTAACCGAGGTACGTCGGTCTCGACGTTTAGTGTTGTCCGCCTTCGCGACAGTCGGCAACTATGACTACGGATTCTTCTGGTACTTGTACCTCGACGGGACGATCCAAGCCGAGGTCAAGCTGACCGGTGTCATCCTCGCTCAGGCGACAGCGCTCGGTTCTCGGCCGCGCCACGCGAACCCGGTGGCACCGGGGCTTGCTGGCCCGCATCATCAACATCTTTTCGGCTTTCGCATCGACTTCTTCCTCGACGGCCCGAACAACACGGTGTACGAAGTCGATGCCGTCGCTGAACCTTTCAGCGAAAGCAACCCCCACGGCACCGCTTTCGTCGAGCAACGAACGCGTCTGGATCGGGAATCCGACGCAGCGCGATTCGCCGCGCCGGAGCGCGCCCGCAGCTGGCTTGTGACAAATCAGAACAGTCGCAATGTGTGCGGGGAGCCGGTGGGATACCGACTGATACCTACCCACGCCGCTGCTTTGCTTGCCCAACCTGAGTCGCCGGTTAGTCGACGAGCAGGTTTTGCCACACGTCACCTCTGGGTGACTGCGTTCGACCGACATGAGCGGCGACCTGCCGGCGACTTTCCTAACCAGCACGCGGGCGGCGACGGCCTGCCGCGGTGGGTAGATGCTGATCGTGCACTGGTCGACACAGATATTGTGCTCTGGCACACGGCTGGTAGTACGCACTTCGCGCGGCCCGAGGATTTCCCAGTGATGCCATGCGACTACATCGGTTTTACGCTCAAGCCATCGGGATTCTTCAACAGGAATCCAGCACTCGACCTAGCCGCGCCGAACGGGTGAACCTCTGATCGATTAGGAGATCGAAGTCCGAACGGATGTCCGCAGCCAACGGTTCGCCGCAGCCACAGTGGCGCAGTGACCTTGCGGGGGTGAAGGAATGGGTTGCCCCGTTCGCTGAGGTGTTCAGCGACGCCGATTTGGCTTGTCTTGTTTACGACCACCCCGGATTTGGGACCTCCGATGGTGAACCGCGTTTCGAGGTCGACCCCACCGCCCAGACCGAGGGTTACCGTGATGCGATCACCTTCGCGCAGACACTGGACGGTATCGATCCGGAACGGATCGGCATCTGGGGAACGAGTTTCGCGGGTGGCCACGTGCTGGTCGTCGCGGCGACCGACCGGCGGGTGCGCGCCGTTGTCTCACAGGTGCCACTTACCAACGGCTGGGCCAACTTTCGCAGTTTGGTGCCGTCCATCATGCTGCCGACTGTCCATGCGGCCATCGCCGCCGACCGTCTGGCGCGCGCTTCCGGGAAACCGTACGAGACGATCAAGGCGGCCTCCGATGATCCGACCGAACTCGTCGCCATGCCCGGTATCGAGGTCTACAACTGGTTGATGGCCAACGGCCCGCAGGTCCCCACCTGGCGCAACGAGGTCACCCTTTCCAGCATCGATAAATTCCAGTCTTACGCCCCGGAAGCGTTCCTGCGCCGCGTATCTCCGACACCCTTGCTGATGGTGATCGCCGACCAGGACACCCTGGCACCCGCCGATATCGCCCTGTAGAGTTACGCCGGGGCACTGGAACCCAAACAACTGGAGCTGATTCCGGGCCCGCACTTCGCCGTGTACGAGGAACAGTTCGAGCGAGCATCTCGAATCGCCCGGGACTTCCTGTTAGCCAAGCTGAGTGGATAGCGTCCGGCCCGGCTCGGGTGACGCTCGCAGGTTTCTAGAGGTGGCTTGCGCAACAACGCCGACGTGACGTGCGGTAACGCGTAGGATCTATGGCGGGAGAATCAGCAGGCGGGCCCGACTAGGAGGCTGGCCATGCCTTTGCGTCGCCCACCGCGGTCCCCGCGGACACCTCGATCCCCGGAAGTCCTTGAACGATTGGAACGCTCGCATGCGCGTATCCGTGCACGACGAGAAGAGGCACGCGAGAAAGAGCGAACGATCGCCGACGCGGTGAAGCGCTACCTCAACCATTGGCAGGCGATCACGGCGCGCGAGGCCGAGCGTGATCAAGAAGTCGAGGCGCTGCGCCTGCAAATCAGCGTGGTCGAATCACGAGCGGCTGAGGACATAGCCCGGCTTCGAGCCGATCAAGCTCGTGCTGCGGCTCTGATCCGTGACCAAGGTCAAAGCGACGACGACGTGGCCGAACTGCTCGAAATCAGTACCAAACATGCCCGGCAACTGATCAATGCTGGACGCGCAACTGGCAGTACAACATCGCCAAACGTGCCATTGAAGAGCGCAACAACGCTGACTCAGCAGCCCCATCGGGATGCTCCAGGTGTCGATTTGAACCCCGTGCCGGAAAAGCTTGCGGGCGAAGGCGCCGAGCCAGCCGATGCAGTCGAGACCAGCGGGCGAGGACGCCTCACCGAGCCATCACCTGACGACCCCGTGTGATCGATGACTTGCCGGGACTCGAGGCTCCGCATTGCATGTGCTGTGCGCGAGCACGGCGTCGCTCGGATCGGAAGACCATCAACCAGATTAACTTCACCAATGAGCGTTTTGCTCGTATCAATAGCCTCTGATCCCGTGGCGACATCAGATGTTGGCGTAGCCGCCGGCGTTCCACACGAACCATCGGAAGTGCTGGGGTGCGAACGCCTGCCTGGCGGGAACGCCTGGTGCCGGAGAGGAGGGCCAGAACGCCAAGCCGCAGCGATGGCAATAGAACGCTGCCTGCCACACACTGTGAGCGGTTCGGCGTCCGCGAGTTATACGCCCATTGCGACGACTCCGTAACACGGCAACACCAAGGACCAACAAGCCGGGTGCCGCCATCCCACCGACAAACAAGGCTGCTCCAGCCAAGACGCCTACGTTCGTTGCTTCAGGGTCATCCGACGTCGCCACAGAAGCAATACCCATAACGACGACCAACAGTGCAGGTAGCAGCAACAACAGGCCGAGCGCGGTTATCCGCGCCACCGGACGATGATTGGGTTCGCGTGCGAGACTACGTGCCAACGCTGTGGTGTGAGTACGTTCGACCGTCGCGCTCCCGAACACCGGAACCAGGCCAGCGGCGGCTATTCCGACACCGGAGTACAGATTCGTCCCGGAGCTGATCGCCACTCCATCGGAGTGGACGGCTGGCACGCTCTGAACGACGTCGAGTTGGTGGCAGTGCGGGCACGTGATGTCGACATCCATGCGGGGGACCCCCTCCCAAGCCGCCGCGATCTCGCGGCGCGTGTGTGGTGCCGGTACCTGCTGTGGCGAATGGTCCTTATATGGAACACGGCGCGCAGTCTGATGTCGAGGGATCTGGCGGTCGGCGTGTTTGGTAGGAATGCTGTGAGGCGTCATCGGTTTCCTCTATTGAGGGATCCTCTTATGTCCGACACCTATTCGTTGTATACCGTGATCGCGAGATCGGCATACTGGTGGGCGTTGACGAGCAGCTCCCGTAGGCCGATGCAATCCTGGGGAACCCGCTCACACTGGAACCACCGCGACACCTTGGCCTACCCCAGCCGCTCCGGCCTAATCGAAATGCTCGCCGCCGCCATGGGCCACCAACGCAACGAACCTCTCAGACGCTACGCCGATCTGGAGTTCACCATCAGAATCGACCGCCCCGGCCGGATGGTGGTCGACTTCCACACGGTCGGCGGCGGACGTTCCCGCGACGAAACACCTCCCCTGGCCGACGGTGGACGGCGCGCTGAAGGCAAGGGCACCATCGTTTCTCACCGACACTACCTAGCAGACGCAGCTTTCACCGTCGCGGTCACCAGCACCAACACAGAGCTACTCGAGGAGTTGGGGGCTGCGCTGAAAGCACCCCGATACGGGATACACCTTGGTCGCCGATCCTGCCCACCAGCCGGACCGCTCGTCATCGGCCAGCACGACGACCCGATCACCGCCCTGTGCCAAAGCGTTCCCATCGCTCGAGAAAAGCCCCGCGGTGAGGACCGGGTCAGTGTAGAGATCGTGACCGAAAAACCGCCGGACACAAACGATCCGGTGCGCACCGACACCAACACCACCCGGCCGGTCAGCTTCGGCGAATCACGAACCTATCAACCCCACACCACCTGGCACACAACATATTTCATGCCCGCCACACAATGCGCCGGAATCGGATCGGACTACCTCGACGCCCTCATCGACTTCCGAGCCACCGCACCTTGACCATCCACGACAACCACCCGGAACCCGTACACGCGAGGACGCACCCCGCCGATGGGGAGACACCGATGACCACCTTCACCACACAAACCCGCAACCTCGACCAAAATCATCGCCAACGCGGCACAACCCCAAGTGCGACAAGACCTTCGCGATATCCAAAGAATGCACCACGTCCTCACCACTCTGGCCTGCCGACCCGACTTCGGCCCCTCCAGCCGATCCGCCGCCGGACTGCTCTACCGCATCGAACACACTGCCGCAGGGGTGCACATCCTGATGCAATCCCTCACTCAGCCCAGCCGAGACCGCCTCACTCCCGGCTACGACGTCGTCGGCTCTGTCGACCTCGCACCGCTGCTAGACCAACTCAACGCGGGCACACACGTGCGCTACCGCATCCTCGCCAACCCAACCAAAAGCATCCCGCAAGGACCGGACAAACGTGGACGCCTCCAAGCATTGGCCGGAGACGAAGCGGCAGCGTGGTGGGCTCGCAAAGCCAACCAATCCGGACTGGAACTGACCAGCACCGATCTAACGGCTCACACGCGACTTACTGGCAAGCGCTCAAAAGACGGACGGCGTTCACGGCTTGTCATCGACACGACAACCTTCGAGGGCACCACAATTGTCACCGACCCTCGCGCAATAAACGACGCGATCCTTGCCGGCGTCGGCCACGGACGAGCATACGGGTGCGGCCTAATGTCCGTTGCGCCAATACGCTGATCCATTCGCAGTCACCGAGACCGACCCGACGCGGTTGGTCGCCTCCAGGTACGCGAGGACGATCCATGACGCAGTGATTAGCTCATTGAAAACTTCACAGTGACTCAGTAATGGGTGCTCAATGTCCACGCAGGGCTGAGCCCGGGATCGGCACCAACATCCGAAACGTCATCATGTGTGTTTCCCGGCACACGAGGGGATTGGGCGACGGAAATGCGGGAATTAGCTGAGACAGTGCTTTCCGCGCACGCGGGGATGGCCCCCTCCTGTAACCTCCCCGGCCCCGTCTCGATAGGTGCTCCCCGCGTATGCGGGGATGATCCCCCGCCGAGCTTCTGCCCCCCGCCGGATCTTCGGGTGCTCCCCGTGCACGCAGGGATGATCCCGTCGGCATCGTCACCTTGTTCGGGAAACCGGAGTGCTCCCCGCACACGCGGGGACGATCCGATCGCCAAGACCGCGCACATCTCGATCGAAGAGTGTGTCCCCGCGCACGCGGGGATGATCGCGAAGAAAAGCCCCTTCCCGATCCGGTGTGTCCTGCTTCCCCGCATACGCTGGGATGATCCGGACTGGAACGCTGACATTATTGCCCAGTTCCAAATGGTCCCCGCATGTGCGGGGATGTTCCCCGGGCGAAAATAGTACCCATCAGAAACGGTACGGGCTCCCTGCGCACGCGGGATGATCCACACGTGCACTGAGCGGTGGGCAAGGCGCTGGACGTTCGCGGGATGGTCCCGGATACCAGCAGCGTGCCGAACCGGGTGAGCAAGCTCCCCGCGCACGCGGGGATGATCCCTCGCGAGTAACAACAGTGGTGGGGCGTCGATGTGTGCTCCCCGCGCACGCGGGGATGATCCACTGCGGCACATGGTCAAACTCGGCGAACTTGGGTGCTCCCCGCGCACGCGGGGATGATCCACTGCGGCACATGGTCAAACTCGGCGAACTTGGGTGCTCCCCGCGTACGCGGGGATGATCCGAAGGCGCGCAGGACTTTCGACAGGTCGGTCACCGTCTCCCCGCGCACGCGGGGGATGACCCGTCGACGGTGTCGCCCGCAGTAACCCAATCCGACGTGCTCCCCGCGCGCGGGGATGATCCTTCTTTGAGCGCGTCGCCGGTTTTGTCGAGCGCGTGCTCCCCGTGCACGCGGGGATAATCCGTGGGCCGAATTGCGTTGGGGGACTGGGCCTCTGTGCTCCCCGCGCACGCAGGGATGATCCGTACTCGATCATTTCGTCGATGAGCCGTTGAGCGCGCGGGATGATCCGGCGGCCCGCCCGGTCCTCAACCCACATCGTGCTCCCCGCGTATGCGGGGATGATCCGGTCAGCGTGAAAGTGCCACCGGTCGGGGTACCGTGCTCCCCGCGCACGCGGGGATGATCCGAACACGCGGCTGTAGACACGAGCAAGCACCGCGTGCTCCCTGCGCACGCGGGGATGATCCTTACTACCGCAACTGGTACGGCTTAGACCTGACGTGATCCCCGCGTACGCGGGGATGATCCGCTGCTTTCGTATGGGATGGTCACCTGCGCAATGTGCTCCCCGCGCACGCGGGGATGATCCGTTTCACGCCTCTGACAGGTTGGGTGGCGATGCGTGCTCCCCGCGCAGGTGGGGATGATCCCTGGCGGCAGTGAATTGCCGACCTACGCGAGCAGTGCTCCCCGCGCACGCGGGGGTGATCCCACGATGGCGCCGCGTTTCTTCGGCAGCACCGCATGTTCCCCGTGCACGTGGGGATAATCCTGACTGCTGCTGGATGCCGACGCATCAGAATTCGTGCTCCCCGCGCACGCGGGGATGATCCGCTGACCACCGGGCTTCCGCACCTGATCAACTCGTGCTCCCCGCGCACGCGGGGATGATCCCAAGGCCGGAAAGATCGCTACCGCCGTGTTCGCGTGCTCCCCGCGCACTCGGGGATGATCCGGCATGGACGCACTATGGTCGGCGGCCAACGTCGTGCTCCCCGGCGCACGTGGGGATGATCCCGGCCAACGCCAACGACGTTCGATCGTCACGGGGTGCTCCCCGCGCACACGCGGGATGATCCGAACCTGAAGGCACCGAAGGTGTTCGATACGGGGTGTCCCCGCGCACGCGGGGATGATCCGCCCGCGCTGACCGCGAGCAGCTGCGCAGCGACGTGCTCCCCGCGCAGGCGGGGATGATCCTGGCATGGGCGTGCCGGTCTACGAGGCGAGCCCGCGCTCCCCGCGCATGCGGGGATGATCCCACCGACAGGGCCGCGACGTCGCGTTCGTCCATGTGCTCCCCGCACACGCGGGGATGAGCCGCCAACCGGCAGATTCATCGCACACCGCCGCGTCATGTGCCCCCTGCGTACGCGGAGAAGATCCGCGGTCAACATCCACCACAAACCAGCGCCGAAGTGCTCCTCGAGCACGCGGGGATGATCCGCCCGCCCGCGTGGGTGCGGAAGTGTGGGCACAGCGTGTGAGCCGTCCCCGCCCGTCTCTCCCGCAGCCCGAGCCCGAATCAGCCAGCACTGCTCACTCGACTGGCTGTGGTCCCGCCGAAGGAAGTCCGATAAGAAGCCGCGGCTTCAACCAAACTCGGTGACACGTGCGGACTTCCCCCACTTCCTCATTGGCCCGATCACCTGACAACCGTCCGGACGAGTAAAGCGCGCTTCGCGTCATTCCGTGATGCCTACGGCACCCTTGACTAGCCCCTACCGTCAGCTCAGAGATGGTCTGTATGAGGAAGCGAAGGAAGAGCGATGGCGGGTCACAGCCATTCTCGGACGAGCCCAGGAGGCAACGGCTCGGCGGCTTCGACCAACTCAGCTGCCACCACAATTGCGTCCAAGCTTTGAGCACCGCTCACTGCTCCATCGGCGTTCATATGCACTACGTTGTTGCGAACCCGCACCAGGCGCGTCGTGAAGTCGCGTGGTGTCGTGATGTAGCCAGAATCCTTGAGAGTGTTGAGCGCGGGACCCAATTGGCCCTCAGTAAGCTTCTCGGCCAGTTTCGGGGGAAGCGTTGCAGGGAGGTTCGCACGGATCAGCTCCTTCACCGCGATCTCAGCGGCGCTCCCAGCGTCGATCACCGCGCGTCGATACTGGCGCACGTGGTGCAGTGATCGTGCATCCCTGATCAAGAGCCACGGAAGCGAAGGCGTCTTCATCGCCCCCGCTAACGTAAAGCAATGCCGCAGGATCTCTACTGATGCCCCGTTGGTGAAGCCTGGCGGAAACACATCGAACGTCATTGCGATAGAGAAGCGCGCCGGTTCCGAACCATCCGCCGACACCCTCCAGATAGGCGTTGCATTGCGGAATCCAGCTCGCGCCTCGTGCCCGACAGCCGTTAACCGCTGCCCCGTAACGATTTCCAGCCATGAGCTCGCTGCCTCCCACCACGGGTCCTCGCCTCCACAATGCTCTCGGCTACGCCTTGCAGGCCACCTTCATCGCAATCCACGTCGGCGCTGAGCATGAAGCTCTGAATCACAACACCAGGCGGTGCCTTACCTGGCGCCATAGCCAGCGTCCCCCACTCAGCCGACGGCTTCTGGACTACGCCTTCAGGAGGCCAAAGGTTTCCCGCCTTACCTTGCGATGGGAAGTGGACCGTTGCCGCGTAGCCTGCGACCGTCGTGTCGAATGTCGCCCCAACTACATCCGCTGGGCTAACGAACACCGACTCCAGACGGTGGAACCATTCCAATCGAATTGCCACGCAGCGACCCCTCTTTGAGCGCAAGACCCAAGCATCGGCGGAACGGTACACCGGCAGGCCGGGCTAGGGCTATGGAATTGTCCGGCGGGTTATCTCCTCATCCTCGCGAAAGCTGAACCTGTCGCTAACAGTGTCGTAGGCCAGGGACCCATCCCCGGTCACAACGGGACCGATGAAAGAAGCACCGCTCCAGTACTCACCGGACCTGTCGTTCTTCGACTGCGGGGCGATCGACTCAATCCGCTCGACCTTTCGCCACAAGTCACCATCTGACGCCTTGATAACGTCGCTCACCGCGATGTCAGACAGCCTGACCACTTCAATTTTCATTCGGCTGGGCGGTGCGTTCGAGTAGGTCGAGGGCATCGTTGAGGCCTTCGAGCATACAGTGGCGCAGCGGATCGCGATCCGCCACGTTGCCGTATCGGACCAGATGTGCGGGACCGCAAGCGCGCTCATCGGCTATTTCCGGTTGTTGACCGCTACCGAGGCCACGCGCGAGCCGGAAGCGACGGTGTGATCTTCTGAATCGGCGGTAGTCGCTGTTCTCGACGAGGTGCGGCGCTTGTGGCTGCGGCCTTGCTGAAAAGATTCTCCTGCTGGATCTTTACTGGATCTTTTGGTCCGAATACGCCCGAATGCGATGTCAGGTAGGCGCATGGTCAGGACTTGAGTCTGTGCAGGTAGATGTAGGAAACCGAAGCCATCCGAAGGTGGCTGTATCGGTGTCTGTCATAACCCAGAGATCGCAGGTCCGGATTGGCCCGAAGAGCCAAGCTGCTGCGCCGCCCACATGAGGCGAGGAGCATCCGGAACTCCACTTTTACTCCATATTTTCAGCCGAATTCGGCAGAATCCGATGCGACGCAGCTTGATTCGACAGAAGATAGCTACAAGCTATTCATGCTGGTAGAAGTATGTAAGCGAAGATGATCGTAGAGAGCCGAATCCTGTTGTGCCAGAAGCAGAAGTTCTACCATTGGACTTCTATCGGCCAGCCCCGAACGGGAGTGATGATGGGGCATGATCTCGCACACCGTCATTCCCACGCCGCACGGTGCCACGTTCTATGGCGGGCGTCCCCAGTGGTGGTGTGGCGATCAACGAGCTGGACGCAGATGTCTGGCCGTCGGTAAGGCGGCTACACAAGAGATTCCGCCGCGCGCTCCGCAAGCTGCTGCGGGACCGAAGAATTCGCGACCAGGCCGACCGTCTCGAGTTGTCCGCTGCCAGCACCGGTTGCGGCCTGCCGGACTGAGAGGCACGGTTCATGAAACGCAAGCTCCGAACGAAACCAGTTTCGTTCGGAGCTTGCTCCTTACGCGCCCGACCGCTTCTTACTTGGCCGCCACGGCCGACCAGCCGTAATACGTCGCGGATCCACCCGCAGCCACGGTCGCAGTGGGTTCACCGCTGCAATCCTTGGATGCGTACACCAGGAAATTGCGCTTACTACGGTTCTCGAAGCGAATGTCACGCGGGAAGCCACTAGCCCAGCACGAGTCCAGGTCGCTCAGCTCCAGTTGGCCGTCGATGATCACCACTTCCCGGCTGTCCCCATCCCCGGCTGAGCCGGGGATGGGGAAGGCGGAGGCAGCGGGAGCCGCGACGGACACTGCAGCGACAACGAGAGCGCCTGCGACAGAGCACATTCCAGTTTTCACTAGTTGATGCTACAAGCTACCGACTCCCTGTCCGCCACTGCCCGAGTCGAATCGGAGGTCGATGCTGCCGCCAGCTGATCGGGATTCCGACGTCTCCGGGCCGCTTATCCTCCTTGCATGACTGCTCCGTGGCCGACTGTTCTCGTCGCGGTGCCAGGGGCTGTGGCGGCTCTGGTGTCGCTGTGGTCTCTGGTGCCACTGTCGAGGCGGCGACGACATGTCCACCGGGTGAAACGGTTCGCAGAGATCGTCAATGTGACCGGAGAGGATTGCCCAAAGGTGTTGCGAGATAGCATGATTCGTGAGGCGTATCGTGTCGCCTCCTACGAGGCTGTCCGCTACACCGGTTACGAGAAGTTTCTTATATTCTTGCAACTGTTCAGTGCCGTGGCGATCCCGCTGGGCCTCTATGGGGTCGCCCTCCTTCTCTCTCGAGTCTCTGAGTGGGTGGGTGCGATCGTGGTCTTAGTATCGTTGGTGTTGCCGGCTATGCTGCTGCAGCCGACGATGCAGATGTACCGATGGTTGCGGATCAGGCGCGATCTCTACGCCAAGCTTGGTGGACGAGCCGATATCCCAACGATTCCGTGCCCTTCATCCATCCCGTTCCGAAGGCAGGCACCGACTGCGGAAACGGTGGAGGCCTGGCTCAACAAGGCGTTCCGCGGCCCCGTACCGAGCTTCAAGACCATCAAGGCTGTCGATATGCGACTACTCGGTGAGCAAATCGACAACTGGGCGGAGAAGAACCGAGTCGAGTGGCTAGAACGCATCATTGGGCCCGTTGAAAAGCTTCTGGACGAGATGTTCCCCGAATCGTCGTCCTGACCACAACGAACCCGCCCACACGTCCATCGGATCAAAATCATCAAACCGAGTAGTTTGCAGATTGATTGCTCGCGTGTTCGCGCGGGAGGAGGACTGGCGGTTGAAGTAGACTCTGGGGCGGAGGTTCGATCAGTGTGCTGCGCCCAGCAGGTCTCTGTTTACTTTTCATCCGAATCCAATCGAAACCTAGTGAACGCCATCGCATCTCGAATCCACTCTCTTCAAAGGTGTTCGTGTAGCTAGGTGTAGGAATTCGAAGCTGGTCGAACTGGATCGAAGGTCGAGTTCAGCCTCTGGCTCATAATCCATTGGACGCGGGTTCGGGGATCGACTCTTGTGGCGAAGCGACGAAGCGATGTCGAGCATCCGCCCAGCGCGCCCAGTCTGCTCTACGGCGGATCGCATGTGAGTCGAGGGCGGTGTCCTGACCCTGTCAGTTCGGTACGTGGCTCGCCTGGGTATGCCGGCGCTACAGCGATCTGCTGGGTGCGTTGTGTGGGCGCGGGGATGGTTGGAAGGCTCGCTGATCATGTTTTCGTCACAGCAGGTGCTGAAGCGGTCCGCCATTTCCGGTCGTCCATGACGCTGCCGGTCGAGTACTGGAGTTCGTGTCGCGTTAAGCCGGCTATACAGCTGTCTCGAGAAGTGCATCCACGCGAAAGGTGGTTCTGAGCTGCGTCTTTGCGCTCCGGTGGAGGCGTTGCTCATGGCGACGCCTTTCCGTGGTTGTCCTGGCTGGAACAGGGCAGAAATATAAATGTCAGCGTACAGGTGTTGAATGCGGTGGCTCGTACGCTGTCGCTGGATGCCGCGGAGAAGGCGCATCTATACCGCCTCGCTGATGTGCCCACGGTGCCGACCGCGCATGCGGGAACTGCTCTGCCGGAAGAGCTTCAGGTGATTTTGGATCATTTGGAGCCGTTGCCGGGTGTGGTGCTGAGCGCGCGTTATGACGTGCTTGCTCACAATAAACCGTATGAGGTGTTGTGCCCGGGTTTCCTGCTGGGAGAGCGGAATGTGGCGCGTCGGGTGTTTCTGACTCCAGAGTGCTGCGATACCTACCACCACAATTGGGATGATTTGCGCCGCATGGTTGGTTGTCTGCGTGGTTCGCATGCGAAGAATCTGGGTGATCCGGGTTGGGAAGATTTCATCGCTGAATTATGCTCGGAGAGTGAGACTTTCGCGTCGCTGTGGGCGCGCAATGATGTAGCTGTTCCGGCGAGCCGGACCAAGCAGATTCGTAATCTGGCGGTGGGGGAGTTGGAGATGTTCTTGACGAGTATGTCCTTGCCGTCGCTTCCGCATGCGTGGATGCAGATCTATACCCCGACCGATGAGGTGGCGTGGGTGAATTTGCGTGAGTTGTTGGCGATGAGTGAGGAGCAGCGGCAGCGTCCGTGGGTGGAGCATCGGGAGCCGTATCACGCGGCGGTGGGGTAGTGCGGGGTGGTTGCGTGAACGGCTTTGGTTCGGGCTCCGTGGGATGGCACGTTCTGGTTGGTGCCGATGCGTGAAGAAGGCCTGGCCACCAGAAAAGCGTCTCGCAGGTCTGGCCGGTGTGTCTGCCGAGCATTCGACCACTGCGATGGCCATAACGCATACCGTGCGAGTCTGGTTGCCGGACAGGTTGTTACGCGGCTTGTCCGGCATCCGCAGTGCATCGGCATGCTTGTCGGTGACGACCGGTCGGCGTACGTCCTGCAGCGCGGCGAAACAGGCGGCTGCGGCGGCAGCGTTGCGGGGTCGCTGGTCTGGACGAGGTGCAGTCGCTGGTAACGGATTCCGGGTGAATGAAGAGGCAGGACTGATCTGGACGGAGTCCGTCTACGAATTTGGACGGCACCGGAAATTCGGACAGGTGTAGTGTCCACGAATTTGGACGGCGCCTGTGTGTCCGGTCCAGACGGTGATGGCGGTAGAGGTGCGGGCTGAGGTGTGTTGAGGCATGGTGGGAAGCCATGAGCGACAACCGAATCGAAGACCGCTGGGCGATCAGCGAGTTGATGATAGGCTGGATTCATCGGGACAAGGAGCAGTGGGACGAGCTGGCCGGCTTGTTCCATGAAGACGCCACGCTGAGGATCCTGTGGTTCTCCGGCTCCGCCCACGACTTCGTCGACGGCGCTCGTCGTATGGGGCACGGGCCGCTGCGTAGCAAGCACTTCATCGGCGCTCCCACCATCCGCTTCGCGGGCGATCGCGCGTTTGTCGAGACCAACGCGATCCTCCTCGCGGAACTCACTGGTGCGGGGATCGGCGTGACCATCCACAACCGATTCCTCGACCGTGTGAGCCGACGTGATGGGATCTGGCGCATCGAGCATCGTGACTCCGTCTACGACATGGGCGGATTCACCTACCCGTTCGGCGTCGCGGGTGCCCCGGACATCGACGCGGAGTCGCTTTCCGGTCGTCATCCTCGGGAGTACGCGGCGCTGGCCTACCTGCTCGAAACCGCCGGGCACCCGGTGATCGGCACCTACCCGACTCGCTTCAGCGAGCAGGAGGCGGCCATTCTGGAAGCAGGCAACGCATGGCTGGCCGAGGCGAACGTCGCACAGAGCTGAGACGCGCTCCGGACAGTGCCGTCATGGCTGCTCGGACTCGAGAGGTTGCAGGCACCCGGTCGCCGATGCTTGAGCATCGATCGGAGCCGGACGGAAGCTCACAGAACCATCGACTGGCATTCGCATGACGATGCGATGCTGCTGTACCGGCTCGGCCCTGCCATCCCTGCCATCCCTGCCGAGCCAACACGGACACCCTCAAACCGGCCCAGACCGCCTCCGCACGCGGCCGACCGAATGCACTCAATTCGGCTACTTAGAGACTGGTGACAGGTCCGGGTCCCGTCCTGCTGCCGGAAGCTGTGATCCTGTGGGTAGTGGCATGTGATGACTGACGTGGGAAGAGAGGATGTCCGGCTGCATTCTTACGTGACCGTTCGGTCCGAATCCGCATCACCCCAGAACAGGACGCACCATGGGTGAAACCGAATGAGAATCAACAACTCTGGCAGAATCACCGCTGGTCAACAAGTGTGCTCCCCGCGCACGCGGGGATGATCCGTTCCCGGCGAAGTCGGTGTCCTGGAGTGCGCGGTGCTCCCCGCGCACGCGGGGATGATCCGCTCGCACCATAGGTTGACGTCTAACGTTCGAGGTGCTCCCCGCGCACGCGGGGATGATCCGGATTGGTTCGGGTCGGAGGTCTATCTTCGTGGGTGCTCCCCGCGCATGCAGGGATGATCCCGCGTCGATGATCAGGTAAACGTCCTCGATGGAGTGCTCCCCGTGCACGCCGGGATGATCCCTTGTCTCGGGCCGCGCGGCGCAGGACGGTGATGCGCTCCCCGCGCACGCGGGGGATGATCCGGCCAGGGAACTCGACGACGGGGTCCTTCGGGCGCTCCCCGCCCACGCGGGGATGATCCTTAGACATGACGGGCTTTCTGAGATGCCTACCGGTGCTCCCCGCGCACGCGGCGATGATCCGACCGCCGCCGCGCAAGACCTCCATGGGGTGTGGTGCCCCCCGCGCACGCGGGGATGATCCGTACGAGATGTTCGACCGCGAAATCCGCGACCGGTGCTCCCAGCGCACGCGGGGATGATCCCTCTTTGTATTGATATCCACCGTGGTTGCCGCCGTGCTCCCCGCGCACGCGGGGATGATCCGATATCAGACATAGTGCGTTTTGTGTCGCCTGCCAGCCTGAAGGGCTCTGGCGCGCAGAATTCGTGAAATGTGTTGATACTCAGGCGATGTGAGTGTTGGTGAGTTCGGTGACCAGGGTGTTGGTGAGTTGCGCCCAGGTGTGGATGGGGCCGGTGAGTGCGAGCGCGGTGCCGTAGAGGACGTGCAGGCCGCCGTGGTTGGCGATGACGGCGTCTTGTTTTGGCGAAGGCGCGGTGTTGCGGGCCAGCGCGAGCAGGTAGGTGGCGGCGCGTTCGCCGGTCCAGTGGCCGCGGGGCAGGCGGACGGCGGTGGCCAGCCCTTTCGGTGTTTCGGGGGCGCGGCCCGACAGCCAGTCGTCGAGCAGGCTGGTACCGACGCCGATACTGCCTGCGACGCCGGTGTCGTCCTGGCCGGCAGGGACCGGCGATATGGCGTTGAGTAGTTCGGTGGCTTTCGTGTCGTCGCGGCCGGTGAGGACGGTGACGATGGCCCGCAGGGTGGTGAGGATTTGTAGTGGGCTGGCGCCGACGGGGGGGAGCGAGCCAACAGTCGGTATACACTCGAAAGTTGCTATACCGCAGAGCGATTCGTTCTCGCTAAAGCTCAACATAGTAGTACAGTCGGGGCTCGGTCAGTGATTTCGCCTGCCAGCGCGGAAGCAGAGGGGATGTCGATGTTGGAGACGGTGCCAGAGGTCGTGGCCGAAGCGCTAGCGGTTGGGGCGGTTGCCGGTCTGCGGGATACGGCCAAAGCAGCGGTCGCTGAAGCATATCAGCGGCTGAAGGGTTTGGTTACGGGCCGCTATGGACAGGTCGAGGTGGAGACGTTAGAACAGCGACCGGACTCGCGGCACCGGCGGGACGAATTCGCCGAGGATCTGGCGGCCGCGGGTGCTGGTGGTGATGTGGACTTGCTGGCTGCCGCTCAAGCGCTTCTCTCGGCGGTCCGCGCCCACGAAGCTGCGGCCGGTGCAGCGGTAGGGGTTGATCTGGAACGGGTGGAGGCCGCGGCGCTGCGGATCCGCGAGGTGGACTCTGCTGGCACCGGGGTGCGGGTGGTCGAGGGCAGTTTCGACGGTGACATTGAGATTGGGTCAGTGCGCGCGGGAAGCCGAGACCAACAGGACCCTTCGTCGGCGCGCCGGTAGCCCCTGTCCCGGCCGCCTCACCCAGCTGGGGACCTGGGGCAGCGATCAACACTTTCGCGGGGGTGAACGCGGAGAAAATAACCATTGTCCACGCCCCGACAGCCCCGTTACCGGCCCGGCACCCTGCTACCCCGCAGTTCCCACGGGTGTCGGGTACCGCGTTCATCGGTTTCGTCCCCGACGTCCCGTCGCGGTATATCGCGCGGCCCGGGATCGTCGAGGTGGCGCGAGGTGAGGTATTAGCGCGTGCCACGGTGGCTTTGGTCGGTATGGGCGGTGCTGGAAAGACGACTCTCGCGACTGCGATCACACGGCACCCGGACATGCAGGCGGCCTTCTCCGAAGGCATTGTTTGGGTCGATGCGATGCGCGGCGTGGCGCCTACGCTGTTACAGGAACGGCTTGTCGGGCTGCTAACCGGTGAGGTGGTGTCCTTCTCGACTGTCGAGGCGGGTCGGCACCGTCTCGCTGAGTTGCTTGCTGGCAGAGCAGTTCTACTAGTCGTCGACGATGTCTGGGGCATCGATATCCTACGGGCACTCGACGTGGTTGGCGCACGGGGTGCGCTGTTGTTCACTACACGCGACCGCGGGATCGCTCGTTCTTCCGGCGCCACCACGCACGAGGTGGACCAGTTGACGCTTGACCAAGCCCTGACGCTGCTGGGCCGCTGGACTGATACTGCTTTCGATCGACTCCCGCCCGTGGCGGATGCGCTGTGCCTACGGGTGGGCAATCTGGCGCTGGGCGTGGCGCTGCTCGGTGGGATGATCAAGGCTCGGGGTGGCAGTCCGCAGGTCTGGCAGGACGTATCGGACCTGCTCGAAGGGGCAGACGTTCAGGCGATCGCGGACGAGTACGGGCCTGACGGTTATCAGCATGCCAGTGTCCTGGCTTCGATAACCCTCAGCGTGGACGACCTGTCCCCGGCTGATCGGGATCGTTATCGGGAGCTCGCCGTATTCGCTGGCCGCGGCAGCGTCCCGCTCAACGCGGTAAGGGCCCTGTGGGTATCTGCAGGCGATGCTGTCGGGGATGTCGAACGGCGACTTACCCGGCTCGTCGACCGATGCCTGGTGCAGCGCGACACCCGAGAGTGGTACACCCTGCACGATCTCGAATTCGACGTTGCTGCCCATCAGCTCACCGCCAGTCCTGGTGGCGTCATGGCCACTCACGGCCGCTTCATCGACGGCTATCGCTCACAGATACTGCAAGTGACCGACCCCGGTGGCGGCAAGGGCGACCCGGTTCCGTGGGAGAGTGGCCCGGACGACGGCTACCTGTTCCAGAATCTCGCCTTCCACCTTGCGCATGCTGAGCGCCATGAGCGGCTCGACGAACTGCTCATGAGTTTCGCATGGATGGAACGCAAGCTCTCGGTGACTGGCATCAGCGATCTGCTCGCCGACTATTCCTATCAGCGGCGCCGCTCAACTCCAGTCGAAGCAGCTCATGGCGCCCTTCAGCTCTCGGCGCACACCTTGGCTCACGAACCGCGGCTGCTCGCCGGCCAGCTCGTTGGCCGCCTGCTCGGGAACCCTGAGCCGAAAATTTGCGCCCTTTTAGATACGGCCTGCCCATCTGATGAACATCTCTGGTTGTGCCCCCGAACTCCTGGCAGTCTCACTGAACCCGGCGGACCGCTCGAACGCATCCTGCAAGGTCACGACGAGCGCATCAACGCAGTGGCAGTCTCAGCCGACGGCAAGCACATCGTCTCCGGGAGCCGCGACAAGACCGTGCGAGTATGGGATCTGGAGAGCGGGCAACTGAAACGCGTCGTCGAAGGCCATGAGCAAGAGGTCAAATCGCTGGCGCTCACCGCCGACGGCCAACGCGTCGTGTCCGGTAGCTTCGACGGGACCGTCCGGGTGTGGAACCTGGCCAGCGGACGTCTGGAACACACTCTGCAAGGCCACTCCGGCTACATCTACGCGGTGGCGGTCACTGCCGACAGCCAGCGCGTTATCGTCGGCAGCGGCGACCGGAAGGTGCAAGTATGGAATCTGGCCAGTAAAAGCCTGGAATGCACGTTGCCGGGCCACAACAACCATGTCAACGCGGTGGCGGTTTCGGCTGATGGCCGGTATGTCGTCTCAGGCGGGTTCGACCGAACGGTGCGGGTCTGGGATTTGGCCAGCGGAGATCTGAAACATACAGTGCGAGGCCACATTAGGGACATCGAAGCAGTGGCGGTTTCGGCTGATGGCCGGTATGTCGTCTCCGGTGGCCGCGATGGAACTGTGCGGGTCTGGGATCTGGACAATGAAGTTTGTGGACGCATTCTGCACGGTCACACCGGCTCTGTCCACGCAGTAGCGGTCACCGCAGAAGGCATTCAGATCGTCTCCGCTGGCGACGACCAGATCGTGCGAGTGTGGGATCTGGCCAGTGGCCGTCTGGAACGTGAATTGCAAGGCCACGCAAGCCATATCTACGCGGTGGCGGTTTCGGCCGACGGCCGGCATATCGTCTCCGGCAGCCACGATAAGACGGTGCGGGTTTGGGATTTGGCCAGCGGAGATTTGCAACGCCCTCTGCGAGGTCAGGTCGGCTCAATTAACGCGGTGGCGATCACTACCGACGGTCAGCGCGTTGTCTTCGCTGGCTACGACCAGCCTGTGGGCGTCTTGGATTTGGCCAGCGGAGATTTGCAACGCCCTCTGCGAGGTCAGGTCGGCTCAATTAACGCGGTGGCGATCACTACCGACAGTCGGCGCGTTGTCTTCGCTGGCTACGACCAGCCCGTAGGCGTCTGGGACCTGTCCAGCGGAGAAGCGCTGCACACCTTGGAAGGCCATATCGGCGTGGTCTACGCGGTGGCGGTCACCGCCGACAGCAAGCACATCGTTACCAGCAGTAGCGACGGGACCGTGCGGGTATGGGATCTGGACAATGGACACCTGGAACGCATCCTGAAACATCACGATAGCGAGGTGTACGCGGTGGCGGTGACCGCCGACAGTCGGCGCATCGTCTCCGCTGGCTACGACCGGACCGTGCGCGTATGGGACTTGAACAGCGGACAACTGGAGTGCGCCCTGCACGGCCACGACGACAGGATCGACGCGCTGGCAGTTACCGTCGACAGTCGTTATATCGTGTCCGCCGGTCAGGATCAGACGGTACGGGTCTGGAGCCTGGACAACAAACGCCTGGTACATACCCTGCGAGGCCACACTGGCTGGGTCCGTACGGTAGCGGTCACGGCGGACGCCCGACATATCATTTCCGGTAGCAGCGACCGGACATTGCGGCTATGGGATCTGGAGAGCGGAGTGGAGCTAGCACGCTGGGTCACCGACACAACGACTGTCACAGCCTGCGTTGGCCACCCGGACGATCCCACCGCCATGGTGTACGGCGACGAGTCCGGACAGATGGTCGTGCTGTCCTTGCGCGAGCCCTGCCCGAGGCATTGACGGGCGCCCATGTCATGCAGAGATAAGGGGTGACCAAGTCGTTTTCATCTTCGCTTCGAATTTTCTTCCGCCCCGGCCGAGTTCAAGGGCACTAGGACTGCGGAGATCGGCATTTGTCCAGATCAGTTGGCAGCCCTGGCAAGTACAGGTTTGATCAGGATCAGCCCGCATCCATATGCCTTGGCGTGCCCGAGTCCACCGATGACGGTGTCGACAAAGACATCTGGGTCGGTAATCTCTAATTCGCCGCGTACTTCTGCCCGACCGATTCGCATGCCGGGCTTTCCTTGGAGATGGCTCAGCTTCGGGAGAATGCGAACAGCGAGCTGGAGAGGGTTCGCATCTGCGCCGATTCGGTGGACACCGCGCTGATTGACGGCGCTTTCCCCCAGCGACTGAAGACGTTCGGCGAACCATTGCTGTGCGTGCTCAGCCGTTGTGTCGGCCAGCCGCTTTCGTTCGGGTCGGCTTGATTTTCTGGCGTTGGGTGGAAGATGGCGATCGCTCATTCGGGCCGGGTTGACCACAGTGCGGAACCGGTACCGCTGGCCGGTCTCGATAGACTCGTCGACCTTGATGACCTGGGGTTCGGCCTTGAGCTGGCGTTTGTCCAGGCGGGACCAGTCCGGTGGGACCTTGGATTGAACGACGACGGTCAGCAGCTGGTTCTTCAAGTCGACGTTCGAGGTATGCAAGACGCCCATCTGGGCGCGAGCGTCGGGAGCGCCATCCTCGACCCAGCCAAGGAAACCCTTCATCACCAGACGATGCATCGCCTGGGCATCGAGCAAAGCGCGTTGGGTCTCGGGGTGTCGCGCATTCAGCTCGAGGATGCTGTGGCAGGCGATCAGCGCGGCTCTCATGGCACCTCCCAAGTGATTATCGGATCTGTGATTGCCATGCGCTGCCGACGCTCCCATCTCTGTATGTGGACTCGGTGCCGGGAGGAGAAGGAGACGGGCTGATCCTGGACGGGTACGGAATCCGGCTCGTTGGGGCCAGTCTCGATCCACGAATATGGTTCGGCTTCACTAGCATTGGGAAGCAGGGCAGTGCTGAGGAGGACAGTCCGGAGGTTTCCCTCGTGGACGCCATGGTTGAGGCGCTCGGCAGGCGGGCAGTTCTTGCGCCCCAGCCATACCATGCGACGCGGATGGTCGAGGCGCTCAGCAAGCCGCCCGAGTAGTTCCGGATCATCGGACTCGACGGCGGCCACGAATGCGGCATCGGACAAATACCAGCGTTCGGTGACGAGCCCGTTGCGCCTTAATGCGGAGTTTGCCTGCAGAACCCCCGACGAATCAGGTGCAATGCCTTTGGGAGCCCCATACCAGCCGGGGGCATCGAACGAGCCGAAGGGGGTCGGCTCGCTGGATTCAGGTGGAAGATGGGCTGCCGAAACACGCCGCCCGTCGAGGATTAGATCGCGCGGTCGGATCGGGAAGCGCCCGCCACCGACTGTGTGATAGTCGCGCACCAACACGCCGGGGCGGTCGGCTCGGATTCCGAATCGCAGTGCTGCGAGTGTTTCCAGTGGTAGCGCGTCCGGATAAGCAGGGTTGGTTCCACTGCGGTCGTGCCCGTCCGCGGCGGCTAGCAGCCCGATAACGCCGCTCTTGGTTGGACGGTCGGGATCGGTATCGCGGTGCCGGAATTTGGACAGTGTTCCCCACGCCTGCAGAGGACCCGCAAGCCGAATCAGCAGCGTTGACGTCATCGCAGCGTTGCGTGCATCAGCTCCGCGGGCGAGTCGACTGAGACAACGCTCGTCGAATCGTTCTTGCCGAGAATCTGATCAGCGATGTCGATGTCGTAGGTCAACGCTCTTCCGGCTGATATTCCGGGCAGTTTCGCCGCCGCGAACTCATGTTGGCGAAGGAGTCGCTGGGCGGCTTGGATACTGACCGACTGGCCGTTGGCGACGAGAGCTTGCTCGAAAGCGGAGGCATAGTTGACTGGACGCGAACCACATACTGCGAGAACAAGTTTTGGCAATGTGCCGAGCGCGCCGGTGTTGTTCTTCTTCGCATTCGGCACAGAGTGGCAAAAGGACTCTATGTATGCGCGTTCCGCGGCGTCAGCGCGTTCTGCGACTACCTCGGGAGGAATGCTGGCGCGGATGAGATTCCGGCGAAGCTGAGCGCGGTCGAGAACGGCATTCCGGTAGAAGGTGCCGGATGTCAGGCTTTGATACCCGGTCATAGCGGCACCGCTGTCGTCGCCCGACCAGCCATCGATCGCATCGAATGCAGTTCTGCGGCTTTCCTTCCGGTCATCCACCGCGGTGAAGAAGTCGTCGTCAACTTCTGCGGCGTCCACGGTGAACGCGTGCATGGACTGGATGGCACCGTCCACATCGGTCGCTTCGGCGATCTCGGCGAGCATCCTGCCGAAGAGCGCGATGTCGATAGCGTCGGCCGGAGCCAGAGCCGCTACGAGAGCGTCACGCACCTTCTTCGGGATGGGCGTCACCTCGAGCTGCTGCTCCGTGCTGGCTGGTTCGGAGGTCTGGCCTTTCCGACTCTTCTTGGCAGCTTGAACAGCCGCGCGTCTTTCGGCCTCTTCGCGCAGTCGCTTCGTCTCGGCTTCGAACCAGCTGTCGAGCGTGACGGGGGGAGAGTGCAGGATTGTCGCCATCCTGCTGCCGGCGTCAGCGGGTGCGAAGATGGCAACCTTGGTCTTCATCGGATCCTTGTCGGGATCTCCGAAGTTCAAGTTGCAATGCTCGAGAGCGAGCCGTGCCATGTCGTTGGCCTTCTCTCTCGGCCAGCCGAGTTCTACAAGCGCATCGGCTGTTTCGATCGCCCACTCGCGAGTCCGAATCCCGAAGGTGTGGCCTGCCAGTGGCCCTTTGCCGTTGTTGGCTTGGTTTCGCATGTACATCCGTTCGGCCCTGCGCCAGCTTTGTGCCGATACACGGGTACGAGTGACTCCGCCGTACACAAGCTCCTTGGGCAGATTGTTCTCGTCGCGGTTGAGAAGCACGCCAGAGAACGTCGTGATCGCGTGCAGGGACAGGTACTGATCATCCACGATCAGCGCACCCTTCTCGAGTTGGTATGGGGCAGATAGAAGTCCCGGGCCCAGTGGTGTTGGATCGTGCGGTCTGGGTCCGTCCAGCGCAGTAGATCGACAGCCAGCTGGTACCAGTTCGGCGGCGTGCCCGAATCGGCTCGTAGCAGATCGATCCCGTGCTGGATACGGCGATACGGAGGCTCTCGGGAAACCAGGATCTGGTTGATCAGTCGTACGCAGCCAGGGTTCTCGGTGCCCCGGTGGCCAGGGTTGCCGACTTTGGTCATCGCATACCCGAGCGACCCCGACCCCCTCTGCAAGGTCGACTCGCCTGCATGGAACCGCGCGAATAGAGAGGCGACCGTTTCGAACACCTTGATCGAATTCGGGCCCAGAGCAACACCATTGGGCGCTGCGTAGTTGCCAGCCAGAAGCCGCGCTACTGTGTCGGCGCGGGCTCGGCGCAGATCGGCCAGGTACCCAATGTTCCCTGCCGCGATCAGGCCGTGCAACCAGCTTGCGAGGCGTGCCGCAGCCCGCTCGTCCGCGTCGCGCTCCGGTGGGCTAACTGCGCCGTTGTCGGTCATTGCGGTCCCAACTGGTGCTTGAAGTGACGTGCCTGTAGCCCCTTCAGAAGCTTCTCCCGGGCACGGACTTTGGCCTGCCAGCCGCGCGCATTCGGTGTCAGCGATCTCAGCCGTTCGTCGAGTGCTTCGATCGTGATATCGCGGATTGTCTCTGCGTGCGCAAGCAGCTCGGGTCGCGGGTCGTGTCCAGCCGCGACGCGGTCGAGGAGTCGATGGAACGGCGTGCCGGCTCGCGCCCACACATAGTCCGAGGCGTAGAAACGCTTCATCAGTTTCTCGCGCTGTTCCCGTGGGCAGGCGGGATAGGTGTAGCGGAAGGCTTCAGATGCTGCAGAATTCAACGCCGTGACAGCGTCATCGGTCAGCTGCACACCGAGCTCGGCAGCTTGCTTCAGTGAGTTCTTCCGATCCGGGTCGAATGGGAAGATATCCCGAACCCAGCCATCTACGCTCTGCTGATTAGCGGCCAGCCCCACCGCGAGTAGTTGCACCGGACGTTTGAGTTCGTTTCCCAGCAGGCCGAACAGCCCATCACCGCTTCCGGGGGTGAGGCTGGCCGAATAGATGGCGTGCGCATCGCGCCACAGCGCCCTGCTCAGGCTGGCTTGCAGTGGCTTCGTGCCGAGATACACGGTGTCGTGGTCGGCGTAGCTGTCGCTGTCATTTGCAACAGTAACCGTCTCACCCATGCCGAGCAGCACACGATCAACGGTCGGAGTCGCCTCACCGATACTCTTGCCGCGCAACAGTACCGAGCGACCAAGGGTGCTGTGCCAGTCGGCAGGTCCATCAATCGTCCGGCTCTCCCGAGCGGAGATGAATCGTCGTCGCGGGCGACCGCGCCACGTGGCGTTGAACGTGCCACTCGTTCGATTGATGCTGAGGTTGAGCCGAATCGTGTCGCCGAGCGTGTCGCCGAGAGCAAGGACACGCACCCGAGCCCCGAGGCGACCCACAGCACCACGAGTGAAAGGATCCTTGTAGCCGAGAGTGTGCTCCACTTGCTTCACAACACCCTCGGTCATCATCCGGCCGCCGAGCCCATAGCAATGCTGAGTGATCATCGATAAGAACGCGTCGCGAGCACTGACCGGATCTGGATCGTGCAGATGTACATGGTCGGCGAACTGGTTGTAGTTCTTCGCGCGCTCCAGCATCAGCTGGACCGGGCTGTAGCCGAGGTCCCTGAGCGGCGCGGCCAGAAAGGCGTTCTGACCAAAGGGTCGTTCGGGATCGAACAGGTCGAAATGGCCTCGGCCGTCACCCGTTGTAAGCCAGTCGACCACATCGTCGAATGATCGGTCCTGGTCGACCCACAGGGACCACTCGCGGGGTGCACGAGGGGTGTAACCGGCCGCGTGACAGATCGCGAGAAGGAGCTCGTAACAGGCGATCTCAGTGCCGGGGCATGGGTGGCTGACGGCGATCTCATCCGAGTCGGCTGCGGCGAAAACGTCTCGCAGACTTCGCCACTGCAACCCGTCCTCAGAGGTCAGGACAGGAATGCACGGTTCGGAGGATAGGTCGAAACATACTGGACTACATGATGTTTCGAATTCTGCCACTCCTGCCCCCTCCAGGTGAAAGATGACCTTGTGCAGATTACGCCGAATACGACCGATAGCAACTCAATTCAGCGAACCGAAACTATGGCCGGTAGACGGTGCTCCCTGTACATGCGGGTATGGTCTGGAACCGGTCATACGGGGTGTAGGACATGGACAGTGCTCCCCGGCACGCGGGGATGACCCCTGGTAACACCGATTCATCAGCCGGTCCCTTTGGTGCTCCCCCGTACGCGGGATGATCCGCCGACGAAACCGCCCGAACGGTCCATGCGACAGTGCTCCCCGCGCATGCGAGATGGTCCTCGTCTGCCGCGCCTCGGGGTGCTCCCCGCGCACGCGGGGACGATCCGCCTGAAGGCGGGGAGCTTGATGATCTTGCTGGTACTCCCCGCATGCGTGGGCGGCAGCGACCATGATTCGACGTAGGTGCTCCCCGCGCACGCGGGGATAATCGGACCGAACAACCTGCTGCTCGCCGATCCGACCCGCGTTCCCCGCGCACGCGGGGATGATCCCGAAACCGAATGAAACGCTGCCGCAGCGACGTTGTGCTCCCCACGCAAGCGGGGATGATCCTAAGACATGACGGGCTTTCTGAGATGCCTCCCGTTGCTCCCCGCGCACGCGGGAATGATCCGACCGCCGCCGCGCAAGACCTCCATGGGGTGTGGTGGTCCCCGCGCACGCGGGTCCGTTTCCCAACGTTAGCTGTCCAGAATTCGGGAAGTGCCCCCGCGCACGCTGGGATGATCCGCCCAGCGGTGACCGCCAGGTCTGCCGAGACAGGTGCTCCGCGCGCACGCGGGGATGATCCCGCCCAGTTCAGTTCCCCCCTGCGCGCCACTGAGTGCTCCCCACGCACGCGGGGATGATCCGTCGAACAGCCAGGTGCGGCCGATCTGCTTGCGGTGCTCCCCGCGCACGCGGGGATGATCCATCGCCAGTCAGGCGGGATACAGCATCGGCGGCGTGCTCCCCGCGCATGCGGGGATGATCCGCAGGCCGAGAAGACACGCAAGCAGGTGCTGCGCTGCTCCCTGCGCACGCGGGGATGATCCGAAGTTCTGGATCACCAGCATGTAGCCGGCGACGTGCTCCCCGCGCACGCGGGGATGATCCCGCTCGCAGTAGGGGCGCGCTCACCGAAGCGATGTGCTCCCGGCGCACGCGGGGATGATCCGAACCGGAACAAGACCGCGCCAAGCCAGCCCGAGTGCTCCCCGCGCACGCGGGGATGATCCGACATCGGAGAGCTTCGCAGCGAGTTCGAGACGTGCTCCCTGCGCACGGGGGGATGATCCTCCGGCGAAATCGACTGCTACATTCGGCTGTCCGTGCTCCCCGCGCACGCAGGGATGATCCGCCCACGCCCCGGTTGACGACGACCACCATGCGGTGCTCCCCGCGCAAGCGGGGATGATCCCTGGACGTACGACGGCGATGCCGGGATGTACAAGTGCTCCCCGCGCACGCGGGGATGATCCGGCGTCGTGGGCAATCAGCGTGCGCGTCACCGAGTGCTCCCCGCGCATGCGGGGATGATCCGTTCCAAGACGACCGCGGCCGGTGGAAAACCTGGTACTCCCCGCGCACGCGGGGATGATCCCTGTTGCGCCACAGTCAAACCGGTGGATGCGCTGTGCTCCCCGCGCGCGGGGAGCATCCTCGAAATATGGATCACGCCCCGCACGACCCTTCGTGCTCCCCGCGCACGCGGGGATGATCCTTGCATCAGGTTCATGCCGCGTCTACCGGGGCCGTGCTCCCCGCGCACGCGGGGATGATCCGTCGAAGCTGAGCGAATGGCTCAAGCAGTTGGGGTGCTCCCCGCGCACGCGGGGATGATCCGCAGGGGAACCGGCACGCGGGTTTGGCGGACGAGTGCTCCCCGCCGCACGCGGGGATGAGCCGCGACGAGAGAAAGTTATGGGGCGCGATGCCAGTGTGCTCCCCGCGCACGCGGGGATGATCCTGCGAGCTTGGTGATAGTCGCCACAAGGCACCCGTGCTCCCCGCGCACGGCGGGGATGATCCGGCCCCTCATGATTGCGCTGGAGGGACTACAGCATGCTCCCCGCGCACGCGGGGATGATCCCTACACCGGCGGCTCCGCCCAGGAAACGAAGCGGTGCTCCCCGCGCACGCGGGGATGATCCTCTGCACGACGTCGCCCAAGCGATCCAGCCGGAGTGCTCCTCGCGCACGCGGGGATGATCCCGATCAGCGCATACGCCTCACCGAAGACGAACGGCGCTCCCCTCGCAGGCGGGAATGATCCGGGCAAGACCGCGCAGGTGGCCGCCGCGATGATGTGCTCCCCGCGCACAGGGATGATCCTCGGAGACCAGCCGCTGCCGACAGCCGCGAACATCAGATACATTTAGTGCTCTCCGCGCAGGCGGGGATGATCCCTCGTTATCGAACCTGACCGCAGGGACACCGCGGTGCTCCCCGCGCACGCAGGGATGATCCGATCATTGACCGCCAGGAGCGGATGACGGCTCCGTGCTTCCCGCGCACGCGGGGATGATCCGTCCGGATTAGTGCGGCACTTCTGATCGATCCTGTGCCCCCGGTGCACGCGGGGATGATCTGCTATCGCCCGGTGAGGGTGTCGCGGTGCCCGAGTGCTCCCCGCGCACGCGGGGATGATCCCTACGACGACACCAGAGAATACGACCACGACTAGTGCTCCCCGCGCATTGGGGATGATCCGGCGGCCAGCCGTGCGACACACCATGCGGCGCCGTGATCCCCGCGCATGCGAGGATGATCCCACCACATCGCAATCCAGCTGTTTGGAGGGGGCGTGCTCCCCGCGCATGCGGGGATGATCCCGGGCCGGTATCGCCGTCGACCAACTCGAACGAGTGCTCCCCGCGCACGCGGGGATGATCCCTGCTTGTCCACGACCTTGCGTAGCCGTTTGGTGTGCTCCCGCGCACGCGGGGATGATCCTGACTACCGGTACGGCGAGTGCCCACAGGAGCAGTGCTCCCCGCGCACGCGGCGATGATCCGCACGTCGACCAGCAGGGCGAGCATCAGGACGGGTGCTCCCCGTGAACGCGGGGATGATCCCCCGACCGTGAACGCATGGCAAATGGTGGCCGCGTGCTCCCCGCGCACGCGGGGATGATCCGTCCTCACGGGCGCGCAGCGAGGTTCCGTTCGAGTGCTCCCCGCGCATGCGGGGATGATCCCTCGGTGACGTGCGTCCACATGCCCGCGCTCGGGCGCTCCCCGCGCACGCGGGGATGATCCGGCAGCGAAAGCCCGTGTCGCACGCGGGGAAGTGTGCTCCCCGCGTACGCGGGGATGATCCGAACGCGCCGCCCCTGAGTGAGGGCCAAAAGCAGTGCTCCCCGCGCACGCGGGGATGATCCAGCGAAAACGCATGAGCACCAACGGAACCGGCCGCGGTCCCCGCGCACGCGGGAATGATCCGTAGCTGACACCATCGCGTCCGGGAAGCTCTGGCGTGCTCCCCGCGCACACGGGGATGATCCGTCGCTGTCGCACCTGTCGCTGGCGCAGACCGCGTGCTCCCCGCCACGCGGGGATGATCCGGCCGCCGCTGGTCGCACAGGCGGTGCGGTGCTCCCCGCGCATGCGGGGACGATCCGAACCTGGACAACCCCAGTTGCCTGGCCCAGCAGTGCTCCCCGCGCACGCGGGGATGATCCCTGCCGCAACGGATCCGAGATACCCGACATGATCGTGCTCCCCGCGCATGCGGGGATGATCCCACCCACAGGGCCGCGACGTTGCGTTCGTCCGTGTGCTCCCCGCGCACGCGGGGATGATCCCGAGCCCGCCCCGGTGGTGGTCTTGCCCGGGATGTGCTCCCCGCGCACGCGGGGATGATCCGCTCGGCGGGCACCGCTCCAACGCGATCTTCATGTGCTCCCCGCGCACGCGGGGATGATCCCACCAAAGGTGGTCTCGTGTCAGCCACCGCGAGGTGCTCCCCCCGCACGCGGGGATGATCCGGCCTGACGAGCGGTATTGGCGACACCGACGATGTGCTCCCCGCGCACGCGGGGATGATCCCGGGGTGACCTCCGGCCAGGCGTGGATGCTGCCGTGCTCCCCGCGCACGCGGGGATGGTCCCTCGACGAGTATGTCCGACTTCACCGCATCGCGGTGCTCCCCGCGCACGCGGGGATGATCCGGTGTAGCCCCATTCGATGATGCGGATCTTCGAGTGCTCCCCGCGCACGCGGGGATGATCCGGGCTGTCGCTTCCGCCTGAAGACTGACCCTCTGATTCCGGGTGAATGCTGACCCACCCTGTGAACGATCATGAGGTGCTGAACGTGGAGGACTGGGCGGAGATCCGACGGTTGCATCGCGCTGAGGGGATGGCGATTCGCGCGATCGCTCGTCGGATGAAGGTTTCGAAGAACACGGTGAAGAAGGCGCTCGGTTCCCATGAGCCGCCGCGGTATCAGCGCAAGCCGAAGGGGTCGGCGGTCGATGAGTTCGAGCCGCAGATTCGGGCGGTGCTCGCCGAGTTCCCGGATATGCCGACGACGGTGATCATGGAACGTGTTGGCTGGCAACGCGGCAAGACGGTGTTCTTCGAGCGAGTGCAGCAGCTGCGGCCGTTGTTCAAGCCGGTGGACCCGGCCTCGCGCACTGAGTATCAGCCCGGCGAGCTTGCTCAGTGCGATTTGTGGTTTCCGCCGGTCGATGTTCCGTTGGGGTTCGGCCATGTCGGTCGTCCGCCGGTGTTGGTGATGGTCAGCGGCTATTCGCGGGTCATGGCGGCGACGATGATCCCGACCCGGCAAAGCCCTGATCTGCTGGCCGGGCATTGGGCGTTGATCTCGGATTGGGGGCGTGTTCCGCGAGCTCTGGTCTGGGACAACGAGTCCGCGGTCGGGCAATGGCGCGGCGGCAAACCGCAGCTGACCGAGACGATGAACGCGTTCCGGGGAACGTTGGGCATCAAGGTGATTCAGTGCCGGCCAGGCGATCCGGAGGCCAAGGGGCTGGTCGAGCGAGCGAACGGATATCTGGAGACCTCGTTCCTGCCCGGCCGTGTGTTCACCAGCCCGGCTGATTTCAACACCCAGCTGGGTGAATGGTTGGTCAAGGCCAACCACCGTCACCATCGGCGGTTGGAGTGTCGCCCGGTTGATCGCTGGGATGCCGACCGGCGCTCGATGCTCGAGCTGCCGCCGGTGGATCCGGTGGTCGGATGGAGGCTCACGACCAGGCTGCCTCGCGATCATTACGTCCGGTTGGACTCCAACGACTACTCCGTTCATCCGGTCGCGATCGGCCGGCGAGTGGAAGTCCGCGCCGACCTGACCGAGGTGGTGATCACCCTGGCCGGCGCCGAACTTGCTCGCCATCAACGGTGTTGGGCCGATCACCAATCCATCACCGATCCCGATCATGCGGCCGCAGCCGCAGATCTGCGCCGATCCCGGCGCCTGGTCGCGGTTCCCGCGATCGACACCGATGTCGAGCATCGAAACCTGTCCGACTATGACCGCATGTTCGACCTCGACGAGGCGAGCAGCAGCGAGGAAATCGCCTGATGGCCACCAAGACCGCCAATGGTTCACGCAACGTAACCTCCGAAATCGCTTATCTCGCAAGAGCACTCAAGGCACCGACACTCGGCAGCGCGGTTGAGCGACTGGCCGAACGCGCCCGCTCGGAAAACTGGAGCCACGAAGAGTTCCTGGCCGCCTGCCTGCAACGAGAAGTTTCCGCCCGCGAATCCCACGGCGGTGAAGGACGCATCCGCAGTGCTCGATTTCCGTCGCGAAAATCGTTGGAGGAGTTCGATTTCGACCATCAGCGTTCGCTCAAACGCGACACCATCACCCACCTCGGGACCTTGGATTTCATTACCGCCAAGGAGAATGTCGTCTTCCTCGGTCCACCTGGCACCGGCAAAACGCATCTGTCGATCGGGCTCGGGATCCGCGCCTGCCAAGCAGGTCACCGCGTCGCGTTCGCCACCGCTGCCGAGTGGGTCTCCCGGCTGGCCGAGTCTCATCACGCCGGAAAACTGCAGGCAGAGCTGATCAAGCTCGGCCGGATTCCGCTGATCATCGTTGACGAAGTGGGCTATATCCCGTTCGAATCCGAGGCCGCGAACCTGTTCTTCCAGCTCGTCTCGTCCCGTTACGAACGAGCTTCGCTGATCGTCACCAGCAACAAACCCTTCGGCCGCTGGGGCGAGGTCTTCGGCGACGACGTCGTCGCCGCCGCAATGATCGACCGCCTCGTCCACCACGCCGAAGTCATCTCAATGAAGGGAGACAGCTACCGACTCAAAGACCGAGACCTCGGCCGCGTCCCAGCGGCCAAGACCAACGACTAACCAAACCAGCAGGGGTGGGTCCGGATTCAACCGGAACGACCGGGTCACGATTCAACCGGAGTTGACA